>CBDCVB010000001.1:0-1546544 GCA_965222895.1 Dehalococcoidia bacterium | reverse complement strand
CGTCGCCGACCCCGAGGGCGACACCCTCACCTTCACGATGAGCGGTGATGACTCGGCCCGCTTCAGGATCACGTCCGCCAAGGGCCGGATCAGGACCAGGGCCGCCCTGGACTATGAGCAACGGACATCCTACGTGGTAACGGTCGGCGTCACCGACGGCAAGGACGCCGACGGCAACCCCGACGACAGCGTGGACGACACCATCGAGGTGACCATCACCGTGACCAACGTGGACGACCCGGTAAGCGTGGGGCCCCGCACCTTGGCTCAAGTTGGGGGCCAAATCGACTATGACGTCGACGATGACGGCCTTATCGAGGTGGACAGCCTGGACCAGCTTAATGCCATCCGCGGGGACCTGGACGGCAACGGCGCCTCCGCCGCTCCGGCTTATGCCCTCGCCTTCCCCAACCCGGCGCCAGGCATGGGCTGCCCCGACACCGACGGCGATGCCGCCTCGTCCAACTGCACCGGCTACGAACTGACGTCGGGCCTGAACTTCAACACCGACACCGGCAGCGACACCGGCGGCGTGGCCGTTATTGACAGCAATGATGACCACTGGAACAGTGGTAAGGGATGGCAGCCCTTGGGGAGAGTAGGAGAAAACACCTTCCGCGCTACCTTCGATGGCAACAGTCACACCATCAGCAATCTGTTCATCGACCGCGGCGGCGCCGGTGCGGGAGACAACGCCGGAGACAACAATGTGGGGCTTTTCGGCGCCACCGGCGTGTCGGGAATCCTGCGCAACGCCACGCTGGCCGGCGTCAATGTAACGGGACGGGACCACGTGGGCGCCCTGGTCGGCCTGAACGGCGGGATGGTAATCAACGCCGCCGCCAGCGGCAGGGTCGCCAGCGGCATAAATGGCCGGCGCCTCGTGGGCGGACTGGTGGGCGGCAACAATGGTTTGATAACGCTCAGTTCCGCGGCAACCAACGTGTCGGGCAGCGGCACCAGCGGCGGGCTGGTTGGCTTGAACCAGGGCCGGATCCGGGCCGCCTACGCCACCGGTGCGGTCAACTCGACCGAAGGCTGGGTGGGCGGGCTGGCCGGGGCCAACTACGATGGCGTCATCCAGGCCAGCTACGCTACCGGCGCAGCAACCGCCCCCAACAGGACAAGCTGGGTGAGCGGTCTGGTGGGGAACACTCTACACAAGGGCTCCCGGATCAGCCACAGCTACTGGAACACCACGGCTTCCGGTAGGGCGAAAAGCGATGGCGGCGAAGGCAAAACCACCTCCGAATTGCAAAGTCCGACCGACTACAGTGGCATCTACGCCAACTGGAACCTGGATATCGACAACGCCGACGGCGATAACAACGACGGCACCGGCCAAGACGACCCGTGGGACTTCGGCAAGGCCAGCGACTACCCTACGCTGAACACGGTGGCTGCCAGCGTCATCGAGAGCGTCGTCCGCAGCGCCCGCAGCGCGGGAGCCGGCTCAACCAACACGGACTACGACGCCGACGACAACGGGCTGATTGAGGTGGGCAGCTGGATCCAGTTGAACGCCGTGCGCTGGGACCCCAACGGCGACGGCGTGGCGGAAGACAACGCCAACCAGAACAACTACGAGACCGCCTTCCCCGACGCAATGGCCGGCATGGGCTGCCCGGTAAGCGGCGGCTGCATGGGCTACGAGTTGACTGACGACCTGGACTTCGACAGCAATGCCGACGGCGTCGTAGACATCAACGACCACGGCGGCGCTTGGTGGGACAGCGGCGCGGGCTGGAGCCCCCTCGCCGGCATCGGCAACAACGCCTTCAACGCCACCTTCGAGGGCAACGGCCACACCATCTCCAATCTGCTCATCAATCGGCCCTCCTACTTTGTCGGACTGTTCCGGTATATCGGCCTCGGGGGGATTGTTCGCAATCTGGGGTTGAAGGATGCGAATGTCACCGGCGGCAAAAGCCAGGTGGGGGTCCTGGCGGGCTACAATTCCGGCTTGGTGCAGAACGTTTTCACCACGGGCCAAGTGGAAGGGGTGGGTTACCTCGGCGGAGTGGTGGGGAGAAACAGTTACGGCACGGTGGAAACCAGCTGGTCCTCCGTCACCGTTACCGCACGGTACAATAACGGAGAATACCTGAAAACGGGGACTCCGGTTGGCGGTCTGGTCGGCGGGAACTGGAAGGGCACCATCCTCGACTCCTACGCCCGGGGCACAGTACATGGTCACAAGTCGGTGGGCGCGCTGACCGGCCGCAGCACCTTCAAGCACCGGGGTGTTTTCATAAACGCGTGGGTGGAGCGCAGTTACGCCACCGGCCAAGTATCCGGCTTTGCCACCGCCATGCCGGGCGGCCTGATTGGACTGAGCAATACCGGCCAGGACAACGGGGTTGCAGCTAGTTACTGGAACACCGATACCACCGGCCAGGCCGACAGCGCCGGCGGCGCTGGCAAGACCACATACGAGTTGCAAACGCCCACCGGCGCCAGCGGTATCTACGCCGACTGGGACGCCAATCTGTGGGACTTTGGGATCGATAGCCAGTACCCGGCGCTGAAGGTAGACTTCGACGGCAACGGTGTGGCCACCTGGCAGGAGTTCGGCGACCAGGTGCGGACGACGCCCCCGGCCAAGCGGGCGGCAGACAACAACCCGCCAGCCTTCGCCGACAGCGCCGTAGCCCTCAGCGTAGCGGAGAACACCGCTGCCGGCACGGACATCGGAGGCCCGGTGGAGGCCACCGACCCGGATGGGGACACCCTCACCTATACTCTGGGCGACACGGCGGACGACGCCCACTTCGCCATCGACTCCGGCAGCGGCCAGTTGCAGACCAAAGGCGCGCTGGACTACGAGAGCCAGAGTTCCTACACGGTAACAGTAACCGCAACCGACGGCGGCGGGCTGGCGGCCAGCATCGCCGTACCCATCAACCTAACCAGGGACTACGACCGCGACGCTGACGGCCTCATTGAGGTTGTTAGCCTGGCGCAACTCCACGCCGTCCGCTGGGACCTGGACGGCGACGGGGCCTCCGAAAACGCCGGTTACGGCGCGGCCTTCCCGGATGCGGCGGCCGGCATGGGCTGCCCCGAAAGTACTTGCAGCGGCTACGAGCTGGCCGCAGACCTGGACTTCGACACCGACGGCAGCGGGGATGTTGACGCCGCCGATGCCTACTGGAACGGCGGCTCCGGCTGGGATCCCCTGGGCGGCAACGTCGGCCTGAAGCGCCCCAGCGACCCCGCGTTCAACGCCGTTTTCGACGGCAACGGGCACACCATCGCCAACCTGCACATCAACCGGCCGGGGCGCAAGAGCGTGGGGCTGTTCGGCGCCGTGGGCCGGCGTGGGACTATCCGCAACCTGAGCTTGACCAACGCGAATGTCGCCAGCCAGGTGAACGTAGGCGCGTTGGCGGGAATCCTCTTCGGCGTGGTGGAAACCGTCCACGCCAGCGGCAGCGTCGCCGGCGGCGAGAACGTCGGCGGTCTGGTGGGCTTCGTACATGAAGACGGACGCATCCGTCGGAGCTACGCCACTGCCAGCGTGACCGGCGCGAAGACCAACGTTGGCGGGCTGGTAGGCCACCTGCGCGGAGCACTGGAATCCGGCTACGCCACCGGCAGCGTAACCAGCGGGGACACTGCCGGCGGGCTGGTGGGAGTTCTGCTGGGAACGGTGGAAGCCAGCTACGCCACCGGCGCAGTGCAAGGGGGCCGGAATGTTGGCGGGCTGGCGGGGCTCAACCGCGGCGCCACAGTAACGGCCAGCTACTGGAACACCGAGACCACCGGGCAGCCGGGCAGCAAGACCACTGCCGAGCTGCAATCTCCCACCGGGGCCACCGGCATCTATGCCGACTGGGACACCAACATCTGGGACTTCGGGTCCAGCAGCCAGTACCCGGCGCTGAAAGCGGACTGGGACGGAGACGGGCAGGCGACGGCAGCCGAGTTCGGCAGCCAGGAGCGGGCGGTAGCCAACAACCCGCCAGCCTTCGCCGACAGCGCGACAGAGTTCAGCGTGGCGGAGAACACGGCAGCGGGCACGAACATCGGCGATGCCGTTGCCGCTACCGACTCGGACGGCGACAGCCTGACCTACGCCCTGGGCAGCACTGCCGACGACGCTCACTTCGCCATCGAATCCGGCAGCGGCCAACTCAAGACCAGTGGCGCGCTGGACTACGAGAGCCAGAGTTCCTACGCGGTAACAGTAACCGCCACCGACGGCGGTGGGCTGGCCGCCAGCATCGCCGTGACCATCAAAGTTGACGATGTGGACGAAACACCGCGGCCCGGCAATGTTCAGGCGGAATTGCAGGCCGACGGCTCGGTGCTGGTGACCTGGCAGGCACCGGCCGGGGCCGGGGATGATACTTTCTACCGGGTGCGCCGCCGGCTGGACGCCGCGGACAGCAGCTACCAGGTCATCGCCCGCCGGGTGGAAGACGCCGACAACGATGGGGCCATTCAGTACCGGGATGATGCCAGCAGCCTAGCAGCAGAGCAGAGCTACTTCTACTCGGTGCGAGCCTACGACGGGGACGGAGATAACATCGGCAAGTGGACGGAAGGCGTCAAGGTCTCCATCCCGGCCGCCGCGCCGGGCGAGAAGGAAGCGCGGGCGGCCAACAATCCGCCAACCTTCACCGCCGCCAGCGCCATGGTCAGCGTAGCGGAGAACACCGTAGCCGGCACGAACATCGACGGCTCGCCGACGGCTATTGACTTGGATGCCGGGGACACCCTGACTTACACCATGGGCAGCACCGCCGACGACGGCCACTTCGTCATCGACGCCGGCAGCGGCCAGCTAAAGACCAGTGGGGCGTTGGACTACGAAACGGCAGGCTCCTACACGGTAACCGTAACCGCCACCGATGGCGAGGGGTTGGCCGCCAGCATAGCCATAACCATCAGCGTAACCAACGTGAACGAGGCACCGGCCTTTGCCGTCGGCGCGGCAACAGTCAGCGTAGCGGAGAACACCGCCGCCGGTGTCGTCATTGACGACTCACCATCTGCCACCGACTTGGACGGCGACAGCCTGACCTATACCCTGGGCAGCACTGCCGCCGACGGCCATTTCGCCATCGACGCCGGCAGCGGCCAGCTAAAGACCAGCGGGGCGCTGGACTACGAGTCCACCGACTCCTACACGGTAACGGTAACCGCCACCGACGGCGGTGGGCTGGCCGCCAGCATCGCCGTGACCATCAAAGTTGACGATGTGGACGAAACACCGCGGCCCGGCAACGTCCAGGCGGAATTGCAGGCCGACGGCTCGGTGCTGGTGACCTGGGAAGCGCCGGCCGGGGCCGGGGATGATACTTTCTACCGGGTGCGCCGCCGCCTGGACGCCGCCGACAGCAAATACCAGGTCATCGCCCGCCGGGTGGAAGACGCCGACAACGACGGGGCCGCCGAGTACCGGGATGATGCCAGCAGCCTAACAGCAGAGCAGAGCTACTTCTACTCGGTGCGGGCCTACGACGGGGACGGAGATAACATCGGCAAGTGGACGAATGGCGTCAGGGTCTCCATCCCAGCCAACTGACCAGGCCGCCGCAGGCGAATAACCGAACCGCGAGCGGGACCAGCAGATTTGCCTGGCCCCGCCGCGTCTGCCGGGCGTGGCACACCTACCGCCAAATCAGTTGTCCGAGAACAAGCACTACCTCACGGAGCAGTCGCTGGTGGACCCGATGGGCGCCGATGGATGATTTCCAGAACGTCCTGGGCCGACTCTTCCTCGAAACTCGGCTGCTCACCCTGATAGATGGGCACGATTTCAATGCCCTGCAACTCGCACAGCGTGAACACCAACTCAGCACCGAAGCGCCACAGGCGATCCTTGTGCGTAATCACGAGTCGCTCTACCTTCCGGTGAAGGATCAGTTCCAGCAGCTCCTGCAAACCTTTCTTCCGGTAGTTCATACCACTACCCAGGTCACGGATCACCTGGGTAGGCCATCCTTTCGTAGCGCAGTAGGCTTCTAAACCCGAATCCACCGATGGACACGGACTGAGGGAGTGAGAACACTGGAAGGGGGTGTGAGGAAATTACAAACGCGATGGCCCGGGCTCGAATTCGGGTAGAGGGGGGGGTTGGCGGCGGTCTGCAGGCGTTTTTGGGGGCGACGATGTCGGCCTACAGTGGTTGTTGCGAGCGAGATGGCGGGATAAGACGCAGCAAGAGATGCTCGCGGACCGAGCTGGTGCGAGTTTGCGGGGACGTTCAGTTGGCCGGATGGCGGGTCAGTGGCGGTCGTGCGCCGTCAGGAGGGGAGAGGCAGCGCTCGGAATCTGGCGAGGGCGCCACTGAACTGGGCTTCCCAGGGCCAACGCTGGGGCAGATGCAAAGTGAGGCGGCGCGCCGAGCGGGTGAGCCTTCCGGCCATGGAAAAGAAGCGGCGTCGCAGGGTCTTGGTGGTCACGATCTGCTCGCCCAGACCGATGCGCGCCGTCCAGCGTGCCAGGTTGTGGGCGATCACCTGCACCGCCAGCCAGGCGCCGTTGGCGGGGAAGCGGCCCGAGGGGAGATGGTTCAACCCCACGCCGTACTTGAGGTCTCGGATGGCGTTCTCGATCTCGGCGTGGCGCCGATGGTCGGCCTCCAGTGCCAGGGTTTCCCCCTCCCGGTCGGTGATGAAGCCGTGATAGCGGTAGGTGGCGAAGAGGGCCAACTGGGAACCGGGCGTGGGCTTCACCCGCCGGACGATGAGCCGCACCGGCGCGGCGTCCGGCTTGCTCTGGAAGGGAGTGTAGCTGGTTTCGGCCACAGCGGCGGCACCCTCCATCCAGTAGGGGATGGGCGTCCAGTCCTGCTCGGGTATGGCCTCGATGAGACTGCGCAGGCTAGCACTCTGGCGGATGGTGATGGAGAAGCGGACATCCATCCGGCGGCAGGCGGCGACGATGGCGTGGGTGTAGAAGCCGCTGTCGGCCCGCACCGTGAGTTGTCCCCTGGCCCCGGCGTAGCGCACCCGCCCCACCGTCTCCCTCAGGAAGTGGGCGGCACCCCGAGCGGTGTTGGCCCGGCCCTCGCGCAGCCGGGCCATCAGCACGTCGCCGGTGCCAGCGGCCACGGCCAACAGCGGGTGATAGCCCCTCTTGCCCGTGTAGCCGTGGTCGCGCGCCCCCTCCTTGGCCAGACCATAGGTCGCGCAGATCGTCGAATCCAGGTCGATGGTGAATGGCGCGTCGCCGGGTCCGGCCCCAGCCGACCAGGCCCGTGCCAGCAGCTCGCGGCTGACCCGATCCAATTGGCGGACGTGGCCCCACCGGAAGCTGCGCAGGAACGTCCCCAGGATGGATGGCGCCTTGACTACGCAGCCCAGGGTCTGGGCGGTTCCCCCGGTGCGCAACACGTCGGCGTCGTCAATGCAGTCGCCGCCAGCCAGCGCGGATGCCACCAGGGTCAGCATCTTGTCTCCCGCATTCGCCCGCCCCGGCGCATCTGCGAGGTCAACGTGGTCGTCGACGAGTTCACGCAGTCTCAGGTGCTGGGCCAAAGTGATCGGCAGCAGCAGCCCAGCGTTGGACACCAGACGGTGATCGTCGAAGGCGACGTGGATGCGGTCGGGGCGCTCAGGTGGTAGCATTTATTGGGCGCTCCTTGTTTCAGGGTGGTTTTCTGTTTCAAAAACCATTATCCCCGAAGCCGGGAGCACTTTCTCACCCCTTCACCACGATGCCACGCTCATCTTTTCGGTGGATTGGGGCTTAGTCGTAAACGGTGTTGACATACGTACTTCTGAGGCATTGTACCAAGCGTGTCGATTTCCTCATAAGCCAGATGTGCAACGTCTCATCATCGCACAGAAAAGCCCAATGTCAGCAAAAATGAACGGCAGGCCACACCTCAATCAATCTCGCCCTGATTGGAATGCGGTTCGGGTGAAGATTATGCGCTGGTGCTTGGAAGTAAAACTCGCCCAGAATTGGGACTCGTTCAGCGAGCTATTGCTGGAAACCGGCAAGTTGCCAATAGTTGAACACTCCCGACGCGATGACTTCTGGGGCGCCAAGCCAGTGGACTATCAAACCCTCGTTGGAATCAATGTCTTGGGCAGGTTGCTCATGCAACTTCGCGAACGGGTAAAACTGGAAACGTCGGAAACTCTGTTGAGGGTTGAACCTCTTAGCATCCCTGATTTCTCGCTTTATCGGTCTCCAATCGGAACAATTTGAGAAAATCGAGAAACTCGCCAACCACTCGTGCAATGGCTGAACGTCAGGCAGAAAGCTGACCTGAACGCGCAATCCTCACGCAGGGCTGGCACGGGCTTCGCACCAAGCTGGAGTACAAGTCCTAGTGGTACGGGCACAAGTTCATAGCCGTGCCCGCCCACCACACGAGGCAACAGTGTTCATCATGCGGGTATGTCGATGACGGCAACCGAGTCAGCCAAGCAATATTCCAGTGTCTGGGCCACAGTCATGCGGTGAATGCCGACATCAATGCCGCGAACAATATCCAGCACCAGGACCTGAAAATCCTGGCTAGGGCAGGAAACCACTAGCCTAGGTGTACCGCCGGAGACCAGTGTGGTCAACAAGCGCAATAAAACCCCGCCGCCAGGCGGAACCGGCGCTGTACGCACGAACTGGCTCCGCACAAGCAGTAGAGAAATTCCCCAAAAAGGACAGAAGGTGACAATTTTGGTCAAGCAATCTACACACGGCTCCGAGAACCGACGAGGCGACATCCTGCAGGCCAACGACCTCGACGCAGTCGTGAACCCCGTCAACTGCGCCGGCATCATGGGCAAGGGACTTGCCCAACAGTTCGCCAAGCGTTACCCAGGGATAGTCAGCCCATACCGCAAAGCCTGCCAAAGCGGCACGCTGACGGTCAGCAACCCGCAGATAATGCCGACCAAATCAGAACGAAAGCCTCACTACGTCGTCAACCTAGCGACTAAGGTCCACTGGAAAAAACCGTCAAGGCTAGAGTGGATTGACCAAGGCTTGGACAGCATGTACCAGCAACTCGAAGCCCTTGACATCACGAGTGTCGGGATACCGGCACTAGGCACCGGACTGGGCGGACTGCCCTGGCACCAAGTGAAGGAAACAATCGACCGACACGCAGCCGCCCACCCTGAAATACGCACCGTCGTCTTCATGCCACGCTGAATGTAGCAAAATTATGGCAAAGCACATGAAATTAGGCATCACGCGGCCAGCCTGCTTCGAGAAAATGGCGAAACTAGCTCGATGAGTGAATCGAGAGACGGCAAGTAAACATTAAACTGAAGAAGAAGAGGAAAAATGGAACACAAAACGCCCTTCGACGGCCAGCAACTCTTGGACTCGTTCAGAGAATTCAACAACTCGGCAATAGACATGCTATCCTTATCGGAAGATGAACAACAAGAAGACTTAAGAAAGGCAATTGCCGTAGTCTCGGAAACCACCGCACACGCCGCCCAAGAGGCGGAAGACGCCCTCAAGGCACTGGAAGACGGCAACCCGCTGACAGCCAAACGCTACCTCAACAGCATGGCCTACGTCATGAGCATGGTGTCACTTGCCACCCACGAAGTCTAAGGAAAACTCACGCCGAACCATCACCACCGACGACCAAGCAGGGACACGTACTATCCTAGCTGCTCTGGAGATCAAGTACCGCGCCGGTGCCATAAGGGCAATGCTTACCCGGTGCCAACAACACCGCCGCACCCGCCATTCCCGAATACGCCACCAGGCACCCCGGTTCAACAACCGCCGGCGTCAACCGGGCCCCTACCCTCTTGGTAGACAGCCTGCGAGTGGACACCATGCGTATCATCTAGATGATACGCCTATTCCCGCACACAACGCGGCAGCAATTACGGATTCCGTATTCTCAATCACTACTTGAACTATCCTACCGCACAGGAACAAGACCATGCAAACTGGGCACCGAGCCTACTCCAGCGTGGAAAGGAACCCTCGCAAACGTCAGCACCGCAGGGCCAACAAGGGCATACCAAGCCGAGCTAGGCGAAAACGCGCCAAGAACATCATGATGGCGCTGCGGCTACGTGGAGAAATTAAGTAACGGCAATTCAAGGCAACTGGCCACCACCCACGGCAACTCGGAGATCGAAACGACGAGACATAGCTCCCGGCAAATCTGACTGTGTTCTGCGATAAGCTTGGGGACAGCTCCACTGATCCAGACGATTTCGCTACTCCACGGATCTGGAAAAGCAAGCAAACACCATGCAGGTTACGAAAGTCAGTCCAGCCAAGCTACAGTACCGCGCCACGACCTCAAAAAGTGGCTACCACAGCACAAGCTGTCGACACCAAACGAACGCCGAGATCAATGCGGCTGAAAATATCCGGGCCAGGGCAGGAGACATTAGCCTGGGTGTACCGCCGGAGACCCCTGTGGTCAACAAGCGCAACAAACCCCGCCCTCGGTCGGGCCAGCGTTGTACACACGAACTCGCAGCACTTAAGCAGTAGAGAAATTTCCCAAGATGAACAGGAACTCACATGAAGAATCTCTCAGAACGGAGTGGCTCGCACCACCGCCACCACACGTCCGCCTCGATTCGCTGAACGCCGACCGGACCCGCCGAGCAGTCCAGATACTGCAGCGAACCGCACTCCACGCAGAACCAAGCCGAGTACACCAAGTGCTCATGACCGAAGCCCACACGTCGTCACTGATTGAGAACATCGAACAGGACCCGTCGCAACCGGGCAACTACGCCAATGCTCTATACCAAGCCCTCCAGCAGGCACTACACTCCCAAAACCCCGCAGATGTGACCGATTGGCACCTTGCGCTCATGCGACAACACCCAGACCCCCGCATCAGGCCAGGCCACTACCGCAACCTGGGCGTGACCATCGGCAACTGGACGCCACCGCACCATTACCACGTCCCACAGCTCATGAATCAGCTCATCGAATGGATGCAGTCTGAGCCCGACCCCCTGCTGCGAGCCATCTGGGGGCACCGTCAATTTGAGACGATTCACCCATTTGCCGACGGCAACGGCCGCACCGGACGGCTGCTGATTTGCCAAACCCTGCAGGCACCCATAGCAATCAGCCGCCACATCTGGTGGCAACGCCAGCAGTACTACCGTCTCCTGAACGACGGCAGTTGGAACCAGTGGTCAGAGTGGCTGTTAGAACGCATCAGGCTGGCCGCCTACCGCACCAGCCAGAACCTCTGCGGAGGCCCTCTGACCAGCCAAAACTTCACCACATTGGACTACCCGCGGCACTGAACGCCCATCCCCAACTGCACAGAAGTTTGCAATTATCATCATGAAGCCTCAACACCAGCACCTGTCAACGTGGCGCCGAATGATCGTAAAGGCGATGAGCGATGACGACTCGTTCGACAACATCGTCCACACCTCCATACCGGCAAACCGCGCGCCACCGGGTAAGGAATGGCTTAACGAAGAGGTCGACATAAAGTACGGCAGCGATGATCCAATGCCGTTCTTCATCTGGACCACCGAGTAAGTGTACTTCACCGTAAACTACGACGGACAAAGGTTCGTCGTCCGAGTCCCGCGCAACCCCGGCAACATTGAGCCTCGGGAATACGGCGCCAGCTACTGAACCAAATTAGCCCATCTCGCGGCGAGGAGAACGCCCCATGACACGGACGGCCATGGTCTCAGTGACCAGGAGCCTGACCGACAGGGCAAAGGGCGAGCAGTTCCGGCAGAAGGCGGTCGGATTCGCCATCGGAGTCGGTTGCGCCGTGGGAGCCAGCGCGGTCGCGGAAGTCTTCACCGACTCGCGACTGCTTATGCTCCTGGTCGCAATCCCGGTTGTTTCGATCGGGATGTGGGCCACGGCCCGGCAGTTCAGCCGGGGGCAGCACCGGCCATGCCCGACGAGCAGAGCGGCAACGTAAAGTAACCGAGGACGCCATCCGGATATCGGATGCCAGAACGCACGGAGCATGATAATGACAACCACTAGGACCACCAATGACAGCGACCGCTTCACGATTCTCTACCAAGCAAACGTGGCTGACACCCAATACGGCCAAGACGAATTCAAGACGGCGATGGACGACATGGACCTCGATAACATCATCGAAGCGCGCCGGAACAAGGGCATGGGAGTCCTGACGCATAAGGTCGACGAGGACACATCGTTCCAAGCCTACGCATACCTTTCTGCCGCCGGGTTCATCCAGATATGGATGGAAGTGGTCAGCACGACGAACGAGCCAGCCATCCTCGCAATGGCGAGGTTCTCGTGGCCGCCGTACAGCGATGATCTTGTCCTACACGAGCAGTACGCCGCAAAGATGCAGGACGTGTTGAGCGGCTGACCGAACACCGAGAACACCACTCAACGAAAAGGGAACTCAAACGATGGCGCGAGATTACCGCAAAGAACGAGACAGTCTAGAGCATGTTTACATTTCATCGGGTTCGGCGACATCATCGAGATGCCCCAGGGCTATCCGGACGTCTTCGGCGACGATCAGGACGCAGTCATCCGCCCGAACCACGCGTCCCGGTGGCTCAGCACCAGCGAATACGTGCGCGCCCATCACTTGGCACAGCAACCGATGGACGATCTCAGAAGAGCGGAGTTCCGCGTACGCTACATCCGGGCACTCGCCGAGATACCCCGACGAATCTGCATACAGCTCGACTGGAATCTCTGATTGCCGGCGAAAGACCGGCCCGTCCGTAAACTGCGGATGGCCGGCCCAAGCAGCACGAAACCGAGCAGCACACAAGGGGGAGACGATGGAAACGGCAATCATGGCAGTCGTGACAACGATACTCGTGGGACTGGCCTTAGGCAGACTGACCCAAGCATTGATCCGGGGGAAGTCAGACCCGGACAAAGGCAACCAGCCGGGTATCCGAAACCACACTCATGCCGGCGACGAGGCGGCGTGAATCCGGAGGGAACAGATGAGATCAACAATCGTGGAGGCACACCACGAAGGACTGTGGCTCAAGGCAACGGTCGCCACGTTCGATGAGGCGGAAACGAGCCGGCCCTGCATGGTGCCGGGCTACGAGACCCCCAGCCTGATGCGAACCATAGGCACGGTCGAGAAGGATGACGTATGGATCCTCGACTGGTCCACACGCGAGGGCGCAGCGTTCAGCCTCGACCGAAACCCCTTCTTCCAGTTACAGAAGATTCAGGCGAATCTGTGACCGGTCATGACACCATTCGTCGAATGGTTGCGCGAACAGCGAGAGACGTTACAGAAGTTTCCCGAGGATCTGCCCGGGTTCGTTGACCTGTAGCCCCGACGAAAGACGCCGGACCCGCACTGACAAACCGCCGACCAAGACCAGAAGCGTGCGCCGCCAGCTAGCCGCTAGTCGCAGGGAAGCATCACAAAAATGCTCATCCAGTACGCGAGCCTGCTATTCGCCGTCATCGCCGGGGCCAGCACGATCACAGCCACCATGGCATACATAACGAAGAGACACCAACCGTGGCAGAACTTGCACCCCTCAGTACGAAGCGCCTACGACGTCGCCGCCGGAGCGCCAGTCATCGCTGCAATCGCCGTCGCGTCCATCAACGCCCGTACTATGGAGCGACACCGTCCAGTCAGTCAAGCAGCTCAGACAAATGACCGAGCAGATGCTGCAGGAGCCGTCCGCAATGGGAACGACGCACGAGGGCGTAGTCATAAGGACCGCGAGATCGTTTACCAACCGGCAGTTCGCCGAGAGCGTCTGCAAAGTCGTGCGGGCCGGCCACGTGCCGCCCGACGAGGACCACTGGTCCCACAACTGGACGCCGGCGCGTCTGCTCCGGGCCGGTGGGACAGTGGGATAGCAACGCGCACTGAAGATTAGGCATTCCAACGGTATGAAAGTCTGGCAATCTGCAGATTTACCAACCGCCTAAAGCAAAAGGAAGACACTTGCCGTGCCCGCACGCTGCTGATAGCCTGCGGGCACACGACTGTCAGAGGAGAACGATGACCACTCCAGACCCGGCCACCGAGTTCATGCACGCGCTGGACCAGCATCCGGAGATCGAAGAGGAGCTGCGCAGACGCCTCCTTTCCAAAGAAGTGATCGACCTGCCAGGTATAGTTGCCCAGCTCGCCAACACGGTCTCGGAGATGGCCAATACGTTCGACCGCAGACTCACCGCCGTAGAGAACCGGCTCGACAGCATCGACGGCAGACTCGACAACCTCGACGGGCACATGGCCCAGCTGATCGGTCAGGTCAACAACGTGGACGGTCGGGTCGCCAACCTGACGGGCACCGACTACGAACGAAAGGCCGCACGCCGCATTCAGAGCCTGCTGTCCCGTTATATGCGTCTGACACACATACAGGGACTGCATTCACCAGCCCACGAGACAGCAGACTACCTGGTCAGCACGCTGAACGGAGCGATGGACACAGGAAGGGTCTCGGCCGAAGAAGCAGACGATTTGGAACAGGCCGACATCATAGTAATGACCGACGACCCCGACGGAAGCAAAAGGTACATAGTCGCGGAAGCGTCGGTAACCATCAACGACTCAGATGTGGACCGCGCTGACCGGCGAGCCCACACGCTGGCGACAGCGACCGGCACACCGACGACCGCTGCAGTCATCGGAAGCGCGATATCGGACACCAACCGGCGCCGCGCCGGGGAGTCCAACGTCATCATCCTGACGCTGCAGCCGTAGGGCAGCAGAGCGACCAGCAACTGCTCGACCGGCTCAAGCAGCAGGTTGACTTCGACGCTCCCGTGTTTCACGACCTCAACAGCTTCTTCAAAGCGAACGAGACGATTCAGAAACGCACCAAAGTGTAGGGTCGGCAAACGATCACACGGCCAAAAGAGCAGCCGGCGAACGGCAGCCTGGTATATGCCACCATCACGGTGCAGTACCCGCACGTGAACAGCTGGAGGCTGAGAACGGACTCCCACAATGCCAAACATCTGGGCCGAGTAGTCGCCGGCATCGTCACGTTGGCCACCTAGATAATCCTCGCGGCAACCACGTACTGCAAGCCGTGGCGAAGGTTCACGATGAGGCAATCAAACAATCGTCAGACTGCCGGAATTGATAATCGGACAATCTGAAGAGTTGGCAATCACCCCCAGTTTGCAGTTCGCCCCGGCAATACCATTACCCAGCAGGAGGAACACTACATGAGGAGGTGAAATGAGGACCACCGCCACACGGCAGCACTCAGTTTTGGAAACGAACGAAAGCCCAGAAATACGACCCGTCGACCCTGACAACCTCTGGCTGCATGGCACCAGGGCGCCTTGCTTTGATACTCCACGCCCAGCGACGTGCTTCACCCGGGATCCGTTCATCGCAGCATCGTTCTCGCTGACCGGGTCCTACCAGGCCCCGCGTTCCCAGCACGGTGAGCGCAGGGTGTTGAGCGCAACGATAGACCTGCCCGAGGGCGCGCCCATCATGCGGATGAGCCTGGAGTTCGACCAGTACCTCGCTATGGTGGACAGCACCAAGGTGTTCTGCCCAGCCGACCAGGAAGACCGCGCCAAACAGCAGAGAGAGAGATGCGGGCGACGTATCACCAGGCAGCCGCAGAGCAAGCACGTGAGCTCGGATACCGCACATACTTTGCCGACCTCTACCACCCCGACGAGGAAACCGCGCGCGTCACGCTGGACGCCAGCGCAGTGACGAGCGCGCAACACCACGCTCATTTTGTCAACACGCCCTAGTGGCCATCTGCACGGTCGCCGTAGTCGCGATGGCTTGCCGGCAGTACCGGACGCGGCCGACCTTGCGGCATCGCTCCGTCAGGCCTACCGCGAGAATCCGGTACGGTTCCAAGCGCAGCACGCCGGCGCTCCCGTGTCCACCCACGGTAAAGTGATGTACATCGAGCTCAACTGGACCCCAGCCCTCGGTGCAGTGTCTGACGCCGTTCGAGACTTCGTAGTCTGCGCCTTCGAATACCTGTACAAAGTCGAGCTGCTGAACAGATAAGACACCATCACAGCCACCGCGGGCGTGAGCCACCCGCTCACGCCCGCGGTCGAACGACACTCCACACAATTTAGACAGAAGGAAATTGTGATCCCACTGTTAGACGACTGCACGATCGAAGATCAAGAGCCACAACGAGGAGGTGCGACGCCATGAGCACGGAACCACACCTACGCTGAGGAGATTTCGCTACTCGAGATTTGACTGATCGGTGCCTGAAATCAGTCAAGGCACCGACGAATATCGTTCCGTCACTATAGCGGTTGCAACAGACCTTTGTTTGTCCGACTATGAACCTGCGAATCTTCATCCTCCACGGCCTGTGATTTAAGCCATCGGCAGACGGCCGTAACCCAACTTTCCCGTATTATTGAGAGTAAGACGCACCGAAATCGGACGAATCACCATGGAAATACTCAACAAATTGAAACCTGACATTCAGGCAATCCGGATCGCACGGCAGATCCACGAAGTGGCCAGCGCACAGCAGACCTTTCTGTTTGGCTCACGGGCCCGGGGGGACCACCGCCCGAACTCTGACATTGACGTGCTAGTCGTCAAGGGAGAACCACAGCCGGAATCCTGGCTGGAAAGCCTGCGACAGCACGCTCGTGACGTACAGAAGACCCAGATGCCGGAGGCTTCAGGCATCGACATCATCTGCATGACGGAATCAGAATTCATCAAAGGCCGCACCCTCAGAAACCACATGGCGAACATCATCCTCAAGGAAGGACACCCCATCATGGCCGACGGACGCGTTGGATACGGAACCGGCTACGAAGACGAACGCATCGACTGGGACGATGTCGACAAGAAGATCACGGACGCAACCGGAGCTGCTACCTGGATCAACGCCATCCAGGACGCCGGAATCATCGACGTGGGCGACGACCTCCAGTTCGGACGCGTGGCTCAAAATGCCCTCGAATTCGCGTACAAAGCCGTCTTGGGAGCCTACGGATGCGAATACCCCGTCAGCGGACGCGATGGACACAACCTGAGAATCCTGACGGACCTACTCAGGGAAAATCAAATCATAGGCGCGAAAGAACTAGCACCAGGTGAAAACCACCGGTACCTGACCGAGTTCGGGGGAGCAGCAGTTTACGCCGATGAGCACCCCCCACTGGATAGACGGCTGATCGCCAATGAAATACCAGAAGCAGTCGACCAGCTGCGGGCAATGGTGGACAGCACCCGATAGAGTTGACCGGAGACCGCACCAGAAAAACGGGCACAGCCCGTAAAAACGAATTCCGTCACGGAGACGAACTCATTCGTCGCCAGCCAAACCGTTTTCGAGTAGCGAAATTTCCTCACCTACGCTTCAACCACCGGCTCGACAATCTGGACGACCGAACCACGCAGATCCTGTTCGCCATAGTGCGGGCCGACACCGAGACGCCGGAGACCACGCCCACGCTAGGTGAGATCGCTGACCGCGCAGACCGGCTGTTGCAACGCCGTTATGGCCACGAACGACCAATCGACCTGTACGACCCCCAGCTGCGATCATGCTGCAGAGCGGCCGCAACGCAGCACGCCGACTGGCCGATCCAGATGACATTGAGCGAGACGAAGAACGGCGCGTCGAAAAATGGCACAGCGCGCTCAGCGCCCTGGCGCTCACGATGCGCCATCCCGGTGACGGCAACACCCTCATGTCCCTGCTGAAGCGACACGGCCAGTACGAGGTCCGCACAGTAATGATGGGCCAATAACCGCCGTCAAGCTGACTGGCGAACAGGACGCGTCAGCCGAGGAGCCGGCGCGACGTTCTACAACCCTGACCTGCTGCTGAACTCCTGAGCTCCACGCTCTGAGAGCCGGCACCAAGACATGAAACCGCACTTGGACTATTGCGAGCTGCCGGCCCTGCGAAAGCGGCCCCGGCCCCGGCAGCTCAATAACAGCACCACGAGGAGGAATCACAACATGGAAAAGATCGATCAAATCACCGGCCTGGACTGGTCAGAATCCAAATACGTCGGCGACGGCGTCTACGTCCGCAGCGCCGCAGACTACATGGGCATCCCGTCCGTGGCAATCAGAACGGACCGCGGAGAAGTTCACCATGTGATCGTCATGGAAACAAACATTTTCGCCGCCTTCGTCAAGGAGGGCAAGCGGATCTTCGCTCCGAAGGACAAGGCAACTACGTTGGACGCCGAACACTGACCAGTAAGCGGCACGGAAAGGGTCCAAAAACGACAGCGAGAGAAGACCGCGCCCGGGACGGGCACGTGGCAACCGTCCAGATACGGGACCCATGGTGCAACGCCCAACACGGATGGCGCAGCAGCACGGACTCAACAGCAAGGTGAGCAAGCCCCAGACGGCGACCACGAGATAACCGACGTCCAAGCCCCGAGCTGAGCAAGCAGGCGGCCACCATCCTGATCGTCCTAGCGACGCTGTTTGTCGCCGGGATAGGCAAGTGCATGGTCGGCATCATGGACCTAGCGACGATGGGCAGCGTAATCAGAATGATGCTCCTGGAGTACGTGGGAAAAGGCAACCTGTTCTTCCGGTTCAAGTCAACAGTCTTCGACGGTTACGACGAAGACTTCGAAGACGACGAAGATTGCTGAACCCCCAGACAGCCGTTCGAACGCGAGACAACCAGCTTGCAGGTCTCGCCTTAGGACCCGCAACAGCCAGCCACTGGAACGCGTCCCGACTCTCACAATTTCTTCGTTGCCCGGGAGATAGAAACCTGAACCGCCGATCACGTAGAATCAGATCGCGCCGTCCTGCGCCCGTCACTCCGGCTGCTTAACCAACAGCTGTAATGGATTGACGGTTTTCGGAGCCGCCGATGCCATGTCGGCGGCTTCACTTTTGTGTCACTGACCAACTCGTCGCCAGGACATTACAATCCCGGTATCCCGCCGGAGGATGGTCCCCCGGCAGCAAATAAGGACGGCGTCCCATGGCACAAACGACAGACGGCGTGGCCGGCAACCGAACCGATTCCCAAAACTTCGACGTCAGCGAAATGCGCAGAACCTCGTGCGCTCCGCCGAGCGACACGACCTGCTTCGAAGAAGCGGAACTCGCGCACTGGCAAGAACAACTGCACGCCAACCCGGCACTGGCGGCAGCAATGCGCGCCGCTGAAGCAGCCATCCTCAAAATCCTGAACTCAGCAGACGGCGAGAATCAGACCGCAAGTCAGAAACCCTGGGCAAGCTCCAAACTCGACGACAAACCGACGACAGACCAAGTAGAGGCGACTCGCGAGTCTCGGAAACGCACCAAGGGAAAGAAAGGCGCACACGGCCGTCCCAGGACACCCGGGACACAGAAAGACAATCGCGACAGCTCCCACGACGAAAACGACCTCAGCCGTGACCTGGCACTACAGCTATTCGCGCTATGGCTATCAACGTCTGGAGCAGATACCTCGACCAAGGTGGAAGATGAGGACATAGGGATCAGAATTCCCAAGATGTGGAACATTCCACACTCGATGGTGGCTCTTATTCTAAACAAGACCTCCCCTTAGAAAATTACTCACCATCGGACCAAAACACCGCCCAACATTCGGCTACGAACCTGACGTTTATCCCTCCACCACGTTCCAGCAAACCAGAGTGGAGATGCCTCGAAATGAGCAGCCACTACAACGAGACTGCTCAGCCAGCCAACCAGTTCAAGCTATCTCCACACGCCTGTAAGAAGTGCGAAAACTGCGTTCGCTACACGCTCGACACCAAGGCGGCCAAATATGGAGACAGTTTGCCAGCTCCACTCCAGACGATCCTGTTTTTCACCGCGGTAGATCCCACCGAAGCCAGGAAGTTCCGGGCGAACGCTCAGCACAACCAAAGGATGCCCGGCGCACGCCGCTACAGCCAACTGGGCCAAGAGAACATCACGGGAGACGAGAGAGGTTCCACCCTGCCATGCGACGGCCTCCTGCTCTGGGACCGCGAAGCAAGCCAAGAAACCATCACGGCCATCGAAAAACACGCCCGGAATGCCGGAATGTACAACGTCAACATCCGCACGATGGCAATGGACGAGAAAACGTTCCGCAATGGGCTACCGAGCCGCCTAACACTTACCGGTAAGCACGGAGAGACTATCGAAACAACCAGATTTGTCAGAGGTTGGGCGAAGGAAGCCGAAGCGGAAGACGACCTGAGGGATGGCATAACGAAACGCAGGTACCTCGAAGACGGCGAAACGCCGATCAAATGTTGCACGATACCGGAGCGTGGCAGAATCATAGGGGAATCTTGGCGACCGCACTTCGCCTTCATGTGGGATCGGGCACTCATGCCCGAACAGCGCGAAGAACTTCGCCGCAAGTTCATCCACCTGCTCCAACGAGCCCGCTATGTGAACGTTCTCGACTGGCTGTACGGCATATCACTCGAGACGCTGGAATTTACGAAGACCTGCATCTTGACGCGAATGAGGCACGGGAACCCGCCGATGCACCTTTGGCGAGCCTACACGAGGGCCCCCCAACAGATAATCGACGAAACCGCAAAGTGCATGATGGGAGAACGACCGTGGGAACCGGCATTCATGCTGGTGGCCGAGAGGGTAGGACTCATCGAAAAACAGGGCAAGCCACTCGTCGAGCCCGACTTCCTGGCGGAACTGACGGACCAGCTGCCGCCGCTGAAGTCCATAGAAGGTCCTCCAGTGCAGTACGACCTGCTCCGGGACATGATGGACAACTCGTTCGAAGCAGGGGAGAACACGTCCAGCGACGCACCGTACGCCAAGTACGATCCGTTCGACAGCTACGAAGGGATGGCCGCCTGAAGCCACCGCCACTACGTCGGAAAAAGACCTCACAACCCGCGTTTTCAACGTGGCAGGAATTTCCTGCACCGGAATGGTGGACCAGCCTCACAGCGGCTCCAGCGCGGAAACTGGGACATTATGGACTCGGTCAGCAACAGCCCCACTCGCAGGGTGCCTCACACAACGGCATTCTGCCCATCAACGCCGGCCGACGACGGGGCGGCCGGCGTTCTTGATAACAACTCCCGGCCATCCCGGCCAAAACTGCCAACGAAACCCACTTCCGTTTCGTAGCCTCGAAAGCCGCTTATCCTGGATCTTCCGGCGTTCAAGGCAACCCGCAACGGTCACAAAGTCCTGACGGTTACGGCTCGTGATGAGCACCGCCTTCAGGCCGTCCGCGGCCACCATGACGCACCACCGCTCCGTCCACTACGTAGTAGAAACGGGGACACCATGTGCCGAAAGCAGTCCCACGCCGTCCGCCAGCCTTTGCCGTCTCCCAACCATCTTGCCAAATTCGGCGAGATCCACATACTCCCCCACGTGCCGTTCGCCAGAAAATGGAAGTAACCTCATGTCTGCCGCAGAGCCGCAAAGTCCATTCCCAGGTGGAAGCCATGAACAATCCCGCCAACAGCCTGCCCCCCACGAATTCGTTCCGCGCATCCTGCCGCTGAAAGATAAACAAGATCCAGGCACCGACCATGAAGCGCAAAAGAACTTGATCTCCGAACCGGAGCGGGGTGGACCTAACTGCACCATTTGAGTCTACGGCCTACAGCCACTGGTCAAACCAGACACGAAATACTTCAGACGACCTTCCGATGGTGAAAACCTATTGTCGAGACGCCCAAACTGGATTCGGCAGTACCCGGACGAAATCGGACCGCAGTAGCCGACGAGCCACGGGCCCTAGAATTTACGCAACGCATACCGTCGTCATGACCAAAGAACCGGCCGCCCCGGTGGCGGCCGGTTTCGTGTCCAGCACCAGATGCCCGAATTTCCGCGCCACAGCCTCACGGACGGCCGCCGGCGGCGTTCCAAGAAACATTCCACAACTGACAATTTTTGCAGGAAAGATATACTCCTGCTAAAATCTGGAGGCGATAGCCATGCCCGGTCACAACGACGATCCTATCCACATCCTGAGCTTCGGAGGTGGGGTGAACACTGTCGCGCTGATGGTGATGCTGATCCGCGATGGGGCGCCATTGGACGGCGTTATCTTTGCCGATACTGGCGGAGAAACGCCAGACACCTACGAATCAGTCGAAGTAGCGCGAAGATACCTTGCAGAACGTCGGATCCCGTTCAACGTCGTGCAATCTCGTCCCAAAGGGACTGACCTGTACGGAACCGCGCTGCGCCGGAGGGTGATTCCATCCGTACAGTAGCGGTGGTGTACCAAGGACTACAAGGTAAATCCCATCCATCGGCATTACAAGCGGCTCGGAAGACACATAAACCAGTACATGGGAATCGCGTTCGACGAAGTTCACCGGATGCGCGACAGCCGTGAAACCTACATCACGAACCTGTATCCACTGATCGACAATCAGCTCACTCGACAAGATTGCATCAATATGATTGCAGAATCCGGGTTGCCGGTGCCTGAAAAAAGCAGCTGCTATTTCTGCCCATTCAACTCCAGCGAATGGTGGCGCCACCTATTGCAACGCTACCCTGACCTCTTTGACAAAGCCATCGATCTGGAAGAAAACTCCAAGCACTTTCCCAGCCAGCGTTTAACCGACCAAGTGTTCCACGAGCGTGACCATGTCACGTTGCGAGAGTATAGGCATCACCTCGGGCTAGGGACGGACAGCGCACAGATTCCTGATGCAGTGGCCGCCCCGTGAGAACCCCGCCGTTGCGCCAGGAAAACCCGACCGCCTCTCACAAACACCACTCCCACGCCCACCAGAGGCCGATTTCCCTGCGTACACACGGCGGCAGTATACCATGCGGGTTATGTAATTCCCGCTGCCATCCTGTCACTCTTCAGGATCTTTCGATCGTCCATCCAAATAGCTTGCCACGCTCCGCCTGCGCCCGTCGAAGGGGCACCTATACATTCCGCCACCGCCCCGCTGTTTACCGACTAATGACACCGCTGCTCAACATTGACATCGCTGCTCAACAATCACACCGCCGCTCAATATGGAAAAACCGTCTTATCGCTTGCCGCTGCCCGGTGCTACACTTTCTCGGTTCCCCTTTTCGACCGGATCATTCCACATCCCCCAAACCAGAAAATGTCAGGAGGCCACTACCGGTGTCGCAAGTTTCTCCCGCCAACCGGCTGCCTCTGTCGCGCAGCGGCAACACTGCTTTGTCCGTGTGCGAGACGGCAGCTCGCCTCGCCGGTGAACTGGCCGCGTCGCGTTTTCGCACCGAAAAGGAGATTAGTTTCAAAGGGCGGGCCAACGTGGTAACCGATGTTGACCTGGCCTGCGAGCGGTTAATACTGGATTACGTGGGTGAGGAATTCCCCGATTTCGGCGTGTTGTCCGAGGAATCCGCTCCCGTGCCCGGTGCCTCGCCCTACACCTGGGTAGTCGACCCCATCGACGGCACCCGCAACTTTGCTGAGGGTATTCCCCATTTCTGCGTGGTGGTAGCCATCGCCGATGGCGATACCGTAGTCGCCGGCGCCACCTATGACCCGATGCGCGATGAGCTATTCGCCGCCCAACGGGGGCACGGCGCAACGCTGAACGGAGAACCCATCTCGGTATCCGACCGCAACGACATCGGCGAGGCGGTGCTCGGCTTCGACCTCGGCTACAACTTCGAGCAGGCCGGCAAGCTGCTGGAGATGGCGAGCAGCATATGGCCAAAGGCGCAGGGCTACCGGCTCATGGGTTCCAGCGCCCTCAGCATTGCCTACGCTGCGTGCGGTCGCATCGACCTGTACTTCCACCACAGCCTCTCGCCCTGGGACATCGCGTCGGGTATCCTGCTGGCGCAAGAGGCCGGCGGGCAGGTGCTGGACCGGGCAACGCTGGAGGATGCTACGCTGTTTTCGCCGGGGCTGATTATTTCCAACCCGACGCTGGTGGGCCAGTTTCTGCAACTAACCGACGGAGCGGCGTGGCGGCGGTTGTAAGCTTCTTTTCTCCGGCGGTCAGACGGGTTTTGGTACCGCTCGTATCCGCTTCAGTCCTCTACCCTCCGGTGAGGGTTTTCTTGAGCCCCAAATTCCACGCCAATATAAACGCTAATCCTATCCCGACCCCATAAACGATGACGAAGAAGGTAATCCTGCTGTTTAGTAGTCGCCACATGCCTTCGCCTCCCGCCTACTAATTTTGATACCAAGGATTCATCGACCTTTTGACGTAGTTTGTTCCAACTGTTCAACAGTGGCAACAACCCCAGCATGAAAAACAGCACCACTACAGCTATTGCTGATACGGCATTTCGATCAGGATTGGTACGGGTAGCTTCAGGTAGATTGTTCAAAGGGGCATCGAGAATCGGGTCCACTGGGTGCTGGACGTGTCCTTCCGGGAAGACGAAAGCCGGGTAAGAACCGGAAACGCACCGGAAAACTTGGCGATAGTCCAACACCCGGCCCTCAACCTCCTACGCCGAGACCGGACCTCCAAAACCTCCATCAAAGCCAAACGTAAATTGGCCGGCTGGGACAATAACTACCTGCTATCCATCCTCTCCAATTAGAATGCGTTTGCCCTGACGCCCGGCCCGGTCCGGTTGCTATAAGCCAGTTGCCTTGCTAAACTGACCCTAACGAGAACTGCCCAGCTGGACCCCGATGGCACCCCGGAGTACCGGGACATCTGCCCCGCCGAGCCCGACGAAGACCTGCTGGAACGCTGGGAGATTGCCATGGAGGGCACCTGCCGCGTTTCCTGGCGACCCTATATGCACGACCCGGGCCTCGTACACCAGGTTTACCGGCTGGAGCGTATCCCTACGCTGCTCGTCTGGGGCGCGCAGGACGCCATCGTCCCCGTCGCCGCCGGGCAGGAATACCACCGCCGCATCCCCGGCAGCCGTCTGGAGATTATCGAAAACTGCGGCCACCACCCGGAGCTGGAAGCCACGGAGCGGTTCGTGGGGCTAGTGGAGGAGTTTTTGGGGTAGGGATGAAATCCTATCGAGGTTAAGCTATGAGCAACGAAAAGCACAACGACGAAAATGAGTCGGAAAACACCACCGCCCAAGTGCCAGAACACCGGGCAGCGGAGTTCCAGGAGCTGGAAGATCGGCTTGTGGAACTCCACGCTCAGGGTATCCTGGTAGGTGGTGACGGCCCACGCGAAAGCTTGCGCCCTATAGCGTATGTACCCGGTGCTTTGGCACGATTTATCGAAGCTCGAAGCTAGAGGCCGATAAGGCCGTCGCAACGTCCGTTAGTTGCGTATGTCGATACGACCGCAGTGATACCCATCACGTTCGGGGAGGAGCCGGCCGGGACCCCCGTTCGGCGGCGTCTCGACACCTTTCAGCATCTTATGTCGTCAAACCTGCTTGAAGCAGAGATGCGCGCTGCCTTTAAGCGCGAGGGAGAGTACTTCGACATTAGTTCGATATCAAGCATCAGATGGATTATGCCCAACCGCTGCTTGGACGCTGAAATGGGGACCGTCCTGGCGGTTGCACATTTAGAGCCTGTTCGCTTATGGCACCTTGCCACTGCACGCTTTTTCGCCAAGCTGATCCCTAGCCTGGTCTTCATAACGCTGGACGAGCAGCAGGAAACCGCCGCCAGAGACCTCGGCCTTGCCATCGCCTAGCGGCCATGCCAAACTTCACTGATACCCCCAAGTTCCTAGCAGTCGATTTCTACTGCGGAGCCGGAGGCACCACACGAGGCCTGCTGGATGCCGGCGGCTACGTTATTGCCGGCATTGATTAAGACGTGGACTGCCTCGATACCTATCTGCACAACAATGAGAATACCACCCTAGACGGCGATGAACCGGCATTCTTGGCGCTGGGTTCCCCGCCAGCGAGGACTATCCGCAGAGGCAGCAGCGTCTGCTGGGAGCGTACTTGTGAAGACTTACAATTTGTTCATTAGCCATTCGTGGAGCTACGCTGACCAATATGATCGACTGGTCAGTCTATTAGATAAGAGGCGCTATTTCGCGTTCAAGGACTACTCGGTTCCTCCGGGTGACCCAATTCATCGAGCAGCGACCAACGCACAGTTACGTCAATGGTTGGACATTCGGTCCATACGACTCGTGCCGGTGAAGAACTATGGTCCACGTACGCCACTCCATCGCAGGCACTACTGCCTCCACGTGCAGGTACTGGTACCAGACCGATGCCACTCGAAGAACTAGACATCCATAGCGCAGAGGACATAATCGGCGCCGACCGAGGCACCAAGAACCATCTATCGGTCAGTTCCGGCCACCGAGCACGCCATCAGGGCAGCGGTCGACGCCGCAACAAAAAGCGCAACCACCAGCGCCACATCGCGGGCAAGCCCCGTGACAGCAAGCACCGGCGGCACGCCGTCTCGAAGTCCCATGACCGAGGACGCCGCTACGCCCAAACCCGCGACCAGGATATGCGGAGCCAGATCAGAGCTATCCTGCTCGAAGCACAACCCAAGATAGTCGCCATCAAAAGCCTGCACCCCATCAGCATGATGGCCTCAGCTCGTAGCGCCACTACTGCGCCTGGCAATAACGTTGCTGCCAAGCGAAAACTCAATGAGAGCCTTGCCGAGTCGGCCATCGGCCACGTCGGCAAACTACTCCGTGAGGAAGCCGCCAAACTCGGCATACCCACCATCTCCGTTCCGCCGCACGGCACGTCCCAGACCTGCCCGCGCTGCGGAGACCGGCACCGGAACAACCGCGAGAGCCAAGCGGTGTTCCGGTGCCGGCAATGCGGTCTCTACGCCCACGCCGACTGGACTGCCGCCGTCATCATTCGCAACCGGGCCTACGTCCGGCACTGCGAATGGCAGTCCGGTTTTACCCCGGACGTACTGACCGCACCCACCGGGTGGCGAGAGCAGCCATCCGGCCCCGAGCCACGACAACCCCGTTTGGGCTTGGAGCTAAGCGTGTTCAAGCCGGCTGGCACCGCGACGAGTTCCCACGGGAACAGGGTCCGTGGCCCAAGGCTGGCCCGCCGTATTCAAGCGGCGAGCCCAGGCGCCAAAAGTGTTACGAATAGTATTAGTCATGGAACACACGCTCGGGGTTACTCGGAACTATCCGTTGAAAACCCCGTTTCCGGGTTCCGTGCTCAATTTGTCAACACGCTCTAGACAACCCCGAAACAGATTACAAACGTAGAGTGCTGGAAACACTGCAAAACGCTTTCAACTGCGGCATGATGACCGTGCAGAGTGGGCCGGCTAAAGGCACGTTCCGACTGGTGTTCAACGAAGCCGAGTTTCCAGCGGCCTTGGCAAGTTCTTCGAATAGTCCCTGACCTCTCTGAGAGGCTACCTCACCAGCAGAGCAAACCAGCAAGCACGAGCCGGACAGACAATCCCCGTCTTCCGACAAACCGCCCTTCACCTGATCTGGCCGCCCCGCCGTTGGACAACCCAGCACCTTCAGGAATAAATTGATGCCACGCTACGACATGACCCGGCCATGCAAGCACTGCCCCTTCCGGACCGACAATTCCGCCATCAGGTTCCAGTGTGTGGAACGCGCCCAAGACATCGCGTTCTCCGCGTACATGTTCGGGTTCCCGTGCCACACCTCGGCGGACTATGTCGAGGACAAATCGGAAGACAACGCCGAAAGCGGGTACGTGTTCGGGAGGCAAACCCAGCACTGCGCAGGCCACATCATCATGCAGATCCAGGAATCTGAGGGACGGCCTTGGCCTGGCATAAACCTTGACCAGGACCTGCTCGACCGGCTCACAGAGCAGGTCGACTTCAACGCCCCCGTATTTCACGATCTCAACAGCTTCTTCAAAGCCAACGAGAGAACGCCCAGAAATGAATAGAGACCCTTCAACCTCAATCCCCAGGGCCACCCCCGGTCGTAGCCGAGGGCAGGCTCGGACACCGGATGTCGAAGTCAGCCCTCGCCTTGGCCTCGGCGGCGCTGACTTTATCATAGGTCTGCAGCAGCAGCGCCGTGGCCAGCAGGCTGGGCGGCGCACTGTCCCGTCCATTGTCCGGACAGTAGATCTCGGCAAAATCGTCATCGCTGAACAGCTCGCCCCGCAGTGAGGCCAGCAAACCGTAGAAGGTGTCCTGGCCCGCGTAGTCCAGATACACCGATCCGCTTCCCAGAGGCCCCTCTGGTCCGAACGCTTTCCCAGCATTGTCCTGCTCCGCTAGCCTTGATCGCCCGGAGTATAACTTCTAACCCCGAATCCACCGAAGGGATGGGCGCTGGCGTTGACACAAGGGATGATGGGTAAGGGAAGGCGAACGGGCCTAGCCAGATTCCAGTAGATGGGGATGAGGGCGGCGTGAGGGCAGCCACACCGGCACGATGATGGCGGCCGTGCGGCCATGGCAGGCGGAATTCGACAGGCGGTAGGCAGGAAGTGCCCCTCGCGGACCGAGTTGGCGCGAGTTGGCGGGGACGTTCAGTTGGCCGGATGGCGGGTCAGTGGCAGACGGGCGCCGTCAGGCTGGGAGTGGCAAGGCGCGCAATCGCGCCAGGGCGCGACTGAACTGGTTTTCCCAGGGCCAGCGCTGGGGCAGATGCAAAGTGAGGCGGCGCGCCGAGCGGGTGAGCCGTCCCGCGCTAGGGAGAAGAAGCGTCGTCGGAGGGTCTTGGTGGTTACCAGTTGCTCACCCAGACCGATGCGCGCGGTCCAGCGTGCCAGGTTATGCGCCATCACCTGCACCGCCAGCCAGGCAGCGTTGACGGCGAAGCGGCCCGAGGGGAGATGGTTCAACCCGACGCCGTACTTGAGGTCTCGGATGGCATTCTCGATCTCGGCGTGGCGCCGATGGTCGGCCTCCGGTTCCCGGGTTGCCCCGTCCCGGTCGGTGATGCAGCCGTGATAGCGGTAGGCGGCGAAGAGGGCCAACTGGGTACCGGGCGTTGGCTTCACCCGCCGGACGATGAGCCGCACCGGCGCGCGTCGGGCTCAGTCTGGAAGGGGACGTAGGTGGTCTCCGCCACGTCGGCGGCGCCGTCCATCCAGTAGGGAATCGGCGTCCAGGCATCTTCGGGTATGGCCTCGATGATATTCCGCAGGCGGGCGTGCTGGCGGACGGTGATGGAGAAGCGCACATCCATCTTGCGGCAGACGGCGACGATGGCGTGGGTGTAGAAGCCGCTGTCAGCCCGCACCGTGAGTTGTCCCCTGGCCCCGCCGTAGCGTACTCGCCCCACCGTCTCGCGTAGAAAGTGAGCGGCGCCCCGAACGGTGTTGGCGCGGCCCTTGCGCAGCCGGGCCATCAGCACGTCGCCGGTTCCGGCGGCAATGGCCAGCAGCGGGTGATAGCCCCGCTGGCCGGTGTAGCCGTGGTCGCGCGCCCCCTCCTTGGCCAGACCGTAGGTCTCGCAGCCGGTGGAGTCCAGGTCGATGGTCAGGGGCCCGTCGCCGGGTCCGGCCCCAGCCGACCAGGCCCGGGCCAGCAGCTCCCGGCTGACCCGATCCAGTTGGCGGACGTGGCCCCACCGGAAGCTGCGCAGGAAGGTCCCCAGGGTGGATGGCGCCTTGACTACGCAGCCGAGAGCGCTGGCCGTCCCGCCGGTGCGCAGCACGTCGGCATCGTCAATGCAGTCGCCGCCAGCCAGCGCGGATGCCACCAGGGTCAGCATCTTGTCTCCCGCATTCGCCCGCCCCGGCGCATCTGCGAGGTCAACATGGTTGTCGACGAGTTCACGCAGACCCAGGTGCTGGGCGAGGGTGACCGGGAGGAGCAGCCCGGCATTGGCCACCAGGCGGTGGTCGTCGAAGGCGATTTGAATGCGGTCGGGATGGTCAAGTGGTAGCATCTATTCGGTGCTCCTTGTTTCGGGTTGGTTCTCTGTCTCGAAAACCATTATCCCCGATGCACAGGAGCATTTTCTTACCCCCTCAGCACGCCGCGACACTTATCTTTTCGGTGGATTCGGGCTAACCCACAAGCCCCCAGTTTCCGGCCGCTTTCTAGTCCGCGGCCACGACACATATGCCGTGCTTGCAGGGATGATGGACGGCCAGAACAGACGGTGATGACCGGCGAAAAGCAATCTGGAGGTGAGCTAGTGTCGCGACCCGGTAAAAAGAAACTGCCTTGCCGATGGTGCGGAACTCGGCTGTACGTGAGTGATTTGACCCAAATGCCCGGCGTCGGCTATGTCTGTAGAACCTGCATCCAAGCGATGTTCGAGGGCAAATATGTTGCGCGAAATCGTTTTGGCCAGAACAAACATCATTTTACGGGTGGCCAAGCACAGAGGCTGTTTTGAAAACCAGTCTCTTCCCCTCAAACGCGAACAGTTACCTCCCCGGTTCAAGTCACGGCATCACTGGCGCAGTATTGAGCTGGCGGACCTGCGTACAGATATGGTGAACCTGGCTGCGGACGGCAAACCCCGCCCACAGGCGAGTCCCCGCTGTACACGCGGAATCACTATATCCCATTAGTAGCGAAACCTCCAAAGCAGGACGAAGCACCATGACCGACATTACATCCACATCCGCCTCGGAAGCAACACCACAGCGAGTAACCCGCAATATCTACATCGCGGGAAGATTCCGCAGACGCGACCAGTTCCGAATATACAGCCAAGAACTGATAGCAGACGGACACATCATTACCAGCAGATGGCTCTACGCCGGGGAGCAGCAGTCCGATGCCCACACGATCCCGCCAGATCTCAGGCTGAAATACGCGCTAGAAGACTACGCAGACTTGCAGGCGGCCGACACCGTTCTGGTCTTCACCGAAGAGGAAGACAGCCCCTACAGCCACGGCGGACGACACGTGGAGCTGGGCAAGGAAATCTTCATCGTAGGGCCGCGCGAGAACGTGTTCTGCCACCTGCATGACATCCACCACCACGCCGAGTGGTCGCCGACAATAAGGCGCGAACTGTCAGCAGCGAACAAGAGGCCGGCCTGAACGACAAAGTTCGATGGCGGCACTCCTTGTGCATGTTCTCCAGCGAAGTCCTGATGGCATTGCCTATCCACTTTCGTTATGGCGAGCAATACCATTTAATGGATTGCTGGACCGCTGGTGACGGCAGGCGCAATCGGCCTACTTTGGTGGAGACATACAACCACCAGGCCTTCAAACCGGAGCAAACCCGAAGATGGCGAGTGAGTACCAGCGTCACCGAGATGCGGTCAGCATAGGAGTCATGACGCTGGCCACCGCCGTTTTTGCGGCGATTATCGGCTGGTTGGAGGTCTCGAGAAACAACGCTACTCGCGAGTTCAGGGAAAACTGCAAACAGTGCATGGTTCAGCAACACACTACAAAAGAAAAGGAGACCAACTTGGACCGGAAACTAGCCAACCACAACCAGCGTGCCAAGAACCGGGCCCGATGGCGATGGGACCTCACCCAGCCGGAGAGCGAGCAGTCACGTTGCGTTGACCAGATGTGTATGAGATACACCGCACCCGACCAACCACCCAAGGCACAATGGTGTGCCGGCGGCCGAGCGGTGCAACTGCTCATCGACAACACGGATATGCTCGTCCAAGAACACCCCGACCTACAAGGCACCCCCTCCGTCGGCTGGATCATGAGTTCCGCGGAGATGGAGCAAGACCACTCATCATATCCCTGCTCGGTACCCGCAATTCCCGATGTCAACTCGAGTGCCTTCGATGGGTTCTACGACCTCATCGAGCAGGTATACGGTGTAGACGAGCGAACCATGCGGGAGATCGAAAACGCCAGCGACACGGGCAAGCCCATGCGAGACATCGCCTAAATGATACCCCAACGGGAATCCATTTCCGCAAAGTAGATGGAGGCAAACGGGCTGACCAAACTGGGGAATTCGAGGCGACGGTGAGTCAGGATATACTCGGTGTAATAGGCTTTGAAGTTGCGGTAGTGGAACTGGTGAAAGTGAATGAAAATCGTCATGATTTCACTGGGGGACAACCAGGGAGAGCGGACTCCCCGCCTAGTTCTTGAGGCCAGCGTGGCTCCTGACCAAAGGGTCTGAAAAGCTTGCCAGAAATCATCGACATCGCAGAACAGATTGAGTAGACTCATGGGGGATGCCTCCTGGGTGTTTGTCCACTAGGCAGAAGATGCCGCACACGCGTCCGCGTAGCCCACAATCCACCCCGCCAAGAGGCACGCCAATGCACGACGACGGCACCAAGTGCCCCATCTGAGGCCGCACCGACAACGAAGCGGGCATATTCATCTGGATCTCCAGCGACGACGATCTCCACCCCTTCCGCCCTGGCGAGGGCATCAACACCGTCATGGAGCAGATGCGTGCCGCCGGCTTCGCCGACGAGCTGGCCCGCTCCATCGCCTAGCAGTTCGCCAGCGTCCGCTTCCTTGACACCTGCGCCCCACCACACCACGAATAGAGGCCCGCCATGCACAAGATCCTCATAATCAACTCCACCCGCTCCTACCGCGACGGGTACACCCTCACGGTGCAGAGGGCAATCGCCCAGAACCCGGATACCTTGGCCGTCATGGTCGGCGGCACCGGACCAGGACTCCTCAGCCCCGCCGGCGAATGCCATCCCTGCGGAGAGACGAAGGCCGCCCGGAACGAATACGGGACATCTGGATCTGGAACGACCAGCTCCAACCACACCCCAAGTTCGGCAATCCCCGTGACAAGTGGGAGGGATTCTGCAACCGCCATGCCGACCAAGCACACAGCGTCTAGCTGGGACTCCACCCCGACTACGAAGACGCCCACCAGAGCAAACCACCTCTGAAGGGCCGGGGCAATGTCTCTTCAAGACCGCAAAGGAAGTTGCTGAGCACTTAGCGGAGGAACGGGCGTCGTGGCACCGATGAGGCTGGAATACACCAGGCACGCCCTTAAGGCGATGGAATAGGATTGATCCATGTGGAGTGGGTGGAGTCGGTGGTGGCTGAACCAGCCCTGCGAACTCCAGACCCCAACGATCCTGACGTCGAGCGGTTCTTCCGCCGCATACTGGAACATGGACACCGTGCGCTGCGCGTAGCAGTAAATACCCGGAGCCAACCATGGCGAGTGGTGAGCGTATTCTTTAATCGAAGAATGAAAGGAGAACTATGAAACTGAATGTGGACAAGGGAGCCGATGCCCTCTACCTACGTCTCGACCACTCTGACATAGTGGAGTCCGAGGAGGTCTCACCAGGAGTGGTGCTCGATTACAACGAGTCCAACGAGGTGGTGGGCGTAGAGATGCTCCATCTCTCCAAGCGCTCATCCAACCTGAATCTCTCGGCGTTGAGGTTCGAGACGGTCTGAGCATCAGCGTTGCTGGCCCATCACCACGTCGTCCAGTTGCGCCGGGGGAACGCAACGGCGTCGGCAAGTTGGACAATCCCAGGCGATATAGACGTGCTCGGTAACTTCCGCCGGAACCTGGGGCAGCCCGGAACCTGGGGCAACTTGATGACCTCCCCAGTCCGCTGGGCCCAGCCGCCGGACAACTGGGTTCCGCAGTCGGGACAGCACTCCATCACGTGCTCCACCCGTCGGCTGGGCGTCATGCGACGGCGGGCAAAGCTGTGGGGCCGCGACCTGCGTGGCGTTTTGGGCTGGGCAGGTTTCTGGCTGGCTTCGGGTTTGAGACCGGGCATCCTCCGGGCACCACTGGGTTTGGCCCGCTCTTCCAGCTGAGCAATCCGCTGCTCCAGGCGCTCGATGATGGCCTGCTGCCTAGCTATGATGGCGATGAGCACAGCGCGGTCAGCGGTGGACAGGTCGATTTCCGAATCCCTACCCGTTATATGACATAACCACAACCCCTCGCGTCAGCCATCCTCAAACCGCTTTGAACCAATTCCCCCCCACCGAGTCTGAACAGTTACAATCATGCGCCCAACAGTGCCACCACCCACCGAAAAGTTTCGTAGTACGCTGCACTCTGGCCCAGCCGAGAGGTCAGCATCAATAAGGACCAAGGGGGCATTCTGTTAAGAAATGAGCGCGAAGCTGGTTGACACTGGACATCGTTCGTGGGCGAGATTACGCCGCATCGGAGTTGCTAAGAGGGTCGCCACACATACCAGTAGCGTGGTGATCACGCCGATTGCAATCTTGTTTGCGATTGGTGTTTATCTTTCCATCCAACATTGGGACTGGCTAAGTGGTGACGAACCCGGCAGTACCACGATACGCAACCTCGCGCTTGTTGTAGCAGGAATCCTGGCTCTGATCCTTGCCGTTTGGCGTAGCCGTATTGCGGACCGTCAGGCAACCATTGCACAGAACGGTCTGCTGGATGAGCGATACCGGCAGGGTACTGCGATGCTAGGGAGTGACCTGCTCTCCGTACGCCTAGGCGGTATCTACATCCTGCGGGATTTAGCCCAGGACCATCCAGAGCAGCACCATATTAGGGTTATGGAGTCACTCTGTGCTTTCGTACGACATCCAGGAACGTATGACGGTACTGAATTAGAGGGCGATGTCGGGCGTGCCGCTGCACAGGCCAATCCAAGGGGCCATGTCCATGGTCGTCCACGATTGCGGGAAGATGTGCAAGCCGCCATTACAGCAATTGGTTTTCGTGGACAGATTGGCCTTGCCATAGAGACGGATCCAATTTCGTCCTTGACTTGAATGGCGCAGATTTATCCTTCGCCAGGCTCACTGGGGCCAACCTGGCCCACGCCAATCTCTCACACACAATCCTGTACAGAGCTGCGTTAGGGGATTGGCGCGATCTGTACATCCCTGGCTCGACGGAGCGCTCGGTCCCAATTCTGGTTCCTTTGAAGGGCAACACGCGGATATTCGGAACAGAGGGCGAGGTCAAACATCATGTTCTTTACGAGAACCCCACCAACCTTTCGGGAGCGAATCTTTCTTACTCGAACTTGACGTATGCCAAATTGTGGCATGTCAACTTGTCCGGCGGGCGACTCAATGAAGCAAATCTCTCAAACGCCGATCTCAGGTTCGCAAATTTGTCGGGAGCTAATCTGTTCGAGGCGGTCTTCTCTAGCGCGATACTGGACGGCGCAGATATGATGGATATAAGCGATACAAGAGGTACCGACTTCTATTAGGGCCTCGCTTAGAGTCGCGATCCTTTGCGGCGCTAACTTGTCCGGAGCGCATTTCAAGGACTCTAATTTCTCTAGTGCTACGTTGGTTGAAGAGGATAGTGAGAAACCTGTTGTTGGCCTGACACAAGAGCAACTCGACCAAGCCCGCCCCCTCATCTGATTAGCGGGAAGACTGGCGACACCGACCCGGAGCGCAACGAAGCGTGCGGATCGGATATTGAACTCATTGCGTTGCCGACTTACGGTGGCGCCTGCCGCCACCCACCAACGGGGCACCTACGTGGCACACTTTACCGCCGCCTTTTACAAATGGCCGGATGCTGTCTAGTGAGGTAGAGTTCACGGTGACCGGGCCAAGCGGGTAGCCCCACCCCCCGTCGCAACGCGACACCCGTTCCCCGCAATCACAAGCGGCGGGCGGTTTGGAAAGCGTGCCACGTACCAGCCGCCACCGCGATTGCCGGACCCAAGGGGTATATCGTCAACCTCACAACGGGACCGGCCGCTATGCTGGTGGGTAGCGGCTGGTATTTTTTACAAGGAAATTCGTCGGCCCATTACAATTTGACGGCCAGCCCGACGCGGGATACCATTCCGCATAGCACTGGACTTAACCCTCCAGCACTGACTCTTGCGCGCTTCACACAAAGCTCAACCATAACCGGGCCTCAACACGCCGAACCGGCAGGCGGGAAGCGGGAATCCTTCCCGAATGATCCGCACCAAGAAGGCCTGCCCAGAAGGCTCCAACGCCAGACGGCCACAATGCGGTACACCCCCACACAGGCGGCTGGTCACCTCAAGGAATCCATCGCCAGCTACCTGGAGTCCCAGTATCGAATCTCGCACCCGCTCGTCTTCAACGAACGGGCAGAACTCCTGCGCCAAACCGGCGTCATCGCCCAAGAACCATTCATCGAAGCCACCCCAGCTTTCGCAACCGGCGACCACATCGCCACCCTTGAGACTGCCAGACCGGACGCAGTAACCCCGGGACTATCCCAAATCGTCGAGCACGGCCTGCCGGTAGGCAGATTCCGCCTGTACACTCACCAGCAAGATGCACTGCTGTCCAGCGCTAGCCCTGCACCCAACCTGCTGGTAGCATCAGGCACAGGCTCCGGCAAAACCGAAGCATTCGTGCTGCCCATCCTTTCCCGCATACTCCGAGAAGCCGCAGGATGGGAACAACCTGACGGGCAAACTCCTGTCGAAGGCTCCCTCACCGACCGTCAGTGGCTCCACTCCCGCCGCCACGAACGACGACCGCCGGCCCTGCGCGCCATCATACTCTATCCCATGAACGCTCTGGTCAACGACCAGATGTCGCGCCTGCGCCGCATTCTGGCCCTCAACGGTTCCCCACAATGGCAACGCCGTAACCTCAACGGAAACCTCATCCACTTCGGGATGTACACCAGCCTCACGGAAACCACTGGACGACCCCACGGCCGCGGCAAAATGAACCGCTGGCGAGACCACCTGCAACAAGTCAAGCAGGAATGGGACCAACTGTCGCCGGATCTCAAAAACGCCGGCAACTGGCCGCACGCCAACGGACCCGAGATGCTGTGCCGGTGGGACATCCAAGCAGCTCCGCCAGATATTCTGGTGACCAACTACTCCATGCTGGAGTACATGCTGATCAGGCCCATCGAAGCCGGTATCTTCGACGCCACCAGAGAGTGGCTGGCCAGCTCTCCTGATAACAAATTCACCCTGGTTCTTGACGAGGCCCACACCTACACCGGCGCCAAGGGCACCGAGGTAGCCCATCTGATCCGACGTCTCAAGGACAAGCTAGGCATCGCCTCCGGCGACGACAAACTCAGAGCCATCGCCACCAGCGCTTCCATAAACCCTGCGGCGGATGGCGACCCACAGAACATGACCAAGTTCACCGCCGAACTATTCGGAGAGCCTCAGGAGACCTTCACCTTCATCCAAGCCGGCGTAGCAGACCAGAAGGCAAGACCCAGAACTCCCGATCCAAGCGCGATGAACGCCTTCTCCGCTTTCCACGAACGTTTCGACATCGACGATCCCACACCGGCAATAGACCAGCTCGCCGATGCACTCGGACTGACTTCCCCCGACCCCGATCTCGACCCAACCGTGGCCCTGCACCGCTTGCTGGAAGACAACGAACCCGTGCGCTGGTCCAGAGCGCGAACGGCGCGCAACGCCACACCCATCAGTGAACTCTCGCGGGAAACCTGGCCTGGCGACTACCCGGATGATCTCAAAGACCGCGCCACCGCCGGCCTGCTGGCCGCCGGCAGTTTTGCCAGGCCGGAACCCCAACCGGATACACAACCCCTGCTTTCCATGCGGGTCCACACCTTCTTCCGCGGCCTGGCCGGACTCTGGGCTTGCATTGACCCAAACTGCTCCCAGACATCGGCACAGCACCGGGGAGAGCGCCCTGTCGGAAAGCTATACACCGATCCCAGAACATGGTGCGGGTGCGGCGCAAGAGTCCTGGAGATACTCACCTGCCGCAAGTGTGGGCTGATCTTCCTCGGCGGTATCCCCGACAGTGGACCGGGAGCCCTCTGGCCGTGGAGCGACCAGATCGACGAACCAGACCACCCCAGGGAAAACGACTACGTCATTTTCGGCGCCGAAAGCCCCCATCCCAACTATCCGTCAGGACAGCGTTCCATCACCACCACCCTACCGTCTACGCCTGACGACCAAGCATACAGGCCGGCATACGAAATCCAACCCGTCCACGACCGGACCACAGGCAACCGGCTCAGCCCTTGCCCGCAACAGTGTCCACGTTGCCAAAACTACCGCTTCCAGGACGGAGACAGTGTCAGAGAAGTGATTGAAAGCCTCCGTACCCGCGGCCCCAGGTCCATATCCGTAGTGATGGAAGACTCGCTACGCATCCAGAACCCCAGCGCCAGCGGCTCGGAGTACCAGGCGAAAGCCCTCGTCTTCACCGATTCCCGCCAGGACGCCGCTCTGCTGGCCGCCGACATCAGGCGAGACCACCGCGACGACTCCTTCCGCCAACTCCTGTACTACGCCCTGCACGCCTGCCGTACCTGTCACGGCGTCGGAACAGTTACCGACCGCCCCTACCGCATCGGAGCCCCCGTCGGCCAGAATGAACAATGCCAAACCTGCCACGGGTCCGGACAGGATCCAGCGCCTCAGCCCATGGCTTACCATGACTTGCGACGCGCAGTAATAGACCTGCAGCTGCAACGAGGATTCAACCCCACCGGAGACCACCTGCCCGACGCTCACGCCAGGATCAAGCGCGACGACGATGTCGTGTACCGCGAATCCCAGACGTCCTTCGACGTCATGTGCAACCGTGAGCTGAACCAACAAGACTTCGGGCTTGAACCACTAGGGCTGGGCGTCTGGAACATTGCCATGCCCGAATCAACCGGCGCCTTTCCCGGCATGAACGAAGCCGAATCACAACTGTTCATCCGCACCGTAGCACGCATCCTGGCCACCGACCACGTCCTGTTCCCGCCGGAACCGGCCAACCCCTGGGAATGGCCCAGAGACGACCGTATGCAAAACTGGGAACGCCGGCGTCTGGTCAACGGATCCGGCAAAGCGCCAGCAAATTCCGTACGCTACTTCATCACCGGAAGGAACAAACTTGCCCGCTACACCCGGGCCGTCGCCAACGCGCTGCAAGCCAGAAAAAGCATACAAAGCCCCGACCAATGGCTGAGCCAGGCCCACGACCAATTATGGGAAGCGTTGACCCAATTCCGCGTCCTCACCACGGCCGGGCGCGACCGCGACCGCATGCAACCCCACGGCATACGCATCGACCAATTCACCCTCCACCCCATGGCCGAAACCGTCCACCGCTGCTCCGCCTGCCGCTACGTCATGGGCGAGGCCCTCCTGAACGTCTGCTACCGCTGCGGCCAGCAAACCGTCCCGGAGAGCGCAGATGACATCACGAACTTCTACCGCCGGATGACCAGATTTGCCCAACCGGCATCGAACTACCCCGACCCCTACCCGGTGCGCGCTATCGAGCACACCGCCGCCGTGGGCCGAAAGGAAGCCCGCAACATCGAACGGTGGTTCCAGAACCTGTTCCTCGACACCGAGGAAGCCGGCGACCACCGCATCGACATCCTCTCCGTAACCACCACCATGGAGATGGGCATCGACATCGGCAGCCTGCTGGCGGTGGGACTCCGCAACGTGGCGCCCACCGTGGCGAATTACCAACAGCGCGCCGGCCGGGCCGGAAGACGCGGCAGCGCAGTCGCTTCCGTAGTCACCTACGCGCTGGACCGCAACCACGACCAGTACTACTTCCACCGTCCCAAGGAAATCGTCAGCGAACCACCCCGAATTCCGACACTGTACATGGACAACGCGGTAATCGCCCGACGACATTTCCGCTCCCTCATTCTGGCCGGCTTCTTCGCCACCCGAATGCCCAACAACGGAGCAGGTTCCCTGTTCCACACCTGGGGAAACACCGCAGACTTCGTGAGCAGCGACGGTCAGCGACAACTGTACGGTTACATCAGGGACAACCGACAGGAACTCAGAAAATCGGCTGAAGCCATCATCTCGCCGGCGCTTCACAGCCAACTGCAACAGTGGGCCAGGGAACTTCCCCAGGAAGTCCACAGCCTCGCGGCACAAGAACCCGCCCAAGCACGGGAACTGCTCGACGCCCTAACCGTGGAGGGACTGGTGCCCAAATACGCCTTTCCCGTAGACGTGGTGTCTTTGGCAATACCCCCGGAAGGATTCGAAGAAGACGCCCCTTACGAATCCCAGGACTACTACTCCGGGACCAGTAGAGACCTCAAAATCGCCATCAGCGAGTATGCGCCCGGCGCCGAGGTAATCCTCGGCAAGTACCCCGACACCTACGTCTACACCAGCGCCGCGGTCTATGACCCCAACGCGACCCAGCCGGACTACTCCCCAACTCACATCGTGTGCGAGTGCCCGGAATGCCACGCCGAGACCACCCTCCAGATCCAACGGCGCTACCCAAAGAAATGCCAAGTATGCGGAGCGCCATTGGACGGTCAGGAACCGGCAATCCGACCCAGAGGTTTCACCGTCGATCAAGCCAAACCAAACAACGGCAGGGTAAGGTACAACCGCCAAAGCGGACGACAGCGCGCCGGCTACTCATCCTACGCACAACTGATGGTGGGCGCCAGCGCCCTGGCCCAAGGACAGCCCCAACGGTCTTTCGCTCCCCGGCTTTACGCCCACGTCCATGCCCAAGGGCAACTGCTCATGCGCAACAGGGGACCTCGACGAGCAGACGGTACACACGGCTTCAATATCTGCACCAAGTGCGGACGCCAACTGGCTCCAGACGAAACGCACCACCGCTACCCAGCACCTGTGCCACCGCACCGCGGCGCCGGAAGAGGCCCCCGAGCCGGATACCACTGCTCCAACCGGAAGGGCGAACACAACACAGTATCCCTGATTCACGAATTCAGCTCGGAAGTCATCACCCTGTCCGTAGACCTGCCCGGTCACCTGGACGTCCCAATCCGGGAACCGTCGGGCAGAGCGGTATGGCACTCCTTCGGAACTCTCATCAAAGAGGCCGCCGCACGGCGACTCCAAATAGTCCCAGACGAAATACAGGCCGGAGTCAGACCGGTAGCAGACCGTCACGGACGCATCCAAGGAGAGACCTACATATACGACGACGTGCCCGGCGGAGCCGGCTACGCCCGGTCAATCCATGAAAACCTCCACGAAGTGGTCCAAGCCGCCCTGGACGCCGGACGCGCCTGCGACAACCCAGCCTGCGACGGTGCCTGCTACCACTGCCTGCTCAGCTACTCCAACCAGCGCATCCACCACCTGCTGGACCGGCAACTGGGAATGGCGATGCTGGAGTTCATCCTGAACCAAGCAGAACCGCCAACCCCCCAGGTCGACGACCCCGTCTTGACCGAAAGGATCACCGACTACCTGTCGCGAGAGTGGAAAGCGTTGGACCGCCCACCCCCGCACGAGCGCATCTCACTCCTCTTCGAAACCAGAGCAGGCAATCAGATCGGCATCATGCCCATCCACCCGATGGAAGCGCGACCCAACTCACAGCAGTTGGAAACCATATACCGGGACACCGGCGTCAGTGTAGCCGCCTACACCACCTTCGACATCGAACGAAGACCGTTCTGGGTAGCTGACCAGTTCATGTCGACCATGAAAGGCATATGACCACAACAATCAAGACCGGAGACATCGCAGCCCCATATGCAGACCGCGAACCGGCACCGCGCAAGACCACAAACAAGGCGGCTGTCCCGCGCTCGCCGTCGCTAGCCGACACCATCAGGGCTGCCCTACAGGAGATGCCTCGGTGCCACCCGGGCGACTCCAAGGACCACATCAGGGCAATGCACGAAGCCGCCAGGCAACGCCACCTGGCGGACCACGAAAAGTGGACCAGAAACGCGTGGCGCTTGCGCCAGCGATTCTTCGTCAATGGTGCAGACCTGAAGCCCGAGGCTATCTCCCCACGGCTGATGCAGGTGGTCAACACCCAGCAGCAGGACCTGTTTCGCCTGGCCCGCTACACCTGGTCCCTGCCTTACTCCCGCGGCTACGGACGCCGCCTCCGCTTTCTCATCGTGGACGCCGGCCACGACAACGCCGTCATGGCAGTCCTGGGATTGCAGTCGCCGCCCATCGACTTTCCCCTGCGGGACCAAAAGATCGACTACCTCCCTGAGCGCAAGGTGGAAATGGTCAACCAAACCATGGACATCTTCACCCTGGGGGCAGTGCCCCCGTACAACCACCTCTTGGCCAGCAAGCTGGCGGTCTACGCCGCCGCCAGCCGGGAAGTGCGGGAAGCCTATCAGAACAGATACAGCGAAGCGGTAACCCAGATCGAGAGCCGGATACTGCCCGCACACCTGGTCACGCTGACCACCACCAGCGCCTTCGGCCGCAGCAGCCTGTACAACCGCATCCGGTACCAAGACCGAGAAGTGGCACAACGACTGGGCGAAACCACCGGTTACGGCAACGTGCGACTCAACGCCGTCAGAGACATCTACCCCCAAATCAAGAAATTTCTCATCCAGGAAGGTTATGAAGAACGAATGGGGTTTGGTAAAGGCGGCCCAAAAGAAGCTTGGCGCAACATCACCCAAGTTATGAAAATGCTGGGAATCAAGGGCGACGACGCTCTTCACCACGGCATCAGGCGCGAGGCATGGGCCGTCCCTTTGGCCGAAAACGCGTGGGAGTATCTCAGCGGCCAGAGCCAGCAACCAGCCTACTACCAGGAATCATTCGACGAACTCGCCCAGTACTGGCGAGAACGCTGGATGCTGCCCCGCAGCACACGCAACGGCGACTGGCACAACTGGCGGCGGGAACAAATCCTCGCCATGATCACCCCGGCGACAGACTGTTAGAACCACGCAAAGGACAATCGTCAAGGCAAGACCAGGAAGTAGCGGTTAACCGGTTCGCGCGTCACCATGATCGGTAGCCATCCGCCGGCAGCCGATGCTCGCGCCTACCGAAAATCAATCGAGGGTACACGCTTCCCTGGTCTCTCGTAGTGACCGTTTACGAACTGGCAACGACTTTGCCAGCAAAACAGCGGTGACTAACGCTAATTGACTCCGTCAAAGCGGACTCATCACTCGCTGGCGCGATGAGGCCTTCGCTGACCGACCGCTGCACCGATGCACGGGCGGGGGAGGAACTGGCGTTGTGGCAACTGCCTATTGTCCGGGTAAGTTTACCGGGATTGGAAGAGTAGCGGGGTGGCGCTCTCCCACCGCTGGCACTAACGTCTCCGCGAGGTAACGCTCTATTCCATCCATCTGACTAGTACTGGTTCAGATCAGTATTGTAATTTGTATTAGTGAAAGGCCTACAAATGCTACGCTGACTGCAAAATAGAGTAGTGTGGAGGTGTGGCAAACATGGCCCTGGAGCAATACGCAGTACGGTTGACGCCGGAGGAGCGGGAGCAACTGAGCCGACTGCTACGTAGCGGCAAAAGTTCGGCACGCATCGTTGCCCGAGCGCGCATCCTGCTCAAAGTAGTTGAGGGATGGACCGCACCACAGGTGGCGGCCGCTTTGGACGTGTCCAAGGGCACGGTGTACCGCGCCAAACGACGGTACGCCGAGGAAGGTTTGGATGGCGTGTTGCAGGATCGGGTCCAGGCCAACCGATACCGGAAGCTTGACGACAAGGGCGAGCCCACCTGATTGCCCTGGCGTGTAGCCCAGCGCCCGCTGGCCACGACCACTGGACCCTGCAGCTGCTGGCCGACCGAGTGGTGGAGTTGGGGTTGGTGGAGTCCCTGTCCCATGAGACGGTGCGGTTGAGGCTCAAAAAACGTCCGCCAGCCGTGGCGGAAGCAGCAGTGGTGCATCCCGAAAGTAGGCGGCGAATTCGTGGCGGCGATGGAGGACGTGCTGGACTTGTATGCTGAGCCCTACGACCCCGATCGGCCAGTGGTCTGATTTGATGAGACTTCCACCCAGTTGCTGGCCGACACCAAGGCGCCCATCCCAGTGCAACCGGGACCACCGCGGCGTCAGGATTACGAATATCGCCGCGCCGGTACGGGCAACATCTTCCTGACCTGCGAACCCCTGGCGGGCTGGCGACACGTGGCGATTACCGAGCGCCGCACCATGGAGGACTGCGCCCACCAGATGCGCTGGCTGGTGGATGAGGCTTACCCCGATGCCCCAGTAGTGCGGGTGGTACTGGACAACCTGAACACCCACCGCATGGCTTCCCTTTACGATACCTTCCCGGCTGCTGAGGCCCGGCGCATCGTGAAGCGGCTGGAGTTTCACCACACGCCCAAACACGCCAGTTGGCTGAACATGGCGGAGATCGAATTCAGCGCGTTGGGTCGCTCCTGCCTCAAGAGGAGAAATCCCGACGTGGACGCCCTGCAACGCCAGATCACCGCCTACGAGACCCAACGCAACGTAGCGGGGGCCACCATCAACTGGCGGTTCAACACCCACGACGCCAGAGCCAAACTCCATCGTTTCTACCCCTGCCTTTCCAGCATTGACTGAGTACTAGTACTACAACGACGGCTTTAGGTCAGGAGACCAGATTCTTGCCCAATCCCTTCGTAGATGTACATCTCCAGCCAGTGTTGCTGCCTCTGCAGTACGTAGAGTTCCCGAAGCAACGCGTCAACCCGTCGTTGTAGTACTAGTACTGTTCCAATAAAGTCTGGATATAATATGAGATATTGAGTAAGCTTGGGTATGATCTTCTTAAGGAGGCCGTACCCGGAAATGCCTGCCATCAAATACAAAGTCCAACTAACCCAATCGGAACGCTCCGCTCTGCTTGAGGCAAGCCGTTAGCCCGCACGCTAAAGCGGGCCCTTGCGCTGTTGCAGGCTGATGAAGGACTCTCAGACCGCACGGCGGCAGAGGCGGTTTCGCTGAGCGCTGCTACTGTTGCCCGGACACGGAGACGGTTCGCCGAAGAGGGGCTGGAAGCCGCAATCAACGACCGGCCACGACCCGGCCGGGAGCGCAAGCTGAATGGCAGATAGGAAGCGCACCTGGTCGCCGTAGCCTGCAGTGCTGCGCCCGAAGGACACACGAACTGGACGCTCCAGCTGCTGGCCGACAAGGTGGTGGAGCTGGAGTTTGCCGGGAGCATCTCCCTGGAGACGGTGCGCCAGATGCTCAAAAAAACGAACTCAAGCCGTGGCAGAGGAAGGAATGGTGCATCCCCAAGCTGAGCGGAGAGTTCGTGGCCCGGATGGAGGACGTGCTGGACCTTTACCATGAAGCCTACGACCCGGAGCGTCCGGTGGTGTGTTTCGACGAGAGTTCCAAGCAGTTGCTCGGGGATATGCGGCCTCCCATAGAGGTAGGATTGTTCAAGTAGGGGATGCGAGTACGGATTACGTACCGGATTGTGAATTTATGCGTTTTTACGATCAACCCTCTTGCGATTATCGTGTTGCTACGGTCCAGCGACTGCCGGGGGCAACTATTCTGGCCGGCTCCGGTTTCGCTGATACCTCTGGATGCCCCTCGAATCTGATCTTGACTCTCGGACGTTTTAGTCCCAGGGTGGCGCGCCTGGTGTAGGTCTGGCCGCTGTGATGCTTGATGCGGCGTGGGCCGGCGCTGTGCGCGGGTGGGGTTGTGTAACCCTGGATTTCCCTTGGTAGCCGACTGTAGCTTGGGAACTCTGTGCCGTACGGTGTGCCGGCGTCGTTGCAGTTGATGGACTGCCTTTTGTGCCGGCGTTGCCGGCGCAGTACGGTGATGGGGCCGGAGTGATTGTTCACTGCGGTGGGTAGATCCAGGCCGGCGGCGTCGTTGACCTTGCTTTTGGGTATGCTGAGCTGGTGTCGGGTGTAGGCCGTGCTGACTCCGTCACTGGTGGTGACCGGGAGTTCGGTGTTTTCCAATACTTTGAGCATGGCTGGCATGACACTGTTCAGGTGTCCCGCGTTGGTTAGCGGCACGACTTGCTCTACCTGCTGCTGTATCTTTGTCATGAGTTCCGGGTCATTGGACAGGAAGTCGGTCAGCGCCTGGTTGCTTTTCTTGGTATTGCACTTTTGGCAGGCGGCCACAAGGTTGCCCACAACGGTGGGGCCACCTTTGGACTCGGGGATGACGTGGCCCAGGGTGAGGGGATGGGTGTTGGTACTGGGCTGGTCGCAGTACTGGCACTGCCATTGGTCGCGGTGCAGGATGTAGTGCTGGATTTGCCAGCCGTGCCGGGTGCCTCGCTGGTACTCAATGCCTTTGATGTCTGGGTTCTGCATGAGCTGGGTGTCGAAGCGTAGATACTCTCCCCTGATCCGCTTGATCGGGTAGAGTCGGAGCATGGTCTGGACGACGGCTTCGGTGTCGTCTACCAGGCTTTGGATGCTGGGTGGGAGCCGCTCCTTGGTGTGGGCGTTGGCCCGGTTGAGGAACCGTGCGGGGCGTCGGCGTAGGCGCTCACGGCGGTTGCGTCGGTGCTTCCGGCGTTCTTCCAGGCCGCGGTGGATGGCCTGGTTACGATGCTGGTGCTCATAGACACCGATGATGGTGCGGCATTTGCCGTCTGCTGATTCACGGGTGATGGCGATGCCGGAGGTTTCGCCGGGGTTCATATTGAGTGCGAAATTGCCCGTGCTGGCGGTGGTGGCGTCTAGGTCGTTGAGTTGGACGGCAAAGATGCCTTTGACCCAGACTTTGTTGGCGCGGCCTGATTCCAGCCAGCGGAGTACTCGGGAAGGCCGTGCTGGGGCCATGGGTTGTCCGTTGCGGTCCAGCACCGGCACGGTGGCGCGGTTGTGAGGCGCTGGGCGTTCGGCCATGGTATTCCTCTATTGGTGGTGAGTTGGGGAGGTAAACCCGGAGTGTAAAGTCCAGAGAAACAGGAGTGTGAATCTGAGGAGGCTCCCTCGCCAATGTGTCGGCACGTAGCTGCAGGGCAGGGGACTGGGAGATCATCCCGGGGTGCTTTCAGCGTGTCGGCGCGTAGTCCGATTTATTGCAACTCCTTTCATCGGACTGAGGCTGATAGGCTCGCTCAGGTAGGGTAGACTGTGACGATTACGAAAACCGTCACGGAACTTCCTACTTGAACAATCCTACATAGAGGCCAGACCCGGACGGGTGGAGCGCTATGACACCGAGTACCAGCGAAACGGGACCCGGAACCTGTTCATGTTCTGTGAACCGAAGGGTGGGTGGAGGCACGTCGAAGTGACCGGGCGCCGCACTGCGGTGGACTTCGCTTACCAGATGCGCTGGCTGGTTGACGCAGCGTATCCTCAGGCCAAGGCCATCCGGCTGGTGTTGGACAATCTCAATACCCACAAGCTGGGCTCGCTCTACGAAGCATTTGAACCCTCCGAAGCGCGCCGCATAGCCAGAAGGCTGGAGTTTCACTACACTCCCATTCACGGAAGCTGGCTGAACATGGCTGAAATCGAGTTCAGCGTCTTCAGCAGACAGTGTTTGAACCGCCGAATCGGCAATGAAGCGTTGTTGAGACGGGAAATAGCCGCCTTGGAAGGCGAACGCAACGCCGCCAGCGCTGTCATAGACTGGAGGTTTTCCACCCAGGACGCCCGTAGTAAACTCCAACATATCTATCCATTAAGATTAACTTGAAACAGTAATGGAATCGGACACGCGACATTCTATACCCTCCTCCACGACGGCTATCGCCCTACCACAAGCCACGCAACCAATCCGTGAGTACCTCACTTAAATCGAAAAGATCGAGAATCGCAGGTAACCCGAATAACAACGCAACACATGCGGCAAGAAAGGAGACTAAAAGCGCCGCTGACTGCACAGAAAGTTCCAATCGAGCGGTATGAGGCGCAACACGTTCCCTGAACCTTCGATTTGTGGTCTCGTTCACCTGCACAGCAGGAAGGCCACGCCACTCCTCCCAAAATACTCGGGGCACCGCTCGGAAACATTCATACATTGACAGTAACTCTGACACAGGAAAACGTTCATGAAACACTGACGCCAGTCCATCAAGTTCATCAACCTTGTGAAGCACACCGGAAAGACGACGCCAACACAACCCAAACGACAGTACGAAGGGAAAACCCCAAAAAAGGACAAGCCTCAGGAAATTAACATCGCCCACGAAACGACGTGCAGAAAGGCCTAGAAAACACACCGACGCGAATGCACTCAGTGCGACAAAAGCAATCACCAAAATCGAAAGAATACTAGACCGAACGGGAAAATCCCGATCCATACCCCAACGGTGAAAACGGTCCCGCAGTCCGTCTTGACGCCTCCTGACTTTCCACCAGAAGAACCAGTAGGCAAAAACAACCCCTGTGGTAAACGAGTGCAACCCTGTGGACAAGCACCAAGCGACAACCACTCCCGCTGAAGGATCGAAACCATCAAGAGGGAACGACAAGGTCGAAAGCTGCAAGACGAAAATTGCAGAAGAAAAGACAATCAAAATAGGAAGCATGTCAACGAAGAAAACTTTCAAAGAGCAGAAAAAACGATAACGCCGCATCTAAACAGGATGCAACCCCAAAAATAATTCTACACGACTAATCGACTAACCCAGCCTGGCAGAAAGCCGAGGTCACGATCTGCCACGCGGCGCGGGAAGCAGCAAGCTGACGAAACGACCACCCGAAGCGACGAAAGGCCAACATGAGCACCTATCAACATTTGCAATGGAGCGAAAACTCCACCGGCAGCTGGTCTGCAGACATCGTTATCGGCAACGAACAACAGCCGTGGCGAATTACAGTGAAGCAGCAGAACCACCAATTCCAAACATACGCCTTCCCACAACTCGGAAAATGGAACCAGCTGGGCTCCCTAAACCACAAGACCATCGACGCTGATGACATTCAGCAGGCTACGACCACCGTCTCCAACCTAGTCAACGACATACTCGAAGATCCAGAGTTCAAACAGTCAATTGCAGAACAGGAAGCCAAACCCAGATTGGCCCAGTTCAACAGGCTGAACAGCGGCCAATGGACCGAAGCCAAAACCGGCAGCTTCCAGAAGATGGTAGTTTCCCCGTTCGACAACATCGAAGGAATGGTCACCTTCACGGTAAAACGCTACGGCACCACGCGACTATACCGCATGTACACTCACCACAGCGAAGTCTACTGGTCAACCATAAAGCTGGGAAACTTTGACTGCTACGCCGAAGCCATCGACGCCGCCAATCAGATGATAAACAACCCATCCACATTCGACGAATACCGCGAGTAGTAACCGTAGCCCAAGCTGGACTTTCCGCATTTCAAGCGGCATAAGCAAGCAAATCTACAAGTCGGTGGTACAGGGTAGCCGGAAGTTCCTGGACATCAGCGTTGGCTGCGGACAGTGAAAAACCTCCGACGCCACCTGTGGCTGGCGTCGCACCAGGGCGATGGCGTCCACGAAGGTCGGCGACGGCTTGTCGTACCAAGCCGCCCTGCGTTGGGTCAAAAGAGAAAATAGCCGATCGCAACGAGATTCCGAACGATGGCAGACGAAGGCACCCACTACTCGTATCGAGACGAGGAGCCGACGCCCGACGCGGCGCTTGAAGCACTGGACTGGGCATCCCCCGAAGGGCCACCGGTCGAGGAAGCGGCGACTCTGATCTACGAGATCCTCAACGACCCAGACGCCGCCGACGGCCGCGACCTGCACGCGCTCCTCCTGAACGGCGTACCGCCCGACTTCCGTCAGGAAGTGATGGCGACGAGGCTCAACCAGTACGCGGGACGAGGCTCCCCCGAACCGGACGAGGGGCACAGCGCTCAGGACGACAGAGCCGCCAGCAACCGTCAGATCGAAGGCGGAACCAAACACGCACCCGAAGCAGGACTGCAAGACACCGCCGAACGGATTGACGAAACGCTCCAGTACGTCACAGATGTCGCCGGCGCAAACTTCGCGAGAAAGCTCGAGCAAGTGATGGAATACAGCCAAAACCTATCCCTGCGAACAATGAACGGCGACCCGACCACCTACGGCCGCGATACCCACGCCACCTACCTGGAGTGCATCATCAACCTACAGAGCGCGGTTGTGGCCCGAGAAGCGCTCTCGTTCGAAACGTGGAACGATGAACAACGCCGCAAAGCGGTCGAGCACGAAGTCCACCGCATGGCCTACCGGCTCAACCTCGAGATCCAAGACCGGCTGATCAGCCAGTTCCAAAACGATGGACACATGGCCCGTCTAGCAAGGACAATGGGCCTCAGCCAAGACGTGGTAGAGGCTCTCGACCAGCTGGGCAAGGAAATGGCCAACGACGCCATTGAATCCCGCCACCTCGAAAGTCCCACTGTCGAAGCCATCGCAAGGCAAGCCAACATGTGCACGATTCACTACGCGATAGAAAACGCCACCCAGATCCGGGACGAAGCCGCAGTGCGGGAACTGATGCCGCCAAATCTGGAGTCCCAGGAACTGGCCGAAGGCGCCCAGCTGGCGATGAACTACATTGACTCCACGCTGGTCAACGAAATACGGGCCGCGGCAGAAACCGCGGCCCGCTGGGACGACCACGAAATACTGGACGGAGCCCGAGACCTCCATTTCGAGTTCACAAACCTGGATATTTTCCAGACCAACGCAGCCAGAGTAGCTTGGCTGTCGAACAGAGCGGATCGTATCTTAAGGGACGAGATGGCCGGGGACTGCGTGACCAGAGCACTCAACGAGGCGACGGGCGGCGAACGGTACGGCCAAATCTGGGGGGACCTCACCGAAAGCATCCACGCACTGGACCCGAACCGGGACGCTGACGGCGGTGTTCCACCACCCTACCACCGGACCACCTACGAAAAGTACGGCATGCAAATGGTGTTCGACACCACGCAGATCAGCAACCACCCCATGCGCAAGCACCTAGACCTGCAAGAGATACCTGCAATGCTGGGGCACCTGTTCAACGACCCAGAAACACCCCTCACGTACATCGCCGGCAACGAACACCACGCGGTGGCAGTCGTAGACGGAGTAGTACGCGATGTCCAAGACACCAGGGACATCGGCGACCGAACCCGATACCTGGCAGACGGCAGGCTGACCGAACTTTGGATCAAGGGAGCCGACGAGGCAACCCTGGCAGCGGCAAGAGACATCATCGAGAAGTACACCGAGGCGCGCCAGTACGACGACGTCCTGACCTACGGGCGCATGAGACGAATCACGACCAGCGACACAACGCGGAGGTGAAGCATGAACGACGCAACTGATCCCTCTGAACAACGACCGTCACCGCACCACGGCAGCCAAGACCACCAACCTGAAGCGCAGAACCTCCCGTTTCGCCCGCCGCTTCCAACAGACGACGGCTGGGACTACATCCGACGAGGACCTCAACTGCTGGCCTCAATCGGAAATTCGTCTTGGACAAGCCGCGCATCAGACGAAAGACTCGCCAGGCAGCGCAAGGGACAAGACGGGGAATACATCCACCGCTGGTGGATCAAGGACCAATGCTCCCAAAAGACGCCCGTCATCGCAGAGGACGCCCAGGCCTTGGCAAATACGTGGGGCAAGCCACTGCACCACTCGGCAGACGAACCCGAAGCCGAGCCTGTCTTCTCACCAACCGAAATCCGGTTCAACGCCCCCGAGAACGGCTGCGATGACTTCCGCTACCCGCCCGACCAGAGCGAAAACGAATCGGCCAGCTACGGCTACTGCAACACGGACATGATGCCCTACGACCAGCTGGTCGCCGCCACCATGCTGGTGATCAAGCACCACCTGGGCGACGACGTGGCGGTCAAATCCGACGGTGACCACCGCAGCGGCACCTGGAGCGCTGCCGTGAACCTATACCTGAGGACGTTCCCCGACCGCGACGTACCCGACCTCGACAACTGGCCCGGCGCCCGAGGACACGTGAATTGAGGACGTAGCCTCGGTCACTCCGACCAGTCGAGTAGCGAAACCACCTCACCATACGACATAATTCGTTCATCATCCTAATCAGCTGCCCGCCCAACAGGCAGGGCGAGCCAAGAACAAGACGAAACGCAAGATGTAGCCCAGATGACGGCAAAACTGCACGTCAGAAAGATCCAGCACGTAATTCGTCACTCCCTACCCTACTTGAACAATCCTACGCTCCTAGTACTCAATCAATCTTGGAATTGAAGGGATAGAGGCGATGCAGTTTGGCTCGGGCGTCCTGGGTGTTGAACCGCCAGTTGATGGTGGCCCTCGCCGCATTGCGCTCGGCCGCATAGGCGTTGATGGCTCGCTGCAGGGCAGTCTCGTCGGGATTACGCCCTTGGAGACAGGCCCGGGTCAACACGCTGAACTCGATCTCCGCCATGTTCAGCCAACCGGCGTGCTTGGGTGTGTGGTGAAACTCCAGCCGCTTCACGATGCGCCGAGCTTCGGCGGCGTCGAAGGTCTCATAGAGGGAAGCCATGCGGTGCGTGTTCAAATTGTCCAGCACCACCCGCACCACCGGGGCATCGGGGTAGGCCTCATCCACCAGCCAGCGCATCCGGTGGGCGCAGTCCTCCATGGTGCGGCGCTCGGTAATCGCCACGTGTCGCCAGCCCGCCAGGGGCTCGCAGGTCAGGAAGATGTTGCGCGTACCGGCGCGGCGATATTCGTAATCCTGACGCCGCGGTTGTCCCGGTTGCACTGGGATGGGCGCCCTGGTGTCGGCCAGCAACTGGGTGGAAGTCTCATCAAAGCAGACCACCGGCCGATCGGGGTCGTAGGGCTCAGCATACAAGTCCAGCACGTCCTCCATGGCCGCCACGAATTCACCCCCTACCTTGGGGATGCGCCACTGCTGCTTCCGCCACGGCAGGGGGACGTTTTTTTGAGCCTCAACCGCACCGTCTCGTACGATAACGACTCCACCAACCCCAACTCCACCACTCGGTCGGCCAGCAGCTGCAAGGTCCAGTGGTCGTGGCCAGCGGGCGCTGGGCTGCACGCCAAGGCAATCAGGTGGGCCTCGCCCCGATCATCCAGCTTGCGATACCGGTTGGCCTGGACCCGGTCTTGGATGACTCCCGCCAATCCCTCCTCGGCGTGCCGCCTTTTGGCCCGGTACACCGTACCCTTGGACACGTCCAAAGCGGCCGAAACCTGAGGTGCGTTCCATCCCTCAGCAACTTTAAGTAGAATGCGCGCTCGGGCGACGATACGAGCCGAACTTTTGCCGCTACATATCAGTCGGCTCAGTTGCTCGCGTTCGTCCGGCGTCAACCGTACCGCGTATTGCTCCAGGGCCATGTTTGCCACACCTCCACACTACTCTATTTTGCAGTCAGCGTAGCATTTGGAAGCCTTTCACTAATACAAATTACAATACTGATCTGAACCAGTACTAAACCGAAGCCAAGGTGAAACCTACATGGGGATTAGGTAAAACTGGGGAGAAGATGGGATAGTCTGGAAGGAAAGCAGAGTAGTGTTGGTGTTGGGTATGAGAGAGATGCAGGGGTTTCTGGAACAATGGCAACTGGATGCCGGTGATCTGCGGCGGCGAATGTACTGGGCGCCGACACCCCGGGAGCGGGAACGATGGCATGCCCGATGGCTTTTGGTCCAAGGCTGGACTGCGGTGGCGGTGGCCGAGGCGCTGGGACGGGATGCCCATACCATTGGCCGGTGGGTTGCCGTCTTCGGCGAGGGCGGTCCGGCGGCGATGGCCTTCGAGCAGTCGGGGGGTTCCCCCCCGCGATCGACGGAGTGCAGCAGACCGAACTGAAGGCAGTGGTGCAGGAGGTTCCAGCAAAGGTTGGCCTCGACTTGGCCAATTGGAACTGGAAGGTGGTGCGCAGATTTGTGCAGGAACGTTTCGAGGTCTCCCTAAGCCGCAGCAGTTGCCTGAATTACCTGCACCGCTTGGGATTTGTGCTGAAACGGCCCAAGAAGCGTCGGCTCAAAGCCGACGCAGCCAAGCGGGAGACCTTCGTGGCGGAGTATGCCGCCCTGGTGGACGAGGCGCAGCAGGTGGGAGCCAAGGTTTGCTTCGTCGACGAGGCCCACTTCCGGGCGGATGCTGACCTGCGGGGCAAATGGGTGCTCAAAGGAGAGCCAGCCCTGGTGGACTCGACCAGCCCGCGCTGGGGCGAAAAGGCCAGCTATTATTCGGCGGTGTGCCTGGAAACCGGCGAGGTGGAATGGATGGAACTGGAAGGCAACAGCAACTCTGCAACCTCCGCCACTTTCCTGCGGCAACTGCGGGAGCAGCACGCGGGACCATTGACGGTGATTTGGGATAATTCCCCGGCGCATCGCGGCGATGTCCTGCGGGCCTACCTGGCAACTACCGGATTGCGCCTGCGCCTGGTGAACCTGCCGGGCTACAGCCCAGACTTCAATGCGGATGAAGCGATCTGGGACTGGGTGCGCCAGGAGGTGACCGCCAACCTGTGCCTCGGCGCCAAGTCCGCAGTGCAGGAGAAAGTGAATAATTTCTTTACCCAACTGGCTGGCCGGCAACCAGAGGTCAAACAGCGCTGCCGGACCGTGCTCCAAACCCGCGCCGAAGGACTGCTGGGGAAGGCCCATGCCGACCCTCATCGCCCTACAAATGTAGATCCCACCTTGGCTTCGGTTTAGTAGAGGATGCCGTGACCATCGTGCAGACCATGATCCGGCTCTACCCAATCAACCACCTCCGGGCAGAGTACCTGCGCTTCGACACCCAGCTGATGCAGAACCCAGACATCAAAGGTAAGGAGTACCAGCACGGCACGCTGCTGGGCTGGCAGCTCCGGCACTACATCTTCGCTCGCGACAATTGGCAGTGCCAGTACTGCGACAAACCTAACTCGAAGAACCGGCCCCTCACTCTAGACCACGTCATCCCCGAGTCCAAAGGCGGCCCCACCGTGGTCGGCAACCTGGTCACCGCCTGCCAGCCGTGCAACACCAGAAAAACCAACCGGTAGTTGGCGGACTTCCTAGCCAAAGACCCCGAAAGGCTGACCAAGCTACAGCAGCAGGTGGACCAGCTGGTGCCACTGACTAGCACCGGGCACCTGAACAGCGTCATGCCCGCCATGCTGCGAGTCCTGAAAGATACTGGACTACCCGTCACCATCAGCGATGGCGCCAACACCGCCTACACACGCCATCAACTGGGCATCCCGAAAAGCCACGTCAACGACGCCGCCTGCCTAGACCTACCAACCGAGGTCGATAACCTCTCCGGCCCGGTAACCATGCTGAAACGGCAGCGCCGACACACCAGGCAGTCCATCAACTGCGACGCAAAAGGCAGTCCCGCCAACAAAGGATTCCCAGCCTACAGCCGCTTGCCCAAATCGACCCAAGGTTACACCACGCCGCCCGCCCACAGCGTCGGCCCCCGCCGGCTACGCGGGATCCGCACCGGGGACATCGTTCGCCTCAACCACAAGTCTGGTCAGACCTTCACCGGCCGCGCCACCGTGAAACTCAAACACAAAAGAGTCGAAATAAAGGGCCAAGGCCACACGACGCTAACAGCGGCAGCACCGCAAGCCAGACTAATCGCACACGCCGGCCGCTGGACAGCATCCCTGCGCCAACCCCCCACTGACCAAGCAGATCAACAAGAAGAAACAGCAATACGATTATCGCCAGCCAAGCCGACGTAAAACCACGCCTAATCACGACTGAATACGTAATCCGTATCCACACCACCTACTTGAACAATCCTACTGCACAAGAGATGCCGCTTCGTGCCGGGTTTCCGCGAGGACGGAGAACAAGTACTCAAATACCGGCTCGGCGGCACCTATTTCGAGCGACTGACCAACGCCATCGCGGAGGATCCAGCATCCATCGAGGATGCCCTCACATCCATTGACCACAGGATTGAGTTCGCGTTAGCGGAGTAGCTAAACACATCACACCAAGCCAGGGCCCTTTCGGGTCACGGCTTTTTTCGTGCCCCATTCCGCCCAAGAGATGAAACCGTGCCCGGCTCATACCACATACTGCCACCCGACGCGTCCTACACGCCCGGCTCCAACCCACTGCGTGACCCGACACAATACGTCCCTCAGACAATCGAAGCCGCGTGCGGCAAGACGCTTACGCGATACCAAGACGAGTACGCCAGCGCACTGATCGCAAACCCAGAATGGCCGCGCGACTGGTGCCACGAATGCGTCCGCGCCTTCCGCTGGACGGCCTCCGTAGCCGAACGTTGGACGAGCGTCCACGGCATCGACCAACTCCCGGAGCTAATCGAGTCCTGCTGACGCCGTGGCCCACCACGCCGTCCCGATCCCGCAACGCTGTCCACACCCCAATCCTGAAGCGAGGCTAATCATGACCGACCCGAAACGCCCCAACGAAGACGCCTCAGCTACCGAACCGCAACGGAAAGCCGCCGTCTACGTCGACGAGACGCAGTCCCCGCAGGACGGCCACACGGAACTCATCGCCATCCTGAGAAGCAATGCCCTCGGCGAGGAACGCTACGACGCCATCGTCGTCTTCTGCGACCCAAGCATCGAAATCGACGACGAAGTCAAGGATGCCATCGCGATACTGGCCGAACAGGGCACCGTCGTGACGTTCAACCGATAGTCCGAGACCTCAACACCCATCACGAATGTCCCAGCCATGGTCAGAGACCGACGCAGCCATGCCATCCCAAAACACCATACTCAGGAACGCCGGATCTGTGCTCCTCCACCTGGCGGCTGTAGTCAGCCTGTTCGCGTTCGCGTTCAGCTTCTACGCGGCCGTCACACACACTGTCGCCGCGTTCCTGTTGCGACCTTCCATCGGCATGTTCCTAGTTATCCCCGCCGTCACTGCTCTGTGCGCTCTCAACCTCGCCCTGTACCTGCTGTTGGCGGTCACACAACTGCCGACCAAACCATTCCTCACGTGGCTCAGGAAACCAGCACAGGAGCCGACCAAAACGAAAGCCAACCGGCCAGCCGAATAATCCAAGCCCCTGGATCGCATCCCACGCCCTAGCTCGCGCCAAGACCGAATGGCGGCTCGTCTCCTAGGCAGGATTCCACGCTGAGTCCTCCGACCGAGGCAAGACAGCATGAGACGACCGCCGCCACCGCCACCATCAGCGAAGCCACCCGTCAGGCCAACGCACCAACTCGACCTCCTGATCAAGGCGACCTGCCACCAAGCGCCCAGCCCTGGTGCTCAGCATCAGCGGCCGGAATTGAAGGACGCAAGCCACCCACGCACCTCGCTCTCGCCCAATACGTGCTGTTCAACCGGCACGAGTCAGCCGGGATGCATACACGCACACTCCCGGCTCGACGCACGAAGAATAACAAACCACACCGACAAAAGGCCACGCGCATGCGACACCAACGCGTATACATCTACAGACTCCAGCAAAAGTTGGCAATACGCCGGCAGATCGACCGGCAAACCCGCCGGGAACACGACCTGTCCAATCCGACTTTCACCCGCCAAGCACTCAGGTCCGCTCGCCTCATGGAAGACAACCTGCCGACCAGACCAACGGCAGCCGCGGATGGCAGCACGTTCGACCTCGTTCGGGAAAACCTGGCCCGGATGCACAGTCTCCAAGCCAACGGACCTTGCAGACCCACGATTGCCCAACAAGTCATCATCGAATACATGACCAGAGGTCCGGACCGCAAACACCAAGAGCCCAACCGAGCAGAACTCACGGCAGCGTTCGGTGAAGATCAGATGGGATACGTGCTGCGCAAAACCGACTGACGCCCTGAAACCACCACGGAGCCGCAGACAACTCAGCCCCAAATCCACACCCGCCCTGCCCCGCAGGGATACCGGTAGGGAAGGCTCCGTCATTTGACGGAGCCTTCCCTATTCCACGACACGTCAAGAGGTGAACATCATGATGAGCCACGAAACCGCCCTACAGATACCGGAACTCGCCGAGAGGACCACCATCCAGGACTTCGCCGCCACCGACTTCGCACAACTTCCCGAGGGCCGCAGCGAGGCCGTCTACATCGGCGGCATATTCAGGGTCGTGGTCAACGCCGACATCGCCAAGAGCGGCCATTTCTGCGTATCCGTCCATCGGCTGGCGACCGGAGAGCCCGTCACGTGGGGCACGTACCCGCTCGACGACCTCAACGACAAGCTACGAGACGGCATCAACGCCCTGCAGACGATGGCGAACCGGGAGAACAGAGCTTTCCTGAACTGACCCTAGAGCCACCACAGCACCACTTTCCCAACCCCCGAGAGGAGGACTCACTCCCCATGGCGAAAGTCCATATACCCAACCGGCAGGGAGTCACCAAGGCGCAGATCAAGGCGGAACGCGCCGTCGTCAAAGCCCTGTCGAAACACCCCGAGATCGAGATCGTACACCTACCGCTCGGAGACGGACACAACCAGAACCCGGTCCCGCTGGACCACTTCTATGTCGTCATCCCCAAGCGCGGACGGTTCCTGCTCCGGGTCAGCCTAGATCCCAACCAACAGGCGACCGACAAACGCGCGGCCGCGGCCGCGTCAGTCCGACTGGAGCGCAGGATCGCCCGCAAGCTCGGCTACACCCCATCCGTGATACCGGTCGTCCTCTATCCCAACCACTCCGGGCCCACCTTCCTGGGCCCCGGCCGGACGATGCCAAACCTTTTCTGACCACCACCGCTTCTGATCACCACCGCTACAACCCATCCCATCCAACACGCGAATATGAGGAGACCCCAGAATGTCCAAGAAGAACAAAAGCCGACGCGCCCGCCGGGCAGCCGGCCGCCCGGCGGCGCCGCGCCACGACGACCCCGAGCTAGAAAAGCGGGAAGCAGCCTTGCGCCTATACCGCTCCGCCCTGGTTCATGAGGAGAAAGAACGATACATCCCCGCCATGCAGGACTCCAAGCGTTGCCTCGAGCTCTTGCCCGATATGCCAGGCCCCCTGCTGGTCTACGCGCGCGCGTCAAACATGGTCGGCAACCCCCACGACGCGATCGCCGCCTACAACCGTCTGTTTGAGGTAAAGGAGTTCCAAGAGACAGAGCAGCATTATGCGGTCTTATCCGAACGCGCCGTCGCCAAGGCAAAAGCCGGACACCAAGAGGATGCCGAGGCGGACACCGACCGGATGATCAAACTCGCGCCGGAACGATACCTCGCCTGGTTCCAGCGCGGCTCCATACGCATGGACCGGGGGAACTACCACGGATCACTGGAAGACCTACGTCACGCCGCAACCCTGCGGGAACCGGACGATAACCTCCACTGCATGACTGGAGAAGCCCTCGCCCATCAAGCGCTCCACCAACTCGACGTGCCACACCCTGACCTGTCGAGGAAGGAAAACATCGCCGACGCCCGTCAGACGTTCCACACCGCCATCCACCATCTCCACACCGCGCAGGACCTCAACCCCAAGCATCCCGGCGCCCAGCGAGACCTGGAACACTACATCGGCCACGCGTCCGATTTCTACATCTCCCCAGAGGGCGAAGATCTCCCGATCCCGGACTGAACCCAGCGCTGGCACGCCACCCGTGCAACCCCCAACCAAACGCCGGCGTAGCTCAGTGGTCGAGAGCAGCCGACTTGTAATCGGCAGGGCGTGGGTTCGACTCCCACCGCCGGCTCCAAGTTAATGAGCAGTACGGCACCAACGCCGCACCGACGAATCCCGCCCACCATCCCTACAGACGAGGTAACGACCCATAATGTCCATCTGGATCAACGGCCACTGGGCGGCAAACACCCACCAGTTTCCCGACGAAGGCAGCTTCGAGACCGCCCAGCGTAACCTGGAAGAACTCAAGGACTCCGTCCTGGACGCCATCGAGGCCAGTATCAACGACGCCCACGGTGACGGGGACCTGATGCTGGCCGCCCTGACGGAGAAGCTCCGCCTCATCCCGCGCTGCCCCATCACGACCACCGACGCCTACGGCATAGCGCTCCAGTCCATAGAGGACATCGGTTCCTATGATTTCGACACCAATACCTTCACGCTCAGGGACACCGGCTGGCAGGGATACGAGAGCCATGCCGAGGGCGTGGACAACCATACCCTCTACCACGCTGGCCGCCCCCAGGAGTGCGGCCAGCAATGCCCGTCCCAGATCGTGTACGCCATCGAAGCGTAGCGCAAGGAGCCACCATGGACCAGCAACTCGCCTGTTCCACCATCGAGAACCCACCATGAAATCGAACATCAGCCGCAAGGGATCAAACCTCATCCTGATGGCCGTGATCGTCACCGTCGCCGTCATGTCCATCGTCAGAGCCTAGCACGACCCCAACGCCCTGCTGATCAGAGAGGCGATTTCGCTACTCCAATTCCAGGGTAGCCGAGAACTGTTGCCATTCATATTTCTCGGCTTGTTCGGCTTTGCCGGAAAGTTGCATTGCTAAACTCTGCAGGTCTCCTTTGCCGGGTTTTCCGGCGAGCAAATTTAGGACGCTGTCTGGCGAACTGCCGCTGGCAATCGCCTTGCAAATCTCATCGGCTTTCCGTGTCTTGACGTTCGGATCCGGACGTTCTTCGACAGATTCCTTTTTGGCCAGTGCTGTCTGTATTTCCAGCAAGTAGTTTGCACACTCGGTTTCTGTCGCGTTCAGTAAGCGCCATTCATTGATTAGGCGAACGCTGTCAGCGGTTCGCTGCGTGACGTACCAGACGTTTCCGTCGGTTAGGAATCCGTAGGTTCCTGGGCGGCTGGCTTCGTGTCCCAGCAAGTAGCGGCGTTCCTGGTTCTTGGGACGGTTGCCACGGGCTTTCCCCTTGCCGTCAAGGTCATATCCCAGTGGTTTGGCTTCCAAGATGGCATCGGCAGGCTTGCTTCTTGCCAAGCCTGCCGGCGCGTTGTAAAGGACTATGTCAGGACGGTTGCCACCTGACTGTAGTTCGCGCCGTTGGTGCATTACAGGGTATCCAAGGAAGATGAGCACCGGGTCTATCAGGTGGCTTACAGTGTCCTCCTCACTGTAGTTACGGAGTGCGGTCAGGTTCTTACGGTTGGCGAACAGTGTATCGGCTGTAGTAGTTGCCGCAGTCATTAAGGTACTCCCGTTTCGTTTTGCTCAGCAATGATGCTCGCTGATTACACCCATTTGAAAACGGTTTTGGCATGGAGCGACCATCTGGTCGGACCGCGTCTGGTTCATGGAGCAACGCTTCGAGCTCAGCTCGGTTATTCCAGCCGTGGAATGTCACGACTACTGAGTCCTGCGGACACTCTGCCCAGATCGTAACCCGGGCTATGTGGGGCTCCAGGAGCTTTTCGTTTGGAACCACGGCCCCATATCTGTCGATGGGGTATCGGTCAGCCTTGATGTCGATTGTTGCTCCACTGGACATTGCGAAGTCCTGCAATGAAGCAGTGACGCCTGTGTTGTCTACGACATAGGTCAGCGTGAAGCAGATCGCTGAGAAGGGGATGCGTTCTGACTGGAGGACTCGGAGGAAAGCTAACTCGGCCTTTTGTCCCATGATGTTGTTGTCAGTCCGCTGATCTTCGTAGGTGGTATACGCCATCGAGGGGTCGCCGTCACGGAGCAATTCAGACCGGAGGTTGCCTGTGAATTCGCAATGGCGAATCTCCTCGCCATCGAGTCCAACCACCACCGAAGTGCCGTCTTCTTCCCAAGTCACCGTGGCCACAATGGCTCCAGCATCAGGCTTCCTTGCGAAAGATCAAGCACGAGTGGTCAGTGAAATTCGGTACGAAACTGTATGGGTAACCGTAGGGCATCAGGCCTTGTTGTCTTGGCACCAGATCCGCTCGCCCTTCCAGACCATCGACCATTCCTCTTGGAATCTTGCCGCAAAATCGTACGGTATGGGGTAGAACCGTCCGCCCCTGTTCGTGCTGGACAGGACGACCACGCAAAACCGTCGGTACTTCAGTTTCTCGGTGAACCTGCCAATCGCGCCGACGGTCGCGCGTATGAACTCTTCGTAGTCCTTGATGTTGCCCAAATCCAAGTCGGAGTCCGAGTAGACGGTATCCAGCCCTTTCTTCCGTCGGGCACCGTTGATGTGCCCGGTGTCCTTGTGCAGGACGTTCCAGTACGGCGGGCTAGTCATGATGAAGTCTAAATCGGGCAATTGTTCCAAGTCGTAGCTTGCGGCATCTCCGACTTCAATGTGCTGTGCTGTCAACTCGCGTGACGTCCCCGCGTAGGCTGGGTTCAGCTCGATCCCGATTCCCGTGCGGTTGCCGTCATAGTCCGCGTTTATTTGGTCAACGGCGACCAGTGCACTGCCTGTGCCGCAGCATGGATCAAGCACGACGTTGTGGTCGTGGTGGCGGGTGAAGAACCTCAGAAAGTCATAGACCAGAGACTCCGGAAACTTAGCAGGATGCAGCGCGGCCGCGCCGTTCCTGGGAGCAGGGTTGGCGACGAACCAGGATTTTGTGAATGCTACCCATTCCTTTCCGTCCAAGTTGTTTAGTTGGTTCTGGTCAGAAAGGGCTTTGGCCAACGATTCACCTGTGGCGGTCATAAAACCTCGGCGAGATGTCCCTGCTCCGCGTCCTGGTGTCCACGTCCTGTCGGGCCATCGCGGGCATCCTACCCGTTGGAGATGCTTGGTCAAACTGGGCTGGTAATCAATAGCTGTGCCGAAACGGGCGCACAATCCCAGACATGGACTGGGCGTATGCAGCAGGGGAACACTGTTGGAATGCCAGGAATCCCGAAACGAGATCCGTCACAGGTGTAGCCATTTTCGGCAAGTGTTCAGCCAAATCTGGAGTAGCGAAATCTCCTCAGAGCCGATTGGCGGAGAAGAAAGCAACGCCATGAACGTCCGAATCCTTCCTCCCACCGTCGCCACGCTGCTACGCGACACCACGCGCGACCAAGTTCATTCGAGTTGACACAACTGCCTGGCGCACAAACAGCATAAAAAGGAGCAAACCCGGAAATGACCACCACGCAACTGCCCCGTACGATCACGGCCACCATCCACCAGGACGCCATCAACCGCGTGTCCGAATTCTTCACCGCGGCCACGTCCGACATCATGAACGAGCTCCTGCAAAACTCGCGTCGTTCCGGCGCTAGCAGGGTGAACGTAAGGATGGAAAACAGCGTCATCACGGTGTCGGACGATGGACGAGGCATCGCCGACCCGGAAGCCATCCTGGCGTTCGGACTCACCGGCTGGGACGACCAGACGGCCAGCAAGGAAAACCCGGCCGGAATGGGCCTCTACGCACTCGCTCGCCGCGACCAAGTGACCATTCGGTCTAAGACCGCAGACCGCGACGCCTGGGAAGTTACCCTGACGCCAGACCACTTCACCGGCAAGCTGTCGGCCCCTATAGAACACGTGGACGGCGGCCAGACAGCAACCGGCACCACCGTTACGTTCAACGCCAAGCCAGGCGACGAAACCGCCATCAGAAACGCGGTCAAGCACTATACCCTGCCGGTGAGCATGAACGACGAAGCCGCAGAGCAGTCCGACTTCCTCGCGGACGCTGCTCACATCGAGGAGTGGCACGGCATCAGGATAGGGGTGTACCGCACCCCTGACGCCTACTCCGCGTCCCACGCCATGGCGCTGAACTTCCACGGCGTGATCGTCCAGAAGCCATGGCTACCCCAAGTCATCGGCATCGACACCAACTGGACCACGCAGGCCGACGTTAAGCAGTGCCCGGAGCTGAAACTCACACTCCCGGCACGCCGGGAGGTCGTCGAGAGCCCGTTCATGGGGGAGTTACGCGAGGCGTGCCAAACCGCCGTTTACCGCGCGATGTCACTCCACCCGGAAAAAGTCGACGTACCCCGCAAGGTGCAGCAGGCCGCCGCCGCCATCGGCATTACGCTCCCTGACGCCAGCCCCAGGCTTGAACAGTGGGCACCCCACAAGGCGGACACCGACCACTACTACCTTGGCAGCAGCCCGACGCGCATCCGGACCGGCAAGGCCCCGATCATCATCGACCTCGACGTGGAGCCGCCGGACGAGCAGACTCTCGCACGCGCGGCCAGCCGGGCGGACATCACTGGACGGTTCTTCAAAGCCAACCATAACCTCGACGGTTACGACTGGTACGACCGGATACCGAAGGCCACCAAGCTGACGATCACGGTGTCGGACCAGCAGGGAGACCACGACCTGCAAGAAGTACGTCTAGGCCAAGAAAGCCTGGCAACCAGTCGGCCACACCGCATCAACGTGGCGATCGAGACCACCACAACCGACGTAGACGCTCTCCAGGCGACGATCAACCTACCGGCAGACGTCGCGTTTGAGAAGGATGAGCAAGACTACATCGACACGAACACGCCGCTCGTCACCGAGGACAGCAACATCATGGCCGACGAGCTCACGGAACTAATGATAGACGCCTTCTTTTGTCCCAGTGATGACCACGAGGCCGACAGCGTCGAGACGCAGGAGATCTACCACCGGGAAGCCTACGAGACGACCGTCATCGAGCTGCTGCAGTCTAAGGACGACGCCACGATCGCGGCAATCGCCAACGCCGTATCACGCCACGTCATGTACGCGGTCCCGCACGGCACCGTTGCGACCATCACAATCAAAAGACCAGACCCGATCCGGATCACGCTCGAACCCGAGAGTCCGTGAACCTCACGAGAGCTCGCCACGGAACAACGCCCCTGCTCTGCTGCCGAGCAGGGGCTCGGCAGTGAGGTGAAAGACGAACATAGTCATCGGCCACCGGCGTAGGTTCAGCGCCCGTCGCCGACAGACCGCAAGGGCGGCTCAAACGAGCCGCCCTTTTTTGCTGCCCAGCGGCCCCACCAGGCCGACGATGGTCCCTCCCACACCACAAGCCGCGACACCTCCCCGCGAAGGAGCGAAACTCGCTCTACTACGACATCCCAACCCCCGTGCTACACGAGGCCCAAGACATCCTCAACGCAACCATCTGACCCACCGCTACCGGCGCGGCGACCATCGTGCGAACCCCGTATCAACACATCGACCGGCAGGCCCACGAAACGGCTACACCAGCTGCGACTCGCCGCCATGCCGGCCGGGAAGACGACCTTTCTGCTGGTCCACGTGTGGGAGACCTACACGACCAGACTGCCGAAACACGTAAAGGCTCAGGTCAGCCACTGGACACTGAGGCATATGACCCCGAGGACGGTTCATGAACCAGTAGCGCAACCTATGGCCCTGCATAACACAGCAAGGAGCAAAAGCATCATGGCATATATGACCTACTACTCCATGGAAATATCTGAGCCCAAGCCAACCGTCGCCGACGCGGCGCGCTGGCTAGCTGAAACAGTGGACAAGACACCACCAACACATCCGGAGCACGAACAAAACTCAAGTTTCTGGGAATTGGTCCTCAGTGGCGAGGAGGACGCCCCCTGGTACAACCACAAAGAAGATATGCAGGCACTGTCCAAAATGTGGCCCGACATCCTGTTCACCCTCACGGGCATAGGAGAGGAACAAGACGACCAGTGGGTCGAGTACCACATGAACGGAAAGGTACAGCGCCTAGACCGCCCACAGTGGGAACCCGAACCCTTTGACCACAGCAAGCTCAAATGAAAAAAATCGCGCGACTACTCAAAATAGTCAACGACAGCTACTGGGTAAACCACGAGAAATGCTTCCAAATCACGCCAGCCTCGGTATACCAGCACAGATTCGACATGAAGCAGCACCACAGCGGCGCTGATGCGCCGCTAGTAGTTTTGGCGATTAGGCTTTAGCAAGTTCAGGGTGTGGGGATTGAGGGCGGGGACGGGGAATACGGGAGTTATCGAGCCAGAGACATGGGGGGAGCCTCGGGTAGTGAACACGGGGCTCAAGGGCCCGGGAGCTTGCGCACAGGCAACGGGGCTACGCCCAGCAGCCAATACTCCGATAATTGCGAAACTCACGCGACCCGGGTATTACAGGAGAACTGAACTATGGCAACCGGAATGTCCAAAATCCATATGAACCGCACGACCGAGCAACAATGCATTCCCCAGAAATTTCCTGCCTTCCAGTCCCTAAAAACGGTCCCCTGGCAACCCAAATTCCACCAAGTCCGCACCGTCAGGCAGGCCGCCAACAGCATCAACCAACCCCACGAAGACTATCCCCGACGGGTGCCCGATACCGAGCAGACCATTCAGACCATGCTAAAGGAGTACCCGACTCCGGGGGAACTCAGCGCCGCCTTCAACAACGAAAACCTGCTACGGGTACATCGACTGATCTTCAGCGACACGCCCCACGGTGGCCAATGGCGCCAAGTCCGGGTCCAAGTAGGACAACACTTGCCCCCGGCACCCGACCTGGTACCCAAGCTGATGCAACAACTGGAAACCGCTTACCAAGACCAGGTCAGCGACCTGAAGCGGCTAACCGCTTGGTACGACGACTTCGAGACCATCCACCCCTTCCAGGACGGCAACGGCCGCGTCGGCGGCGTCATGCTAGCCCTAGCCTCCCACCGACTGGCGCCCGCCCAAGGCTTCCTGGCTCCGGGTCAGTAAGAAAGAAACCAGCAACAACAGATCCCGAAGGGACCACTGGCCGTACCGATGAAACAACCTTGAATGAAAAATCATAGGACCGAAAATGGAGGTGAAAGAAATGACACAAAACACCAATATCCAGAGTTCCACCGCACCGACCCAAGACCAGACATCCTACCCTGACAATGTAATAACCTCGATCCAAGTCCAAGGATTCCGCTCCCTGGCTGACGTTGAGATCCCCCACCTGCCCAACCCTGCAGTTCTAATCGGCCCCAACGGTTCCGGCAAGTCCAACCTGTTCCATTGCTTCCAAATGGTCCAGCGAATGCTACGCGACCGCAGACTCAACGAGTTCGTCCAGTACCACGGCGGCGCCGACGACCAACTCCACGGCGGCGCGGGGAAAACCTCCCGTATCAATGCCCGGATCTCCATGAACCACAACGGCATACGCTCCGAATACCGCTTTGCGCTGGAATACGTCGACGAGGACCGCTTCCAGTTCAGCGAGGAAGCCTTCCGCTCCGGCAAAGACGGCCAACCCATCCAAACCGCTCCCTGGCAGGACCTGGGCCAAGGACACCGATACCGAGAGAGCATGGCCGCCGAGTACGGAGAGTTCCGCGAATACGGCATCCTGGACATCCTGGGCAACTGTACCCTGTACCAATTCCAGAACATCGGCGACAGCTCAGGCTTCAAGAGAAATTGGGACATCCAAGATGGCTACCGACTCCATCCCAACGGCGACAACCTAGCCGCGGTACTCTACCGACTGAAACGGGAAGACCCCCAACGGTACGAATACATCTGCCGGCAGATACGCCGCGTCGTCCCAAACTTCGACCGCTTCGCAATCGTGCAGAACCACGGCAGAGCCCTGCTCCGCTGGAGGACCTCAGGTTCCCACAAAGTCATCAACGCCCACCTGACTTCCGATGGCACACTGCGCTGTTTCGCCCTGATCACCCTGTTCAATATGCCAGAGGAACTACTGCCCCCGGTAATCCTGCTCGACAGCCCCGAACTAGGATTGAACCCCGTCGCAGTCACGATCCTCGGCAGCATGATCCAATCCCTGTCCCTTGCCAAGCAAATAATAGTCGCGACACAATCCTCGCTGCTGGTGGACAGTTTCAGCCTGAACGAGATAATAGTCTTCAAACTGCAGAACGGCCAGACCAGGGTCAGCCAGCCCAACGTCGCAGAAATCGAACATTGGCTGGAAGAATACTCCACCGGTCAACTGTGGGAGAAGAATGTCCTGGGCGGCCGCCCCTAAAAGAATCTTAAAGCCGGTCAAAACCGGCTGGCGCAACCGGGCCACCAACACCGGGAAAGCCCCCAAGTAGGAAACCATGCCAGATAGGCAGTGGAGTGACGCTCTGCGACGGGAAGACCCCTAGACGCCGGTACAACCAGCAGCGAAACAGACCCAGACGACCGGAGAACAGCAACGCCGGAGACCAATCTCCAGCAAAGCTGACTGTGTACGGCCATCAGAAATCACATCTGGCACACCACCCGCTGATTTTAGTTTGTCAACACGCCTTAGCGTACCGACCCGGAAGAATGGCAAGACCGCCATTAGACAGCGACCGAAATCGCCCCAATCACCCATCACACAAAAGTAGGTGAATCACCATGAAAACCCCTACCATACCGTCAAGCACCAAGCAGAAAAACAACGCCCAGGCCACCATGATGTTGTGCGCCAACCTCGCGCCGCAGCCCGACACAAACCCCCTGGACGCCGCCGAATACCACGCCCTCAGGGCCACGCTCACCGACGCTGGACTCTCAGTGGGCGACTTGCTCAGAAGCACGGCTGGAGCCAACGAGCACCTCCAAAAGGCGGGCATGACCGACCAGCAGATGCAACGAATCTCACGGCTGATCGGACGCGGATTCGCACTCTCTATGAAGCTCGACAAGTGGAGCCGAGCCAGCATCACGACCAACGCGTGGGACGACGATGACTATCCCCAAGCCCTCCACAAATTGGGCGAGATAGCACCGCCGCTCATCCACCAGTGCGGCAACACGGAACTGGTGACACAGCCAAACTGCAACGTCGCCGTTCTGACACCCGTTCCTGCCAGCCCTCGGGCCAACAACCTGATTGAACCGGTCGCCGAACAGATCGCCAGCTCCGGCCAGACTCTGGTCGTATCGACCAACCAGCCGGCCGGCCTATCCCTCCTTCTTAAGACTATCCGGAAATCCGGCTCCGCCATCGCGTTGGTCGGCATACTCCCTCTCTATGAAGCCGCACTCTCCCGCATCTACCGCGAATACCTCATGGCCGGCCGCCTCCTGCTCATCAGCGCCAACGACCCCGACATCAGCCACTCTCCCGACCGACCAGAAGATGACGCCATCCTCAGCGCACTGGCCAGCCGCTCGCTGCGACTCAAGACCACAGGAGAGTCATCACTCGAAAGCGCGCCCAACGACCAGAAGACCTCCTGATAACCGCGCCAAGCAACCACGCTATCCACACCCACTACCCAGACGGCCGATGCGACAACTACCGCATCAGCCACGACTGGCTCACCAGCATCCAACGAACGTCCAGCCGCCACCCCCGTTTCCGGGTTCAATGCTTAAGAGTAGGATTGTTCAAGTAGGCGAAAACGAAAATCGTCCCTGACGGGATTCGCAATCTCCATCAACAGCAGTCTTATCAGCCTCAGCCGCTATACGCGGCTACGTGGCCGGCAGGCCAGCAACGCACTCCGGAATGTTCATCCAGTCCCGGACTCCCGAACAATCGGGATGAAAACTACAAGGCCCAAGGACGAGCAATGCGAAAGCAAGGCGCCCAAAGCCCGGGTACGGCTCGCTGTACCCAACACCTGCCGCACACATTGGCGAGGATGCTTCACACCCCCCAAGGAGTTGACCTTACCGTCATGAACTACTCAAACTACCAACCCGTACCCGTCTACTCGTCAGACGCACAGCCGCTCATACCCACACATCCAGCGAGAGCGCGTAAGCTGCTCACCAATGGCCGTGCCGTGCCTCATCACGTCAAGGGCCGGTTCGGCATCCGTCTCCTCGACCGCACCCGTGCGCAGTCGGTAGTACAAGACATTGCCCTCAACATCGACCCCGGCTCACAGACCACCGGCATCGCGGTCGTAGCCGACGACGAAAACGACCAACGCACCGTACTCGCGGCCCTGGAGATCAAGCACCGAGGTTTCAACATCAAGGCCACACTCACCAAGCGGCGCAGCCACCGCCGCAACCGCAGAGCGCGGCTCCGCTACCGCGCCCCGCGCTTCGACAACCGCAGACGCCAGCCAGGCACGTTACCGCCCTCCGTCGACAGCCTTCGCATCGACACCATGCACGTAGTCAGCATCCTCCGACCGGTGTTCCCCATCAGCAGCATCAGGCTGGAGCGGAACAAGTTTGACCCGCAACTGATGATGAACCCCGACATCAACGGAGTCGAGTACCAACGCGGCACACTCTTCGGCTGGCAGGTCAGGGCCTACATCCTCAACCGCGACGGCAGCCGCTGCGTCTACTGCCGACGTCGCCACGTACGCCTGGAACTGGACCACGTACGACCCCGAGCCATCGGCTCGGACCGCGTCGACAACCTCGTCGCCTGCTGCCATCAGTGCAATACCCAGAAAGGCAACCAGCCCAGCGAGGTATTCCTGGCCAACCAGCCCCAGTTGCTGAAAAGGATCACGGACCGCCTAAACCGTTCCAACCTCGCGTCCGCCGCGCACATGAACACCGTGCTGCCAGCACTCATCGAAGACCTGCGAGACACTGGCCTGCCGGTCCACCTCACCGACGCCGCATCAGTCTCCTGGACACGCCAGCAACTCAACGTCCGCAAGACGCACTGCTACGACGCCACCTTGCAAGGGCAAGACTTCCAGACCATCGAAAACCTGCCCAGCAAGGTGCTGGAGCTGCGCCCCGTCAACGGGCGCTCCAGGCAGAAAGCCAACGTCGACCGCCACGGCACTCCGGTAGGACAACCCTTCCGCAACCAGCAGAGGTTGCCCAGGCATCAACGCCAACGCAGCCCCGCAGCCGGACACTCCGACCGACACCAGCGCTACGGCCGCCTGAATATCAGCACCGGCGACACCATGGTCCTCAACCACAAGGCCGGCCGATCCATAGGCCGGGCCGTCATCAAAGCCAGGGGCACACGAGTCGCGGTGGGGAAACAGAGTGCAAGCATCGCCCACGCGCGAATCATCGCCAGGAATCCACGACACCGTACCCGCTGGACCACACCATCAGAGCAGAAACATCACCACACGGACGCCATTACGCATTCAACACTCAGGATCGCCTGACCGAGTTCAAAAACGTAACGCGCACCACGCTTACACTGGCCCAATCCCCCTACTTGAACAATCCTACTTAAGAGGACAACACCCACATGACCAGCAAAAGCCGTTCAATCCAACAAACAACAACCAGGCAGCTACCTACACCCACGCATCCTCTCGAAGCCATGGTCGACGCGTTCGTCGCAGCGGACTACCACGAACGCACGCCCATCGGCCGACGTATTGCCGAGCGCACCACGTACGGGTATTCGCCCGCCGAGTGCATCGAGATCATTATCAACCGCGCCCGCCTCTATCCGCGTAACCAGGGCAGATAACCATCGCCACACCGCTCGTAACACCACCCAGATGGCTCACCCAAACACATCAACATCACAAACGAGCCTGCCTAATCCAGATACCCTAGCCCAAGCGCCAACCATCAAGGAAAATCCACCCCATGTGCCTATTAACCGAGAAATACCTGCCTTCGCCAGACGAACCCGTCGACCCAAAAGCCTTCATCAAAGTGCCACGCACGCCACACTCGAAGTCCCAGACGGCTAGGGAATTATTACCCCTGATACGCGAATACGAAAGGTCCCAGGCCTCGGTCAAAAACCGTATGGGCGACATCCTGCAAGGCAACCTAACAAAGCAACGGACGCCGACCAAATCCCTGATCAAGCACCAAGACCAAGCCAGACAGAACATTCGAAAATTCCTGGAAGAACTCACCCAGGACGAGGAAAATATGCTCGACATCGCGTGGGGAACCCGAAAGTGGCGCGACCAGCTCGACGAGATGTTGTCTCCCAGCAACGACCCCGTGCTGTAACCAACACTGCAAGAAGAAAACACGCTCCGGAATCCACCGGACCAAAGGAGGAAAATCATGCACACCACCGCTTTCATCATCACCAACGTCACACTTTCGGACGGACAACAGCCGACCAACGATATACTGCGCGAGGCCGCCCGACAGGCAATCACGTTCTCGAAGGCGGCCCAGACCGAACCGGAGGGCACCGACTTTGAGTCCTTCGCCCTAGGCAGCCGCCGCCACAAGTACATCCAGGGCAACTCGGCCACCAACCGGCAGTTCCTTCCGACACCAGAGGAACTTGACAGTGCTATTGAACGGCTAAGGCTCCTCAGCCAAACTACTTTGCCTAGTGCAGTGCGCGACCAGCAGTTCAGCCACCTGCCAGAACACGAATGGCCAGAACACGAATGGCCAGAGCTGACCCACGAGGTCATGAGCCAGATAAGGGAGCCCGACCTGTCGCCGGAGGCGATCAACGCCATCCCACTGGAGGTGCTGCGCAACAGCTGGAACTCCGGCCGGAATCTGGTGAAGCTGGCTCTCAGCAACCGCCCCACCCAGGGGCAAAGAATGGAGGACGCGCTCATCTTCCCCGAACTACTGCTCGACGAGTCCGGCATCCTCGGAGAGTGCGTGACCTTCCCCGACTACGACGTGTTCGGCGACTCCACACAGCGGCTGATCAAGGAAGGAAAGGTACTCGAGTACCTCGAAAGCGATCCTGGGTCCGCGTTCTTCACCGCCCAGCAACCGCTGCGCCGCTTGGCAAAAGCCAAGTTCCACTGCAAGTACATCCGCATCATGGCCCAGCACAACGACCGCCTCGTGCTCGAGTCAGATTGGAACATGCAGCGATGACGAGCAACAGGAACCCGCTACCCGATCCAATTCGGGGCGCGGTGATCACAATCCTCACGTCGGCCGCCATCTCGGCGGCCGCGTGCAGTACGGTTGTCGGAGGAAGATCGGGAGCAATTGGCGCAGTTGATCCGTAGCGGCCAGCGCTCGGCTCGGGTCATCAATCGGGTGCGCATCCTGCTCAAGACTAACGAAGGGTGGAGCGCGTCCCAGGTGGCGGCAGCCCTGGACACGTCGCAGCGCACGGTGTTCCGCACCAAAGGGCGGTACGCCAAGGAGGGGTTGGACGGCGTGCTGCACGATCATCCCCAAGCCAATCGGTATTGCAAGCTGGATGACCGGGGCGAGGCCCACCTAGTTGCGTTGGCGTGCAGCGACGCCCCCGAGGGCCATGGCCACTGGCCCCTGCGGTTGCTGGCCGGCAAGGTGGTGGAGTTGAGGTTGGTTGCCGTCGCTGTCCCACGAGACGGTGCGGCAGCGGCTTAAAAAACGCCCTCAAGCCCTAGCGAAAGCAGCAGTGGTGCATCCCCAAGGTAGGGGGTGAATTCGTGGCGCCCATGGCGGACGTGCTTGACCTATATGTCAAGCTCTACGACTAGGACCGACTGGTGGTGTGCTTCGACGAGACTTCCACCCAGTTGCTGGCCGAGGTACGCTCGCCTTTGCCCGTCCAGCCGGGACGACCGCGGCGTCAGGACTACGAGTATCGCCGCGGCGGCACCCGCAACATCTTCCTGACCTGCGAGCCGCTGGCGGGCTGGCACCACGTGGCCATCACCGAGCGCCACACCATGCCGGACTTTGCCCACCAGATGCACTGGCTGGTGGATGAAGCCTATCCTGCGGTCCCGTTCGTGCGGGTGGTGCTGGACAACCTTAATACCCACCGCATGGCCTCCCTCTATGAGACCTGCGACGCCGCCGAAGCTCGGCGCATCGTCAAACGGCTGGAGTTTCACCACACGCCCAAGCACGCCAGTTGGCTGAACATGGCGGAGATCGAATTCAGCGCGTTGAGCCGGGTCTGTCTCAAAGGCAGAAACCCCGACGCCGACGCGCTGCAACGCCAAATCACGGCCTAGGAGACCGAGCGCAACACAGCGGGCGTCACCATCAACTGGCGATTCAACACCCACGACGCCAGAACCAAACTACACCGCCTTTACCCCTGCCTTTCCAACGTTGACTGAATACTAGTGGCAGACTACCTCGAACCACACCAAGACGAGCCGCTACTACCGGCCACATCCGCCAAAACCAGCAGGCAGAAATTTCAACGAGCTTTTGCTCAGGAGTTTCTCTGCCCACTTGACGATTTGACGGAGTTTCTCAGCGTGTCCAACCACACCGACGATGACATCAATGATGCCGCTGGGTATTTTGAAGTATCGCCGCTAACGATCAAAACCACCCTTGTCAATGAAGGAGTGATTGAGCGGGACAATCTCCCCAGCGAATGGGCCGTAAAACCGCGTCGATGAATGCGCCATCTGGCCGTGCGACCGGGAGTAGCCCACTGCTTTCTTCACCCGGGTCTCGACTCGCTACAAGCGAGGCAGAGTCATCCTCACAAGCAGGATAGTTTAAGAAGCGGAGCAGCTGGCCCACGCCACCGCCGACCTGCACCCCTGCGAAAGCAGCTGGTGGTACGCCTACCACGCTACGCTAGATGCTATGGTTACATACCAAGAGGGAGTCTAATGATTAAGAAGTTGCACATCAAAAGGGGACTGACGCTGACGGAATGCGGGCGTCGCCACGAGGAAGAGGGGCTGCTGTCCGCCGACCAGGGGGACAAATGGGCTATCGAGCCTGCTGCTGCCCTCATGCGCATTTGCCCGGCGTGTGTGCGGATGGTCCGCAACCACCTGCCGCCCGAAGCCTACGGACGGCAGCGGGTGCCCCATGATGACGTGGCCGAGGGTGTGCGCGCTCGGTTCCTGACGATGGTGGGCGAGGTATCGTGATGGGGAAGGATGAGCGGATCGTATACGGTAAGATGCTACCGGACGGGCGGATAGTCGAAGCGGCCATTTGCCGGTCGTGCGGGGAGATATATTGGTTGGCGGAGGAAACGCAGACGCTGTGCCCATTGTGCCAACATCTGGTCGTTATCGGCACGTCGCCTGTTGCTGACGTGCCCGAGCCAATGACCCCAGAATTTCACCTGCGGATAGCAGGCAGCGAGTCAATGCGCTTGTCAACGGGCAGGTTGGCGTTCCCCGATGGTTTGATGCTCTGTGGGTTACGGGGCAACGAAGTTATCAATTGGCAAAATGAGCTCAACTGGCTACCCCTTGCCAAGGGGCGTGAGAATAATCGGTTCTGCGCACTATGCTGGTATGCAATGCGTCAAGCCAGCGAGCTGGCGGATAGCTGACTATGCTCGATACGCTCACCATGACACCCCCAGCGTTTACGCTCTCCGGCCCAGCCGGTATAATAAAAAGGAGAGCAGGAGAGACATGGTCACGATCCACACGAAAGAGGACCTAATCAGGGCACTACAGGAAGACCCTGAATGGAGGGCTTCCGTACGCAGCTTCATCCTCACCGAGGAACTCCTGGCACTGCCGGTCCGCTTCGACCAGTTCGTGTCCGAAATCAACCAGTTCGTGTCCGAGCAGCAGCAGTTCAACCAGCGCGTGGAGTCCAGGTTGGGGAACGTAGAGTCCAGATTGGGGAACGTAGAGTCCAGATTGGGGAACGTAGAGTCCAAACTGGCGAACCTGGACGGTGACAACCTGGAACGCCGCGCTGTCGAGAGCATCCTCAACATCGCCAAGGACCACCTGGATCTGACTAGGGGCCGTGTCCTGCTGAGCAGGAACCGAGAAATGGACCCCGGCCTGCGGACTGTCCTCGATGAAGCCGAAGCACAGAAACTGGTCTCAGATGACGAGATCAGCAACCTGGAAGTAGCGGACATCATCATGCGGGGACGGCGCGGCCGAGACCGGCGGTACATCCACCTCGTGGCGGAAGTATCGCGCACCATCAGCAACAACGACATCCGCAGGGCCCAGGAACGGGCCCGCACCCTGGCCGCGACAACCCAAGAAGAGACTACCGCCGCCGTCATCGGCTCAACAGTCAATCCCCCCCAGCAAAAGCTGGCCATGGACCTGGGGGTGGTGATAGTAACCCCGGCCATGCTCGCCGAAGCAGTGGATAGTAGATAGCTCGCGGCCCCGGTAACCGGGACCAATCCCCCAAGCACTTCACCCCCGTCCCCGACCAGTCGGGAGTATTTCTTTTGCCCCGGTGTACAGGCCAGCCTGGTTCGTACCATTGATGAATACAACGCCGCCATCCGCACCGACATCCTCTACAACCCCACGGTGAAGACCTGCCGCCGCACCAAAGGGCTGACGGTCAACAAGAATAACTCGGCCAACACCATGGACACGCTGCCGTATCGCAGTTGGGCCGTTACCACGTGCATCACCTTCACCTTCGGCGGCGTCAAGGTGAACAACCGTGGCCAGGCGGTTACCAACGCCCAGGAACCCATCCCCGGCCTGTACGCCGCCGGCGAGATGGTGGGCGGGCTGTTCTACCACAACTACCCCGGCGGCAGCGGCCTGAGCGCCGGCATGGTCTTCGGAAGACTGGCCGGCAACAGCGCCGGAGCGGACGCTCTGGGGATGAAGGACATCTGATGATAGCGGAGCAGTTCGGCGTGTCAGACTACGTTGTGCCTGACAGGGTGAACCGCCGGCAATCATTGCCGGTAAAACGGGCCGTGTGTCATGCGTATGCACGTTAATTTACAATTTATACCATCTAACATACAGTTTTGATGCGCTTCTAATTTACGAGGATCGCATCATAGGGGCTGCGTTTGCGCGCCAATTTGAAATTTTAGACGCCTTATTTATAATTTTTGGCGGCGAGTGTACGATAACAGCATGGTAGATGAGATCTTTCGGTGGCAAGACTTTGATGCCAAGCTCAGCCGAGCATTCAGCCCGGCCACCGCCATCAGCCGCAGCGTCCTGACAACTGGCATCATTACCGTGATCAAACCAATCCACCCCTATGGCGGAACCCTCACCAAGCACGGAGACCGTCACAATAGTCGGTATTCGTACCAGCCCCGGCATGATATTTGAAGGATGACACGTTGTGAAGCAGCCGCCAAACTAGGCACCCCCGCCGTTTCCGTACCAGCGCCGGCTACGTCGCAGACCTGCCGGCGCTGCGGAGACCGACACCCGGACAACCGCGAGAGCCGAGCAGTATTCCAGTGCCGGAACTCCGGCTGGACTGCCGCCGTCATCATCCGCAACCGGGCTTACGTCGGCATTCCGAAGGGCAGTCCGGCCATGCCTCGGACATACTAACCGCACCCGCCAGGTGGCGAGAGCAGCCATCCCGCTCCAGACCCACCCAACCCTGACCAGAGCCAATAGTGTTCAAGCCAGCAAACGCCGCGACGAGTTCTGAAAGGAACCGGGTCCGTGAACCAAGGCTGGCTCGCCGCATCCATAGCGACCGGCCCAGACGCCAAAAGTGTTGCCAATATTGTTAGCTACAGAACACGCCCACGGGATTACTCGCGGCTATCCCAGCAGAAACCCCGTTTCCGGGTTCCGTGCTCAACTCGTCAACACGCTCTATCACCACGATAAAGTCGTGAGGCGATAAGTACGCAAACGGGAAAACGAACAATTTCGTTGCAGTACCAAGTGCGGACCAACCAGCAAATCCAGCCCTCCGGCTGGCACAGGAAAACGTCGCAGGAAACCGCAAAAGCGTGGCACGGAATCATGGCCGCCATCAGGGAGATGGGCTAACCGGCAGCGGACGGGAATACCAGCACCCCAAAGACGACCGACTAAGCCCACAGGCATCCTGGGCCGCTGGACTTTCACCCCCAACACCCTTTAGGCTACAGTCCACCAAGTGGAGACCAACATATTCACCCGAGAGAACCGTGACTCAGCCCGACGGAGAGTCCACCCATGACCACTCGAAACTCCCTCAAGAAACCGGGCACCGACCGCCGCGACCACCTAGAGCCACTGCCCGACCCGCCACGCGAGCCTGATATGCAGCAACGCAGGAGAACCGCCACATTCGATGCCATGCTGATGGCCCACTTCGCCCACCGCAACGACGTCCTGATATGCGGCGACGGATACCTCCGCCGCGACCCAGCCAATGAGGAAGAACAGTTCGCACCCGATTGCGTGGTAGCCTTCGGCGTCAACCCCGACGCCATAGTGTCCCGCAACGGGTACGTCATCAGCGAAGCGGGAAAACCTCCCGACTTTGTGCTGGAAGTCGCCTCCCGGAGCACGGGACGCCGGGACTACACCGTGAAGCGAACCGGCTACGCTGGATACGGCGTACTGGAGTACTGGCGGTTCGACCACACCAACGGACGCTATCACGACACTGCCTTGGCCGGGGACGTACTGACCGAGGGAGAATACACGCCGGTTCTGATTACCCGCGAACCTGACGGCCTGATCTGGGGACACAGCTCCGTGCTGGGGCTGGACCTGTGCTGGGACCACGGGGAACTCCGGCTCCGGCACCCGGAGACGGGTGAGTTTCTGCCAACACCCACAGAGCTGCTGGCAGGGAAAGAAGCAGCCGAAGCCCAGGTAGCAACAGAACGGGCCGGAAGAGAAGCAGCCGAAGCCCAAGTAGCAGCGCTGGAAGCCGACCTACGCCGGATACAAGGTCAATGACCACAGCCAGGGGCAGTCCATCCGCTAGCCCATATCCCTCCGCTGAAAACCAAGACATGGAACTATGGAACCGAAGCAATTGATCCTCAGCCGCAAGGGCTTCGATTCTGTATCAGGAGGCTGTCCCAGCCCTATCTTTCCCGACGACACGATTTTTTCTTTACCGATACCCTCCCGCGACAAGGAAGCATTCAAAGACCTTCAACACGGCGAGATAGACATCGGAAGTGTTGTCGAAGGGATTACCGGTGGGCATCTGGGTGGGTCCCACGTTGTCCATCTGGATCCTGACCTCAACTTCGAGACTTACCGGCATCGGAAAGACCGAGCCGGCTGGCAGGAATGGCGGGCAATGCTTGGTCAGGCCGGCGCCGCTCAGAGTCATCTCAGCAACCAGAGCATCACCAGCGGCGATGTGTTCTTGTTCTTCGGCCTTTACCGCCGGGTTGAAGAAACTGCTGAAGGCTGGCGCTTTGTCAGAGGATCCCCGGAATTGCACATCCTGTGGGGCTGGCTTCAGATTGACGAGAAGTACAGGGTTGCCGACATAGGGCCAAACGACGTCCCATGGTCGCGCCATCATCCGCACATTGTTTCCAAATACGGTGACGATAGAAACACAGTGTATGCGGCATCCATGAAATTGGACTTGGGCGGTGAAGATGACCGATGCAAAAGTGTCGGCTGGGGAGTGTTCCCAAGATTTGACCAACGATTGGTTCTGACCAACCCTAATGGGGCCGGCGTGTCGGATTGGCGTCCCCCACAGTGGTTCTATCCCGACGAAAACAAACCGCCGTTGACCTACCACCGTGACCGCAAACGCTGGCGGCGCGACACGCACTACGCCTATCTGAAAAGCGTTGGCAGAGGACAGGAGTTCGTGCTGGATCTCGCCTACTACCCTGAGGCTATGGACTGGTTGTCAGATCTCGTGAGTAACCTCGTGTAAACCAGACGACGAAAGGCGGTCATGGATTAGAGTCGCTCCCGCTGGGCTTACGTCCTGGCAACCGTCACTTCTACAAACGGTGGCACCTCAAGCGTGTAGATTGCAGATTATCCTCATGCAGTGAATTGGCCCCACCGGCAGCTAGACAGTGACTACGCCGCCGGCTAGACTGGAGGCCGCCATAATTCAATCACTACCATTACATACCGTGAACCACTGCCCGCCCGACTACGCCACCGAAATTGACACGCCGCGCGTCGTCCATCGTCTGGTAACGCGATTGCCCTGACGACCCAGCGTTCAACACCTACGCCCGCCGACTGCTGGAAAGCACCGCACGCGAAGTAAATAAGTCGTACCGCGCGTACCTAAAGCACGCCGACGTAGGCCGACCAAAGACTGCCAGCCCATACCAAAACCGCACCATCGAAATCTCTGAACCAAGCACACAGCACCTCAAGCTCAGACCAGACAACTGGGCCACCATCAAGATCAAAGGCCTTCCCACCATCAGGTTCAGAACTGACCTCGGATCCCCACAGACGAACAACCAAAGGCCATCAGGCTTACACTGAAACCACGTTGCCTGGTCGTGCCCCTCGTCTATAACTGGAATGGGCTGGCGACCGACTGCAGACCGGCAATAGGAAAGTGTCAATGCGACCAGACGTGGAATAGCCACCATAACCGACAGCGACGCTTCTGAGAGAATACTCGCAGTCGGAATAGGCCGCCACAGAACTTTCGGTTACAGAATGCTGCTCATCAGGCCAGCGATCAGAGACCATGGAATTCAACGATAACGGTTATCAAACCAAAAGAGGTCGCCCTGCTTACGCAGGGATACACCCTCGTTAAAATCTTCTACTCTCCTTGCCCTGCAGTGTGGCAGTGGCTAGCCTGGCGCAGGCCACAGCTCGTGGCAAGCCGCCGCCACCGCTATTACTCGCCTCGGTGGCATTAGTCTGAATCTGTTCATCCGGCACGATCCATCCAACCCCGCTACAGCAGCGAAAAACAGCGTCGCGGAGTGTTGCCAATGCGGCGGCCTATGTCAGGGGAGAAAGCGTCATCAATCATCCCCCGTATTTCGTAGTGCATCCTAGCCGATGGCAACTCCTTGATAAGGCCATCCGCTTCCGCGTCTGTAAGGTGTCCTTCCTGCCAAGCCGCCGTGATTTCGTCAAGGGCAAGCTCGTATAGCTCTTCCGGGGTTGCCTTGGGCGGGCTGATCGCCGACAGCAAATCCTTCCAGGACACGGGGCGGAGTTCGTTCCTGGTGGTTGCCATTTTGGTTCTCCTCTGGTCGTGTTCAGCTGAAACTTTGCTGGGCCAGTTGCCGATTGTAGCAAACCAGCACCTTAATTGCCCATCAATTGCACATCCCTAGTTTACCAGTCCGGGCCAATTCCGTCCCCACCGGACGGTCGGCAAGCCGCCGCTCACTACCCACCGCCGTAGTTCCAGCTGCTGCTGGATCGCATTATCCACAGGTGCGTCAGCAGCGGCTCCTCGTCCAGCCCCAACGCCACGATGTGCAGCCGGTCCAACTCCGCTATCAACTCCGGCTTGCGGTGGAAGTTCACATTTCGCCAGACTGTACCACGGTTCAACTCACCGTCCGTCAGGAACACTACTCCGCCGCGTCATTGGCATCAGCAGATTCATCTACAACCGCTGCGTCACCACGCAGCGGTAACCGGCGCAACCGATTGGCCTCCCGACAGGCAGTAGGGTGAAGCTCCGCGACGGGAAGGCGCTGGCCGCTGGTACAACCAGCAGCGAAACCGACCCGGATGACCGGAGAACCGCAATGCCGGGAATTAGTTCCCGGCAACGCTGACTGTGTGTTGCAATCAGAAATCGGTCAGGGAAAACCCCACTGATTTTAGTTTGTCAACACGCCTTATAAGAGAAGGTAACCAAGATGGACAACTCCCCCACAAGATGAGGTTTCCTGTATGACCCCGTTGATTTCTTATTCCGAGCTGGATGCCTGTAAGGCGACTCCTGTGGATCCCAACAAGTTCAACTCGGTTGCGGACTTACCGCACGGTCTGAAAATTGAGCACGTTGAGAAAGCTATGTCGGATTTCTGTGATTTTCTGACATTGATCAATGGTCAACTGCACAGTTCCGAGTTGGCGCGGTTTGAGTCCTTTTTGATGCCCGCCAAATTCAGCAGCATTGTTGGCAATTTTTTGATCATGCGTATCGCGGAACATTGCCCTAGTTTGGTGAAGAACACCCACCACAACGGTCATCCGGATCTGGTTCCAGTCGACGAGTACAAGGACAACGCGGTGCTGCATGGGGACCAAGGTATCAAGGTAAAGGGTTCCAGGTATGAAACTGGATGGCGGGGGCACAATGCCAAAGATACCTGGCTGATGGTCGCTGTGTTCGACGTGAACAGTCCCAACGACCCCGATCCGGTCCGGCCTTTTAGGTTCCGACGGTTGTTGGGAGCTCAGTTGGAGCAGTCGGACTGGTCAGAGTCCGGGCACGGGGAAGAGAGTCGTAGGACGACGACTGCTAGCGTGCTTGCGACCGGAGTCCAGAAGATGACGGCAAACTGGATTTATCGGGCCGACTGATCGTACAAGCTGGGGTCAGCTGCGGTTTGGAGACCAGCTAGTTTCTCCATTGCATAGGTCGCCATGTCGAAATAGACCAGGTCTGTCTCCACGCCCGTGGACCTATAGCCTATGGCCTCAGCGGCGGCGAGGGTCAATACAGAGCCGGCGAAAGTGTCTACTACGGTTCCCTCACCCAGCGGTAGTACAGCTCTGACCAGATTGCACAGGAACACCTGCGGTTTCAGGCTCGGGTGTGGGGCTATGCCCCTTTCCCTCTTTTTGGTGGGTGCCGACCTGATTACGTCTCCGAACGGGGCCTCGTCGAAGAGCCTGCGGAATCCTCCTGTACCACACCGGCGGAGATTGTTCTGAACCGTGTCGTCTAGGGGTTTGCGCAGACTGATCCATGGCTCCCACATGGATCGTGGCATCACGGTTACGTTCCTAAACTCTTGGTGGGTGCCCTTTGGTCGGTCGCCGCCTCTGAGAGTGGTCACCAGTCTGATTATCTCGCCGCGTTTTTCGAGGCCGACTGATGTGGCGGCACTGCTCACGATGTGGGCCAGCAGTGAGTAGGAGGCGATGATGACGTTTGCACCTGGTCTCAGCTTGGGGATGAGGTATCTAGCACAAGTGAAGCAGAAATCGTGTAGCGTCTGCAGTTGCTTTTCGTTCAGTACAGTGCAGCGGGGGACCGAGTTTCGTTTGTTGCCGTCGTACTGAGGCGGCAGTCTCCAAACTCCCCCACGCCCAGCTCTCAGTTTGCTCTGTTCCTTCACCGTGTACTCTTCAAGCCCGTAGGGAGGGTCAGTGACCAACGCGTGTACCGAGTTGTCGTCAATCTGCTGCAGCCAGTCGAAACAGTTGCCCTGGATCAGTTTAGCTTCGCCAAAGATGAACGGCATTCGCCACAGAGCAATAATAACCGAAGCGGCCAGTGGCGCCACTGCAAAGTGGCACTAGCCCACCGTTTCTATCCCTCCAGCAAGACCTGCTTGTCAACACGCTCTAGGGTATCTATCTGCCGGCCGCAAAACGGACCGGCCCACAAGGAGAAAAATGAAATCACCAACAGCCGCAAACATCCCACCAGCTGAAGAGCAAAGCATCGTCGTCAAGATGACAGGCTCCAACGGATGCCCAAGCTGCCAAGCGGCAGGTGATGTAGTCACCAAATGGCGGATCAGAACCCGACATCGACCGACGCTGTTAGCCAACATCCAAGAGGCGTACGTTCAATGCACGTCATGTCTCCAGACGCGTAACATCACAAGGAAAGAGCTAAATACGCTGGGTAAGATCATAACCACCGGCCTCATGGCACAATTCAAAAGCAACGCGCCGAAAGCCCAATTCCAGTGGGCACGCCTGACGCAGACATCGGCGAGGGTGCCACACACCTGAAAGGAAATAACCGGAAGGTTATGCAATACACGGATTACCAACAAATCCCAAACGGCAACCGGTCCCGTACTGTCTACGACCAGGCAGTGGAAACAGGTGACTCCGGTCACCGGTGCGGAAAAATCGTCGCGGCAGGATACGTCCACAAAAGCCTGACGCCGTACTACACCAACCCCGACAACGTCCAGCAGTGCGGCAATTTCCGGAAGTTCGTCCACCCCGACATGGCGTACTTCGCAGAACGAGGATAGGCGAACTGCTCACCAGCGTAGACCAAGAAAAATGGCGCTTTGCGCCGCGAACAACCATCGGAAGGAAAAATGCCACCCACCCAGTACCTGACCATAACCGCAATAAGGGTGCCCAACGACCAGAAAATCGAGTATCAGGTGGCAGCCGCCGGATGCACCGACGCATACACGATGGAGATGGTCTCCGACGAAATCAAAAAGCAGGCTCGCACCTACGAGTACCTGCCCATGGAGCATTTCCTCATGGAGAAAGACCTGCCGATCCTCACCCGTCCAGGACACGTGCCGGACACCTTCCACGTCAGGATCGGGCACGACGTCTCAATGCGTGACCCAGCACACGTCTGGGGACTGCTCAGCGCTAGCGCCGACGGCCGCACCGCAGCCGAAGCCCGACGAAAACTCCAAGAGAAAATCTCCGGACAGACGCTGGTCAGCAACCCGATGCTGGGCAACAAGAAGATCTTCAAGGTACCCGACCTGTCGGACTACCCACCGACGACAACCACCGAGTGAACAGAACCGGCCGACACGTGCGGCCGGTTCTGCTATCAGATGACATAACACCCAACAAGCAGAGGGAGATGAAACCCAAGACCAAGCTAATGCTGAAAACCGAACAGCACCTGGGCAAACCATCGAACAGGCCCTGCCGGAACTCGTCAGCGAACTCGGAGTGACGGAAACAGCCAGAAAAATGAAGGTCAGCACCTCAACCGTCAACTACTGGATGCTCAAGCTCGGTATGCAGATTCAACGAGTCGCCGTCACGCCGGGCGAACAGCTGGTCGTGAAGCGCACCGCCTGACGCCACAAAAAACCCCGTCAGCAACAAACGCAGCCGAAAATATCCGGCGCCAGGGTCTGAAGACCCTGGCTAGGGCAGGAAACCCGCCTGGGCATACCGCCAGAGACCATTATGGTCAACAAGCGCAAACAACCCCCGCCGCCAGGCGGAACCAGCGCTGTACACACGAACTCGCTATTCACAAGCAGTAGCGAAATTTCCCCAACGGACGTCCCGCAGAGCAGGCCCAAGATGAAGATCTCATGGAAAGGCATATGACCACAACAATCAAGACCGGAGACATCGCAGCCCCATATGCAGACCGCGAACCGGCACCGCGCAAGACCACAAACAAGGCGGCTGTCCTGCGCTCGCCGTCGCCGTCGCTAGCCGACACCATCAGGGGTAACTGTTCAGACTCGCGTAGAAGCGAGCAGTTGCTGGAAAGCGGTGAGGGGATTCAGTCCTTGGATACACAAGGTGCCGAAGAGCGAAGCCAAGGTCAGCTTACTGTTGCTGACCCGTTGCGACCGGGTACCGCCGCTGATCTCGCGACTGACGACCAAGTGTCGCAGGCTGCGTTCGGCGGCATTGTTATCGGCAGGCACTTGGGGTATCGCCACGAAGACGAACAATTCCCCGTATCCAGTACGGAGCAGGCTCTTGATATGGCACTCGATGCGTCGACATAACTTGGCCTGAGCCGCTGACGAGTCGTCCGACAAATGGCCAGCAACTGCCGTCCAGGGCCAGTTAAGCGGTGCGCCGCCGCTTGGTCTGGAGACGGTTGAAGGCTTTAGCCCGGTCGTAAATCCCGCGGACGGCGTCGGCCCACAGGGCCAGTTTTTGGTCCTTCAGGTTTAGGTCGTGGATGTCCCGCAGCAGGTTGACCCAGCAACACTGTTTGGAGCCGTCGTAATGGTGGCAGGAGGCGTAGAAATCGCTGACCAGTACGCCGGTGAAGCCGTCGCCCAGAGCTTCATCCACCACTTCCTTCCAGCTGAGCAATCCGTCTTTCCAGACGTTCACGGGGAAAAGAAAGACCTCATCCTGATGGACAACAACCTCATGGCGTCGCCCCGCTTCAGCGAAACAATTGACGAAATCGTTGACCTCGGGTTTAGGAACGGCGCCACCCTAGCAAGACGCGTCAAACGGCGAGTCGACTTCAACCAAGGCGTAGACGCCAAGATCCTGTCCAAATCCCCGGCGTTCCTCCAGAAGATGAGCCGGATCTGAATCAGCCCACTCCGGATAGCGTTTGACCACATCGGGGTCAGGAAACCGTACGAAACCGCCATCAGGATGGCGGCCGACAATGGCCTGAGCTCCCTTTCGAATTATATGCTCTACAACTTTATGGACACGCCAGCCGACCTATACCAGAGGATGGCGCTCAACATCTCGCCAAACCAAGAGCTGGGCGTCAGCATCTGGTCGTTCCCCATGCGGTACCAGCCCATTACCCTCAGGGACCGCTCACACGTTGGTCCCAAATGGAACCGCTACCAGCTCAGGTCGTTCCAACTCATCCTGCCGGCAACCCGCGGAGTCGTAAGCGGCAACCCCGAGTTTTCTCCTACGCCTACGGCCAGAGCACGGACGAGTTCGTGAAACTCCTGGAGACACCCCACGCCTTCCTGTTCAACAGGCAACACTACGAATCCAGCGAAGGAAAGCCAATCCGCGAGCAGTACGAAAGCACCAGAAACAGGATGTCCAACAGCCAGAACCGGGAACTCAACAGGATCCTGAGCGGACCACCAGACGGCAAACACCCCAGTGAAAGGACACTCGGCCAGATGGCGAACGACACGTCGATTAACCACCTGGTGAGAGAAGCGCTGCGTTTCCACGCCAGCACCACCAGCCAGGACACCATGCCGTCGCTGCAGAAACCCCTCGCCCACGACGAGAAAGTCGAAGACGCCGGTCTCTACGAGCCAGACGCCATCGCGTAGGACGAAAACATCATTCAGCCCATACGGGCCCCTGAAAGCGCCCATCAGCACAAGATGGGCAAAATGTTCCAACAGAGCACGCAAACGCGCCAGAGGACGCCGTACGACCCAAACTGGCGGTACTGGCGAACGTTCACAGGAACACACGCCGACGGACCAAGCAACAACCAAACACGGAAAAGGAAAACGACATACCGGAAACCACCCAACTGGTCACGATACCTGACCAGCACCTGACGGAACTCCAGAATTGGACGAAGCAACGCCACGGGCAAATCCGAGAAAATTACGAAACTCACCCGATGATAAAAACGTGAAACCATGAGCCAGCACCCAGACCAGCACCCTATTTCCCTGCAATACCAAATACGGACCAGCAAGCAGGGAAACCGGAAAATCGAACGACTGCTGCTCCTACTGGGCGAACTCCATAACGCGGTTATCCGACACTGCCGGTTGCTGGCCAAAGCCAGGGTTATCACGAAGGAAATCATGCGCCTCCAAAACGACAGCATCAATGACCTGCGGTGGCACGTTCAAGAACATCTCCAAGAAACTAGCAGTCTCAGTCGCGAAACGAGTCAACGACACACACCAACGTGCCTTCACCATACCGGGTGCAGGATTTCCAAGAACGCAATCCCCTCACGACTTCAGAACACTGGAAATCTCCGAGCCAAGCGTCAAGCACATCAAGTTCCAAAAGTAAGGAAAGAGAGATCCTCACCGGCATCCCGAAGGGCAACCACCAGCACGTCAATGCGAACTACTTCTACCAAGCGGTGCACGCCGCCGTACTCGACCTCGCGAAAATCGGACACGACGGAAACGCAACACCGAGCCACCACGAACTGTCGAGCCGCCTGAAGGCACACCTGACGGCCGTCGCAATCACAAAGCAGTCGGTCAATTACGAAACGCTCATCACCCTCACGGGGCTCATCGGCTGGACGACCGCCGTCGCACAGTCAGACCGTGACCCGGAACAGGCCATCAAAGCGTTCTACGCCATGAGCCAGCTAATGCCAGACATGTACGCTACGCCGCCCCTCACCTGGATGAGAACCGCCTACAGCCGCAGGATGCACGACCACCCCGCAACTCGGGAAATGGACAAATGATGAGCCACCCATAGACAGTGGACACCGAATAACGCTAGGGCCAAACGACAGCAAGCCAAGCCAACGCAACCAGCAGGCAAAGCACCAAGAATCAACAACGGGCACCGCCGCATAACTGTTTAGAGTTGAGGGGAAGAGAGCAGTTGCTAGCAGGCGGCGAGGGGATTCAGTCCTTGGGCACGCCAAGTGGCGAAGCGGGAAGCCAAGGTCAGTTTGCTGTTGCTGCCGCGTTGCCACCGCTGACCTTACGACTGACAACCAGATGTCGAAGACTGCGTGCAGCGGCGTTGTTGGACGAACAGTTACCCTCAAACCACTTTGAACCAATTCCCCAACCGAGTCCGAACAGTTACCCCAAATGAAGGAAGGACGAATCCACCATGAAACAAGCCAAGGAAGTTGCACGACGCGCCATCGCAGACGCAGTCGAAAACTGGACCACCTTTCAATGAGCTGGAGCAAGAATGGTTGCCGGCGTGATAATAATCACAATATTAGACGTGTTATTCGACGACTGAGACAAATAAAATGAAGGACGAATGGACCCTAGCCTTAGCCACCGGCCTATTTGCTACAGCACTCCTTTCGGTGGGACTCCACCTGATGGGAGCACCCCGCAACGACCAAGCTGGTCTATGGATCATTGGAGCCAGCGTCTCGGCCTTGTGGGCACTGAACGTGTCCACAAGAAAATCAGAGCAAGACAAAAGTGCAAATGAAAACCACCGAGAGCAAAGTAGCTCAGGGTGCCAGGGAAGCCCGACGCGACAGCCTGCCTCGTCTGCTCGACATCACAATCAGAGCAGTACTAAACGATGCCATCGACGCAACTTACGCCAAAGCTGAAGAAGAGGCCCGAGTACTGGCCAAGCAGCTATCAAGTCGAAGAGAAATGGAACAGGCATTCCTGCAAGCAAACGGAGATAAGGAAACCAACCGCCGCCAGACACTGGCCGAGTTCGGACAGTTCATCGACGATGTCACACGTCGCTACGAAGCACTACAAAAAGGCCCAGACGAATCCACCATAAAACAAGCCAAGGCAGTTGCACGACGCACCATCGCCGACGCAGTCGAACGCACAATGGGCGACAACCACAACCCTACGATGATAAACAGCGACCTACGGCCTGTTGACAAATGGCGAGGAGCCATGAGTTGACACGCGACGTAGCAGCCTTCGCCTCTATATGAGGCTATGTCTCGAGGAGGTTCATCAATACATACACCTCAGGGTACTACTTCAGCTCTGAGCTCTGTCAAGGAATCGGCCTGACACGCGGCTCGGCGAGAGCCCGGCAGTACGCCAGGCCACCGGGTGGCTCACACCACACGGCGGGAGTATGCGGGACAACGTCCCAATCCCCGGTTCCAGCTCTACCGCCGGGTAGGGCATCCTCCTCAGAACCTTGGCGAGCAGGACTTCAATCACCGGCCAACCATCGCCGGAGACAAGCAACATGATCCAACCGAATTACATACCCGTCCTCACCACCAAAGGCCGTCCCCTCGCGCCCTGCCACCCCCCAGCGCGCGCTCCCTCGTACGCGCTGGCAAGGCAGTCTTCCACCATAACCGCGGCATCCGCAGCATCATGCTGCTCAAGACCAACGTACCCAAAGTAAAGAACACCAGCAACCTGCAACTACGCATTGACCCGGGCGGCAAACACACCGGCATCGCCGTCACCAAGGACCATCCCGACGATTCACGCGAAGTGCTCATGGCACTGGTCATCAATCACCGCGGCAAGACCATCAAGAACAGCATGGTGCAGCGTCGCGATCATCGCCGCAACCGCCGGCATCGCAAGACCCGCTACCGCCAGGCCCGATTCAACGACCGCACCCACCACCCTGACTGGATACCACCCAGCCTGTTATCTCGCCTTCAAAACACCCTAACCTGGGTGCGTCGCCTCAGCACACTGCTCCCCATCACCGAAACACACGCCGAAACCTCGGTCTTTGACCCACAACTGTTGCGCAACCCAGAGATGCAAGGCATCGAGTATCAACAGGGCCCGCTATACCGCACCAACCTACGCGCCGCCGTCCTACATCGCGACAACCACAAGTGTGTCTACTGCAACCGGTCCGGCAAACGTCAACGCCTCGAACTCGACCACGTCGTGCCACGTTCCCACGGTGGCACCGACCGCTACGACAACCTGGTCGCCGCCTGCCGACCATGCAACCAGCAGCGCGGCAACCAGCCCATCGAACAATGGCTCAAACGCCAGCCCAAGAAACTGGCCGAGGTGGAAACCAAACTCGGCATGAAGCTGGCCGACGCCGCTCACCTGAACATAATCCTGCCCAGATTACTGCAAGAACTACGCAACGACGGCTGGACAGTAGTGGAGCACAGCGCAGCCAGCACTGCCGCCGGACGCCGGCTCTGCTCAGTAGCGAAGTCCCACCACGGGGATGCCGCCATGACGGGCTGCCCTACCCAGCTGCGCTATATCCCCACAGGACCAATCGCCATCAACGCCAAAGGCCGCGGCAACCGTCAACGCATCGTGCCCGACCAGTACGGCACCCCGAAAGGCGCGGGCCACCAGGAATACTGCCGGCTACCCAAGCACGTCCAGAAAAGGACACCTACGCCGGCTCACCAGAAGCGCGCCAAGCGCGTTCCAGGCGTTGCCACCGGCGACTACGTCAGGTTCGTCCATCAAGGAAGCCCCGTACAGGGCTACGGTGCAATCAGCCACCAGCAGGTTGCCCTGACCAAGCCAAAATGGAACAGCGTCAAGGCCGACCAGGCCACCGTCGCAGAACGCGGCCACGGGTACCAAGTCAATTACCCTAGCTCAAAGAGTTCGGAGCGCCACAGACACCAAGCAGGGCGGAAACTATGCGCCAGGCCTACTGTTTCCGGGCTCCCTGCTCATTTTGTCAACACGCCCTAGGCACCATGCCACGTGGAATTTTCACCGAGCCCATCTCACTAACCCCGCCCGACGAGCCGGCCATTCCCCTCGAAAACTGGACCACACTTTGGCAACGAGCAGTGGACTCAGCCATGGCAAGAAACCCGAGCACTTCGCTGCCACTGACAGGACATCACGACAAAACACTTGTGTGCAGAAACTCCGTCGGCGAACTGGTGACACACAGAGCAGCCAATGCCGACGGTGCCCTGCGCATGACGCGCGAAATGCTACGCCTAGTGGGCGAAGACCCCACGAAATGGACCCTGCATTACCGCAACAAGCGCAGAACCAGTCCAGCCCGTACCCGCCAGAACAGTCGGCCAAAACAGCGGCCATTGCTAGGTGACAAACCACACGCAAAGCAACCCTGCGCGGCGTAGCCGATGCCAGCATAAAGCCACACGACGCAACGACGCCAAAGCAGGAAGCCAAGTGTCCAAAACGACACAACAGCACACCCAGAGTGCCGTGCACAACATCAAAAACTGAACGAAATAGAGCCGAGGCCGACACAGACCATTTCACTCTACTTCAACGACCTCGAACGAACCCGTCCAAGAGACCGCCCGGGCACTGTGTCCTAGACACGCCAGCGTCACAATAATCGCACAGCTGATGTCCCTGCTGGGCGAACTCCAAAACACGACAATCCAGCACCGTCGGATGCCGGCTTTGGCCAGCATCCTAAACAAGAAAATCAGGCAGTCTGCAGACAAATTACCACTGGCAATTCACTTACCCAAGCACTGTTCCAGTGCCTGAGATGCAGCACCAAAGCCAACGCAGACGTAATAGGCGCATAGAACATACGATGTCATTAGGGTAAAAGCCATGTCAGGAGCAGAAAATCCAGCCCTCGGCACGGCACACCACTGTGCCCAACAGGGAACAAAGCAGACCGCATTGACCTAAAGGCAACTCCTGCTTCGCAATAGCGCGAACCTAGTTTCGCAATTTTCTAAAGGAATTACAGATGAATGCACGTCAGACAGCACAAAACACGCCCGAAATCACCGCGCAACAGACCGACCAGCAAACCGCCGAATTTTTGTCAGACACAATCAAAACACTCAGTATCAACCACCACTCTACGTCAAGGCGTCAGCCGCCAATCTTCCCAACCCGCTCACATCTCACGGCACTGGGGAAAAGCATCAAAACGATAATCGACGACACCACCGACGCCATCAGCGACGCTGCGAGAAACCTCGAGTCCCATGGGATGGTCGCCATAGCGCCGGAGCAAATCACAACCCTAGCAAAAGCAGGAATCAACGAGGAAGACCTACAGGTAATCGCCAGCTTGAACGGAATGACGTTCAGCTACCGAGTAAGGGAATTACATGACCGGATGAAAACCATCTGCTCGGTACCCTTGCCAGACCAAGACGGAACCGTCGACTGGACCACATGGACATTCCATAACAGGGAATCCAACCTGTACGTTAGACCCGCCAACATGACGGGCGACCTTTTGGGAACCATACTAGACAGAGTGTGCGAGAAAATCGCCGACCGAGTTTGGGAAAACCTGCCAGACACCACATATGTAGCCAAACGCCTTGCGCAGCAGTCCTCTCCAGTCATGGCCACCAATTTCGTCATCGTCCTCATACAGTGCCACAACATGGCTGTACGCATCGACAATCGAATCAGAACGGCGACCATACAAATACCCGGCACAGAAAAACGTCCAGACCCACCCGGCCTACTAGACACAGAGGCAAGGCCATACCCGCACCCGACGACGCCATCCGAGATACGGGATGTCCTCAAGGCACTACTAGGCAAAGAAAACGCGTTCAAGATGGACATTGGCGAACTTAAAGACATCGACGCACTGCGCCGAGATACGCCCGACCTCACTGCCGTATACCTGAACCAGAACGGAGACGTCTGGTACTCCAAGGAAAACCAAAGCTACCTGATGCACAGTTACCTTTCTTCAGACACCCCAGAGAACCGCAGCGATTGGCCAAACGCAAAACAAGGCATAGAACCAGACCTAGAGTTCACCGCCGGCGAACTAAATCTAGCCAACGCAGTTGCACCAAACCCGCCGTTCCCAACGTCATCAATGTCGCACCGCATACAGACCGCGAACCCGATCATCGTGACTGCGTGGTTGAACAAAATAACTGCCCAACAGGCGATTGCAAAAATCAATAACGAACCCGATCCGGGCGCACCGGAAAAGAAGTGCCCATCCGCCTCAGAATGTCCAACAGCATGCGCTTATGTGCAAAGAGTCGGCCTACTACACCACACCCTTTTCCCAGATGGAAAGTACGAGCACTGCCACTTCCACCACTTCCGCGTCATGCACGGCAACAAGCCATCCGAAGCACGCCACCAGTTGGCCATTAACATAGCCAATAAAACGATGCGAGAATCGCGCAACCACTGGGAAAAGAACGACTACACCGCAGACCAGACAGCGGCGGAGAACAAATCCACCGCCCAAGCAAGCCAAAAGGCCATTGTCAAACAGACAAGTAAAAAACCTTTACAGACCTCACTTTTCTGAAACAGAAACAAGCGCGCTGAACCCATCAAAAAAACAGTGACCTATATGCCAGCGAGACCGGGCATCAAAAACGTGGCCCAACCAAAACATCCATATCCCAAGTGGAGATCAACCGATGTCGGACCAGCTGACCGGCATGACATAATCAATGTCATCAACATGGCAGCTACGACAAGAGAAAGCAACCTCGCCTTCGTCACGCACTTCATGCAAAGTAGACACCCAGCCAACAGACTCATGAAAATGATTGGCACCATTGTTTCGGAAGAAAGTGAAGTCTCCGTATCACGAAGAAAAGTCGAACTACGCCAGATGGAGAAAATCAGCCTCTGCGGGCTAGAATTGCAACTCAAAAACGTACACCACGTCATATTCATGTACCACGTCACCGAGGCCGTCACCAACGGAGAAACCGTGGGCATCATGATGCCTGACCACAGAGTGGAACTAACAGGACTGTGCCGCCCAATGGCGTTCACCCAAGCCATTAACCGGATGTTGACCAGCGCCGCAACGCCGCCATCAGAAAACTGCTCGAGTTGCATACACTACCGCAGATGGCAAACCGAGGGCAACCAAGGCGAATGCACCCTAGAACCGCCCGAGACAAACAGCGACTGTCCACAGCAGGGCAACAAGCACTGGTGTCCCCAATACTACAGGCGCTCACAAAACGCCGGGTAAAGCACGAGCAATGCAACCCAAAAACGACGTGTCCACTGGCAAGCCAAGCCAAAGATACCTGCAAGTCGCGCGCAGCTCCACAGAGCAAAACGCAGGCGCATCAAGACCTTGCAGGGTGTAGAACATCAAATCACCACCACAATCCGTCCACAACCACCAAATAATTACCACTGAGGACACGGCCATACGCAACATGACTGCTCGCCAAGGACGCAACAACCAGACGACAGTGCCGGTCCTAGACCACCACGGCAACCCACTGGCACCCGCACGACCCTCACGCGTACGCCGCTGGCTGAAATCCAGCCGTGGACAGAAGGTGTGGATCAAGGGCATCTTCGCCGTACAACTCACCGACGTCAACGCCGCCCACGCGATCACAGGCGACTTAGCACTCAACATGGACCCGAGCGAAACCTCCGGTTTATAATGACGTACGAACGAAAAACCACCCTAGAGCACGCCTTCAAAGCCCGTGAACAGCTTGAGTTCGCCAAGCAGATCAGAGATGGACTCAGAATACCGAGCTCGCCGGAAGAAATCGCGGCAACCGCATCAAGGCCACTGCCCAGCAACAGCCGCTACCTGACGCTACCAGAAAGGCGCCGTCTAACAAACGCAATCTGGAAAGACGATCCGAGCAAATTCTACCTAGCATTGGCGTTCGCCATCCCCCTGAACCATCCGCCAGAACCCTACAAAGAATCCAAAAACGGCGTAGACTGCCCCACATCGGGACTAAAGCGCATCCACCGGAGAGAGAAAACACTCCACGGCCAATGGACCTACCTAAACCGAGAGGACACACCAAACCAGTACCTGAACGCCAAAAACGAACGGTACCTAGCCCTAGCCCTAGCCCTCAGCACTTGGGGAACCCTGCGCACTGACCAAGATTACCCGATTGAGGACGGATTTGCCCTTGCCGTCGCGGCCATGAGAGCCGAAAGCACCCTCACGGGGATGCTGATCCCGACGCCAAGGTTCATCGAACCGGTCAAACAGTGCACCAAGACTAAGAAAGTACATTTCCCAAAGGCAAACAGACGCTCAAAGGCCATCAGTGAGCTGCACCGTAACGCTGCCATCAAGCTGATACACGAATTCATGGACAGCGAGATGTGGGAAAATGAAAAAAGCCAGTACACACTGATGCCACGATCTAGGAAAGCAGACAACCTCATGTATGCCGAGATGGTAGCCAAGGCCACCGAGAAGCGCCAACGACGAATAAAAGCAAAGCACCTGGTCTGCTCCAACTACTTCAACACCACACTCAATATGCACGCCGCAAACTTCCCCGAAAACGCCGCCGCCGGCGAGCTCTTCTACAGGGCCACCGGTGGTAACCTGCCGTTGCTTATACCAGCAGCCCACGCGACCCGCCGCCAATGGCTGAGAAGGCCAGAACGCGCCTCTATCGCAGAATCCCCTCAGCGAGACATTCTCGACGCACTAGTGAGACAATATGACCTCAAACCGTTCTTGGAAAAGTGCAGGATATACTTCCACTGCTGGCTCAGAGGATTGACGGAAAACCGTCTCCAGTACCAGGAAGAACCGCACATATACATGTCCTACACGAATGCACCACAAGACCTGCTTTACCGAGCCCCCGCATACTGGCCAGGCCCATACCAAGGCGAAGAAAGCAGAGACGCATTGCGACGAGTCAACATGACAACCCTTATACCTCAGTGCATGTTACACGCCGAGCGTCACTGTCGACTGAAACATAGACCCGATGGGAAATAATTGCGAAATTCACCTGACGACAAAATCGTGAAACGATGAGTACACAGGCAAAAACACACCCAATTTCGCTACGCTTTCAGTACGAACGACGCCGAAGCACCAGTCGGACCGGCGTTCGCCGCCCAAAATAACTGGAGCCAAGAATTGAATGCAGTAAAAAACGAGTGGATAGACCAAATCATCCAAGGCGACGCTCTGGAGGTCATGTCAAGGATGCCCAAGGGGCTGGTCCAACTTGTTTTAACATCGCCACCGTACAACATACGCAACAGCAGCGGCAACGGCATGAGGTGGAACAAACCCTCCGGGAAGTGGCCAACGGCCACCCTACAGGACGGATACGAAGAATACGACGACAATATGCCAGAAGACGAATACATCACATGGCAACGCAACATCATTGAGGCCACCCTCAATCTACTGCCTCCAGACGGTGCCTTGTTCTACAACCACAAGCGCCGTGTCCAAGGCGGCTCCCTTCAGGACAGGGACGAGATCGTCAGTGGGTTCCCAGTCAGACAAATCATCATCTGGGACCGCATGGGCGGATTGAACCACAACCCAGGGTACTTCACCCCATCCCATGAGCTGATATACCTAATCGCAAAGCCGCGATTCACCCTGTCAACCGAAGGGAAAAATCAGCCAGACGTCTGGCGAATTCGACCTGACCGGAACAACCCACACCCAGCCCCATTCCCTTTTGAACTCGCACAGCGCGTTATTGACAGCACCAACGCCGAAACCGTCCTCGACCCCTTCATGGGCTCAGGCACAACCGGCCTAGCGGCAGTAAGCCTAAAAAGACACTTCATTGGCATCGAAATTTCCGCCAAGTACTGCCGCATGGCCAAGGAAAGGATCAAGGACGGAGTATTCTCCAGAGACTCACAGCGTCCCCTACCCCTGTGGCAACCGCAAACGGAAACAGTCAGCCAATAAACCTACGGCCTGTTGACAAAACGACCGTACATCGCCGCATAGCGGAAGCAGTCGTTTCACTCCTCGCAGCAACGTTAGCAAGACGAGTATTTCGACAAGTCGACCGACGACTGCCACAATATTCACGCCCCACACCAGGGACCAAGGAACCGTATAACCATGTTCAAAAACTCACCTCTCTACGTCGAGATGAAAACCGTGCGCAGCACACGGTCGTCAACACGCCGCAGAACGAAACCTACTGGTACACAACCGACCAGTCCTACCTAGACGTCAGCCGGACTGCGGTCTACATCCGGCAACACAACCGCCGGCAACCAGAAGTGCTCGTCCAAGAATTCGACAGCCGGCGGAAGAATTTAAGCCGCTGGCCGCTAGCCAGTGGTCGAAGTAAGGACGCTGGTCACCACTCTCACCGAAGGAAACTACGCCAAGCAAAGACGACCCAGCATCGAGCAACCAAACTTGCCCGGAAACTGCACCAAAGACTGAACCAAAAGGAGCAGATCAACATGCCAAGGAAGGAAGACTTCGACACTAAGGACTACGACATCGAAGAGGTCGCGAACGCCATACCGGGCAGCCCCGTCAACACGGCCGACGACGTAAACGTACTCATCCTGGACAACGACCTCATCGAAGTCATGGTCGAACGCCTGGACCCCGACAACGACCCAAACGGCGAACGCGTAACCATCGTGCAAGCCGACGCCGACGACCAGGCCGTCATCGACCAATTCGTCCAATCACTGGCCAGCAACTGAACTCACGCCAACTTCAGCCGCCAGCAAGCTACACAAAACGGTACGTGTCACCGCCACAGCCAGAACAGGAAAATCGAAATGAGCCAACCACGCACACAACCTCATACCAAAATGCCGGCCGGGTTCTCCTCCAAATGTCCCTGCGGCGACTCCATACGCACCACGGACCAACGCAACTTCACGAAGTGGTCAACGCCTCGCCTATAACGAGGCGTAAAAATCCTGAACCGAGAGCCCAATATTTCGAAGGGCACCCACAAAGGTTCGACCTTCGGACTCAATAAGCGCATCACCGCTTGGCGTAACGAAAACTACGATAAGACCATCGCCCCGTACCACATACACCAGCAGGGCAGCGAAGCCGCTTTCGTCGCCAACGAGCGCATGGTTGACAACCGCCTGCAACACCTCGCACGAATCGCCAGTGCCATCGAAGCCGAAGAGCAGCCGCACCCGAGGGACACCAGGCCGCACCGTCGTACTCTCAAGTACCGCTCCCGCAAGAACGGCTCAAACACCCTCACCATCAGGGTAGGAAAGTTCAAGTAGGAAAAGCAAAAACGTATAACGTAGCATAACGGGATAGCGTGCATGATTCCGACGAACAATCCTACGAATCGCGGGGATTGGCGAGTTAGCCTTAAAATGGCCCGAAATCGGCGCCACAAGCCCTGCCGGGACAATGCTGCAACGCACGGTCGAGCGCTGGTTCCAGCTCTCACCCCGACTACGAGGAGCCCACTTCCCAGACCGGCAAAGTCGGGCTAACAAAGCAACCACCAGCACCCATTCAGGTGCCGGTGTTCTCGTCGACTCGGTTCAACTGGATGCACCGCGACCGTAATCCGGTGCTCCTGCCAGCCTGCTGACCAGAACCACCCAGCTACGCTGCCAGTGCCAACTCAACAACCTGCTTGGCCTCATCCCGTTGGTTGGGTACGCAATCATCGGTAACGCGGTGCCGGACAACTTTACCGACAGGAACAAGGACATGAAAACACTAGGGATATACGCGAGCCTGCTAATAATCTCAGCCACCGGCATCCTGTGGTACCTGACGTCACACGTCCACGAACCAGAATGGTTTCAGCACAAGACCATCAACGACGACGACAAGTACCTGCACACCACCAAGCTGAAAATCAAAGCAAAGGTCGCCAACCGCGACGTCAAGACAGTACACGCCACACTTCGGCGCTACCTCAAACAGCACAAACTCAGTGACCAAGATAAAGGCATCTTCCACCACATCTACGACGTAAAAACCGAGGGACCGGCAGGTGGTAGAAACACTGGCAGCGCTGGATAGCACTAGACTCCGCATAACGCAGGGATACGCCCAGTGGCCAAACATCTCCACAAAACCGAAAATCCCCGAAGCGCACGTTTACAACATAAAGATCAAGCTCCGAGGCATTCACCACCAACCAGGTGTCATAAGGGCAGCCGCATCCACCACGTTCATCACGGTGACCCTCGCGATCGCCACCATATTCTCCTTACGGGATAATCCCCCAGCAACCGCCGAGAATATCCACCGCGAACCTGTAGCCTAACTGGCCCAAATGACAAACTGGTGCGTACCGGAGGCCAACTTCAGTCCTCCGCATACTCCATATTACGAGGGACGGAACCGTGATGTTCTACAAACGTGAGCTTGGAGTCGCAGCCATTGACTGCGAATTCAAGAGCATCGACCAAGTCGCCACACTGCACCAAGGAGATAAATACACGTTCTCCGGACTTATCAAAGACGTTCAAGGCAAAACCGTGTATCTCACCCAATGCAGCACATCCCCGGACAACCCACCTTACGGAGACCAGACCGAAAACACCTGCGCGTTTTGCGAAGGCCGTGCACTCTGAACCTCCGCGTAAACCACCACCACATAACCGGTGAGAATAAAGGAACGAACATGAAAAACCAACCAGCCGACCTCGAAGCCAAACCCCACATGGAACTAGTGCGTGCCCTCGAAATAGCCAAGAAGCGCTGGGAACGCAAGAATCGTCCAGACGAATTCCACACCCGCGTGACGGCCAACCACGACGGCTCCAAGCAAACGCTGAAGATCCGCATCCAACACCACGAGACGTTTCCAGCGGGCGGGCAGACCTTCAACACCGAAGTCCGGAAACCCCCGTACGGGCCAGACGACCTCCTGGCACGCGAACGGATAGACTACATTCCCTAGGGGGTTGTTGACCTTCAACCCAGAGGTGTTTCATGCCGCTACCACACGTAAAAATACCACCGCGAAAGTGGGATTGGAGCAAGTCAGTATTCACGAAAGACCCATCGGTGAAGCCCGCCAAAATGACCGCAGAGTGCAACAACAAGGTTGCTCGCGCGACGGTCTTGGGAACTACATTCGGTTCTCAACCTCACCAGTACCGATGTAAACGATGTCAAGCCATGTATGTCGCATGGATGACAGGCACAACTTCCGCAGATGTCAATGTAGACACGCCTTAGGGCGTGTTGACATTTCCCTGTCATTCCCGCCTGCGCTGGAATGACGGAAGTAAGGCGGAGATGACAAAATGGAGTATGCCGAACCGTCTCATATCGCAAATGTCAACAGGGCCTGACCCCAGCACCGTCAAGCTGACCAACACTCAGCGTCCCCTCACCATTATTTGCCGAGCTCACCCAGCCTGAACAGACAACAACACGACATCCAGCTACTACCCGGAGGATGAATTGTCCGCCAACAACCTGAAAGAAATGCACCGACTGCTCGCGTACCGGGCAGAGAGTCCCAGAGCAGAACTACGCGTCACGGTAACCCCGCGCCCCGACAACCACCAAAACATTAACCGCAAAATCGCCACCCTACAATGCGATGGCGAGAACCACCCGTTCGTGTACCTGATTAACCACGAATTCGTCATCGCCAACATGCTGGCCAATTACCCAGTGCCCGTCTACATCAATGACACCGAGTTACGACGCGAGCCAATCCCTCAACAACCTTCCATAATCCATAACCCCGCACACCTGCCCGACCAGCCCGTACCGGAAGAACGGTTCCTCGGCAAAATACGAGAACCCATTTTGATCAACCCAATCAACGTGGACGGCATCAACTATATGCACAGTTACCGGACCAGGGACCATATTTCCATGCTCATCCCAAACCCCGATGTGGCCAACGAACTGTTCCAGGTTTGCGACTACTACCGAGTACGGTTCCTCGCGGCAATATCCACACCACCGGATTCGGGAGACCTTTACTACATCGACGGACACCAACCGACCTGCAGCCTTACCGAACGGTCTCAACAGGCGGCCAACGCCTACATACAACAGGTCATCGCCCAAGCACTCGAGATCATCGGAGCCCCTTACACCAAGGAAGAACTGGATTCACTACCCATCCACCAAGGGTGGACCGATCTCAACATCATGGCCCAGCCCGGGGTAACACCGATCACAATCGGCTTCAACCGAGCAGAACACACCGCAAACGGCGACTACCGCGGGCCTATCACCGATGAAAACCAGCGACCAATGGCCGAAGCCTTAGCCCAACACCTGCTCACGCACCCGGAAACAGGCCTCGTGCCCATCAAGCCGCCGTACCAAAACCCCAATTTCACCAACCTGGCACTGGCCGACCCTCAAGTCACGCGAAATCCGGACCACCTGGGGCATGAACCCGCACCCGACGAATACCGCGTCAGTTCCATCAGCGTCGACGCCACCGTCGAGCATCCAGACGGGACCCGCAAACCGCTCGAGCTGCATCCCGAACTCTTATTCCTCGGCGACCTTGACAACCCGCTTGTGCTGCTGCAGGACGACTTCGAAATCGACGAGAGCCGACTTACCGGCCTGATCTTCAACGCCTACTACCACCATGGGTTCATCAGACGTGACGAGGACGAAGAACGAGCCGACCGTTTCGCCGAAAAGGCCGCCAGCATAGCGTCATCCATCATAAATGGCCCTGAACACGCCTACACGAACGAACTCATCAGGCACTGGGAATCGTTCAACCCAACTATACCCAGGCCACAAGCCTTCACCGCCGAACGCATAACGGAAATAATTTACCAACGCATCACCAGAACTCCCCAAGCCAAAGCACAGCATCCTAAACGCTGCTGAAACCTGAATGGAAGGGAAAGCCGGCACTCAACGCAGCGGAATTACCCAGTGAAAAGGCCCACGTCGAGCCAAATATCACAGCCGACGGTCAGCCTGCCCAGGAACAAAAACGGCCGCCATCCCGCGACCAGTAAAATGCTGAACAAGGAAAGCTGCACAATCGTCAACCAGCAAGACCAGCAGCCAACCGGCTCACGAACCGGCCCACAATAAAACCAGCCGACAACCACACCGCCCGCCGTTGCATTGCTACAACGGGCAACACTCACCGACGCCGGGATCACCGTCATCGCACAATTCAACACCACCGAAACCGAATCCAGCGCCTTCGTAGAACGCACCAACCTCACCTTTCTCAACTCCTACGACCCACAGGCCCAGCTGGCTATAGCCTACGGAGTACCCAGCGTCCCCAGCTATGTTTTCATCGACCGTGAGGGCCGCATCGCACATCGCAGCACCGGCGCCCAAGGGGTAGCCATCATAGACTCATGGCTGCAGCTGCTGATGGCCGAATGACGGCCAACGCTTCCGCAACCCGCCATCCCAGGTTACAGCTGCCCCAACCTTCACGGCCGTAACCCCCCACGAGTAGACCCGACGTCAGACGGAGAGAACCTACCATGACCACGCCATCGCAGCACCGGCTCTGGCTTCACGAAAACGTCCTCGACACCACCGACCAGAACTCTCCCCTGCAAAAGAGCCTCGCCATCGTCCTGCAACAACTCGCCGCCCAGGGCGGCCGTACCTCAATCGTGAAGCCCTGCCACTCGCCCAATGAAAACTGGCACCGCTCTCCCATGAGCGGCAACGGCGGCAACCAGTTCTACCTCTGGTGGCAAAACATCTCCACACGCCGTCACGCCGACAGAGCATCCACCGACATCACCTTCCCTGCCATCATCATCCACGCACTGCGTACACACGACGACCATTCCGGGCTATCGCCCAGGCAAGTCCCGCAGGACTACATACCTCTCGAACCCCGCGACACCACCGACCCCAAGGCGGGCATCATCCAGCAACCCTGGACACCCCAGCAGGACAGTTTCAACTCATCCGACTCCACGGTGAAGACCATCACCGGCTACCCGGCTCGGGGAAGACCTCCGCGCTATACGAGTCCATCATCAAGGACCATGCTACCGAGATCCTGTTCATCACCTGGTCCGACGCTCTAGCCCAAGCCGCACGTGCTCGAATACTCTCCCTCACGGCCGACCAGGCCAACGTGAACACCACCACCATGGCCGGCCTCATACAACAAATCAACTCAAGTCCCGTACCAACCGTTGTAAAAATGGTTGACTTTAGTTACAAACCATCGCCAGCCATCCCAGCAGACGCGGACTACACCGCGCCGCCGCGCCGTCCCAACTGTTCAAGACGACTCCACCCAGGACTCTCACCCAGGAACACCGATCGGATCCCCGCTCAAGCCTTCACGCGTGTCTTACCACCCACGTCATCCTGAACCAGATTGGGTCGGCGTCTCCGCTTCCCCAGCCAGTGCTGCGCTGTAAGCGCCAGTCTCAGTTGCCCCGCTATCGCACCCCAGTACGTCCACACGTGCTTCACTCGCTTCCTCACGGGTGCGGTGAAGGTGACATACACGCCGTTGCCGATGGGACATACCCACCGACGCGGGATGCGTTCCAAGCAACCAAGCGAACATCGGGCCAGCACCAAGGCTACTGACTATGGACGCCCTGCATGCGGAACAGGGTCTTTGCCAGGCCATAGTGAGCCACGGACCCGCTCAGCCAAAGGCACTGCAGAACAGCCGGGCCACAACGTCAGCCAGAAGGCTGGCCTGAACGCGCCGTACTCGCGCAAGGCTGGTACGGGCTACGCACCAATCCGTGCCCGCCCACCACACCAGCCAGCGGTGTGCGGTATGCGAGCACGTTGCTACCAGCAACCGGGTCAACCAAGCAACCTTCCAGCGTCTGAGCTGCGGCCACCCCGGGAATGCCGACATCAATGCGGCAAATAACATCCGGCGCCAGGGCCTGAGAATCCTAGCTAGGGCAGCAAACTTTTGCCTAACAGTAGCGAATGTCCTCGGGCTTACTACTGTCTGACCAACACGACCCATGCAGAGGAAAACAGCCATGTCAAGCGACAACTCACCGCAACTGCCACCCAAGAATACACCGTGGGGGGAATGGGACCACGCCGACCACCTGGGCAACGGGATCTACTGCATCACCACACCCAGCCACGGCGGACTATACATCCCGCCGTCCATGCAGCGGCACGTGCCCAACCCGGTACGAATCTGCCTGATGAGCGGCCCCCAGTGGGCCGAAGAAGACATCGAGATGGCAATCGCCCTGAGCATCCTGATCGCATACCTCGACCCCTATCAGCTGCGGCAGCAATTCACCGCCGCACTGGACCCATCCGAACAGGGCGCCGGGATCAGGCTGTTCGATTTCGCCCGTAGCGTTTGCCAGCAATACCCCCAGTACGAGCCATGCCTGTACTACATCCCCGAAGAGGCTCCAGCCACACTCAACTGAAGCAACCCACCACATTGGAGAACGCATCCAATGCCAACGCGCACCTACCGACCCACACGCACTACCACCGACATTACCATTGCCGGCGAGGAATGGTATCCCATCCAGCAGGGGCTCAAAAATCACTGCCGACCAGGAGAACCGCCGCCCCAACGCCTGTTCGTGACAGGGCCTTACAACAGCCCTGGTTGCTGTTCACAACCACTCGGACTTAGTTCCGCAATTCTCTGGCGGTAACTGTTCAGAGCTGAGGGGAAGAGAGCAGTTGCGGGCCGGCGGCGAGGGGGTTCAGTCCTCGGGCGTGCCAGGTGCCGAAGCGGGAAGCCAGGGTCAGCTTGCTAGCGGCGCCCCGTTCCGACCGGGCGCCGCCGCTGACCTTGCGACTGACCACCAGATGGCGCTGGCGGCGTCCGACGGCGTTGTTGTCCGGTGGCGCCTCCGGTTCGGCCACGAAGACGAACAGTCGCCAACAGCAGCACCGGGGGCCCAGCCAGAAACAGAAACGGCGCCAACCGCCACGTCCCAGGAGCCGTCGGCGACTGCCCCACCGACGACGACCTTGACCACTGAGCAGCCTTCACCTACCCCGACTCCGACCGCGCTGCCAGCACGCCCGACCGAGACGTTGACCACCGCCACCACAGTTCTGCGCGTGACCGTGTCAGCAGTCCCAGCCACACTGCCTGACTACGACCGCCAAAATTGGAAACACTGGACCGACGCCGACGGAGATTGCCAAGATGCCCGAAGATTCGCTCACCGACGGCTATTGGGCGGCCAAAACTGCGGCGGCGGCGGCCTAGTACTACAACGACGGGTTGTTTGGTAGGATAGTTGTCAAGATGATAGTGGGTGGTTTGGGTGATGGATGCGGCGAGCTTCAAGCGGGTCTACGAGTGCTTTCAGGAATTTCACGCCTTCTTTGCGGCCTCCTTCGGCCGCAAGCAGTGGCGGGAGCACAGCCGAAACTATCTTCAGGGGCTGCTGGTGCAGGCTGGGGAGCGGCGCAACGCCGAGAACCTGTCGGAATCGGTGGGCATCTCGGCCCGGGCGATGCAGCGTTTTCTGACCGAGGCCCGGTGGTCCGATGCGACAGTGATCGGGCGGCTGCAGGAATACCTGGCCCCCAGGCTGGGGCACCCCGAGGCGGTGTGGGTGTTGGACGGCAGCGACTTTCCCAAGCAGGGGAGGAAGTCCGTGGGGGTAGCCCGGCAGTACTGCGGCCGGCTGGGCAAGGTGGCCAACTGCCAGGGTGGGATGTTCCTGGCCTACGTCAGCCCGCTGGGACGGGCATTGGTGGACAAAGGGCTGTATCTGCCGGAGAGTTGGACCTCGGATCAGGGCCGCTGTGCGGCGGCGGCGGTGCCCGAGGAGCGGCGGAGCTACCGGTCGAAGACGGAGTTGGCCCTGGAACTGCTGGAGCGGGCCCTGGAGCTGGGCCACCTCAAGGCCGGATGGGTGGCCGGGGACGACGCCTTCGGGATGTCGCCGTCCTTTCGGGAGTCCCTGGCGGCCCTGGGGATGCGCTACGTGCTGGACGTTCCGGGCAGCACTCCGGTCTGGCCCCTGGAGCCTGCGTGGGAGTCGGCCTGGACCAGTCCGGGGGCTCAGGGGTCCGGGCGCCCCCGCAAGCCCAGGCTCAGGGACGGGCAGCGTCGTACCATGGAGCAACGCAGTGACCAGTTGCCGGATGAGGCCTGGCGGGAGATAACGGTGGCCCAGGGAAGCCAGGGGCCGCGGAGCTATATGTTCTGCGCCCAGCGGGTGCGGGTAACCCGAAAGGGCAAGCCGGGCCAGGAGGCATGGGCCGTCTACCGCCGGAACCTGGACGGCAGCGAACCCCGCTACTACCTGTCCAACGCTGCCGAGGATACTCCCCTGGAGACCCTGGCCTACGTGGGCGGTTCCAGGTGGCCCATTGAAACGGAGTTCGAGACGGAGAAGGGCGACGTGGGCCTGGACGAATACGAGACCCGCAGTTGGGCTGGCTGGCATCACCACATAGCCATGTGCCTGCTGGGTGGAGCTTTCCTGCTGGGCCTGCAGCAGGCTTGGGGGGAAAAAGATGCCTCGGATCACCCGTCCCCAAGTGTGCCGGGTGGTTCGGGAGATGCTGCCCCGGGAACGGTTCGGGCCAGAGGAGTTGCTGCGGTGGCTGGAGGATACGCAGCTACGCAACGAGCGGGCGCGCCGCTCCCACCAGAGACGCCGCTCCGCCCGCCGTGAAGGCAGGATGGAGCCGCCATCCTAAACCCGTCGTTGTAGTACTAGGGGTGTGCTGATAAAGCGCACGTGCCGGCGGTCAACGCCTACCACCGAGAGACGACTGCCGGACCCGACCAGTTCCGCCAGGCACTGGTCGCCATGACCATCGACCAGATCATCAACGCCAAACGCAACGAAGAGCCTCTACTCGTGTCTCCAGACCGCGACGTCATGACCCACCGGGCCGACGCGCCCAAGCTCCTCGCGGTCGCCCGGCTGTCGTGGAACCAACAGCAGCAGTCCAAAGCAGACGGCGCAGTCCACGAACGCTACGCGCGCCGGCTGACAGCGCTGGCCAACCCGTGAGAGAAACTACGACCAGCCCGCCAGTAACATACCACGGAGCCTGGCCCACCGAGGGGGCGGTCTCCGGCGCATCCACGCCACCCCCACCGAGGAGGACAACGCCATGACGACTACCGCCCAGCTACCCAACGCCCGGAACCGCGAGACACTGATCGCCATGCTGCACGCCCCAGGCACGCCACCGCAAATCAGCGACGAGATCACCCAGTTCGCGACCGACGACGGAGACCACCAGCCCACGCCCGACAACATCTGGAGGATCATCGACCAGTACCCCAACGTCGTGGCGGCGCTCGTCTGGCAGAGCGCCTTCTACTACCAAGCCCCCAACGCCGCGGAGGTCGCGCTCGCATTCCTACGGGCCGATGACACCGCCCTAGAATGGCACTTCCACATCTCCGCCGTGGGCAAGATGAGCCTCAAGGAGGCGAACGACGCCGTGATCCAACACGCCATCGAGAACCTGATCCACCTAGGGCCTGTTGACAAACTAACAGCGAACTGTGAAACCCATAAACGATCGTGATGACTAAACCCAAGCCAAAACGTAACCGACGAAACTGTTCCTCCTGTCCCGATAGCTGGCTACCCGCCGGCTATTCCGTCCCCGTACACCTCACTATCAAACAGGAACACTACTGTCGCCACGCCATTGGCATCAGCAGATTCATCTACAACCTCTGCATCGCCACGCAGCGGTCAACCTGCGCAACCTATTGTTGACCCTCCCTACAGGCAGTGGGGTGACGCTCCGCGACGGGCCGGCGCTGGCCGCTGGTCCAACCAACGGCGAAACCAGCCCGGATGACCGGAGAACAGCAACGCCGGGAGCGATCTCCCAGCACCGCTGATTGTGTATTGCAGGCCAGAATCAGCTCGGGGCACCCCAACTGATTTTAGTTTGTCAACACGCCTTAATGATTCGCCACACCCACGAATACCTTGCAACCGCCGCTGATGCCGCTTAGGCCGTGAACTATTTCGGATAGTATCAGCGAGTCTCCTGAATGAAAAGGATGTCGTTATGACTAATTCAGACACCATACTTGGACAACCCTACAGAAACGGAGATCATTTCCTCGTATTGGGATCCGCGACGCTGGAGACCGTCATTCACTCACACGACCAACGCCGCCGCGTACAAACCGGCGGCGTCGCCGCCCAAATAGCCACCGCATTGGCATCACAGGCACGCCGCACCACCATCATGGCCACGGTCGGTGATGACCGCAACGGCTCCACCATCCGCGACCTGTTGGCCCGATCTAACGTCAATCTAACCTCGCTGCATACCAACACCGAATCAGGCCACTCCACCATAGTGACCCATCAGGGCGAGCACCTATCTGCCAAGGGACACTGGCCCAAGTACAACGTCGCCAGCATCCTTACACACAGCATCACCAAGGACATCACAGGCATCCTCATCGACACCAATGCCACGCCCGCAGCGATCTCAGACGCGCTAACCACCGCCAACGAAATGGCCGTCCCTAGCTTGGTCACCGCCGCCACCAAACGCGGAGCTCTTCACATACTCCAAGCCGGACCAGTACTCCGCACCGCCGTCACAATGAACCACCGTGAATGCAACGCCATCATGAACCATACCGGCGTCTCACTTGAAACTGAACTACTCGACCACCTCCATACCCAGTTCCTGCTCATCACCAACGGAGACCAAGGCTGGACTCTCCACCACAGGGAAGCCCAAATACACTCGCCGGCGCCCACGCCTCCATCCGACACCGACTTCATTGGATGTGGCGACTACGCTGCCGCCGGCCTCATGATCTCCATCGTCGACAACATAGACCCCACCGAGATCATCAACCACCTCATATCCCTCCGCATGGAACTCAACAGGTTGCCGCCGCACGCCAGCAACCTGCCGATCGACCGACTTACCAGCCTGCACGTTTGTCAAAAGGAGGTCGGACAGCCCAGCCCTCAGCGCCAAGATTCACGTAGAGACAGGCAGGCGCGTGGAACGAGTCGGCGACAAACCAAGCCTAGGACGGACAGAAACACTGGCCCAAGCTAATGCACGGCTACTGATCGAGCAGCTAAGCGACAAGCCGGCCATCTCCTCAATCACGGCCAACGGCTCGTCAGGGTCTCGTCACCCCAAAGCAATGAGCCACCAAGCCCCCACAACGACCAAGATGCACAGCACGGTAAACAACGAGTTTGAAGCAGGCAACGCAAACAACGGGGCAACCCGGACGCTCTCAGAGATTGGTCGGGCACACAACGAACAGACCCATGGAGCAATGAGGAGCGAGATGGTCACGATAAGAGAAATAGCCTCCAAACAACAGGAGGGTCAGTACCGATGACACGCTCTAGCAACGCCCAGCGAGGAATCACGATAATGCGACGCAGCGGAGAAGCCGCAGGACGACAATATCTGCTGGACCATCAGAACCCAGACATGGGCCCGACAACTGCGCGGAGCAGCGGCACACTGATTCTGGAGGATGGCAGCAGCGTGGCAATCACGCAAGAGCATTACGCATTCCGGTGGACCCAGAACGAGCATGAGTTTTCCATGACATACCCCACCGGACCAGAGACCTACCCATGGCCCGAACAACCAAGCCCGGCGACCCAAGGCGCAATCGCATGCTACAGACTGGTCGAACGCTACGAGGACATCATCAGAGACGACTTAGCACTTGAACCAATAGGATCAGCACAATGTGCCAACAAATAAAAGATCACAAGTCCGTGATATTTTAGCGTCCAGGTTTTGTCGTTGCCCGCCGTAGAGGAGGCACATTTTGGCGAGTAGATCCCGGTGGACTAGGCCGGAATTGCTGGTGGCTTTTGGGCTATATTGCCGCCTCCCTTTTGGCCGGTTACATTCCAGGAATCCGGAAATCATTCAATCCGCTAACGCGATCGGACGAACACCATCAGCGTTGGCTACGAAACTAAGCAACTGTTCGCGGAGCACCGGCGCGCGGTGGATTGAAAGTTGACAGCCGCAGCTATTCTGCATAGCATTGGCTTGTGTCTTACGAGTGGGATGAGAACAAGCGGGACAGCAATCTTAAAAGCACTATATTGATTTTGAAGACATCCATCTTTTTGAGTGGGACACTGCCATCGGTGAGTTGAGTGCTCGCGATGGCGAGTCGCGCTACTTAGCCATAGGGTACATCGGTTCTAGCCTTCACACCGTCATTTACACCGAGCGCGGTGTCGCTACCCGCATTATCAGCTTGCGTAAAGCCAGCAACGACGAGAGAGACCGATATGCCCAAGCTTAAAGTGAACGATATTCCCTTGACCCCTGAAGAGGATGCCCTCGTGAAGGCCGGCATCGCCGCAGATCCGGACACGTACGAGTTGGACGACGAATGGTTCACGCGAGCCAAGCCCGCTGCTGAGGTGGCACCGCACCCGGTCGAGCGTTATCGCAGGCGTCTTGCCGGGCAGGCCGGACACCGCTACCTCGTTGGCAACGCGCTGGTCTGCGGGGACAATCTTGATGTCCTCAAAGAATTGCCCGACGAGTGTGTTGACCTGATTTACCTTGATCCACCGTTCAACAGTAACCAGTTCTATGTCGCCGCCTTTGGTGACAAGGGCATAGTGCGGGAGCAGCTCAGGGATGTATGGCGTTGGACGGTAGAAACCGAAAATGCGTTCCGGCGGATGCCTCACGGCCGGCTCTTGGATTCTCTGAGTGGCATCCTACTGCAGAGTGGCGAGCAGTCTAAAACGGCGGCTTATACCGTCTTTATGGCGCGTCGTTTGGTTGAATTGCACCGCGTGTTGAAACCTACCGGCACCGTTTATCTGCACTGCGACGCGCATGCCAATGCGTACTTGCGGATTTTGATGGACACAATATTTGGGGTTGCTAACTTCCGAAACGAAATTATCTGGTGTTATTCGGGCGGTGGGCAGCCTCGCAATGATTTCCCCAGGAAGCATGATACGATCTTCCGGTATAGCAAAACCGGTAAGTACGTTTTCAACAAGGACGCTGTAAGAGTTCCTTACGATTCCGATTATGAAGCCACTGTATTCGCTGGTGACGATACTCGTGCACCCGGAAGGACTTATACGCGGAATCCCAGAGGGAAAGTTGTGGAGGATTGGTGGCGCAACATTCCCCGCCCTTACGGTGAGGAAGTAGTTGGGTACCCGACGCAAAAGCCGCGTGCTCTATTGGAACGTATTGTCAAAGCGTCGTCCAACCTTGGTGATTTGGTTCTGGACCCTTTCTGTGGCTGTGGTACAGCAGCGGATGCAGCGGCATCCTTGGGTCGCAAGTATCTAGGCATCGACGTAAGCGGAATTGCTGTCCGTGTAATGCAGCAGCGGTTAGAGTCGCGCGGTCAGTCCGTTGCTCCTGTTGTCTTTCGGATGGACTGGAGCGACTACGAGTGGAAGGAGTTTGAGCGTCGCGCTTTGCAGAGTCGGGATGATTCTGAAGACGGCACTCCCGGCTGGGCGTGGGCCGAAGACAAAGTAGCAGGTCTCCTTAATGCTGTTCCTAACGAACGCAAATACGGTGACGGCGGTGTCGATGCCCGCTTTTTCGGTGCGTTAGACGTAGAACGTAATGAGGGCATTGTTATTCCCATTCAGGTCAAAATGCACCGTGGCCGGTCATCGGTGGGTCGCCCCGATATGGACCGCTTGCTGGGCACACAAACGGCCCTACAGAACCGCGGGCTACATGCCCCAATGTCAATAATGGTGAGTCTATATCCACCACCAAACAGATTACGAGTATTCGCCGCTGAGCAGGGTAGGGTAACTCTCACCACGCGCGAAGCTGGCATCGCAGAATACCCGAGGATGCAAGTGCTCAGCATACAGGAAATGTTGCAGCAGGACGAACGACCGAAGCTGCCACCTGTTGACCCGCGTTCGCTGGTGGGAAATACTCAAGACAGAATGTTGCTGGTGTAGGGTCAATCTGTCCGCTCGGACTGAGTCGGCCCCACTCCTACCCCACCACCGCCCCGTCGGCGTCCAGCACCGTCAATCCGTACCCCAGATCCCGCAGCGGTTGCTCGACCCGCTGCCGGTCGCCAACTACCAGGATGGTTAGCCGGCCGGTGGGCAGGTATTGTGCCCCGACCCGGTGGGTGTCGGCCAGCGACACGGCGGCCAGACGCTGCTCGAAGGTTGTGAAATGGTCGTCGGGCAGGCCGAATTGCGCTAGTTGCATCAGCTGGCCCAGCAACTGCGCCGGACGCTCGAATCCGGCTGGGTAACCTAGGCGCAAGCCGTTTCTGGCATTGGTCAGTTCATCATCGGTGAGCGGGCGTTGGCCGCTGATGTCGGCAAATTCCTTGAGCGTCTCCGCCACCGCCTCCCGCGTCACCTCCGTTTGCACGCTGCCGCCGGCCGAAAGCAACGAAGGCGCGTTGTACCAGGAAATGCCCGAATTGTAGCCGTAGGAATACCCCTTGTCCTGCCGCAGGTTCTGATTGAGCCGCGCCGAAAACTGGCCGCCAAAAGCGTAATTCAGCACCGATAGCGCCATGTGGTCAGCATGACTACGTTCGACCAGCGGCATCCCGGAGCGGACTACCGACTGCGCGGCCCCCGGCTTGTCGATCAGATAAATGTTCGGCCCGCCGCCATTGGCGCCGACGGACGCGACGGCCGCCGCGCTGGTGGCATCATCCGGCGCCGGCCAGTCGCCGAAGCAGTCCTCGGCTACCGCCAGCGCCTCGTCGATGCCAACATCCCCGGCCACCAGCAGGCACATTTGGTCGGTGCGCAGCGTTTGCTGATAGATGCGTTGCAGGTCGGCCCGCGTCGTGGCCGCCACGGTGCCTTCGTTGCCCAGGTTGGAATGTGCGTAGGGCGACTCGGAACCAAACACCAGAGCGCCGAAATTAACATCGGCGATGAACCCGGCATCGTCCTTCGCCCGGCGCAAATCAGTGAGCCGTTCGCGCCTGATGCGATCCAGCTCGTGCTGGGGGAAGTTGGCGTTGCGAGCCACGTCGGCGGCCAGCGACAGCGCGTGCGGCCAATGGCGCTTGAGGGTTTCCGCCGCCAACAGTGTGATTTCCTTGCGCGCTTCGGCGGAGAGTCGTGAACCGATGTGCTCAAAGGCCGCGGCAATCTCCTGGCTGCTGCGCGTGGCGGTTCCCTCCGTGAGCATCGCCGCCGCAAATGACGACAGCCCCGGCAGATTCGGCGGGTCGGCGATGGCTCCGGAGTGGGCCAGCAGCGTGAACGCCACCAGCGGCAGACCCGTCTTGTTGGCGACCACCACCTCCATGCCGTTGGACAGCGTGCCCCGTTGCGGCACAGGCGGCGCGAACACCGGCGTCGGCCCGCCCGCCGGCTCCACGGCCCGATTGACCGTGGTCGTGGCGGTGTTCAGCGACGGCTCCGGCAGCACCCGCATCCGAACCTGTCCGCCGGCCAAAATGTCGTGATGCACCCGCAGCACATCGTCCAGCGTAACCGCACGGTAGTCATCCATCGCCGTGTTCAGGCGGTTGGGGTCGCCGGTAAACACGTTGAAGTAGTTCAACGCGTCGGCCCTGCCGCCAAACCCGCCCACCCGCGACAGCGTGCGGTAGTGCTGCATCTCAATCCGGTTGATGGCTCGCTCAAACTCCTCCTCGCTGGGTGGCTGTGTGGCGATGCTCTCCAGCACCGCTTCGGCGGCGGCTTCAACCTCGTCCAGCGTGTGGCCGTCAGCGGGAGTCAGCTCCATGCGGAACTGACCGGCAATCTCGGCAGCGTGGTAGTTCACCGAGGCGCTCTGGGCCACCTGCTTTTCGTAGACCAGCGTCCGGTGCATCCGGCTACTCTGGCCGTCGGACAGGATGGCCCGCAGGATGTCGCCAGCGGCATCATCGCCCGACATATTGGCCGGAGCCGGCCATACCGCGTACAGCCGGGGCAGCGTAACCCGGTCGTTCATCTGCAAGTCGATTCGGCCGGACAGCGGCGAGTCCGCGCGCTCGGTGCGTCGGGTCGGTTGACCGGGATCAAGGTCGCTGAAGTAGCGTTGCGCCAGGTCCAGCGCGGCGGCGGTGTCAATGTCGCCGGCGATGGACAGACTGGCGTTGGACGGAGCATAGTAGCGACGGAAAAAGTCCTTCACGTCGTCCAGGCTGGCGGCGTCCAGGTCTTCCTGAGAACCAATGGTCATCCAGTGGTAGGGATGCGGCAACGGGAACAGTGCCTGCTGAATGTGCCACGATGCCATGCCGTAGGGACGGTTTTCGTAGCTCTGTCGCCGCTCGTTTTTCACCACGTCCCGCTCGGTGTCAAACCCCTCCTGGTCCAGCGCGTCCAGCAGGAACCCCATGCGGTCGGCTTCCAGCCACAGCGCCAGTTCCAGGTAGTTGGAAGGCACATCCTCCCAATAGTTGGTGCGGTCGCCGTTGGTGGAGCCGTTCAGCGACGCCCCGATTCTCTGCAAGGGCTCAAAGTGGCTGGCTTTATGGTTCCGCGTGCCCCGAAACATGATGTGCTCAAAGAGATGAGCAAACCCGGTGCGCCCGATTTCTTCATCCTTGGAGCCGACGTGATACCAGACGTTGACCGCCGCGACGGGTATCGACCGATCCTGGTGCAGGATGACGTCCAAGCCGTTGGGGAGGGTGTGTTTTTCAAAGGCGACGGAAACCATGCGCGTGTTGTCCTCTCGGGTGCGTGTCGTGGCGTGCGTTGCCGCCATTGTAGCACCGGAAGACCGAGCCCTACGGCGATGGCGTCAGTCAAGAAAATTGCGAAACTCCGGTCCCTGCCTGCTGTCATTGCGAGGAGCGTAGCGACGTGGCAATCCCGCTGCAGCAATGGAGGCGGTTTCAGCGACGAGATTGCCGCGCTGCGCTCGAAATGACAAGTTTTGCAATTTTCTCTCAGTCAGGGCGCACGCAGGGATTGGTTCGATTCAGCGGGTTTCAACTGCGCCATTACCAACGCTCCGCTTGTCAGTGAAAATGCTGACCACAGCCGTAATCGCCGATGCCAAAAACGCCGGCACGAAGATGATTCCGTAAGAAAGCAGCCCCAGCACACAGACCACCGGCACCTCGATGGCAGAGGGTTAGCGTGTGTTGACAAGTAACGTCATTCCCGCCACGAATACCGTCATTCCCGCGCAAGCGGGAATCCAGTGGCCGAAGTCGTTAATCGCCGAACTCGTTAAAAAAGGTACTGATTCTTTCATCAGACCCTCTGGACTCCCGCTTTCGCGGGAGTGACGGGCTGGGGAGGACGGGCTGGTTTGCTATTTGTCAACAGCCGCCAGGGTGAGGGCAAACCCCCAACCGACACTAAATGAGGCGTTACGGCCGCAGCGGAATGGGCCGGTTGGTCTGGTTCTCAGTAATCTGATCCGTGTCCCACAGCTTGGCGAAGTTGTACGCTCTCGGGCAGTGGGTGTACGACTCTTCCACGTTGATGATGATGCCCTGCAAGTGCTTGGAGTTGTCATCGGTCCAGTACAGCTCCAGCTCTACCTTCTGCCGCTCCAGCTCTACCTTGTCCACGATGGAGATCGTCCCGTTGATACGCACCGTGTCGTTGATGCCGGGAATCATAAACAGCAGCCCGACATGGGGGTTCTCATCCATGTTCTGGTAGGACTGGAACAACCGGTTGCCGGCCACGTCGGGCAGCAGCAGGCGCGTGCTGTCAATAACCTTGACGAAGCCGGCCTTGCCGCCCTTGGGCGAGGCATCACAGCTGCCGTCCGGGTCGGCGGATGCCATCACCGCGAAGGGCGAGGCAGCAATGAACTTCTGCACAAAGTCCGACATCTCGCCCTTAACCTTCTCCTTGGCCCGTGGGCTCATCTCGCCAAACTGGTCATTGAAGCGGCTGTCATTCTGCACGATAGTGGTCGCGGCGTCGGTAGAAGCCGTAGTAGTCATGTTGCAAACTCTCCTGATACACGTCCGTCGGAATATGTGAGCCCGTTAGAATCACGAACCCGTCAAAATAGTAACCTGATGTGCCCCAGAATAACGGATTTTCCCCCACAACGCCAGCGACCAACTACCCACAATCGGCCGAAACATCAACCCCCCGCTTATGCGTACCCACTTTGTCATTGCGAGCGTTGCGTGGCAATCTCGTCGCCGTAGCAACGGCGGTTCGCTGACGTGTGTTCGACCTCATCGAGATTGCCACGCCGCTATGCTCCTCGCAATGACGGGGGATTGGTCACGCGTACCCACTTTAATGTGTCATTGCGAGGAGCATAGCGACGTGGCAACCGCGCCGCCCTCCACGGCCCATTATCCTGTCCATCGCGGAAAAAATCCGTCGCCTCTCCTCTCTTCTCCTCTCGCGCCAGGCGAGGGGCCGGGGGAGAGGCGCGCGCTTCCAAGGGCGTTGGGTGCGCGCTCTCGGTGGCTAATGTACTATGAGCGCAACCGACCCACCGAGGTGTCCCATGACCACCCACGCCACCGCTACCCAGGTAACCACTGCCGACCTCCGCAACGCCGTGCCACCCCTGGACGGAGAGTTTATCCTGCCCGGCCTGCACGCTGCCGTGCAGGTTTGGCGGGACGAATGGGGCATCCCCCACATCCGCGCCACCGATGAGCACGACGCCTGGTTCGCCCAGGGGTTTGTTACGGCTCAGGACCGGTTGTGGGCGATGGAATACGACCGTCGCCGCGCCGTTGGTCGTTGGGCCGAGGCCGCCGGCGCCTCTGCCGTGGGCCAGGATATGCAGATGCGTCGCCTCCGTTTGGAAGACGCCGCCCGCGCCGATTGTGTCGCCGCTGGCCCCCGCGCTCAGGCCATGTTCCAGGCCTACGCCGACGGCGTCAACGCCTTCATCAACAGCCATGCGCCGTTGCCGGCCGAATATCGCATTGCCGGCATCGTTCCCGAACCCTGGGAACCGTGGCACAGTCTGGCCGTCTACAAGGTGCGGCACATTTTCATGGGCGTGTTCGAGAGCAAGGCCTGGCGCGCCCGTCTCGTTCGGGAACTGGGCCCTGAGCGTGCCGCGCAGCTATTCCCGTCCTACCCGCCCGGCCAACCCGTCATCATTCCCACCGGCGCGGATTTCAGCGGGTCTGCCGATGTCGGTTATCAACAGCTGCTGGATGGCGCGGCCAATCTGAATCTGATTGGCGAGATGGACAGCGGCTCCAATTCCTGGGCAATCTCGGGCGAGCGCACTGCAACCGGCAAGCCCATTCTGGCTGGGGACAGCCATCGGGGCCTGGATGTCCCCAGCGTCTACTACCAGAACCACGTGGCCTGCGACGCCTTCGACGTGGTGGGCAATTCCTTCGCCGGTGTGCCCGGCTTCCCCCACTTTGGACACAACCGCTGGGTGGCCTGGTGCGTTACCCACACCAGCGCCGACTATCAGGATTTGTACATCGAGCGGTTCCACGACACCGACGCCTCCCTCTACCAGCGCCAGGATGACTGGTACAACGCCGATGTGCGCGAGGAGGTCATCAAGGTGCGCGGCGGCGACGATGTTCACCTGCGCACCTGGGCTACCCACCACGGCCCCGTGGTCGGCGGCGACCCAAGGTCCGGCTACGGCCTCGCCCTGCGTTACACCGCCACCCCGATCTTTTACAGCAATCGGGGCGACCCGTGGACGGACATCCTGCCGGCGATGCTGGAAGCCCAGAACGTCCACCAGCTGGCCGATTCGATGGATGGTTGGGTCGATCCCGTCAACAACTTTGTGATGGCGGATGTTGACGGCAACATCGGCTACCAGTGTCGCGGTGAGATTCCCCGCCGCCCCGGAGATGCCCCCGCTCCGCTGCCCGTGCCCGGCTGGGACGGCCACCACGAATGGCAGGGCAGCATCCCTTTCAACGAACTGCCACGTTACATCAATCCGCCCGAAGGCTACATCGTAACTGCCAACAACCGCCCGGTGGGCGATGATTATCCCTATTACATCTCAATGGACTTTGCCCCCGGCTACCGGGCGATGCGCGTCGCCGAGCGAATCCGCGCCATGCCCAATCCATCGGCCAACGATATGGGACGCATCCATTCGGATCGCGTGTCCCGGCCCGCCCAGGCTTACATCGCCGCCCTGCGAGCAGTCCCATTGCCGGCGGACCCGGCGGTGGCCGCTGCGCTGGCCAGGCTCCAGGCGTGGTCGGGCGCCATGGACGCCGACGCCGTCGAGCCAACCATCTACAGCGCCACGCGCGATGTGTTGCAGTGGCGGTTGCTGAAGCACAACGTTGGCGAGAACCTGGCTGCCCTGTGCTGGCATCCGGTAGACCGTGGCCGCGGCGGTTTCGTCAACCGCTTCCGCATCCTGATGAACGATGCCATGGCTGCTGGCGATCCTAGCCTGCTGCCGTCCGGGGAAACCTGGCCATCCGCGCTCGTTGCATCGCTGGCAGAGGCCGTGGGCATCCTCGGCAACCGGATGGGCCCAGACCTGGACACCTGGCGTTGGGACAAATTACACCGGGCCAAACCACAGCACCCGCTGGCAATGGCGATTCCCGAACTCGGCTCGCTACTCAACCCGCCGGAGATACCCACCGGCGGCGACGGCGACACCCCTTGGGCCGGCTCCTACTCCCCAGCCGATTTTGCCACCGTAGGCGGCTTGTCGGTTTTCCGCTACGCCTACGACCTGGGTGATTGGGAAAACTCGCTATGGGCGGTGCCCCTCGGTGCATCCGGCCACCCCGCCAGCAACCACTACGCCGATCAGTCCGATATGTGGAGCCATGTTCGCATGGTCCCCATGCTCTACGACTGGGGGCGCATCAAGGCGCAGGCCGAGACGGCGCAGACGTTGCGGGCGGGGTAAGGAGCGCTCGGTTGTACCGTGCTACAATAAAACCGAAGCGCATTCAAAAGGAAACAAAATGGCTTTGCGTCCTGTTCCAATCGACAGCATCAGTTACCCAACCCGTGTTGCGCTCCTCGGTGTCGGCATTGTAATTGTCTGCACCGTGTCCCTAATTGCGGGCATCCTGTACGCTGGACCATCTATGACGCAAACGTTCCGTTCTGCGCTCGGTAGCGAAGATAAGGGCGTCGCTGTAACTATGCTTGTAATCGCCGGAGTTGCGGTCCTGGTTTTGTTCGGAAGCACCGTCTGGGCATTCTGGCGACAAGGCTGGACTCTATTCGGCTGGACTCGTGATTAACGCAACGGTGCGAGGTGTGCTAGGCGCACTCGGTTGGTCGTGGATTACAGTCTTTTTCTTATTAGGTCTGCTCATAGCGTTCGTACCCGATCGAGTACTTGTTTTGGACTTATCTGTCCAGTCTGGTCGTGGCACGTCTTTACAACTTATTGCGGCCGTTATTTTTCTAGCCGCAATTGTTCCGTCTCTGCTGAACGAAACCAACTGGTTGGTAATATGTGCAACTGCAGCAGCGACAATGTTCGGGATAATTGGAACCTGGTTTATTCTTATTGGCGAGAATTCTTTTTTGGCGTGGCTGGTATTTTCGGCGGCATTTGCTTCCTTCTATGCTACCGGCGCTTATCTATCGCTCACAGGGCTGATTGGCCTGATACGTCTGTGGATGCGCCGCTAACCTACCCCTCCCGCAGGTGCGGCGCCACGCGCTCGGCGAACAGTTCCAGGTTGGCTAGGCCGTCCGCCAACGGCATCCCCGGCCACATCATGCGGAAGCAGCCGTGTGACATACCCAACTCCCGGTAGCGGGACAGCTCTGCTACCACCTCGTCGGGACTGCCAATGACGAAACGGTCGCGCGCCAGATCCTCGAACGGTTCCCGGAAGTTCTCCTCGCCCGGTAGCGCCTTGTCCTGACCCCACTGGGCGTAGGCCTCGTACTTGCCGCCCAAGTACGGCGTTGCGCTGGCAAACGCCTCCTCGTGTGTGCGCCCCACGAACACCTCGCGGCCGATGGGCAACCGCTCCGGCGCGCCCGACTCGGCGGCTCCGGCAGCCTCGTGGTACATCTCTACCTGCTGGCTGATGGTTGCGAATTTGGCGTGCGGGTTAACGTACCACGTGTACCCCAGCCGGGCCGCGCGGGTGATGGCCGCGTCGCTGTTGGCCGCCACCCAAACCGGCGGATGCGGCTGCTGCACCGGACGCAGCATCAGCTGGGCGTCGCGCAGCTGGAAATACTGGCCGTCGTAATTCACCTTCTCACCCGACCACAGCAACCGCATCGCCTCCAGACACTCCAGATAACGACTCACCCGGGTGCGTCGAGGCACGCCGAAGTTGTCATACTCCTCGTCCCGGTAGCCCAACGCCGCGCTGAGGGTAAACTTGCCGCCGGTCATCACGTCCATCGTAGCCACCCGCTCGGCCAGATCCACCGGATGGTGCAGGGGCACGAGCATCGTCGCCACCAGCCCCATGCCGCGCGCCTCAGCGGAGATGCGCGCCAGCAGCGGCATCGTCTGCAATTGCTGGTACGGGTCGGTAAGGTAGTGCTGACCCTGGTAGACCAGGTCAAAGCCCAAGTCGCGTGCCGCACCGACGTAGGTGCAGATGTCGGCGAACGCCTGTTGCATATCGACGCCGGCCGGCTGTTGGGCGATGGCGGAAAGGGACACGCCAAATTGCATATTGGATACCTCAAGTCGAAGTCATTGCTAATCGAAGTCGTTGCTAGGAATGCGGCCACGTAGCAACCTCGCCGCAACGACTGGATAGGCTATCGTCAGCCGCCCGCCGCCAGCTGATTGCCCAGCAGGTTGATGGCGGCCTGAACCGCGCCGTGCTTGGTAGCATCCCGGTCGCCGCCGACGCGAATCTCGATGGCCGCGTCTGCGCCGCCTTTCACCGCTAACCCGATCCAGAAAGCGCCGATGGGCAGTCCGCTGCGGCCCGCCGCCGGGCCGGTTACGCCGGTGGTGGAAAGAGCATAGTCGGTGCCGGTCAGTTCCAGGACGCCACGGGCCATTGCGATGGCCATTTCGCGGCTTACGCTGCCCGCCGTCTCGTATAGCTCATCGGGCACGCCCAGGATTTTCTCCTTCAGGCCGCCCGTGTAGGCGATTACGCCGCCGGGGAAGAAACGCGATGCGCCCGGAATGGTGCCCAGCGTGTACCCCAGCAATCCGTTGGTGCACGCCTCGGCCACCGACACGGTTTGTTCCCGCGCCAGCAGGGTTTCAGCTACCTGTTGAACGTCCACAACGTACCTCCTCCATCCGTGGAATGATCCCCTCTCCCTCGATGGGAGAGGGTTAGGGTGAGGGTGAATGTCGAACCGAAACCGGGCGCTGCTAAACGTCCAGCATCTTGTCCGGCGTCATCAACTCCATGAACTCGATGTGATTGCCCTCGACCAACGGACCGATTTCCCGGCCCACTTCCATCGCTGCCGGAGGCAATTGGTGCCCGCCGCGCATGGGAGACATCAGTGCCTCGTCCGTCCATTCCAGCACGACGATGTTTTGTTCGCCCGGGGTGGTGGCGCCGTTGAAGTACACCTTGAATTCGCTGCGCTGGCCGGCGTCGTGGAAAATCTGGGCCTGCTTCTGCAACAGGCTGGCCACCCGCCTAGCCTCGCCGGGTTTGGTTTTGAAAATTCTCCGTAGCAGGTACATATCAGTTTCCTTTTCCTTGGTTGGTGGTGTCAGCTACCTTTTGTAATAACGCCAGGAACTCCCGATTGCCAGCGTCTCCGGTGATTGGTGAGTCTATCGTATCCAGCAGCCGGATGTCCGGGCGGTCGCGCATCCAGTCGGTAACCCGTTTCAGGATGTCAGCGCGCAGTGTGTCGTCGCGAATGATACCGCCCTTGCCAACCTCACCGCGCCGCGCCTCAAACTGTGGCTTGATGAGGACAACCGCATATCCGTCGGCGCGCAGGTGGGTCAACGGTTCCGGCAGCGCCATCGTGAGCGAGATGAACGATACGTCGGCCACCAGAAAATCCACCGGTTCCGGCAGCTCAAAGGGGTGGCGCGCGTTCACCTTTTCCATGCACACCACCCGAGGGTCGGAGCGCAGGCGGTAGTGCAGCTGGCCGTGTCCCACATCCACCGCGTAAACCCGTCGCGCGCCCCCAAGCCCCCGGCGGCTGCCATAATTGAGCAGACAGTCGGTGAATCCGCCGGTTGATGCCCCCACGTCCAGCGCGGTGATGCCGTCTAGAGGGATACGGTATGGTTCAACCCAGGTATCCAGGGCGTGGGCCAGCTTGACGCCGCCGCGACTGACATACGGCAACCGTTTGCGGAGTTCCAGCGGCGTGTCGGCCGGCAGGAACGTGCCCGCCTTTTGTACCGGGCCGGTGGGAGTCAGCACTGCGCCCGCCATAATCAGCGCCTGCGCCTGTTGCCGACTCTCTACCAATCCGCGGTCAACGAGCAGCAGGTCGGCGCGCTGGCGCGGCGATTTCGGCGGCGATTTCGGCGTGGATGCGGCCATTGGTTCCGTCGTTACTCGCCGATGAACTCGGGCCGTCGCTTTTCGAGGAACGCGCGGTAGCCCTCCTGATAGTCGCGGGTGTCGAACTGCGTGAGCGGCAGGTTCGCCTCATCGGGCGTCAGGTCCAACGACGGTTTCGCCAGCACCTGATTAAGGGTTTGCTTGTTGACGGCGTGGGACAGCGGCGCCAGCGCGGCGATGTCAGCGGCCAGCTGGTAGGTAACTTCGGCCAGCCGGTCTGGCGGCACCACCTGATTCACCAGTCCGATGCGCAGGGCCTCGTCGGCGCCCAGCAGCCGGCCCGACAGCAGGATGTACAGCGCGTTGCCCTTGCCCACCAGGTTCACCAACCCGTACATCTCGCGATGGCCGATGGTGATGCCCAACCGGGCCACCGGGATGCCCAACCGACTGCCCTCGGCGGCGATGCGCAGGTCGGTAGCCACGGCGAGCTCACAGCCCCCGCCGGCGGCAAACCCGCCAATCATGGAGATGACCGGAGTGCCCATCTCGGCTACGGTTTGCAGCAGGCCGTCCACCGCACGATTGTAAACACGACCCCGCTCCGAGTCGCTGCGGTACTGCTCAAAATCGCCGATGTCCGCCCCCGCCGAGAACGCCTCGTCGCCAGCGCCGGCAATCACCACGCAACGGACGTCCCGGTCGGAGTCCAGCTGCCGCATCAAGTTGGTAAGCTGACCCCACATCGCAAAGGAGATGGCGTTGCGCTGAGCCGGCCGGTTGATGGTTACCGTCGCGACGGCAGCCTCCCGCCGCAGCAGGATGTAACCATCCGAATCAACGGCGACATCGACGCCGGATGTAACGGCGGCGGTGGGATCGGGCATACCAAAAATCTCCTGCGACGGTGGGTTGCCATCAAACGAGTCGTAACGGCAACCACAGCCTATCGGCGCAACCGTGAGGCGTCAACAGCATATGAAACGTGTGCGCTGGAAAGCCGACCTGATGCTCATCGACCATTATGCCGGCTTATTATGATAGAAAACGACTATCACGCGGCATCATATTAGCTGATTCAATAAACATCATTGACATGGCGCAGGTGAATCATTACTCTGCGCTTCACCGTTAACGAATCGACGTTAACGAATTAACGAACGAGGTATCACTGCATCTGGAACCTGACAACGATCCACCTGTCGACCGTGCACCTTTCGACCATGCAACGGAACGCCGGGTTGCGATTTGAGGAATGGTAGCTTTTAGGAGTGGTAACTATGTCGCTTAAAACAAAATCCACGCTTATCTTGGGTCTCGCTACTTCCGCTGTGCTTCTGGTGATACTGGCTTGTGGCCAAGCCGAGGAACCCACCACGGTAGCAACCGCCGCGCCCACCGAAGCGGTGGTTGCCCAGGCCACCCAGAGCGCGGACCCAACGCCCACGTTCACTCCGCCACCGGAGGCCACGGTTCGACCAACCAACACACCGGCGCCCACGGCGGTGGCTCGCACTGCCGCCACGCCGGTACCCAGCGGCCCGGCCAAGTATGGTGGCACCATTCAGATGTCCGCCTACGCGGACACCAAAGACTGGGACCCCCTGGGCTCTGCATCGCTATCCAGCGTCATCTCCTACTCCCAGTTGTACAACCAGATTACCCAGTTCGATACCACCAACACGCAACAGGTGACTGGCGATCTGGCCGAGAGTTGGGAGGTCAGCGCCGACGGTACCGTCTACACCTTCCGATTACACGAAGGCGTCAACTGGCACGATGGCAACCCGCTTACCGTGGACGATGTGGTGTTTTCACTGCAGCGGTACGCTAATCCCTGCAACGGCTCCGGTCGTTCCGGTTTGTGGCGGCGCTATACCGTCCCGATGGAGGTAGCAGACAAAGACGCCGGCGATTGCACACCCACTAACGCCGATGCCGTGGTGCGGGCCGTCGACGACCGCACCGTTGAGTTCAATCTCCACGCTGCGTCGGGGGCGTTCATCAAGTTCCTGTCGGTGGATTACGTAAAAATCCTGCCCCGGCACCTGCTGGAGGACGAATCTGTCGACCTGAACCAGGGCGAGCACGTCGTCCGCAATCTGTCCGGCTCCGGGCCCTACATTCTGGAGGAATACCAGTCGGGCAACCGCTACACCGTTAACAAAAACCCCAACTACTTCAAAGAGGGACGACCTTATTTCGACCGCATCGAGCACTACATTATCACCCAGCCGGCGACTCTCATTGCCCAGGTTCAGGCGCGCCAGATCGACATGGCGAACGCCGGGGCCACCAACCTTGAAGCCAATGACTATTACGAACTGGAACGCATCACCAACGGAGACTATGTTGCTCACGATATCCTGGCTGGCGGCAACTACGGGTTGATGCTTAATATCAAGAAAACGCCGCTGCAAGACCACCGTGTGCGCCGCGCAATCTACCTTGCCCTGGACCGGCAAAAGGTGGACGAGCGAGCGTTCGGCGGTTCGGGCGTGACCTATTGTCCGTTGATGGGAATGGCTCACGCATTACGCGATTGCGACGACTGGCCCGGAATTCGGCTCAAGGATTCGCCCGGAGGACAGGAGGACATCGCGGAAGCCCGGCGTCTGATGGCAGAGGCGGGTTATCCCAACGGCTTTGAGGCTCATTACTCGGTGCGGCAGGTAGGCACGTACCCGCAACAGTGTTCAGTGGTGAAACAGGATCTGGAGGAGTACCTGGGAATTACCGGTGACATCGAGGCTATGCCCAGCGCCGCCGGGTACGCTAGGTACGGTACCTCACGCCCGGCCGATGCCGAGGGCGATTGGGTGCTGAGTTGCCAGGGCGAAGGGATGGTGGTTCTGGATCCGGATGCCATCTACGGAGGCATTTATCTGCCCGGTGGCACGCGCAATTACACCGACTGGTCGCATCCCCAGATAACCGAGTGGTTTGCGACCCAGCAGGTTGAACTCGATCCCGAGAAACGCCGGGCAATCAACCGGGAAGCCGAATTGTGGATGGCAGAGTTTTCCGACAACCACTGGGTAACCATGCTCCTGGGCCAACTCTTCTGGATTGTCCATAAGGACATCAAGGGCTTCAATGCTCCGGTGACGGTGCAATACGGCTTCAAGCACGAGGATATCTGGCTGGATCGCTAGCAAGTCTGTCCAAATCCCGTCGGCGTACCGTTTACGACACAACGGTTCGCGAACCCAGGCCGGCGCCCATTCGGGCGCCGGCTGATTCTTGCCCTGCTTACTGCGCGATGGGAAGGCGACAGGCTGTCAGCGCATTCGTAGCACGAATGTCGGTGTGCAATATAGGTGTGCGTATTATGATTGGCTCGCGAATATAGTGGTTCGCTATCGCCTAACGACGGGCTATTCCCATGCGTCCCCACTTTGTCATTGCGAGCGCATTAATCTGACATTGCGAGCGTAGCGTGGCAATCCCGTAGTCACAGCAACGCCGGTTCGCCGACGTGCGTTCAACCGCATCGAGATTGCCACGTTCCTCGACGAGCTCGGGATGAGCGGGCGCTTCTCGCAATGACAGATTGAGGTGGGTACGCGTGACCGGGTAATTTCTCTTGACAAGGTGTTTTTAACCAAATAACATCGGCGCCTCTGTATTCGGATTTGCCATGCTGTACCCTTGACGCATCGGCGTGGCCCGAACCGAATATCCCCGCGCCCTTCTTTGGAGGATTCCCGGTTTATGTCGTACATCCTGAGACTCATACTGGTACCCAGCGTTCTTGTTGTTAGCCTGATGCTGACTGCCGTTGCCTGTGGCGGCGCAGACACTCCGACCGCAGTGGATCCAACCGCGGCAGACACTGCCACATCTGCTCCGGCGGCGCTGGCTGCTCCAGCAGCAGATCCAACTGCCACCGCAACTCCGCCTCCCGCTGCTACTATCCGACCGACGAACACGCCGGCGCCGACCGCTGCCGCCCGCGCCGCTCCCACGCCACTGCCCAGCGGCGCACCCAAGCACGGCGGCGTAGTGCGTATGGCGGCCTACGCTGATACCAAAGACTGGGACCCGCTCGGTTCCGCATCTCTATCCAGCGTGATTTCCTATTCCCAGCTCTACAACCAGTTGGTGCAGTTCGATAACGTAGACACCAACGCGGTGGCTCCTGATTTGGCTGAGAGTTGGGAGATTAACGACGATGGCACCGTCTACACATTCCACCTCACCGATGGCGTGACGTGGAACGACGGCGTCCCATTGACAGTTGACGACGTGCTGTACTCAATGCTGCGTTACGGCAACCCTTGCAACGGCGCCGGGCGTTCAGGACTCTGGCGCTCTTACGTAGTGCCGCTGCAAGTAGTTGACCGCGAGGCCAGGGACTGCACGGTTACCAACGCCGATGATGCAATTCGCGTGGTGGATGATAAAACAATTGAATTCCACCTTGCCTTCGCCTCCGGAGCGTTCATCAAATTTCTGGCCATTGACTACGTAAAAGTCCTGCCGAAGCACCTTTTGGAACAGGGCATCGACCTGAACCAGGCCGAATTCATCCTCGAGCACAGCTCCGGTTCCGGCCCATTCATTCTCGAAGAGTATCAGTCGGGCAACTTCTACAATGTGAACCGGAACCCCAACTACTTCAAAGAGGGGCTGCCGTACTTTGATCGCATTGAGCATTACATCATCACCGTGCCCTCCACTGGGCAGGCGCAAATTGAAGCCCGCCAGATTGATATGGCTAACGCCGCTGAGAGTAACTTTACGGCGACTGAATACTTCGCCCTGGAGCAGCGCACCAACAGCGACTACGTAGCGCACGACATCGCTGGCGGAGCCACGCGCGGCTTGATGCTCAACATTAAGCGGGAACCGTTCGACAATCATCTGGTGCGACAGGCCATCAACCTGGCAGTTGACCGGCTAAAGTACAATGAACGGGCGCTGCATGGCTCAGCGCGCGGCCATTGCCCATTGGTTGGTATGGCCCACACTTTTGAAGAATGTCTCACCTGGCCCGGTATGCGTCCCAAGGACACGCCGGGCGTGCAGGAAGACATCGCCGAAGCTCGGCGGCTCATGGGCGAAGCTGGCTACCCAGACGGCTTTGAAATTCAGTACACCGTCCGTCAAGTCAGCACTTACCCGGCAGAATGTTCCGTCATCAAGCAGGACCTTGAGGAATACCTGGGCATCACAGGCAATATCGAAACGCTGCCCAGCGCCGCCGGCTATGCCAAATACGGCACCTCTCGGCCCGCCAATGCCAAAGGCGACTGGGAAATCAGTTGTCAGGCAGAGGGTATGACCGTTCCTGACCCGGACGCCGTGTACGGCGGCATCTTCCTCAAGGGCGGCACCCGCAACTACACAGACTGGGAAGCTCCCGAGCTCAATGCCTGGTTTGAAGAGCAGAAAGTTGAACTGGACCCGGACCGACGGCGGGAAATCAACAAGGAGGCTGAACTCTGGTTGCATGAATTTTCCAACAACCACTGGGTCAGCCTGGGCTTGAGTCAGAACTTCTGGGTGGTCAACAAGGACATCAAAGGCTTTGTTGCGCCCCAGACCGTGCAGTATGGATTCAAGCACGAACACCTTTGGCTAGACCGCTAGGGGCTCCAGGCCACGGCCCGTCTGGCGGGTCATAGTCGAAACCATTAGCCGTCCTGCTGGTGTGCGAAAGCCAGCAGGACGGTTTCGATTTAATGGGGAGACGCCTTCTGAAAGCGAGCGCTCCAAACCCGACTGCATGGGATTGGCAGAATCATTATTGAACCGTGGCATATTATCGCAATACGTATCATTATTAATCCGGATATTGTTGAGAAGCGCCATTTTCCTTGACAGCGTGCCACTGCTTGCATAGAGTAGTCCGGGCAATTTACGTATTACGTATTTGGTGCAGCCGTCTGAAAACAGGCGGCTGTCGCCCCCAATCGCCAGGCTTTGTGAGCCAATCAGGAGGATTCCCGGTCTATGTTGAACAACCTGAAACTAACACTGATACTCAGCGCGATCGCCGTTACTTTGTTGGCAATGGGCATCGCGTGCGGAGGCGCCGGCGCGCCAGACGCGACTGCTCCGGCAGCCGGGTCGACGGAAGTACCGGCGGCCCGTGGTCCCGGCAGTCCCACCGAAGCCCCGGCCTCGACTCAGGCTTCGACGGCTCCCAGAGTGGAGCCCACGGCCCCACCGGCAGCGACAATCCGGCCCACTAACACGCCGGCGCCCACCTCGGTGGCGCGTACTGCGCCGACGCCGCTGCCCAGCGGCCCGCCCAAGTACGGCGGCCTGGTGCGCATGGCGGCCTACGCGGACACCAAAGACTGGGACCCCTTGGGTTCAGCGTCCACCTCCAGTGTAATCTCTTACTCCCAACTGTATAACCAGCTGGTGCAGTTCGACACGGTGGACACCAACGCAGTTACTACCGACCTGGCCGAAAGCTGGGAAATCAACGACGATGGCACCATCTACACGTTCCACCTCACCGATGGCGTTAAGTGGAACGACGGCACACCCCTGACCATAGACGACGTGGTGTACACCTTCCTGCGCTACGGCAACCCGTGCAACAGCCGGGGACGGTCCGGCTTGTGGCGCACTTACACCGTCCCGCTGGAAGTGGCTGACCGAGAGGGCGGCGACTGCACCCTCACCAACCCCGATGACGCCGTTCGTAAAGTTGACGACCGCACCATCGAATTTCAGCTGGCTTTTGCTTCCGGCGCGTTCATCAAATTCCTGGCCATCGACTACGTGAAGATTCTGCCCAAGCACCTGCTGGAACAGGACATTGACCTGAACGCCGCCGAGAATATCATCAAGTACAACTCCGGTTCGGGCCCGTTCATTCTGGAAGAATACCAATCGGGCAACCTCTACAACGTAAACAAGAACCCCGACTACTTCAAGGACGGTTATCCCTACCTCGACCGGATTGAGCATTACATCATCACTACTCCCGCCACGGCCCAGGCGCAGGTTGAGGCTCGCCAGATCGATATGGCCAATGCCGCTACCATGAACCTGACGGCTCCCGAATACTACGGGCTGGAGCAACGCACCAACAGCGAGTACGTGGCCCACGACATCTTTGGCGGCGCTACCCGCGGGTTGATGCTCAACGTCAAGCGGGAACCCTTCAGCGACCACCGGGTGCGCCAGGCCATCAACTTGGCCGTTGACCGGCAGAAGCACAACGCTCGCGGTCTGCACAACGCGGGACGCGGACACTGCCCGCTAGTCGGCATGGCCAACAGCCTGGAAGAGTGCGCCACCTGGCCGGGAATGCGTCCCAAGGATACTCCCGGCGGTCAGGAAGACATTGCCGAGGCGCGACGGCTCATGGCCGAAGCCGGTTTCCCAGATGGTTTCGAGGTCACCTACACCGTGCGCCAGGTTGGAACCTATGTTGACGAATGTTCTGTCATCAAGCAGGACCTGGAAGACTATCTCAACATCACCGGCAACATCGAAACTTTGCCCAGCGCTGCCGGCTATGCCAAGTACGGCACTTCCCGCCCCGCCGATGCCAAAGGCGATTGGGAAATCAGCTGCCAGGCTGACGGTATGACTGTGCTGGACCCCGATGCCCTCTACGGCGGCATCTTCCTCAAAGGCGGAACCCGCAACTACACCGACTGGGAAGCACCCGAAGTCAACGCCTGGTTTGAAGCGCAGAAAGTGGAACTCGACCCGGAGAAGCGCCGCGAAATTAACAAGGAAGCCGAGCGCTGGCTCCACGAATTCTCCAACAACCACTGGGTCAGCCTCACCCTGGGCCAGAACTTCTGGGTCGTAAATGTGGACGTCAAAGGCTTTGTGGCTCCCCAGACTGTGCAGTACGGTTTCAAGCACGAGCACCTTTGGCTGGATCGCTAACGGTGTTCCGGGCCTAACCAGGGATTCAATCCAGAGGGTTTTAATTCAGATTGCAGGAGCGGGAAAATATGCGGTTACCTATCAGGCCAGCGCTGATATTCGGCATGGCGGCGGTTACATTGCTGCTGACCATCATCGCCTGCGGCGAAAGTGAGCAACCCACGACGGTTGTCCCGGCGACGACTGCTGCGGAACAAGTCGTCGCCACCGTGCCATCGGCGCCGGCCACGCCCACACATACGCCTCCTCCGGATGCCACCATCCGACCTACCAACACACCGGTGTCCGCGTTCGAAGCCAGAATCGCTCCCACGCCCACGCCATCAGGGTCAGCCCGACAGGGTGGCACCGTGCGTATGTCGGCATACGCGGACACCAAAGACTGGGATCCGCTGGGCTCGGCATCGCTTTCCAGCGTGATTTCCTATTCGCAGTTGTACAACCAAGTGGTGCAGTACAACAGCATCGAAACCGACCAGGTTGAGGGCGACCTGGCATCGGACTGGCAGATCAGCGCGGACGGATTGACCTACACCTTCAATCTGCAACCCAACGCTCTGTGGGGCGACGGCGAGCCGGTCACCGCTGATGACGTGGTGTACACCATGTTGCGCTACGCCAACCCCTGCAACTCGGCTGGACGCTCCGGTCTGTGGCGTCAATACACCGTGGCGCTGGAAGTAGTGGAAAAGATAGACAAGGCCGATTGCTCCCCCACCAACGCGAACGATGTCGTGAGCAAGATTGATGACAGCACGGTGGAGTTCTCGCTGCGGTTCCCCTCGGGCGCATTCATCAAGTTCATGGCTGTTGATTACGTGAAGGTACTACCCAAGCACCTCCTGGAGCAGGGTATCGACCTGAATTCTTCTGACAACGTAATCAAGTACAAATCCGGTTCCGGCCCCTATGTGCTGGAGCAATACTCGTCGGGTAATTTTTACCACGTGAATCGCAACGAGAATTACTTCAAGCCGGGCAAACCCTACTTCGACCGGATTGAGCACTTCATCATCGTGGATACCGCCACGCTTACCGCGCAAATTGAAGGCCGCAACATAGACATGATGAACGGCGGTTTCTCCAACCTGACTCCACGGGAATACCTGGAACTGGAGCAGCGGATGGAAGGCGAATACGTGATGCACGAATTTCCGCCCTCCGGTAACTGGGGACTGATGATGAACGTGAAGCGTGCCCCGTTCGATGATCCCAGAGTTCGCAAAGCGATCAACCTTGCGGTGGACCGGGACGACCTGAACGATAAAATCTGGGACGGCACCGCTGGCATCGCCTGTCCGCTGGGTGGCATGGGGCATGACTTCGACGTTTGTCAAACCTGGCCGGGCGTTCGATCGAAGCAGAGCCCCGGTGGTCAGGAAGACCTGGCTGAAGCCAAGCGCCTCATGGTCGAGGCAGGATACCCCGACGGTTTCGAAGTAGAGTACACTGCCCGCCAGGCGGCCGGTTATCCGAAGCAGTGTCAGGTGCTGAAGCAGCAGCTGGAATCGGCCCTGGGTATTACCGGAAACATCGAGACGCTGCCCAGCGCCGCCGGTTACGCGAAATATGGCACGTCTCGCGGTGTGGGCGCCGACGGCGATTGGGAAATCGCCTGCCAGGGCGAAGGGATGGTGGTCCTTGACCCCGACGCTCTCTACGGTGGCATCTACAACCGGGGTGGAACCCGCAACTACACCGACTGGACGAATCCTCTGGTAGAGGAGTGGTTTGAGTCCCAGAAAGTTGAACAAGATCCTGAGAAGCGCCGCGAGATCAACAAGGAAGCCGAACTGTGGCTGGTGGACTTTACGGATAATCATTGGGTAAACTTGGGCTGGAACCGGTTCTTCTGGATTGTTCACCGCGACATCAAGAACTTCCATCCTCCGACCACCGTGCAGTATTTCTTCAAATACGAAGATTACTGGCTGGACCGTTAGCCGACTAACCAACCACCGAATCATCACCCCCGCAACCCGGATGTGTGTCGATGCGACAGTACGCAGTCAAACGTATTGGATTATTCATTCCCACGGTCTTGCTGGTTACCGTAATCGTCTTCGTCGTGATGCGACTGATACCGGGCGACCCGGCATTGGCCATACTCAGCGCCGACGATGCGGCATACACCGAGCAGGAATTACACGAACTTAGGGTCAAATTGGGCACCGACCGGCACATCGTGGTCCAGTACCTCGACTGGATGAGTGGGCTGTTGCGCGGCGATTTCGGCACGTCGTTCTGGTGGAACGGCCCGGTGATGGACCGTCTGGCGGAGCGCATCCCGGTAACCATTGAGCTGGCAATCCTGGGTATCTTGTTGGCGGTGGTATGTGCCGTTCCGTTGGGGGTCATCTCTGCGATACGTCCGGATAGTCCGCTGGATTACGTCTCACGGGTGTTTACCCTGGTGGGCATATCCATACCCACCTTTTTCAGCGGCATCCTGCTGACCCTGCTGCTCATCAGAGCCTTTGGCTGGCTGCCGCCGCTGGGTTACGAAGACTTCTGGGAAGACCCGTGGTCTAACGTCAAGCAGATGATGCTCCCGGCGCTGGCCCTGGGTTTTTACGATATGGCCTTCATTGCGCGCGTAACCCGTTCGTCGATGATGGAAATTCTGCGCGAAGATTACATGCGCACCGCCCGCTCCAAGGGCCTGCGCGAGCGCATCGTGCTGTCAAGACACGGCTTGAAGAATGCCGTGTTGCCCATCCTCACCATCTCCGGATGGCAGTTCGGACGTCTGTTTGGCGGCACGGTAATCATCGAGCGCATCTTCCTGATTCCGGGAATCGGCCAACTGCTGATTGACGCCGTTTTCCAGCGTGACTTCCCCACCATTCAGGCGATTATCGTAATCGTCGCCGTTTCGATCGTTATTGTCAATCTGTTGGTGGACCTGCTGTACGGGTGGTTGGACCCGCGCATCCGTTATGCCTAACCTCACATCGATGACCCGAGCCCTGGAGCATATTCGATGACCACTCCTGATCAAAGCGGAGCGCTACGGACACCGCAAATTGGCGTGGACGGCGCCAGCGCGGCCCCGGATATGCGGCCGCGCCCTACCACCTGGGGCCACATCACCCGGTTCTGCCGTGCCAAGCCTTTGGGCGCGATCAGCGCCGGCATAATCATATTGACGCTGCTGGCCGCCATTTTTGCGCCGGTTATTGCGCCGCACGATCCTCTGGACCTGGTGCATGACACCTTCCAGGCGCCGTCGGGTACGGCGTGGCTGGGAGCCGACGACTTGGGACGAGACGTCTTCAGCCGGATAATCGCCGGGGCCAGGATTTCGATGTACGTAGGCGTCATGAGCGTAGTTATCGGCATCACGCTGGGCACAATCATCGGCATACTGAGCGCATACATCGGGGGGGTGCTCGACCTGGTGATTCAGCGGGTGGTGGATGCGCTGATGGCTTTCCCCGCCATCATCATGGCGCTGGGGCTCATGGCCGCGCTTGGAGCTTCAGTCAATAATATTGTGGCGGCGCTGGTGGTAATCCTGCTGCCCGGAGCAATCCGGGTCATTCGTTCGCAGGTGTTAAGTATCAAGGAACTGGATTACACTCTGGCCGCCCAGGCGATTGGCGCACGCCCATGGCGAATAATGCTGAAGCACATTATGCCCAATGTCATCGCCAGCTATATCGTCCTCAGTACCATCACGCTGGGGTTGGCGATCGTCATTGAAGCATCGCTAAGTTTCCTGGGTGTGGGGGTACCGCCGGACGTGCCAACCTGGGGTGGAATGCTCACCGAGGGCGCTTCGCAGTACATCCGGAACGCTCCCTGGTTGGCGGTGTTCCCCGGCATGGCCATCTCCATCGTGGTGTTCTCCATCAACTTCCTTGGCGACGCGCTGCGCGACGTGCTCGACCCCCGTTTGCGCGGTCGGTAAGTCAATCGCACCATCGGCAATCGCACCATCAGCATTTGCTGGCCCTCGCCGTTTCCGGTGGGGGCTTTTTTGTGGGCGGCATCGGCAAACCGTGCTACACTGCGGGCGCTATTGAGTCAACCGGATTGACCCGGCAACGGCCCAAGCGCCGGCGCTGGTCGGTTGGTGTTGCGTTTGAGACGTGAGGTGCATTATGTCCTGGAATTTTGAACTGGTCGCAGGGCCCTATGGTGGCACTACCGAAGGCCCGGTTTGGGACGGCGAAGCGGTGTTGTTTACTCACATCCCCGCCTCGAAAATCCTGCGCTATGATCCCAAATCCGGCGCGGTGTCCGAGTATTTTGACGAGTCATTCAACACCAACGGCCTGTGTTTCGATGCCCAGGGCAACCTCTACGGCTGCCAGCAGGGTCGCCGCCGCATCGCCCGCTTCGACGCCGCGAGCAACACGGCCACGTCGATGCCGCACCTGCTGGGCGGCCAGCGCCACAACAACCCCAACGACCTGGTGGTGGACAAGTCGGGGCGTATCTGGTTCACCGATCCTTACTCTGGTATCGGCGACAGCGGCCCGCAGGAACTTGACCATATGTCGGTGCTTCGCCTCGACCCCAAGGGCAATGACCAGTGGGATCTGGTGCGGGCCACCACCGACATTTCGCGCCCCAACGGCATTATCATCAGCCGCGACCAACGCACGCTGTATATCGCGCAGAGCGATTACGGAGCCGACCGTCGCCGCGAATTGCGGGCGTACCCCATCGTTGACGATGGGTCGCTCGGCGATTACACGGTGCTGCACACCTTCGGTATTGACGGCGGCGCGGCCAACGGTGACCTGCGCGGCGTCGGCAGCCAGGGGGTGCAGCGCGGCGTGGACGGCATGACGCTGGACGTCGACGGCAACATCATCGTATGCGCGGGTTGGGAAGCTGCTGGGCCGGGCCCAATCATCTACGTGTTTTCGCCCGCCGGCCGGGTACTGGAAACCCACGCCCTGCGGGTAGACAGACCCACCAACTGCTGCTTCGGCGATGCCGATATGCGCAGCTTGTACGTAACTACCGGCGGCGGTCATCTTTTCCGGGCTCGCACCGACCGCACCGGCTGGATTATGTGGCCCTAGTCGCGCTGGAGCCCCTAACGTTCCATGCCGCAGCCCCCAAACGCTCCATGCCGCAGCGACTAGCGCTTGACAACCGGCAACGTAACGCCAAAAATCTGCACAAAGATTCTCGCTGTTAGTTGGGATCGACCGGCTATACTGGCACACAATTCAGGAGGCTTACTGATGACTACTGCAAACGGCCACCGCACCAACGTTTACGTCGGTCTGGGTGGCGAAAGCGCTCTTATCGTGGGTGCGGAAGGCACCCCGCTGGGCGAAGGCGGCCTGTACCGCCTCACCGAAGGCGATTCGGAATGGGTAGCCGTGGAAAACGGCTTGCCCGAGAATCCTCAAGTGCGCGCGCTGTTGGTGCACCCCGACAACCCCGACACCGTGTACGCCGGTACCCAGGATGGTGTATATCGCAGCGACGACCATGGCGAGAACTGGCGGCGCACCGATACGCTCAGCGGAGAGGTTTGGTCGTTGACCGCCCATCCCAATGATTCGTCCATCATGTTTGCCGGTTATGACCAGGGCCGCGTTTGCCGCTCTGACGACGGCGGCGAGACCTGGCGGCAACTGAACACCGAGGGGTTGGTGCATCCCAGCATCACCATGAAACCCACCGAAATCGTAAAGCGGGTCATCGGCCTCAGCGTTGACCCGGCCCACCCCAACGACGTGTACGGCGCCATTGAAGTCGGCGGGCTGATCGCATCCCGGGACGGCGGCGAGACCTGGTCCTGCATCACCGACGGCCACTACACTCGCATGGGCCCGGTCGATCTGCACGGAGTGCAGGTGAATGCCTCAAACCCCGGCCTGGTTTACATCATCACTCAACTCGCCATGTTCCGCAGCCGCGAGCGTGGCCAGGGTTGGGAGTTTGTGCCCATCGACGAGATGTTCGAGGGTGGCAGCTATTGCCGGGACCTGGTGGTGGCCCCCCATGACCCCAGCATCATGTATCTGGCAGCCGGAGCCGGCGGCGGAAGCGCTCCCGCGGGTACCGTGGACGCCGGAGTGCTGATGCGCTCCACCGACGCTGGCGAATCCTGGGATCGGGTCGACTTGGGCGAAATTGCTCCGGCCCGTATGTTCCAGATTGCAATCGACCGCCACTCTCCCAGCAACGTGTACTGTTGCGACCGCGATGGTCACGTCTACTGCAGCGGCGATAGCGGCGATAGCTGGCAGCGCACCGATGTGCCGGTCGAGATGTCCCGCGGGCGGCATGTGTATCCCATGGTTGCGGGCTAACCCGACCAACTCTTGCGCTCGTTCACAGCATGGCATCCAGCCGGCGATTGGTGAGCGTGAGGCTGAACCACATGAGCAAGGGCGAGCAATTCCGCCCTTGCTCATCTAACTGGAAATAACCGGAGGTAGGACGACGGTGGCATCCACGGCGTTGTGGCAAGCAACTTTCCGCATCGGCGAAGCCGACTTGGAATACATGGCTCTGGAAGCTGGCGATTTGCCGGAATCACTGCGGGGCTATCAACTGGCTCGGGCCGGTGTGCTCAATAACGACGAGATGGCGGAGAACGGGTTTCCCGGCAGTACGGCCGACCGTTTTCGGGACGCCGGTCGCATCAGCGGGTATATGCGCGAGTTTGTACCGACTTCAGACCTCCCGCCGGCTGACGGCCTGAATTTCGTCGGAGCCACTGTGGTGCATCTTTTCAGCAATCCCGACCAGGTGTCCGGCTGGATGACGGACGTGTTCGTTAAGGATTTTGAAGAGAACCTTGGGGAAAGCGTCGGTTCCGGCCAGCAAATCGTATCGGTAGACCGGGTGGAAGCCAACGGACTGTACGACGAATCAGTGGGGCTACAAGTGCTCCAGGGCGGCCCGGCTGGCTTGCTATCCTCGACCGTGATCGACTTCCGCGTTGGGCGGCTGTTGGGTGTGGCTTTCGTAGGCGCGGTAGGCCAGCATGACCGCACCGACATTGCCACCGAGCTGGCCCTGTCGCTGGAAAGGCGAATGGTGCAGGTGGCGCTGGGTTCTTTGTAGTAAGATAAAACATCAGGCCGGCTGCGATGTTACGGCGTTTTTGCCATCGCTTGAACATAACCGTTACCGGCACTGCCGGATTCTGGTTGGCGCCGGCTCTTTTGGGTTTAGCTACCGGCGCTGTTGCCTGGACAGTCTGGTACTTGACCAAAGTGCCGTGCACCCCGGCCAACGCCGTGGCTTACCAGTGCAACCCCAGCACAATTGCCAACTTCATCGATATTGACATCCTGAGCCGTTGCATTACCCTGAGCGCCATCGTGTCCACGCTAGCCGGAGGTCTCAACATCTATATGTTTGCGAAAGAACGGGAAGCCCGCATTGCCGCCGAAACCCAGCTGGCGGAGGAACGCCAGCGTGCCGAGGAGGAACGCCGGCGCTCCGATGAGCGGATGGCGGAGGAACGCCGGCGCGCTGACGAAACCCAGCTGGCTTTGCTGGCAACTATCACTGACTTGACCGGCAAAATCGCCGAACTGGTGGATCGGAACACTGGCAACGGCCCATCCGGCGGACCACCCAATGGACAGTAGGCCGGCTGGCGTGTCGGTTACGGCGTTGCCGCCGGCCCGGTCGGCGGGTTCAACAACAACTCAGGGTACATCATGATGATGACCCAGCCGATCCAGTTGAATATGCCCAGGACGACCAGCACAAGTTCCACCAGGGTGTACGGGGCGCTGGCCAATCGCATTCCCACCCGGTGTTGCCAATAGCGGTTGAGGTTGCCCTGAGCCCGCCACATTATTGCGGCCAGAATAGCCACCCGCGCCACGTTGGCCACGAAGTAACCGATTTGCTGCGTCTGCGTTAGCGTCGTCAGTTCTGGATCGGCAATCAGCCTGGCGGCCACCCAAACCAGAGCGACAGCGACCAGGAACAGCCCAACCGAAAGCATGGGACTCAACGTGGTGGGTACTCCCCGCTGCTCCATCATTTCCTGATAGACGCGCATGTGGGCGTGGAGCCGGAACAACTGGTACACCGGCACCAGCAGGGCCAGCGCGTGCCACACCGGATACGCGACCTCGTTGCTATGATCCCGGTAGTGCCGCCACGTAATGTACATCCAGTAGAAGATGTACAAGCCGGTGGTCAAAAATGTTAGCAGCAGGACGCGGTTGGGGGAGATATGCCAAGCCAGCGAACCGTCCCCGGCCCGGGCAGGCGCCGGGGGGCGTGCGGGTTGTTCCTCGGTTGGGTATCGCGGGCCCGCCAACCGGTCAATATCGCCTGGGATGGGTTGTCGCGCAGGTGAGGGATTGGCCGCAGATGGTGGAGGTGGCGGCGGTACTACTGTCCGCGAAACGACCTCAGCCGGGTGTCCTGGGGCTGCCGGCAACGTTGCGCCGCAACCTCCGCAGAATCGGTGTCCCACCTGATAAGGCGAACCGCATTGCGGACAACTGGGAGCGCCGGTTCTATCCGTCATCGTTGGCAGACTCTAAGGCAACGCCGCGGAAATGTCCAGTTGACGGGACTCCCGCTAGCCTGGTTTGTGTCCGGCCGGATGGACGAGAATAGGTGTCCCCGGGCAACTAGCTGCCACCCGGGGACCAGAACGTCGGAGGGATCAGGCTTTGCCCCACACCACCGGGTTGCTCAGGGTGCCGATGCTGCTGACGGTGATGTCGCACACGTCGCCGTCTTTCATGTTCTCGGTCGCGCCATCGGTGCCCATCCACAGGATGTCCCCCGGCACCAGCGTCAGGTACTTGCTCATCTCGCTTATGTAGTGGCGCACGCCGAAAATTGCCGTTTTCAGGTCATACTCGCCAACGACCTTCTTGTTAACCTCGATGGTAACGTGCAGCTGGTCGGGATCCACGTCGGTGGCGATCCAGGGACCCATCGGCTTGAAGGTGTCGGTGTTTTTGGCGCGCCACATGGTGCGGTCGTTGCGTTGCCAGGTGCGCTCGCTGACATCGTTGCCGATGGTATAACCGAGCACGTAATCCAGCGCCTGTGCTTCGGTAACGTTCCGGCATTCTTTGCCGATGACAACCACGACCTCGCCTTCGTACTGCAACATCTCGGTGGCGTCGGCCGGCACCCTGATGGGGTCGCCGTGGCCGGTCAGGGCGTTAATGGCGCGGTAACCGACATCGGCCCGTTTGGGGAGGTTGGGTTCCTCGCCGCGCATTTGAGCCGCCCAGGTAACGTGCTCGGGGAAGTTGATGCCGGCGGCGTAAAAGGTCGGTGGAACCACCGGCGGCAGCAGCTTCACGGAACTCAACGCATACTTGCTGCCGGTTTGTTGCAGCCCGTCGAACAGGCCACCCTGCACCTCCATTACGTTGTCGCCTTCAACGATACCGTACCCTTCCCGGTCTCCGGTGCGAAACTTGCAAATCAGCATGGCCGTGGCCTCCTGTGAATTATCTGGGTTGTGGCGTGGTTGGATAGTTCTAGTGTGGTTGGATAGCAATATCCCGGCCCAATTCTGGCACCATAGCCGGGCACGGTCAAGCCAAACTCAACACCACGCGTACCCACTTTGTCAAACCAAACCGGCCTGCTGTCATTGCGAGGAGCGCAGCGACGTGGCAATCTCGATGAGGTTGGGCACGCCTCGGCGAACCACCATTGCTACGGCGAAGAGATTGCCACGCTACGCTCGCAATGACAGACCAAAGCGGGCAGGCGTAAAAGTGGGGGATGCCGGGCGGCGTGTGGTAACATATTTCCCGTTGTGCCGGCAGCGCTTTGGCTTTCCGGCGCGCCTACTCAACTAACGTCGGCGTACAACACCGGCAGGTGCGAGATTACAATGCAACAGGCCGAAACCCAACTCATATATTGGGCGCCTAGTCGGATTCGATTCAACCTCACTCTCATCCTGGCGGCGGCTGTCATCCTGTTCGGCGTTTACCAGATGGTCACCGCTGGGCGGGCCGGCGACCCTACGCCCGCCGAAACCGAGCAGGCGCAGGAGGGTCAGCCGGGAGCGGATGGCGAGGTCCAGAAATCGGGCCGAGGCAGCGGCGGCGGATCCTGGCTCCTCATCGTGGTTGGTATTGGCGTCGGGGCGTACTCGTGGCTAACCTCGCCGCGTCAGTACCGGATCTATTCGGATGCGTTGGTAATCATGTTCGGGACGCCGCGCAACCGGTCGATTCACTTCAGCCAGATTCAGGAGGCGGTGAATGATCGGGGTTTCATGGGCGACCCCCTCCGGGTGTACACCATCAACCGACGGCGCATCGCCATTCAAGTGCGCGAGCCGGATGAGTTCCACGCGCACCTGGAAGCTGCCCTGGCTGAATTCCGTCGGGCCTACCCCCAGTTCGCGCCGCCACCGCGCGAAGACGACGATGCCGCAGCCGCAGCCGACCAGACCGAAGCGCCATTTGACGTCGTCGACTCTTCCGCCGCCGAGACTGAGATTGTTGACTCGTCACCGGCAGATGCGGCGGGCGGGGACGACCGGGCCACTGATCCGGGCTCCGGGGACGCGGCCTCCGGCGACGCAGACTCCGGTCGAAGCCGTGGTTCCCAGCGTCGCAGCCTGCGCGATGACGGCTACGACAGCAACCGCGATGACGAACGCCCGCGTTTTAGCTGACGCCGGTTGTGCAAAAGGGCTGCCTCTTGCAATGAGGCGTCGATGTGACTCCACAGCAGTTCGTCGCGAAATGGCAGCCGGCTGACTTTGGAGAAAAACAGGCGTCGCAGGAAATGTTCCTCGACATCTGCGCTCTGGTCGGCCACCCCAGCCCGGTGGCTTACGGCAACCCCGACGCGTTCACCTTTGAGAAGGCGGTGCCAGGTGGCTTTGCCGATGCCTACCTCGAGGAGCGCTTCGGTTGGGAGTTCAAGGGCAGTGATACCCAGCTGGACGTCGCTCTGAACCAGCTGCTCCGCTATCAGGTGCATCTCAAAACGCCGCCCCTGCTTATCGTGTCGTCCTTTCAGACGATACGGATACGCACCAACTTTCCGGGGATGGAAACCGTACTCCACGAAATCCCCGTCGCCGAGCTGGCTGAACCGGCTAATCTGGAACTGCTTCGCAACGCTTTCTTTGCCCCGCACGCGCTCCGCCCCGACCGGTCGGTGGAGCGGGTTACGGAGGAAACCGCCCACCTGTTCCGCGACATCGTAGCGGATATGGAGCAGCATACCGACGACCCGGAGCAACTGGCCCGCTATCTCAACCGCATCGTGTTCTGCCTGTACGCCGAGGACGCTGGCCTATTGCCCAATGGCCTGTTCACCCAAATCGTGCGAGAGCATTACCGCCGGCCCGACCTGTTCAATCAGGCCGTGCCCGCCCTGTTCGAGCGAATGGCGGTAGGCGGCCTGTTCGGCCCCACCGAGGTGGCCCACTTCAACGGCGACTTGTTCAGCGCACCGGAGACGGTTGAGTTGAGCGCGGTGGCCCTGCAACGGCTGGGCGAGGCCACCGGCAAGAACTGGCGCAACATCGAGCCGTCCATCTTTGGCACCCTCTTCGAGCGGGCGCTGGACGCTTCCAAACGGGCGCAGCTGGGGGCGCATTACACCGGCGCCGACGATATTATGCTGGTGGTTGACCCGGTGCTGTTGGAACCGTTGCGCCGGGAGTGGGACGCCGCACGGCAGGCGGTGGGGAACTTGCAGGCCGACGGAGACGACGACAGGGCATTGGCCCGGCTGACAGCTTTTCAGCGTCGGCTGGCCGGCGTAACCGTGCTGGACCCGGCCTGCGGCAGCGGCAACTTTCTCTACCTGGCTTTGCGGTCGCTGTTGGATTTGGAAAAGCAGGTGATTGACTTCGGGGCCGCGCAGGGCTGGGACGATTTGGCGCCGACCGTCAAACCCAACCAGATGCTGGGGCTGGAAATCAACCACTACGCCGCCGAGCTGGCCCGCACCTCCCTGTGGATTGGCTATATCCAGTGGCACCAGAGCAACGGCTTTCCCTATCGGCAGCAGCCCATACTGACGCCCCTGGACACCATCCGCCAAACCGACGCCATCCTCGACCTGTCCGACCCCGACAACCCCCGCGAACCGGAATGGCCGGCGGCGGAGTTTATCATCGGCAACCCGCCGTTTCTCGGACGCGGTGGGCTGCGGAATACATTGGGCGATAGTTATACTGATGCCCTTTATAATGTTTATGATGGCCGACTGCCCAATGCGTCGGACCTTTGCAGTTACTGGTTTGAAAAAGCGCGAGCGATGATTGAGCGACGCACTACAAAGCGCGCCGGTCTATTGGCAACGCAAGGTATCCGGGGCCGTGATAATCGTGCCGTTTTGCAACGCATCAAAGAGTCCGGCGATATATTTATGGCATACCCGGATAGAGTGTGGGTGCTGAGCGGCGCTACCGTCCATATTTCCATTGTGGGATTCGATGACGGTAGTGAAACGGAATATTGCTTTGACGGCGAAACAGTTTCCAACGGTATCAATACCAACCTGACAGTTGGGGTTGACACTACCATCGCTCAACGCCTGGCAGAAAACCGAGGCATCGCTTTTGAAGGGCCGTCTCCGAAAGCGCCTTTTGACATTACCCCGGAACTTGCCACACGGATGTTGTCGCAACCTCTCAACGTCAACGGAAAGCCAAATGCGGACGTAGTGCGTCCGGTGTTAAACGCCAGAGATATTACCCAACGGGCCAGACGTATGTACACCATAGACTTTGGGATGATGGGAATAGACGAATCCAGCCAGTACGAGATGCCTTTTGAGCACGTGAGGGAGCACGTTTACACCAAGCGGCTTGAGAAATCGCAGGCACCCTTCCGTCATAGGTGGTGGCAGTATGCTACGCCAAGGCCGAATATGCGCCAGGCCATGGAGGGGCTGCAACGATACATTGCAACTCCACGGGTCTCAAAGCATCGAATATTCGTGTGGGTTCAATCTGGCATAATGTGTAATGACAGCACGGATGTATTCGCTCGCGATGACGACTATACTTTTGGGATACTCCACAGCCGCATCCACGAGCTATGGGCGCGTGATAAAGGAACGCAACTGCGTGAAGTGGAATCGGGCTTCCGCTACACACCCACCACCTGCTTTGAAACCTTCCCCTTTCCGAATCCTACCGACGCCCAGCGCGAGGCCATCGCCACTGCCGCCGCTGCGCTGAACCGGCTGCGGGAAAACTGGTTGAACCCGACGGATGCCGGAGCCGCCGACCTGCGCCGCCGCACGCTGACCAACCTGTACAATCAGCGCCCCACCTGGTTGGCCAACGCCCACGATGTGCTGGACGCTGCCGTTGCCGACGCCTACGGGTGGCCGGCGAATCTAGCGGATGCGGCGATACTGGAGCGGCTGCTGGCGCTAAACCTGGCGCGGGCGGACGCCAGTGGTACAATGCGATTGTAGCGGGGGGACGTGAACCTGAGGTGGGAGGGCTAACTATGTTTTTGCAAATTTTAGGGATGACGCTAATAGTAATCGGGCTGGTTGGCTTCCTGGTGGCGATGGGCGGGATATTCTACCACCTGTTCCGCGCCGAGTATGGCAGCCCGCGGCCGGCTCAGCCGCCCCAGACTAACCCGCCGGGAGAAGTCGAGCCGTGAGAGGACCGCTCAGCCCGTTGTGGATACTGGCTGCCCTGTTCGCGATAATGTTTGTAGGCATCGGCATCTTGCTTTACGTTGCGTCGGTTCCTGCGGACCGGTTCAACCCGGCTCACGATAACCTCATCACCATCGGAGATTGGATGGTAAAAGTGTCTATTGGGGCAATCCTGGGCTTGGGCGGTTCCCGCCTCATTGTGGCGCGGCGCAACTATGGACCAGACTCTCCGCAATAATCCAGAACGTTTGTCCCTACGGGAGACCAGGCAATGACCACCGCCAAAAAGCTGCTCACCGCCGATGACTTGCTGGCAATACCGGATGATGGCAAGCGCTACGAACTCGTCCGGGGAGCGCTGATTGAAATGCCGCCGCCAGGTATTATGCACACTGTCGTAACCGACCAAATCGGTTGGCTGATTGGCTCTTTCGTCAGACAGAACAACCTGCCGTTTGTCGGTGGCCCGGAAACTGCAGCGTACATTGAGCGGGGGCCGGACACCGTTTTGGCTGCCGACTATGCCATCATAGCTCTCGAGCGCATCACCGAGCCGCTGCCGGAGCGGGGTTACGTTTTCGGAGTTGTTCCGGACTTGGTGGTGGAGGTGGTTTCACCCGACTACCGGGCGGCGGCAGTGGATGCCAAGACACAGGCATGGCTGGATGCCGGGGTGCGTTTGGTGTTGGTTGCGTACATTGCCACGCAGCAAATAGTCGCCCACCACGACGATGGTACAGTGCAGCGGTTTGGCATCGGAGATGCGCTGACTTGCAACCCGGTGCTGCCCGGATTCACCTGCCCGGTGGCCGATATTTTCGCCTTTGGCCCGCGCCAGCGTTAGATAATCAGCATCGCATCGCCATCATGGACCAGACTCTCCGCAATAATCCAGAACGTTTGTCCCTACGGGAGACCAGGCAATGACTACTGCTAAAAGGCTGCTGACCGTCGATGACTTGCTCGCAATGCCGGATGATGGCAAGCGCTATGAACTTATTCGGGGAGTACTGATTGAAATGCCGCCAACGAGCCACGAGCATGGTAGAGTCGTAGAGCGTTTCGGCAGACAAATCGGCAACTTCGTGGAAGACCTTGACTTAGGGCATGGCATCGCCGCCGAAACGGGAGTCAATATCGAGCGCAACCCCGACACTATGCGCGCACCCGATTATGGATTCATCTCTTACGACCGTATGACGGAACCGCCGCCTTTGCGCGGTTTCGCCGACGTTATCCCGGACCTGGTGGTGGAAGTAGTTTCACCCGATGACCGGCAGCCGGAGCTGGATGCCAAGACGCAAATGTGGCTGGGCGCCGGCGTCCGGTTGGCGCTGGTCGTTTATCCCGCAACACAGGAAGTGTACGCCCATCACGACGACGGGTCGGTAGTGCGCTTTGGCATCAACGATACGCTGACCGGCGACCCAGTGCTGCCCGGATTCACCTGCCCGGTGGCCGATATTTTCGCCTTTGGCCCGCGCCAGCGTTAGATAATCAGCATCGCATCGCCAAACGAATAAAACCGGTAGCCTTGCTCAACCGCAGTCTGGTAGGCGGCCAATACGCGCTCCCGTCCGGCGAAGGCGGATACCAGCATCAGCAACGTGGATCGGGGCAGGTGGAAGTTGGTCAGCATTCCATCCACCAGCCGGAAGCGGTGCCCGGGCAGAATGAACAGGTTGGCGTCGCCGGTAGCTGCACCGATGCTATCAAGACTGGCAGCGTTGGCGTCCTGAGCGACTTGCTCCAGCGTGCGCACGGTGGTGGTGCCCACGGCGATGACCCGCCCGCCCGATTGCCTGGTGTTGTTGATGGCCTCGGCGGTATCGGCGGGCAGTTCGTACCACTCGGTGTGGATCTGGTGCTCGGCGATGTCCTCGCCGCGCACCGGTCGGAAAGTGTCCAGCCCAACGTGCAAAGTAACCCACTCTGTTGATACGCCCACGGCCCGAATGTCGGCCAGGAGCCGGTCGGTGAAATGCAGGCCCGCGGTGGGAGCCGCCACGCTGCCCGGAACATCAGCGTACACGGTCTGATAGCGTACCGGGTCACGCGGGGTTTCCTTGATATAGGGCGGCAGCGGCAGCTCTCCCAGGTGTTCCAGAGCGCGGTCATCGGAGAGCCGCACGGTGCGCAGACCGTTTTGGTGAGCGGCAATAACTTCTATCCGGGCAGACGACACTATGCGAGCAGACGACGACTCGCCGCCCTCTGCGTCTGTGCCAACCACCACCTCGGCTCCAACGCGTAACCGCCGGCCAGGGCGCCCCAACGCCTGCCAGATGTTGGGCTCCTGTTGGCGCACCAGCAAAATTTCCACCCTTGCCCCGGAGCGCACTTCCGTCCCGTGCAGCCGCGCCGGGATGACGCGGCTGCGATTGAACACCATGAGGTCGCCGGGGCGCAGGTAATCCAGCAATTGGCGGAACGTGCAATGCCGAACGTCGGCGGTGGATTCGACCGTCGTAACACGAGGCAGCACCAGCAGACGCGACGAATCCCTGGGTTCGGCGGGAGTTTGCGCGATGCGCTCTTCCGGTAGGTGGTAGTCGAAATCGCTGGTGCGCATGGCGGTGTGAGTGGGCAGCGAGATTGCCACGCTACGCTCGCAATGACAAGGTTTATGCGGCACGGGTTAAAAGGTTTATGCGGCGCGGGTTAACCGGAGTGAGTGCGGCGGGCGGCATCCAGCGTGTTGCTGAGCAGCACGGCGATGGTCATTGGGCCGATGCCGCCGGGGACGGGCGTTATCGCTTTTGCCTTGGCCGCCACCGCGCCAAAATCGACATCGCCAACCAGCCGGTAACCCCGTCGCCGGGTGGCGTCTTCAACCTGGTTGATACCCACGTCAATGACTACGGCGCCGTCGCGCACCATTTCCGCGGTTATCGCGCCGGGCACCCCCATCGCAGCCACCAGAATGTCGGCCTGGCGGGTGATGTCGGACAGGTTCCGAGTGCGCGTGTGGCAAACTGTAACAGTGGCGTTGCCGCCGCTGGCCCGCTGCATCAGCAAGGCCGCCAACGGTTTGCCGACGATGTTGCTACGTCCGACGATTACCACATGCTGACCCGCCGGGTCGTATCCCGACCGCAGCAACACCTGCTGGACGCCCGACGGCGTACAGGGCAGATAGGTGGGCTCCCCTTGCAGCAATTTGCCCTGGCTCACGGGGTGCAAACCGTCCACGTCCTTGGCGGGTGCGACGCGCTCAATTGCCGTCGCTTCATCAATCTGGGCGGGCAAGGGCAGCTGCACCAGGATGCCGTGGAATCTGTCGTCGGCATTCAGTCGGTCGATCAGACTCAACAGCACATCTTGCGGAGTGTCCGCCGGGAGATGGAACGCTTCGGAGTGCATGGCTGCCGCAGTGCAGGCGCGTCCCTTGTTGCGGACGTAAACCGCCGATGCTGCATCGCCTCCAACCAGCACCGCGGCGAGGCCCGGTTGCGGGCCACCCGACGCGGTCAGCTGCGCCACGCCTTCGGCCACCTCCGCGCGCAGTTCGGCGGCGATCTCGGTGCCGTTCAGGATGCGAGCGGGCATGTCGGGATGCGAACGGGCATGGATTCAGCGAGGGGGTTCTATTCCAGGTCGAAGACGTACTGGCGGACAGGGAACGAGAAGCCGGCCAGCACGTCCCCGCCGTCCAGCGTTTCCGGGTCGGCCAGCACTTCCGGCTTTGCCTGGCCGGCACGATAAATGTGAACCTGCCGGTTGGCAGTGTCAATGAGCCAGCCCAGCCGAACGCCGCCGGCGACCCACAAATCCATCTTGCGTTGCAATGGAGCCAGGTTATCGGTGCGGGAACGGATTTCTACCACGAAATCGGGAGCGCACTCAATGACAGTGAGCCGCTGTTGTTCCGGCAGGGCATCGTAGCGCTCCTGAGTAATCCAGGCAGCATCGGGTCCACGAATCTCTCCGGACGGCAGGCGGAAGCGGCTGGATTGAGATGATGCCACGCCGCCGTGTTCGATCTCCCATCCGGTCAGAAAATGATTGAGGTAAGTTTCATGTCGGTTGCCGCGGTGTCCAGTCATGGGCAGTATTATCAGCGCTCCATCGGCGTTGACTTCCATTTCGTAAAAGTTGTTCTGTTCACAGAACTCGATGAACCGGATTGGGAAATCAGCGGCCCGATGGTCAATGCCCAGGGGAGCCAGGCGCAAGCAGATGGCGCCGGTACGCTCGCCGGAGTCGTCAATGCGAGTTAGGGTCTCAGGAACTGGTATCGGCGCGGTGGTCATGGTTTGTTCCCGTCAGAATGCGAGCGGGCATGGATTCAGCGAGCGGGTTCTATTCCAGGTCGAAGACGTACTGGCGGACGGGGAACGAGAAGCCGGGCAGCACATTCTCGCCATCCAGCGCTTCCGGGTCGGCCAGCAATTCCGGTTCGGCCAGGCCGGGACGATAGATGTAGGCGCACCGGTTAGCGGTGTCAATGAGCCAGCCCAGTCGAACGCCGCCGGCGATCCACAAATCCATCTTGCGTTGCAACGGGGCCAGGTTATCGGTGCGGGAACGGATTTCCACCACGAAATCGGGAGCGCCCTCAATGACGGTGAGCCGCTGGTGTTCAGGCAGGGCATCGTAGCGTTCCTGGGTAATCCAGGCGGCATCCGGCCCCCGGATTTCGCCGGACGGCAGGCGGAAGCAGCTGGATTGAGATGATGCAATCCCACCGTTGGCAATCTGCCAACCGAAGAGGAAATAATTCATTGCGCTTTCATGTCGGTTGCCTCGGTGTCCAGTCATGGGCAGTATTATCAGCGCTCCATCGGCGTTGACTTCCATTTCGTAAAAGTTGTTCTGTTCGCAGAACTCGATGAACCGGGTTGGGAAATCAGCGGCCCGATGGTCAATGCCCAGGGGAGCCAGGCGCAAGCAGATGGCGCCGGTACGCTCGCCGGAGTCGTCAATGCGAGTTAGGGTCTCAGGAACCGGTATCGGCGCGGTGGTCATGGTTTGTTCCCGTTAGAATGCGAGCGAGTATGTCAGAATGCGAGCGGGCATGGATTCAGCCAGAGCGTTCTATTCCAGGTCGAAGACGTACTGGCGGACGGGGAACGAGAAGCCGGGCAGCACATCCTCGCCATCCAGCGTTTCCGGGTCGGCCCGCAGTTCCGGTTCTGCTAGGCTGGGACGGTAGATGTAGGCGCACCGGTTGGCGGTGTCAATGAGCCAGCCCAGCCGCACGCCGCCGGCCATCCATAAACCCATCTTACGTTGCAATGGGGCCAGATTGTCGGTGCGGGAACGAATCTCTACCACGAAATCGGGATCGCCTTCGATGATGGTTTCTCGCTGCTCCGGGGTTTGCGCGTCGTAACGCTCTTGGGTCATCCAGGCGGCATCGGGGCCTCTGATTTCGCCCGATGGCAAGTGAAACCGGCTGCTCGGCGAGGCTTCAACTCCACCGTGCTCGATCTCCCATGCCGTGAGGAAATGTACCAGGTAATATTCTTGTCGATTGCCGCGAAATCCAGTCATGGGCAGTATTATCAGTTCTCCATCGGCGTTGACTTCCATTTCGTAGAGGTCGTTCTGCTCGCAAAACTCGATGAACCGGGTCGGAAAGTCAGCGGCCCTATGGTCAATGCCTAGGGGAGCGAGGCGCAGGCGGATGGCTCCGGTGCGTTCGGTTTCGTCAACGCTGGGGAAAGTTGCTGCGGCGATAGTCGGTTTCGGTTTGGTAGTCATGCTGGTCACGTCTGCCGTTGTGTATTACGGTGATTATCATACCATCCTCTCAGGACCGTGATGAGGACCGTGAGCTGCCATCGGCGGTTTGCCAACCGACTGAATTGGCCCTACAATGCGGCCCATGCGGATTGTTTCGTTACTGCCCAGCGCCACCGAGATTGTGTTCTCCCTGGGGCTCGGCGATTCTCTGGTGGGCGTGTCGCACATGTGCGACTATCCCGCGGCCGCACGCGGTTTGCCAATCGTCAGTCGCAGCATCCGCAGCAAGTCCCACCTGTCCAGCCAGGAAATCGACACCATCATCCAGCAGGCGCGGGCCAGTGGCAACCCCCTCTACATTATTGATGGCGACCTGCTCCGGGAACTCCGGCCCGACCTTATTCTGACCCAGGAGTTGTGCGAAGTTTGTGCCGTCGGCGCCGGTTCGGTGTTTGAGACGGCCGCCCAGACTCTGGATTACGCCCCGCAGATATTGAGCATCCGCCCGGCCAGCCTGGATGACATATTCCACAATATCCGACGCATCGGTGAGGCAGCCGGCGTACCCGACCGCGCCGCCGAGTTGCTCGCCAATCTGCGCCGCCGCACCGAATATGTCGCCGAACGCTCCGCCGACGGCCAGCGTCCCTCGGTGTTCTGCATCGATTGGCTGGAGCCCCTCCGCAATACGGGCCAGTGGACGCCCGAGCTGGTGGAATTGGCCGGTGGGCGAGAAGGCCTGGCGGAAAAATGGGGCAAGTCTCGCGAAGTCAGCTGGCCCGAGGTTTTGGAATATCAACCCGACTACGTGATGGTTATGCCTTGCGCGTTCAATATGGATCGCACCATCGCTGAGACGGCGCGATTGATTGACCGGCCGGAGTGGTCGGCATTGACGGCGGTGCAGCAGGGTCGCGTTTACCTGTTCGACGGGCAAATACCCAGCCGACACGGCCCCCGTGTTGTCGATGTGCTCGAGGGTCTGGCTGAGGCAATGAGACCCGAACGGTTTGCCGGCCTCACCGCGCCGGAAATCTTTCGACTGGTGGCGCCGGGACGATCGGCAACTGCTGCCGGCGACCGGGTCGGTGCATCCGGATAAGGAGTCAGACACTACGATGGGACTTTACATGGTATCGCTGGAGCATGCTCCCGAACGCTGCCCCGGAGTCGATTTGGGCGTGCGCAACCGCGTGCTGCGAATGTCGGCTGAGATGACTCAAACGCTATCTACACGCGGCTGCGAGTATCGCGGCGGCTGGGTTGGCAAGTCGTCCCACCAGACCTGGCTGGTATTGCAAGGGCCGGATGCTCATGCCGTGGATGATGCGGTCGTGGATATGGGTCTGGCTACGTGGAACCGCACCGCGATATTCCCCATCATTACCATGGAAGAAGCCTTCGGCGGCCTGCCCACGGACCGACGCGATACAGGAGAAACGTTATGAGCGAGGACATTTATCACCCGCGTAGAAGGACGGTGGTTGACCCGGCAGGTGTCGGCAAGACCAAGAACGCGCCGGCCCGCAAAATAGACTTGGGCGCGGTGGCCGACTTTCCGGAGCTGCCAGCCCGGGTTCGGCTGGACAGCGGGGAGGAACTCTGGCTGTCCAAGGCCCGCGATGGGATGTATCGGCTGTTGTCGATGGTTTGCCCGCACGCCTATGGCAGGGTGGTCAAGTGGGACAAGAGTTTTTTGTGTCCCGACCACGGGTGGCGGTTCGAGGAAGGTCAGGGCATATGCGTGAACGGCCCGCGCTCACAGCTTTTTTACCATCAGGTAGTGGTGGCTAACGGTCGCCTGGTGGCGCATATTCCCGCCGACACCGACGAGTCCGTGACCCACGCGCCGCCGCCAGCTTGGGCGATCCCCAAATAACCCAATACGGGCACTTGTTTGCGTTTCGTTATTAGTTTATAATCGTTATCAAATTTGAGCCGTATGCGGTTTGCTTGTTGACACGGTGTTACGAGTAAATTAAACTACGGCAAAATCGTCAGTTGGTCGGGGACAAATTGCGTTTCCCGGCCTGGAAAAACTAGATTGCAGGTAAGGAGGCACCGGATGTCACACAAAGATGACCTGGCACTGATGGCACACCTGATGCGGCGCGCCGGTTTTGGCGCCAACCGCGCAGAGTTGGAGCGATGTGTTGCTCAAGGTTACGAGGCCACTGTAGAAGAACTGCTGAACCCGTCGGAAGACCGCGAAGGCGGCAAGATGGCGTTGCTGCTGCGGTACCATCCCAGCTTCTTGCTCCCGGGCGGAGTTCCCTTCTCCGGCCAGGCTAACTGGATGTACAACATGATATCCAGCGACCGGCCGATGGAAGAAAAGATGTCCCTGTTCTGGCACCATGTGTTTGCCACCGGCAACTCCAAGGTCGACAACTGCGACCAGTTGCTGGAGCAGATTGATATGCTGCGGGAATTCGGCATGGGCAACTACCGCGATATGCTGGTTGAGCTGTCCAAGAACCCGGCCATGATTTTCTGGCTGGACAACAACGAAAACCATCGGGACGCCGTGAACGAGAACTGGGGGCGTGAGCTTCTCGAACTGTTCTCCCTGGGCGTTTCCAACTACACCGAGGTTGACGTACGCGAGTGCTCCCGGGCCTTCACCGGCTGGACCATCCAGGCCAAGCTGCCCCGCGCTCCCTACGGACGCTACCCCTGGAAGTTCTCCTACCGTGAGGAAGACCACGACTTCGGCGAAAAGACCTTCCTGGGCGAGACCGGCGATTTCAACGGTGAGGACATCATCGACATTGTCCTGAAGCAGCCCGCCACCTCCCGCTTCATCTGCCGCCACCTCTACAACTTCTTCGTCGCCGACGAGCCCCAGGTTCCGGCCTGGACCATCGAGCCGGCCCGTGACGAGGATGCCCTGGACGAGATGTGCCAGATATTTGAGGACTCCAACTTTGAAATGGAGCCTGTCCTGCGCCATATGTTCAATTCGCAGTGGTTCAAGGACGCCCGCTTCCAGAAGATTAAGAGCCCGACCGAAGTGGTCGCCGGCACCCTCCGCATGGTGGGCCTGTACGAGAATCCGGACCCTGGCGTCATCAACATCGGCAAAGAGCCCACCTACATGGGCCAGTCCATCCTGGACCCGCCGTCGGTGGAAGGTTGGCACACCGGCCTGGAGTGGATTAACTCCGGCGCTCTGCTCGCCCGCATCAACTTCGTAGCCGACCGGGTTTCCGACCCCGAGCTGCCCGGTATGCGCGACATCATCGACGCGATGCGCAACGAAGGCGTGGAAACTCCCGACCACCTGCTCGATGCCTGCACGGATTACATGGGCTTTGTCGAGCTGAGTGAAGAGACCCGCGGCCAGCTGGCCGAACACGTCCGCTCCGGCGGAAACGTGGATTGGGCGGACTACCTTGGCACGGCCACCCGAGTCGGTGAGACCATGGCCCTGATCAGCGCCACCACCGAGTTCCAGTTCGGCTAAAACAGTGGCACATCGGAAGGAACGCCGCGCCAAACCTGACTGGATCAGTTGGCGCCGCTCCTTCCGGAAGCCAATCCTCTAACCCAAGACTACTCACAAGGAGCATACACAATGACCTCCACGAAAAAAGATCCGGTCATCGTGGTCCTGCAGCTCACCGGCGGCAACGACTATTTCAACACGGTGATCCCCTACAACGATTCGTCTTACTACGACAATCGCCCGACCATTCACTACAATCGGGAAGACATCATCCCCATTAATGAAGAATTGGGTCTGGCTCCCACCATGGGCGCCTTCAAGGGAATGTTCGACGCGGGTAAGGTTGCCATCATCCACGGCATCGGCTACGCCGACAGCCCCCGTTCCCACTTCCGCAGCATGGACATCTGGCACACCTGTGAGCCGGACAAGGTTGGTACCGAAGGCTGGGCCGGCCGCGTCGCCCGCGAAACGGACCCGGGCAAAGAGAACGTCCTGACCGCCATCAACTTCGGCCACGGCCTCCCCCGTGCGCTGGCCGTTCCCGGTGTTCCGGTAGCCGCCATCGCCGACCTGAGCACCTATGGCCTGCTGACCGGCATTGAGAACGTTGACCAGCGTTCCAAGGCTTTGGACCTGTTCTCGAAGATGTACTCGCCCACCATCGGCGGCAGCTTCGTCAACGACTACCTGCGTTCCACCGGCACCGACGCCATGATTGGCGCCGACATCGTAAAGGTGGCCCCGGAACAGTACTCCAGCAACGTGGAATATCCCAACAGCCCCATCGCCCATCACCTCCGCGACATCGCGCAGGTTTACATGGCCGACCTGGGCACCAAGATTTTCTACACCCAGCACGCCAGCTTCGACACGCACGCTGGTGAGGCCGCCGCCCACCCGCAGCTGTGGAAGGAAGTCTCCGAGGGCGTCAGCGCCTTCTTCCAGGACATGAAGGAGCACAACACCGGCGAGAACATCGTAATGTATATGTTCTCCGAGTTCGGCCGTCGCGTCCGCGACAACGGCTCCGGCACTGACCACGGCGCAGCCGGCGCTGCCTTCGTCATTGGCGACCCAATCCAGGGTGGCTTCTACGGCGAGTACCCGTCCCGCAGGAATGAAGACTTGGAACAGGGCGACCTGGTTCCCAACTACGACTTCCGCGGCGCTTATACCAGCATCGTCGAAGACTGGCTGGGCATGGATGCCAACCCCATCGTCAACGGCGCATTCCCGAAGCTTGACTTCATCAAGAAGTAAGCCTGCCGGGTCAGAAATTGCGGTGGCGGCGCAACCGCAGGGCTGTGCCGCCACCATGACCTACGAATCGAAATTGGAGGATTAACTATGCCTCAGAATACCGTAGCCAGCGGTCGGGCATGGCTGTACGTCAAAAACGTCGGTCGCCAGGGCCAAGTGGGCATGGGATTCAGCCAGCCGGTAGGCGTGGCAGCCTTGCCCGACGGTGTGATGTACATCGCCAACCGTGGCGGTGAGCAGAATCCCAGCGCGCGAATTACCAAGTGCACCATCGGCAACATTGAGGGTAAGGGCGGCGAGGAGTTCCTGGGCGAATTCGGCCGGGAAGGCGCTGCTTACCAATCCAACTCCAGGGGCCTGTTCGAGTGGATTACCGGAATCGCTGCCGATACCACCGGCAATGTGTACGCTTCCGACGAGTGGAAGAACCAAATTGCGGTGTTTGACGCCGACGGCAACCTGCTCAAGCAGTGGGGCGAAAGCGGGGACGGCGAAGGCCAGCTCAGCGGCGCCGCCGGCCTGGCTTTCGACGCCGACCAGAACCTCTGGGTGGTTTCCGCCAAGACCAGCCGCGTCCAGAAATTCAGCAAGGACGGCGACTTCCTGGGCGGGTTCGGCACCAAGGGTAGCGGCCCCACCGACCTGGAAATGCCCTCCGGCATCGGCATCGACAACAGCGGCGACATCTACATCGCCGACTGGGGCAACCACCGGGTGCAGAAGTACACCGCCGGCGGAACCCACCTCGCCACCTTTGGCAGCCGTGGCACCCGCTCCGGCGAGTTGAACCACCCGCTGGACGTTGACATCGACAATGATGGCGACGTTTACGTGGCGGACTGGCTCAACGAGCGCGTCGTGATTTACGACGCCGACACCCGTCCACTGGCCTACCTGGAAGGCGACGCGACCGAGGTTTCCGAATGGGGAGACCTTTCGCTCAACGCCAACCCTGACATGGTCAAAGCCCGCCGCCGGGTCCCTGACCTGGAGCAGCAGCAGCGGACGTTCCGGATGCCCATGGGCGTCACTTTTGACCGGGCCAACAACCGCGTCGTAGTGTGTGACACCCTGCGCTCCCGGTTGCAGATTTACCAGAAGGACGATTCTTACCTGGACCCGCAGTTCAACCTGTAGGAACCACCAAATGTCCTGACCGTTATCAGCGACTTTATCCCCGGGGAACCGGCGCTACCTCACCCCCAGCGCCGGTTCTTTTTTGTTCCGCCGCCGCCTTCGTCAGTGCGAGCAGCGCACCGATGCGGCTACGCTGGGCGCCGGGCTACAACTCGTGGGTGTGGCTGTCGTTGCCGCCGCCACGATTGGCAGCATCCGGAGGAAGGGTGATGATGGCGCGCCGATGCGTGCCGACGCCGATGGTACGGTCGCCGTCCAACGCTTCTACCTTGAAATAGAGCCAGCGGCCGTCAACCCGTTCCAGCTCGGCCACCGCCGTGACCGTAGCGCCAATGTCGGCGCCGGCAACGTGGCGGATGTTGACCTCGAATCCCACCGTCGACTGCTCGGCCGGCAGATAGTCCAGTATCGCCCGCTGGGAAGCCTGTTCCATGGCGCGAATCATCGATGGGGTGCTGAGTTTCGCCACGTGGGGCGCCACGTTGTGCTCGCAGACCAGAACTTCGCGGCGGCCCACCAGGCCGGGCGCCAGAATGCCGTCGGTTGCGTCGGTTGGTTGGGTCATAGTGCAGGTAATCTCCACTGGCCCGAAGGCAGGACAAAAATAGGTTGTGCTATCATAGCAATGGGAATCGAATGTTGCCAGTACACGGACGGTAGCCATGCAACACACTGTTATGGAGACACTGTCAATACCATAACCTACCGTGTAGCCCGTATCACACCAACGTGGCGCATCCGCTGTCCAGCAGTGTACCGCAGGCCACCAGGAGGTCACCCGCAATGGTGAGAAAGAGCAGGTACTTCAATTATGTCAGGCCGTCTTTCCTGGAAGGAATGGCGCGGATTATGGACTTCGGCGGTACGCTGAATTATTATCCCCGCCGACGCAGTGTTCATAAATCCGGACCAGCGGCAGACGCTGCTGCGTTGCGAGAGCATTGGGAAGCGGTCGGTCAGTACATCCGCGATGCCATCGGGCAGTTCGAGGAAGCAGAACAGGATAATTTGGATGCAGCCCGCAAGTCACAATGCGCGAACCGGACGGAATAGGCGGGCTTGCCCCAGCTAATCAACCGCCCGAACCGCCGGCTGAAGTAACCTCATCACGCACCGACATAACAGCGATTACGGCGTCTTGGGACGCACCGCTCCCGCCGCCGGACGCCCTGCAACGATACGAAGAGATACTACCGGGTTCGGCAGATCGCATCCTGCAAATGGCCGAAAAGCAACAAGAGTACGCTTATAATCTGAATAGTACGGTCATCTTCGGAGATTCCAAGAGAGCTCATCTGGGCCTGATCGCCGGTTTTATTATCTCAGCGCTGGGCATCGGCGGCGGTATCTACCTTATCGCCACGGGCCATGATTGGGCCGGTTTGGCATTGGCCGGCATCAACCTCACCGGCCTGGTCGGCGTCTTCGTTTACGGCAGTAAGGCTCGCCGTGATGAGCGAATTCACAACGCCGAAAATGCCACCGAATGAACTTATTCAGCCAGGACACCAACCATGCCACCAACGACGCCACCAACCAAGCCGACCATCCGCCATTTTCTTTCCATCACTGACATCACGCCGGCGGAAACCCGTGCGTTGATTCAGCGCGCCATTGCGATGAAGGCCGCACCTCCCGGCAGTATGCAACCGCTGGCCGGCAAGCGCATTGCCCTGCTGTTTGAAAAGCCTTCCCTCCGCACCCGCGTCAGCTTCCAGATTGGCATTGCCGAGCTGGGCGGGTACAGCATGTACCTGGGGCAGGATGAGGTTGGCCTCGGGCAGCGCGAACCCGTCTCCGATGTGGCCAGGGTGCTCAGCGGATACGTCGATTGCATCATTGCGCGGGTCAACTCCCACGCCTCGTTGGAAGGACTGGCGGAGTACGGCTCCGTGCCAGTGGTCAACGCCCTCTCCGACCGGGAACACCCCTGCCAAACCATGGCCGACCTGCTCACCATCGCCGAAACCCACGGCAGCGGCGACGGCCTCAACCTGGCCTATATCGGCGACGGCAACAATGTGGCCCGCAGCCTGTGCCTGGGCGCCCCGGCGGTGGGTATCAACGTGTCCATTGCCGCCCCCCACGGATACCAGCTGGAGGAATCCACCTTCGATGCCGCCAGCGAGCGCGGCACCAGACTGGACGAAGGCCCCCGGCCAACCGTCCATCCGCTGGTGCGCCCGTCTGATGCGGTAATCGACGCCAACGTGGTGTATACCGACGTTTGGACCAGCATGGGCGATGAGGCCGAATCGCAACAGCGCCGGCGCGCCTTCCAGGGCTACACGGTCGACGGTGCGCTGATGGCGCAGGCCGCGCCGGGCGCCTGCTTCATGCACGATATGCCCGCCCACTACGGCGAAGAGGTGCCCGAAGGTATGCTGGAGCACCCGCAATCGGTCGCCTACCAGCAGGCCCACAACCGCCTGCACGCCCAGAAGGCAGTGCTGGAATTTCTGCTGTCCTGAACCACCCGGCCGGCCCGCCGCCGCCACACCCCCGACGTTCCAACCCCTCACCTGGGAATGACATGACCACTATTGACAACCCGGCACATGATAACCTGGCAAATGAAAACCCGGCAGAACCCATCGAATCGGCTATCGAACCGGAGTCGATGCCGGCCAACGAATCCCCCGACGATACCGAAGAACCTGCGAATCTGCCAACCGACGCGGAGCTGGAACTGACGGACGAGTTGATGGACGAGCTGGCCGATGAGTTCGCCGACGATGACGATGCTAAAGAACCCGTCAAGTCGGAAGTTGACCGGGAGGCAGAATTTTTCGCCCGGCCTGCCCAAAGGCAAACCGTGGCCGAAACTGCGCCCATGGTGGCAATTATCGGTCGGCCCAACGTTGGCAAGTCCTCGTTGTTCAACCGGATTCTGTCGCGCCGCCACGCCATCGTATCTGAAGTCTCCGGCACCACCCGTGACCGTCTGATTGCCTCCGCATCCTGGAAGGGCCGGCAGTTCCTGCTGATTGACACCGGCGGTCTGGAAGACGACCCCGACGGCCACATCCCCCAGCGTGTGCAGCAGCAGGCCGACATGGCGATGGGCGCCGCTGACGTCATCATCTTCCTTACCGACGCGGTGCAGGGACTGACCGCGACCGACCAGGCCGTTGCCCAGCGGCTTCGTCGCACTGACAAGCCGGTGATGTTGGCGGTGAACAAGGTGGACAACGAAAACCGGGAGCTGGCCGCTGCCGAGTTTTTCCAGCTGGGCATTACGGAAACTTCGTTCATATCCGCCTACCACAACTACGGGGTGTATGACCTGCTGGAGCGGCTGGTTGACTTGCTGCCAACCCGCGAGCTGGCGGAACAATGGGACGACGATTATCCGGATGGCGTCGACGATTGGGATGAACTCGACGGCGATGGCGCCAGTGGACGCGCTGCGGAAGTTTTTACGCCGGCAACTGAACTGCGTCTGTCCATCGTGGGGCGCACCAATGTTGGCAAATCGCTGCTCACCAACGCCATCCTCGGCGAGGAGCGCAGCATCGTCAGCCCGGAGGCTGGCACCACGCGCGACGCTCTCGATACCCCCATCACCTACCGCGACCACACTATCACCCTGGTGGACACCGCCGGTATCCGCCGCCCTGGTCAGGTGCAGCGGGGCATCGAGAAATACAGCGTGTTGCGGGCGGTCAACGCCGTGCATCGCAGCGACATCACGCTGCTGATTACCGACGCCACTGAGTTGGCCACCGCCCAGGACGCCCACATCGCCGGCCTGGCCTGGGATACCAACCGGGGCCTCATCGTGGTTGTCAACAAGTGGGATCTGGTGAATCCCAACCGGTTCCGCATGGAACGCAGCCTGCATCGGGTTCAGCAACGGCTCCACTTCATGCCCTACGTTCCGGTTTGCTTCACGTCGGCGCTCACCGGCGAGGGGATTAACGAACTGCTGGACACGGCGCTGTCATTGTGGATGGAACGGCAGCGGCGGGTTCCGTTCCGTGACCTGCAATACCTGCTGGCGGATGCGGTCTCCACCCATGCGCCGCCCTCGCGCCGGGGCAACCTGCGCAACCGGCTGCGGGTGCGTCGGGTGCGGCAGGTCGGCGTGAACCCGCCCACCTTCGTGTTCAGCGTCAACGACCCCAAGCTGCTACACTTTTCCTACGAACGTTACCTGGAGAATCAGATTCGGGAACGTTTCGGGTTCCACCGCACGCATCTGAGGCTGGTGTTTCGCATGGAACGGGAGGAACGCACGGCGCGGCCGGGGGTTCGTGCCCGCAGCCGGGCCCGCTAACGTTCGTGCCGGCGCTGCGACTCAACCGACCCACCAGGGCGGCGCTGGCTTGTCTCGTTGCCGTGCCGTTGCTGGTTATCGCCGGCTTGGCACTGCTGCAACTGTCGCCCCAACTGCCCCTGGCGGGCCGATACGTTGGGCTGTGCATCGTAGCCTATTTGACGGGTTCAATTTCCTGGGGCTACATGGTGTTGGTGATGGCCCGGGGCGAGGACATACGGGCCTTTGGCAGCGGCCGCACCGGAATGTCCAATATGCTGCGCACCGGCGGCGGCAAATCGGCGGCGATTGTCTTCGTGATGGATTGCAGCAAGGGGATACTCGCGGTGCTGTTGGCCCGTTATACCATCGGCGTCGGCGCTCCCGAGGTGGTTGCTGCGCTGGCGGTGCTGTGCGGGCACAACTGGCCGGTGTTTTTGCGATTCCGTGGCGGGCGTGGCATTCTGCCCAGTCTCGGCAGCCTGGCCGTAATGGCGCCGTGGGTGGCCCTGGCCGGGGGGGTACTGTTTATAATCATCACGCTGTCGAGCCGCTACCTGTCATTGGGCAGCATCATGGGCGTCATGTTTATTGCGTTGCTGAGCCTGGCGCTAACCCTCTGGTGGGGGCACCATCAAATCTATACGGTGTACGTATTCGTGGGCGGCGCGGTCATAATCTGGCAGCATCGGGACAACATCCGGCGGCTGCTCAACGGCACCGAGCGCCGGGTGGGGATGCCCGGATTGCGAAACTAACTGCGGGTGGTGTCGATCGGAGAGCCCGGCCCTCACCCCCAGCCCCTTTGCCACCGGGATAGGGGAGCGGGTTACGATTCTCGCAGGGATGACGGGGATGATCGAAATGCCCTGCCGCGCGACCCGTTGCCCATGCGTACCCACTGTGTCGTTGCGCGCGTACCCATTGTGTCATTGCGAGCGTAGCGTGGCAATCTCGTCGCCGTAGCAACGGCGGTTCGCCGACGGGTGTTCAGCCTCATCGAGATTGCCACGTCGCTACGCTCCTCGCAATGACAGACTAACGCTATGCGCCTCGCAATGACAGACTAACGCTATGCCCTTGGCAGGCGATGGCGGTGATGCTGTGGGAACTGGCGCGGCGCAAGTGGTCGGCGGCGTTGGCGTAGTCATTTTCGGCGATGGCGTTGCGGGCGCGCTGGAGGTATTGATGGCTGGTGGATTGGTGGTGGCTGATGGTTCCGATTGGAATTATATCGCAAAGTAACCATAGGCAGCACTTATCGGCCCTTGGAAGGTGTACTTGACTGTTCCTTACAGTCCTCACAGTTGCCGTCATCATACAGAGTTTCCGGGTAGTTGACTTCACGGAAGCAGGACACGCACCGATATTCATGACCGCCTGTTTCGTACCGCCAAACCTGTTTTGGTGGGGTTTGCATAAGAACCCGTGCTACCGCTTCTGGCGGGGCGTCTATCTTGGGAGGCAGTGGCCGGGCTGGACGCCCTCTCTGCTTCTTCGGTTTTGTCATCAGGAATCCCCCTAGTTTCGTATCGCTATCAACTCGGTCTGGTCGCCGATTTGCCCGCCCCGCCTTCGGTAGCCATACAGCGGCAAGTTGAGCGGCTTGCCCGCCAGCAGGTCTTCTATGCTGAACCCCTGTATCACTGGATAGGTGTCGCTGTCATCGCTGAATGTGTCCTTGCTGCGCTGGTTCTCTACCGTCCCCATCCGGTTGCCGAAGCACACCATCACGCCGGCCGTCGCTCCAAAGTGGTCAACGGTGGTTTTGAGCGCCTTCACCGCGTCCGGCGTTACGTTGCCGCCCTTGACCTGAATGATGGCGTACTCCTGCGTCGGCTTTTCCCCCAGGCGAAAGGGGAAGAACTTCAGCACGCCGTCCACTCCGCCGTCGGCGCCTTTCGTGCCCGGCTCGTGAAACATCCCTTCGGCTCCGATGGCTCCGCAAACCCACTTCTCAAACTCAAACTTGTCCCGCCGCGCCAGAGCCTCGGCGTCCCCCACGCTCACTGGAACGCCCCGCACCAATACGTCGTCAGTGGTCAATGTTGGAAAGTTCCGCAGTATCCGTTCCCGCATCAGTCCGGCGGCGAAGGTCGATATGTCAACGCCTACCCAGCGCCGGCCCAGCTTCTCGGCGGCGTGTACCGCCGTGCCGCACCCGCAGAACGGGTCCAGCACCAGACCGTCCGGGGGCGACGACGCCATTATGATGCGCTCCAACAAGGCTAACGGCTTCTGCGTGGGGTAGCCTAATCGTTCTTTGGAAACATTGATGATGGCTTTGATGTCGTCCCACACATCCCGAATATAGACATCGGCGTAGTACCTCCCGTTTTCGTCAATTTGATCAGTAAAGAACCGCGTATCGTAAATAATGCGCTCTTGGAGCGGGTTGTGAAAATGGGTCGCACCATTGGAGTAAAACAGCAAAGCGTCGTGCTTGCGAGGCCAGTGTTTTTTACTCACCCCGCCAGTCCGGTAGGCCCAGGCGATTTCGTTGCGGAAGTTCTGCTTGCCGAAGATGGCGTCCATTATCAGTTTGAGGTAGTGGCTGGCGGTGGGGTCGCAGTGCAGGTAGATGCTACCCGTCGGCTTGAGTGCACGGCGCATTGCCAGCAGCCGCACCGCCATATTGAGCAGGTAGGCGGCCATGCTGAACTTACTGCGCTTTTTACCCCCCCCCTGACAGGGGTAGGTAACGGCTGAAATTGGTATTGGGAGCGCCTTGGGAAGGCGCAGAGGAATCCGGCATTCTGGTTATGTCAAGACCAGACCCCGGAGGTTTTCCATGCGCCTTCCCAGAGAATGCTATCAGATGCAGCAGGTCATTGAAACGCATTTACCTCACCTCTCCCAGCCACAATTGACCGGCCTGGTACTGTGGGTCTGCGGGGCCATCCTCGCCGGCAGCGCCTGCCAGAACGCCGTGGCCTCCGCCCTCTCGCCCTGGGGCGCCTGGAACAACCTCCGCCAGTATCTCCGGGAGTGGCTTTACGACGGCAGCGACCGAGCGAGCCCCTGCCAGACCGAACTGGACGTAACTCTCTGCTTCGCTCCATTGATCCGGTGGGTGCTGGCCTGGTGGCGTTCCGGCTGCCTGGCCCTTGCGGTGGATCCAACCCTCAAAGGGGACCAGACCACTGCCATCGTCATCAGCGTTCTCTACCGCAGTTGCGCCATCCCCGTGGCCTGGCACATCCGGCACGCCGACCAGCCCGGCTCCTGGATGGACCCCACCGTGGAACTGCTGCAAGCCTTGGCCCCAGCGGTACCTGAGGAAATGACCGTGATCGTGCTCTGCGACCGGGGCATCGCCAGTCCCAAGCTGTGGAAACAGATCCTGGCTCAGGGCTGGCATCCCGGTATGCGCTATCGGAAGAACATCACTTTCTGCGCCGATGGTGGACGCCGGTTGCCCGCCCAGCACTTCGTCTCCCGCCCCGATACGGCGTGGATCGGCTGCGGCACCGCCTTCAGCACCCCCAAGGCAAAACGCCGTTGCACCCTGTTGGTGGTCTGGTACGTCGAGCAGGAGGAACCCTGGATCATCCTCACCGACCTTGCCCCCGATAAGGTGGGACCCAGTTGGTACGCCCTCCGCTTCTGGATCGAACTGGGCTTCAAGGCCATTAAGAGCCTGGGATGGAAATGGGACAAGACCCGGCGCACCGACCCGGCCCGCGTCTCCCGCCACTGGCTGGTGCTGTCGGTGGCCACGCTGCTGGCCCTGGCCTATGGCACCAGGGTGGAAGACGCCCAGGACCGCAGGATTGCACCAGGCAACCTGCGCACGCCCCCCAAGGCACTGGCTCCCAATCATCGGGACCCTCGTAGCCGTCCGGCGCGCACCGTCAGCGTAATACGCCACGGCATCGACTGGCTCAGGCGCTTGCTGCTCAAGGGTCGTCTCTGGAGCCGCGTCTGGCTGCTGCCCGAACCCTGGCCACAACCCAAGCTCAACCTGGAGATTACCCGCCATGTCCCGCCGTAAAAACCCTATACCTACCCCTGTCAGCCCCCCCCCCCCCGATTTATGTCAAGTGCCTGGGCCAGGTTGATAATATCTACCAGGTACTTGGATTGCGGGCCAGAGGCCAACTCCCGCAGCGTGTCATTATCTTTGGGTTCCCAAGTCCAGATGTCGTTGAACGCCTCCACCGGACGGGCGTCGCGGTCTTTGCCCTTGAACGGCAGGTTATAGTGAGAGTTGGAATTGAACGGCGGGTCGAGATAGATCAGGTCAACCGAACCCGTCGGCAGAGCCAGTTCGTCATTGAGCACGTTCAGGCAGTCGTCGGCGTACAGGATGCGGTTCATCGTGACCTGCTCCATATGGTTGGGTTGACCGACTTATACAAGGGGGCGGCGTGAATTGTCAATTGTTGCCAGGGTTTTACGACACCCCCCCCCGCACGCTAATCCTCTGCTTTACCCTTTGCAATGTCCAGCGGTTGCCACTGCGCGGCAATCGCCTTCGCCAAGTGCACCGACGCCCGGCGCAGGTCCACCGCCACCACGTCCCACTCACTGCCATCGTCAAACCATTGGAGATAACTCACGAAGTCCTCGTTATCCACAACGCGGAAATCGGCAACGGGCTTGTCACCCAGCGTCAGGGTATCGGTAGCAGCGTCATAACCGTTCTCATCGTTCAACGGCAGGAACCGGCTCACGTCCAGCACATCCACGCGCGTAACGTCCTCGCTGTCTTCGTCCATAAACTCCAGGATGACTCGGAAATCGTCCCGCACAGTGCCGCCGCCGCCCTTGCTATTGGCTGCTATCAGCACTACGGCGTCGTCTTCGGCATAGTAACTAATGTGCATAGCGCACCTCCAGATTGCTGCATCGCTGCTCAAACCAAGGCCGACCTTCTCTTGCCAATCGCCGGGCCGCCTCGCTGTCAAAATGGGCTGTGACGATCCTCTGGTCGTCCAGTGAAACCGCTACACGCATCATGCTATTGTGGCCGGCGACAAATCCCCAATAGGTCGTAGTCACGCTTCCCGAATTGTCCGTACACATCTCCAGAACGCGTTTGATATGGGACGCAGTAACCCCCTTTGCAGCCTTATCACGCGCATGGATAGTCATTCTACGCGTAACGCCGCCGGCCGTGATGGTCTCCGGCAGTTTGCCGCCCGAGCCGCAGGTAGGGCAACTGCTGCGCCGGCTTGGGGTCTGTTTCCGCCGGCAGTTCGCGCCGCAGCGGTGACTCATTTACGCATCACTCCCGAATCAGCTGCGGTTGGCGGGTGGGGGGAGGGCCGATTAGCGCGGCGTAAGTCAGCCGCTTCCCGTCCATTCCCCGCGCCATCGCCGCCATCTGGTCAACGGTGTCTAGCGGACGCTGATTGTGCCGGCCGCTGAACTCGTTGACGTAGCGGTGCAGGTGCTTGGCGGACATCCAGTGATAGGTGCCCACATAGCCCCGCTTCAGCATCGCCCAGAAAGATTCCACGCCGTTAGTAGACGCCCTGCCCCGCACGTATTCGCCCACGCTGTGCTTGACCGCCTCGTGGGGCCGGTTCAGGCGGTTGTAGGCTGGGGCCTCGTCGGTGTAAACCAGCGTGTCGGGGTTGGTGCGGTCGTGGACGAACTTCCGGAGCGTAGCACCGTCGGTGCGCTGCACAACGGAGGCGTCCACCCGATTGGTGGCCCGGTCTTTCACGCCGGCCACCGGCGTCTTGCCCGACGGGCCACGCGTGTGGCTCCGCTTGCTTTCGTGCTTGTTGCCTTCCTTCCCGCCGATGTAAGTTTCATCGGCCTCTACCGGCCCCGCGAACCGTTCAGTATTATCCTTCCAAGTTTCACGGATGCGATGTTCCAGGTGCCAAGCCGTCTTTTGGGTGATGCCCAAATCCCGGTGCAGTTTCATGCTGGATGTTCCTTTTAGACTGGTATTGACAATGTAAATCGCCAATGCCCAAATCTGGTAGCCGAGCTTTGAGGAGTGCATTACGGTGTTGGTCTTGGCTGAAAAGAACTTTCGGCAAGTGCGACAACGGAAAGGCATAGTAGGATGTTTGGCTCCGCTCTGGATATTTTCGCCATCGCAGTAAGGACAGTGAATGCCGTCCGGCCAGCGGTGTTCAACAAACCAGCGTTCAGCAGTTGCATCATCGGGGAACATTCGCATCAATTGTACGAAGGTAAGTCCCTTGCGGTATTGCTTGCCGGGGCCTTTGCTCGCCATTAGAACTACCTCAATGCTGTTTGATTTACAGCATTATAATAACCACTGCGCTACTGGCTGTCAACCCCTATGGTTACTTTGCGATATAATTCCCAATCCATTGCTCCCTCTACGCCGGCTTCCCCTCGGCGGTAAACTCCCTGGAACTGGTGCATGAGGCCTTCCGTGAGAGAGGCATCGAGGCGCCGCAGACCGAGGTGCCTGAGCTCAGCCTTGAGGAGATGGAGGCGCGAGGACGCCAGCTCCGGGAACAGCTCTTCGGCGATCTGGGACAGGAGGGTTACGCCAGCGCGTTGGTGGACCTTGCGCCGGATCTGCGCGTACTGACCTACCAGTACGGGTTTGGGGAAATCTTCTTCCGCCCCGGTTTGGACCTGAAATCCAGGGTGGTGTGCGCCACCGCCGCGCTGACGGCGCTGAAGGCCGATGGCCCGTTGCGGAACCTCCTACGGGCCGGCCTTCGGGTGGGCCTCTCCAAGGAGGAAATGGTGGAGGTGCTGATCCAGACCGGAGGATACGCGGGCTATCCGGCAGCGTTGAATGCCATCTCCATAGCGGCCGAGGTCTGGAGTTGAGCCAACGGCGGCCCCGTCGATGCGGTAACTGTGGCCCGTACGACGGCGGTTGCCGAATGAGCAGTAAGTAGGCCGGCGCCACTGAATTCCAACATCCCGGGAGGCGAAAAATCCTTGCCGCATTTATCACTGCCCGGTGGTGACCTGTGGCACCAGGATAGCAGGGGTTGAGGATACTGGGGGTTCTGGAACGGGGTGGCGCTGGAGTTCCTTGAGCGGAATTAGGAAACGATTTCAGAACGGGATGTACCCGGTGGCGTCTGCAATTTGAAGGTTAAGCACAGTGGATTCCACCGGCGCGGGAATGACTGGCTGGCCGCCTGTATTGAAATAGTTTCTTAGTGCATCGGTTCTTAAAGGGTGTCTAAAAACTCCCTCTCCCCTTGTAGGAGAGGGCTGGCGTGAGGGGTCGTTCCCCCGCTATTCCACCTCTCGCCCAAGATTCACCAGGTGTTTTTTAGACACCCACTTAGAACATCGAAGCGGGGCTAGTCCGCAGGCTCGGCGGACGTGTCAAGCCGGGCCGCCGGGTGGCGCGGTGGGCGGGCCGTCAGCAAGGCGACTGCCGTCAGCGCCCCCAGGATTGCATAGATGACAAAGGCGTAGGTATAAAATCCGGCGAACTGGAATACCAGACCGGACGAAACGGCTCCGATGGCCTGTCCCAGCGATGTGAACGGTTCGGTGACGCCTCGGATGGCGCCCAACGACTGGCGTCCGAAGAAGTTGGCGTAGGCCACCGCCGGCACCACCAGAATCCCAGCCACGGCGACGCCGAACAACCCGGCGGCGATATATCCCAGCAGTACGGTGTCGGCGAAGACGAAAAGCGCCAGGGCCACCGCCATCACCAGCGCCACCACGGCGTAGGTGTAGGAAACTCGCAGATTCTCGACGACGCGGCCCCACACCAGGCTACCGAGTCCGGTACCGGCGGCGTTGACCACGATGCTTAGCTGCGAAAGCGTCAGGTCGATGCCACGGGAGCGCAGCAGGTCGGCCTGATAGACGTTGGTACCCGATTGCAGCAGGAACAGAAAACCGGTGCCGATGGCCAATACCCACAGCGCGGGCGTTCGCAGCGCCTGACGGGTCGTCCATTGCTCTTCAACACCGGCGAGCGTCGACGGTTCCGGTGCCCCCCAGTCACTTGACCCGGTATCACTTGACCCGGTATCAATGGGTGGGTCGCCATCCGGGAGCAGGCCGACATCCTCGGGACGTTGCGCCACCAGCAGGGCAGCCGGCGCCAGCGCAATGGCGTATACCATCAACCCCAGCACAATCCACGCGGTCTGCCAACTGTAAGCGTAGCTAACCCAGGTGGCGACCAGCGGGAACACCGCCATCCCGCCCGAGTGCGATAAAAACAGCAGTCCGGTGGCTCGACCGCGCTGACGGACGAACCACCGCCCGACGACGGTTGCAGCCCCCACATTGAGGGGGCTGCTGAACATGATGCGACCCACTGACATTGCGGCGTAGAACAGGGCGATGTGCACCGATACCCAGGCCAGCGCCATCGTGCTCAAGCCGATGATGACAAGCGACGACACCAGCATCAGACGGGCGCCGAATCGATCAATCGCCCAACCCACCGGGGGCGACGCTCCGGTAGCCAGCAAACCGCCGGCCGCGGCAGCGCCGCCGATCACCGCACGACTCCACCCGGTGTCCTCGGCGATGAGGGGTACAAAGACGGCAAAGGTAAGGCTGCCGGCCGCGTTCCGCACGAACATACTGCTGCCGGCCGCGCCCAGCACCACCCACCCATAGTAAAACGGCGTGCTCCGGGAGATATAGGCGATGAGGAAGTGCATATCAGGGAATAGGCTCAAGGATTTGTAGCGCAGCGACGGCGTCGTCGCGGAACCTTGACCAGGAGGCCAATTGCTCCAAAGGGCCGCCCACCGGAAGGTTGCGCAGAAGTTGGCGGCGTAGATTGGGTAAATCTTCGCGAATCTCGCGCCGGCGGCGTCCCCGGGTTTCGCTGGCATCAAGCAAAACCGTTTCCAGTATCGTTTTGGGGTCCGCCATTCGTTCGGACTCTCTGGGAGTCGGTAGAGCTAGAAGCGTTCTGCCATCCGGCCTTCTTACAACTCTGCGAATGGCCGCTTCGTCCAGCAAGATCCAAGCTTCGGTCATCCGCACTGGTACGATGGCTACCCAAGGCCCGCGATATTCCGCCTCTTGTATAGCATTTTCGATTTCATGGTATCTTGGATTTGCTCCGGCGTTGTCGGCATCGCGATGCACGAAGAGCAAGTCGAACTGCCCCAGCCGTTGTAAACCGTTACGTACTTTATCCACTAATCGCCGCCCATCGCTCCACGCTTCGCCGGGAGAATCCGGATACCCGTACCGAGTAAGTAGCCGCTGAATATGGGGGAGCAACGCAGTGTCCGATGAACCTTCGCACACCAATAGGAAGCGCATCACCACACGGTATCCCAGAACTCCCGCGGAAAGGCGATTTGCGCTTGTTCCGGCGGCATCAGATAGGATTGCAGTGAAATCAAGTCAATCCCGTCCCGTTCGTCGGAACAGCGCCACGTCCCCCGGTAGGGATAACACTTCAGCAGATGCTCCACAATTTTGCCCGAATCGGCAAGAATCATCCTGTCCCTGGCCAGCACCAGGTCACTTTTGTCCTGCAACTGCACAAAGTATGGCGAATGCGTGGCAACTATCACCTGGCGCAGCGGGTTGTACACGTCAGCCCCTTCGTTTACATCAACTGCAATCCTATGCAGGAGTTTGTTCATCGCGGCCAGATTGGCCGGATGGATGCCGTTCTCCGGTTCCTCCATGCAAAAAACCGCGGATTCTTCCGACACCTCGGTCAGTATCGCCAAGGCCAGGAACCGCAGCGTACCGTCGGAGATCGAATTGGCCCGCAACTTCAAACCCGACGTTTCTTCCACTTCCAGCGACAACAGCTGTCGCACATCATCCTGCACCACCCGAACCATCTGCACCGGCGCCAGGCTCGAAACCCGTATCGACACCATGGCGTAAACATCCTCAGGAATATCCCCATGCTGCGGGGCAACAACGTTGGCCAAGTGCTGCAGCGTTGCCGGTATGTGCGCCCCGTTGGCTGCAATGCCGGGTGCTTGCGTGTAACGGTCCGGCCGCCGCATGGCCGATGGTTCCAACGCCATGATGCGCCAGCTCTGCATCTCGCGGCGCGCGGCCAGGATGGTGGGCGTGGCGGCGGTGTTCTCAGTGCCGATTATGGTGCGGGTTGCGCCTTCGGCCGGCGCCGGCCGGCCCCGACCGTGGGAACCGCCGTCCTGATGCACCACAATGGTCGCTTGCTCGCTGTCCTGGTCAACGTAGGTGGAAATATACGGCGAGCGGCTGTGGCGATTGTTGTACACCACGCTATCGCGGAACTTTGCCTTGCTGTGAGGAAATCGCAGGTGACGCGCCGCCCGTCCCGTGGTGATGGGCCGCAGTTCTTCCCGCTCAAGCACCAGTCCTCCCAGCGGCCCGGTAGCGGCGCTGGGAGCCTCATAGCGAAACGCCACCTCGTACCGCAAGAAGGATGAAGACGGTTCGACCTTTCTGCCAAAATCATCCGACACACGCCGGCCCACAATCATCTCAGCGGCGAACTCAATCCTCTCGTGCCGCTCGCCACTGCCGGAGAAAAACAGGTCGGCAATATCCCCGGTATCCTCGCCGGCATTGCGAATTTGCAGGGCAGCCTGGTTGATAGTGCATTCCGTCAGCAGAGACAGAAAGCGGATGGCGTCGAATATGTTGGACTTGCCGACGCCATTGGGGCCGGCGATGCAAGTGTACGGCCCAAAATCCAGCGCAAAATCGACCAGGTTTTTGAACCCGTTAACTTCCAGCCTGGTGAGCATAATGGCCTCCGGCAGCGACGCATATCCGGGGATTACGCGATTTTAGCACGGTGCCCCGACGTAACGGCTATCTGGTCGCGCCGGTCATATACTGGTGCATTTCGCAGGCGAACCAGAGGGCCATGCTGCCGGTGCGGTCGTCGTAGCCGTTGACGGCAGTGCGATTCAGGTAGGCTCGAACATCCGGCATAACGCCCGTGCTGATGCAGCCGTCGACCACGCCCCCGGCGTCGTCGATCCGCTCACCCAGCGCGCGCCAGCAGGAAGCCAGGCCGGCCGCGTATCCAGCGTTGTCCTCGGCGGACAGCCAGCCGAGACGCAACCCGCGCGCCAGCGCGTAGCCCACCATGCAGGTCGACGTCAGTTCGCCCCAGGCGCCGGGGACGTCGACCAGCTCGCCGAATGTGCCCCACGGGTGCTGGATACGCAGCAATGCGGCCAGATGGTTGCGGTGTCTTTGCGCCAGCTCGCCACGCGACGGGTGGTCATGGGGCAGGTAGGTCAAGGCCTCGGCATAGCCCAGCGCGGCGAACCCGTTGCCCCGGCTCCAGTAGTACGGAGCGGAGCGGGCGTGCCAGAATAGTCCATTGTCCTGCTGCACGCCGCCGCCGTCGGTCAGGAAGGTAGCCAGCATATCGGCGTATCTGGTATCGCCGGTGATTGCATGGGCCCGACCCAACATCGCCCCGCACATGAACATATCCTCGACGCGGAAATCCGGGTCGCAGGGAGCGGGAGCCTCGTTGGGGCCGCGCGGCAAGAAGCGGTCGGCAGCGTAGAGGAACAAATCCCGATACCGTGTTGCTCCGGTGGTATCGGCAAGGCGGGCCGCCCAAACGACGCCGGTCAACGCCGCGCCGCCGGCGCTCGCGAGGTAGGTTGCCGGGTCAGCAGCGATGTCGTCTACCAGATTGGCGATGTCGGCGGCGGGGTCAAGGTAGGTGGCGTCCAGGGCCGCCAAACGCAAACGCCCGCTGATGCCAACCCCCTGGGTGTAGTTGACCGGATCGAGGGCATGACCGTAGTGGTCGGCCAGGATGCGGGCCAGCCCCAGAGGTGGACGAGCGCGGCGGGCATCCAGGGCAACCCGGGCGCCCGACGCCGCTACGTCCGCGTCTTTGCCGGTGAGTTTCCACAACGCCGCCAGTGAGTCGGTCAGACCAGTCCAATGGGTGGTGAGGCGCAGGGCCGGCATGACTCCGGGCGCGTTATCGGCAGGATGGCCCAAGGCGGCGGCCAGCGAATCGTCAGCAGGCATGGGAGCCGATTCCAGCGTGATGGCTACACTGGAGCCGATTGCCGCCGCGTTGGCCTCCCAGAGAGTGGCATGGCTGGGGTCATCAGACAGAACGACTTCCACAATCAGATTGGGAGCCTGGTATGTTATCCAGCGCCAGAGGTAGCGACGCTCCGGAGCCGTTTCGTCAAAATAAAATCCGCCTTCCGGTGGATAACCCACGTTGAGATCAACTCGCTGGGGCGCCGATGGTTCCCAGTCGCCGCCGGCCAGCGCGTCGGGGTTGGCGGCAACAATAGCCGACAGCCCCACGCCGTTGGCCCTCGCAGCAGCAGACTGCACGAAACGGTCCAGCGCCATCAGCAGGCGCGGAGTGTCGGCAGGATTGCCCCGCAGACCGGCGAGCAGCAGGATGGCCGGCCGGTGTATGTCGTTGGCCGACGGTAAGGTGCGGGTATCTTGCAACGCCAGAATGGGCCGCAGCGCCGGAGTCAGTCCGATGGCGGCAGTCTGCCACCAGGCGGGATTGCGTTTGCGAACCAGGTTCACCAGGGCAGCGTTGATGTCGGTAGGATGCATGGTAGACATGGGCATCTCTCGGCAGGATAGATTTTGGAGGGCACACTGGACGATATTATAGCCTCTCTCCCTCATGGAGCGGATTGCGGTGGGTAGTGCGCGGCTTTGACACGGCGGGACGGCGACGATACATTGGCGGCCACCGGCCCCAGAGCCGGCAGCATCTCACGATGGAGTAGGCGACTATGCCGCGGTTTGATGATTACACCGGCGAGGATTTAATTCCGCCGTATCGCATCCTGGACTTAACAGATCGGCGGGCCGCCTTTTGCGGGCGTTTGCTAGCTGATTACGGCGCGGATGTGGTGAAGGTGGAACCACCAGGTGGCGATCCGTCTCGAAGCCTGGGGCCATATCCTGCCGATGTTCCCGGCCCCGAGAGCAGTCTCGACTTCATGTTTTACAACACCAACAAACGCTCCATCACGCTGGACCTGGAGAGCGAGTCAGGTCGGGCCTTGTTCCGACGGCTGGCAGCAGACGCCGACGTGGTTATCGAGAGTTTCGACCGGCGCTATCTGTACGACCGTGGCATTGGATTCGACGCCCTGCGGGCTGACAATCCGGGTCTGGTCATGGCTTCGGTTACTCCCTTTGGCTGCACCGGCGATTGGGCCGACTATCAGGGCGACGACCTGGTGGTGATGGCGGCCAGCGGATATATGCAGATAACCGGAGAGCCTGACCAACCGCCCGTGCGCCAGGGCAACGAACACAGCCACTACCCGGCCGCTCAGTACGCCGCCGTGGGCATCCTGGCCGCGCTGTACAGCCGCGATTTCGGCGTCGACGAGTCCGGAGAGGCCAGTGGTCAAATCGGAATTGGGCAGCACATTGACGTGTCGTCGCAAGAGGCGCTGATTACCTACTACACCGACGCGCATCCGGCCTTGCTGTGGCGCAAGCTGGGGCAGAACGTTACCCGCGTGGGCACCAACTCGACCCTGGTGATTCCGCTGGGAGCGTACCCCTGCAAGGACGGCTGGATTGCCGCCGGCGTGATTACGCCGCGCGAGTGGGATGCCCTGGCGGAGTGGATTCACGAGGTTACCGGCAACGACGAGGTCCTGAACGAGGCCTACCGGGGTGGCAATCAGGATCGGGCCGAGCACATCGACATTATCACTGCCCTCTTCCTGGAGTTCGCCGAAAACTTTACCGTTCAGGAGCTGTTTCACGAGGGCCAGCGGCGCAATCTGGTGTTCCTGCCGGTCAACGACATCGCCGATCTGCTGGCCGACCCGCAGCTGGCCGAGTCTGGGTTCTGGTCCGACATCGGGCACGACGACTCCAGTATTGGTACATTGAAATACCCCCTGGGAATCTTTCACAGCGACGAGGTGTCGCCGCGGCAGCGTCCGGCTCCGTCGCTGGGGGCCGACAATCTGGCCGTGTTTCGAGGCGAACTGGGCCTGTCCGACAACGATATAACCGCCCTGCACGCCAGGGGAATCATCTAGATAATCCCAAATTTGGGAGGTCACTAATGGCTACAGTCAAACCGGAGCCGATTGTCTCCGCTAATCCAGGGGAGGAGTCTGCTACTGGATACCCGTTGGTGGGTGAGCTGCGGCTGAATCTGGCCGCGCTGGGCGTGGACGGCAGCGCGCCCGATTTCGGCGAACGGCTCTGCCAACTCTCCGCCGATAACGAGCCTTACCAGTTTGAATACTCTGCCAAAGGAGAACTAATCATAATGGCGCCCCCTGGCTCCGAAAGCAGCAAGGACGAAACGGAAGCAATAGGTGAACTGTATGTCTGGCGTCGTGATAACGGCGGCAGCAGCTACGGCTCAACCGTCGGCTTTCGCCTGCCCAGCGGGGCGCAACGGATACCGGACGCGGCCTGGATTACCCAGGAACGCTACGATAACCTGACTGCGTCCGAGCGGCGGGGCACCATCAACGGTGCGCCCGATTTCGTCGTGGAAGTCCGCTCCCGCACCGACTGCCTCCCTGCGTTTCTCGCCAAGATGCAGGAATGGATGGACGGCGGCGCCAGCCTCGGCTGGGGCATCGACCCCCGCAACCGCCGCGCCTACGTTTATCGCGCCGGGCAGGATGCTCCGGAGATACTGGAAGACCCAGAATCGCTGTCCGGCGTGGACGTGATGCCCGGCTTCACCTTTGCGGTGCGCCGCCTGATTTTTGACCGCTACACCGAGGAGCAACCGGCATGACCGACTCGCTTACCGCCACACCCAACGCCAAACCCTCCGCACTCACCGGCATTCGTGTCGTGGAGTTTGGCCCCTACGTGGCGCTGCCGCTGACCGGGCGCATCCTGGGCTCGCTGGGCGCCGAAGTAATTAAGGTGGAGACGAACAAGGTGCTGGATGAAATGGCTTTCATCCCGGCCTGGTCGCGGGGCGCCGGCCAACCGGAGTATCAGCGCGGCAAACGACGCATCACGCTGGATGTCCGCACCCCGGAGGGTCGCGACCTGATGCTCAAAATGGTCGGAATCAGCGATGTGTTTATGACCAACTTCCGACGCAACATCCTGGACCGTTGGGGCATCGACTTTCCGGCCATCCGCCAGCAACGCCCCGATTCCATCATAATGTGGCAGACCGGGCTGGGCGGGCACGGGCCGTATTACACCTACAAGTCCTTCGGGATTCTGGTGCAGCACCTGTCCGGCGTGTCGCTGATGACCGGCGAACCCGATGAGCCGCCGGGAGTGGTTAACACGTCATACTCCGACTACCACACCGGCGTGTTCCAGCCGGCGGCCATCATTGCCGCGCTGATGCGGCGGCGTCTCACGGGCAAGACGGCAACGATGGAATCGTCCATCTTCAAGTCAGGCGTGGCAACCTGCGGGCCGGCATTGCTGGACTATCAACTGAACGGCCGGGGGCCGCAGCGTCGGGGCAACCGGGACGCCTACGCCGTACCGCACGGTGTGTATCCCTGCGCCCCCGTCCCTGATTCCAATAATCCTGAGTCCAATAATGGTGACCGCTACATCGCCATCTCCGCTGCCAACGATGAACAGTGGATGCGGTTGCGCACCGCCATGGGCGACCCGTCGTGGGCGGCGGCTCCGGAATACGAAACTCGGATTGGCCGCCGCCGCAATGAGGCCACCCTGGACGCCGCCATCTCTGATTGGACACATACACAGGATGCCGCGGCGCTCATGGACTCCCTGCAGGCTGCCGGCGTCCCAGCGGGCATGGTGTCCCAGGGGCAGGATCTGCACGACAGCGCGCACCTGCAATCCAGAGGGTTTTACCAGGACACGCGGTACTGGGAAGCGGAACGCGGCGTCAAAGCTACCGAGTGGGTGGAAGGCGAAAGTGTGTCGTGGTCGATTCCGGCCCGAATGTCGGGCACGCCCATCGACTTTGGCAAGTACAGCAACATCGGAGAGGACAACGCCTATGTGTTCGGTGAGCTACTGGGTATGCCGGCCGCCGAAATCACCCGGCTGGAGGAAGCGGGAGTGATTTACTGACCCAGGGACCAAACCTCCCCCTGGCGCCGGCCGGAGGAGAGGAGACTGCGGGTGCGGAAAATCTGCCGCGTCGGTGCGGTTCTCCCCCAGTTCTCCGGCGGTTCTGCCAGTGGCGGTCGGGCGGGCAAATGTGGTGGATTTTCGCGGTGCGGCTTTGACACATTGGGCGGTTCGGGGTAGCATTATCAGGCAGTATTTCCGCTTGCATATTTCGGCATCGCGTACACTTGAACCAGGCTGGTTTTGCGGCGCCCCCGAGCCGTTACCGCAAGGTTAGCGTAACGAAAAGGCCACTCTACCCTTTCCGATTCCGACTCTATCGGCGACGACTCCATCGGCAACGGTCTCCGGTTCGGCATTCCGGTTACCGTCGCCGAACTGTCCACGCTCGCTAGCCTACGCACAGGGAGAGCAATCTTGACCACCTCCAACCCTACCGACCAGCCTGATGGCAAGTCGCCGTTGGCCGGCCCGGAGATAGTACCCGAGTTTGAAGCCGTGCTGACTCGCCTCTGCGCGGTGGCACGTCAGGGTCAGCGCACCGACAGCCGTCTGTACAACCCGCCGGAAGAATGGCTGGTCGGCAATATGCCCATCTTCCAGGACTTGCCGGAGGCTCGCCAGTCGGAGCTGCGGAGCCAGGCTGCGGAGCTGGAAAGTGAGGCCGCGGTAGCCAACGCCGCCGGCCGTGCCTCCACGAAGGTTTGGCCGGAAACCGTGTTTCGTCTGGACAACGGTGGACTGGCCTTTTTCAGCCAGCTGGGGGTCGTGCGCCGCCCCGATCTCACCCAATATTTTGTGGAAGGATTCACCCGCAACCGCGACGCTCTGGCATTCTCCGAGGACAATCAACGCCTGTTCGTAAGCGTATTCGAAAAGGTAATCGCCAAAATGGAGGCGCAATTCGCCAGTGGCGAAGGCATCATCCAGACCGACCGCCAGATTTGCGACGCGCCCGGCCGTTCGTATCACGCGCGGCAACTCCTGTTTGGCACCCGATACCTGCAAGCTCCATATATGTGGCGACGATTGACGTTCGACCTGCCGCAAGATCAGTGGCAGGAGCCGCCGGACATTCTGGAAGTATCAGTGCCACACTGGATGGACGACCTGGATCTGGATGAGGGGCTCAGGACGCAGTTGTGCGACGCGGGCATTACGCAGCTGGTTTTCAAGGCTCCAACCCGTGGGCTGTCGCTGCACTTCGGCTTCGACTACGTGGGCGAGCACAAGATGGGGCCGCTGTCGATCGCAATGCACCAGGTGAAGGAGAAGAACGGGCTGGCGGTGCAGGCGGCGCTCAGCATGGCGCGCGTGCGTAACCTGGACGGCGAAACGGCGAATACCGCCCTCATCACGGTGGGGCCATCGCTGCACGGCAAGAGCACACTGACCATCATGGTGGAATTGGCCAACAGCGAACTGGCCGGCATCCTGAATCTGCCTAATGACCCCGACGAAGGGGTCTATCCCATGAACGACGACATCGTGCTGCTGCAACCGCTGGACACTCCGGTTACCAGTGCTCGCGGCGGGCGGCGGGCGCAAATCTCGCACGCCATTGACGGCACCGAAAACAACTTCTACGCCGTGCCCTTTGGTTTGACCCGGGAAGACGATCCCATCACCTTCGATACCCTGCGGGGCGCTCCCGGTATCACTACCGCCGATGAAACGCTGGAAAACGTACCCGTCCACGTTGACAGCCAGGAACCCAACTACATGGAGAATCCGGTTCGCAATATGCGGATGATTCTTTCCCGCCGCGGGTTGCTGGCACGCAAAGGCGCGCGCGATCTGATCAGCACCATCACCGGCGGAAAGCTGACCGACTCGGTTCACGTTCCCATGGAGAACACCGACCGGGTATTCTGGCAGGAGGTAATGCGGCAGAACACCGTGATTCCCCCGCTGCGCCGGCTCAGTCTGGAGCAGTATATTCGGGTGTTGATGTACGGTGAGGCCGTGCAAATGGGCGCGGCCATCGGCGCCATTGGCCGGCCCTACGTGGAGTATTTCGCTGACCCGTTTATCATCGGGCTGGAGGACGAGAACGCCAACCTGCTGTATCACGTGCTCCAGCAACTGGCCTGGGGCGGTATGCCGCAGGAGTATTACGCCTTCAACACCGGCGGTGTGGGCGCCGATACCAACGACGAAGCAGCCGGCTCGCGCTACCTGAAGATTCCCCGCGAATTGACGATGATGCTGCAGGAAGCGCTCCTCCGTAACGCGGTGACGTTTGAGTACGACGGCGCGCTGCGGTCGGAGGTTGCGGTTGCCATCGTGGATGGCGATGGCAAAGAGGTCGTTGACCTGCGCGAGAAATGGCTGCCGGTGAACATTTACGGCGAGGCCAACTACACCGAGCGCATGGTGGAACTGATGCGCCGCCGCTACTACGGCCGCGACCAGCAGGACAAGGCGGGCATCCTGCGCTACACCAAGGTGGTGAATACCATCCTGGACATCACCGACATCCCGGCCCCAACCGACGAGCGCGAATTGTCCTGGATTTTGTCCTTCTACTGGTCGCTGGACCAGGCTTACCCTATGCTGGCTGAAGTTTCGCGCCACCGCAACCAGGGCATGCGCCCGGTGGAGTACCAGTTGCGGGAGCTGCAGCGCAAGTATCGGGACGGGGTCGGAATGGGTTTGTCGCTCAGCGCCGACGCCGGGCAGCGCCTCGCCACGCTGGGCCTGCGAGCGGGGTAGGCAACCTTATACATACCATATCGGTACCGGGTGAAGCAGGTAGGTCAGGTTATGGTCGGTAGCCGAGTCGGGGTGGCCCCCGCCGAAGAGAACAGGCTTACTACTGCTGAATCAATACGGTTGAGCAGCCGCATAGTCGGCGCGCTAGACCGGCTCGGCCCACGCGTTACCACTGTGTCCAATCAGATGAGTAGCCGCATCGACTTGCTATCGAAACAAATACCCCCGAACTCTGCGGCGAAAGAAACGCGCTTGGATACTCTCCAGGCCAATGTGGACCAACGCATTGACGCCCTCACAATTCGGGTTGATTCGCTTATGGAAAGCTTGAGGGCACAGGTCGAATTCGTTGGCGTTGATCACAAGTTGCTGTACCGACAGATTGGGATGGTTGAAAGCAATCTACGCCAAAGCATCAATACCACAGAATCCTTGTTGCATCGGCGCATTGCAGCCCTTAGAACTCTCTCGTAAGGAAATCCAAATATGCCAGACAGCAGCATCCAAATCATCGGCCCCGTTCCTGCACGGTACGGAGAGGTAGTCACCGATGATGCCATTGGGTTCGTTGCCGAGTTGCACCGCAACTTTGAGACCATGCGCCGGCGGCTGATGCAGGCCAGAGCCCGGCGTCAGGCCGAGATTGACGCCGGCGCTACGCCTGATTTCCTGGTCGAAACCCGCAGCGTTCGCGAGGGCGACTGGCGTGTTCCCCCCGCACCCGCCGACCTGTCTAACCGCCGCGTTGAAATTACCGGGCCATCGTCAAACCGGCGCATGGTCATCAACGCCCTGAACTGCGGGGCGCAGGTTTACATGACCGATTTTGAGGACGCCCACTCGCCGGCCTGGGTGCCCACCCTCGATGGTCAGCTCAACGTGCGAGACGCCTACCGCCGCACCATCCGCGACGAAGCTCCCGACGGGCGGCAGTATCAGCTGAACGAACAGACCGCGACCCTGTGCGTGCGCCCGCGCGGTTTGCACCTGATGGAGCGCCATATGCTGGTGGATGGCGAGCCGGTTGCCGGCAGCTTCTTCGATTTTGGTCTCAGCGTATACCATAACCATCTAGCCCAGCGGAGTCACGGCACTGGTCCCTATTACTATCTGCCGAAGCTGCAATCCTACCTGGAAGCGCGCCTCTGGAACGACGTTTTCAACTATGCTGAGGACCGTCTCGATATGCCGCGCGGCGCCATCAGCCCGACGGTGCTGATTGAGCACATCCTGGCCGCTTTCGAGATGGAAGAAATCCTGTACGAGCTGCGAGAACGACCGTCCGGCCTCAACCTGGGGCGCTGGGACTACATTTTCAGCGTCATCAAGGTGTTCAACAAGCGGCCCGACATGGTGTTCCCCGACCGGTCGCAGGTTACGATGGCGACGCACTTCCTGACCTCGGCAGCCCAATTGCTGGTGAACACGTGCCACCGTCGGGGCGCCCACGCCCTGGGCGGGATGTCTGCGTTCATCCCGCGACGGGACGACGAGGCCGCCAACGCCGCCGCTTTCGCGCAGGTACAGTCCGACAAGCAACGGGAGGCCGACCAGGGATTTGACGGGGCGTGGATTGCGCATCCGGGACTGGTAGCCCCGGTGCTGGATGTTTTCCAGGCGGCGTTTTCGGGTGACAACCAGCTCGGCGTGATACCCGAGGTACGAATCGCTCCCGACGACCTGCTGACGGTGCCGGAGGGTCAGATTACCGAAGCCGGCCTGAGGAACAACGTCAGCGTCGCGCTGCAATATGTGGATGCTTGGACGCGTGGCAACGGGGCGGTCGCCATTTATGGGCTGATGGAAGATGTGGCCACCGCCGAGATTTCCCGCTCTCAGCTCTGGCAGTGGATCCACCACGGTTGCAGCCTGGACGACGGGCGTCCCATCACCGCCGCGTTGTACCGTCAGGTGCGCGCCGAGGAAGTTGCAGCGCTAATCCAGCAACGCGGTTCCGAGAACCCAGGCGCACTGGACAAGGCGGTGGAATTGCTGGACGAGATTGTCCTGTCCGACGATTTTGTCGAGTTCCTGACACTGCCCGGCTACCGCTACCTGGACTAAGCGAGGACAACGGCCATGACAACCGCTGACACTGCCAAACTCACCGCCCTCGCGAACACGGACGAGTTCGACCTGCCGCATCCCTTGTCCGTCAACATCCGCCCCATCCTGGAATCGGTGGCTGGAAAGCTTACCGATGATGAAATAGACCAGTGGTTTGTCGGCCTCCACCAGACCAACGAAGGGCGTGGCTTCTACTTGGAACTGACCGCCGAGGGGGAATTGGTAATCAATCCTATGGTGAATCGAAAGGGCTCATACGCGGAGCTTGAACTAGGCACTGACCTCCACATTTGGAACAGGCAGTACGGAGGCGAGGCCCACGGCCCCAATGCCAATATGCGCCTGCCCGACGGCTCGCGGATACGGCCTGATGCCTTGTGGCTGTCGCCGGAACAAGTAGCCGCGCTGCCACCCATTGCCGTCGATAAGGCGATTACCGTTTGCCCCACATTCGTAGCCGAAATAATGTCCGACACCGACACGCTCCCGCCTTTGCAGCGCAAGATGGAACGCTACATCGCCAACGGGGCACAACTCGGCTGGCTGATTGACCCGCACCGCCGGCGCGTCCACATCTACTGCCCCGGAGTGGATGCGGAGATACTGGACGACCCGGAAACGGTCAGCGGAGACCCGGTGCTGCCCGGCTTTGTCTTTGATGTGCGGCGGCAGATATTCGCACTGCACGACACCCCCGCCGGTGGACCGTGAATTCGTGACTTTGCCCGGATTCCGTTACCTGGACCCTAGATTAATCCCCAAGTGGCGTTTCCTGACATTCTATTGCGCGATGAGCCCTTAAAATACCTACTCGCTGGAAATCCATGAACATTCATCTGGTTGACGGCACCTACGAGCTGTTTCGCGCCCATTACTCGCCCCGGCCGGGTCGTATCGCGCCGGACGGCAGGGATGTTAAGGCGACGCACGGGCTGACGCAATCACTGATTGCGTTGCTGGGTCAGGATGGCGTTACGCACGTGGCGGTGGCCTTCGATACCGTCATCCGTTCCTTCCGCAACAACCTGTTCGACGGCTACAAGACGGGCGACGGAGTTGACCCGGCGCTGCTGGATCAATTCACACTGGCCGAGACAATGACGGCGGCGTTGGGGCTCACGGTGTGGCCCATGGTCGAGTTTGAGGCCGACGACGCCATCGCTGCGGCGGCGGTGCGGTTCGCCGACTTTCCCGAGGTTGACCAGGTTCTAATGTGCTCGCCGGACAAGGATCTGGCGCAGGTGGTGTCTGGCCGACGCATCGTGATGCTGGACCGGCGCAAGGGCGAAATGATAGACGCCGACGGTGTTGCGGCAAAGTTCGGGGTGGCTCCGGCAGCTATCCCCGACTACCTGGCGTTGGTGGGCGATGCGGCGGATGGCATCCCGGGCATAGCGCGCTGGGGAGCACGGTCGGCCGGCGCGGTGTTAACCAGGTACGGCAGCATCGCCGATATTCCGGCTGACGCCACGCAGTGGGACGTGAAGGTACGGGGCGCCGCGGGCCTGGCAGAGTCCCTGGCCAGCCAACAGGATGCTGCAATGCTGTATCGTCGGCTCGCCACTTTGCGTCTGGATGTTGCGTTGCCGGAAACGACCCCCGGCCAGCTGCGTTGGACGGGCGCGCGCCAGCCCGAGTTCGCCGAGCTGTGCCAGTCGCTGGGAATGGAATCGTTGCTGAACCGGCTGCCCACACCAGCAGATTAACCAAGATTCCAAGTTCCGGTATTCCGGGTTCCGGCCGGCGCCGGAACGACGGTTGTGCTCCCCTATCCCTGGACGGGCGACGGTATGGGAGAGGGCAGCGGTGCGAGTGTTGTTCCCTCTCCCTACGACTGAGCGGCGGCAGCCAGGCGTTGCAGTTCGGCGGCGCCGGCTTCGGCGGTGGGAGCCCAGGCCGCCTTCGCTTCGGCCAGCAGTTGGCGGGAGGCTTGCACGTTGCCTTGCACCGCCTCGGCCTCCAGTCTGCCAAACCAGTAGGTGTCGCGCACCGATGAGCGGCGGCTCAGGCGCTCGTCCAGCATGGACTTGGCTTCGTCGTACATACCGGCGCGGATGTAAGTTTCCAACAGCGTGTCCTCGAACACCTCGCGCTGGGCGTGGCTGCCACCGATGCGAGCCAGCATGGGGTAGGTGGGGCCCATGAGTTTGGCGGCTTCGGCATAGTCGCCGGCGGCGAAAGCGGCGGCGCCACGGGCGATGGGGAGCGTCATCTCGCGAGCCAGATCGTCGCCCTTTTCTCCCTGGGCGCTGAGACGGTCGACGAGGCGCTGCGTGGCGTCGGTGTCACCGGAGCCGGCGAACGCCAGGGCGGCGTGGCAATCCCGGAACGCAGCGCCGGGGCTGTCGGCAGCCGGCGCTGCCTGGACCCGCACTTCGTCCCAGGGCTTGGCCGGTTGTTCCCCGGAGTAAATCTGGATGCGCCACATCAGCGAGGCGGCATCAGCCAGGTTGGCCAAGTTGCGCGCCTGCACGCTGGGCCTGATTTGCGCCTCGTAGATGTCCAATGCCGCTCCGTATCGACCCTGGGCCAGTTCAAACAGCGCCAGGTGCCAGGACAGATGCACGTTGTAGGCCGCCCGCCGGTCGAAACCGTCCAGCCAGTCGGCCAGCCAGCGCCCACCGTTGGTCGCATCGCCCTGCTCAAAGTAGGAGTGGGTAACGGAATGGCACGCGACGGCATTCTGGGGGTTGCCCTCCAGTGAGCGCGTGGCAAGCTCCATGGCCTTGACCGGCTGGTTCGTTTCGTGATGGGCGAAAGCATACTGTCCCAGGAATGCCCAGTCATTGCCGTTGGCGTGGGCAACCTTGCTCATCATCGCCATCAGGTGATTGGGGAAATCGGGCACGGCGGCCCCAAAGCAACCCAGCATATAGAGGCGCTGGGCGACGCGCATGGCCAGGGTGTCAGTGGGGAAGTCAACCAGGTGTTCGTTGACCAGGCTGATGGCCTCGGTGCCCTTGCCGTGGGTGAAGGAGTGCATGATTTGCGTGGCCTGCCGCTCTTCCTGGGAGATGCCGGCCGACAGCTCAACGGCCTTGGCGGCGGCGGCGCGCGCGGACGGCACGTCCATTTGCAGATGCAGGACGTAGGCCAGCACAGCGTGCGCCATGGCGAAACCTTCGTCGGCTTCGATAGCGGACCGTACTCTGGGCTCCGCTCCATAGTTCTGCGACAGAACCAGGTCAAGTCCTTCCTGGTACAGCTCGGCGGCGGCGGGTGAAGCGGTGGTGATGGTCAGTCCATTACGATTTTTTACCATAGCGCACATCGGGGACGGCCTCCGTAATGCAAAGCGTAGATAGTTGCAGATTACCACAGCGGGAGTGGAGCGTCATCACAGCGGAACTTCCTCAACGGTTACGTTGCCGCCATCCCAGGCATCCACCGTAACCCGGCTGCCCTGGAGCAATTGCATACCCAGCAGGAACTGGTCTATTGACTGGAAAACGTCAACCCGGCGAACTTCCTCGTGCCACCGGACACGCGCGGCGTAGGACTCAAACTCCCTCGCTTCGCCGCTAGCCAAAATCACCTCCATATACCCTTCGCTAACCAGTCCCAATTCTTTGATGACCGCTCCGGCAGAACCAGAGCCCCGGTAAGTCCGGTGTCCACAATAACCGCATACTGCTGAAACTCCCCGTTAGAGTCCTCAACGGATACGGCCAGCCATGGCTCCAGTTCATCGTCCGCGGTTTGCGCTACTCTGCCTCTAATCAAACTTGATGATCTTGGAAATTATGCTGGGGTGCGGCAACTTGCTGTACACCGCCGGGTAGCCAACCCGTTCTGCCCACGTGAACGCGTCGGGCCGTCGCTCCCGCAGGCGCAGTTGAGCCGTGGAATGATTGTTGCCAATCTCATAGTCACCGCTATAAATGTCGATGACTACTATCTTGCCCTTGTACTCAGGGCCCAGCAGGTCCCGTATCTTCTCGTTGTAGATGGCGCGCCCCACGATGTGCGCATTCTCTTTATTTACTTCCATAGCCTTCGCCTCCTATTCTTTCGGGGTGCGTTCACGTTTGGATTGTCAACCCGGTTTGCAACCCGTGTTGCGCCGTGTGCATCGCAATCTGTTCCGCCGCGAACTGCGTGGCTTCGTACAGGTCAACCAGGTCGCTATCCTTCTCCACGTACAGCAGGCCGTTCATTCCGTTGTGATACCGCAGCTCCTCCAGCGTCATCCGGTTGCGTTTGATACCGTTGCACGTGCGATGCAGCAGGGCCAGGTTGTAGAGTTCATCGTTGCCCTGCGTTCCCTGCGCCGCCCGGCGGGCCCGGATGTGGTCCACTTCCAGCAAAGTTTCGTCCAGGCTGCCGTTGGGCCGGCGCGGTTCGTAGCCGCAGCCCCAGCACACCGGCCCAAACTTGTCGATGAGCAGCTGCTTGGCTTCCTCTTTGGAAATGCGTCCCGACCAGCCCGATGACTGTGTGCTCGGTCTGGCGCCTCGCCGCGCCTGTTGCAAGCCGTGGTGCGGTGCCGGGTCAACGTCGTCGCGCCTGGGCAACTCATTGGGGCCGATGGTGTGGCTGGTCGTCCACTGCTGCGGTTCCTGAAATCCCTTGTCTTTTCTGACCGACGCCAGCGCATCCCTGGTCGCGTCGGTCATCCCCTCCAGCGCAATGCCGTTCAGATAGAAACGGCGTTTCAGCATCGTCCAGGCCCGATACGCCATATCGCAGGCCACCCACTGCCGGCCCAACGTCTCGGCGGCGATGGCGGTGGTGGCGCAGCCGGCAAATATATCGAGCACCATATCGCCGGGGTTGCTGCTGGCCTCTATGATGCGCTCGTAGAGGGCCAGCGGCTTTTGCGTGGCGTAGCCGGTGCGCTCGTTATGCCACGACCTCAACGGTTGAATGTCAGTCCAAACGTCGTTAGCGGGAGCGCCCCGGTGTTCGTCCAGATACACTTTCAACCTGGGGACCCCATTCCTAGTCCAAAATATCTTATCGTCTACCAATAGTCTTGCGATGCCAGCATCGTCATACATCCAATGTCTTCCTTCGGGCGGTGCAATTGAACCACGTTCACCGAAGTTTCGGACTGGCCCCGTACCGGCACCGGATAGGTCTGCCGACATAAACCTGCGCCCGTCAGAGTCTTTGTAGCGATAGTAATTTTCAACGTAAGTCGGATCTAATGGTTGAAAAATGGGATTCCAAATTGATTGGGAACTTTTGCGATAGAACAGGATGCAATCATGGACGCTGCCCAGCCCTTTCGCGTCGCTATGGCTTGTAGTTCTGCGCCACATGATTTCGGATTTGAAGTTTGTCGCTCCAAAGACTCCATCCATCAGCATCCGCAAGTAGCTGTTGGCGTGGCTGTCGCAGTGCAGGTAGATGCTGCCCGTCGGTTTCAGCGCCCGGCGACATTCAATCAGCCTTACCGCCATAAAAGCGATGTAGGCCGCTTCGTTCTCGGTAGCGCAAGCCTCCACCGCCTGGATTACCGCATGAACGGACGGGTAGTCGTCCTCGATCATCATCTTCCAGGCGGGATGAATGTCCTCGTCCCAGCTCCAGATGTCATGGACGCGGGTTTCGCCTGGCCTTCGTTGTGTTGAGCGCCATGCACCTGGGCCAGGGCAATTTCCTCAGCGTATTCGGCGTCGCTGATGGGCGGCCGCGGGTTGCCGGTAAAGGTCTCGTTGGCGGCAAAGGGCGGGTCAATGGCAATCAGGTCAATGCACTCATTGTTCAGGCTGCGCAGGAACGGCAGGTTGTCCATAATCGCCAGCGTGCGGTTCTTAACATTCAATTCCGTCATCGGGAGGCATCCTTTGTCCCTATGCAGGTTATCAATTGCTGGAAGCCATTATATCGCCGGCCTCATCCCGACACGGGGCCACCCGGTCACTGTTCTCCTTGCAAAGTCCTTCACCTTTCCAGCGGACGCCGGGATCCATCGGCCCATCCCGGATGTCGACAGATTCCCAGCGCAATGGTAATCTGTGTCTACGGATGAACGTGGCATTTTAAAGTGGCGATTGTGCTCGGAGTGCGTTCATCCCAAGAGGAGGCGAGCCACAATGACCATAAAGAAAGGTGTTATCCGCATCCCTCATACCCGCCCCACTTTTCTGGAAGGCATGGCGCGGGTGATGGATATTGGCGGCACATTGAACCAATACGATACAGACGACTTGCTGGGAATTCTTGATGAATTGCGTGCCCGTCGGCTGGCTGCATCATCTGGCCCGAAGGCGGAAGCCGATGCCATGAAGGAGGCGTGGATTGCTGTTGGACAGTGCATTTACGACGCCATCGGCCATTTTGAGGTGCCAGAGCATGGCAAACCGCCGCCTCTGGGCCGGTCGGAATGAGCGAGTCGGGTGGACAAATAGAACCCAATCAGGACCAGTCGCCGTTATCATCGCTTTGGCGGTACCGCATGGTGTGGATAATCGCATCCGGGTGGCGTTCGCGGAGCTTCCGTGCAACGGCGCAGTCTTTCGCCCCTAATATTCGCCGCCAGGGGCCTAAACCGCCCCTTCCGCCTCCAATTCAGCCAGTTGCTGGGGCGTCAGGCCGCCGAGGGTGCAGAGGATTTCGGCGTTGTGCTGGCCCAGCTTCGGCGGGGCGCCGGTAGCGGGGATTCGGCAGGCGGTGAGCTGGATGGGTGTCGCCAGCGAACGGAAGGTTCCGCCCAGGGTGTCCGCCGTTTCGACGTACATACCGCGAGCATCCAGTTGCGGGCAGTCAGCGAGGTCGGCGATGCTCTGGGCCACGCCCATTGAAAAACCGATTTCGGTCAGCTTGCCGGCCACTTCCCACTTGGGTCGTGACGATGACCAACTTTCGATGGCGGGAATGACTTCATCGAAAACGAAATCGGCATCGGGAAACTGTTGCAGGTAACGCTCGTCCTGCGCCGGCAAGTCGGCAAGTTCCACCAATTCCCACAGGGCGGCCAGACGCTGCGGGCTGCGGACACCCGCCATCACAACATAACCGTCGGCGGCGCGCAGCACGAGTCCCGGGCCCAGCGATGCCTGGCGGGTGCGGCCGGGCGTCTGGCCGGTGGCCTGGTACGCGTTCATGTTGCTGATGACGTGGGAGGCCATGCACTCGTACATTGCGACGTCAACATGTTGACCTTGACCGGTCTGGCGCCGGGTTTCCAGAGCCAGGACGATGCCCAGCGCGGCCCAAACCCCCGGCACTGAGTCGCCCATGTTGTCCCCCACCGCTTGCGGAGCTCCGCCGGGTGCGCCGGTAATGTCCATCCAGCCCGACATCGCCTGGATGGCGAGGTTGTTGGCCGGCCAGTCGGAGTAGGGGCCCCGGCCATTGTCGCCGTCGCCATCGCCGTATCCGGTAATCTCGGCGTAAATGAGCCGCGGGTTAATCTCCCTCAGGCGGTCGTACCCGAACCCCAAACGGCGGAAAGCCCCCGGCCCCCAGTTGTCCAGCAGCACGTCGGCGCTGGCGACGAGGTTCGCAAAAGCGCCCTGACAAGTCTGATTTCGCAAGTCCAGCGTTACACTCTTCTTGTTGCGATTGACGCCCAGAAACCGGCTGCTGACCTGACCACTATCAGCGTCGCCGATGAAGGGCCCGCGCCCTCGGGCAAGGTCGCCGGTGCGGGGACGTTCAATCTTGATGACCTCTGCCCCCATGTCGGCCAGAATCAACGAGCAGAACGGGCCGGCGACGATGTGGGTGGCATCAAGGACCCGGATGCCCTCCAGCGGCAGCGGCAGGGCGGCGGCGTGTTCGGATGTGATGTTGGCGTCAACTGTCATTGTCTACCACCCACTCCGCGGTCATTCGACGGCAACGGCTCCCACCATTAGTATTTCTTCCACTGGCTCCAGCGTTTCCCCGGTGGGATCAATTCGCAGCCTGAAAATCTCCAGAGCCAGTTTCCCCAGGATGTAATGGTCTTCCGGCCCAAATACGACCGGACAATGCCATTTCCGGCCGTCAATGGCAAAATGCGCCGTACCCACGTCGTATTCCACTCCATCGTCAAACCTTTGCTTTCGTTGGAGTTCAACGCCCAGCGAAGTCAGCAAGGACGCCGGCAGCATTGCATAAACCGCTCCGCTCCCCACCAGTGCCGACACTGGCGTGAACTCGACGCCGTTCGTCTTGCCAACGCCTATTTCCACGTAAAACATTCCTATGACGCACCTCCAATCCGTCCGGATTCACGGCTTTTCTGCCACGGGCTTTCCCGATGTCATCCATCAAACCCCTGAATCCGCTATCGGCTACAGCCGTTCACTAACCGGATTGACCAACATGCCAAAGATTTCCAATGCAGACGCTCCCAGCAGGTAACGTCCTTCCGAGCCAAAAATTGCCGGACAGAGCGCTTCGTTTCGGCCAATAATTATGAGCGCCTCGCCAATATCATATTCCTCCCGTCTGCCATCGGCAAATACCAGGATAGTCCGGTCCATCGCCGCGATGCCTAACCCTATCAGCAACGTTGCCGGCAGAATCGTATATGTGGCCCCGGTGTCAACCAATGCCGACGCAGTTGCGGCGCCCCCGCCAAACGGGTTGCTCACGCCGATTGTTTCGTAAAATATCCCCATCCCGAGCCTCGCCGCGCCTGCCGGAAATTCAGTTATCCGCCACCCCTTCCTGCGTGAGGACGCGACTATATTCTGCTAACCTCTCATGCAGCCAATCCGCCATCCGCGGCCAGTGCTCCCGCTCCCGGGTATTCACATATAGACAGTCTTCACCGCCTGCGCTGTTCAGAATATCCCAATAATCTTTCACCCGTTGGGCGCTTCCATCGCCAGTCTGTGCCCGCAAGTATATGCCTACCCTATAGTTATCCGGCAGCATCCGGCGAGGGCCTAAACATCAACCTTTGGGAACACGTCCTGAACCAACACGTCCATTGAATCCAATAGCTGTTGCAGGCTGCCGCAGCCGTTGAAATTCATCTGGAACTCCTCCAGGCCAGCTTCCTGTCGGTAGCGTTTCAGGTCTGATGCGACCTGCTCAGGGGTGCCCTGGCCGGTGGGTCTTTCGCTCCCGGAGCCGGTGCTGCCGGTAATATGGCTGAAGTTCACCCGGAAACTCATCCGGGTGCGTGGCACATCATTCCTCCCGATCTCGGCGCAGACATCGCGCAGGTAGGCCCGGTTGCTGATCAATTCCGGCAACGGCGTGGGGGTGGGTTGCCACACCTGGGCAAACCGTGCCGCCCGGCGCAACGAGGCGTGACTTGACCCGCCAATCCAGATGGGCGGATGGGGTCGCTGGAGCGGCTTGGGGCTGACGTGCATCTCGTCAAAAGAGAAAAACCGGCCGTGGAATGTGGTTGGGCCCGGTTCCCAGCACGCTTGCCACAACCGCAGGTATTCGGTGGTGCGCGCCCCGCGTTCGTGGTAGGGCACGCCCAAAGCGTCATATTCGGCTTCATTCCAGCCCGCGCCAACACCGGCGATAGCTCGCCCGCCGGACAACTGGTCGAGCGTGGCAACCATCTTGGCGGTTACTATGGGATTGCGGTACGGCATGATGAGCACCGACGTGCCCAGCAGCACCCTGGATGTTCGCGCCGCTACGTGGGACAGTACCATCAAGGGATCGTACACATTGCGCCAAAGTGCGCTGCGCGGAGCATCGTCGACAATCACGTGGTCGTTGACGAACAGCGCATCGAAACCGAGTTCCTCGGCTTTGCGCGCCGTTTCGATAATCGCTTGCGGCGTAGCCGGGAACCCCAGGTAGTCAGCGTTGGGAAGTCGGAACGAGTATTGCGCCATGCCGCCTCCGGGCAGTAGTCCAAAAACGAATGCTGCGGTAGTTTCAAGCGTCAGGCCAACGCCAGCGTAGCGGATGGAAACAGCTCTTCAGGTTCAACCTTGCTGGGAATCACCCTCTGTTCAACATTGAACCCGATGAAAGTTTCCAGCGTTTTGCGAGAGCTCTCAAAGCCGTAAGGGATGGGATCATCGCCCACCACCGCGGCCATTTTGAGCAACGCCTGGTCGGCCGGGCCAGCAGCATTGCCGGAGCGGAGGCGCTCTAGGTAGGGGGTTTTGGCCGTCGTGAACACTTCAAACAGCTCGCGCGCCAGTTCCGGATTTGACTCCAGCGCCGCATCCTTCACGACCAGCATGTGGCTGATGGGATAGACGCCGGTCTTCCGGTGCCAGGCGGCATCCGCCTCGCCCGGTTCGTTGAACAGGGGCAGGATGTCTGGGGAGTCAACTGGCCCCGCGCCGATGGCGGCGTCAATCTCTCCCGACAGCAGCATTTCGCCCAGATTGCTGTTCGGCGACGACACCACGTTCGACGGCGCGACAAACTCGGCCACGTGCTCATCGCCGGACAATACCCAGGTAACGGCGTCCAGGTCCACATCGTACTCAGTCTGCAAAATGCCGCGAGTCCAGACACCTGGAGTCAGGGTGTAGCTGCGCAGCCCGACCTTGCGTCCTTCCAGGTCTTTGGGCGACTTGATGCCGCTGCGCGTGTTGTACACCAGCCCGCCATGATAGAACGCCCGGGTCAGGAAAATCGGGATGCCGGTGAAACCCTTGCCGTGGGCGCGGGCACACATGTACGTGGAGAGCGCCATCTCGGCAACATCGAATTCCAGACCGCGCACCATACGACGAAAAATACTCGTCACCGGCGACACCTCGATATGTTCCATGTCGAACATCTGCGAGGTGACGGTCCCGTCCTTCAAAGGGGTTGTGTGGCCGTAGTTGCCTACGGCGGTGCGCAATACCAGCTCAGTCATTTTGTTATCTCCTGACGAAGTTGCATCGTCCCTATCGTATCGCATTTCCGCGTGAACGTGGCAACTCTCGCGTCGCAGCCGTCGGGAACTCCATGCTCAAATGGTCGAACAGCGTGCCAAGAGGCCAGCCAGATTTGTTCCCGATTATGACACGTACTCGGCCAGCGAGCGCAAGGCGGCCCGCGCACCCTGACGCATCGGCAGGAAATGGCTGAAACAGATGGTGTCAAAATCGAGCCCGGCCAGCTTGCGCACCGATTCCCGCGCTGCATCCATATCGCTGGAAAAGAAGCGGGACGGCAGATACAGCCGGTTGCCGCGTCGTTGCAACGCGTCGGCCACGATGAGCACGCCCTCGTTGGGGAAGTGCAGGCTGATGCTGCCGGGTGTGTGTCCGGGCGTGTGAACGACATACGCACCGCCCAACAGGGGCAGCAAGTCGCCGTCGTGCAGCGGGTCAACGTTCGGGATGATGGGAGGATGCAACGCGGCGACCGCCGGCCACAACAGCGGTTTCAGCCACCACTGCTGTACCGGATTGGGGATATGGTGGCCCGGAACCCGGCGCAGGTTGGGAACCTCAATGTGGTGGGCGTCAACCCGCACGCCGGTGGCCCGCTGCAACCCGGCCATGCCGCCAATGTGGTCAAGGTGGTAGTGGGTGGAAATCAACCGCTGCACACGGTCCGGCGCGTAGCCCAGTTCACCCAGGTAATTGAGGACGCGACGGGCGTGGATGCGCCAACCGGCGTCTACTATTGCTATGGACGGCCCACGCGCTACGGACGGCCCAAGCGCTGACGGCCCAGGGTCGCCCGGCACGCCGGCCGACTGGCCCGCCATTCGCGGCGGCGTAACCACGACAAACGCACTGGTGGAGCGGAGGGAACGCTGATACAGTCCGGGGATAATCTCACCCACGTCCACCCGGGGGCCAGGGATGCGCGGGTATCGCAGCACCATGGCAAAGCCAGACCGGCGGCGTTACCGCAGGTCGATGACGCGGCGGGCCTTGAACTGGGTGCGCTCGAACTCGCCCTCGGGTTTCAGCTCGACAGACACGCCGACGCCGAGAGCGCGGCGCAGGTCGGCTGCTATTGCATCCCGCAAACCGTCCAGTCCCGTCGGGTCGGTTTCGCCGGCCGATGCCCACACGGGCGCCGCCACTTCGGTCTGCACGGTGAGACGGTCGAGATAACCCCGTTCGCGTTCCACCACCAGGCGGAACTCGCCGCCAAAAGCATCTATCGAACGCAGCACGTCTTCGATGCGGGATGGAAACACGTTCTGGCCCCGTATTATCAGCATATCGTCGGCGCGCCCATAAATTCCGGACGTCAACGTCGGATAGGTGCGACCACACGGGCAATCGACCATCTCCCAGCGGGCAATATCCCCCGACCAATAACGAATCATCGGCTGGGATTCACGCTCCAGATGCGAGTAGACAGGCACGCCTTCGCCGCCCAGGGGCACCAGGTCGTGGGTGTCCGGGTCAACCAATTGGGTGTAAACGATGTCCTGCCAGAGGTGCATACCGCGGGAGAGGTGGCGGCAACCGCCGTTGGTCATCCAGGGCGTCATCTCGGCCATGCTGCCCTGATCCACCACGTAGCATCCGAAGGCATCTTCGATGGCCTGGCGTGTGGCCGGCACGCTGGCGCCGGGCTCACCGCTGAAGAACATCAGCCGAAAGGCGAAGTCGGTGCGGGGGTTCACGCCCATCTCGCGGGCGGTTTCGGCCAGGTAGAGGGCATAGGACGGCGTGGCGTACAGCGCGGTGGGCCGTACCATCTGGGCCCATTCCACGGCGCGTTCGGTCTGGCCCGGAGCGCCGGCGCCGAAGGGAAAGCAGGCCGCGCCCAGTCGTTCGGCGCCCACGAGAGCGCCCCAGCTGCCGACGTACAGGCTGAACACGGCGGCAACCATTACGGTGTCGGTGGGGCGAACACCGGCAGCCCAAAGGATGCGCGCATGGGCTTCTCCGATGCGGTCCCAGTCGCCTCGGCTGATGCCAAAGACCGTGGGCCGTCCGGTGGTGCCGGAGGTTCCGTGCAGTCGGTAGACCTGCTCCGGGGGTACGCAGAGGAAGCGGCCGAAGGGCGGGTAGCTTTCCTGCTCCTGCCGCACGTGGTCTTTGGTCAGGATGGGGAGCTGGGCGAATTCTTCCAAATTCCGAATGCTGCACGGATCTACTGGGGAACCCTGCCAGAACTCCCGGTAGAAACCGCTGTGCCGCCAGGCGTAGGCAACCTGGCCACGAAGCCGCTCCAGGATGATGGCATCACGATCAGCCGGCGGCATGGTTTCCAGCCGGGTATCCCAGTGCTCGGCGTCGGAGCCGGGGACGTAGGCGGGGTCGTATTGGGATGGCCAGGGCATCATATTGTCAGGTTGCAATCAACATGGATATACAGGATGAACAGGATATAGTTACGGATAGACAGCGTCATCCTGTGCATCCTGTGTATCCATGTTACTCATTGGCTCATTCGTAGGTGAATGAAGTCGATCATTTCGCTGGTAAAACTGCCCACGGGGAAGACGCCGGCGACACCCATGGCGTGCAACGGTTCAACATCGCCGTCGGGGATGGTTCCGCCAACGAGCAGCATGACGCCGCCATCCATGCCATCGCCACCGATGCCGTCACCACCGATGCCGTCTCCACGCAAACCGTGACGCTGCAACGCATCGGCCAGGCGAGGGATCAGACGCATGTGGGCGCCGGACAGGATGCTGATGCCCACCACATCCACATCTTCCTGGGCGGCGGCGGCGGCTACCTGGTCAACGGTTACGCGCATCCCCAGGTACACCACCTCCATGCCAGCATCGCGCAGGGCACGGGCGATGACCTTAACACCACGGTCGTGGCCATCCAAACCCAACTTGGCGAGCAGGACACGAGGGGGATGGGTGTTCTCCGGCGTCACGATACGGCCGGTTATTTCGAGATTATCCAGTCCCCGGACGGAGATTCGGCCAGCGTCAGGCCACGATACCTTGGCATATCCTTAAGCGTGAGAGCGGCGTTAACATCCCGATAGATGAGCTTCAGGTCATCACGACCCGTCTCGTCAACAATGGATTTAAAAATCAGCAACGCTTCATCGAAGAAAGATATGCTTGCCCTTAATATGCCAGACGCATCAAGGGTGATTTCGCCGGTATTGGCCGCCTCCCGCATGGATTGTTCCAAACTGCGTGCCAGCGGCCTGGTAGACAGCACCGATTGACCAAGTTCCTTTTTTAGTTCGATGGTTGTCATAGTATCGTCTCAACGATTTATAGCAGGTACGTACAATGCCATAAGTACCATTGTTCCGTTCAGTTGGAACCGTCTGCGGAATCCTCCGCCGGAATATCTCAGAATTTCACCATCCCTTACTATCAGGCTACCACTACCGGAGACAATCTGCAAAGCACCACCAAACTGCAGGACCGCCTCTTTCACGCTGAACAGCCCAATGCCTCGATGCTCCCCGGTTCCGGTTACACCAAATTGCGTTGCGTATTCAATAACCACAGCGTCATCGGCGCGGCGGAGCTTAATGCGGTTGTTTTCGTCTGCTTCAAGGGCTGTGCGAATGCCAATGCCGGTATCTACCACCGCAATGGACAGCGCAATGTAATCCTCATCTCGAATGATGCAGAGCGTGCCGAAGGCCGGCTGCTGGGCAATGCTGTGCTGAACAGCATTAGTAGCTAATTCGGAAAAACATTCCACAATCTGGTTGCGAACGTTAGAAGGTCCGGCGTTCTCGTTAGCTAACTTAAGCTCGAATCTTGCCGTAGCATCGTCGGCTTCGTGCTGATTCCGGTAAACGGCCCCTTCAACAGAATAACAAAAGTCGTGCGGATTGATGAGCGAACGACTTGGCGGACTGCCAATAATGAACAGTCTGTCATCCTTGAAATGAGCAGTTACTTCATACCATAGTAGGTTAAAGATGGCATCCGGTTTGAATTTTGGCACTGAACTTCTCATTTTAGGAGTGCTAAAACACACCCGGGTCGATGTACTCGCCCCACTCGTCGCGGAGCGTGCCCATAATCTCGCCCTCGGTAACGCCGGCGGCTACGGCCGGGATGATGGCCGGCAGCAGGTTGGCATCAGCCCGGGCGGACTTGACGATTTGCCGCAGCGTGTCGGCAGCATGGGCCTCGCTGCGTGAGCGGCGCACGTCGTGGAGTCGCGCGATCTGGCGGTCTTCCTCTCCCTGGTCGAACTCGAACAGTTCCAGAGAGCCGGCAGAGGTGGCGTCTTCCCGGTATTCGTCGTTGACGCCGACGATGGTGTAGTCGCCGGATTCCACCCGCTGTTGGTAGCGGTAGGACGCGTGGGCAATCTCGCTCTCGATGTAGCCGTTGGATACGGCCTCCAGCATTCCATCCAGCATACTGCCGTTGCCCATCTCGTCGATGCGCTCGATGTAGGCGTTGGCCGCTCCTTCCAGCTGGCTGGTCAGGGTTTCCAGATACGGAGCGCCGCCCAGGGGGTCGGGAGTAGCGGCGACCCCGCTTTCGTTGGCCAGAATCATCTGGGTAGCCAGGGAGATGCGCATGGCCTCTTCCGACGGGATGTCGTAGGCCTCGTCGTAGCCGCTGACATGCAGCGATTGGGTTCCGCCCAGCACCGCGGCCAGCGCCTGCAATCCGCCGCGCAGGATGTTGTTCAGCGGGTCTTGGCGCACCAGCGTGGAGCCCAGGGTCTGCGTGTGGAAGCGCATCCGCATCGACTCCGGGCGCGTTGCGCCGTAGCGGTCGCGCATAATACGTGCCCACATACGTCGTGCGGCGCGGAACTTGGCAATCTCCTCGAAGAAATCGTTGTGTACGCCGAAGAAATGGGACAGGCGGGAAGCGAAGGCATCTACGGGTAGGCCGCGGCGCATGGCGGATTCCACGTAGGCCATGCCCTGGGCGACGGTGAAGGCCAGTTCCTGCACCGCGTCGGAGCCGGCCTCGCGGGTGTGATAGCCGCTGATGGAGATGGTGTACCAGTTGGGGACGTGCCGGGTGCAGAACTCCACCACGTCGGTGGTGAGCTTGAGAGCAGGGCCGGGCGGCAGCGCAAAGGTCTTCTGACCGTGAAACTCTTTGAGAGAATCGTTCTGGACGGTGCCGCGCAGGGAGGGCCAGGGTGTGCCGCGGGTTTCGGCAACATGGAGGAACATACCGAGCAGCACGATAGCGGGGTGGTTGATGGTCAACGAGACGCTGGCCTGGTCCAGGGGGATACCGTCGAACAGCTCGCCCATGTCGGCGGCGGTGTCGATGGCGACGCCCAGGCGGCCGACCTCGCCCTCGGCCAGCTCATGGTCGGAGTCGTAGCCGGTGAGGGTCGGGTGGTCGAAGTCGGTGCTCAGCCCGGTCTGGCCGTGATCCAGCAGGAACCGATAGCGTTCGTTGGTGGCTCTGGCCGTTCCGAAGCCGGCAATCTGCCGCCGCGTCCACAGCCGACCCCGGTACATGTCGGGGTAGGCGCCGCGGGTAAAGGGGAATTCCCCCGGCGCGCCCAAGTCGGCCGCCGGGTCGAAACCGGAAGCCGCCAGGCCATCAGGCGTGTACAGCGGACCAATGGGCAAGCCGGAAAGGGTGTGGGGGTTTTCGCTGTTCCTGGTCATAGCTTTGCCAAGTTGTAAAAGTTAGTGGTCATTGTACTTGCATAGAGAGCTTTGAGGCAAAAATCGGTGTAATCCGCATTAGCGTAAGCACTATCAAATTGGGATATTTTTTATAATTACAGTAAATATGACAGCAGTGAAAGCTATTGGCAATTTGGAACTTTTGTGCTATTTTTTGCTTACGCTTATCAGATTGAGATCCAAACCATCAGTAATGGCAAGGAGAACTATGGCTATGGTAACCCAGAGTTTGCCCACCTCTCAAATTTTTGGACAGCTGATCCACTACACGGAAACCGCCTTCAGAATCGAGGAACGAGGCGAAAATTTGATCGCCATCATCACTCCGTTCACTTACCCATACGGCGACCCCATAATCCTGTACCTAACCCGAACCAACGACGAAGCGTACGTCCTCGGTGACCGGGGCGATACTAGAAGCTGGCTTAACGAGTTTAAAGGGTTCTGTCCAAACCGTGAACTTCCCCCGCTCGACCTTGCATTCTGGGTCACCGAGTGCGAGCTCTACCAGACCAGGGTAAGCGAATCCCAACACTTGGAAACAGAGACCAACCCGTATGACATCGGCCCGTCCGCTTTTCGGCTAATCCAAACTATCACCCACATTCTCGGCCTGGGCTTGGCTGATGATGACTGAGCCTCATTTCTATTGCCACAGCAGCGAACGTATGCTGGAGTTAGAGCCCGATACTGTTGCACTGACGGTGACTTCGCCGCCCTATTGGAACGCCATTGACTACGATGTACATGTGAACGGGGATGGCAGCGAGTGGTATCGCACCCGCCTATACAGCGAGGGGTTCGGCGATTATGGCGAATATCTGGACCTGCTAACCCGGATTTTCGCCGAGGTTCTCAGAGTTACTAAGCCCGGCGGCTTTTGCGCTGCGGTAATTGGCACAGTATTACACGACCGTAAACATTATCCAGTGCCCTTCCACCTGACTCATAGGCTTACCGAAATTGGCTGGGATTTCCATCAAGACATTACGTGGCACAAGACCACCGCCGGGGTAAGACGCGCTGGCGTGGCGATTCAAAGGCCGTATCCCGGCTACCTTTACCCCAACATAATGAAGGAATACATCCTAATTTTCCGCAAGCCCGGACCGCCGATTTACCAAGATCGAACAGACGACGAAAAAAAGGCAGCGCAGTTACCGATCGACCAACTATTCAAAATGGATGAGGCGAACGATGTTTGGCACATTGCGCCAGTACCACCCAAAGTGATAGATCATCCTTGTCCGTTTCCTGAGGAAATCCCCTACCGACTCATTAAGTGGTGGTCATATCCGGGAGATTTGATACTCGATCCATTCGTAGGTTCCGGCCAAACTACCAAAGTAGCGGTCGCGTTAGGGCGCGACCCCGTCGGCTATGACACGAGGCAGGAATACATTGATTACGCTAAAGCACGGGTGGGCGAACCACTACGGCTGCGAGCTAAACAACTCACAGCGCGCTTTGACAAGATACCGTTAGGACAAGCAGCCAACGGCGCGGCCAAATACCGGCGCGATGGTAATGCTGGCGCAACAGGGCAGGACTTTAGCAAACGCCGGCTTCTAGAGCGCCCCACTCAACCTTGGGAACATTGACTGCCCCGCCGCCGTCCGGCGCAAAATCTCCGTAGCCACCGCCTCGCTGGCCGCCCGCCGCTGCGAAACGTCCTGCGCTTTTGCCGGCACTGCGCATCGTAACAGCCATTGTGGCTGGGCATCGTGTAAATCATCTAGCGGTTTGCGCGGCAAAATCACTGCATCGCTGCTCGCCTTTGCCACATCAGGCAGCAGGGCAGGGTCAGCGTAGCCGATTCCCCGGTTCGCCAAGACAAAAATCGTCGCAGTTTGCCAGGTCGCACTGGAATTACCCAGCGTGTTGATAAGGCGAATGGCTTGCCGACCTCCAGTAAACGATGCCTTGACCGATATTTGATGACCGCCCACCACAATATCCTCATCGCTCAAATCTAATCCCCTAGCCCGCGCATTGGCAATTCCGACGCAACGCATCGTAGTAGCTAATATCCGCTCGGTGGCTCCACCGGCAATGAAACGATTTTCTCTGATGCTGGTATCGTATTCGCTAATTAGCAGACCAAGCGCCCGCAACAATTCGTCCAGCACGTCAGGGGATTTTTCCAAGCCTTCGTGGAGCCTCCGGTAAATACCTCGGTGCGGCGCGTAATCTCTCGCATCATTACCCTGCGTCATTAGGCTGCTCCATGCAGTGACTCAGGCGAGGGAACATACGGACACCCTGCGCAGTACGCTGCAGAAATTGTTGCAATGATTCTTCGCTGAACAGTGATTGCCCCTCCATGGTCCGGAAAAGAATATCCCTGGCTACGTTCTTGCTGAGTGCCGTCGTCATTTGCAAGGCATCACCAGCCAGTTCGGGGTTAGCCGGAACGTCACATCTCAATAGGTAATCACCTTGCTCTCTAAACAGATTATACAAGGGGCGGCGTTTTAGTTTCAGCTGGTCACGAGTACGCGTCGTGGCATCGGCGGGCAGCAATCTCGGATCAGCGTAGCCTATGCCACGATTATTCCCTCTATCCCTGTTACTAGCAAGCACCACAATAGTTGGAACAGTCCATTGAGCCTGACCATCCCCTTGTGTATTGATTAGAGCGATAGGGCTACCTGGGGTGAATACCGACTTCAAGGAAAATGCTTGCCCTCCAACCGTAATATCCGCTCTGTCATTCACAAATCCCACCGCCTCTACCTCGTCTAGTCCAACGCAGCGCATTGCCGCCGCTATGATGTGCTCGACCGCTCCGCCCACTATAAACCGATTCTCGTGATAGGTCGTGTTACGCTCTGCAAGCAATAGTGTAAATGCCTCCAGTAGCTCCCTCAAGACATCCTCGTGTTCCTCCAAACCTGCTTTGAACCGGCCGAATATCTCTCGTGCTTGGACGTATTGCGCTTCAAGAACCATGCCAGCCCCTTTCAGTCTGACGCCGCCGCCTGCCCAACCGCGCTTTTGGGTAGCGCCTCCGTGGCAATACCAATCTCGTCGTACAGCAATTGCGCCAAACCCGGCGGAATCGGTTCCTGACCGGCTAGTATCGCGTCAAGGCTGGCATCGCTGCCGACCAGGGGGAGCAGTTGCTCGCGCGTCACCATTTGCTGGTCCAGCATAAACCCAATCATAGAGACCGGGTCAGGCTCACCCATTGGATAATGCTCATCTTCGTAGATTTCCACCAAAGTGGTTATCCGGTCGAGTTCTTCGCCTTCCGGGCTGTCGAGTTCGGCATCCAACAGCTCAGTGATACGAGCCAGCGCCGCATCATAATCCGCTTCATCCTGGACTTGCTTGATTTCGGACATACTTATGCTACCTGCAAATATGGTCAAATATGAATTAACCGGGTTGACCGGATTACCAAATCATATCCTGTCCATCCTGTTCATCCATGTAAATTAAACCCCCGCCAGCGCCGGAATAATCCGCTCCCCAAACGCCTGCACTTCGGCGTGGGGCGGGGCGAAGGTTAGACAGGGCATACGGAATTACCAAATCATATCCTGTCCATCCTGTGCATCTATGTAAATTAAACCCCCGCCAGCGCCGGAATAATCCGCTCCCCAAACGCCCGCACTTCGGCGTGGGGCGGGGCGAAGGTTAGGCAGGGCATTAGGTAGAGTTGAGTTACGCCGTGCTGGGCCATCTCGACGATGCGCCGGGTGCAGTGTTCGGGCGTGCCGATGAGGCCCATGGCGTCGCACAATTGCGTATTCACGTCGTCGCTGACGAACTCGGTCAACTCGATGGCTTCATCCCAGTTGGGGGCGTGGCCAAGGTCGGGGTAAACGTCGCGGACGGCTTGCGGAATCTCGTATTCGGGAATTTCCAGGCCGGAATAGGGCAGCCAGTTGGGGCCGCCCCACATCAATCCCCAATGCACTGACACCGGACGGGCCAGCTGGCGCGCTTTGTCGATGGAATCGGCGACGCAGGTTCTGACGGCAAAGACCACATCGAGGTCTTCCAGCGTGCGACCGCTGCGTTTGGCGCCGATTTCCAGGTGCTCCAGCGCCTTGCCGATGATGCCGGGCGTGTAGCCAACCAGCACGAGTGCGCCGTCGGCGACTTCGCCCGCCAGTTCCAGGGAACGCGGACCGGACGCTGCCATGAGCACCGGTACGCCAGCGTCCCCGTCGCTGCCCGCAAAGTCCAGCCGGTTGGACAGTCCGTGGTAATCCACCGACTCGCCGGCCAGCAGCGCCTTGACCTCGATGATGCAGCGGCGCATCTGACGCAGCGTGGCCGGTCGTCGTCCGATGGTGCTGGCCGAGGTGTAGCCGGTGCCGATGATGAACCTGGTGCGGCCCGGCGCAATCTCGGCAACCGTCTGGGCGGCGCCGGCCAGCACGGAGGGGATGCGGCCGAAGGGATTGGTGACCGCCGGGAACAGCTTCAAGGTACTGGTGGCGTTGGCGGCCAGGCCCATGGTGACGAAGGTGTCGCGGCAAATCATCTGGCTGTCCAGTATGCCCGCGCCATCGAAGCCAGCGGCCTCCACCTGTTTGATCATGTCGAGCAACTCGGGCATGGGCGAGGTGCCGGGAACGCGCATGGAAATCTTGATTGATTCTGCCATCGAAAATGCCTCCAGGGGACGGGATTAGTAGTCGATAACGGGCGCAGTATGTCAGCGCGGGCGGCCCTCACCTCAAACCCCTCTCCCACTTGGAGAGGGGCTGTTGACGTCGTCAGCGCGCTCCCCTCTCCTGATGGGAGAGGGGCCGGGGGTGAGGGTGCGCCGCCGGGGAGTAGGAGCGAGAGTGCGGCGTTCAGCCGCCGGCCACCGCGGGGACTATGCTAACTTCATCGCCGGATTTGATCGCGGTGCCCAGGCCCTGGTCGAACCGAATGTCTTCCCCGTTGACGTAGATGTTGACGAAGTAACGCAACTCGCCCTCCTCGTCCAGCAACCTTTCTTTGAAACCCGGGTAATCGGACTCCAGCCGGTCAATCATCTGGGAAAGGTCGGCCACTTCCAGCTCAACCTTGTTGGCCCCGCCAGTCATGCGCCGCAGGGGTGTGGGGATGCGAACCGTTACGCCCATCAGGGAATCTCCTCCTGTTGTTTCATTAAACCCGGCAACCTGAAACCCGGCAACCCAAAATCCTGGATGCCTGGCTCTCCGGTATCAGCCTTCAATTACGTCGCCGGCGATGGGGTCCACGCGGACACCCGTCGAGCCGACCCAATCCAAACCCCGCTGGATGTCATCCTCGTTGCCGTCGAGTTCAAGGACTACCCAACCGACATCAGCGCGCACGTCGGCCCGGCGGATGTTGGTTATCACGTCAAAGTCCAGTCCGAGCCGGTAGATAATCGGCTCTCGCACCAACTCGCCCGAAAAAGTGAACCGTACCCGCTGCTTCGCCATTGCTTGTCTCGGATTGCTTGTCTTGGATTACTGGGCAGGTCGCAAAACCAGGGCAGCAACGGCCATCAGGCCTGCGCCGCCACCCGGCTTTCCAACGCCGCTTCAAACGAACCCATCATCGGTTTTATCATGAGGGGATTCACCACGTGCTCTACGGCTTCCTGCGTCTTGAGACCGTTGCCGGTGATGTAGGCGACGGTGAGTTCGTCGGCCCCGATGGCTCCGGATTCGGCCAGATACTTCAGCGTGGAAACGGTAACCCCGCCCGCCGTTTCGGTGAAGATGCCTTCGGTTTCGGCCAGCAGCTTGATCCCTTCCACAATCTGATTTTCAGGCACCGCATAACCGCTGCCGTCCGACTCGCGAATGACGCGCAGAGAGTAAATGCCATCCGCCGGATTGCCGATGGCCAGCGACTTGGCGATGCTGTCGGGACGCACGGGGCGAATCTGGTTCTGGTTATGCTCCCAGGCAGTAACGATGGGGCAGCAGCCGGCGGCCTGTGCCATGTGCATCCGAGTTTTTACCGCCGGGTGATGCACGGTGTTCTGGTCGGCGCCGAATGGCAGCGGAGCCACGCCATCCAGCAGTCCGAGGCAAGCCAGTTCGTTGAATCCCTTCCAAATTTTGGTGAACATTGCGCCCGACGCGGACGGAATCACCACGTGGTCGGGCAGACGCCAGCCGAGTTGCTCGGCCACCTCGTAGCCCAGGGTTTTGCTGCCCTCGGCGTAATAGGGCCGCATATTGATGTTGACGAAAGCCCAGGGATAGTTGTCGCTGACCTCGCTGCACAGCCGGTTTACCTCGTCGTAGGTTCCTTCCACGGCGACCAGGGTCGGGTTGTAAACTGCGGCGCCGATGACCTTGCCACGTTCCAGGTCGGCGGGGATGAACACGATCGCGTCGATGCCGGCGCGGGCGGCGTGGGCGGCAACGCTGCAGGCCAGGTTGCCGGTGCTGGCGCAGGCCAGCGTGTCGTAACCGAACTCAACGGCTTTGGTGGCAGCCACCGACACCACGCGGTCTTTAAAGGAGAACGACGGGTTGACGCTATCGTTCTTGATGTACAGGTTGTTGAGGCCAAGCCGCTTGCCCAGGTTTTTCGACTTGAGCAGCGGAGTGAAGCCGGCCATGATGTCAACCGGGTCATCCGCCTGGGCGGGCAGGAGGTCCTCGTAGCGCCAGATGCTGAGCGGGCCATCCTTGATACGCTGGTGGTTGATGACTTCTGAAATGGTCACGTAGTCGTAGATGACTTCCAGCGGGCCGAAACAGAAATCGCAAACGTTGAGGGGTTCGCCCGGATATTCCCGGCCGCACTCCCGGCATTTCAATCCTTTGACAAACGCCACGGGGCGGTACCTCCATCAATTGGCGGGATGCGTCGTATGTCCGACGACCTGCCCGGTTGATTGTACTCTATGTCGATCACAACGCCGAGGCGTGTCGTGCCCCGGCCGACAGCCCGGCGGTGGCGTACTCACACGCCACTCTCAGGCTGATTGCACCGTCGAGTCGATGGCGATGCGTTCTCAATCGTGCCTCACCATTCTGCCAGACGGCGGCGATACTGGCAACCGGATGCGCCGCCGGGTCAGGATGCAAGGACTACAGTGGTACAATAACCTCTAATCGTAAGCTGGTGGTGAACGCGCAACCCGTTAAGCGCAGCGGGTTTCGGGATAACTAATGGCTACGATGCGGAGAGGTGGCCGAGTGGTTGAAGGCGCCGGTCTCGAAAACCGGTATACCCTTCCAGGGTATCGCGGGTTCGAATCCCGCCCTCTCCGCCAGGTTTTCGCGCCGATTATGCACCTGTGTAGATGAGGAGTTCCTACCGATGACCACCCGAGGTTTTTTCGGACGCCGCCGCGAGACACCGCCTCGTCCCATCCCGCCCGGCCAATACCTGGAACGTGGGTTCCCGGTGCTGACCGCCGGGCCAACGCAACGCGTGCCTCTGGATAAATGGGCGTTCTCTCTGGTCGGCGCCGATGGGCAGGAGTTTGCCAGGTGGAGCTGGGAAGAGTTCCGCTCCCTGCCGGAAACCGAGATTCACACCGACATCCACTGCGTTACCAAGTGGAGCAAGCTGGATACCACCTGGAAGGGCGTAACCATCGACGACCTGCTGGCGGCCGCTGGCGTAACCGACGCGCCGGCGTACATCATGGCCTATTCCTATGGCGGCTACACCACCAACCTGCCCACTTGGGACGTGCTGCAAGGTCGCGGCTTCGTGGCCTTTGAATTCGACGGCAAACCCATCGAGCCGGAGCACGGCGGGCCGGCCCGTCTGGTCGTTCCGCACTTGTACTTCTGGAAGTCGGCCAAGTGGTTGCAGGGCATCCGCTTTATGGACGACGACCGACCCGGCTTCTGGGAGCAGTACGGCTATCATATGTACGGCGACCCGTGGAAAGAGCAGCGCTACTGGGGCGACTAACATCCCCGACCAGGTTTCGTTAATTCTCCCGAACCGTGCCTGATTCCAGCGAACCGCCGCCGTCCGCCGCCGCCACGCCCTGGCAAAGCGCCATCGTGGAGCGGGTCACTGTCGAGTCGTACCGGGCCAGGACCTTTACGCTACGCCTGACCGATCCCCGTCCTTTTCGCGCCGGCCAGCACTACGATGTACGGCTCACCGCACCCGACGGGTATCAGGCGCAACGCTCCTACTCACTGGCGTCGGCGCCACCGCTAGGCGTGCCGAACGCGGCTGACACCATCGACCTCACGGTCGAGCTCATCTCCGACGGCGAGGTGTCGCCGTATTTTCACGAGGTGGTGCAGGCTGGGGATGTGCTGGAAGTACGTGGGCCCATCGGCGGGCCGTTCACCTGGGCGAGCGATATGGGCGGGCCGCTGCTGCTGCTCGCCGGCGGCTCCGGCATCGTACCGCTGCGTTCGATACTGGCGCACCGCGAAACGGTTGCGCCCGCGCTGCCCACCCTGCTGGTGTATTCATCGCGCACGCTCGATGACGTTATTTACCGCCATTGGCTGGACTCCTTGTCGGAACGCACCGCTAACGTGGCGGTCCGGTATTCCTTCACCCGCCAGCAGCCAGCGGATTGGTCTGGATACGTACGGCGCGTGGACGCTCCGATGCTGTCGGATTGCCTCGATGAACTGAACCGGATGAGTGGCGACGGCGCGTTCCCGCTATGCTACGCCTGCGGCCCCACTGGATTTGTGGAGGCGGCCGCCGATGCGCTGCTGGCGGTGGGCGTACCCGAGGTGTCCATCCACACCGAACGGTTCGGGCCGACCGGTTAGGACGCAAGGTTGGTTAGTATCCGGTAGCCAACCCGCCGAGCCACTGCGCGATCTGGAGAACGGTTGACCATAGAATCCCGGGCCGGAGCACATAGTCGGACGCGATCAGAACCACCAGCAACAGGGGCGCGAAACGCTGAAATTTCTGGTGGGTTGCGTCGGCTGACTCCGGCAGCAAGGCCACCAGCGCGCGGTAGCCGGCCAGTGGAGCCAGCGGCAATATCTGGAACGTCGCCAGCATCAGGTTGTACATCACCAGCAGCCCCACTACATCCGAGATGCCGGAACGCAACCCCCCGGTCATCACCAGCGTAAGGCTGTCGGGCGACGGCGCGGCCCAGGACAGCAGCCCGGCCTTGATGGGCGCGGCCAGCAGGAACGCCATGGTCAGGTTCCCAACGGGGCCAGCGGCGGCAATCGCGACCGATGGCCAGCGTCCGTGACGACCGGGCGGGCCAGGCATCGGTCGTCCCCAACCGAAGCCGGATACCGCCGCCAGGATTGCGCCCGCCGGGTCGATGTGTCGCAGCGGATTGCCCAGCAGCCGGCCCTGAGCCCGTGGCGCCGGGTCGCCGAACGCCGTGGCAACCAGCGCCTGAAACCATCCATGCACCACTACGGCAACAACGGCAGACAGGGCGCAGAGCACAGCCAGGCGAAGGAATATCCCGATTTCGTCGGGCAGCAGGTTGACGGATGAGATGAGCATGGCGGTTGCCTATTTTACGTCCAGACAACCGCGGCGGGGTGCCCGTCAGCACATCCGATATTCGGGGTTTTGGCCGCGTCGTCAGGCACAGCCAACCACCGCTTTGCGGCGCTGATTGGGTTCCGGGAAGTCAGAAGAAGGTGCTGCCCACGTCGGGGCCGACGGCCAGTCCAAACAGGAACGACAACGGCGGGAACAGGATGTCGCTGAGGATATTCAACCCCATCAACCGGCTGAGCAAGAGGTTGCCTACCACCAAACCGATCAGGACCAGCCATCCGTAACGCTCAAATTGCAGGTATGGATAGTACAGGGCAGGGGGCAACAGCCCGCCCAGGACCTTGCTGCCGTCCAGCGGCGGCAGCGGGATGAGGTTGAAGATGCCCAGCACCAAGTTGTAGATGATAACCAGGCTAACCGCAAAGGCCAGGATGCTCTCGGGCGACGACAGGGGGAATCCGGAGTTAAGCAAGTCCAGGCGGAACAACAGCCCCAACACGAATGCCAGGATGATGTTGGACAGCGGGCCAACCACCGCAACCCACGACATCCCCAGCCGGCCGTGGCGCAGGTTCAACGGGTTAACCTGCACCGGCTTGGCCCAACCAAAGCCAACCACCATCAGCAGAGCGAACCCCAACCAGTCGATATGTTTGATGGGATTGAAGGTGAGGCGACCCATCTGTCGGGCCGTGGGATCGCCTTCGCCGTGCGCCGCCAGGGCGTGGCTGAACTCATGAACGGTGAAGCCGATAATGAGACCAACCAGCCCCATACCGATCACCAACGCGAAGATTGCGGGGCTGCGCTCGAACAGGTCGAGGCTTTGAAGAATCACATTGCCTCGGCGGAATCAGGCCGGTGGGGAGCCGGTTCGCTAAATCGTTTGAGACGCCGGGCCATCGCGCTCGGTTCCGGGCAGACCGGTGCCGGGCAGAGAAGAACCGCGCCGCCGGGTGGCCGGCTGCGGGCGTTGCAGGGCCACGAGATCAGCTTTGAGGGCGGCCATACCGTCGCCTCCCAGCGTGTTGGCTTCTACTACCAGGGCAACGGCGCCGGCTTGTTTCAGGGCCAACAGCTCGTTGGCGGTGGGCGCAACGCCGACGCGAACAATCAGGTGCTTGTCGGTCCGGCGGGCGCAATCGGCAACGCGACCCAGCCGCGTCAGCTCCCACGGGCCGGTCAAATCGGAATTGTCCGAGATCAACGCCTGAATCGGAATGCCGGCCAGAATGCGCCAGGTGTCATCGCCGGCATCGTCGGGGATTCTAACGCCGTGCAGCATAGCGTTCTGTCCGATAGCGTTCTGTCCGATATTGATGGCATCCACCTGCGCGCCGGCTAGCGGCGATACGGCGAAATCGGCGCCGGCGTCCCGCCACATCGCGATGGCGCCTGGTTCCAGGGGAACACCCCCTACACCCCAGATGAGGCCGTCGCGGTTCGGCAAGGCGTCCGGCGTCAATCCGGATGTCACCATGACCACCGCGTCGGCAGAGTCGCGGGCCGCTGCCAACGCTGCATCCAGGTCTCCGGAGCAGCGCCCAATCAGCGCCAGGCCGGGCAGACGGGAAGCCTGGCTCGACCCAAACCCCAGCGAGGGCCCGGTTCCCTGCTCAATGCGTTCCAGAAGGTTGAGGAGTTGGCTCATGGTGGGTTGGTGGAGTTGGGCGCGGTTGAGGGAGGGGATCTTCCGTGTGTCATTGCGAGCGAAGCGTGGCAATCTCGCCAGGGCTGAGCGAGTAGTGTAGGCTGCGGGATTGCCACGTCGCTGCACTCCCCGCAATGACAGGGGTTTAGAGGGATTGCCAGACGCGTTTGCCGTCCACGCGGGCGATCTTGCCGATTTGCTGGCCCGGCGGGAAGTGGCCGGCGCAAATGGTCCAGTCGCCCTCCTCGGCGGCATCCAGCAGGCGCGTGCGGGAAGCGGCGGACTGCTCTTTGTCGGTGTCCACTCCGGCGCACCAGGTTGGTTCAGAAATTTGGGCGATGGTGTGCAGCACGTCGCCCATGACGACGCCCCGCTGGCCGTTGGAGTTAATCAGCACCACCTGATGACCGGGCGTATGACCGGGCGCCGGGCCGATGGAGATTTCATCGTTAACCACGAATTCGGGCTCTTCCAGAATCTGCTGCAACCGCAGGCGGCGCAGGGGCATGACCTGCCGGTCGATGTAAGGATAATTCCGGCGGCCTTCCTCGGAGGTGAACCAGTCATAGTCGGGGCGGGACATGATGTAGCGGGCGCGCCGGAAGTTGGGAGCCGGCATACCACCGGAGTAGCGCAGGTTCCAGCCCACATGGTCGCCGTGCAAATGCGTATGAATTACGTAGTTAACCGAATCGCTGGGGCCGACGTTCGTGTTGTTGACTCCGACGCTGGACTCCAGGTGCGGCCGCAGTTCCTCATACAGGTTGCCCGTAACATTACCGCGATCAGGATGCGGGCCCGGGCCCATGCCGGTATCAACCAGGATCACGTCGTCCATGCTCTTGAGCAGGAAAACGCCGTAGTAGAGTTGCAGTTGGCCGTGCTCCAGGGAATCCTGATGCGCAGCCCAGGCGTCGGCCGGCACGTCAGGGAACATGGCCGAGGGTTCTCGCGATGGGGGAACCATATCGATAACGGCGGTTACTTCAACATTGCCAATGGTTGCTCGGTCTGCCATTCCAGTTTTCCTCCTGAATGCACTGCAATTTGGGGTTTGGACTACTCGTCAACTTCAAAAGTTACCAGAGAATAAAGATTGTAGTCGGACAGCGTATCGCGGCCGCCCAATCCGATGAGTTCAATGACTACACCGATGGCGGCGGCGGCGCCACCGGCCTGCTCAATCAGTCTGGCCGCCGCTTGCAGGCTGCCGCCGGTGGCCAGCAGGTCGTCGATAATCAGCACGCGGGCGCCAGGGGCGATGTCCCCAGCGTGTATTTCCAGCGTGTTCTGGCCGTATTCCAGGCTGTAATCGAACTCCAGCGTCTCACCCGGCAGTTTGCCCGCCTTGCGAATTAACACCAGCGGCAAGCCCATGCGCACTGCCATCGGCGCGGCGAACAGGAACCCACGCGAATCGACGGCGGCCAGGCAGTCAATGTTTCTGCCTTTCGCACCGGCCACCATGCGATCGATGGTGTCCCCGAAGGCGGCCGGCGACAGCAGCAACGACGTAATGTCCTTGAACTGCACCCCGGGCGCCGGGAAGTCGGGCACATTGCGGATGTGTTCAGTCAGGTCAACAGGCATAAAGTAGTGGCTGGCGTCAATTTTGCCGCCGAAAGGGGCATCGACGCGGGCATAATTAGTCTAGTATCCGCCGCAGATACAGTCAACCGCCGCATTGCCGAGGACTGGCTGCAATATTCGGAAAAGACCGTCGTCGCCCATAGCTGTTACTGCCATTACGGTTGGGCTCATTCCATTGGGTAGGCTAACTTTCCGATGGCCGGGAGCGCAACTCTGCTTCCAGCTGCCGTATGCGCTCCTCGGCGGCATCCCGTTGCGCAATGGCATCGTCCCGCTTGGCAACGGCATCGTCGCGCTGGGCTTTGGCCTCGGTCAGGTCAGTCAGATATTCTTGCGTAACCGGGTCATAAAAACGCAATCTCCCGGTGACCCAATGCAATTCCAGTCCCAATGCGACGCTGTATCCTCGACTTATGCCGTCCGGTCCGGCCTCAACCTCAATGGGTTCGTATACCCCGTTCACCAGCCGGTCGCCGGCCAACGCGGCATCGTGGAAGCGCCCGCCGGTGCGGTCAAAGCGCCAGTATTCGGCCACGCCATAGCCAGCGTAGATGTCTCGCTTGACGGTGTAATCCCTACGGCCCGTGGTCATCGAGGCCACTTCCAGCACGAAATCCGGCGGCTTGCCAACTTCGCTAATCGTATAGCCATTAGCGTCCGCAATGGACTCCGGGGGTACGGCAAGGCCGAAAGCCACCAAGCAGTCCGGGCGCGGAGCTCGCGGAAGCTCGCTGGCCGCGTAACAGAGATAGCCGTCGCCGTTAACCAGAACGTTGGGCAGCCGGTGGAAATAATCTTCCAGCTCCACAAGCGCCCGGGCTATATGGGGGGACTGCTGCATTGCGTCAGGCGCCTTGGGCGGGTCAGGCAACATGGTCAGACGCCGGCCTGGGCCAGCCGGCTGCGGTGTGGATGCTGGCTTGGTGCTCATGGCGGGCCTCGCTGCGCGGCGTCATGCGGTGGCGATGGTGCCCAATTATAGCACCGACTGCCGGCTACCCCTCCACCACGTTCTGCAAATGGCGGATGCTGGCCACGCGACTCCCGGCGGCCAGCCGGATTGCCACCAGGTCGATGCGCCAGTCCAGCGCCGCCTGGTCGGTCGGTTGTTGAGAGTCGGGCGGCTGTTGAAAGAGGAAATCCTGGGCGGTTAGCGTGAGGCGTTGCGCCTTGCTGGCGGTAACGGATTCTTCCGGCTCACCAAACCGGCCGCTGCGGCGGGTGCGCACCTCCACGAACACCCAGGTTAGACCGTCCCGCGCGATGAGATCGACCTCACCCCAGCGGCAGCGGTAGTTCGCCTGCACAATCCGGTATCCCTGCGCTTCCAGATGCGAGCGGGCTAACCGTTCCCCGATGCGGCCAATGTCCTGGGGTGACAGGCTCACCGGCGGGCTGACCGGGCGGCGCCGGCGGGTGAGCGGCGGCGTTCCGCAGATGGCTTTTGCTCTGCTCGCAACGGGCTGAAAGAACGCCGGTGGATTGGGCAGGGGCCCTTTGCCGCCAAACTCTGTATGTGGAGGCGGGTGGCGTAGCCTTTGTGCTGGGCAAACCCGTAGCCGGGATAAACCAGCTCGGCCAGCTGCATTTCCCGGTCGCGATGCACCTTGGCCAGGATGCTGGCCGCCGCAATCGACAGGGACTTGGCGTCGCCCTTAACGATGCGTTGGTAAGGCAGGTGGCACTCGGTGATATGCACCCAGTCCAGCAGCAATGCGTCCGGAGCCTGGCGCAGTTTCGACACGGCGGCCATCATCGCCTGTACCACTGCATTGCCAATGCCGATCTGGTCAATCTCGGTTGATGCAACCTGCGCCACCGACCAGGCCAGGGCGTAGTGTCGGATTGCGGCGGCCGCTGCTTCGCGGCGTGCAGCCGTCAGCCGTTTGCTGTCGTCGATGCCAGCCAGCCAGTCTTCGTCGCCGCGCAGGTCGGGGGGCAGTATGACGGCGGCGGCGGTTACCGGGCCGGCCAGCGGCCCTCGTCCCGCCTCATCGACACCCGCGACGAATCGCCGGCCATTTTCGCGAAACCCAATCTCCAACGCCAGGTCAGGCATTGGAAACCGCCGCCGGAGTTGGCGCAACGGCGGGTGGCTCTGGGGCCGGCAGTCGGTGGCCGGCAATCACTCCGCCGCCCAGCACCGCATCGCCATGGTAAAAGACGGCGGCCTGCCCCGGTGTGATGGCGCGCTGCGGTTGCCGGAAACGCACCACAGCTCCATCGCCAACGGCGGTTACGGTTGCCGGCGCCTCGGCGAATTTGTAGCGAATCTTGACGGTAACGTCCAACGCTTCGACCGGGGCCACGCCGGAAACCCACGACACCGGCACGGCGTACAGGTCTTGCTGATACAACTGATCCTCGGAACCCACCACCACCTGGCGGGTGTCCGGTTCCAGCCTGATGACGAAGCGCGGCGACCCGCCGGACAGGCCGAGGCCGCGACGCTGCCCGACCGTGAAATACTGGATGCCATCGTGTCGGGCCAGCACATTGCCGGCGTCGTCTACGATGTCGCCGGGATTTTCGTCGGCGCGCTGCCGGATGAACTCGCGATAGTCGCCGGTGGGTATGAAGCAGATGTCCTGGCTGTCGGCCTTGTCGGCGTTGGGGAAGCCGGCGTCGGCAGCCAGCTGGCGAATGTCAGCCTTGGGATAATGACCAACCGGCATCAGGGTGGCCGCCAGTTGGTCCTGACGCATCCCGAAAAGCACGTAGGACTGGTCTTTGTCGGCGTCGGCTCCGCGCAGCAGCGACCAGCCGCCGGCGCCGTCTGGTTCGATGCGGGCGTAGTGGCCGGTGGCAACGTGGCTGGCGCGCATCAGCCGGGCCCGCTGGGCCAGGAAACTGAACTTTATCTTGTCATTGCAGGCGATGCAGGGGTGCGGGGTGCGCCCGCTTTCATATTCCCGCTGGAAGTAGTCGATGACAAAGGTGCGAAATTCCTGCTGCACGTTCAGCACGTAGTGGGGCACGCCGAGAATGCGGCACACGGCGCGGGCATCCTCCACATCGTCGATGGTGCAGCAGCCCCGGTAGTAATCGGGCAGGTCGGCCTGGTCGATGTCGTAAAGCTTCATCGTAACGCCGATGACATCGTAGCCCTGCCGGTGCAACAGCAGCGCAGCCACCGACGAGTCCACGCCGCCGCTCATGGCCACGACGACGCGGCTGCCGGGGAGTGAGATGTTATTCGTGGCGTTCATTGGCTGGTATCAGGGCGCTTACGGATGGCCGTACCAAGCAGGCGAGCGCTGCTTGCGACGGCTACGATGGTAGTATAGCATCAGCCCAATCAGCCAACCTGTCCAGATACTATTTGCCGGAGGCAACAATGCCCGTTTCATTCGGATGCTCTCTCCCCAGCCGGGGCGAAATGGCGTCTCCCGACAACCTGCGCCGCCTGGCCCAACGGGCCGAAGACCTGTCCTTTGACCACGTGTGGGTGAGCGACCATATCGTGATTCCCAACGAGGTCGATTCCTTCTACCCTTACGCCGCCGATGGCGTGGCTCCGTTCCAGCGGGACAATACCTACTTTGAGCCGCTGGCCGCTCTGAATTTTCTGGCCGGCTGCACGACTCGGGTCAAACTGGGCACCCACGTGCTCATCCTGCCGTACCGCAACCCGGTGCTCACCGCCAAGATTCTGGCGACGCTGGACGTGCTGAGCGGCGGCCGGCTCATCCTCGGCGCCGGCGTGGGCTGGATGGAGGAAGAGTTTCTCGCGATGGGGCTGGATACCTACGCCCAACGGGGCGAGGTTACCGACGAGTACATCGAGATTTTCAAAGAGCTTTGGACGTCCGAGCAACCGGAGTTTCACGGCAAGCACTACGAAATCAGCGGCGTCGGATTCCTGCCCAAGCCGGTGCAGAAACCGCACCCGCCCATTTGGGTTGGCGGCCACACCAACCCGGCAATCCGGCGGGCGGCGACGCTGGGCGACGGCTGGATGCCCATTGGATTGCGACCGCCGGCCATACTGGAACCGGAGGAACTGTCCGAGAAAATCGCACGACTGCGCCGCATCAGCGCCCGGGCCGGGCGAGCCGAAGATGCCGTGGACCTGGTTTTCAGCACCGATTGCATCTTCCAGAATGACACCGGCAACGACCGACGCCTAGTGTCGGGCCGGCCGGAACAAATTGCCGCCGACCTGCGCCAATACCAGGACCTGGGCGTGCAGCACTTCATCCTCAGCTTCCCCGCCACCACCGCCGACGAACAGCAGCACGCGATGGAACGCTTCTCCCGCGAAGTGATGCCGTTGATACCATCCGATTAAACCAGGCAATAACCAGACACGGGAACAACAAGACAAGAAATTGGATGCACCGGATGTAAGGCACAAAACGTTACCCAACCCGATTCCGAATCCTGTATATCCTGTTCATCCATGTAACCTCATCCGTAGCAAACCAAGGAGGCGTGAACCTGATGACTTTGCAATCTAACCTGAAAGCGCGGCTGGTGGCTGGCGAAACCATCCTTGCGCCCGGCGCTTACGATCCGATGTCGGCCCGGGTGGTGCAGTCGCTGGGCTTTGATACCGTGTACGTGGGCGGGTATATGAGCGGAGCGCACCTGGCCGTTACCGAGCCGCTGATGACGCTGACCGAGCAGGTGGACGTGGCGCAGCGGGTGGCCCGGTCGGTTAACCTGCCCATCATCTGCGATGCCGGCGCCGGCTATGGCGACCCGGTACACACCATGCACACCGTTCGCACCTTCGAGCGGGCCGGCATCTGCGGCATTCACATCGAAGACCAGGTGTTTCCCAAGCGGGCGTCATATCATGCCGGCCTGGAGCACGTCATACCCATGGACGAATTTCTGGAAAAGATGCGCTACGCGCTGGAAGCACGGAACGATCCCAATTTCCTGATGATTGGCCGCACCGACGCGTTCACTGCCGTCGAAGGAGACATGGAGGAAGCCATCCGCCGGGGCAACGCCCTGCGCGATTTGGGCGTCGACGTGGTGATGCCTCGGGGTGTGCGGCAGCGAGAAGACCTGGCGACGTACCGCGCCGGTGTCGCAGATGTGCCACTCCTGGTTATCGCCGGCACCGACGACATCACGGTTGAGGAATACGAGGAGCTGGGCTACAAGGTAATCATCTACGCCACCACGCCGGCCATCGCGGCGGTGGAGGGTTTGCAGCGGGTGTACACCAGCCTGCGGGATACCGGCCACATCGGCATCGGCGCTGCCGACGTAGCAGCCCGCCGCGCCGAGGTCGAAGCGCTCATCAGCCTGCCCGAATACCAGGCGGTGGAAGCGGCCACCACGGAGCGCGATTTCCAGGACCGCGTCGGGCATTAGTGACTCCGGACCAGACCATTCTGATAATCGCCGGCCCGAACGGGGCCGGCAAAACCACATTCGCCAGAGAGTTTCTGCTTAACGAAGCGAATTGCCCCACTTTCGTCAATGCCGACCTGATAGCGGCGGGGCTGAACCCGCTGCAGCCGGAGCAGGAAGCGATGGCGGCCGGCCGCATGATGCTGAACATGATTGCCGATTACGTCAGTCGGGGCCGCAGCTTCGCCTTCGAGACCACCCTCAGCGGACGCGGCTATGCTCGCATGATTCCCCGTTGGCAGGAACAGGGCTACCGAGTAGAATTGTACTATCTGCGGTTGCCAGATGCGGATGTTGCAGTGAGTAGGGTTAGACAAAGGGTAGCCGAAGGCGGGCACAATGTTCCGGAAGTCGATATTCGCCGGCGATTCCAGGCGGGGATGCAGAACTTCGAGAATATGTACCGTCATTTGGTCGATTTCTGGGCTATTTACGACTGCACAGGAAACGCACCGGTGTTGGTTTCCGAAGGAGCAAATTGATGAATACCAAAGTAAAACAAGCCGAAGATACCTCTCTACAGGAGCCCAGCAAGACTGCCCTTGCGGCCCTGGAAGCCATGAAGCGCGCCGCCATAAAAGCCCGCAAGCGCAATATCGCCCTGCTCGGCTCGGTGGTTACTTACCGGGACGGCAAGATAGTGTACGACACCGAACCCTAACCGAACCCTGGGGGGAATTTACCCGTCAATGGCAGCGGATTGCCGGCATCCCCGTTGCTAGTATAATAGTCGGCGCTGGCTCGCCGCCGGCCAAACTCAACAGGGAGCCAATCCCGATGAAAAACAAGGTTTACGCCGACTTCGATTCCGCCGTCGCCGATATGAAGGACGGCATGACATTCATGTCCCCGGGTTTCGGCAACGTAGGTTTGGCCCGCAACCTGCTGGCCGCCGTGCACCGGCTGGGTGTGAAGAACTTGACCGGCATATCCAACAACGCCGGCAGCATGGATGACAAGGTGGACGTGGGTACCCTCATCGAGGCCGGTCAGGTCAAGAAGATGATCTGCGCGTTTACCGCCCCCACGCACCCGTCGCAGATAACGCCCTTTGTGCAAATGTACAACGATGGGGAACTGGATGCTGAACTCGTGCCCCAGGGAACGTTGGCTGAGCGGATGCGCGCCGCCGGCGCCGGTATTGGGGCTTTCTATACTCCGGCTAGCGTCGGCACCGAGCTGGCCGAGGGCAAGGAGCATCGGGAAATAAACGGCCGTACCTACGTCCTGGAATATCCGCTGCCGGCCGATTTTGCGCTCATCAGGGCCTGGCGCGCCGATACCTTTGGCAACCTGCAATTCCGCCTGACTCAACGCAACTTCAACCCCGTCATGGCAATGGCCGCCGACATCACCGTGGTCGAAGTTGAGGATAGTATCGTAGAACCGGGTGAAATCGACCCCGACTGCGTTCATGTACCCGGCGTTTACGTAGACCGCCTGATCAAAATACCGCCGGACGGAAACTGGGACTAGCCCAGCTTTGCGCCGACGCTACCCGCCGCACGAATTTTGCCTTCGCCCCGAACCGTTCCCGTCGCCCGAACCGTTCCCGTCCAGGAAGCGGGCGCAAGTTTCCTCCACAAAAGAAAGCAAAGGAGAACACCATGACTACGGCCGATAAACCCCGCCTGTCACGGCAAACGATGTGTGACCGGTTGGCGATGGAGTTCCAGGACGGCTGGATTGTGAACCTTGGCGTAGGGATGCCGACGCTGTGCTCAAACTATCTGGAGAGCGAGCCGGACAAGGAGATTATCTTCCACTCCGAGAACGGCGTCATCGGGTTCGGGCCGCTGGCGCCGGCCGGCGAAGAGGACAGGCATCTGGTTAACGCCGGCGGGCAAAATGTGGTCGCCCTGCCGGGCATGGCCATCGTGCATCACGCCGACTCATTCGGTCTCATCCGCAAGGGCATGGTGGACGTTACGGTGATGGGCGCCTACGAGGTGTCGGAGAACGGCGACTTTGCGAACTGGCGCATTCCGGTGCGCAAGGGCGGCGGAATCGGCGGCGCGATGGATCTGGCGGCGTGCGCCAAGCGGGTATTCATCGCCATGGAGCACAACCAGCGCAACGGAGAGCGAAGGCTGCTCAAACGCTGCACGCTGCCGATCACCGCGCCCGGCGTCGTAAAGCTGCTGGCCACCGACCTGGGGCTGTTCGAGATAACGCCCGATGGGTTCATGCTGCGCGAGAACGCCCCCGGTTGGTCGCCGGAGGATATTCAGGAGCAGACGGACGCAAAGCTGACGATAGCCGATGACCTGAGGGAGATACGGGTGCGGGCGGGGTAACTACACCGAACATTCAGCGGGCGCTCCTACGTGCGGGTAGTGTGGCTGGTTTGCTACACTACCCGTAAACAATCGCAGAGGCCGAACGCAATGTACACCTCATTCAGCATTGAGAATTTCCGCTTGTTCGACCAACTGACGGTCGAACCGCTGGCCCGCGTCAACCTGATTGCTGGTCAGAACAATGCCGGAAAGACCGCGCTACTGGAAGCGCTATGGTTGCACGCAGGACAGAATAACCCAGAGCTAGCGCGACGAATAAACCTCTGGCGTGGCTTGCCAGGAAGCGAGCCTGGCGAATTGTTTTCTGACCTTTTCAGGGAATACCAAACTAATTCGCCCATCAAACTGAGTGCCAAAGAAGATGGTGATTACGGCGTTCGGATACTAACCATTTCTCGTCAGCCCCGTAAAGAGAGCGCCACACGAATCGCCTCAGGACTTTTTGCAGAACCGCAGACCAAAGGATCACAACCGATAAGCTTATATGACGAAGAGATCGTTTTTGAATATACAGACCCAGCGGGAAATCAATTTCCCGCGCGTGCCTGGATAGAAATAACCCCATTGCCATTCGAACTACCTGTTGCTGCTGGTCTTCAATTTGATGGTAACGTTGCCGCTCTGCGGGCAGAAAGTGGGGGACATAGCCCTGACCGCAGGAGCAGCGTATTTATGCAGTCGCTGGGACGCATTGGGCCTCCGGAACTGGCAGCGCGGTTTGGCCGGGCGGAAATCGGCGGCTACCTGCACGATGTTGAGAACGTTTTGCAGCTAGTAGAGCCGCGCTTGCGAAGGTTAACCGCAGTGCCAAGCGCAGAAGGTCCAGCGTTAATCTATGGCGACATCGGTACCGGACGTATTATCCCTGTCATGTTGATGGGAAGCGGATTCGCACGTCTTTTAGAACTCACGCTAGCTTTCATAGAAGTCAGTAATGGTTCGATACTGATTGACGAAATCGAAAACGGCCTGCACTATTCCGTTCTGGTCGATGTCTGGAAAGCGCTGAACGACTTATCGAAGAAATTCAACGTGCAAGTATTCGCTACCACACATAGTTATGAGTGCATTCGCGCTGCTGTTGATGCTATTGATGCTGTATGCGGCCTTGACGAGTTCAACTATATGCGTATCCAATGGAGCCACAAATCCCAGCGCTTCCAATCCGTACATTATGATGACCTTGACGCACTCAAGTACGCGTTCGAACACCCTATGGAGATACGGTGATGACACTGCGTAGGGCTGCGGACGCCCTACACATCACATCGGAGAAACTACTTCTGGTTGAAGGACTGGATGATCAACGATTCTTTAACGCTTTCGCACGATACTTACAAATTCCCAATATACAGACCGAAACTTATGGCGGAAGGTATAATCTGAGGAATATTCTGGGCCTACTAGTTCGCAACCCACAATTCGGCGGCGTTACTGCATTAGGAATTGCGCGAGATGCCGACTCCAACCGCCAGTCGGCGTTTGAGAGCGTAGTTAGTCAGTTGCAACGAGTCGGGTTACCAACCCCAACAGCGCCTATGCTCCCGGTTGCGGACGCCGGCCGCAGCGTATCCGTCCTCATTATCCCGCCTGATTCTGATGCCGGCGCTCTGGAAGATTTGTGCCTCAGCGCGCTCATGGAAGACAATCCATTGCTAATCTGTGCCGACCAGTACTTGGAATGCGCCGCGACAGCCGGTATTGAATCCCGCCAAAGAGCGAAATCCCGGCTACATGCCTACTTGGCTGCTGGCAAGGAACCCGGCCGCCGCCTCGGAGAAGCGGCCGATGCTGGCGTGTGGGATTGGTCATCTCCAGCATTTGGACAGGTTGCTGGCTTCCTCTGCAACCTCTAGCATCTGGTGCATATTCCTACCCAAAGTAGCCCTGCCCCCCATTCACGTGTATCGTCTGTCCCGTGATGAAGCCGCCGTCATCGGTGCACAGGAAGGTTACGGTCGATGCGATTTCGTCGGGTTTGCCCTGGCGGCCTAGCGGGATACCGCCGGCATCGGGGACCCGTCCGGCGTACCACTCCGGGTTGGCGCGCGAAGTGTCGATGCTGCCGGGAGAGACTACGTTGACCCGGATGTTGTTGCCGGCGAATTCGGACGCCAGGCTGCGCGCCATACCGACCATGCCCATCTTGGCAGCGGACACGTGGGCGCGCATTGCGCCGCCCCGAAACGCCCCATCGCCGGTGAGGAACACGATGCGGCCAAAGTTGTTGGCCACCATCTGCTCGATGACGCCTTTCACAGTGTAGAACGACCCGTCCAGCACCACGCCCCGCACGTACTCCCAATCCTCCAACGTCAGCTCGACGAACGGTTTGTGTGGACGTATGGCCGCGTTGTTAACCAGTATGTCGATGCGACCAAACGTAGACAACGCCGCGTCAATCATGGCGTCCACCTGGTCTTTCTGGGAAACGTCCGCCAACACGGGCAACGCCTTTACGCCCAGTTCTTCAACTGCGGCGGCGGTGGCCTCGGCCTCGTCCCGATTGCTGCGGGCATTCACTACGATATTCGCGCCCTCTGCTGCCATCATCAGGGCCGTCGCCCGGCCGATGTTGCGGCCCGAGCCGGTAATCAACGCTACTCTTCCGTCCAGCTTCCCCATGCGTGTCGCCTCCCTGATGCGGTCCGTTGTTGCTCTCGTATCGGTGTTGTGTGGCGGCATTATAGCGCACCCCCGTCGCTCGGGAACCCAGGGCGCCGTCGGGTATACTGGTTCTCATGCTATTCCAATCCGCGCTATTCCAATCGGTTTGCGACATTTTTAAATCGACACGGGCCATACGTGCCGGTTCAATCGGGTTGGTGGCCGCGTTGGTAGCCGCGTTGATGGCAACGGTGGTGGCTTGTGGCTCCGACGACGCCGGGCCAACTCCCGACGTGCAGGCCGTCATCGACGCTGCGTTGGCCCGTATCAGCGCCACTGAACTGGCTCGGACGCAGACACCCGATGGCAGCGCACAGTCGATGACAACAGCGGGACCGACTCGGGTCGATGCGACCGATGTTGCGCCACCGGCCCTGACGCCGACACCGGCAATCTCGTCGCCCACTGCAACCGTGGCGCCCACCGTAACCCTGGCGCCAACTGCCGTCGCCGAGTCCGATGGCCGTTTGACCATCCGCGACCTGGACAACGGGCCCTACCTGATGCAACAGCACCCGCAGTCGGCAGCCGCCATTAGCGGACTGCCCTGGATCGCCGACGGAATCAGCCAGCCCGAATTGTTGGGCGCAAACGAACTGGTGAATTTGGCCGCGTTCTATCCGGACATCGCTGGCCGCGTGGTGGGTTACGGCTGGGTAGCCGACGGCCTGACCGCCTCAGAGTACGACACGGTGGAAACCCTGCACCGCATCGCCCAGCGCGATGAGAGCAGCGCGCAACGTATCGTTGCAATGCCCTTCCTGCAAACGGTAGACCCAGCGGACCAAGCTGCGACGCTGTCCCTCTGGTTCATGGAATATGAAGCGCCCGGTACCCTGCGTGAGGTGTTGTCCCATCCTACCCTGAGTGGTGGCATTACCGACGACTGGGCCAAAATCGTTGCCTTGCTCTACGGCGTCAATGAAACCAACCCGGGCTTGATTGACACCCTGTTGGACCCCTCCGGCATCGCGGTGGAACAGCTCACTATCACCCTGCCATTATCCGGGGATGTGGATTTGGCCATCATCCGCACCGGACCGGGAGCGGAGCGCAGCATGGACTTGCTGGAGTATTCGGTGCGGCAGGTCGAAGCCTTTATGGGCGCGCCCCTGCCCACCAATTTCGTAGGATTACTGTTCGAAAACGCGGTTAAGCCCACGGCCGCCGGCACCAACTTTGGAACGCACATCGCCATTCTACCGGAGCACGACGTTGACGATGGCAGCCGGGAAGCCGATTTTGCCGGGCACATCATTGCCCACGAGGTTGCCCACTACTACTGGAAAGGGAGCGAGGACTGGATCGACGAAGGAGCCGCGGATTTCCTGGCATCCATCTCCGAACGTGCCCGCAACGGCAAACCTCTGGAGCCGAACAATTACCCGTGCGCCGTCGCCAGCAACATCAAAGCCCTGGCCAGGTTCGATACCAGTCTGTACCCGGACGCCTTCGACTGCAATTATGCTTTGGGCGAGCGTCTGTTCCTCGATATGTACGGCAGCCTGGGCGAAAACCAGTTCCAGCGCGGCTTCCGCACCCTGTACCTAGTGTCGGCTGTCGAAAATACCGACGACGACCAGGCCGGCGCTGCGGTGGGAATCAACCAGCTGACTGCCGCCTTTATGTCTCCAACCGATGCGGGAACTGTGGATCGTGTGGTGGGTCGCTGGTACGACGGAACCGTTGCCCACGACACCGCCCAGCGGGATACTCGCCCGGCGGATGCCAGGCTGCCCAGCATCAATGGCTGGGTGGACGACGCGTATATCACCGTCGGAAAAGATGGGCCGGCCGTATTGCAGTTTTCGGCGTCGGCAGTGAATTCCATCGTCTGGCTCAATTTGGAATACTACTACGAGTTATCCTCAGGCAACCTCGACCGGGAGTTAGAGGTGGTGGAATTCTATGAAGACGGGTTCGTCTTCAATCGACGTGTTTCGACGCTGAATGCCGATGCCAAGTATTTCGGCGGCACGCAGTTTTATTCGGTGGGGCCGCTACCGCCATCGCGATGGGCTCCCGGCCAACATTGGGTGTACGTATACGAGGGCGATCGGAAAGTAGCCGAGGTGGAGTATGAGGTTACGCCCTGAACGGATTGTGAATCGGCCCCGCAAAATCGCAACGGCGGCGGCGGTTGTGCTGGCCCTGGCAATTCTGGCCTGTACTGCGGAAGAGCCAGGCTTGCCAACCGATGCTCCTGCCCCAGTTGCTACAGCCACGGTTGCTACGGCCCCGCCGGCTGCGGTCGCCAACACCGCCACTCCTACGACCGAACCACCAACTCCCGCGCCGACGGATGTGCCGACGCTGACGCCGACGGATATACCGGCGACCGCGCCGCCCACACCCTCACCAACGCCCACCGCCGAGCCAACCCTGGCTAAACCCACGATTACCCCCACTCCAACCATCGTCTTGCCAACCCGTACCCTCCAGACCACACATACGCCCCGTCCTACGGCAACTGCCACACTGCCACCCACGCCGACACCCACGCCCAAACCCACCGTCGGCCCGGGTAGCGAGCAACGCAACATCATCCTGCCATTGGCCGGCGAGGTTCAGCTGACCATCCAACGCAGCGTACCCGGCGCGGAGCGGAGCATGGATTTATTGGAAAACGCCGTAAGAACCACCGAGGACTTTATGGGCGAGGAATTTCCGGTACGATTCGCCGGTATCCTGTTCAAAAAGGCCGCCCACGCCCCGGAGGGCTCCGCCGGGGTCAATTTCGGGAACGTCATTACCCAGTTGCCTGAATATGACGTTGACGACGACAGCCACGACGCTAGCTTCCTGCCGGAACTGACTGCCCACGAAATTGCCCATTTTTACTGGCGAGGCAATGAGGATTGGATTGATGAAGGGGCAGCGACGTTCATGGAGTCTATCGTCGAATACGCCCGCACCGGCCAGCCGATTATCGCCGACCGTTACCCCTGCGCCTACTTCGCCAACCTTGGTGAGCTGGACCGGGCCAACCCCAGGCAACCCTCGGATGGCGGCGGCTGGGCTGAATACATCTGCAACTACTCGCTGGGAGAGCGGATTTTCCTGGACCTGTACCGCACGCTGGGCCGCGAACAGTTCCGGGAGGGATTCCGGAACCTGTATCTGGCAACCAAAGGACGGAGCGCTTACGGCGGCATCGAGGAATTGGAAACCGCCTTCAAGAAGGACGCATCTCCCGAAGTCAGCACCGACGTGGACAGCGTAATCAATGCCTGGTACCACGGCCCGGCACCAAGAGGCGTTACGCCACCCGACACCGGGCCAGTTGGCCCGGATCTGCCAACCATCAACGGACGCATTGATGCCGCAAGCATAGTGTTGGACACGGACAACCCATTAGAATCCAAAACAACCAGCTTCTCAGCCGCGGACGTGCCGAGTGGAGCCTATCTGTGGCTGGATTGGTCTTTCCCGTTAACGAAAAATCCCAAAGAAATTACGCTGGAGTATGTGGAGTATTTCGAAGATGGGTTCATGTTCGCGCGGTGGTTTAAGCCCTTTGACTGGGACCCGGACTGGAGTGGAGGTTGGTCGTGGCAACCGATTGGGCCGGCATCATCCGATCCATGGCTGCCAGGACACTACCGCGTGTACGTATACGACGGCGACCGCAAGGTAGCCGAGGTGGAGTATGAGGTAACGGAGTAGGTAGGCGCTGGCGGCCAAATTGACCGATGCCTTAGGCTACAAATATACTGCGTATCATGGTGAAGCGACTACAAGTCCTCCTGGATGAGGCGGAATACAGCGAGATTCAGGAAACGGCCCAGCGTCAGCAACTGAGCATTGACGAGTGGGTGCGTCAGGCACTGCGCCAAGCTCGGCGCAGCCGGCCGGGGACAGTGGAGGCCAAGCTCAGCGCGCTGGCCGAAGCAATGCGGCACGAATTCCCCACTGGCAATATCGACGAAATGTTGCGTGAAATCGCAGCGGGGCGGCGCGGCCCTTGACGTTCATTGACTCCAACGTGCCAATGTACCTCGTGGGCGCACCGCATCCGCACAAGGATCGCTCACTGGCTCTGGTAACTCGGCTGGTGCAAGAAGGGGAGCGGCTGGTGACAGACGTGGAGGTTTATCAGGAGATTCTGCATCGCTACACCGCAATTCACCGGCCTGATGCCATTGACGCCGCCTTCAAAGCTTTGGACGCTATTGCTGACGACATCCTGACTTTTGGAATGCCGGAAATCTATGCCGCCCGGTCAATCATCAACTCCAATGCAGGACTGTCCGCGCGGGATGCCTTACATATCGCTGTAATGCACAAGGCCAACGTTAACCGCATCTTGAGCTTCGACTCCGGCTTCGACGCAAGTCCAAGTATCGAACGTATCAGTTAAACTGAATGCGGAGCGCAGGATTACATCTTTAACCCTCACCCGAAGTCTCTCCCACCGGGAGAGGGGACTGTTATGTTAGCAGCCGGTTCAGCGCGCTGTGCCGCTCCGGGTTCAGGTCGCGGCCGGTAAATGCGGGGTGGTCTGGACTGTAACGGTGGGCGCGGAAGGTCGCGTTGGTGTACTCCATGCCGCCCGCTCCGCCGGCGGCGCTACTGTACATGAAGTACGGGTTGATGTACTCCCACACGATTTCGCAGCGTGGGGTTACCTCAAACAGGCGACCTGGCGCGCCCTCGCAAATCAGCGTGTTGCCATTGGGCAGCCTTTCGGCGCTGCTGATGTTGTAGCTGTAGAACGAGATGGCCGGTGCGCCCTGATACTCCCAATGGATTTCGTTGGTGGCCGGGTCAATCTCCACGACGCGCGAGTAGCTGGCCCCTCGCCGGTGTCCACCGTTGTCGAAAATCAGCACGCGGCCATTGTCCAGCCAAGTGGGGTGATGCTGGTGGTAAATCTCGCCCGGCCCCCACTTCCACTTGAACGCGCCGGTCGTCCGATCCACGATTCCGACCGTACTGGTGAGCCGGTAGCTCACCAGTAAGTCCCCATCGGCGGTAACGTTGATGCAGTTGCCGTGGGTCCACTCCCGCCGCGCCTCCAGCGGGCAAATCACGTCCTCGTTGACATCCAGATGTTCCCAGGAACGCCACTCGGATACGGTTGCGCCATCGGGAGTAACCTCGCGCACAACATCGCCGAGCATCCCCAGGGCAAAATCAACCTCGAAGCCGCCCTGCACCTGAGCTTCCAGTCCGTCGGGCAGCGGCTCCCACATCAGCAGCAGTGTGTTGCCGTTGGGCAGCCGTTCGTAGTCGTGGTGCAGCATATTGTCCCGATAAGCCCACACTACGTTGCTGTCCCAATCCAGCTCGATGACGCTGGCCGAGGAGCCGCCGACGATTTCAGCGCCACCGGCGTCGGTGGGCGGTAACGTGCGACACAGCAGGTTGCCGTTGTCCAGCAGGTAGGCGTAATGGATACCCTCGTCGGAGTGCCAGCGGTGGACAACGTTGCCGTGCATATCAATGAGATAAGCGTCGCGCCCGCCCCGGGTGGTGGAAAACACCGTGTAGCCGCGGTAGCAAGCCGACGGCGTGTAATGAATCAAGCCCACCGGATGATGAATCGACCAGCCCATGTGTAGCCCTCCGCAATGTGAAAGTTGGTGGGGATTATAGCAAGGTGACATCATACCCGCCGTTAGGATACTTCGGTTATACTGCCGGCAGTTATACGATGCACAACCGTTTGCGGTGCGTCAGGACAAGGGAGCACTATGGGTCAGGTAAGAATTGAAGCGCATCTGGAGCAAGATGACCTGGATCGGCTGAACCTGTGGGTAGCCGACGGGCAATTTACCGACCTCCCCCACGCCATTGAGTGCGCGGTGCATACTGCCATAAACCAGTGGCGGTACGATGAATTCGTCAAGTGGGAAGAGGAAAAGTATGGAGGGATGGGTGAGGCGGAATTCAACAAAGCCCTCGCCGAGGAAGGGTTGGCGGATTACCTGAAAATATGCCCGCCGTATTAAGAGGCCAAGTTTGTTGGGCAGACTTGAACCCGTTCCGCGGCCATGAACAGGCTGGACACCGCCCGGTGTTGATATTAAGCAGCGACGAGTTCAATGCCCGGCTCAATATGGTCATCGTCGTCCCTATCACCAGCCGTTCCCGGTAGGCACTCCATCCATACGCGTTGCCCATTCCATCAATGCCACGACCATCGTGGATACTAGTGCCCCAAATCAGGGCGTTATCGGTAGAACGTCTTGGGAAAGTAATTATGCGAGCCGATCAAGAAACCCTACAAAATGTTAGAAGTACCCTGATGCAATTGATTGGGTAAAACCTCAGGCATCCGCATAAACTGTGTGGTTTTTTCTGGCAATCTGCAGCGCGGCTGCTCTGGGGCTGGCGAACATTGCCCACAAGCGACTGCTGGACAACTACCTGGCCGGCGTCGGTGTCCTGGGCGCCGGTTCGATTCTGACCCGCCTGACCTGCGCCGTCATCGTGCTGGCGATTGTGGGCTGGCCGACGGACGCCCCGGCTTCGGCAGTGGGCATTGGGTTGCTATCGGGCGTGTGCCTGGGTTCGGGTCTGGCGCTGCTGTATCTGGGGCTGAAACTGGGCGAAGCGTCGCGGGCGGTGGCCGTCAGCCAAACCTATCCGATCCTGGTGGCGTTGTTGGCGCTGGCGTTTCTGGACGAAACGGTTTCGGGGGAGCAGTGGCTGGCCATCGCCCTGGTCATCTGCGGCGCCGCGCTCATTTCGCTGGCGGGTTTCGGTCGGCGGCTCTTCAGGTTGACGCCGGGGCTAACCGCACTGTTAGGCAGCTCCGCTGGGTTGGGCCTGGCCTTCTTTCTGGCCGAATTTGCACTGCAGGACCTCACGCCGTGGGAAGTGTTCGGGCTGCAAGAATTGGGGATGATTCCCGTCTTCGCCGTGTTCGGACGTCCCGCCAACTGGCGGCGGCTGTGGCAGGGGCTGCAATCCCCGGACGGGCTGGCTACGTTCGTGGTCGGCGAAGGGATTTTGCCCCAGCTGGCAATCTTCCTGTTCATCCTGTCCTTCAGCTTCGGGCCGGTGTCATCGGCAGCCGCAGTGCTGGCGACCCGCCCGTTGTTCGTGTTCCTGGCGGGCACTTTGTTGAGTTGGCGCACCCTGGGCTTAATGCAGGAATCCGTTAATCCGGCAGCGTTAATCGGCAAATTCGTTGCCATCGCGATGATTGTAGCCGGTACAACCGTGCTGGCGTTGGTGTGAGGCATCGTCCCAATCAGACAAGGGAAGTCTCTTCGGCTACCGGGTTGCGGAATCGCACCGTCCAGAAATGCACGGCGCCCACCGCGATAAAGACTCCCAGGCAGTACCATATTGGCCCCCAAGCGACGCCAAACATCGCCTTGGCAACCACTACCGATGAGAGATAAATGAAGGCCAGGGTCAGGGTGGTGCTCCTCGTGATGGTCAGAATCACCAGGGTGGGGACCATCATCAGGAGCGCCGCCCCGGGCAGCACTGCAGCGGTAACCCCAATGGCCGTGGCAGCCCCCCGACCGCCGCGAAATCGCAACCACACCGGCCAGATCTGACCGACGATAGTTGCCACGCCGGCCAGCATACCCGGCAAATTAACAGCGCTCTCTGCTCTGAGCGGGTCAAAGAGATCGGCGGCGGCGTTGAACGCCAGCACCGCCACCGCACCCTTGGCGATGTCTGCAACGGCGACGAACACACCCCATTTGCGGCCGAAGATGCGGCCGACGTTGCGGGCGCCGGCGTTACCGTCGCCGGCCTGCCGGATGTCGGTCTCACCACGTGAGGCGCGCCGGGCAACGAGCCAAGCGGTTGGGATGCTGCCCAGCAGGTAGCCGATAACGACCGCTGCGCCGGACAGCCAAATCATCGGTTACACCAATAGGCCCCGACCCCAGCGAACCGGCGCACCGGTCATTGGGCTCACCGGTCGGCGGGAAAGTCCCACCGAATCGCCGCTAGGCTGCGACCACCCTGGGTGTTACCCGCGTGCACCAGTGGCTGTACTTGGGGTTATTGCCCACCACGATGTCAAAGTACATCTTCTGGATTTGGCTGGAAATGGGGCCCGGTTGCCCGTCACCAATGGGGCGGCAGTCCAATTCCACCACCGGCGTAAGGTGCGCTGCGGTGCCGGTGAGAAATACCTCGTCGGCCAGGTACAGCTCGCTACGGTCTATGGATCGCATCTCGATATCGATGCCCAGCTCGGTACGGGCCAACTGCATCACCGTATCGCGCGTGATGCCACCAAGAACGTTATCTTCCAGGGCGGGGGTGAGCAGGCGGCCCTTTTTCACTACGAAAATATTCTCGCCGGAACCCTCGGATACGTGGCCGTCGTGGTTGAGCAGAATCGCCTCATCGAAGCCGCTCAGAGTGGCCTCGGTTTTGGCCAATATACTGTTGACGTAGATGCCGGAAGCTTTAATGCGGGCCGGAATCATCGGGTCATCCACGCGCCGCCATGACGACGTACAACAGCGCAGCCGGTCGCTGCCCAGGTAGTTGCCGAAGGGCACAGTTATCAGGGTAAAGTCGGATGCCAGATCTTGCAGTTTCAGGTTGGCGACCAGTTCCTCGCTCTTATAAGCTAAAGGTCGGATGTAAATATCCGAGTCGTGCCGGTTTCGCTCCACCAGTTCGACGGTGATATTGCAAAGGTCATCGGCGGAATAGGGGATGTCGAGCATCAGAATTTTGCAGCCGTCCAGCAGGCGCTCGTAGTGCTCGCGCATCCGGAATATGTTGATGGCCTCCTGCTCGGCGTTCCAGTTGCCCCGAATGCCCTCAAACACGCCCGTGCCGTAGTGGAGTGCGTGGGTCATTACGCTTACATTGGCCTCTTTCAGCGGTACAAACTGCCCGCGAAAGAACACTTGAAGCTGATCGGTATTGACAGCAGCCTGGCCGTTGGTAGTCACGTAATGCCCCCTGGCGCGAAAATTTTCGGTCATTATACCGCCCACCGTACTGACTTGCCAATTCACCGCACGGACTGGTAGTGTCTCAGTTTGAATTCGCAGGTCGAGTAGTGGGTTGATATACCCGCCAATTTAGGGCATCATCCGACCACGCTAGTATGACACGCTTTTACGGGCGTGTTACAGTAATTGCAACGGAGGGGTTTTATGCCAACCGGACCACGTGGACAGAAACGACCGACGGACGTGATTGGATGTGCCGTCATGGTCGCCAAGATAGCGACTGGAGAGGTCGAGGAAGAATTGCAGCCCGAACCAGCGCACAGCGAAGCCAGGCGCGAGGCGGGGAAGAAGGGTGGTAAATCTCGCTCCGAGTCGTTGCCGCCAGAGCGACGGGCGGAGATCGCGGCCCTAGGAGCGGCGGCTCGGTGGAGCGGCGGGAAAGACACCGAAACGGAGGTAGCATGATGGCCGACAGCATTTCTACCCCCCCCCCCTGACAGCCCCCCCCCCCCCTGACAGGGGTAGGTAACGGTTGAAATTGGTCTTTGATGCGCCTTGGGAAGGCGCAGGGGAATCCGGCATCTTGGTTGTGTCTAAACCGGATGCTGGAGGTCTCCCATGCGCCTTCCCAGAGAATGCTATCAGATGCAAAAAACGATTGAAACGCATTTACCTCACCTCTCCCAGCCACAATTGACCGGCCTGGTACTGTGGGTCTGCGGGGCCATCCTCGCCGGCAGCGCCTGCCAGAACGCCGTGGCCTCCGCCCTCTCGCCCTGGGGCGCCTGGAACAACCTCCGCCAGTATCTCCGGGAGTGGCTTTACGACGGCAGCGACCGAGCGAGCCCCTGCCAGACCGAACTGGACGTAACTCTCTGCTTCGCTCCATTGATCCGGTGGGTGCTGGCCTGGTGGCGTTCCGGCTGCCTGGCCCTTGCGGTGGATCCAACCCTCAAAGGGGACCAGACCACTGCCATCGTCATCAGCGTTCTCTACCGCAGTTGCGCCATCCCCGTGGCCTGGCACATCCGGCACGCCGACCAGCCCGGCTCCTGGATAGACCCCACCGTGGAACTGCTGCAAGCCTTGGCCCCAGCGGTACCTGAGGAAATGACCGTGATCGTGCTCTGCGACCGGGGCATCGCCAGTCCCAAGCTGTGGAAACAGATCCTGGCTCAGGGCTGGCATCCCGGTATGCGCTATCGGAAGAACATCACTTTCTGCGCCGATGGTGGACGCCGGTTGCCCGCCCAGCACTTCGTCTCCCGCCCCGATACGGCGTGGATCGGCTGCGGCACCGCCTTCAGCACCCCCAAGGCAAAACGCCGTTGCACCCTGTTGGTGGTCTGGTACGTTGAGCAGGAGGAACCCTGGATCATCCTCACCGACCTTGCCCCCGATAAGGTGGGACCCAGTTGGTACGCCCTCCGCTTCTGGATCGAACTGGGCTTCAAGGCCATTAAGAGCCTGGGATGGAAATGGGACAAGACCCGCCGCACCGACCCGGCCCGCGTCTCCCGCCACTGGCTGGTGCTGTCGGTGGCCACGCTGCTGGCCCTGGCCTATGGCACCAGGGTGGAAGACGCCCAGGACCGCAGGATTGCACCAGGCAACCTGCGCACGCCCCCCAAGGCACTGGCTCCCAATCATCGGGACCCTCGTAGCCGTCCGGCGCGCACCGTCAGCGTAATACGCCACGGCATCGACTGGCTCAGGCGCTTGCTGCTCAAGGGTCGTCTCTGGAGCCGCGTCTGGCTGCTGCCCGAACCCTGGCCACAACCCAAGCTCAACCTGGAGATTACCCGCCATGTCCCGCCGTAAAAACCCTATACCTACCCCTGTCAGCCCCCCCCCCCCGACTTTTCCCTGAAGAAAGCCTTGCTGCCACCAAGTATCTGGCCGGCAATGCGCTGGTTTGCGGCGACAATATTGACGTTCTGCGTTCACTCCCCGATGAATGCGTTGACCTGATTTATCTCGACCCTCCGTTCAATTCCAACCACAATTACGTCGCCATTTTCGGTGACAAGGGACGGGTAGATGCCCAGCTGCGAGACATCTGGCAGTGGACGGTAGAAACAGAAAACGCCTATCGTAATTTGCCACGTTGCCGCCTGCTAGACGCCATCAACGCCATCCGGCTGTTAGCCGGCGAGAAGTCTAAAATGGCAGCCTACTCGGTATTTATGGGCCGCAGGTTGACCGAGATGTGCCGGGTGTTGAAAGCCACAGGCAGCATCTATGTCCATTGCGAATCCGTTGAACGACCGTCTGGAAATGCCAATACCTGCCTGCGTCTGTTGCTAAATGCGATTTTCGGTGAGGCACAGTTTCGCAACGAAATCGTCTGGTGTTACACGGGACCAAGCAACGTATCGCGGTGGTTTCCAAGGAAGCACGATACCATACTGTTTTATGTTAAGACCAAAGCCGCAAAGTTTAATGTGGACGATGTGCGAATTGCGTACAAGCAACTGAACACCCAGAACGGCGGTGGTATAGGCGGGAATCTGAACGCTGATACCGTTGACGGGTACACAGAACGGGGCAAGATTCCCGAAGATTACTGGCTTGAATACAGAGACGGGATGTCTCCGGTTGTTCGCATCCATACCGAGAATATTCACTACCCCACTCAAAAGCCTTTGGCATTGTTGGAACGCATCATCAAGGCATCGTCCGACTCTGCTGACCTAGTAATGGATCCGTTTTGCGGGTGCGGCACTGCAGCGGACGCAGCGGCCAAATTAGGGCGGAAATACCTGGGCATCGACATCAGCGGCATCGCGGTGCGGGTCATGGAGCAGCGGCTCCGGTCGCGGGGTGAAAGCGGCGGCCTCGCCGCTCCGGTCGTCTATGGACTGGACTGGAGCGAATACGAGTGGGAGCAATTCGAGAAACGGGCATTGCAAGGTCGGAATGATACCGAAGACGGCATCCCCGGCTGGGCCTGGGCCGAAGACAAAGTGGCGGCGTTGCTCAACGCAGTGCCCAATGACAAGAAAGCAGGTGACGGCGGCGTGGACGCCCGGTACTACGGGGAGAGCAGCGAGGTAATACCGATACAAGTCAAGATGCACCGCAATCGCATCGGGCGCCCGGACTTGGACAAGTTGCTGGGGGCGCAAACCGCGATGCAGAACCGGGGGATTAATGCGCCGATGTCCCTGATGGTGAGCCTGTACCCACCGCCGAATAACCTGCGGGCTTTCGCGGCCCAGCAAGGGCAGGTAACGTTGCGGCCAGGAGCGAATGGAACGCCGGATTATCCCGTGATGCAGGTGTTGAGTGTGCAGGAAATGTTGACCAAAGGAGAGCGGCCCAAGCTGCCTCCGGTTGACCCTCGGTCTCTGGTAGGCAATTCCCAGACTAGATTGGCGGTTCGGTAATTTGCGATGGTGATACCCGTGGCCGCATTAACTTGTTTTCATAGTGAATATATGCTTGACACATTAGCCGATTTGCCCTATGATCACGGCATGGTAAATCGACTGTCAACGGACAAGCAGGCGCAGATACTCCACCTTCTGGTAGAAGGAGTATCCATGCGGTCGGTGTCCCGTGTGACCGGTGCGTCCATCAACTCCGTCACCAAACTGCTTGTCGCCGCCGGCGAAGTGTGCGCTGACTACCATGACCGAACAGTGCGTGATGTCAACACTAGCAAGGTACAGTGCGATGAGATTTGGAGTTTCTGCTACGCCAAGCGCAAGAACGTGGAATACGCGGCAGCTGCGCCAGAAGAAGCAGGCGACGTTTGGACTTGGACCGGGATAGACGCGGACACCAAACTGATAGTGTCGTGGCACGTCAGCCCTAGCCGGGACTCCGACTCTGCCATCGTACTAATGGACGACTTGCGGTCTCGGTTGGCGAACCGGGTCCAAGTAACCACCGACGGACTGCGGTCTTACCTGGAGGCCGTCGAAGGAGCATTCGGCGGGGATGTCGATTACGCCCAATTGATCAAACTGTACGGCGACGCCCCCAGAGAGGAGGCCCGTCGTTATTCACCGATAGAATGCGTGGGGGCAGTCAAACAGGAAGTGGTTGGCAACCCCGATTGGGACCACATCAGCACGTCTTACGTGGAGCGGCAGAACCTGACGATGCGGATGGGCATGAGGCGATTCACCAGACTTACCAACGCTTTCAGCAAGAAACTGGAGAATCACTGCAATATGCTGGCCCTGTACTTCGTGCATTACAACTTCTGCCGACCCCACATGACGTTGAACAAACGCGCCGGAGGCTACAAAACGACACCGGCGATGGCGGCTGGTTTGGCGGAGCACGTATGCGATATGGCCTGGCTTGTCGAACTGGTGAACGCGGCCCAGCCCAAGCCCGCCAAGCGCGGACCTTACGCCCCTCGCCAAGCCGCAAATTCAAACTGAGACACTACCCACGGACTCATGAGTACCCACTGTGTCATTGCGAGCGTATTAATCTGTCATTGCGAGCGCAGCGTGGCAATCCCGTCGCCGTAGCAACGGCGGTTCGCCGACGTGTGTTCAGCCTCATCAAGATTCCCGCTCGTCCTGAGCCTGTCGAAGGACGCTCGCAATGACAGATTGAAGTGGGTACGCGTGACGCCGTGCGGATGCTGGACAGTAAGTTTCTTGCCCAATCTCTCAAAATTGTCTGAAATTCGTCAACTTTGCCCAAACCGGAATTCGACCCGTCTTTGCTATAAATGGGGCGCTTCCTGGAGCGGCGCTCAAGACACAGACTCGCGCTGCGTACCAGCCGCCACTCCAGGTTATCCCACCTGCCCTCGATGCGATGGCTCCAACCGTCGCCGAGGCGAGAAGGAATGCCAAATGTCAGACCAAATCAACAACGAACTGGCCCAACGATTGCGCAAGGCCGAAGAAGCCGCCAGCTACATGGAGCAACTGGAATCCCTGGCCTCGCAGGCGCCGGCCTTGCGTGAGCAGGTCAGCCTGCTACAGCGGATGCAAGAGCGGGAACAGCACCGCCAGGACTCGCTGGACCGGGCTCAGATTGCGATGTCCGCAGCTGCGCAGGCCCAGCAGAATTTGCCCAGCCTCATCGCTGACGCTGCCAACCTGGTGGATCACCTCGCCCGCACACTGCGCGAGGTTGACACCTTCCGCCGGGAGGCCACCGCCGCGCTCAGCGTGGTCGACCGCATGGACTACGAGGACGAGCTGGATCAGGCGCTGGAACAGGAGGAAGAGTCTGAAGTCCAGCGCGACACCCAGTCCATTCGCATGATCATCGCCTCGCGCCACGGCAGCACGCGGGTGCGCCAGATCATGGAGGAGTTTACGCCGGGATTCGCAGTGTTCGCCGACTGTAATCTGGATGCCAACCCGATGCGCCGGGAGCTGACCAATCTAATCATGGCTCAACTGGCCGCCGAAGCGGAGTCCAACCGCGCCCAACAGCAGCGCCGGATGCCGCCCCCACCTCCGCCACCGGTCGCACCCGATCCTGCGCCGGTTGCTGCAACCTCTGAAGCCACCACGGAACCCACCGGAGGGTAGCCAGGCGAACGAGTCTGAATAACGGGTGGGCAAAAAAATGGCACCGGCGGAAGGAATCGAACCCACACCTTCGGTTTTGGAGACCGATGCGCTACCACTACACCACGCCGGTGCGACGCATAAATTGTAGCAACGCACCGCTATTCCCGCAACCAACCTGTAGCCAGCACCTGGGCGTGCGTTTGCTCCCCTCGGCTGCCCCAGCCGGAACCCAGTCTCTCGTTTACCTGCGATGTCCCTGCTGGCCCGCGTTTTCTGGGGTGCAGCCGGCGATTCGTCGACCGGTGCGCAGATAATTTCGCCCCGCTCACCCTGAGCTTGTCTAAGTGCCGCTATGCCCCGTCCCCAATACGGCAAAGGCCACCTGTGCCGACGGTGCAATGCTGTGTCCCACCGGGCGGTTCAGCCAGCCCGACCAGAAAAACACCACTACGAATAGTATCGCCAGTGCGATGACCACGCCAATCACCAGGCATCCATAGCGGGCCATCGCTTACTGACTCGGCGGCCTGGTCAGGCGGGAATTACGGGCAGACGCAGGCGCGACGGATACTGTCCGGTGTGGTGGATAGTTTGCACGGCGGGCACACAGTCGGTGGCGGCCCAGGGGTCGTCGCCGGTGTTAAAGTTGCGGTCGAAACGCGGGAAGTTGCTGCTGCTAACGTCCACGCGGATGCGATGCCCCGCCTTGAACACGTTGCTCGTTGCCACCAGGTCGATGGTGTACTCATGCACCGCGCCGGGTGTAACCGGGCGCGACTGATCGGTGCCTTCCCGGTAGCGCGCCCTGATGATGCCATCGACGAGGTTGCGGGCCGCGCCGCACGGTTCCACATCCAGCAATTTCGCGGTGAAATCGGTATCGGCGGCAGTCGTGGCAGCGTACAGCGTGAGCGTAACCGGGCCGGTTACTTCAACGTCGGCGGTCAGCGGAGGCGTGGTGTAGCAGAGCACATCGCTCCGAGTTTCCAATCCCTGCTGGTCGTAGGCGCCGCCGGGCACGAACGACGGGCCGCAGCACAGCGGGCCGCCTCGCGTCGGCACCGGGTCCCGGGGGTCATACAGAAACACATCGGCGGATTCGTCGCCCGGGCTGGCAGTGGACAGGACGCCATCTCCGCCCGAGGTGTTGGCCCTGCCTTCGCTGTGGAGGTAGTAGTCGGTGAACTGGGTGCGGGCCAGCGGCCATTCCTGCTCGTCCCGCCAGCGGTTGTCCCCCATCACAAAGATGCGAACCGGAGCGTCGGCGTCGGCGCCGTTCTGCTCCCCCTTCAGCCAGTAGTCGAACCAGCGCAGCTGCACGCCGTCGGTGTCGATGGCCGGCCCCGACGCGCCGAGGCCGAAGAAGTAATCGCCCGAAGTCTCGGCAAACGGCCCATGATGCCAGGGGCCCACGATGAGACGTTGGCCTCCTCGCGCCGTTGAGTCCTCGGCCTGTTTCCGCATTCCGACGAAGTTGCGCAGTGTGCCCAGCAGGAATATGTCATGCCAGCCGCCGATGTGCAGAGCGGGCGTGGTGATGTGCGGGTAGTGGTTTTCAATGCGCCATCGCTGCCAGTATTCGTCGCTGGACGAGTGGCGAATCCAGTCGTAGAAATAGTCGGCCAGGGGCGGCTTCAGATGCGGCAGGTCAACGATGGGCTGGTGTCGCATGGTGCAATCCAGCTGATTGAAGGCTTCCAGCAGCCCCTGCCGGACACCGTCCGGAACGTCATGGCGGCTGCTGATGGCGCCCAGATTGGCCATGGTCAGTTGCCGCATCGTCCACGACAGGGCAAATCCCCACGCCAACGCGCCACCCTGATACGTCCAGCCCTCGTAGTAGTCCGACGCCGTGATGCCGGGCGCGATGGTGGTCAGCGCCGGCGGGTTGGTGATGGCGCAGAGCCATTGGGTAGCGCCCACGTATGAGCGGCCAAACATACCGACCTTGCCGCTGCTCCAGGGCTGCTCGGCGCACCACGCCACGGTATCATAGCCGTCGTCGGGTTCGTCGAGGAAGGCATAGAACTCGCCTTCGGAAGTGTAGCGCCCGCGGCAATCCTGAACCACAACGGCATAGCCGTGGGACGCAGCCCGCATCACCTCCAGGCTGCCGGAGCGCCCCTGCGATTTGTCGTAGGGCGTGCGCTGCAGCAGAACCGGCACCGGGTCGGCGGTGTCGGGTCGGTAAACATCGGCATACAGGGTAATGCCGTCGCGCATTCGCACCGGCAGACCGAATTCGGTGCGGATTGCAGTATGTGGGCCCATCATATCTGGCATAACGCTCACCTCCCAAGATGGTGGCATTATACACTGCGGCGCGGTAGTTCAAGGCTTCGTCAACCCCGTCGGTGCGGCTCACCACGTACCCACTTTAATCTGTCATTGCGAGCGCAGCGTGGCAATCTCGTTGCCGCAGCAATGATGGTTCTCCGACGTGTACTCAACCTCAACGAGATTGCCACGTCGCTACGCTCCTCGCAATGACAAGATGCCGACAATCGAAAGGCCTGGCCCGTTGGCGCGGGCCGGTTGCGTGGTACACTACGCGCGCTATCACTCATCGATTTCAGGGAGGCGTAACACATGGACGATGCCGCCAAAGTTGCACTAATCCGGCGCTTGTCGGGAGACATTCACCGGCGATTATCCAACGGGCCCGCCGACGCGCTAAACGGGCCGTCGGCTTGCTCTGAGTGGGACGTGGGTACGGTTGCCGCGCATCTGGCCGGCGGTGCGGTTCGACAACGGGACAGTATGCTGCGCGGCTTGGCCGGCGAGGGTGGCGCCCCGGAAGGCGAGAGTGCCCGACCTACTCCCGACCAGGTGCAGCAGTCCAACGCGGTGAACAACGCCCAGATGCGCGCCGACTTTGGCGACGCCCTGCTAGACAACTTCAGGAACAACTACGAGGAACTGGATGCAACGCTACAGGCGTGGACTGACTGGTCAATCGGCTGCTGGCACCGCCGGCGCGGAACGATTTCGGCCAGCAGCTACCTGGACCTGCGTATCCAGGAGCTGGTAATTCACGACTGGGATATGCGCTCCGGTGGCGCCGGCCAGGGCGACCTGGACGCCGATGGAGCGGTGGCCCTGCTGCCGGCATCCGAGATGTGGTATCAACTGTGCTTCCGGCCAACTGCCCCGCTGACCACCCCGTTTGTCTATCGCATGGATATCGGCGCTGACGGCGGAGCCGCCCTGCGCCACGATGTGATAGTTACCGGAGACGGTTTCTCCGTAGTGGAACCTTCGGCGCAACGGGAAGCGCAGCTCACCATCCGTTGCGACGCCGGCACATATCTGTTGTGCCTGTACAACCGGCTGGACTGGAATACCGCCAAGCGCGCCGGCCGCGTTCGGGTATCCCAAACTGCCGATACCATTGCCCACGTCGGCCTCCGCAACCTGGGCCGCTGGTTTGGCGGGTTGTGACGGGTTTTGGCATGGATGAACAGGATAAACAGGATTTGATTGGGGGAGTCGTCGATGACATCGTATGACGAGGTTACTATCCGCAATGAGGTGGACGTAATCCGCGAGCTGGCCAGCAGTCTCCACGAGTTCCTGGTCGGCAAAACCGATGCGGACTTGGGCCGTCAATCCGCCTGCGATGCCTGGACGGTACGCGATGTGGCCGGCCACCTGACCAATCGGGCCGAACGGCAAATCGCCAGCATGACCCGCGGGCGCGCCGGCGATTCAGGTGCCCCGGACGGGTTCAGCGCCCCATCCGACAACATGGCGATGTCGGCGGCCAACGCCGATGCCGACGTTGCTTACACCCAGTCAATGGGCGATACCCTGCTGCCCACTTTTGAGCAGCGCTATCAGGAATTATCCGCCCTGCTGGACACCTTCAGCGGCGACGAATGGCAAAGCCCGTGCTGGCACCCGCGACGGGGCGCCATGACCGCTCGCGAGTACGTGAGCCAGCGCATCCAGGAGCTGGCGGTACACGATTGGGATATGCGCAGCGCCTTCGATCCCAACGCCGGCTTGTACCCGGACGCCGAGCCGGTGCTGCTGGGCATGGTGCCCCACTGGCTGCGCACCGCCTACAACCCGTCGCAGGAACCGCCGGACGGAACCGTCCGCTACCGTTTTGACCTGTCGGATGCTCCGGCGCTTGACGTGTTGGTGAATCCGGACGGCGTGGAAGTCGGCAGCAACCTGCACCCCGACCCGGACACGATTGACGCCGTGGTGTCCAGCGACACCAACACCTTCCTGCTGCTCGCCTACGGCCGCCTCAAGCTGGATGTGGCGCTGGTTTCAGGAAGAATCCGCCTCGGCGGCGGCGGCGAAACCGCGGCCCTGCTCCACAAATTTGCCCGCTGGATGGTGGGGTTTTAGGGGGAGTTTAGTTGCGGAAGAAAGGCTGACTATGCCGAGACCTCGACGAAACGAATCTGCCTCCACGCCGAGCCGTGCAGGTAGGGAGACCATCCGCGAAGAAGTAATCAACACGTTGCTCACCCAGCTACTGCGGGACTATGGCATCAGGGCGCGTGCTGAGCGTCGCAGTAGAGAGGGCGCCCCTGACATCCGGGTGGAGCTGAAAACCGGCGACTCGGTTCTGCTGGAGTGCAAATGGGATGATGCTGCCGGTCTCCTGGAAAGTCAGCTTGACGCCCGGCTGCCAATCTTTCCTCATGTGCTGGCAACCATCGGCGTCCTTTACCCAGGCCGTCTAAAACAGCTGGAGGACACCCAGGTTGAACTGGCAGCGGCGAACGATCTTCACTGGTGGCTGCACGGAACGCGGGGAGAAGTTACGCTGGAACGCCGTACCCGCAGCGGCTCGGCGGCTGACCTTGCCGACCAGTTACGCGCTCTGCCGCTGGAACTGGAGGGCGTGGACCGAGTGGTGGCCGCGGCCGGAGTTGTAGAATACGCGGTGGAACGGGCCGCGCAACCGCTTGCCGGCCACGCCCGTCTTTCCCGGCGCATCGCGGACATCATTGCCAAAACAGACCGGGAGAATGACCGCAGCGCTGCCCTGCGTATCGGCTGTCTCGTGCTTTTCAACGCCCTGGCCTTTCAAGATCGACTGGCTACCGCCAATGAGGACGTGCCCACTGTTAACGAAGCGCTGGACGACAGCATTGCCGGACTGCACCGTGCCTGGCGACATATCTGCGACAACATTGATTACGTGCCGGTTTTCGATTTGGCGGCCAGCATCCTGGAGGTGCTGGGAGACGGGCCAGCAGAACTACAGGATACTGTCATTAGGTCGCTGGTCAAGGCGATGGAAGACACCCGACGACTGGAAGGTCACGATTTGTCGGGACGACTGTTTCATACGCTGTTGACTGACGCCAAGTTCACGGGCGCCTATTACACCTCGGTGCCGGCGGCTACGATGCTAGCCCGTCTGGTGTTTCACGACTGGCCGCCTCACGTTGACTGGAGCGACCACGAATTTCCGGCGTCGCTCAGTGTGGCCGACTTGGCCTGCGGTACCGGGACGCTGCTGATGGCGGTAGCCGCGGAAGCGGAGCGGCTGCATACCAATGCTGGCGGACAGAATGCCGGCGCGTTGCACAAGGCGATGGTGGAGCAGGCACTGCACGGCTACGACGTTCAGCTTTCCGCCGTACACTTCGCCGCCACCAGTCTGGCGATGCTCAACCCGGACATCCAGTTTGACCGCATGAACCTCTACGTGATGCCCCTGGGCGTCGAGGGTTCCAACGTGTCGCTGGGTTCGCTGGATTTTTTGGGCGAGGATGAGGCAGCAGTGCAATTCGCGCTGTCGGCTGAGAGTACCGGAGTGGGAACCCTGGAGGCGGAAAGGGTGTCGGGCGGCGGCAGTCGGGGCGTGGCAGAGGGCGTAACGGCCCGGTTGCCAAGTTTGGACCTGGCGATTATGAACCCGCCGTTCACTCGCTCGGTGGGCGGCAATTTGCTGTTCGGAAGCCTGCCCGCAGCCGAGCGGCGCACGTTGCAGAATGAGCTTTCCCGACGGCTCAGGTCAAGGCCGGCCACGGCAACCGCCGGTTTGGGCGCGGCGTTTGTAGCGGCGGCGTCTCCCAAACTGCGCCCCGGCGAGGGACGCCTGGCGCTGGTGCTGCCCGCCACCGTATGCACCGGTCCGTCCTGGCAGCAGACGCGCGCGCTCATCGAACGGGATTTCGTGCTGGATATGGTTATCGTGTCCCATGACCCGTTACGCTGGAATTTCTCCGATAGTACCGATCTTTCAGAAGCTCTGCTTATTGCCACACGCCGGCCATCGAATAGTGTCGGTAAAGACGCTGCCGCCGAACACCGTACTACGTTCGTCAATCTCTGGCAGAATCCGAACGGGGTGATTGACGCTCACCGGATGGCGCAGGCTATTGCCGACACTACTCCGGCAACAATCGAAGAAACGGGTACGGCGTTGGTGGAAGTTGACGGCCAACATATAGGGGAGCTGGTATCTATCCCAGAATCAAAGCTTTTCGGAAAGAAGTGGTCCGGTGTGCAGTTCGCCCGCGCCGACTTGACCCGCAGCGCCTTGCGCCTGCTGGATGATCGAGAAGTGTGGGTGCCAGGTGAGGCGGCAACGAACAATGTCCAGCTCTGTGGGCTGGGTGCTATCGGCGAAATTGGCCCAGACCGCAGGGATGTGTGGGACGGTTTTGAGCGTACTGATTCTATTACCGCTTACCCGATGGTGGAGAATCACGACACAGAGCACAGAAAACGCTTGATTGTTGAGCCAGACAAATACCTGGCTCCATTGGTTGAGCCACGTCCAGGTCGGAACCTCAAACCTTTCGCGCAACTGTGGCAAAAAGCAGGCCATCTTCTCGTGGCTGAGCGGCTGCGGCTTGATACTGCCAGAGTTGTAGCGATGCGAACAGATACAAGGGTGTTGTCCAATGTATGGTGGCCAATAAATGTCGAGGACATTTCGCATGAGAAAGCATTAACTGTGTGGTTGAATTCCAGCCTCGGGTTGTTGACTATCTTAGAGCGTGTTAACGAATTGAGTAGGATGCCCGGAAACGGGATTCCCGGCTACTGTGAAAAGAGTGTCGGGAAGTGTTTCTTGGGCTAACTCTTCGAAAAACACTTTGGGCGTCTGGGCTTGCCGCTGTGGATACGGCTCGCCGGCCTGGGGCCCCGGACCCTGTCGCCGGTGGCGACTCGTCACGCTGCCCTTCGGCTTGAACACGCTTAGCTCCAGGCCCAGCGATGGTTGTGCTGGACCGGAGCCGGATGGCTGCTCTCGCCACCCGGTGGGTGCGGTCAATACGTCCGGTGTGTGACCCTGCTGCCGTTCGCAGTGCCGGACGTAGGCCCGGTTGCGGATGATGACGGCGGCAGTCCAGTCGGCGTGGGCGTAGAGACCGCAGTTCCGGCACCGGAACACCGCTTGGCTCTCGCGGTTGCTGGGGTGCCGGTTTCCGCAGCGCGGGCAGGTCTGGGACGTGCCCTGCGGCGGAACGGAGACAGTTGGTATGCCTAACTTGGCCGCTTCCTCGCGCAGCAGCTTGCCAACGTGGCCGATGGTGGCTTCGGCGAGGCTTTCGTTCAGTTTTCGTTTGGCCTTGACGTTCTTGCCCGGCGCAGTGGCGGTGCCGCGTGCCGATGCCATCATGCTGATGGGGTGCAGGCTTTCCACGGCCACCATCTTGGGCTGGGCTTCCAGCAGGATGTTGTGGATCTGTCGCCGCATTTCTTGGTCTCGGCGCTGGGCGTAGCGCCGGGACCGTTCGCGATGCTTGGCAACCGTGTGCTGGCGTCGTTTGCTGTTACGGGGCTTGCCGGCGATGTGGCGTTGATGCTTGCGTCGGCGCTTGCCCTGCTTCCTGGCACCCGGGTGGTGAGCGCGGTGTCCCGAACTGACGGCTACGTGGTTCTTGCGGCCGCGGTCCGCGCCGAGGACGTCTTCAGGTCTCTGGATGTCTAGGCGCTCGATGGGCATGGGCTCAGGAACCGCGACCTGAACGTGCAAGCAGTAATGCCGGCGGTGTAGCGGCGTTCTCGGTCGGTACTCCTTGACCGGCACGAGTCGTATCGAGCGGATGTCCAGGAACTTCAGGTTTCGTTTTCCGCGCAGCCTGACGGAGAAGCCGCATTGGCGGCTGGTGAGGGTCTGGTGGTCGTCGCTCACCCCGAAAAGCCTGCGGTCCGTGATGGTCAGGCTGAGCGGGCGGTGTTTGCGGGAACGGTGCGCCAAGGTACGGCGGTGCGGACGCACGTCGCGGTGCTTGGGTTCCTCGCCGTCGGCGATGGCTTGCGAGATCCGCTCCAAGCGCTCCTCTCGGGTCTCCCGCATGCGTTGGTTGGCCTCCCACGCCTCCTCGGCGCCCTGCTGGTGGATGTAATAAGGCGCATCGGCCTTCTGCCGGTTGGCCTGCCGCCAGGCGGTGATGCGCTTGTTCAAGGCGTCGGGGTGGTTACGCCCACTGCGCTTGGGGAGTTCGGGTTCGCGGTTCAGGACGTCAACAGCGTGGTTATAGGCGGTGTTTTGCTGGGTGGCGTGATAGCCGATAGCCCGGCTGTTGGCGGGGTCGTAGCGCAGGGCGAATTTCAGTGTGCGTATCATTGAGGTTGCCTTGACCATTGATATGAGGGACAAATGCCGGATGACTTGAAGCGGGATCACGCACGTATGACAACGGTGGCATCAAATAGGCAGCAGACTGCACTTTGCCGTAGTTGGGGACCGACAGGCTGGATTGATCCCTTCCAGGGCGCGTTACCATTCTTGGGCGGATCTGTATTGCGGCGTGGTTCGGACAAACGTCGTTAAGTGAACTCCATCGTACATGGACTCCGGCCTTTGCCGGTATGACGCTTTTCGTCGAGCGGTTGTCGACACTGGAGGTGATCGTGGTTCGTAGCGGTTAGGTGCAGATTTCGTAGCCCGGGCTTGGCAGCTTGCGGCCCTTAGCGGCAGATTTCGTCGTTTCTCCCGATATCTTGCGGATTGTGCCTGCACGACGCCGGAATCTCAACAGGACACAAGCTCCCCATTTGCGAATATATTCATAGTATTGATAAATCATATCTGATATGCCTATACTGTGCCTAGCCCGATGCAAAGGAGGTGTTCTGAAGCCAACCAGTCCATAGCACACGGGAGGAGGAAACTATCGTGCGATCTCACACAAAGTTCGTTGCGGTGGCGGTGGCTCTAGCCATGCTGCTGACCGCCTCTTGGTTGGTGATCAATGGAGTGCCGGCAAACGCGCAAGACCCGCCGGCGGGAGAAGATGATGGCGTAACGATCACGGTTGACGGAAACGATTCCAGGACCAACGTGGCTGAGGGCGACGTTGTCGATCAGGGCAATAAGACCGACGGAGTAGACTGCGCCATCCCGGATGTCACCATCGAGATAGACGGCAGGTACAAGAGCGTAGAGCTGGCCGTCAACAACGACAATTGCAACACCTACGTAAATGAGATCGTGCGCGCTGCGCCGTATTCCGCCGAGCCCAGCGAACGGTTCTCTACAGCCAGTTACAAGTGGCGCGTTGAAGCGCACGCCAAAGTGAAGGGGGCAGCGGACCTCGACACGCTGAGCCGGACGACGGGCAAAGTGGACTTCAAAATGTCCAACTTCGCCGGCGGCGGCGCGGTGTATGGTGGCAGTAACCGGCAGGAAGACTGCTGGGGCAATCACAAATCCTTTCCCTGGTACTACTACGTGGATACCTGCACCCGGTCCGGTTCCAGCCTGTCCGGCCCCTCCAATATCTACAACGAAGCGAAAGGCGTATTTACCCACTCACAGATCTCTTCCTTGGGGCACACTACGTGGGGGAAGGCCGAGGCCAGGGGATACAGGGAAATGCCCCACGTCTTCAAGGCCACCTGCCGAGGCGACAGCCTGCCGCCTTGGCCGGCAAAGTTGAGGTGTGAGCTGGAGCATGAGTACTTGGGGTATGAGTAAGGGAAACTGGAGGGTCCCATGGAAATCTTGGCATTGTTCGGCCTTTCCGCGTTCTGCCTTGGCCTGGGAGCCGCCTTGGGCATTGGCGTCTGTCGCCTGATACGGAAATGCTGGCGTCGGGTCCGGTGACACACGCAAACGGGCTGGGAAATCCCGCCCGTTCTTAAGAGGGCCCGAGCTGATGCTCGGGCTCCCATATGTGTAGCTTGGCTCGGCAGTGGATGGGCATCAGCAACCACTCTGAGTCGCGGTTGTTTTAGCTTCGGCTGCGCTCTTGGCTGTAGCGTAGTCTCCCGACGATGTTGTCGGCTCCACGTGCCATCCTGCGCGCTCGGTCGCCATAGATTGGTTGGGGCAAGTTCGTTCGGGGTGAGGGACACGAGGGGGGTTAGGCCCGAGGATTCGCCGAGTTCATCAGCCGACGAGGGTTACCGGTGGGGCAAATTTTGGCAGTTGTGCGGTGGCGCCTGTGGCTCTCACCTCCGGCGTCGGCGCAGGGCCGCGTTGCAATAGCCGGACATCATGTGCCGGTGGTCGGCCGCCGACTGCCCTTCTTGGCGATGCCTGAGCGAACCTGGTTCGGCCAGGTGCTTCGCTGCCCCGAGACGTACACGCTGTTGCGGGCGCGGTCGCCTCGTGCCTTGAGACCTCAGCCACCTTAGCAACTGTCTCATACTGGCTGGCACTCTGCCCGTCAGTTTCTGTAGAACAGAGCGGGTTATGGCCGAAGACGCTGGGCTTTCCCAGGACTCGTTAGGTACCCACTGGATGGTTGATGTCAAGGCGCTGGAGTGCATTGTCTCGCTCGTTCGTTGGTCAATCGTCCGCGACGGTGGGTCTGCTTACGCCGCGATTTTCGGTCTTTCCGCTCTCGACTTGTTCCAGTTCGGGTTCTTACACCTCGGGCAAACCCGGGGCAGGCTCAGCTTCTGGCCTTTGGGCACCCATTCGTGTTCGCACCGCTCACAGCGGAACCCGCTGATGAGAATTTGGGCCATTTCGACTCCTTGCTTCGCGTCTTTTGGGTGTGTTTGTGGCGTGGTTTGGGCCACCGCTGACTGACATACTACCAAACCGTAAAGTTGATTGTATAGCAACTGCGGCGTTTCGCGCTTGACATCGCGACGATTGTGCCTTGCAGCGCTTCCACCTAACCCGTATAATTCGGGTAGCCCATTGGGCCGCGTTGGCTGACTGATTTTGGTCAGTGGCGCACAGTCGATCAGTCGGCTGAAATAGGCAGGCCGTCGGGGTTGCGTAGGAACATTCCCGGCGGCCTGTGAACACGCACCACCCTATGAGGGGCTTTTGTGCGTTTAAGGATGATAACGCAGTGAACGCGGCCCGTAAATCCCCAATCTCCTGCTCGGAACCAAGCCCGACTGTCTCGGGCATGGTGCCCCCGGGTCAGGCTGGCGTGACCGCCGTTTGCGCACTGTCGTCGCGCACATGGGGCCGGAGCGCACGGCTTTGCCGTCGCCTCCGGCCTTTTTCTCGTTTGGTGGTGCTTTCTCTCGCTGGACGGGAGGTTCAGAGATGGCGAGAAGAAAGCTGGGCGCCTTTGGCAAGCCCAGGCCACAAAGAGCGGAGTCGCGGGAGTTTGCAGACCCGACCGCGACCCCAGAACCCCTCACCGCCGTACGCGAGCAGGTTCGCGTTGATAATAACGAAACTGGCAATCGCGGTCTATCTGACGACGGGGCGGTTTCCGTCGGTTCCCAGCGGTCGCGCCGGCGCGCTGGCAAGGGCAAGCGTAAGCCGCGTTTGACCCGTGCTCCCTTGAGGAGCCAGGGGTCTGATGACGCTGCGGTGTCCGATGATCCGCCACGCGTGAAGCCGTGGCGCAAACGCACCCAAGAGTGCAGCCGCAAGCGCCGCGGTCCCCGCACCGTGTTGACGGATCACCAGTGGAAACTTGCGCGTAAGCACGTGTACGGAGAGCGCGGCAAACCGGGCCGCAACGCAGAGGGCAACCGGATGAAGCTCGAAGGGATGCTCTGGATATTCCGTACCGGAGCGCCGTGGCGCGACCTGCATGAGGATTTCGGCCACTGGCTGAACGTTTACCAGACTTTCCGGCGTTGGGCAAAGAATGGTGTGTTCTTGGCGCTCTTCCTGACGCTGGCAAAGGACTATGATCTGAAGGTGGTCATGGTGGACGGAACCTTCGTCAAGGTTCACCAGCATGGGACAGGCGCCCCGAAGGACGGGGCATCGAGGGAGGAGAGCCAAGCCAATCAAGCGATTGGTAAAAGCCGCGGCGGGTTGAATACCAAGCTGATGGCAGTGATGGACCGTCGCGGCAGATTGGTGATGTTCTCGCTGGTGCCAGGAAACGCCGACGAGGGCAAGCAGTTGATAGCCATGCTTGACGAATTGGACACCGAACAGATTGATGAGCTGCTCGGCGATAAGGCCTTTGATCGCAACTCGATTCGCGAGCTGTTGCGCCAGATGGGTATCAAGACCACCGTGCCGTCGAAACGGAACCGGAGGGTACCGATTCTCTACGACGTGTGGTCGTACAAGGGGCGGCATTTGATAGAGAATGTTTTCGCCGACATGAAGGAATTCAGGGGCATTGCAACGCGGTACCACAAGCTGGCCTCAGCCTTCTGTGCCGGCCTGCACTTGGTGTCTTGGCACCTGAGGACCAGGGGACGGAAATCCCGGTCGTCGAAGTACTTGGAGAGTTAGTTCCGCAGTTTTTCTTCACTGGTTGGTCTGGCTCCGCGTCGCCGGAGCCATGTATGGCCGGCGTGTTCAGCTGAGCATCCCGGGGATTTTTTGGTGGCGGTTTGCCTATGCTACTTACTCTGCATTGTTAGTCCGAAAGTCGCTGACTTTCTTTTTCAAGTGTGGCATATTGGCGAGGGACGTATGAGGCGTCCATTCGTTAACAGGCCCTAGCACAGCGCACCAGTACGGAAGGTGGATGGGTTGGAATAAAGAAAGCCGACTTGGAACAATTGCCAGTCCTGGATGTGCGGGCGATTTCGGATTCGCAATTGCAGGCGTTGGCGAAGTTATTCGATGATATGGCAGAGGAGGAGTTTGAGCGGCTGCCTGGCATGGTGAATTGCCCGGCGCGGCGGGGGCTAGACGAGGGGATTTCCGACATTCTTGGGTTGCCCAACCTGGACGGGTTGCGGCGGTTGCTGGCGTCGGAGCCGGTGGTGAGCAACCGGCGGTTGTAGCGATGACCGAGCAGGCAGTTGGAATGATTTATGACCCGGGCGAGGAGGGCGCGAACATAAAATTATACGGGTCATCTTCCGGATCAGGGGGTTTCCGAAACAACCTGGGATGATGCTCTTTAAGTACAGACCGCATATCGTCGGTCAACCCTGAAACTTCATAGAGAGAAGCCACATACGCCAACTGTTCCGCACCGTCAATCTGGGCATCGTTGAGTTGTGCTCCCTGCAATTTGGCACGCGTCAATTCAGCACCGCGGAGGTAACTGTTCAGTGTTGAGAGAATCCTTTGGGAGACCGTTCGATGTGACTTGCCGTTTCCTGCCTGAATTGGCGCGTCGGACTTGGATGATCACCCTCAGGTCCCCCGAAGTCTGAACAGTTACCCGCGGAGGTCTGCCCCCCGCAAGTTAGCGTTGATAAGATTCGCGTTGTTCAACTTACAGTTACGCAAGTCAACGCCGCTTAAATACGCCTCGTGCAAATCTGCCAAAACCAGTCGCGCCCCGAATAGGTTTGAATCCTTGAGCCAAGCTTTCTGCAAATCGGCCCCGTCCAGTATGACGCCGGGCATTTCGGCGTTTTCCAGCATAAGCTCCGGCAATTTTGACCGACTGAGGTTGTGGACTACCCCTTTGAACGTGGTGGGGCCATGTCCGGTAAAAAGGACTTCCATCGCGACTTGCTTGTCGAAAGGCAGTTTGCTCATCGTTCATCACCCTCGCCCTGTCGGTGGACGCTGGGCTGCTGCGTATAGTTATCGATTATAGCAGCCACTGCTCCTTGATATTCTGGATTGTCTCTTGCGATGAAGCCTAATGCTTGAATGCCTCCGATCCGGACGATAGGCACATCGCTGCCTAATAAATCCACAGCATCTTTAAAGAGTTGGGCGGCATTGCTACGGACGGTTGACTCGGCTGTACGAATGGCAGCCTCGGCTGTACTTTCAGCAGCGCTCACGCGTCGGTAAGTTACCCACAACTGAACCGCAATGAAGATACCGCCTACGATTAGCGCATTAAATTCTAAAAGTTGCGCAGTTTCAACGCCAAACTTGTCTGCCATCTTCGTCAACACGACGGGTAGTCAGGGTGTGCGGTATAACAGCCAGGTCAATAACGATACTAAACCGTACAGCGCAACGGCCATCAGAAACGCGCCGAGCACCATAAAACCGAGGTTCTTGGTGAACAGTTCTTTCAGACTAAGCCATATAGACTGCATGGACATAGCGCGGCCCTCTTGTAGTGCTACTCCACCTTCCGCGCTACCAACAGCCCGTCCTCCCGGCTTACCCGCATGGCGAAGTTGTAGCGGTCCACTTCCAGGGCCAGGGATACGTCCTGCGGGTGGAACTGGGGTTGGATTTCGTCGAAGAATTTTTGGGTGGCGCCGCCGGCCATAATCAGCTTGCGCAGGGCTTCAGGATCCGGGTTGCGACCCTCCAGCCGGTTGCGTAGATACAGGGCGCAGTGTTCGTCTTCGTCGGAGCGATCGATTCCCTGGTCGCCCATTGCCAGAATGGTTACTCGCTCCGGCAACGGGTTTTCCGAAAGCAATGCCCGCGCGGTCGCGCCCGCCACCACGAACGACGTTACATAGATGGGATTGCAACCGGCGGCTCCGGCGGCGGCGGCGCCCACGGTGCCGGCCCGCGTTGACTGCACGACCGTCTTCCCAGCGAAATCCACCGATGATGCCTCGTAAGGGGAGTTGCCGTAGTCAAACCCGTCCGGGCGTTGTCCGCCCACCTCACCCATCAGGATGTCGGCGATGGCGGGGCTGTGCTGCCGGATGGCCAACGCCTCTGCGACCTCGGCAACCAGGGTGATGCGTTCGGCCCCGCGGTCAAAGGCGATAGCCGCGGTCGTAAAGGCGCGAAAAACATCAATCACCAACGCCGCGCCCCGGGCTTCCCCGGCGTCGCGCGAGAGACTTCCAATGCGGATTTCCATATTGATTTACTCGCTAGCAGGTTAATTTGCATGGATGAACAGGATGGACAGGATGACGGGGATTTTGATTTATTTATCCGGTGTATCCTGTTCATCCCGTTCATCCATGTTTTACTTCAGGCGGTTTTGACGAGTTTCTGGAGGGAGCGCACCTCCCGCGGCGGGGTGAGGCGCTGGCCGGTGTGTGTCCACGAAACTTCCGCCACATAGATGTTGCCGGCAGAGTCGAGGCAGACGCCGTGCGGGGCGATGAACTGCCCTGGGGCTTCACCCTCCGGGCCGTCGCCAACCCTCGCCTGCAGACGACCATCGGTGTCGTAAACACTGACTCGCGGCCCCAGGCCCGTAGCCTGGTCGTTGGCTCCGATGGCCGCCCCCAGCTCGCCGAGATAAACGAGGTCGGCGGCCTGGTCGATATACAGCCCGCACGGACGCGCCATATCGGTCCACTGGCCCAGGAACGTGCCATCGGAGTTGAACACCTGCACACGGTGGTTCTCACGGTCGGCCAAAAAGACACGACCGGTGCGGTCGGTGCCGATGTTGTGGGCAATATTGAACTGGCCGGGGCCGTTGCCCGACTCACCCCAGGAGAATAGATGTCGCCCGTCGGGGCTGTACTTGTGAATGCGGGCATTGCCGTAGCCGTCGGAGACGAAGAAATCGCCGTTGCGCGGGTCGATGGCAACGTGGGTGCAGCGGTTGAACGGGTCGCCGGACATGAACGGCGCCGGGTGTCCGCTGGTCCCCAGGGTCAGCAGCACTTCGCCGTCCAGCGTACACTTGCGAACCGTGTGGTCGCCGTCGTCGGTGCAAAACATATTGCCATCCGGCGACATCGTGATGCCGTGGGCACGGGGAAACACGCCCTCGCCCCATGACTTGATAAAGTTACCGTCTTTGTCAAATACCATCATCGGATGATCGCCGCGATTGAAGGCGTAGACATTGTCGTTCTCGTCGCAACCGACGGCAGCAACCTCTTTGAACGCAAAACCGGCGGGCAGCTGGCCCCAGCCTTCCTGCACGGCGTAGGTGTATTGACCCTCTCCGATAGTTACCATGTTGTAAGTCCTCCTGCGCTGGTTACGGTCAGTGAATAGATCCGGGCACCTGGAATCGGTGCGCACCAGTGGCGCCGGCGCCGCACACATGGCGATTGTAACCCATTTCCGGCTGCTGCCAGATTTTCCAGCCCGTTATGCCGAGCCCGCTATGCTATGATTGCAACTGAACATGGGATTGTGAAGTTGGGGCAATACCGCACACTACGAGAGGTACGTTATGGCGGATCCGCGGCGCGACTTTGTGAAATACACGTTCTTCCGGGTGCAACCCGAGTGGCGTCGCCTGGCATCGAGTGAACGCGACGCCGGCAAGGACGAGTTTGCGGCGGTGGCTGCCGAGTTCGCCGACCGCGTTTCGCTGAATACTTACAGTCTGGTAGGCACCCGCGGCGATGTCGATTTCATGCTGTGGGGAGTGTCTCCGGAGCTGGAACGCATTAACGAGCTGGCCGCGCAACTGAACCGGACGCGGCTGGGCGGCTACCTGGAAACGCCTCACTCCTACCTGGGTATGACCCGACGGTCGCCGTACATCGACGACCACCAGCACGAGGGGCAAGAAGGTTCCGGCGATGCGGCATCCATGCGAATCGTCGGGCGGCGCTACCTGTTCATGTATCCCTTCTGGAAAACCCACGATTGGTACCAGCTTCCTAAAGAGGCCCGCCAGGAACTGATGAACGAGCACTTCGTCATCGGGCACAAGTATCCCCAGGTGAAAATCTCCACGGCCTACTCGTTCGGCCTGGACGACCCCGAGTTTGTGCTGGGCTTCGAAACTGACGAACCGGGAACGTTCCTGGACTTGGTGATGGAACTGCGGGAATCCAAAGCCCGCCCCTACACGCTGCAAGACACGCCAATCTTCTCCTGCATCAACCGCCCCCTACGCGACTGCCTGGAAGACGCCGGGTAGCGCCGGGTAGTGAGGATAGACGATATGGTTGCTCAACCCAAACCCCACGCTCCGGCAACGGATGACCACGACATTACCGACTGGAGCGATGCGCCATTGCCGCTCACTATCAACATCAAGCCCGTCCTGGAATCCGTGGCCGGCAAGCTTACCGATGACGAAATCGACCAGTGGTTCGTCGGATTCGCCAAAGCCAACGAAGGACGTGGCTTTTATCTGGAGCTGACCCGCGAAGGAGAACTGTTCATCAATCCCATGGTGAATCGAGATAGCGGTATGGCAGAGGGCCAAATGTTTGGAAGTCTGTTTATATGGGTTGAGGCCAACGGGGGCGAAACCTACCCATCTCGAACCATAGTGCGCTTACTTGACGGCTCACGCACAGAGCCGGACGCGACCTGGCTTTCACCAGAGCAGGTTGACCAACTCCCGCCAATTTCGAACGGTGGCTCAATCACGGTCTGCCCGGCCTTTGTTGCCGAAATCATGTCCAGCACCGACCGTTTGCCGCCGCTGCAGCGCAAGATGGAACTGTACATGGCCAACGGCGCGCTGCTGGGTTGGCTGATTGACCCCTACCGCCAACGGGTTTATGTCTACCGCCCCGGCGCGGAACCGGAGATTTTGGAAAACCCGGAAACCATCAGCGGCGAGCCGGTGTTGACGGAGTTTGTGTTTGAGGTGCGGCGCCGGATTTTTGACTTGCACGTGGCGGCGAAATAGCCGCCTGCTTTAGCGCAGCGCCAGCATCCGTTCCAGGGCTACCAGGGATTCGCGCTGCATCTGGTCTGGCACCTTGATGCGGTTCACCACCTCTCCGGCGACCAGGCTTTCCAGTGTCCACAGCAGGTAGGCCGGGTGGATGCGGTACATTGTGGAACATGGGCAGCTCACCGGGTCGAGGCAGAACACCGTCTTGTCGGGGTTGTTCTTGGCGAGGCGGTTGACTAGGCTGATTTCGGTTCCCACGGCCCACACCGAGCCGGCGGGGGCTTCGTTGATGGCCTTGCGGATGAACTCAGTGGAGCCGTCCAGGTCGGCGGCCTCAACTGTCTCGCGGGGACATTCCGGATGAACCAGTACGGTTACGTCAGGATAGCGTGCTCGGGCGGATTCGATCTGCTTGGGCGTGAAGCGGGTGTGCACCGAGCAATGGCCCTGCCACAACACCATCTTGGCGGCGCGCAGCTGTTCCGGAGTATTGCCGCCCATCGCCTTGAAGGGATTCCAGACGACCATTTCGTCCAGACCGATGCCCAGCTTGAGGGCGGTGTTGCGTCCCAGATGCTGGTCGGGCAGGAACAGGACGCGGTCGGCATCCTGAAAGGCCCATTTCAGCACGGCAGCCGCGTTGGACGAGGTGCAGACTGCGCCCCCGTTGCGACCGCAAAGGGCTTTGATGGCGGCCACGGAGTTCATATAGGTAACCGGCACTATCCCGCCGTGATCACCCAGCACATTCTGCAGGTCTTCCCAGCCGTCTTCCACGTCCTGAATTGGAGCCATATCGGCCATGGAACAGCCGGCGGTAATGTTGGGCAGGATAACCTGCTGATGTTCACCGGCCAGGATGCAGGCGGTTTCAGCCATGAAGTGCACGCCGCAGAAAATGATGAAATCAGCCTCCGGATGGGATGCCGCTTCCTGACTGAGCAGGAAGGAATCACCTTGGAAATCCGCGTACTTGATGACTTCCTCGCGCTGATAGTGGTGCCCCAGCACCGTAACCGCCTCACCCAGAGTGCGCCGGGCGGCCGCAATCCGCTCGTCCAGCTCGGCGGGTGAGCAGGCCAGATACTCGCCGGGAATCTTTTGCCAGCGGACGTTTATCGCAATCTCTTCAGCCAATGATTTGGCCGGCAGTTCGTCTTCGGGGCGGCAGAAAGCGGCGTGCTCGATTTCGGTCAGGGGTATGGTGGGTTGCCGCGTTCGGGTAACCATTTATGCGGCCTCCTTATCTGTAAACTGTGTGCTAAATTTCACAATTAATTTGTACCGAATACACGTCGGTCAGTGTGCGTCGAACCTGCGTTTGCCAGTTAGCGGCTAGGGATGCCAGCTATTGCACCGACCCGCCCAGCGACCAGGGGCTGGTGCGGTCGATGGTGATATCGACGAGCTGGCCGGCGAAGTCAACGCCGGCGGCGTCATCCGGTGCGTCAAAGTACACCAGTTTGTTGCCACGGGTGCGGCCGGTCCAGCGGCCTCGCTTGCGACTTTCCACCAACACTTGCACCGTCTGTTGCATGTAGTGCGCGTTGATGTCCGTAAGGATGCTCTCCTGGAGGGTGTCCAGTTCCTTGAGCCGGCGACGTTTATCGTCCTGGGGCACGTCGTCGGTCATGGTGCGGTCGGCGATAGTGCCGGGCCTGGTGGAATACGCGGCGCCGTGCACCTTGTCGAACCGCAAATCGTCTACGAGTTGCATGGTGTTCTGGAACTGCGCCTCGGTTTCACCGGGGAAACCCACGATGATGTCCGTGCTCATGGTAACCCCGGGCACCGTATCGCGAATCTCGCTGACGATGTCGCGGTATTCGGCGACGGTGTAGGGGCGGCGCATCCTGCGCAGTACAGCATCGTCGCCGGCCTGCACCGGCAGATTGATGTGCTCGCAGACCCTGGGCAAATCGGCAACCGACTTGATGATGCGGCTGCTCATATAGGTCGGGTGGGACGTTAGGAACCGTACCCGGTCGAGGCCGTCAATATCATTGAGACGGGTAAACAGGTCGGCAAGGTCGTGGCCGTCGTCGCGATCGTGGCCGTAGGCGTCCACGGTCTGGCCCAGCACGGTTACCTCGCGCACGCCACGAGCCGCCAGCAGTTCCACCTCATGGGAAATGTCAGCCACCGAGCGGCTCACCTGTCGGCCCCGGCGATAGGGGATGATGCAGAAGGAACACATCAGGTCGCAGCCGTGGATGATGGGAACGTAGGTCGCCACGTCGGGTCGTTGCGGCGCCAGCGAACCCACGCATCCTTCCCAGTCCAGACCCAACCGCTCGCCAACCAGTTCCAGCAGGGGTTCGAACTGCTGCGGTCGCAGGAACAGGTCAACGTGGGGGAAGCGGCGTTGCAGCTCTTCGGTGCGGGGGCCGACCATGCAGCCCGTAAGCGCGAGCACAGAGTCAGGGCGAGTTTTGCGCAGCGGCTGGGTCAGGTTCAGGTGGCCGGCAACCTTGTCTTCGGCGCTCTGCCGAACCACGCATGAGTTGAGCACGACCACATCGGCGTCGGCGGGGCGCTCTACGGCGGAAAGGCCCAGTTGCTCTAACGCCGACCCCAAGCGTTCGGAGTCGGCGGTATTCATCTGGCAACCAATGGTCCAGATGTGATAGGTCTGCATCTGATTAGTTCCGATGGTACAGGGCGGTAATGGCGCGGGTGTCCGGATGGAAATGGCGGAGGGAGCGGGATTCGAACCCGCGATCCCAGTTTCCCAGGATAAGCGCTTAGCAGGCGCCCGCACTAGACCACTATGCGATCCCTCCCAACCCTGTAGGGTTAAGATGATTATAGCCGATTGTGAACCGAGACACAAACGAGCGCCACGGCCTCACACGCCGGCGGCCCCACCGTCCAGCAAGCCTAGCATACGGTTGACGAAACGGTGGACTACCGGCCGGTTCAACTTTATTTCGTAGTCTTCCAGATCCTGGTGGAAAAAATGTATGTGGAATCGTTCCGCAGCCAGGAAGCCCGCCAGAACCAGCGGGTCGTCGTATTCGTCCGCCAGCTGGGAAACCGCATTCTTCATGGCGCGGTGGCTTCGATACTGCCAGCCCCGCTGCTGGGCCAGCGCTGATACGACGTGAGTGGCCGCTCCGTACAATTTCTCCGAACCCTGAAGGTCGTCTCCCGCGGCGAATTCCCGGTCGGACGCGACCAGAAAATCACGGGCCGTCTGGCCGTGTTCCTGCGAGTTCATCTCTTTGGTGGTCATCGTCGCTCCGGACCGGTGTTTACCAGCTTTGGTCCCATGCTAGACCGGCAAGCACGCAGCGTCAACGTGTCGAAGTCGCTCACGCGTACCCACTGCGTCAAACCAAACCGGCCTACTGTCATTGCGAGCGCAGCGTGACAATCTCGTCGCCGTAGCAATGGTGGTTCGCCAACGTGTACTAAACCGCATCGAGATTGCCACGTCGCTGCGCTCGCAATGACAGATTAAAGTGGGTACGGGTGAGGTAGAAGTCGCGGAGGGAGGGCGCCTCGGATTGTGGCCAGTACCACCTGCAACTCCTTCTAAAACTCCTTGATGCGCGGCAAAACCTCACGGCCAAACAGCTCGATGGATTTCATCACCGATTCGTGGCGTAGTCCCGGCTGCTGGAAAGCCAGATCCACCACCCCAACGCCGCAACGGTCGTGATATTCCCGCAGCTGTTCCACGACCGTGTCCGGACTTCCCACGAAGTTCAACATGAACCCGATGCCCCGATTGACATTGGCCTGGGGAGGGTTGGCTATCCCCACACGCCCGTCGGGCGGCCTATCTGGAAGTTCGGACGCGGTTGCCCGGCCTGGGGTAACCGAAGCATTCTGAGATGATGCCGCTGCAGCTTCCAAAATCAATGCGCGTCTTTCTTCCGCCAGGGCATCGGTTTCGGCCAGACAGATGCCGCCCCGGTAAGCAATGTTAGCGGGCGTGGGTTGCCAACCGGCGTCTTCACAGCAGCGGAAATACGCCTCAATCACCCGCTGCATATCCTCCGCGCGGTCGTAGGAAACGGCTACACCCAGCCGGTTGGACGCGGCGTGAGCAACCGTGGGTTCGCTTCTGGTGGCCACGAAAATGGGCAACGACGCTCCCTGAATGGGACGGGGCCATACGGCGATGGTCTCGTAGTCGTAATGTTGCCCGTGCCAGGCGAATGGTTCGGCAGCGGTGAGTGCGTGCCGGACGATATCTATGCCTTCAAGCAACCGCGACCGCGCTTCCTCACGATCCACACCGTGCACCGCGTCTTCATTGGGAGTGCCCCGCATAAACGCCACCACCAGCCGTCCCCCGGTGAGGTTGTCCAGCATCCCAATCTCTTCGGCGGCGCGAACTGGATTGTTGATGGGTAAGAGCTGCCCCAGCATGGCGATCCTGGCCACCCGACACCGCTGGGCGACGGTGGCCGCCATCACCGCGGGGCTGGGGGTGAGCCGGCTGCCCGAGTAATGATGTTCCGATACGCTGATCCAGTCAAAACCCACCGATTCAGCCAGCTCGCATTCGGCCAATCCCTCCCGGTAGGACCGCTCTGAGGCTTCCGGGTCAATGTGCGCCGGCGCCACCGGCCAGGCCCCAGGCAGCGAATGCCGCTCCGAATATCCCATGCAGCCGAAGTATGACGCTTTCATGGTTGGTTCCTCCGGCGGGTTGCTCTGGCGGGCTGTTCTGATGGATTCGCTACGCTGCGGCAAGCGATTTTAGCCAGCGGTGGTTTCGTAGTTCACCATCCAGTTGAAGCCGAACCGGTCGGTGCACATACCGAAGTAGGCGCCCCAGAACATATCCTGAGGCGGCATGGCAACGGTTCCGCCTGAGGAGAGTCCATTGATGAGGCGGTCGGTTTCTGCCCGACTTTCGGTGGCAATGCTGATGGAGAAATTGTTGCCGGCATGGGGAGGAGGCCCGAACAAAGAGGTAGTGTCGCTGCCCATGAGCACGCCGGAGCCGATGGGCAGGGAGATGTGCATAATACGGTTTTTCTCACCATCGGGCACCGGCATATCGGCGGGGCCGTCGCCGAAGGTCGCGACCCAGGAGAACTCGCCGCCGAAAACCAAGCGGTAGAACTCGAAAGCCTCGCGGCAATTGTCGTTGAAGTGGAGGTAGGCATTGATGTCCATGTTGTGCTCCTCTTGGTCGCCGGCGTTGGTGGGAATGTAGCGGACCGCGCACTACGATATGCTATACACCCCGGCCAAATCGAGTCAACGGCCGGCCAGTCACCAAATATCACCCGGCGTTGTCCTCTCCACCGTCCAGCAGCGCCAGCATATGCGCAACGAAATAGTGTACCGTCGGACGTTCCGCCTCAATATCGTAATCCTCCAAATTGTCGTGAAAGAAATTCACATGGAACCGCTCATCGGTGGCAAATCCGGCGACAATGTAAGGGTCGCCATATTCTCGCGACACTTCGGCCACCGCGTTTTTCACGGCCCGGTGGCTCTGGTATCGCCAGCCGCGTTGCTGGCAGATGGCGATGACGGCCTGAGTAGCGGCTCCGTAGAGTTTTTCCGAGCCTTGCAGGTGGTCGCCGGCGGCAAACTCCCGGTCGGATGCGGTCAGAAAGTCGCCCGCAGTCTGGGCGTGTTCCCCGGAGGTCATTTCTTTGGTGGTCATAGTGGTTCCCCGTTCACCCGGCGTTGGCGTCTTCGCTGTCCAGCAGCGCCAGCAAACGGTCGACAAATTGATGGACGATCGGCCGGTCCGCTTCCATTTCGTAATCTTCCAGATGGTCGTGAAAGAAATTCTCATGGAACCGCTCGGCGGCGATAAACCCTCCGGATATGATGCCATCACCGTATTCCCGAGCCAAGTCGGTAACGGCGTTTTTCATGGCCCGGTGGCTTTTGTATCGCCAGCCGCGTTGCTGGCAGACGGCGATGACGGCCTGAGTAGCGGCTCCGTAGAGCTTTTCCGAACCTTGCAGGTGGTCGCCGGCGGCAAACTCCCGGTCAGATGCGGTCAGAAAGTCACGCGCAGTCTGGGCGTGTTCCCCGGAGGTCATTTCTTTGGTGGTCATAGTGGCTCCTCGTTCACCCAGCGTTGGCGTCTTCGCTGTCCAAGAGCGCCAGCATACGGTCGACAAATTGATGGACGACAGGACGATTTCCCTCGACCTGGTAATCCTCCAGATAGTCGTGGAAGAAATTCTCATGGAACCGCTCAGCGGCAAAAAAACCGGCGGCAATGAAAGGGTCGCCGTTTTCTCGGGACAAGTCGGTTACTGCTTGTTGCATAGCCCGGTGGCTTTTGTATCGCCAGCCGCGTTGCTGGCAGACGGCGATGACGGCCTGAGTAGCGGCTCCGTAGAGTTTTTCCGAGCCTTGCAGGTGGTCGCCGGCGGCAAACTCCCGGTCAGATGCGGTCAGAAAGTCACGCGCAGTCTGGGCGTGTTCATCAGCGGTCATTTCTTTGGTGGTCATGTTGGTTCCTTATCATGCCGGCTTGAGGTTCAATTATGCCAGACGTGGCAGTGCGGATGGCGGCGCGGTCGATTATCGAGCGCCCGGGTTGTAGGTGTCCGGCGGGGTTACGCCTTGGAAAAAGGAATATTGCGAAATGACAACATCCTCGCCGCCGAGTTCCCCCCACACCATGAGCGTATAAACGCCATCGCCGTGCCGGTTCAAGATTTGGTTGATGTCCACCTTTACCAAGAAGGTTGTGCCGGTAACCGCCCATTCCGATGCAGTAATCCAAGGCACAGTAATAGATTGAGATTGCAAGCTTTGGCTGGCGTCGTAAGCCTGTTGCCAGGCTTCATCAGCCTCGCTGGGAGAGCGAGGAGCCGGGGCGTCCGTCGCAACATCGTATGGGCTGGGGCAAGGATCGTGGGTTGTAGTGAATGTGCTCGTAGGCCAGGAATAGCCGCCAGTCAGCAGTTCTCGCAATCCGGCCACCTGCCGTCCGTCGTCGTAGCAGTAGGTCCGTGCAACTTGGCCCGGTGTCAGTGTATGCGGCGGAGGGTCATAGTAAATCTGTACGCCCAAGTCCTGCCTTTGGCTGAACCGCACTCCGTTTCGCGCCTTGCCGGATAGCGACAAGACGCCGTTAGCAATGGCTGGCAACCCATCATATTCAACGTAGTCGCCCTCAAAATGCTGATACATTACCGTGTCGTAGCGATCCCAAGCTAAACCGATATTGACCCTTTTGTGCGGTGGGTCAAGGATATTTCGGCGGTGGCCGGGACTGCTCATCCATCCCGCCATCGCCTCGCGGATTTCCTGCTCGATGCTGCCAATAACCCGGAAGCCATCCGATGCGGTAATGCAGTAATCCAGGCCGTGGCCGTTTTCGCCGTTGGACTCGTAGCCGCCGGCCAGGCTGTAGCGCATATAGGGTTTCAGGCCGTCGATTCCCCAATGGGATGAAAAGCAGTTTTCCAGCCCCGATTCGGCGTGGAGTTGTGCCGCGATATTGTCGCCCAACACCACTGAGTTCAGCCCGGCTTTTGCCCGCTCGGCGTTAATAAGTTCCAGCATATACCGCTTTTCCTCAATATGCCGCAGGTTGGGAGCAAGCGCACTAATCACCCCATTCTGCCTGGCATCACTGCTGGCGGTGCCGCTGCTCTGATTTAACCACCAGAACACACTACCCGCCACTGCCAAAATGACCAGTACGACGACTATGAAAATCACCCACTTGATTACGTTCCGACGCGTCCGGGCGCCACCCCGTCGCCGTACACGATTTTCCAAACTCCGTATCTGTGACGGAGATATAAAATTCGGCTCCTGCCCTTGAAAATGTAGCGTCCCTACGGATGGTGTTCTGAAGTAACAGTTCAGACTTGCAGGGACCTGCCGACTATTCGGCTAGCTGTGGAGGGGCGACCAAACACGGAATTTCCACTGCAAACTGTTTCAGTCTCCTCAAACGTGAACAGTTACGTTCTGAAAACCTTGTTGCAACTTCGGCAACGCCATAGCATTTCCCGGTGTCGGCCGCGTCTGATCCGAATGCGTGGGCTGTTACAGTGTGGACATAGGCCCGCATCCACGTAATGTTCACCACCATTCGGCATATCTAATCTCCCATCCTACTCCTCATCCGGGTGGGTGGTGATGAAGCGCCCGGCTCGCGCCGGATCGATGTGGGGGGCGCGGACTGCTACGCCGGATTGCTCTTCCTGCAACCGCACGGTGATGCTGCTGTCCATCTCGGCCCAGCCTCGGTTCATTGCCGTCAGGGCGATTTGCTCGGCTAGGGTGGACATGGGCATCGGCACGTCGTACTCGCGGGCCAGTTCAGTAGCCAGGGAAATGTCCTTGAAGGCCAGGTTGAGGGCGAAGCTGGCCGGCTCGAACTCGCCCCGGAACATGGTGCGCACCAGTCCTTCGTGCAGCACCCGCATCCTGCCCAGCGAGCCTCGGCGTATACACTCCCACAGCGCCTCGGGCTCCACACCGGCCTTGACGCCCAGGGTGAGTCCTTCGGCAATGGCCTGGCGCACGCTGTGGCCGATCATGTTGTGCACCAGCTTGGCGACGCTGCCGGCGCCGATGTCGCCAGCGTAGAAAACCTTGTCGCCGAAGGCGTCCAGCACCGGCTTCACCCGGTCGAATACCTCGCGGTCGCCGCCGACCATGATCGCCAGGTTGCCCGACGCCGCACCCGTCTTGCCGCCGCTGACCGGGGCGTCCAGAACGAAGGCCCCTTTGGCGCGAAACTGGGGTTCAATCTCCCGTATGAGCGTGGGCCGGCTGGAGGACAGGTCGATGTAGACGCCGCCCGGGCGAATCCCTTCCAGCACCCCCGACGCGCCCAGGGAAACCGACTCCACTTCGTAGGGGCCGGGCAGCGACGTGAAGGTGATGTCGCTGGCGGCGGCGACTTCGGCGGGGGTGTTGGCGAGGCGCGCGCCGCCTTCCAGCAGGGGCCGGGCAGCCTCTTCGCGCAGGTCGTATACAACCATCGAGTAGCCGGCCCGCTGGATGTTGGCGGACATACCGCCGCCCATGTTGCCCAGTCCGATAAATCCTACCGTTTCCATGCTGTACAGTTGCTCCTTATCGAGTATTTTTAGATGCACGTTCGCGTTCCGGGGTTTGCCTTTTGGCGAGTATACACGACGCAATCGGAAAACCGCCGGGCACTTGTCGGGCCTGAAAACGGGTGCTACACTTTCGTATCCTTTCCCACCTGGAAGCAGTTTTTGGCGCTTACTATAGCCGAGAATTCGATAGGCAGCGTTTGTATTGCCAATGCCGCTGACCATCAGCGCGCCGTCCTTGACACAGTGCGGCGGCTGGCCGTTGCAGCGGGGATTTCAGCCTTTCTGGTGGGCGGGCCAGTGCGCGATTTCCTGCTGGGTGTGCCGGTGAACGACCTCGACATCTCCGTAGTGGGGGATGCTCCGGAGCTGGCGCGACGCTTGGCCAATGCCTCCGGCGGACGCCTCACCGTACATCCGCGATTTGGCACGGCCAGCGTCGCCGTCGCCGGATTCACCGTTGACCTGGTAACCGCCCGGCGCGAAACCTACCCGAAGCCGGCCGCTCTGCCGGTGGTAACCGCCGGCAGCCTGGCCGACGACCTGGCCCGCCGCGATTTCACCGTCAACGCAATGGCGTTGCCACTCGCTGGCGAGGTGAAGCAGGTCGTTGACCCTCACGGCGGGCGGGCCGACCTTGACGCCGGTATCATCCGCACGTTGCATCGAGAAAGTTTTCGTGATGACCCGACCCGCATCTTCCGCGCGGTACGATACGAGCAGCGGTTTGCATTTCGCTTGGGCGATGACACCCGGTGCGACCTGGAGTCCGCCGTTGCCGCTGGCGCAATCGCAATGCTATCCGGCGATCGGTTGCGCCACGAGCTGGATCGCATCCTGCACGAAACATCCCCGCTACCCGCGTTGCAGCGGGCGGAAGCGTTGGGCGTCCTGACCGCCACTCATCCGGCGCTGGGCGCCTCTCACCTGGGCGGGTTGCACGACTGGACGGCCCGACCGCTGGCCTGGCTGGCGGCGCTGGTCTGGCCGCTGCACGAGTCAACCGGATCATCAGTGGCCGCTCGGCTCAACACTCCATCCGATTGGATGCGCGTTATCAGCGACACCGCCACCTTGACCGAACGCCTGCCCGACCTGGCAGCGGACGGGTCAGCGCCGTCGGACGTGTGCGCGCTGCTGGACGGTTTGTCGCCCGACGCGCTGGCGGCGGGAACGATGCTGGCCCCGGCGACGGCATCGGATCGAATCGGGATGTATCTGGCGGAATGGTGGAAGGTTGCGCCCCTGCTGCGCGGCCCCGACCTGCTGGCCCTGGGAGTGCCACCGGGCCCGGCGGTCGGCGAGGCGTTGCGTGCCCTGCGGCGGGCGCGTCTCGATGGATTGACGCACAGTCGCCAGGATGAACAGCAACTCGCCCGGCAATGGGCAATACAATCGAAATAATTCAACGCTATAAACCGTGCCGGCGACGGCAATTTGTGGTTGGGAGGTAGTGCAGTGGTTACCGTTTTTCAAGTATCCGGCCCGGCATTCTGCGTGGTGTGCAACGAGGAGTTGGAAGGCCAGCACCGTTCCACCTGCCAGATGTGCGGTGGGCCGTTCCACCAGCCCTGGGCGCCCGAAAGCGACGCTCCGCGCTGCGGTCGGGCGGCCAGCCATGATGAAACGCTGGCGGTGGTGTTCCTGTGTCGGGACTGCTACGACAACCGGCGTCCGCCAACCTAGGAGCAACTTTGCCAGCAGCAGCAATACCCAGGAGCAGCAATACCGATGAAGGCCATTTATATTGAAGCCCACGGCGACGTGGACGTACTGCAATACGGCGACCGCCCCGATCCCTCACCAGGCCTCGGCGATGTGGTCGTGAGTGTGCAGGCCAGCGCGCTGAACCGCCTGGACATCTTTACACGCCAGGGCCAGCGCGGGCTGGAACGCGAGTTTCCACCGCCGCTAATCCTGGGCGGCGATACCGCCGGCGAGGTGGTTGCCACCGGCGCGGACGTGAGCACGCTGTCGGTTGGAGACCGCGTGGTCGTCAACCCCCGCATTGCCTGCGGAGTTTGTCAGTGGTGCGGGTCGGGCCGGGATGAGCTTTGCCGACGCAGCCGGTTCCTCGGCACCGCGCGGGACGGCAGCTACGCCGAGCTGGTGGCCGTGCCGGAGGTGAACGCCTACCGTCTGGACGAGTCGGTGTCCTTCGAGGCCGCCGCCGCCGTGCCGACGACTTATCTGCCGGTCTGGAACATGGCGGTGCGCCGCGCTGCCCTCCGGCCGTGGGAAACCGCCCTGGTCTTCTCGGCCTCGGCGGGCGTGGGAGCGGCGGCGATTCAGGTGTTCAAGAACGTCGTGGGCGCCAACGTCATCGCCACCACCAGCACCCCCGAGAAAGCCGAGCTGGCGCGCAATCTCGGCGCCGACCATGTCATCAACTACAACGAGGAAGACATTACCGAGCGGGTGCGCGAGATAACCGGCGGCGCCGGCGTTGACCTGCTGGTTGACCACGTGGGCGCAGACGTGTGGGCGCAGGGGTTCCGCGCCCTGCGACCCGGCGGCCGCTACTGCATCTGCGGGGCCACCAGCGGGCTGCGCGCCGAGTTGCACCTCGGCCTCCTGTTCAGCCGCCAGATTGAGATTTACGGCGGCTACATGGGCTCCCGCGAGGACATGCGCCAAATTGTGTCCAGTCTAAACCGCGGCGTCGTCCACCCGGCCATCCACCACGTGTATCCGTTGGCAGAGGCCGCAGAGGCGCACCAGGCGATGGAGGCTACCAACTTCTTCGGGAAGCTGCTGCTGCGGCCTTGAGCGGACATCGGGAGCTTCTGCTATTCTGACCGCAATCCAAAACGGATGATGAGGTGAACCATGATTAGTGCCCCCCCCCGCGCGCGCTTTCAGGGAGTAAAACAGCGCTTTAAGCATCCTCAAAAACTGCTGGCCGCTGCGTTGCTTACGCTGGCTTTGCCCCTGATCGCCTGCACCAGCGCCGCACCGTCGGCGTGCATTGAGGCAGCAGAAGCCGCTGGCCTGCCGGAGAGTGTCATCGAGCAACTGAAAAAGCCGGGCGACCTAAACGCCATTGAGCGTATCGCGTTACGCGAGGCGCTCAAAAAAGCGGGGCTGGACGACCTTTGCGACCAGGTTAACTAGGGGCAAAGAATATGTCCCAAGAAAGCCGGCGTGGGGAGCCGCCATTGCGTAGACAGAACCGTCGAGAGCCACCGGAACGGCGCCGGGATGACGGTGGCAAGGGTTGCTTCGGCACCATCTGGGATGTGCTGACCTTTTCGTGGCTTTTCAACCTCTTCGGTGAGGATGATTAGCGACTTCGGGGATGACAATAGCTAATCCAGCCGCTCGGCCATACGACGGCGTTGTGATTTACTCCGGCGCCAGTACGCTCTCGTCAATCTGGTACCAGTAAACCTCGCTTGAGTCGATTACGCTGGCAACCTCGTTGACGTAGCGCACCCCCATGAGCACCGGCCAACCGGGCGAGCCGGTGAAACGGGTTATGTACTCCGCATTCCTGACAACTCGCTCTACGTCGCGTTCGTCAACGGTAAAGGACGCCTCGGCGGTGAGATAGTTGGTTGCACCGCTTTGGTCGGCAACCTCGATGATGAAGTCGGCCTCGCGGAAACTCCTGAGCGCCGGCGTAGGCATATCATCGGTATCGTTATCCATGACCATGTGAAAGAGGTCGTTTTTGGAAAGCGTCCGCAGATACCTGAAGCCCATCCGATAGACCAGTTCCGGTATCTCAAACCGTGCAGCAAGGAACATGGAGGAGCCTTTGAGGGCGCCCAACTCGTTGAGGACGCGCTGTTGACCCTTCTCCAAAACATCCAGCCTTTGAATTATGGCATCCTGCCCGAATCGCAACTCATCCTGCCCGCTCCGCAGCTCTTCCTGGCCCCGTTCCAGATTTTCCAATCGCCGATTGTTAGCTTCGACGAACTTGGCGAAGGTTTCAGGCAACGCCAGCAACTCCTTGCTCAGCAGCAACGAGCGTATGGTATCCACCCAATCGGGGTTTTCGCGCAGGATTCGGGCGAAGTCTTCTATGGAGTTGATGGTGGTCATTTCAGCAGCGACGGCGGGCGTGGGCAACGGTTCGGTTAATTATAGCAGTCGTCCTACTTGCCTACGGTCAGTTAAGCTTCGTCTAGCACGGCGGCTAGATCCGGGTGCAACGCGCTTTCCTGCTTGCCAATGCCCACATAGCGCAGACGTGCCACGTACTGCCTGATGTAATCAGTACGCAGACGTCGCACCGCCTTCATGCCAGTCTTCATTTCGGACACCGAGCCGCCGGCGATGATCGCCATGGCCTCCCACAGCACCGGGTCGTTCATCTCGCCGGCCATGTCCTTCTCGATGGAACCCAGGGTGCGGCGGAGCGACGTGGCAAAATCAGCGCCCTGCAACGCCACCGAGAATTTCAGGAACCCTTGGCCATAGGCCAGGTGGCGCGCCTTGTCCTGCAGGCCCAGGCTGAAAATCTTGCGGTCAGCCGGATTCGTGGCGTAGTGGGCGCCAAATCGGTAAAGCAGCATCGTCAGCAGGCCGCGGGCCATGTACAGCGGCACCGCAGTTTCCGGCCATCCGGCTCGGGTCTCCATCATCCGCCGGCTCATCATGCCCGGAGACTCCAGACCCAGCGTGCCGCCGTTGGACAGGGCCCGGTGGCGCATCGCCTCACTATGCCGGCCAGCGTCGAACTCCTGGGTGGCGAGGAACATTTTGGGTTCGATGTAGGCATAGTTCATTCGGTGCAGCCACTGGCCGATGGTGTCCGTCTCGGCGATGGCGTAGTGGCCCAGTTCGGTGCACAGCTGACACCAGGCCAGTTCCAGGTCTTCGGGCATCGGCTCAAGTTCATCCCAGGGAATGTCCTGCATGGCAACCCAACGGCGTTGTATCGCTTCTTCGTAAAGCCACGCCGAGTTATCCGACCACAACTCCTCCTTGCGGTTCACCGAGTAGTTGTCCAGTCGCGGCAGGCCGGGCGTGGCGAAGGAACCGCGCGGCATCCGGGTCATCTCCCGGCTCTCGTCGGGTATTTCACCGTAGACGCCAATGTTGATGGCCGAGATGGTCAACCCATGAGCGGTTACCGGAGCGCGCACGCCCCACTGACGAGTATCTTTCATCCAGGTGTAGCGTTCGCTGGGTTCCAGGGGAGTTGCGGCGACCGGGTCCTCGGCGACCGGAATGGCGTCCTCCGGGGCCGCAACAGGTTCTTCGTGGTCTGCCACCGTCTGCTGCACCTGCTCGGCGGCGGATGAGCGGTAATGCCCGGTGGGGTTGCTGTCGTCGGCAGCCGAATCGGCAGGACTAGGGCCGTCGCCATCTTGAGCATGATCCTGAGTAGACATTTTCCCTCGCAGCCGGTGGCTCGGAGATTAACACTTCGGCCCGCCTACACAATGTCAGACGGGCCGTGGCAGTTTCACGTTGGGTTTGCCCGGACTATGGCGCCGCCTGGTAGGCCTCCAGCAGCGCCGGGTTGACCCGGCCGTTTTCGATGCGATCATCGAAGCCGCAGGACTTCAGGCGCTGGAAGTATTCCTTCACCTGGCGCTGGCGGATGGCCGCCAGAATCTTCTGTCCTTCATCGGCCTTGTCAGCCCCGCCGCCGAGCAGGATGGCCAGGGATTCGGCAGTCAGGTTGGCGCCGCGGGCCGCCGGATTCTCGCCGCCGTTGCCGGTGGCCTGCCGGTCTTCGGCTTCGTCCAGATAGGCGTGGATTTCCTCCCGACGTTCGGGCGCGCACTCGTTCATATAGCGGGCGTGCAGCACGCCGAAGGCTACGTGGCGAGCCTCATCCTGTGCGGCGCGCCGATAGATGGCCTTCTCGGCATCGTTGTACGCCATCAGCTCACCAAGGCGGAACAGCGTCAGCACGTTGCCCTCGCCGACGATGTGCAGGCGGCTGGACATTTCGGTAAACTCGCGGGCGTTGTCGGTGCTGCCGCCCGTAACGTCGCTCACCGAGTCGATCATGCGCATCAGGCCGCCGCCGTTGGACAGGGCCCGCTTACGAAAGACTTCCATGTGGCGGGACTCGTCCATCACCTGGGTCAGCAGGAACATTCGCACTTCGTGGTAGTCGGGCGACATCTGGGCGATGAAACGGCCCGGAACATCAGCAGCGACGAACTCAACCTGGGCGAAGAAGGTGGCCAGTTGGCACTGGGCCGCTTCCACGTCGTCAGGCAGGGGGCGCAGGCTCTCCCACGGAATATCGGTAGCCGACGACCATTGCCGCGACACTGCTTCCTGGTACAGCTTGGTCAGGTTGTAGCCCCAGACTTCCTTCTTGTCGCGGAAGGTGTAGGCCGTGTACTGGGGAACGCCCGGCCGTGGCAGAGCGCCACGCGTGCGCTGGGTAAAGTTGGTCGACTCGTCCAGCAGGTCAGGCGTATTGTCCGCGAGCGTCGGGTCGTGGGCCAACTCATCGGCAGCGCCGGGAATCTGGTCCTTGATCTTTTGCAGCCAGGAAAGGTCGAACCCCTCCTGTACAGCCTGCTCCATCTCGGCGGTCGAGCGGTCTTGCAAAGTGGCCATTACTTGCTCCTAACAACTGTCCACGCCGAAAGAGCCGCACGGCACCAGCCGGCACGAAACCCTTGCGCCGTCCATTTCACGATAGTGCTCGCAATGTATCTGAAAACCCTATTCAGCGTCAAGCGCAACGGGCCGCCAGTAACTGTTCAGACTTGGTGGGGGAATTGGTTCAAAGAGGTTCGGGGATGGCTTGCGCGAGGGGTTGTGGTTATGTCATATAACGGGTATGAATCCGGAAATCGACCTGTCCACTGCTGACCGCGATGTGCTCATCGCCATCGTCATACGGCAGGAGGCCATCATAGCCCGACAGCAGGCCATCATCGAGGGCCTGGAGAGGCGGATTGCTCAGCTGGAAGGGCGGGCCAAACCCAGTGGCGCCCGGGGGATGCCCGGTGTCAAACCCGAAGCCAGCCAGAAACCGGCCCAGCCCAAAGCGCCACGCCAGGGGCGGCCCCACGGCTTTGCCCGCCGTCGCATGACGCCCACCCGTCGGGTGGAGCATGTGGTGGACCACTGTCCCGACTGCGGAACGCTGTTGTCCGGTGGCTGGACCCAGCGCACGCGGGAGGTCATCGAGTTGCCCCAGGTTCCGGCGGAAGTTACCGAGCACGTCTACATCGCCAGGGATTGTCCGGGGTGCCGACGCCGCTGCGTTCCCCCGGCACAAATGGACGGCGTGGTGATGGGCCAGCAGCGCATGGGTATCAACCTGGTCAGTCTGATTGCCACGCTCCGAGAGGAGGCCCGACTGCCCATCGCCGTCATCCAGCGGTATCTGCGCACCGTCCATGGGCTAAGCCTCAGCCTGGGAGCAATCATGGCTGCGGTACATCGCACCGCGCAAAAGGCCCAAGCCGCAGTGGACCGGATACTCGCCCAGATCCGCGCCAGCCCAGTGGTCCATGCCGACGAGACCGGCTGGCGTGAGGATGGCAACAACGGCTACGTGTGGACCTTCAGCACACCATCGGCGCGCTACTTCCTGCGGCGGGGTCGCAACAAGGAAGTGGTGGATGAAGCTCTGGGCGACACCTTCTCCGGCGTCCTGGTCAGCGATTTCTACGCCGCCTACCACCATTACGACGGCCCAAAGCAACGCTGCTGGGTTCATCTGTTGCGGGACATTCACGACCTGAAGGTCCTCTATCCGAAGGACCGAAAGCTGGCGCAGTGGGCCGACGCCGTCCACGAGATTTACGACCGGGCCAAAGCCAGCGCCCATCCCCAGACCAAGCGACGACGCACCGCCCAACTGGCCCTGGAACGTCAGTTGCTGGCCCTCTGCCAACCCTTCCTTCACGACCCCTCGGCAACCCAGGCCAAACTGTGCCGACGCATCGAGCGCCATATCAAGGAATTGTTCGTCTTCGTGGCGATACCCCAAGTGCCTGCCGACAACAACGCCGCCGAACGCAGCCTGCGCCACCTGGTCGTCAGTCGCAAGATCAGCGGCGGCACCCGGTCGGAACGGGGCAGCATCAGCAGGATGACCCTGGCTTCCCTCTTCGGCACCTGGCGCGCCCAAGGACTGAATCCCCTCAATGCCTGCCGGCAACTGCTCACTTCCCCGCAACTCTGAACAGTTACCGCCGCCACGCAGGGCCTTTCGATTGTCCCCTAATGTCATTGCGAGCGCAGCGTGGCAATCTCGTAGCCGTATCGACCAACGTTGTAGCCAGCTCACCCTTGACCGCTACGTCCCGATGCTTGAATCCGTCATTGCAATGAGCGCAGCGTTAGTCTGTCATTGCAATGAGCGCAGCGTTAGTCTGTCATTGCGAGGAGCGCAGCGCTAATCTGGCATTGCGAGGAGCGTAGCGACGCGGCAATCTCGATGTGGCTAAAAACTCCCTCTCCCCTTGTGGGAGAGGGCTGGGGTGAGGGGTAGTTCCACCGCTATTCACCTCTCGCCCAAGCCGGAACTCGACTTTGTACAAAAGCTAGATAAATTATAAGAACAGGGTAAGCTCGACCAAATCACTACAAGAGGTCGAGTATGCCTACCCTGCCCGCAGTCATAGTAACCCTGCTGCTGCCCTTTGAGCACCTGTTTGACCCCAGGACCTGGCGCAAAGCCCAACTCCTGGCCATGGGAGCGATCCTGTCTCCCGGCAAACGCACCGTGTCCTCCGCCCTCAACATCCTGGGGATTGGGCAGCACGGCGACTTCGCCGTCTATCACCACGTACTCAACCGCGCCCGATGGTCGCCGCTGCAACTGAGCCGGGCGCTGTTGCTGCTGGTGGCCGGGCGCCTTGGTTCATCCACCGAGCCGTTGGTGTTCGGCATTGACGAGACGGTGGAACGACGCTGGGGCCGGAAGATTGCGGCCAAGGGGCGGTATCGGGATCCGGTGCGGTCCAAGGACGACCAGGTGGTGATGACCCCCGGATCGCAATGGGTGAGCCTGATGTTGCTGACGCGTATCGGATGGGCGGGTCGATACTGGGCGCTGCCGTTTTTGACCGCGCTGGTGGTGTCGGCCCGCTACGACCGACGCAAAGGCCGCCGGCACAAGACGGTAACCGACTACGCCCAGCAGATGCTGGTCTGCCTGCGCCGTTGGCTGCCGGAGAGGGACCTGGTGGTGGTGGCCGATGGCGGCTACGCCAAGCGCGAGTTCCTGCGGCATTGCCAGAGTATGTCAAAGCCGATTGTCGTCGTCACCAAACTGCGCAAGGACGCGTCCCTGTACCAGCCCGCGCCAGCGCGGCGGCCCGGCCAGATCGGGCGGCCCCGGGTGGTCGGCGCGCGACTGCCCAGTCCCACGGCGGTGCTGGACGATCCCGCTACACAATGGATTCCCTACCGCGCCACCGGTTCCGACGGCAGTACCGCCATGGTCGAGCTCGCTTCGGGCGTAGCGCTGTGGTACCACGGCGGGCCGCCGCGCCTTCCCATACGTTGGGTCGTCATCAGATACCTGGCGGAGCGCCGCGGGCCCTATGCTTTACTATGCACCGACACCGAGGCGGAACCCCTGCGGATACTGCAGTGGTATCTGCTGCGGTGGCAGGTCAAGGTGACCTTTGAGGAGCTGCGGGCTCACCTGGGCATGGAAACCCAGCGCCAGTGGTCGGAACGAGCCATCGCCCGAACCACCCCCGCGCTCTTTGGCCTGTTCAGCGTGGTGACGCTGGCCGCGGATATCCTGATCGAACAGCGTGGCGGCATGGCGCCGCGCACCGCGGCGTGGTATGACAAAACCGGCCCTTCCTTCGCCGACGCCATCGCCATGGTCAGACGACACCTCTGGGTGCAGCAGGGAACTTTTATGCCGTCCGAGCGCGAGCACGAATCGATAAAAGTCCCGCGCCTCTTGTACCACAGGATGCTCGACACGCTAGCCTATGCCGCTTGATTGTACAAAGCCGAGGCATGAAACTGCACCGGGATTTGGGCATCACCCAAAAGACGGCTTGGCACCTGGAACATCGCATCCGTGAAACTTGGAAGGATAATACTGAACGGTTCGCGGGGCCGGTAGAGGCCGATGAAACTTACATCGGCGGGAAGGAAGGCAACAAGCACGAAAGCAAGCGGAGCCACACGCGTGGCCCGTCGGGCAAGACGCCGGTGGCCGGCGTGAAAGACCGGGCCACCAATCGGGTGGACGCCTCCGTTGTGCAGCGCACCGACGGTGCTACGCTCCGGAAGTTCGTCCACGACCGCACCAACCCCGACACGCTGGTTTACACCGACGAGGCCCCAGCCTACAACCGCCTGAACCGGCCCCACGAGGCGGTCAAGCACAGCGTGGGCGAATACGTGCGGGGCAGGGCGTCTACTAACGGCGTGGAATCTTTCTGGGCGATGCTGAAGCGGGGCTATGTGGGCACCTATCACTGGATGTCCGCCAAGCACCTGCACCGCTACGTCAACGAGTTCAGCGGCCGGCACAATCAGCGTCCGCTAGACACCGTTGACCAGATGGCGGCGATGGCGCGGGGAATGGACGGGAAGCGGCTGACTTACGCCGCGCTAATCGGCCCTCCCCCCACCCGCCAACCGCAGCTGATTCGGGAGTGATGCGTAAATGAGTCACCGCTGCGGCGCGAACTGCCGGCGGAAACAGACCCCAAGCCGGCGCAGCAGTTGCCCTACCTGCGGCTCGGGCGGCAAACTGCCGGAGACCATCACGGCCGGCGGCGTTACGCGTAGAATGACTATCCATGCGCGTGATAAGGCTGCAAAGGGGGTTACTGCGTCCCATATCAAACGCGTTCTGGAGATGTGTACGGACAATTCGGGAAGCGTGACTACGACCTATTGGGGATTTGTCGCCGGCCACAATAGCATGATGCGTGTAGCGGTTTCACTGGACGACCAGAGGATCGTCACAGCCCATTTTGACAGCGAGGCGGCCCGGCGATTGGCAAGAGAAGGTCGGCCTTGGTTTGAGCAGCGATGCAGCAATCTGGAGGTGCGCTATGCACATTAGTTACTATGCCGAAGACGACGCCGTAGTGCTGATAGCAGCCAATAGCAAGGGCGGCGGCGGCACTGTGCGGGACGATTTCCGAGTCATCCTGGAGTTTATGGACGAAGACAGCGAGGACGTTACGCGCGTGGATGTGCTGGACGTGAGCCGGTTCCTGCCGTTGAACGATGAGAACGGTTATGACGCTGCTACCGATACCCTGACGCTGGGTGACAAGCCCGTTGCCGATTTCCGCGTTGTGGATAACGAGGACTTCGTGAGTTATCTCCAATGGTTTGACGATGGCAGTGAGTGGGACGTGGTGGCGGTGGACCTGCGCCGGGCGTCGGTGCACTTGGCGAAGGCGATTGCCGCGCAGTGGCAACCGCTGGACATTGCAAAGGGTAAAGCAGAGGATTAGCGTGCGGGGGGGGGTGTCGTAAAACCCTGGCAACAATTGACAATTCACGCCGCCCCCTTGTATAAGTCGGTCAACCCAACCATATGGAGCAGGTCACGATGAACCGCATCCTGTACGCCGACGACTGCCTGAACGTGCTCAATGACGAACTGGCTCTGCCGACGGGTTCGGTTGACCTGATCTATCTCGACCCGCCGTTCAATTCCAACTCTCACTATAACCTGCCGTTCAAGGGCAAAGACCGCGACGCCCGTCCGGTGGAGGCGTTCAACGACATCTGGACTTGGGAACCCAAAGATAATGACACGCTGCGGGAGTTGGCCTCTGGCCCGCAATCCAAGTACCTGGTAGATATTATCAACCTGGCCCAGGCACTTGACATAACCGGGGGGGGGGGGGGGTAAAAAGCGCAGTAAGTTCAGTATGTCCGCCTACCTGCTCAATATGGCGGTGCGGCTGCTGGCAATGCGCCGTGCACTCAAGCCGACGGGTAGCATCTACCTGCACTGCGACCCCACCGCCAGCCACTACCTCAAACTGATAATGGACGCCATCTTCGGCAAGCAGAACTTCCGCAACGAAATCGCCTGGGCCTACCGGACTGGCGGGGTGAGTAAAAACACTGGCCTCGCAAGCACGACGCTTTGCTGTTTTACTCCAATGGTGCGACCCATTTTCACAACCCGCTCCAAGAGCGCATTATTTACGATACGCGGTTCTTTACTGATCAAATTGACGAAAACGGGAGGTACTACGCCGATGTCTATATTCGGGATGTGTGGGACGACATCAAAGCCATCATCAATGTTTCCAAAGAACGATTAGGCTACCCCACGCAGAAGCCGTTAGCCTTGTTGGAGCGCATCATAATGGCGTCGTCGCCCCCGGACGGTCTGGTGCTGGACCCGTTCTGCGGGTGCGGCACGGCGGTACACGCCGCCGAGAAGCTGGGCCGGCGCTGGGTAGGCGTTGACATATCGACCTTCGCCGCCGGACTGATGCGGGAACGGATACTGCGGAACTTTCCAACATTGACCACTGACGACGTATTGGTGCGGGGCGTTCCAGTGAGCGTGGGGGACGCCGAGGCTCTGGCGCGGCGGGACAAGTTTGAGTTTGAGAAGTGGGTTTGCGGAGCCATCGGAGCCGAAGGGATGTTTCACGAGCCGGGCACGAAAGGCGCCGACGGCGGAGTGGACGGCGTGCTGAAGTTCTTCCCCTTTCGCCTGGGGGAAAAGCCGACGCAGGAGTACGCCATCATTCAGGTCAAGGGCGGCAACGTAACGCCGGACGCGGTGAAGGCGCTCAAAACCACCGTTGACCACTTTGGAGCGACGGCCGGCGTGATGGTGTGCTTCGGCAACCGGATGGGGACGGTAGAGAACCAGCGCAGCAAGGACACATTCAGCGATGACAGCGACACCTATCCAGTGATACAGGGGTTCAGCATAGAAGACCTGCTGGCGGGCAAGCCGCTCAACTTGCCGCTGTATGGCTACCGAAGGCGGGGCGGGCAAATCGGCGACCAGACCGAGTTGATAGCGATACGAAACTAGGGGGATTCCTGATGACAAAACCGAAGAAGCAGAGAGGGCGTCCAGCCCGGCCACTGCCTCCCAAGATAGACGCCCCGCCAGAAGCGGTAGCACGGGTTCTTATGCAAACCCCACCAAAACAGGTTTGGCGGTACGAAACAGGCGGTCATGAATATCGGTGCGTGTCCTGCTTCCGTGAAGTCAACTACCCGGAAACTCTGTATGATGACGGCAACTGTGAGGACTGTAAGGAACAGTCAAGTACACCTTCCAAGGGCCGATAAGTGCTGCCTATGGTTACTTTGCGATATAATTCCCGCCGGATTGGTACTTCCTGGATCTCCTCCGCGCCCAATCCCATGTTCAGCGCACTGTGGACGTAGGTCTGAAACTGCGAAAGGCGCTGAAGCGAGGACAGGACGGACAGGGTCGCAAGCATCCGGTAGCGGATGTCCAGGCCGGGACGGGCCCACACCGCGCCGAAGATAGCCTCCGCGGTATAGTGTCTCAGGCCGGGGATGCCGGCCACCGCCCGGGGCCTATCCCGCACCGGGTAAGTGCCGTGTTGCAGGCGCTCCCGTATCTCATTGCCCTTGCGCCTGAGTTCCTCACGATTGTTCATTGCTTAACTCCAGTTTGTGATTTGAGATAGTTTCTAAGGACCGGTGCATTAAGGCCCGGTGATGGGCAGGTTCGGATAGGCTTGCGATGTGGGAAATGGCCGTTCCGGGTCAACCCGGCGCAACTGATACGCCTCTGACGCCATGATGGCGTCAACGTTAGCGGGGAAATCCTCGAAACGGTCGGCAAACGCGCGGATGAGCCGCCCGCTCATGGCCCCGCAGTCGTCGCTGCCGAGGAACACGGCCAGTTGCGCCGCCCGTTCAATGGATGCCCCCTCGCCCGACGTTACCTGCACGCCCCGCTCGTACATCGCCGTGTCGCCAATCTCTTTGGCCAGGTCGCGGGTCTCCACCCACATCCGCGTGTTGATGGAACCCGGACTGATAGCGTTGACCGTGATGGGCGTATCGGCCAGTTCCAGCGCCAGATTCTCGGTCAGATTGACGATTGCCACCTTGGCGGCGTCGTAGGCGGTTACGTTGGGGCCGCCCACGCCGGACATATTCACGATGCGGCCGGCGCCGCGCGCCAGCATGGCCGGCAACGCCGCCCGGCAACCGTAGTAGGTGCCCAGCAGGTGTACCGATATGGTGCGCGCCCAGTCTGCCGGGTCGTTGTCCCACAACCGCCCCACCGGGCCGATGTTCCCGGCGTTGTTTATCATTACGTCGATGACGCCGTACCGGTCCAGGGTGTGGGCTACCGCATTATCCACCTCCGCCCGGTCGGTAACGTCGGTGATGACGGTGGCAACCTCGCTCCCAAATCGGCTGGTGATGGTCTGGGCAGTTTCCTGCAATTCGGCATTGGTGCGGGCGGCCAGGGTCAGGCGCGCACCTTCGGCGGCGCAGGCCATGGCAATAGCCTGTCCGATGCCGCGACCGCCGCCGGTAATCAGGGCAACCCGCCCGTCGAGCTTCTTCTGGTCAGCCATCGTGTGCCTCCTCCGCCGTGCCATGCGTAAATGTCGCGGTGGTAAAATTCGGTTACATACTACACGACGGGAGTATCCCCATGACCGACACCGACCGGCTAGCCAACGCGAACCCAGCCGCGGTTTCCTTAACCGGGATGGCCGCCGGGACGTGTTTTTCCGTAACTGTTCAGAGTTGCGGGGAAGTGAGCAGTTGTCGGCAAGCGGCGAGGGGATTCAGTCCTTGGGCGCGCCAGGTGCCGAAGAGGGAAGCCAGGGTCATCTTGCTGCTGCTGCCCCGTTCCGACCGGGTGCCGCCGCTGATCTTGCGACTGACGACCAGATGGCGCAGGCTGCGTTCGGCGGCGTTGTTGTCCGGTGGCGCCTCCGGTTCGGCCACGAAGACGAAGAGCTCTTTGATATGGCGCTCGATGCGTCGGCATAACTTGGCCTGGGTTGCCGAAGGGTCGTGAAGGAAGGGTTGGCAAATGGCCAGCAGCTGCCGTTCCAGGGCCAGTTGGGCGGCGCGTCGCCGCTTGGTCTGGGGATGGGCGCTGGCTTTGGCCCGGTCGTAAATCTCGTGGACGGCGTCGGCCCACTGCGCCAGCTTTTGGTCCTTCGGGTAAAGGGCCTTCAGATCGTGGATATCCCGCAGCAGGTGGACCCAGCAGCGCTGTTTGGGGCCCTCGTAATGGTGGTAGGCGGCGTAGAAATCGCTGACCAGGACGCCGGAGAAGGTGTCGCCCAGAGCTTCATCCACCACTTCCTTGTTGCGACCCCGCCGCAGGAAGTAGCGCGCCGATGGTGTGCTGAAAGTCCACACGTAGCCGTTGTGGCCATCCTCACGCCAGCCGGTCTCGTCGGCATGGACCACTGGGCTGGCGCGGACTTGGGCCAGAATCCGGTCCACTGCGGACTGGGCCTTTTGCGCAGTGCGATGCACCGCAGCCATGATGGCTCCCACGCTGAGGCTCAGCCCATGGACGGTGTGCAGATACCGCTGGATGACGGCGATGGGCAGTCGGGCCTCCTCTCGGAGCGTGGCAATCAGACTGACCAGGTTGATACCCAGGCGCTGCTGGCCCATCACTACGCCGTCCATTTGTGCAGGGGGAACGCAGCGGCGTCGGCACCCCGGACAATCCCTGGCGATGTAGACGTGCTCGGTAACTTCCGCCGGAACCTGGGGCAACTCGATGACCTCCCGCGTGCGCTGGGTCCAGCCACCGGACAACAGCGTTCCGCAGTCGGGACAGTGGTCCACCACATGCTCCACCCGACGGGTGGGCGTCATGCGACGGCGGGCAAAGCCGTGGGGCCGCCCCTGGCGAGGAGCTTTGGGCTGGGCCGGTTTCTGGCTGGCTTCGGGTTTGACACCGGGCATCCCCCGGGCGCCACTGGGTTTGGCCCGCCCTTCCAGCTGAGCAACCCGTTGCTCCAGGCCCTCGATGATGGCCTGCTGTCGGGCTATGATGGCCTCCTGCCGTATGACGATGGCGATGAGCACATCGCGGTCAGCAGTGGACAGGTCGATTTCCGAATCCATACCCGTTATATGACATAACCACAACCCCTCGCGCAAGCCATCCCCGAACCTCTTTGAACCAATTCCCCCACCAAGTCTGAACAGTTACGTTTTTCCTCCGTCCTTGACAGGCGTCACTCGATATGTTGTATCATCACCCGATGTCAGTGGGTAGTTCCGCTGGGGGAAAGATGATAGGATTAGTTGAAGCGCGAGTTGGATGTTTCAGATTTATGCTAGGGTAAGGGAGGTAACGAAAGAAGATGGCGCCAAGCAATGGAGCCGATGAGGCGGCGTTGGAAAGGTCGTATTCAGTTTTGCAGCCGCTGGACCCGTCCACTGCCGCAAGGATGCTGAAGGAAGCCAAGCAGATCCTGGATCACTTGGGAGTGGTTTTTTTCCTTCGGCATGGCACCTGTCTCGGCGTAATTAGGGACAACGGATTCATTCCGTGGGATGATGACTTGGATTTGGGCTCAGTAATCGGACTTCATGGGCTCACCGAAAATTCAATAGACCGGGTTGTGGCTGCCTTCAGGGACAACGGATATTTCGCCAAAGTAGAACCCAACGACCACTACATAAGTGTGGCGATGATGAAGTCTTACATCAGGACCGATTGGGTATGCCACCGGATCGTTGACAACTGTATAATTCAGTACCCCGGAGTACGAATCCCGGTCACACTGGTCACTCAACTGAAAGAGATTGACTTCATCGGGGAGAAATTCCTTGTGCCGGATCCACCGGAAGAATACCTGCGGTGCAAGTATGGCGCCGATTGGACGACGCCTAAAAGGACAGGGTATGAGAAGGATATCCTGGAATTGGTCCCGGAAAGTCCGATCTCCGTGCCCAGCCAATTCAGTCAGTCGAGACCAATCCCCCAATCGGGCGACAGCCGGGTTCGGGTTCTTGACCAAGCCGGCCAGCCGGTCTCCAGTGCATCGGTCATGGTCGCTGGACTAGGCAGTTACCAAACCAACGAGCAGGGTTACGCGACTATTAATGTACCTCGTGGTGACTGGTACGCGTTGATTATCAGATATGGCGATCATGAAGAAGTGCTCTACCAGGAGAAGTTAGCTAGAGGCGAAAGCTACGCCTATAACCCAAACCCATCAATCGCTTCGGGACGGCTCTGCATTTTGTCACCGGAGTAAACTCGCCAGGGACGGTGGGTATTTCTCTGCTCCCAGGGACTTATTCCTTGCCCGGTCGATTCGGAGAGCCATGTTAACGCTCTATTGAGGAAGCAATTTGGAGGGATCCATGCCCGACCAGACCGCAGAATATTTGAGCTCTTTGTACGGCGGATTTTGGGACTTTGAAGTCAGAGATTTTTGTTATATGACCAACCCCTTTTTCCCCCCTGAGGCTCTCCTGGAGGACTTGGGCGTACATCTGACCGAATTGGTCAAGGCTTATCCGTCGACCAACTGGTACATATCATCATTGCTGGCGGACCCCTTGGGATTAACTGAGAACGAGGTGGTGGTCGGAAACGGCGCCAGTGAATTGATAGACGTTTTGATCAATCGATACGTCCAGAACTTGGCCATCCCGGTGCCTACATTCAATGAATTTACCAACCGAGCCAAGACCTTGGGCAGGAAAGTCAGCCCCTTCCGCCTTTTTGGCGAGTTCAAACTTGACCCGGAAGCGTTTGTGCGACACGTGAGAAAAACGCGGTCCAATGCGGCTGTACTCATCCGGCCCAACAACCCTACTGGGTCCCTTATCGCCAAATCTGACCTTGCCTTTTTGCTGGAAGAACTCAGGGACCTGGACTTGGTGCTGGTGGATGACTCATTTATTGAGTTCGTAACCACGGAATCGGATCAAGCGGCATTGGACTTAGCGTTCGAATTTCCGAACTTGGTCGTGTTGAAGAGCCTATCCAAGAATTACGGAATCCCGGGACTTCGTTTAGGGTATGCCGTATCCGGGGACGGTGAGCGCGTCAAGCAGCTGCGACAGGACCTACCCATCTGGAACATCAATTCTTTAGCCCAGTTCTTCTTACGCCATTACGGAGAGTACCAAGAGGAATTCATGGTTTCGTGCTTAAAGGTGCGAGAAGAGTCCCAACGGCTGTTTCAACAACTTCTCGGAGTGCCCTACCTTTATCCCTTCCCGACCCAAGGCAACTTTGTCTTGTGCCGGGTCCTCCCCGGCTTAACCGGAGAGGAATTGACTTCAGCTCTATTCGAGCAGTACAATATCTTGGTCAACGATTGCAGTGGGAAGGAGGGGCTAGAGGACTCTTACATACGAATTGCTTCCCGCACCAAAGCGGACAATGCGGCCCTAGTAGCCGCCCTGCACGGACTACAGGCCGAAGCCATCTCTCCGACCTCCAGATTGCGCTAACAGCCTGTCCGAGAATTAAAGGACGGCAACGAATTACACAGTGATACACGATTACGCAGCGGTTATGGTGTAAATTTATTGCGAAATACGAATGTTATTGACATTAAATTGACAGTTATGGGGATCAAATTTAATACTCGGACAGGCTGCTAGGGAAGGTATGGGATGAAGGCAATAATTCTTGCTGCGGGAATGGGCACCCGGTTGCGCCCCATCACCTTGTCCGTCCCAAAATGTCTGGTCCTGGTCAATTCCAAACCCATTCTGGAGCATCAGCTAGAGGCATTGTTGACGGCAGGGGTCCGGGATGTAATCCTGGTGGTGGGCTATCTTTCAGAATTAGTGTCTGACAGGTACGGAACTCGACATGGCGATATGAACATACACTACGTTCAGAATCATATTTATGACCGCACCAACAACATCTACTCCCTGTGGCTAGCGCGACAACACCTAGATGGCCAGGTGCTGTTGCTGGAAGGGGACTTGGTTTTCGAGCCCGAGTTGTTACAGAGACTAGCTCAAGCTCCTGAACGGGACGTCGCTATCGTTGAAAAATTTCAGCCTTACATGGATGGAACGGTTATCCAGGGCAATGGCCCCTGGGCTAGCAGGATGGTCCTTAAAGCACACCAGGGGGATGATTTCGACTACGCATCCGCCTACAAAACAGTAAATATTTATAAATTCTCCCAAGAGGTTTTTCAGTACAAGATAGTTCCTCAACTGGATTCCTATGTGGCACAGCAGCGGTACGACCTATATTATGAGGCGGTCTTCGCCGAACTGATTTCTGAGGGCTCCCTGCGCCTGGCTATTCTTCGCGCTGCCCCCAATAAGTGGGCGGAGATTGATACTTTGGAGGACCTCCAAGCGGCCCAAAACATTTTGCCGCAAAGACTCTGAATCCCGAGCAAGCTCCAAGTTAACGCCGTTTCCCCACCATGGGAAACCGGCGGGTCATTAATGCTGACTAACTCTTGAACAGCGGAAGGTGTATTTTGGAATATGCTAAAGCATGGTCTCAGCCGAGTGCCATTGACTATTACTCCAAACATCGGCATGAGGTGTCTGATCTTTACCCATCGGAACGAGTTTTTTTGCCTAGAGTTTTGTTCCCTGGGATTAAAGTGCTAGACGTGGGATGCGCCTCTGGTGGATTTTTCAACATCATGCGCACCCTGGAACCAACCATTGACTATACTGGAATAGACATAGCCGGGCCCGCCGTCGACCTGGCCCGCCAGACCTATCCGGATGCCCGATTTGAGGTCGCCGATGGGGTGACGATTCCTTTCGTTGATGGGACCTTCGACTTGGTCCACTGCACTAGCGTCCTGGTTATCGAACCTCGATACCAGGAAGTATGGGAGGAAATGTACCGGGTATCCAGCAGGTTCGTTTTGGCGGATATGCGCTTGTTGAAGGATATTGCAGGACAAGAAGGTTTCCAAGATTCTCACTATCGAATCCAATTCGACGCGCAGGACCAGGAAGGGACAGTGCCCTATGTCGTGAGTGACGCCGATAAGGTGATCAACTGCTTATTAAACCTGGATCCCCGCCCGCGAGCGTTGAGGGGCACCGGCTATTTCCATGAAGTCTCAAATATGGCAGATACGCGCTACTCCCAAGTTTGTATGTCCATATTGCTAGTAGAAAAAGGCAATTCGAAAACAACACGAACTGTACTGGACCTGAACGACTTACCACTAGAGTTTTCAGCTGTTCCAGGGTAAGACGGCAGCTAAAGAAAAGAACGCCCGCTTGGCCCCCAATCGGTCCCCACCGGAGAATCCTGCCAATGAACAGCCCCCACTCTGAACAGTTAAGCGCGCAGACTACCAACTGTTGCGCCGCCAACGCAGCCACCGTTTCTTTTACGAGCATGGCCGCCGGAACCCGCGAAGACTACGAATTGCTCGAACGGCTGGAAGCCGAATTTGCCGCCGGCACCGCCGACCGCGTGCTCGAACAACTGCGGGGTCTGGCCGGTTCGTTGGGCGGTTACCAGGTGGACCGACTGGAACATTCGCTGCAAACCGCCACCCGCGCCTACCGGGATGACGCCGACGAGGAGATGGTCGTTGCTGCGCTGCTCCACGATGTTGGCGACCTGTTGTCGCCCCACAATCACAGCGAGCTGGCCGCGGCGGTTTTGCGTCCCTACGTCACCGAGCGCACCTACTGGATAGTGCGGCAACACGGCCTGTTCCAGAGCTACTACTACGCCCATCATCAGGGCCGGCGACCGCAACGCCCGCGACCGCTACGCCGGCCATCCCTGGTACCAGGCCGCCGTGGATTTCTGCCACCGCTGGGATCAGCCATCCTTCGACCCGGCTTACGAGTCCCGGCCGCTGGATTTCTTTGAGCCGATGGTGCGCCGCGTGTTCGACCGCGAACCCTTCGGCCTAGTTGGCGCGGATGATTAATTATGCCCGGTGATTCTCGCCGTCCTGCCCACGACGAAATCGACCTGTTTTCCCTGGCTCTGGACCGGCTGGATGAGGCTTTGGATGTTGCCGACCGCGACCCGGGCAATACTGTGGTACGCGATGGATTGATCAAACGCTTTGAGTTTACCTACGAAATGGCGATCAGATGTCTGCGCTCTCGATTGCGTCAGGGTGCCCATCCGAATGCCGGACAGTTCGGTTATCGGACTACCGTCAGATTCGCTGCGGACGCTGGGTTAGTTCAAGACCCGGAAGCCTGGATCATATTCACTAAGAGGGTGTGTGACAAATCCGCTGTATCACGCCGTTATGCCCGAATTACCGAGAACTCGGTCCCTTCCCCTTGATGGGGTAAGGTTAGGAGGGGGGTGAAAACCCAATAGTCACACACCCTCTAACTCGCGCCAAAATACGACTCACGACTACAACGAACTCGTCGCCGTCGGCGTGGCCGCTGCTATTTCGAACTTCGCCCGCCACGCCAGATTATTGCTCGACACCTTGTTGAACGCTTCGGGGTTTGACCTATGAACACCGCCAACATGACTCCAAGCAACGACATCGACATCAGACCCCACTGGCTTACGATGGTGCTGGCAATACTTCGCGAGCACATCCCCGACCACGAAGTGCGCGCTTTTAGGTCTCGGGTGAGAGGCCGACCCAGACCGTTTTCGGACCTTGACCTCGCCATTTGCGGTGACGTTCCTTTGGATGATGCCGCGCTCGTCGATCTCCGGGACGCCTTCGAAGAATCGGACCTTCCCATCGTAGTAGATGTGGTCCCAATGTGGATGGCTGGTCCACACATCGTCAGCGCTATTATCGACCAAGGCATTATCATCCACCAACCAAATACAACCCTTGTACAAGAGGTGAAACCACCATGACTCTGGAAGGAAAAGTTGCGCTCATCACCGGCGCCGGCGGTATGCGCGGCGTTGGTCGAGCGGCCGTTTTGAAGCTGGCGTCCCAGGGCGCCGACGTAGCCATTACCGACGTGCGGCGCCAGGCGAATGACCTCCCGCCCGGGGAAGTTCGCTCTGAATGGCAGTCCATCGACAGCGTGGCCGACGAAGTACGCAGCCTTGGTCGCCGGGTGCTTCCCATCTATGCCGACCTTTCCGAGAGCCAACAGATTGAGGGCCTCGTCGCTCAAACCGTCGACCATTTTGGACGGCTGGATATTCTGGTCAACAACGCCCGCGCTGTCATTGGCCGCGACAAGGTGCCGGTTACCGAGCTGGAAGAAGATGTCTGGCACCACTTTCTCGACATTAACACCACGGCCGTGTTCCTCTGCACCAAGTTCGCGGGCCGCGAGATGGTCCGCCTGGGCAACGGCGGTCGCATCGTCAACATCGCCAGCAATGCTGGCAAGCAGGCCAGCGCGGACGGAGCCGCTTACTCCGCCAGCAAGTTCGCCGTCATTGGCCTGACCCAGGCATCAGCAATGGATTTGGCATCCCACGGCATCACCGTCAACGCCGTGTGTCCCGGCCCCATCAACACCGACCGGATGAGCTATTGGGAGCGCGACCAGGCCGCCCAGCGCGGTTTGACCCAAGAAGAGTTCCGCTCGCAGGTGGTTTCGGCATCAGCAGACCGCACCCCGTTGGGACGCATTGCAGAGGCCGAAGACGTGGCCAACCTGGTGTCGTTCCTCGCTGGCCCAGACTCCGAGTTCATCACCGGCCAGTCTTACAACGTCAACGGTGGGATACTTTTCCACTGACGGTAGCCTCGCGGTTATCCAAACGACAGTCATTACCAACAGGAGTTTCGATATGCAGTACGGAATCACCCTGCCGGGCCGCGGCCCGCTTGCCACCCCCGACAACATGGCCACCATCGCCCAGCGCGCCGAGGCGTTGGGTTTCGACTCTATTGCCCTGGGCGACCACATCCTGGTGCCCCGCAGCATCTCTTCCGATTACCCCTACACCGAAACCGGCGAGTTTCCCGGTTCCGCATCCGGCCAGTCCATGGAACAAATCACCGCCCTAGCGTACATGGCCGGCTGCACCGAGAAAATCCGGCTGGCCACGTCGGTAATCATCGTTCCCCACCGAAATCCGCTGGTCGCCGCCAAAGCCCTGGCGACGCTGGATGTGCTGTCCGGTGGCCGCCTCATCATTGGCGTGGGTGTCGGCTGGTGTCGCGAGGAGTTTGAGGCAGTGGGCTGCGAACCCTTCGACGAACGCGGCGCCGTTACCGACGAGTACATCCGGGCCTTCAAGGAACTCTGGACGGCTGACAATCCCACATTTGAGGGCAAGTACGTCAGCTTCTCCGATATCTGGTTCCTGCCCAAGCCGGTGCAGCAACCGCACCCGCCGCTTTGGGTGGGTGGCGAGAGCCGGCCGGCCATCCGCCGCGCCGCTACCCTTTGCGACGGCTGGTATCCCATCGGCAACAACCCCGCGTTCCCGGTGGGTACTCCGGAGGCTCTGAAATCCGGCATGGAGCGCCTGCGCCGCACTGCCGAGCGCGCCGGTCGCGACCCGGACGAAATCCAAATTATCTACCGCAGCCACGACTACCGCATCAGTGGCGCCGACACCGGCAGCGAACGCACCCGCTTCACCGGTAGCAGCGAGCAAATCGCCGGCGACATTCGCCAGTATCAGGATATGGGCGTCAGCTATCTGGTGCTGGACATCGCCCGCCTCAGCGCCGACGGCAACCTGGAAGAAACCCTGGGGCACCTGGAGGACTTCACCACCCAGGTGGCGGCCAAAGTCTGACCGAGTGGCCTTGGTGGCGTCAGCCCGCCCAAAGCCAGTAAATGCCCTTCACGCTCACCCCGGATAACGCCGTCGCCTACCTGGTGGCCCGCCGCGTAATTGACGAAGACGCGGCAGCCAGGGCCACCGCCGAGTTGCTGGGCGGCGGTGTTTCCAACGTCGTCGTGCGGGTTGCGATCTCCGCCGGCCCGAACGGTGACCCTGATGGCGACCCCGGTGGCGTGTTGGTGGCGAAGCAATCTTTGCCCCAACTGCGTGTAGCCCAAGAGTGGTTTGCCGACCGGCAGCGCATCCACCGGGAATGGGGCAGCATCCAGTATCTGGCCGGCGTATTGCCGCCAACCGCGATTCCGCGGGTAGTCTACGCGAACGAGGACGATTTTCTCTACGTGATGACGTCGGCGCCGGCGGCGGGCGTCAACTGGAAAGATGCCCTGCTGGCCGGACAGGTCGATGTGGCAGTGGCCGGCAAAGTCGGCGAGCTGCTGGCCACCGTGCACCGGACTACCGGGATCAGGGACGGCAACGTGCCCAGTCAGCTGCAACCCTTCGCCGATCAGCGCTGCTTCGTGCAGCTCCGCATCGACCCCTACCACCGCGCCACGGCAGCCGTCCATCCCGAACTCGCGGATGTTATCGAATCCGAAGCCCAGAGGATGCTCAACCATCCGCTGGCGCTGGTGCACGGCGATTACAGCCCCAAGAACGTCATAGTGACCGGCGCTGGCGAGTCGGCAGAGGTGTACCTGCTGGATTTTGAGGTTGTGCACCTGGGGCACCCCGCATTCGACCTGGCATTCATGCTCAACCATCTGACGCTGAAGGCGATACATCAGCCTCAAATTACCGGAAAGTACAACCGGGCCGCCCGCGCTTTCTGGGCCAGCTACGTCGCAGCCATCTCGGGGCCGGCGGGATACGCCGCTGCGCTGGAGCTGGACACGGTACGGCAGTTGGGCGTCCTGCTGCTGGCCCGCATGGATGGCAAGTCGCCGGCAGAATACATCACGACCGACGATGCCAAAGGACGCGTGCGTCACCTGGCGCGTTCCATTTTGATGGGTGAATTGGCTCGCCTTCCCGATGTGCATGACTGGCTGCTCAACCCGGCTCACGCTTAACCTGCCGTAGGGTAACTTGCGGTAGGGTTGCCAACCCTCCGATGGCGTAGCAACACTACTTTGCTGACGCCAGGGCATTGCCGCGTTGCATTGCCAATGGCTATGGTAAGTGCTGTGGTGCAATCCGGCCCTGCACGTTACCGCCCGATAGCCTGCTCATGCGTACCCACTTTGTCATTGCGAGCGTAGCGTGGCAATCTCGTCGCCGTAGCAACGGTGGTTCTCCGACGTGTGTCCAACCTCATCGAGATTGCCACGTCGCTGCGCTCCTCGCAATGACAAATCAAAATGGGTACGGGTGAGCGACAGCCTGGTGTTGGCCCCAATGGAATTAGCAACTTACCCGTTCGACGACCCGCTGCCAATCGACGCGTCCACACCGTATCGGCTCGTTACCACTGATCTGCCTTCAACCGATAGCGCCCGGGCCAACAGCTATCGGGAAAATGAACATCAAGAAGCTGATGCGGCGGTTGATTATCCGGCGACCAGTTTCCCACCGCACACGCGCGCGAGCCTGCAAGACTTTTTGGCTCGTCTGGCAATGGCATCTGCCAACGTGTCGGCGCCCAGCCTGGCGATGGTTAGCGAACCCAACCTGTACACGTTGATTGCGGCAGTGTTCTGGTTCGGGCGCAACTCGGGAGCCGGTCTGGATGCCGCGCTGGGCTCAGCCGGGTTTATTCCCGACGGTTCCGATTCGGGTACGGGCCACGCGTGGGCGACGTTGTTGCCCGACCTGCATGCCGAACTCGGGTGGCGCAACTGCCAATCGATGGGCAAAAATCCCACGGGTTCGTTGCGTCGCGGCCGCCTGCTGCAACTCGTGGGCAGTTTCACCACACTCGCGCGATATAGCGCATCGCCGCTGCATCTCCACCGACTGTCCGGCGACTGCCCGTTGTGCCACGCACCGGCGGCCTTCTGCGTATTCCTGGCCAAGGTCCAATGGCGTTGTTTCGCCTGCGACAGATGCGGCGGCCTGCCGGAATTCGCCGATCAACTCCTGGACACTCTGATGACGCACGCCAGTCGGGCGTCCTCTGACCCTGGATAAGAGCGGCGTATTGGCGCGGGATGAAATTCACCGGCCGTGTCATTCCGCCCAAACTCGATACCGACCTGGCTCGATGGTGGCCGGAGCAACCGGAGCAACTGCCACCACCGTCCGGCCTTCCGACGACACCGGCGGTTGCGCCGAACCCACGTAGGCATCTCGGCTGGCATCGTACTGCAGCGCCATCCGCGTAACGGTGGGCTGGGGGCCGTCCGTGATCAACCACACAATCCAATCTTGCCGTACCCGATTGTTGACCAGCACGAAACCGTCCGGCTGCCACCCGCCGTCGCGGTCGCTGATGTCGCCGCCGGATACCCGCATCGCACGCACGCAAAACCCGGCCCCGTGGATTGCATCATCCGTTACGTAATGGAATCGCAGCAGGATTTGCCGACCGGCGTATGAAGCCAACGGAACCGTTGCCCGCTGCCAGTCGCTGACGCCGGTATAGCCGTGTCCGTAGCTGTTGCCCATCGGGTTTTCGTCGGTGGCGCCATCTGCCGGTAGCACATCCCAGGAAGCGCCGCCGTCCTGTGATGCTTCCACGTACACGTAATCCCAATCAGCTTCGATGTCGTGCCAGCGCAGGAACGATAACTCGGCAGGGGTAGCGTCCGGTCTAGCCTGTGGCACCGTCAGCTGGCGTGTGAGCGTTGTAGCGATGGAATCGCCGCGGTTGCTCCACCAACAGGAACCGCCGGGCACATCAGAGGCGAGTAAGGGGGTGGTTGCGGCGCCTTCGAAATGCACCGTTACTGCGCCGTTGGCCTGGCGAATGTCCACGTAATCGACACCATATTGTTGCAGGTTTTCGTACTGAGTCTCTTCGCCAACCCGGCGAGTTTCGGTCAGGGCTGCGCCAACGTCCAGGCTGTCGTAGCCATAGCGATCGTGCTCTGAGTCCAGATAGTTGGCGACCATCCAGTCGCCGAAAACGGTGCGGAACGTGGCTGGCTCGCCGTCTACGGTTGTAGCGGACATTTTGGACAAGAATGCGTTGACGCCCGCGATGCCGTCCATCGGCGCACCCAGCAGATGGTGCAGCGCGCCGCCGGTTGCGTAGTGCTCGCGCAGGTAGTGGGCGAAAAGCGATGCCGCACCATAGTTGAGACCCACGTCTCCGCCGAACTCTGCCGGCCAGTTCACCAACGACGCGTTGGGCCGCTGCAGGTACTGGGTCAGACTTCCGGTCGGGTAGCCGGCCTCGGTCGCCGCCAGCTCCGACAGCCCTTCGTTCAGCCAGGTTTCCTCCGAGTGATCGGCGTATCCGTGGATGGCGTGCTGTAGCTCGTGGGCGAGGGTCGCCAGGTAACCGGCGGTGCCCAACGGTATCTGGGCGGCGTTGAGGTAGATGGCATCAATTTCGTTGCTGAACGGGCTCACTGTAACGGGATAGCTGTCCTGTACGGACACGTACCCGCCGACTCCGTTGAGGCGGGCGTTGATGATGTGGCCCCGCGGCAGGCCATCTATGCCGGGTTGATCCTGGGCGCCGAACTGCTCCGTAACCCTTGGATAAACTTCTGCTTCAGCGCGTTCTATCGACGACTGCAAATCAGCATCGTCAACCGGCAATCCGTTTTCGACCCACCAATACGCGCTGTCGGATACCGCCGCCAGGTGGAATTGCTTGCGCAGCAACTCGTTATTGGCGAGATCTGCGATCCAGAACTCCGCGGCGTCTCCAACCTCCGGTTCGCGGCCGGCAAACCGGTGCGGTTGCGATTCCGGTGTCGACCCTTTCCAGCGCAACTGCCGCGCTAACTCCAGCAAATCTCGATCCGGCGGCGTGGCGAAATCAGCGGCGGTCATTGGTGCGGACGGCACGACTATCGCTGCCGGCGCTCCTGGTGGTTGACGCACTTTGGCGGTCTGCGATTCGGGCAAGACCGGCAGGCTCGGCGCCAGCGAGCGGACGCCGCAGCCCAGCGTAGCAATGAACGATACTGCAATCAGGACGGCGAGCGCGACTAACGTCCGTGTTGCTGACTGTAGCCTCATTCCGGGCGGTTTGGCCCGGCTGCCGGCTGATCCGTTCCGCCCGATTCCGGCGCCGCATTTGGGTCAGTTGCCGGTTTCGGGTCAGTATTATAGCGGTTCATGGCGATGTCGATGCCGTCCGTTAGCAAACATTCCACCGCGTCGGCAGAGCGTGCGATGCTGGTTTTTGCGGTGTCCTGCTCCTCGGCCTCGAACCGCCCCAGCACATGGTCAACGCTGCCCGACCCGCCATCCGGCGGCCCGATCCCGATGCGCAGGCGGGGGAACTGCACCGAGTGTACCGTGCGGATAATGTCCTTGATGCCATTGTGTCCGGCGTCAGACCCCTGGGCGCGCAGGCGAATTCTGCCCAGTGGCAGCGCCATCTCGTCGTACACGATAATCAACTCGGTGGGTCGCGCTCCGAATCTTGCCATCAGGTACGCCACCGACTCGCCGGAAAGATTCATAAAGGTGCGGGGTTTGGCCAGCGCCACCGGCTGCCCGTTCCAATAGCCCTGACCCAGAATAGTGGTGCGGCGTCGGTCGTTCACCGGGATGCCCCAGCGTTGCGACAGCAAATCCACGCAAGCGAAACCGACGTTGTGGCGGGTATCGTGATACCGGCTGCCCGGATTTCCCAACCCCACGATCAGCCGGGGCCTGTTGCTACTTTCTGCCATGGTCTAACGGGTGTCCTAACGGAACCTGGACATTTCACAGTTCTGGCCGCCGGCTGGGTTCATCGGCTAGGTTCAGTGGACTATCGGGCGGCCTAGACCGGCCAGAATGAGGGGCGGGTTGTCAGTCCGCCCCCGGTAGTGTATCCGAAACCTCGCCGGTGCGAGGAGCCGGTTTCCCGATTTGACGCTATTCCTGCGCCGCTGCCTGCAACGCTTCCAGCACGCTGGTCGGCGACAGCGGGAGCTTGTTGACCCGCACGCCGGTGGCGTGGTAAATCGCGTTGTGCAGCGCGGCCAGCGGTGGAATGATGGGCGCTTCGCCGACGCCACGCAGCCCGTAGGGATGGCGCGGGTTGGGGACTTCCACCACCACCGTTTCGATCATTGGCAAGTCCAGCGCCGTGGGCATCCGGTAGTCCAGGAAGCTGGAATTCAGCATCCGGCCATCTTCGGCGTAGGTGTAGTCCTCCGACAGCGCCCAGCCCAGACCCTGCACCGTTCCGCCCTGCATCTGCCCTTCCACGTAGCTGGGATGCACCGAAGTGCCGGAGTCGATAAACGCCGTGCAGCGCAGGATGTCCACCTTGCCGGTTTCGGGGTCAACCTCAACGTCGACGATGTTGCCGGCGAACACCGGGCCCACGCCGGTGGAAGTCGCCGATGCCGATGCCGTGAGCGGGCCGCCGGTTCGCATCATGCGGTTGGCAACCTCGGCGATGGTGAGGCGGTCTTCGGTGCTGGCGCAGGTGAACGCGCCGTCGGCGAACTGCACCTGCTCGGGTTCCACCTCCCAGACCATGGCGCAGCGTTTGGCCATCTGGTCGCGCAGGTCCTCAGCGGCGGCGATGGCGGCCAGTCCGGTGTCAAAGGCGATTCGGCTGCCGCCCGTCGTAGCCGTCCAGCCCACCGTATCGGTGTCAACCACCGTGGGGGCAATCTCATCCACACCAATGCCTAGAGTCTCGGCGACCTGCATGGCAACCGCCGTGCGCGTGCCACCGATGTCCACCGAGCCGGTAATCAGGTTCAGCGTACCGTCAGCGTTAATGTTGATGGTGGCCGACGAAGCCTGGCCGGCCTGCCAGCGGAACCCTACGGCGACACCGCGACCCTGATTCGGGCCGGTCAGGGGGGTCTGGTTTTGGTCAGAGTTGATCATGGCTTCTTCCATCTCGCGACAGCCAAACACGCGATGGGGGACACCATTGGGCATCCGGTCGCCTTCCTGCACGGCATTTTGCAAGCGCAGTTCGATGGGATCCCGACCCAGCAAGTCAGCGAGTTCGTCCACCACGGCTTCCACGGCGAAGGCCACCTGCGGCTGGCCGGGGGCGCGGTAGGCTTGCACCTTCTGCTTGTTGCACACCACGTCAAAGCCGTCCACCAGCATATGTTCCATCTTGTAGGGGCCGAAACCGGACAGCGCGCCGCCGCCCACGGGCGAACCGGGGTAGGCTCCCGCTTCGTAAATCATGTAGAGCTGCCCGGCCACCATGCGACCGTCGTTCTTGACGCCGATCTTGCAGCGCATGAAGGTGGCCGAAGTGGGGCCGCTGCCTTCAAACACCTCGCGGCGATCCATGGCAATCTTCACCGGACGCCCCGTTTTCTTGGAGAGGATAGCGGCCACCGGGTCCAGATAGGCGATGGCTTTGGCGCCGAAGCCGCCGCCGATTTCCATTGGCACCACCTTCACCTGTGACTCCGGGATGCCGATGATGGCAGCGGTTTGCGCCCGGATGTTGAACAGTCCCTGAGTGCTGGTCCAAACCGTAACGCGGCCGTCCGCCGACCACATGGCGGTGGAGACGTGGGGTTCGATGTAACCCTGGTGTACAGTCTGGGTTTCAAACTCGCGCTCGATGACGATGTCCGAGTCGGCGAAACCCGCTTCGACATCGCCCACCGTATGCTGAATGTGGCCGGCGACGTTGCTCTTGACGCCGGTGTCGTCGCCGCGAGAGAACCGTTCCATCCGGAAGTAGGTGGTCATGTCATCGTGCAGCAGTGTGGCGTTGTCGGCCATGGCCTCGCGCCAGGTCAGCACCGTGGGCAGCACTTCGTAATCGACCTCAACCAGCGCCAGCGCTTCCTCGGCGGTGTGCTGGTCAACGGCGCACACCGCGGCAACGGCGTGCCCCACATACAGAGCCTTGTTTACGGCCAGCATATTCTCGGCAATCATGCGGGCGTTGCCCTGCACCTCCGCAAAGTCCATGGGCCGGTTATCCACGATGGGGAAGTCAGCCGACGTTGCGACGGCCACCACACCGGGCAGGGCTTCCGCCTTGCTGGTGTCGATATTGCGGATGCGGGCGTGGGAGTGCGGGCTGCGCAGAATCTTGGCGTAAAGCATACCGGGCAGGTTGATGTCGGCCCCGTAGCGGGCGGCGCCGGTCACCTTGTCCACCCCGTCGTGACGCACGGGGCGGGTGCCGATGACGCGGTATTTGCCGGCTTGTTCAGTGGTGGTAGTCATTTAGTTCCTCCAGAATGGGGGGCGCAACGGCCAGGGATTTTAGTTTTGGCATGGATGAACAGGATAAACGGGATTTAACGCGGAGGCGCGGAGGATTAATCTCAGGAGGTTAATCCGGGAAGTTGGGCATAAAATATTCGCGGGTGGGGTCTTCGGGCATCCCGGGCATTGGCGCGGGTATGATGCCGTCACTCTCCAGAGCTGAGCGCACGATGCCTTTGTTGAACGGGCTGATGTCTTCGTTGGTCATAAATTCCTGGACGGGCATCCACAGGCACTCTTCGATCTCCTTCTCACCCATCCTGATCTCGGTGGACAACGCGCGCAGCCGGCACACGAAGTAGATGTCGGACTTGCCGTAGCGGTAGCCGTGCCAGTGCCGGAAACAGGTGAGGGCTTCAAACTCGGCCTCAACGCCGGTTTCTTCCAGCACCTCCCGCACGATGGAATCGACCAGGTGTTCGCCCGGTTCCAGCGCGCCGCCGGGCAATTTGTAGAAAGGAGGGCGGTTGTCAATGCGATACCGCTCGCACACCACCAGCAATTCGTACTGATTGTTCACCACAACCCCTCCCGCACCGATGTAATGGGTAGCGTAGTTGGGGATGTAGGAACCGGGGATGAGGGACAGCGTGGCAGTCAGGTAGTCGTTGCCGGCGTGGTGATACACGAAGCCGCGTGCGGTGGCAATCGGCACATGGGATGCCAGCGCGATGGGAATATCCACCCAAGCCACTTCGTAACCCGCATCGCGCCATTCGGAAATCGACGCATCCAGCCGGGCCGCAAAGTCGGCGGGTTCCGGCGGAATTTCAGCGGTGTTAACCACTACCCCACGGAAAGGGTTGGGCGTAGCGGCAAGCGGAGCAACCAAAACGCACCTCATCAAGCAACTGGAGCAACTGTTGGTACGGCACAGACCGGGACGGCAAACCCAACGCACCCCGGCAACCGGCCGCAGTATAGCATACCGGATTGGACGTACCTGGCGGCAAGACCGTTGGCGCTAGCCACGATGGTGCCCGCCATTTACCAAATAATCGATATTGACACCTCCGATAATATACCCTAGACTGCCGCAAGTATTTTCCGTAACGGATTGGCACATCACTGGGAATGATGGTTGTATATTCTCTAATTATTACGATTTACAATCTTAATCGTTTAGAGACGATTCTATTTCCCGTTCAAGCGCTGCAATGGCCATTGGCCGATTAAATCGACAGTAAGCGCTGATACCGGACGCTCACGGAGGACGAACTATGACACACCAACGATTCTTTTCGCTGGCCGCGGCATCAGGATTTGTCGCGTCGCTTGTGCTTTTCGGGGCAATAGCCTGCGGTGGGGCTACGGCGCCTGCGGCTACGGATTCCGCACCAGCGCAAATTAGCTCCGGAGATACGACGAATCAGCCGGCTACTGGCAGTTCGGACTCCAGTAGCGACCAAACTCAGGCCACAACCGCAGCAGCTCCCGCTCAACCGGTGCAACAACCGGGAGCAAGTCCAACGCCGTTGCCCGCGGCGCTGCCAACTGAGGTAGAGGCGAACCCCATTACCAAAGATGTTTACCCCGATGCCCAGTGGGGCGGCATTCTGCGGCGTGGCGGTTATTATGACGCGGCGCACTTTGACTTGCTGCAGGTGTCTAGCGTCACCAACTCGTTCACGCAGATGATGCTGTACAACAACATCCTGCGCTACAATCCCATCGACGCCGGTCGCACCATCATCCCGGACCTAGCCACCAGCTGGGAGGTTTCTGACGACGGCTCCGTATGGACGTTCCCGCTGCGCGAGGGCGTCAAGTTCCACGACGGAACGACTATGAACGCGGATGATGTAGCGACGTCGTGGTCCCGGGTTATAGACCCGCCCGCGGGTGTCGTCAGTGCCCGGCAGGGCCTCTACACGCCCTTCTCCCCCAGCATCCAGGTCATAGATCCTTTGACGATTGCGTTTACCTTCGAAACCCCGCCACCTCTCGAGTACGGCCTGAACGCCTTTGCCCTGGAGTGGCACGGTATCTTCCCCAAATCGTTCCTGGAGGAGCACAATTACGACTTGAAGGTTGCCGGTCAATCGGCGCCTAGCACGGGAGCTTTCCGTTACTTGGAGTACCAACAAGGCGAAGTGTGGAAGAACGAACGCTTCCCTGATTACTGGAACGAAGGGCTCCCGTATCTGGATGAAGTTTGGACCTATCCGCTGGAAAACAGCACCAACCGTTCGGCGGCATTGCTGGCGGGAAACGTAGAATTCGCTCAAACTATCGATCCCGCCGCGTACGAACGAATGCAGAATGACGAGCGGTACGAAGTACAACCGTTCTCTTCCTATTCCTTCTGCGGAATCTGGTTCAACATGGACCGGGAACCGTGGAACGACCCCAAAGTACGCCGGGCGATGTGGCTTGCTTTCGACCGCATTGCCGCACACGAGGTCATCAGCGAATGGCTGTACGGCTACCCGGGCGGCATGGGATGGACATTCCCTGATCAGGCCTACCAACTACCCCAAGCGGTTATCGACGACCGGCTGGTTTTCGACCGGGACGCTGCTGAGGCAGAGGCAAAACGCCTAATGGTAGAGGCCGGATATGGGGACGGCATCAAAAACGTTGACCTGTTGCAACGCCAACCTGACAGCCCGTGGTATTCAGCGATCGCTCAAATCGCCGAGCTGGAATACCGGCGGATACTGGGCATCGAAGCCACCATCCGCGCGGTTCCTTCCGCAGTCTGGTTTGAAGAGTTGGCCGACCGCGACTTTGACATTACGGTGGGCGCCATCGCCTCCCCGTTTATCGACCCGTCGGCATACATGAACAGCTTCTACCGGTGTGGCGGTGGCGAAAACCACTCCAATTATTGCAACCCGGAATTCGACGCCGTGATGGAAAAGGTGGATACCGAACCCGATTTCGACAAGCGTTACGAATTGGTGCAGCAAGCCGCCGCGATTCTGGACGAAGATCCGCCAGTGGTCGAGTGGTGGTACAACCGCACCCTGGCCGGCTGGCGCACCTGCGTCCACGGCATTGAGGGAAAGCACGGCGCTTTGGTACACAACCTGGATCGGATGGATACTGTGTGGCTGGACGACGAGTGCCGAAGCTAACAACGGGCATAGGCCAATCGACCACCGCCGCGCACGATCGAATGTTGCCCGCCAACCCGACAATCCGGGTTGGCGGGCAAGGCCGCTACCCGGGGAGATATTCTGATGCAAAAGTACATTCTTCGCCGGTTTCTGCTGTCCATACCGGCGATTATCGGCATTACCATCATCATCTTCCTGGTGATGCGCATTTTGCCGGGGGACGTGCTCACGGTGATGTTCGGCGAAGAAGGAACTCTCCAGCTTAGCGAGGAGGACCGCACTCGTATCATCGCCAGCCTCGGGTTGGACAAGCCAATATATCTGCAATATGTCGATTGGCTTGAAGACATCGTTACGCTGAAACTGGGCCAGTCCTTCTGGCGTTCCGACACCGTGATGGACCTCATCATCAATCGAGGCCCTATCACATTGGAAATCGCCGTCTTGTCGGTAGTCCTGTCGTGGGTAATTGGGTTGCCGGCCGGTATCCTGGCGGCTATGAAACGCAACAGTATGGTGGACTACGTCGGGCGGTTCTTCTCCATTCTGTTTCTGGCGATACCCAACTTCTGGTTGGGCACACTGATTGTATTGACGCTGGTGCTCACCCTTGAATGGAAGGCGCCGCTGGGCGTGATAAATCTATGGGATGACCCATGGGCCAACTTGCAAATCGTGTGGGGGCCAGCGCTGGTGCTTGGCATCGGTCAAGCCGCTTACGTCTGCCGCATGGCCCGATCGGCGCTGCTGGAAACCATCCATGAAGACTACATCCGCACTGCCCGGGCCAAAGGATTAGCGGAGCGGCTCGTCATCATGCGTCATGCCCTGCGTAACGCCATCATGCCCGTCATCACTCTGTCCGGTGTGCTGCTTGGCTTCCTCATTGGCGGTTCGGTGGCGGTGGAACAGGCCTTCGGCGTACCTGGCTTGGGACGCACGTTAGTTGCGGCCTTCTTTGAGCGAGACTACGTTGTGATACAGAACCTGGTGTTGCTGTACGGACTAATCTTCGTGTTGACCAATTTGCTCGTTGACATTTCCTACGCTTGGATCGACCCGCGCATCCGCTACGGTTAATCTGGACAATCCTTCAGGAGGATTCTCGTGGTACAGGCTAGCACTACTGACGTACTGGTACGACAGGAAGAGCCCCGCGGCAGAAGGTGGTGGTGGGTTGTCATCGAATTTTGCCAGCGCAACCCCATGGGTGCAGTAAGCGGCGGCGTAATTATTGCTATCGCCCTAGTCGCTATCTTCGCGCCCGTCGTCGCCACTCACCATCCCACCCAGGAAGCCGACTTCCGCGCCCTTCGTAATCCACCCAGCGCCGCTCACTGGTTGGGCACCGACGACATCGGGCGCGACCTGTACAGCCGAATAGTTCACGGGGCGCGCGTATCGTTGTTCGTGGCGCTGATCGCCGTGCTTGTGGGGGACTTGATCGGTGCAGCCTGGGGCGTGGCCACCGGATACATTAGTGGCCGATTCGATATGTACAGTCAGCGTTTCCTGGAACTGATGATGTCCTTTCCAACCCTGATTCTGGCGATGATCCTGGTGTTGGCCATGGGCGCCGGAGTCTGGACCGTTATAGTCGCGATAAGCGTTACCCGTATCCCGTTATCGGTGAGAGTGATACGTTCCGTAACATTGAGCGTCAAGGAGAACGCATACGTGGACGCAGCTCAGGCCATCGGAGCATCTGGAAGTCGGGTGATGTTGCGACACATCGCTCCCCAATGCGTCGCTCCATGGCTCGTACTGGCGACGGCCCACTTGGGGTCGGTCATCATACTGGAGGCTTCTCTGGGGTTCCTGGGAGTCGGTGTTCCGATGCCGACTGCCACCTGGGGCAATATGCTGGGCGGCCCGGTAGCCGCCGGCCTGATACCGCGTTGGTGGATGGTGGTGTTCCCGGGCATTGCGATTACCGTCACCGTGCTGGCCTTCAACTTGTTTGGTGATTCCATCCGCGATGTCCTTGATCCCAAGCTCCGCGGACGCACGTAGAATGCCCCGCCTGACAGTTTGACCTCCAAAACGGTGCAACGTACAGCGGCCACCCCGCAAGCGTCTCGCTTCTGGCGCAGGACGTTATACAACCACCGACTGTGGCTAGCGGTAGCAGTTGCGGTAATCGCTCTGATTGCTTTCCTGGCTTACCGCGCTTATCAAATTGGCCCGTTACTGTTTCCGCCGGCAAAGGCGACGGAAGATTATCAACTCGCCGGCTTGCCCGCGGACTGGCCGTCCGGTCGCCACGACTTGGGCGCTACCGGCTCCACCGGTGCGCGTCCGCCATCGGTACCGCTTTTGGCGCAGTGGGAATACCAAGCTGCGGGGGAAATTCTGGGTACGCCTGCTGTCGTGGGTGGGCGGGTTTACATCACAACTGAGTCCGGGATGGCCGCGGCTCTGGATGGCAGCACCGGGCAGGCGCTCTGGACTTACGAGATTGGTTCTCCTTCCGACAGTTCTCCGGCGGTAACCGAGTCGGCGGTGTATTTCGGTTCTCGCGACCATCGTGTGGTGGCTCTGAACCGGGACACCGGCGCCCCGCTGTGGGAGCATAACTTGGGCAATATCGTCCTGGGTTCGCCCATTGTCGCCGATGGGACGCTGTATATCGGTTCTACTAATGGCGCGGTGGAAGCGTTGGACGCCAGCACCGGGGCGCGGCGTTGGTCGGCAGACGCCAACGGTTGGGTCGTTGGCCACGTGGCGTTCGACGGCGACGTGGTAGCCGCAACGTCTTTGGGAGAAAGGTTCATCTCCGTGGACCCGGCTACGGGCCGGCGTCTGCTGAAGTTCTATTCCGGCACACCCGTCGCCGGCGGGCCAATCATTGCCGAAGGCCGCGCCTACTTCGCCACCAATCGCGGCGCCATCTGGGCAGTTGACCCCCGGGCGGTTAGCCAGCCATTCAGCCGTTTCGCTTACGTTGCCAAGGTCAACTTCTTTGCCTGGCGGTTGCGCGACGACCCGCCGCGGCAGGTTGGCAGCATTTGGGTAGGTTCGGCGCGCGGTCGGGTGAAACACAGTCCGGTGTACGCAAATGGCAACCTGATGGTCGTCAACGAAGCGGGGCGTATTACGGCGTTCAATGCCGCATCCGGTGCAGTGATTTGGGAGCGGGAACTGGAAATTGAGGTTGTTGCCGAACCGGTGGCCGCTGGCGAAGCGCTGCTCATTGCCACCAACGACCGACGCCTGCTCGCGTTCGATACGTCAACCGGCGCAACGGTGTGGGAGCATAATCTGGTGAACGTGAACCTGTCAGCGGCGCCGGCGGTCGCAAATGGCACCCTGTATCTACCCACGTCCGGTGGGCGGTTACTGGCGATGCGCAGCCAGGCTCCCTAATGTTGACGCGTTTTGCGGCCTAACCTATACTCGCCGCAATCAACTCAACCTTCGAGAGTAGACAAGCGCAACCATGACCCAAGCTACGCCCCACCAGAGAGACATCGCCGGAGAATCCTGGGACCCGGGGCAGTACCTCAAATTTGCTGACCACCGGCTGCGGCCCGCTCTGGACTTGATGGGCCGCATTCCGCTGGAAAACCCGCGAGTCATTTATGATCTGGGCTGTGGCAGCGGCAACGTGGCACGCCTGCTCGCCGACCGTTGGCCCGCCGCCGATGTTGTTGGCGTTGACAACTCGCCCGAGATGCTCACCGAGGCTGCCGATTCACCGTCCCGGGTGCGATGGGAATACGGCGACCTGGCCGACTGGAAACCCGACGCCGCGCCTTCAGTCCTGTACTCGAATGCGGTTATCCAGTGGGTGCCCGACCACCAGGACCTGGTCCCCCGCCTGTGGGCGATGTTGCCGTCGGGCGGATGCCTGGCAGTGCAGGCCCCGATGAGTTGGGATATGCCATCTCACCACATCATGCGCGCAACTCTGGCGGACGGCGGAACCGGCGGGAAACCCATCGGGAGCGCCGAATTGCGGGAGGCAGTCGGCAATCGGTGGGTGCAGGATCCTGATTTCTACCACGACCTGCTGGCTCCCGAATCCGCCCATCTGGATGTTTGGACGACGGAATACCAGCACGTGCTTGCCGGCGATGACGCTGTGCTGGAGTGGGTAACGAGCACCGGCCTACGTCCAATTCTGAATGGGTTGGACGACGGCGAGCGGGATGTTTATGTGGCGGAATACCGGCGGCGTCTGAACCAGGCATACCCTAGGCGGGCTGACGGCGTTACCTTGTACCCGTTCCGGAGGCTGTTTTTCGTCGCCGTGCGGCGGTAGATTTTTATATTCGCATGGATACACAAGATATACGGGACAGATTAAACATTATCCTGTCCATCCTGTGTATCCATGCGAAAATTGTACGCGTAAAAGAGGTGCAACATGACGGTTTTAGTAATGGGCGGCGCCGGATTCATCGGCCCCCGGGTGATTCGGAAACTGGTGGAACGCGGCGAGCAGGTTTACGCCACTGACATTAACCCCTTGCCCGACATCCCAGGTGTCGAACGCGATGCAATCCGGAGCGCCCGCGTTGACATCACCGATTTCGAGCAGGTAACGCGTTCCATCGTCGAAGCCGAGCCTGACCGCATCATCAACCTGGCCTACCTGCTGGGCGGCGGTGAGGGCAACCCTCACCACCAAATGCGCCTGAACATCCTCGGCATGGACAACTGTTTCGAAGCGGCTCGCTTGCTGGGCGTCAATCGGGTGGTTTATGCCAGTTCGGTGGCGGTCAGCGGCCAGCAGTCAAACTTCGGCGACCGCCTGGCCACCGAGGACGACGGCACCTTCGGCACCAGCCAGTATGCCGTGCACAAGATTTTTAACGAGTTTCAGGCCAAGATGTTCAACGAGAACTACGGCATGTCCATCACCGGAATCCGTCCGGCCAACGTCACCGGTCCCGACAAGGTGCGCGGCTCGGTCGACCATGTGCGCTGCGTAACGTTACCAGCGCGTGGCGAAGCGGTCAGCTTTCCCTACCAGGAGATGATGCGGCTGCCCATCCACGTTGAGGACATTGCCGAGGCGTTCGTCCGCGTTTCCCTGGTAGATCGCAGCGAGTATCCGGTGTACAACTCCGGCGGCACCGCAATCAGCCTGGGCGACCTGGCCGAGATGGTGCAGGGCTACCTGCCAGATGCGCAGGTCAGCTTCGACGACCCAGGTGGACGGGAACACTCCGGCAACTACCTGGTGGACAACAGCCGGCTGCTCACCGAGTTTGAACTGGCCTATGCGCCACTGTCCCAGCGCGTGCTGGAAATTATCAACGACGTGCGCGCCGACGAGGGGCTGCCGCTGATTTCGGGGTAACGCTCGCCACTGCAAGAGCCGGCGGGAACTGAACGAATCTCATAGCCGCTCGATGCGCCATGAAACATCCGAATCAATTGGCCGCAAGCCTGGTCGAATGGCTGCTCAAAGATAGTCGTGTGGATGAGCCAGGCGGGCGGCCAGAACTCGAACGCTCCACTATAGAGGACTGGTCCAACAATACCGAGAACAGAGCTAGCGTACCCGGCAGGAATACGAACGGGCCAATCGTATTGTGGAGCGCTACCAAGCAGCCACGGAAGCCCACATCCAATGCTTGGAAGAACCCGGGGACAATTGCAGGTCGAAGCCAGATTTGAGCAAATAGCCACCTTGCAATTCAGGAGCGGGCAGTGGGGTAGGGTAGGTGTTCTCCGATGTATCCGACGATGAACGTGTCAGTCATGTCATCTCGGTCGAAGTAGATTTGCAATCCCCCACTCGACCCCTGGTAGGTCAGATGCCGTTCAATGGCAACTAGTCTCCCTTGTTCCTGGTCGCTGAAAGACCTCTTGTCTCCGTAACGAGACATCGTGAATTCTGACTCACGGTCAGCGTGCTTCCATCCGGTGAGATCGACGAAATAGTTGTCCCAAGGGCCGATGCTGCCACCCGGTGTGTTGTACCAGGCTTGCGCCAACCGATTGATGGCGTCCAGGGCCGCCAAAATCTCCACGCCGTTCGGCCTGGGCTTACCGTAGTCTTCAAGCGGTTTCGTGCAGTTGGTAAGGAAACGCAGTTTGGGAAATCGTTCCGGAGCAATGATACCTCCTATTACCGTCATTACCCGATTAGCGTCTAAATCAACTGCGTCGTGATTCTTGGCGATGCTGTCCGTTTCCTCGGCCTCTGCATCAGTATCCTGGTATTCGTACTGCTCCAGCTTTTCTTGCAGCAGGGCAATCGCGGCTTTGGCTTCACCTAGCTGGTCTTCCAGCACATAAACGCGTTGCTGCATAGCAACATTCTCAGGGCGGTCCACTTCGGCGAAGTCTTCTCTCGGGAGGGTGGTTGATTCAACAATCGGTTCTGCCATAACCTTGGCGTCTGTCGCCAAGGGAACAGCCAGGATTGCGGCAGTGGATTCCAGCAATTCCATCAGGAGTAAGCAGTTGCGGTTGGGGGTTTCGTTGATGGTGCGGTCCCGTTGTTCTTCGAGAAAAGTAGCAGCTGGTTCGTAATCGGATTCCGCCATCAACAACCTATGGCCAGCAGCGTTTGGGTGGCGCGAAAAGAGCGCGATTCTTGCCCTGACCCAACCGTAAAGTTGCTCCATTGACAACTCCAAGCCAATTGTCAATCGCTCCGAGGCACTGAGCGTACTCACGCCGGCCCAATCACTATGTTCCGCCGCCAGTTCTAGAAAATCACTTTCCGGTTGACCGTCCTCAGCTAGGACAATTGTCATGTCTCCTCGTCCGAACAAGTCGTCAATACTGGACACTGACTCCTGTTTATTTGCGCCGGATTTCCCGGCGTCGGAACGGTTGGAATCGATTTCCCGCATGAGACTATCCAGACCGTCGATGCCAGCTTCCGCCTTATCGTTCCACGGCAGCATAGCGGCTTGCAGTGCGGCGGGCCAGTTGGTAACAGACACCAGATAGCCGCCGGGTTGCGTTGATTCCGCCGGGGTGTAGGTCATCAGATAGCTCACGTAGGGCGTTTCTATACCGGGATGCCGGTAGCGAACGCTGACGAGTTGGCACTGCTTGATGGCGGGCGACATCGGTTTGGACAGGCTGATTGTCAGATTATCCTGCTCATATCTCCGGATGGGCAGAGTGCCGCCTAGTTCCTTGCGCGCCGGACCATGGTAGCTGCCAGCGTGGGCTACTGCCCAATCGCGGGCCAACTTCTCGGCGTTACGCATCTGATTTTGACTGCCTATCATTTGAATTCGTTGAGTCATTCCCGGCATCTTCACCCACCTCGTGCTCGTTAATTCCGAATTTCTATTATACCCAAACCGTCTCGCTTGCCGCCGCACCACATCCCCCATATAATGCGGCCATAACGGTTCAACAGGCTGCGCAACTCCACGAGTGCGGGCCGCGGACTATCCAAGGGTTTGCACGGAGGAGGTTCCCCAATGGCGTTACCAGATCGGATGAAATTTGGCATTTTTATGGGCCCTTTCCACCGGGCCGGTGAGAACCCCACGCTGGCGCTGGAGCGCGACCTCGAACTCGTGCAATGGCTTGACTATCTTGGTTTTGACGAAGCCTGGATTGGTGAACACCATAGCGCCGGCTGGGAAATCATCTCGTCGCCCGAGATTTTCATTGGCGTCGCCGCCGACCGTACCAAGCACATCAAATTGGGCACCGGCGTGGTCAGCCTCCCGTATCACCATCCCTTTATGGTGGCCAACTGGATGACTCAGCTCGACCACATGACCCGTGGCCGCGTGATGCTGGGGGTGGGGCCGGGCGCCCTGCCCGGCGATGCCTACATGATGGGAATAGACCCCACCAAGCAGCGCATTCGCATGGACGAAGCCCTGGGTGTGATCATGCGCCTTTTCACCGAGAAGGAGCCGATCACCCACAAGAGCGACTGGTTTGAGTGTCAGGAAGCAATGCTGCAACTGCGGCCTTACCAGACGCCCCATATGCCTATTTCGGTTGCATCAGTGCAAACGCCCTCCGGCGTATCCCTGGCTGGCAAACACGGCGCTTCCGTGTTGACCATTACCACTCCGCGGGACCCCGCCGCTCCGTCGGGCATCGACCTGAAAGACCTTTGGGACATTTGCGAAGAATCGGCCGCCGAGCACAGCCAGGTGGTTGACCGCTTCGATTGGCGGCTGGTGCTGCCGGTACACCTGGCCGACACCAGGGAGGAAGCGTTCGAGCAGGCCCGCATCGGCGCGGGGCGCTACCAGCGTGAATATTTCGAGCATACGATGGGTCGCCCTCAGGTGGTCGATGGGCCGCCCGAAAAAATCATCGACGTGCTGGCCGAACGCGGCGCCTGGATTATCGGGACGCCCGACGACTGCATAGAAGGCATCAAACGTCTGGAAGAGCGTAGCGGCGGTTTCGGCGGCTTTATGGTGCAAACCGTCGACTGGGCCGCTCGTGAGCATATGCTGCACAGCTACGAGTTGATCGCGCGCCACGTGATGCCCCACTTCCAGGGTTCTGCCGAAGCTGCCAAGGCCTCCAACCAGTGGGCCTACGAACGCAACGAATCCCTGATGGCTGGACGTAGTCGCGCCCTGGACCGCGCCCGGGAAGACTACGCAGCACGCAGCGCATAACCAACCACCCCGATATTGAGGCCGCCGCCGACGCAACAGCATGCTGTCGCCCGGCGGCCCATTGCTATCCGCCAACCAGCGTAAGGAGCCCCGCCATGCCCCTGCACCCACAAGCTCAACAGATTATCGAAGCGACCCGCGCCCTGGGCCTGCCAGCCAACCACACCGTCTCGCCTGAAGAAGCCCGTGAGAACGCCAGCAAGCGTCCGCGCGCACCCGGGCCGGAGGTTGGCAAGGTCGAAGACCGGACCGTTCCCACTCCGGCGGGCGGTGTGCCGGTTCGCATTTACACTCCCGAAGGCGAAGGGCCGTTCCCGATACTGGTGTGGTATCACGGAGGCGGTTGGGTTACTGGCGACCTGGAATCTGCCGACGGCACCAGCCGGCATCTTTGTGTCACATCTCGCAACATCGTAGTGTCGGTGGACTACCGATTATCTCCGGAAGCCAAGTTCCCCGAACCGCTTGACGACTGTTACGCGGCTACGCTCTGGGCCAGCGAACACGCCGAAGCTCTGGGTGGAGTTTCGGGTGTTGTGTCCGTTGGCGGGGATAGCGCGGGGGGTAACCTGGCTGCCGGCGTCAGCATCAAGGTTGCCGAAACGGGGGACGTGCGCGTGAGCCATCAACTGCTCGTTTATCCGGTAACCGACCGCGATTTCGGCACCGGTTCCTACGCCGATAACGGCGCCGGCTATAACCTGGAACGCCAGGGAATGATGTGGTACTGGGACCAGTTTCTGGCTGACCCCGCTGATGCCGCCAACCCGCTGGCCGCTCCGTTGCAGCTGGCTCCCGACTTTCCTCATGCCGACAAACTGGCCAAATCCTTCACCCTCACCGCTGAGTACGACCCGCTGCGCGACGAGGGCGAAGCCTACGCACGCCACCTGAAGCAGATGGGTGTGCCGTCGACGGTGAAGCGTTACCCCGGCATGATTCACGGCTTTTTCAGCATGGCCGGCGTCATTGATACGTCCCGCGCGGCGATGGACGATGCCGGCGAATTCCTGCGCGGCGCCGTTGATGACATGGTGGCTGAGTATCACGCTCAGCACCAGGGCGACAAGACGGCGATGCGCAAGCTGCTGGATCCGCAAGCCCGCAACGTGCTGGAGCTGTTCGATTCGCTCAAACTCAAGCCGTTCCAGGATATGAGCGCGGTGGAGTGTCGCGAGGTGATGAACAACCGGCCCCGACCGGAAGGCCCGGCGGTGGGCAAGGTCGAAGACCGTATCATTCAGAACATGTACGGCAAGGAACCGGGAGAAGTGCCCATACGCATCTACACGCCCGAGGGCTCCGGCCCCTGGGGCACGCTGGTGTGGTTCCACGGCGGCGGTTGGGTCATCGGCAACATCGAAACCGCCGACGCCACTGCTCGCGAGCTTTGCGTGGGCGCCAATTCGGTGGTCATCTCAGTCGACTACCGGCTGGCCCCCGAGTACAAATTCCCCACGCCTTTCGAAGACTGTCTTACCGCCACAATGTGGGCGATGTACAACGCCGAGTCTCTCGGCAGCCGTCCCGAAGCCATCGCGGTGGGCGGCGACAGCGCCGGCGGGAACCTGGCCGCCGCGGTCGCCCTGTCCTACGAGGATTTCCCACACCCGCTGGCATACCAGTTGCTGGTTTACCCCTGCACCGATGCCGCCTACAATGGACGTTCTTACGCAGTCAACGGTAAGGGTATGTTCCTGGAAACCGCCAGCATGCAATGGTTCTGGGATCACTACCTGGACCGGTCTGAACTCTCCGCCTACAACATTTTTGTGTCGCCTTTGCGGGCCCGACTAACGTCCGATTTGTGCCCGGCGCTGGTTATAACCGCCGAGTTCGACCCGCTGCGGGACGAGGGCGAAGCCTACGCCGTGGCCCTCCGGGAAGCGGGCGTGCCCACCGTGCAAAAGCGATATGATGGTGTAATCCACGGCTTCTACGGAATGCCCCACGTCATCGACAAGGGACGGCAGGCGCTGGAACTGTCCTGCCGCGAGTTGCAAACCGCCTTCGCCTCCATCCTTCAGAACGAGACGGCAGCCGTCGCCGCCGACAACTGACTCCATTCCACAACTGACCTCGGTACAACCCGATCCGAACAGACCAACGCGGCCTCCGTCGCGAAGGAGCTCCAACTATGGCTGAGACCATTCAGGAACAGTACATCCGGATGAATCCCCGGTCCCTGGAACTGCAGCCCAGCTTCCGGGCCCATTTTCCCTCCGGGAGTCCGGGACACGACGGCTACACCTCCGACCCCTTCCCGGTGATTGTCGCGAGGGGTAGCGGGCCGCGAAAATGGGACATCGACGGGAACGAATATGTCGACTACGGCATGGGCTCCGCGTCATTGCTGCTGGGCCACGCTCACCCGGAGGTGGTTAGCGCCCTGTCTGCCGTGCTGGCCGACGGGTCCCACTTCGGCGCGCCCACCGAGTCTATGTTGGAATGGGGCGAGCGCGTCTGTACGCTCATGTCCTCTGCCGACAAGGTGCGGTTCGTTGGCTCCGGCGCCGAGGCCACGATGCTGGCCATGCGCGTCGCCCGCGCCCACACCGGCAAGGAGAAGATCATCCGCTGGGAGTCCCACTACCACGGCTGGCACGATTACGTCATGCCCGGCAACGTGCCACCCTTCGACGTGCCGGCGTCCATCGGCATTCCCCAGGGTGTCATCGACTCCATCGTCGTCCTTCCCACCGACCTGACCGCGCTGGAAAACGTCTTGAACAACGACGACAACATCGCCGGCGTCATCACCGAGGCATCGGGCGCTTCCTACGGCACCGTGCCCCTGCCCGAAGGCTTCCTGGAAGGCGTGCGCCGACTGACCCGCGAGCACGGCGTGGTTATGATCCTCGACGAGGTAATCACCGGGTTCCGCTGGGCGCCCGGCGGCGCACAGGAGAGTCTTGGCATCGACCCTGACCTGTTCACCATGGCCAAGATCCTCACCGGCGGTCTGCCCGGCGGCGCCGTTGCCGGCCGGGATGAGGTGATGGCCGTGATGCACCAGACGGGCGACAGCCACCACGACCGCTACGAGCGCGTCCTGCACGGCGGCACATTCAACGCCAATCCATACGCCGCCGCCGCCGGCAACGCTGCCCTGCGCCTGGTCGCCACCGGCGAGTACAACGCCCAGGCCGACCTGATGGCCGAGCGACTCCGGGTGGGTCTGCGCGAAGTAGTCGACCGGCGGGAGCTCAATGCCACCGTCTACGGCGAGGCGTCAACCTTCCACCTGTACTTTGGCGAACGCAGCATCGCCGGCCTGGACGCGTCCCGCCTCAAGGACCAGCCCATGGCCATCCAGCGCAGCCTTCGCCAGGCCCTGCAGGTTCGGGGCGTCGACCTGATGTCGCGCACCAGCGGCGTGTTGTCCGGCACTCACACCGAGGCCGACATCGACTTCACCATCGAAGCCTTCGACGGCGCCATCGCCGCCATGATGGACGAGGGCCTGGTGCAGCACTAGGCCGCACCGGGCGCATCCGGCCACGGCAATCGGCTCTCATCCGTATCGGCTCTCATTCGTATGGGATGGGGGCCGATTTCATTCCCTACAACGCCACCACATCCCCCACGTGTACCGTGCCGGGTTTTTCCACGATGCCGTACACGCCGAAGAACGCCGCCGCCGGGTTGGGACGGTAGCCCAGGATCGACCTGACCACCTCGGTGTCGGTTTCGCCGGTGTCGGGATGCTGGTCGACGATGGCGCAGCGCGGGTCGGGCGCCAGGATTCGCACCACGGCGTCGCCCACGCTGATCGGCCGGTTCATCCACCCGTCCTCCTGGTGAGGCTCACAGCCGTCCAGCAGGAGCGTCGGGCGGAATCGGTCGGTGGCCAGGCATTCGTCCTCCGACATCCCCATCTCGGACGACAGTCGTTCCACCGACGCGCGGGACAGCGCCGACACCGGAAATTCATCGAACACTTGGCAAGGCAAATCTGACATTATCAGTGCAACGGGTTGCTCACAAAAGTCGCTCAGCACGGCCATCCATTCGCCCATGAGGGCTCGCCCACGCACTCGCCGGCCCCACACGATGGTCCATACCGGGCGGTCGAGGTCCGGATGACCTTCCAGCGTCGTGCCGCCCGGAAAGCCGATGGTCAACCGTTCTGCCGCGCCGTCCCAGGAAGTCGTCAACTGGGCTAGTTTGCCCACCTGCCGTCGGGTTAGCAGTCGCCCCTGGGCGTTCACCAGGTAAAAGCGGCGGTCGTGCTGGATGCCGCCCAAATCCAGGGCTACTTCGTCCAGCGACACCAGCCCCATGGACTTCACCGGCGCAATGTTAATCTCGGCAACGGTTATCAAGGTTTGTACTCCTATTCGTGTCAATGACGCGATTGCACTATGTCATTGCGAGCGCAGCGCGGCAATCTCGTTGGCTTAATGCCGTACGCTGGGGCACAGCGTGGTTGACACCGGAACGAGATTGCCACGTCGCTGCGCTCCTCGCAATGACAGGCGCCTACTCCCAACTCAAAAATTCCTGCACCAGCTGGCGCGCCGGCGTGCGGTCGTAAATCTGGTAGAGCAGGGCGGCGTTGCGGGCTGAGTCTCCACCGAAATACCGCTCGTAGAGCGTCTGGCGGCCCCCGAAAGCGCTGCAGGACACGTCCCACGCCAGGCGGAACAACCGGATGCGTTCCTCCGCCGTCGCCGTATCGGTGTCCAGGTAACGCTCGATCTCGTCGGCCAGCGGGCCGTTCAGGTCGGCCTCGGCCGGCAGCGCCATCAGGCTGCTGGAACCCAGCAGGTGCAGAATCTCGGTCATCCGCGGATACATCTGGATCATCTGCTTGCGCGCCACCAGCAGAGGCCGGTAGTCGGGGCAGAAGATTCCCCACTCGTCGGTTGACGCCTGGGCCTCCGACGCCGCCAGCAGCGCCCGCGTAATCTCCAGGTTCTCGATGACCTCGGCGATGAGCTGCTGCGTCTGAGGCAGTTCGCCCGAGCCGAGAATGTCCACCATCAGCGACGCCAAACCCAGCACGAACTCGCACTTGATGACGTTCTTGGTGACGACTTGGTGGCCGGTGTGGGCGTTGCGGTTGGTGCGTTCGCCCCACTGGTTGCACCGGGCCACGTCGTTGTAGAGGAACACCCGCTCCCAGGGCACCAGCACGTCATCGAAGAACACGATGGCATCCATCTCCTCGAATCGGCTGCTGGCCGGATGGTCGAAGTGGGAGCGTCCCGCGTCGAAGGTATCCCGGCACTGGAATTTGAGGCCCTCCATGTTGCACGGGATGGAGAACCCGAAGGCGTACTTGCCCTCCTCGCCGACCGGGACTCGCCGGGTGCGCGCCGGATAGACCGCAATCTCATCGGAAAGCGGCCCCAACGTCGCCAGCACCCGCGCGCCTCGCACCACGATGCCGTCTTCATTCTCGTCCACCACCGACAGCGCAACGTCGGTGCGGTCGTCGAAAGGCGTCTGGCCCACTGCGCGGCTGCGTTGCAGGTTGACCAACGTATGGGTCATCACGATGTCGTTTTCGCGGATGTACTCGTAGTAGTTCAGGATATTCGCGCCGAAGTCGGGCCGGTTCTGGGCGCAATAGTCGGCGCCGGCGGCCATGGACATCACCGCCACGTTGAGGAAATCGGGCGTGCGACCCATCATGCCGCAGGAACCCTTGGCCCAGTTGGTAATCATCTTGCGCCGGCGTTGCAAGTCTTCCAGGTTGCGGGGCATGATGAACGACAGACCCACCGGGTCGCCCGTGGTCGGCGACGTGTAGGTCATCTCGTCGCGCCGGGCCGGGTCATGCTGCATCTCCAGCAAACTGGCGACGGTGCGCAGCCCACCGGCGAAGGCCGGATGCGCCGTAACGTCCTTGACCCGCTCTCCGCCGATGTAAACATCCGCCGACCGCTCCCGCAGCCCTGCGACGTATTCTGCGCCCGTTCGTGCCGGCATTTTGGACCCCTTATGATTACGTCATTGCGAGCGCAGCGTGGCAATCTCGTGAGGGATTAGGACGCCTCGAACTCTACGGGATTGCCACGTCGCTACGCTCCTCGCAATGACAACCCATCAAGACCGAACCCCCGAGTTTGATACTGGCGCAAGGGTATGGTATATGAGCAAAAACCGCAAACCCGGAGCCGCCTCCGGTCAGGAGCCGCATCATGCCCACCATCCAGCGCGAACACGCCCAGCTGCACTACTACCTCGACGACTTCACCGACCCTTGGCGCAGGTCCCCCGACGCCATCGTGCTACAGCACGGGTTCTCCCGCAATGGCAACTTCTGGTACAACTGGCCGCCCTTGGTGGGCCGAGAGTACCGGGTCATCCGGCCCGACTTGCGCGGCATGGGCGCATCCACCGCCGATGCCGAGCACTACCAGCCCACGCTGGACGTCTTGATGGACGACCTGCTGGCCATATTGGACCACGAGGGCGTCGAGCAGGCCGTCTACGTCGGCGAGTCCTTCGGCGGCATCATGGGGATGCAGTTCGCCCACGACCACCCCAACCGGTGCCGGGCGCTGGTGCTGTGCAACTCTCCGTGCCGCCTGTCGCGCCGGGAAAACCAAACGCCCGGCGGCAGCTGGCTGGCGACCATGGAGCAGGGCGGCATCGGGGCGTGGAGCGCGGCCACCATCAACTTCCGCCTCGATATGCGCCACGCCTCCGAGGGCCTTAAGGACTGGTACATCGCCGAGATGGACAAAACCAATCCCGAGTTCGGCCAGGCCCTGCACCGCTACCTGGACAGCCTGGACTTCGGCCCCCGCCTGAAGGACATCGCCGTGCCTACCCTGTTGCTCACCGGCGACGAATCCCCAACCACCAGCATGGAGCAGCAGGAGTTCATGGCGTCGGAGATACCGAACAGCCAGCTAACCGTCTGGCCCGGCCTGGGCCACGGAGTGAACGTAATTTACCCGGAGTGGTGCGTAGACCGGATGCGGGAGTTTCTGGGTGCGTTCATCTAATAACGGTGAGCGCTAACGGTGACCGCCCGCAGGAGAGGAGAGGTCGGTGAATCGGGGCGCTGGCCGCGTGTGGTCATCCCAATGGCGGCGGGCGAGTTCCAGGTTCTTCTGGGTGAGAGCGTCGTCGGGATTCAGCCCGATGGCGCGTTCAAAATCGTCCGTTGCCGGCCCGTACTCCCCCAGACAGAACCGGGCATAGCCGCGGCAGTTGTAGGCGTCGGCATACTCAGGGTTCAGCGCAATCGCGCGGCTAAAGTCTATGATGGCGCGACCATGGTCGCCCATGTGACCCCAAACCAGGGCGCGGTGATACCAAGCGTTCGCACTGGTGGGGTTGATGCCGATTGCCAGGTCAAATTCCGCCATTGCCCGGCCAAATTTCCCCTGGCGGCGAAGGTCAACGCCCCGGCGGATATAATCGTTGACATCATCGTCATCAACATCCTCGGCGACCGTATGATTCGTGAGCGGCGGCCGGTCATCGCCGGCAGCCGGTAGTGGAACGTCGCCTTCGGACGACTTGACACCGCCAGTCGCCACCGGCGCAGCGTCCGGGGTCGCCGCCGGCGCGGTAATGGCGTTGGGAGGTTCCGGTATGAATGCCGTGGCAGAATCAGTCGGGACGGTATCAGTCGAGGCCGCTTTCGGTTCCGGCGTGCCGTAACGCTTCCGACGCAGCCGGTGTTTTGCCCGGTTCACCCGTTCGGCTTCGCTGGTAGCGCCCACTGCGGCCAGCAGTCGCCCCACCGAGTCCAGGGCGCGGTCAAGGTCGTCGTCGTTGAAGGATTCCAGATGCGCCCAACGATTGCGGATTTCACGGATTTCGGACACCAGACTCCGTTCCGTCTGACCCAGGCTATCGCGGAACACATCGTTCCAAGCCACAACCATTACACGCAGCGTCACTGCCACATCGCCGGCAATTTCACTTACCGCATCGGCATCGCTCAGCGTATATCCGCCGTTGGCGACCGTGTCCTGCATCTTGTTCGTAACGTAAGGCCCCAAGCCCGCCGCCAGCAGTTTCAGCGCTTCTCCGACCAGGTTGTGATTGTTATAGGACACGGCAGCAGCCATAAAACTTCCGCAAAGAGCCGGCGCAGCCAAGCGGCAATCAGGGCGCCGGTCTCGAGCTTTTGAATAATCGCGGCTACCATAGCACAAAAGCCGCCGTAGCCCTCAGCGATAGGGCCACGCAATTTTAGCGTTTTGCAAACGCCGTCAGCCCGTCGGCAACCCTTACCCTATCCCTCAATCCCCAGCTCGGCCTGCATGTCGGCTACTGCCTGATTGCGGGTTTTGCGTTGCCACTGCGGACGGTTGTTGATGGGCTCGTTGATGATTTCAGGGTCTATCTTCAGGGCTACGAACACCGGTCCGGGTTGGCTCAGGATTTCTTCGATCTGGTTGGCGAAATCTTCCAGATTGTCGATGGAGTAGGTGGCTGGGTAGCCGCAACCCTGGGCCACTACGTCGTATTCAATTGCTTCGGCGTTGGGGACGGGCTGGCCGCCGGTGGTGGCGTATACGCCGTTGTCCAGCATGAAGTGATACAGATTCTCGGGGGCCTTCTCCGCGATGGTCGGCAGCGCGCCCATTCCCATCAGCACGTCGCCCTCCGAGTCGAACAGCACCACGCGTTGGTCGGGTATCGCCAGCGCTAGGCCCAAGGCGAATGATGCGTGCCCGCCCATCGCCGGGTCGCCCAGGGGCAGGTCGCGGTCGGGCTGGTCGCTCAATTCGACCCAGAATCGGCCGCCGCGACCGGGTATCACAATGGAATCGCCCCGTTGCTTGTTGAAAATCTCCAGCATTTCCGCCGTATTCATCATATCAATCACTTCCTTTTGAAGTTGTTATCTGACATGGATATACAGGATACACAGGATATAAATTTAACATCACGCTATCCTGTTCATCCTGTACATCCATGCAAATAAATCGATTGTCTATTAGCGGCTCACGTTGAAGCCGTGGTATTCATCACCGACCAGCACGGCCACGGGACGCTTTTCCCGGGCGGCTTCGGCGAAGGCGACGGAAATCCGGTCGGCGTCTTCGTCTGATTCCACCAGATAGTAGTTGATGTTGAAGGCGTGCAGGAACCGCTCCGTGTAAAAGGCGGCGGTATCGGTAATGACGCCGTGGCGCGTCCAGCCGCGATAACCCACCATCATTACGACCGGTGTGTTCATGCCGAGGCCCCACCCACGCAGCGAGTCGCCCGACTCCATCATGCCGGTGTTCTGGATGAGGATTACCGGCTTCTTGCCGCCGGCGGCGAGTCCGGCCGCAGTGGAGAACGCATGACCTTCGCGGCTCACAGGCACCAGGTCAATGGTCGGGTCGTCGCGCATCAGCACGTACAGGAAGTTGGTCTCGCTGTCGGGCAGCCAGACCACGTGGGTGGCGCCGTTCTTCTTCAATTCTGCCAGCACGCGGGCGGGGCTAAGTTCGTCCATGGTCAGGTTACCTCCTGGGACTGTTGGCATGGATGCACAGGATAAACAGGATGGAGCACAGTGGCAAGAGATATACCCGGCAAGCGCGGTGGGCGTCAACCGGGAAAACGCTCATCACCGCCACCGGGAGAGGAGTTGGAGAGTGGGCGTACCCACCCTGTGCTATACTCACGCTCAATCCAACCATGCTTGGTTTCGCGGCGATGAGGTGTTGATTATGCAGTGGGCATCTGCGCTTTCACAACAAACCACCCTGCGGCAGGCGCTCGAAGAATGCGCCGTCTCGATACGTGCGTCAATGGGGGACACCGCCGCCGATCTCGCGGTCGTGTTCGCGTCGTCCGAGTACGCTTCAGATTATGCCGACCTGCCGGCGATGGTCGCCGAAATGCTGGGCCCGCAGGCTCTGTTGCTTGGTTGCACCGGCGGGGGCATCATCGGCGGAGGCACGGAGATTGAGCAGGAGCCGGCGGTGTCGATAACGGTGGCCAGCCTGCCCGGCGTAAATATCAAACCGATCCGTCTGGACGGCGACGCGCTGCCTGACCTGGATGCCCCGCCCGACCGTTGGCACGAGGCGTTGGCGGTGGACCCTGCGGACGAGCCTCAGTTTGTGCTGTTGGCCGACCCCATGTCGTTCCCGGCGCAAAACCTGCTGCTGGGTATGGACTACGCCTTCCCCAGCGCCGCTAAAATCGGCGGTCTGGCCAGCGCCGGACAGGGCGCGCGGCAAAATGGGCTGTTCCTTGGGAGGGATTATCACGACTCGGGAGCCGTCGGGGTGGCTTTGTCCGGGAATATCATCGTTGAGACTGTGGTTGCCCAGGGCTGCCGACCCATCGGCGCCCCAATGCGCATCACCAAAAGCGACCGCAACTTCCTGGTTGAGCTGGATGGCCAGCAGCCGTTCAACGTGTTGCGCAGCATCTTTCAGGATGCCGGTCAGCGCGACCGCGAGCTGATGCAAAACTCCCTGTTCCTCGGCGTGGTGATGGATGCCCTCATCGACGCACCGCAGCAGGGCGATTTCCTGATCCGCAACGTGATGGGTATGGACCAGCGCAGCGGCGTGCTGGCCATCGGCGAGATGCTGAAAGAAGGTCAGTTGGTGCAGTTCCACCTGCGCGATGCCGAAACGTCTGCCGATGACCTGACCGCAGTGCTGGAGCGCTACGCCATCGACAACCGGGAAAACCCAGCCCACGGCGCACTGCTGTTTTCCTGTCTGGGTCGTGGCAAATATCTGTATGGCAAGTCCAACCATGATACCGAGGTGTTCCAGGAGAAGGTTGGCGCGGCGGTTCCCCTGGGCGGTTTCTTCTGCAACGGGGAGATTGGGCCCGTCAGTGGCACCACGTTCCTGCACGGCTACACCAGCAGCTTCGGTATCTTCCGCCCGCGCGCATAACTTCTACCGACCAACCACCTAGTCCTTCAACCACCTAGTCCTTCGCCGCAACGACGCCCGGACGCCGGTTGGACGCTTGGGCGTCGGTAGGACGCTCAGATGAGGCCGCTGGCTTCCCGGCCCTTTGATGGGGATGGGTCAAGGCGATGGTGAATCAACACCGCATGACGACTGCACCAACAACCATCAACGCTGGGATACCGGTCTCCCTTACCGGCCAGTTTGCGACCCAGGGACGGCAGGCGTTGGCCGGATTGCAGGCTTGGGTGGGCCGCGTGAACGCTGCCGGCGGACTGTCGGTGGGGGAGCGGCAACATCCGGTTTCCCTCACCCACCTGGATGATGGAAGTATGGCCGACGGAGCCCGCCGAGCGACGGAGCAGCTGATTAACGTTGATGGTGTTGACCTGCTTTTTGGCCCGTATTCAGCCGGGTTGACCACCGCCGCCGCCGAGGTCGCCGAAGCTCAGAGTCGGCTGCTGTGGAATCATGGCGGCGCCGGCGACGCCGTTTACGCCCGCGGGTATCGCAACGTCATTGCCGTCCTTACCCCCGCAGATCGCTACCTGAGCGACGCGCCAGCGTTGGTACGCCAGGCCGACCCAAACGCAGGCACCATGGTTATCGTCCGGATTGATACCGGCGCTTTCGCCAGGATGGTTGCTCGCGGAGTGGAAACGGCCGCTCGTGATCTGGGGTTCACCATGGCCCTGGAATTACGTTACCGTCCGACACAATTCCAGTTTGCCGAAATCGCTCGGGCGATTGCTGAAAAAGAACCGGATCTGGTGGTCGCGGTGGGCCGCATCCGCCACGACATCGCGCTGGCGCGGGCGTTGGCGAACCTGCCGTCCGGGTCGCGCGTGGGGCTAGCGGCGGTGGTGGCGACTCCCATCGCCCAGTTCGCCGACGCATTGGGCCCTGACGCCGACCGGTTCATTGGCCCCAGCCAGTGGGAGCCGCAGTCGAGCATCGCCGCGCCGGATTTTGGGCCTGGCGCAGTGGAAGCGTTGGCAATACTGCAAGACGCCGCCGCTGGCGCCGGCCTGCCCGTAGACTACCCGATGGCTCAGGCATTTGCCGCCGGCCTGGTCGCCGAACGATGCGTCATTGAAGCCGGCACACTGGACGATAGCGCCGTTCGAGATTCGGCGGGCATCCTGGACTTCACCACCTTTTACGGGCGCTTTCGCCTCGACGAAACGGGCCGCCAAGTGGGCCGTTCCGTCGCCCTGGTGCAGAGGCAACACGGGGAAAAAGTGGTGGTCTGGCCTCCCGAATCAGCCGACGGCCAGTTGCAGTATCCCTACCGCCCAACATAAAAACCCCCTCTCCCGTTAAGGGAGAGGGACATGTCCAACTCTGTTCAACCCCTCTGCCTTGACGGGAGAACGTTGGGGTGAGGGTGTAAACCCTCGCCTGTAAATGTTCGCTTAGCGCTCCAGTTTCACTGGATTCCGGAGCACGCCGATCCCGCTGATGTCGATCTCGCAGATGGAGCCGTCGGCCATGTCCTGGGTTGTGCCGGGCGTGCCGGTAAAGATGCAGTCGCCGGCTTCCAGGGTCACGTACTTGGTGATGAACTCGATCATCGTCGGCACGTCGAAGATGAGATGCGCGGTGGTCTCGTTCTGCTCCTCGTTGCCGTTGACCCGCGTCCGAAGGTGCTGGGCGTGGGGGTCGGCCTCGGTCTCAATCCAAGGACCCATCGGGGAGAAGGTGTCAGCGGACTTGGCGCGCCACCAGTCGGAGTTGTTCTCACGGCGGTCCTTCTGCTGCCAGTCCCGGGCGCTCACGTCGTTGCCGCAGGTGTAGCCAAGCACGTGATTCAGCGCGTCGGCCTTGGACACGTTCTTGCAGTTGTCCTTGATGACGACGACCATCTCGCCCTCGGCGTCGAACCGCTGCACTTCTTTGGGCCGCACGATGTCGTCATCGGGGCCGATGACGCTGGTGGGGGTCTTGTGGAAAATCATCGGGTATTCGGGCGCGGGCCGGTCACCGACGTGACTGGTGTAGTTCAGGCCCATGGCCAGGATTTTGCCGGGCTGAATTGGGGCCAGCAGCTTGACGTCGGACAGACTGTGCACATGGTCGGTCAGCTTGACCGGGGAATCAAATACGCGGCCCTCAATGGCAGTAACCTGGTCGCCGTCAACGACGCCGTAGTGCTCGGTGCCGTGGGCTAGGTAGCGGGCAATTTTCATAACGCAGTGGCCTCCTGTGTGGCAATATCGCGGTGTGCGGATGTTGGTATTGTAACTGCGGTAACCGCAGTTTACTACTGCCGCATCCTCGCCCGGCAGGACGATTGCAAAGTCGCCGAGAATCCGTTAGTGGTGAGTCTGTCGAACCATAAATGGATTCTGATTACCCGCTCTTCGACGAGATCAGGGCCAACGGTTTGGGCGCTTTGATGACTTTGCAATCGTCCTGCCTCGCCCGGAGGGAGCGGGCCGGGGCGAGGCCGTGCTAGTGCTGCATGACAATCTTGCCGAAGAAATCGCGGTCTTGCATCAGCTGGTGCGCTTCGCCGAGGGCTTCCAGCGGGAATGTCCGACCCACGACGCCGCGCAGGGCGCCCTAGTTCACCATCTTCATGGCATCGGCCATGGTGCGGCGACTGCGACCCCCACTGCCCATCAGATGCAACGGACGCCCGTGCAGGATGGACAAATCCATCGGAGTATGGCTCCCCGACGTTACACCCGTGATCACCAGCCGGCCCTCGTGTTTCAGGGACAGCATATTCTCATGCCAGACATCTGCGCCCACGCAATCGAATACCACGTCCACGCCCTGGCCGTCGGTCATCTCGCGTACCGTGTTGCTGATACTGTCCACCTCCCGGTAGTTGATGACCTCGTCGGCGCCCAGCTTCCTGGCTTCGTCCAGCTTCCAGTCGCTGCCGGCGGTGGTAATCACCCGGCAGCCCATCATCTTGGCAATCTGGATGCCCATGCTGCCCACGCCCGAACCGGCGGCCTGCACCAGCACATCGTCCCAGGGCTGCAACTTGGCCTGGGTAATCAGGCAGTGCCAGGCGGTGTGAATTGCAATGGGCAGGGCGGCGCCTTCGGCAAAGGACATATCGTCGGGGATGGGGTAGGCGTTGATGGCCGGCGCGGTAACGTACTCGGCGTGGCCGCCGTCCAGGTCAACGCCGATGCGCTTTTGGCGGGAGCACCACTGGTCGTTGCCGGCGGCGCAATGTTCGCAAAGGTTATGGCCCTCGCACTTTACCCGATTGTCCAGCAAAACGCGGTCGCCCACCTGCAGGCTGGTGCCAGAATCGGGGCTAATCTGCATCACTTCGCCGGCCATGTCGCAGCCCAGAATGTGGGGAAAGCGGTTACAGTTGTTGGCCCGCAGGTTCAGGTCCAGATGGTTGAGCGCGCTGGCGCCCACCCGCAGCAAAACCTCGCCCGGTCCGATCTCAGGGTCGGGGCGATCTCCATAAGTAAGCACATCAGTCCCGCCGGTGGCGTTGATATAAACAGCCTTCATAACATTCCCTCCATCTCGCTAATGACAATGACGCTGGCAGCAGTGTAATGGCGGACGGGCGGGTCGGCAATCTCGTCGCGCTTACCTGACGTCTCGACCTCGCCCCAGCGTTCTCCCGCCAGGGAGACCTTTTGCATAAACTGTCATTGCGAGGAGCGATAGCGACATGGCAATCCCGTTCCGGTAGCAACGGTCGTAACTTCGGGTTCGAGATTGCGACGCTTCGCTCGCAATGACAGTTTACGCAAAGGTCTCCGCCAGGGGAGAGGGAGTTTGCCTCTGCGGAAATCCTGCTACAATCTTCCCACACCCATCCCGACTGCTCTCCCGCACCACGGAGGTTATTCCCATGCCCGTCTTTGCCCCCGAATACCTGCACAAAGTCGCGGCCCACATCTACCGGGCCAAAGGCACCCCCGCCGATGAGGCTGAGATTGTGGCGACCCATCAGGTTAAGGCTAACCTTACGGGGCATGATTCCCACGGCGTCATCCACATCCCCGAGTACTGCGAGCGCATTGACCGCGGCCACATCGTGCCGGGCGCGCCCTTTGACGTGCTGAGTGAGACTCCCACCACCGCCGTAGTAGATGGCAACTGGGGCTTCGGTTTCGTCGTAACCGAGAAGGCCACCCGCATGGCAATCGCCAAGGCCAAAGAGAACGGTGTTGCCGCATTCACCATCCGCCATCAGAGCCACATTGGGCGGTTGGGCGACTATCCGACCATGTGTGCCCAGGAAGGCATGATCGCCCTGCTGACCGCCGACTCCGGAGCTGGGCCCAAGGCCGTGGCACCCTTCGGCGGGCGCGCCCGACGCCTGGGCACCAACCCCATCTGCATCGGCGTGCCCAGCAACCTGCCCGGCCAGGTGCTGCTCGACATGGCGACATCGGCGGTTGCCGCCGGCAAAATTGCCCTGGCGCGCAACCGTGGCGAAGCCGTGCCGCCCGGCTGGATTGTCGATAAGGACGGCGAGCCGACTACCGACCCCAATGACTACGCCGCCGGCGGGGCCATCCTGCCCGTAGGCGCTGACCAGGGTCACAAAGGGTTCGGATTGTCATTCATGGTAGAGATGTTCTCCGGCTTGCTCACCGGCCTGGGTTTCGGTATCGACCCGCAGGCCCGCCACAACGACGGCTGTTTTCTGGCCGTGTTCGACGTCAGCAAGTTCCGCCCGCTGGAAGATTTCAAGCAGGAAATGACCGAGTTCGCCGAGTTCGTCAAAACCTCACCACCGGCCACCGGATTCAGTGAAGTTTTCTACCCCGGGGAGATCGAGTATCGCACGGAACAACAACGCCGCAAGGATGGCATCTTCATCGAGGATGAAACCTGGCGCCAAATCTCTGATCTGATGGCCGAGGTAGGTGTCGCCGAAGCCGTCGGCCAGCCGTAATCTCAACAGTCATTGCGCGGTGGACCGTGTTGTCATTGCACCGTGTGGTCATTGCGAGGAGCGTAGCGACGTGGCAATCCCGATGGCGTGTCTGCGGTGATAGCCACAAACCGTGCCGGGTCGGCACGAGATTGGCACGCTGCGCCCGCAGTGACATATCGCTTTCCCCATGACCGTATCCGACCTCGGCCTGCCTTCCGATGTGCTCGTCTGGCACGCCGCGCTGCTGACCGTGGTGTCATTCCTGGTGGGGATTCTGGGCGGTTTCGTGGGCCTGGCGCTGGGCACGATGCGGCTGCCCGCCATGCTCCTGCTGGGAATGCCCGCGCCCGTGGCTGGTGGTACCAACATACTGGTCAGCAGCCTGGCCTCGCTGGCGGGCACCATTCGACACCTGCGGGCTGGTCGAGTGAACCTGCGCATCGTCCTGACCATGGGGGCGCCGGCTTTTATCGGAGCGTTCATGGGTGGCCTGCTCAGCAACCGCACGCCCCATGATTTGCTGATTGCCCTGGCCGGTGCGCTGGTGTTCTGGCAGGGAGTTGAGTTCCTGATTATTGCCCGCAACCGGATGAGTGCCGGCCGGAGTGATGGCGCCCTGTTCGGCGACGGTCTGGAAGGTTCACCGGGCCTTTTCACCCCCAAACGCGTGGCAGCGGAGGGCATAATTGGATTCGCCGTGGGAATGCTGGGCGGCGCGGTCGGCCTGATTCTGGGCAGCATTCGCCTGCCGGCGCTGGTGCGAATCCTGCGCGTGGATCCGCGCATCGCTGCGGGAACGAATCTGTTCATCGGCTTCGTAATGGGGGCCGCTGGCTGGGTCGGCCACGTCATTTACGGTCAGGTAGACTGGGTACTGCTGGTGATGATGGGAGCCCCGGCAATGGTGGGTAGTTACCTGGGGGCCAACCTGACCGGCAAGGTCAACCTGAACCTGCTCATCCTGACGATGGGTGTAACCCTGCTGGTGGTGGGGGCGCTGTTAGTGGGTCGGGGAGTGGCGGTTTTGCTATAAGCAAGCAGTGGAAATATCCCCTCACCAGACTGATCGGGGTATAATTGTGGTACGAGGTCGTTTGAGCAGAGCCGCAATAATCTACCTGTCACTGACCTTGTTGGTAGCGGTAGGCATCCTGGCCGCAACCTTGGCGATATACATCATCTGGGACAAGCAAGCCCCGGAGACTCTCTCGGCAGCAGTAGTGAACACGGCGGCAACGCTGGCGGCAGCCACTTTCGTAGGGGTATTTGATATGTTCTTCACAATAGCGCAGATGCGGCGAAACGAAGAAGACCGCCGACAGTGGCAAGAAAACCTGGAACGGCTTTTGGCAGAACTGCAGGCAGAGAGGGAACTGAACCGGGCAGAACGGGAACTGTACTTGGCCCGGCTGGAGGAGGACCGAGCCCGGCTGGAAGAGAACCGGGCCCGGCTGGAAGAGAACCAGCAGCAAACCAATGCCTTGTTCGCCAGGATGATTGAACTGCTGGAACGACGCAACGGCGGCGGCAACGGCGCATCGGAGACGCCCAACGCCGGCTAGCTCGGACTATCCCTGTCCCATCTCCGATCGTAGCTTGACCAGCAGGGGGATGGAGCGAATTTTGCGCTCGTCCAGGTCGTCCCAGTAGATGCCGGTGGGCCTGGGCAAGGCGGCGGCGCCAGCGTTGCAACGGATGATAGCATCCGGCGTTATGACCACTGCCAGCGGCACGTCGTGCTGGGTGTAGGGCAGGTCTTCGTCCAGTACCTGCATGGCGTGTACCGTGCTGATAACAGGGGTTTCTGGATGCACAACCCCGGCCGCAGCGGCCAGGCCGTACTCCAGATCGGCGTACCCACCGCCCTTGCCGATGCGAACGCCCTGTGGGTTGACCGCTACCGAACCCGAAATCACCAGGTCGATGGGTTGCATCTCCGCCACATACACTGGACGCCCCACTTTGAACGCCCCTGATATGGTTGCCGCTTTGGCTGGCTCAACCTCCGGGCGGGTTGGGTCAAGCTCGATGAAGACCCGTTCGTCCCGCAACCTGGGCACCGCCATGTAGAGCAGTTTGCCCTGCTTCAATGCCAGTTGACGCAACGGACGCTGCGCCTGGTCGGGGTTGCTCTTGATGGCGCGGGCCGCCTCCCATTCGGGCAATTCCGTGGCAAGGGACGCCGCCGCCTCACATCCGATGAAGTGGGGAATCTTATCGTGCACCGATTTGCCCCGCACGGCGCGGGCTGTCTCCAGCGCCGTCCAGACAGCTTCCCGAATGGCCCACTTGTCTCGCATGGTCGTCCCCTGTGCGTCCGATGCTACGTGATTGGGTCAGTACGTCAAAAGCAGTTTCGCGTCGCCACAACGAATCCGGCAGTCGAATCAACCGGTGAGGACGGCCTGAATCACCACGACGATAATCCAGGGAATGATTCCGATGACCGCTGACAGTAACACCACGGCAACCGCCCGTCCGGTGCTGTCGAAGTCCAGAGCCTGGCGCGCGCCGACCACCACCGCCGCCAGTGTCCACACGAACCCGACCAACGGCAAGATTCCTCCCACGACCGGGATGAATACCAGCAGCGACAGGACGCCGGGGGCGTAGGCGTACCCCAGGACTCGGCCGATTTCCGACCAATTCGTCTCGGTGTTGCTGGTTCGCAGCATCTTGCCGCCGACGAAATTCAACACCGTAACCCACAGGGCCCAGCGCACGATACCGAAGAGCAGTCCGACGATTATCCCGCGCACCAGCCCGCCGAGGCCGTCACCGCCAATAATTCCGTCGATAATGCCGCCCACAATGCCGCAGACGGTTACCAGCAGCACCACGAGGATGGCTTCGCCCAGCGCGTTGCGGTCGGCCTCAATCTCCTCAAAGGTGGCGGAGTTGAACATTGCCGCCCCAATCATCCTCTGTAACACGGTTTGCACCTCGCTCCATTTGGGATGCCATTGACGCGTGAATTGTAACCAATGGATTCGACGCCCGACTGCTGAAGAGCGCGCATAGTTAGGGCAAATCCTCATGAGTACCCGCTTTAGTCTGTCATTGCGAGCGTAGCGCGGCAATCTCGTCGTCGTAGCAACGGCGGTTCGCCGACGCGTGTTCAACCTCATCGAGATTGCCACGTCGCTATGCTCCTCGCAATGACAGAGTGAGTACGCGTGACCGGGCAAATATGCTTTACAAATTTTGTCGTCAGCCCTATAATTTGGTGCTAGGGAGCAGGTCGATTTTGACCGCTCCCGTCTCGATATGTAGGATCCTTGGCGGTGGCCAAATGCCGCAACCACAGCATATGACCCAGGGGAAGCTCGATGAGCTAACGGCGGAGCTGGACCAACTCCGCACCGTCAGGAAGCCAGCCATCGCCGAACAGATGAACGCTGCGCGAACCCGCGGCGGCAGCGATGACAACGGCGAGCAGGATGTGGCCAATCAGGACTTCGCCTATGTGGAGGGCAAAATCCGCTCGCTGGAGAGCCTGATTAATAACGCCGTAATTGGCGACTTTCAGTACGCTGACGACAGTCCACCTGGCGTCGTGGCGATGTGGGGTCGGGTCACAGTGGAACGCGAAAACGGGCAACAGATGCAATACCAGATAACCGGCTCGCTGGAATCCGACCCTGGCCAGGGGAAAATTTCCCATGTGTCCCCAATCGGCAAGAGTTTGTTGGGCAAACGCGCTGGAGACATCGCCGAAGTACAGATTCCCAACGGCAAGAGCAAGCTCAAAATTATCTCGGTAAGCTAATGCCAGATACTGCCCGCCAGAACCTGCCCGCCAGCGGTTAACCGCCCACGCCGTCCCGTGCCCGAACCAGACCTGCCACCAACCGCAGACCGGCCCGATAATCTGGGGAGCCTCGAGGCCAACCTGGAGAGTCGCCGGGTTAAGCTGGGCCGTATCCACGAGCGTGGCATCGACCCCTATCCGCCCCGGTTTGAGCGAAACTGCACCGCGACGGAAGCGATAGCGCGGTTTGAGGCGGCTGAAACCGCCAACCGTTTGGGCTCTGCCGACCCCGTGCGGTTGGCCGGACGCATCACGTCGCTGCGCGTGATGGGCCGCGCTGCCTTCTTGGACCTGCGAGACGCCTCCGGCACTGTCCAGGTCATGCTGCGTCAGAACGTGTTGGGCGACGATTACTCCCTGCTGCCTGACTTGGACATCGGCGATTTTCTGGGCGTCAGTGGCAACATGATGCGCACACGCACCGGCCAGCCCACCGTTGAGGCAACCACCATTACCATGCTGGCCAAGGGAATGCGCCCCCTTCCGGAGAAGTGGCACGGCCTGCGCGACGTGGAAACCCGTTACCGCCAGCGCTACCTGGACCTGATTGCCAATCCGGAAATCGCCGATACCTTCGTGCAGCGGAGCCGGGTCATCAGCGGCATCCGACGGTTCCTGGACGACCGCGGGTTCGTTGAAGTCGATACGCCCATCCTGGTGCCCATTCCCGCCGGGGCCCACGCCCGACCCTTCATCACCCACCACAACGCCCTTGATATGCAGCTGTACCTCCGCATCGCCACGGAGCTTTACCTGAAGCGACTCATAGTGGGCGGACTGGACAAGGTGTACGAAATTGGACGCGTGTTCCGCAACGAAGGCATCGACCAGGATCACAACCCCGAGTTCACCTTGCTAGAATCATACGAAGCCTATGCCGACTACAATACCGTTATGGAGATGGTGGAATCCCTGGTGTCCACGCTCGCCATCGACTTGCACGGTTCTCCGAGGATTCCCTACGGAGAGGGCTTCATCGACTTCACACCGCCCTGGCAGCGCCTATCGTTGCCCGAGGAGATTCACCGCCGCTACGGCGTGGACATCGACCAGTATCCCGACGCGGAATCCCTCATCGGCAAGGCCGCCGAAATGGGTTTGGATCCAGCGCCCCGGGAAGCTCGTGGGCGGCTCATCGACAAGATGCTATCGGTATACGTGGAGCCTCACCTGATTCAGCCCTCCTTCCTCATCGATTATCCCGAAGATATGTCGCCGCTGGCCAAGGGCCGGCCCGACCAGCCCGGTTACGTGGAGCGCTTCGAGGCTTTTGCCGCCGGTATGGAAATCGCCAACGCCTACACCGAGCTGAACGACCCCGGGGTGCAGCGCGCCCGGTTCGCCGAACAGGAGCACCTGCGCGCCGCCTACGGCGATGACGAGGCCGACCGCACCGACGAGGATTTTCTGACCGCGCTGGAATATGGTATGCCACCCACCGGAGGGCTGGGCATTGGCATTGACCGTCTGGTGATGCTGCTCACCGGCCAGGCCACCATCAGGGATGTGCTATTATTTCCGCAAATGCGCTCCCTCTCCGTCGGCGACGGAAGCGTAGAAACTCTGGATGACGCTACGGAGTGAATACCATGACGACGGCTGCCTCACAAACCAAACCGGACGCGCAAGAGTCGCACCCGCCCGCCCCCGACGCGGCTGAACCGGCCGGTCTCTGGCCCATCAGGCTGAGGCTGCCCGACGCCGTAGTAGCCGCCGGCCCTGACGCCTGCGAGGACTGGTTTTGGGCCGTTGCCATGGCCAACCAGGAATGTCTCTGGGCAATGGAACTGAGTGCCAACCGGGAGCTGGAACTGATGCCAACGTTCTCGTATTCGGAAAGGCGAGAGTTCCGGATGTCGTTTGAGGTGGAGACGTGGAACATCGGGCTCGACAGCCCCGGTATGACAACCGGCCCAAACGCTGCCTATTTTCTGTCCAATGGCGCCCTCCGCAGCCCGGATACCGCATGGACGCTTAACGATAATGTCCTGCCACCGCGCACGGAACCTCCGCGAACCTGGCCCTTCTGCCCCGATTTCGTCGCTGAAGTTCGCTCCGATTCCCAATCCAGCATCGCCGCCCTTCTGAGCAAGATGCAGGAATACATGGAGAGTGGGGCGCGTCTCGGCTGGTTCATCGACCCCATCGCGCGCGCCGTCCGCATCTACCGCGCTGGCGTCGCCGAACCGGAACTGCTGCAAGACCCGGAGACGCTGGACGGCGAGGACGTGCTGCCTGGTTTCGTCTTTGATGTGCGGCGGCTGATTTTTGACTTGGTGTGACCCGACTGAACTATGCTTTCTTTGGAACAGATTCGCAACGAACCGGACGTGGTTCGCGCCGCCCTGGTGCGCCGCGCCGAAGATGACGATTGCCTGGACGACATTCTGGCCCTGGATTCAGAGCGACGTGTCGCCATCACCGAGGGCGACAGCCTGCGGAGCCGCCGCAACCAGGTGTCCCGGGAGATTGGGCAGGCCCGCGCCCAGGGTCAGCAACCGCCCGATGACGTTGTTGCCGAAATGCGCAACGTGGGTCAGCAGATTAGCGACCTTGAAGAAACCGTCCGCACTCTTGATGTGCGTATCAACGGCCTGCTGATGGAGTTGCCCAACTTGCCTGACGCCACCACGCTGGACGGTCTGGACGAATCGGCCAACCGCGTGCTGCGTCATTGGGGAGAATTGCCCCAGCTCGATTTCGACCCGCAGCCCCACTGGGACCTGGCCGAGCAGCTGGGCATCATCGACTTCCAGCGGGGCGTCAAGCTGTCCGGCAGTCGGTTCTACACGATGAACGGTCGTGGCGCACGCCTGGAACGGGCCATCATATCGTGGATGCTGGACTTGCACAGCGGCGAGCACGGCTACACCGAAATGGCATTGCCCATACTGGTGCGCCGGGAGATTATGGAAGGCTCTGGCAACTTGCCCCGCTTCGCCGACAACCTGTACCACGATGCAGAAGATGACCTGTGGCTGATTCCAACTGCGGAAGTGCCGGTAACGAACCTGCACCGCGACGAGATATTGTCCGCCGATGAGTTGCCCCTGTACTACGTGGCCCACACGCCGTGCTTCCGCCGGGAAAAGGCGGCGGCCGGGCGCGACACCCGCGGCATCAAGCGCGTGCATCAGTTCAACAAGGTGGAGATGTACAAATTCGTCGAGCCGGGCACCTCCTTTTCCGAGCTGGAAACGCTGCTGGGCAACGCCGAAACCGTCTGCCAACGCCTGGGCCTGCCCTACCGCATCCTGGAGTTGTGCGCCGGCGACATATCTTTCCCTTCCGCCAAATCCTACGACATTGAAGTGTGGGCGGCCGGCTCCGGAGAATGGCTGGAAGTGTCGTCCTGCTCCAACTGCACCGACTTTCAGGCCCGGCGCGCCAACGTGCGTTACCGACCCGCCGCCGGCGAACGACCCCGCTTCGTCCACACCCTGAACGGTTCCGGCCTGGCCCTGCCCCGGGTAATCATCGCCATCCTGGAGAACAACCAGCAACCCGACGGCTCGGTCATCATCCCCGAGACACTGCGCCCCTACACCGGCTTCGATGTGATACCGGCGCCGTGAACCGGGCCAGGCCGTTGACAGGCTTACCCTCGCCCTTGCTATCATCCCTGACGACGCCACGTTATCGCCGAGAGGTTCGCCATGCCTACGCTGGATTTCAAGGGCAAGCAGCACATCTACGCCCACCACCTCACCGTGCCCTACCGCCCGATGGTTCCCGACGCCGGGCGGTCGCTGAACCCCGCCGCGGCTGACGACAACCTCATCATCCACGGCGACAATCTGGACGCGCTGAAAGCCCTGCTGCCCCGCTACTCCGGCAAGGTCAAGTGCATCTACATCGACCCGCCCTATAACACCGGCAACGAGGGCTGGGTTTATAACGACAACGCGAATAGCCCGCTGCTCAAGGAATGGTTCAAGCACCAAAGCCCAGTGGACGGCGAGGACCTGGAACGGCATGACAAGTGGCTGTGCATGATGTGGCCCCGCCTACACCTGCTCAAGGAACTGCTGGCTGATGACGGCGTGATCTTCGTGTCCATTGACGACAACGAGCAACACCACCTGCGGATGATGATGGACGAGATTTTCGGCGACTCAGCCTTTAAGAACAGCATCATAATTCGCCGAGGCACCAAAAACGTGCAGTCTCAATTTGCCACGATAGATTCTCTTACCACCGGACATGACACGTTGCTGCTATACAGCAAATCAAGTGACTTGCGGCTGCCAAAGCTAATGTCGATCGGTATCGAAGCATCGCCAGGAAAATGGGATACATTCTGGCGCGGCACCGATCGGCCAACAATGAGGTACGAATTGTTTGGAATGCACCCTGAGGAAGGGCAATGGCGCTGGGCAGAGCAGCGCGCACACAACGCTGTAGCAAATTATGATGTGTACTGTGACCAATACGAAGCGCTTTATTCATTGGACGAATACTTTGGGCTCATTAGACAAGAACAAGGGAAAGAGTTGGACTTCGTTAGGTCGGGTCCTGACCAAACGGTCCAATATTACGTATCGCCGAGGAATTACACCATATTGTCTGACGTATGGATGGACATACGGACTTCGGGAAGGCTGACTGATTTTCCTCACGAAAAGCACGAAGAGCTCGTAAAGCGCATGGTCAAATGGTTGACGAATCGATATGACATAGTTTTGGATTCCTTCGCCGGCAGCGGCGCCACCGCCCACGCCGTGCTGGCGCTGAACAAGGAGGATGGCGGCAACCGCAAATTCATCCTGATTGAGTGTGAGAACTACGCCGACACCATTACCGCCGAGCGGGTGAGGCGGGTTATCAAAGGCGTGCCGGACGCGCGGGATAAATCCCTGCGGGAAGGACTGGGCGGCTCGTTCACCTACTGCACGCTGGGCAGGCCGATTGACGTGGAGGGGATGCTGACCGGTGAGAACCTGCCGGAGTATTCGGAACTGGCCGGCTACCTGCTAAATACTGCGTCCGGCATCTCCGTTGGCGCGGGCTTGGAAGTGGCGAACGACGACGGTCTGTTTTACAGCAACGGCGATACCGACTACTACCTGCTGTATCGCCCTGATATTGACTGGCTCCGCAGCAAAGCGGCCGTCCTGAACGAAGCACAGGCCCGGCGCATCAAAGGCGTTGGCAGAAAGGCGGTGGTGTTCGCCGCCGACAAATACATGGGCCAGCGGTTCCTTACCGATATGGGCATCACCTTCTGCCAGATACCCTACGAACTGCACCGCGGCGGTTAGCGGTTAGTAGTGTTAGACTGGCAGCATCGTGGAGGGTTGGTGGGTGGCAAAGGCCGTGGGTGCGCTTTCACGCAACTATCGCACCGTTCGGAATTTTTGCGACAGCCCTGCTGTTGACCTGGTGTTTGGAGCAGTGGCAATGGCAGGGTCGGGTCAGTTGGGAGCTGTCCGCGTCACTAGTTGACTTTGGGGCGGTGCTGTACGCGATGGCTGCCGTGGTAGTCGAAAGGAGCGCTGTACTTATGCTATGGGCGTTGGAACAGAGGAAGCAATGGCGGGCGAAGAGACGAGCCGAGACGTGGGCTGAAGTGCGTGATCAAGCTCGAGCCGAGGAGAAGCCGGAGATTGCGGCCTGGCTGGAGCGCGCGGCTCAGGAGAAAGGCATTACGCTGGATGGTTCGCCGCCGCGGTAAGGCAATGGGTAGGGACCGGAGGCCGGAACAATGGAACTCACGGTAACGATTGACCGGGATGAAGACGGCATCTGGATTGTAGAATGTCCGCCCATATCGGTTTGCGTCAGTCAGGGCGATACTAAGGATGCGGCCCTCGCCAACCTCCGGGAGGCCATCGCGCTTTGCATTGAGGTGCGGGCCGAACAGGGCCTGCCCCTGACCGTTGAGACGCGGCAAGTGGAGGTGGGCTGGAATGTCGAGTTGGGTGGATGCTTGACGTAGGTGGTTTGGAAAGATGGAACTGAAAGATTACCAAACCCGCACCCTCGACGTCTTTGAACGCTGGCAGAAAGAATTGACGGCGGCGCAGGCGAGGTCGGAAGTCGCCGTTGCCGCATTGGAACAAGTGGGGGCCGAAATTCCGCCCGACATCCGTAATTATCCGAAATCCGCCTGGCAGAAAATGGCCGAGACCGGCGAGGTGGCATCCGGCGCCAGACCGTATGTTGAACGCACTGCCGCCGCCGGTTTTCCCATTCCGCATATCTGTTTCAAGGTGCCCACGGGTGGCGGCAAGACGCTGCTGGGCGCCGCGGCTCTGGAACGACTGAACCGGAGCAACGGGTTGGCGCTTTGGATGGTGCCCAGCAACGCCATCTACCGGCAAACCAAAGCGGCGCTGTGGGACCGGCAGCATCCCTACCGGCAAATGCTGGAGCGGGGCAGCGGCAAGCGGGTCAAATTGCTGGAAAAAGACGACCCTTTCACCGCCGCCGATGTCGAGCACTACCTGTGCGTGATGCTCATATCATTACAATCGGCCAACCGCCAGAGCAAAGATTTTCTGCGGATATTCCGCGATTCCGGGCGCTACGCCTCCTTCTTTCCCGATAATGACGACGCAATGAGCGATGCGCGCCTGCGCAGCAATTACCCCGACCTGGACCCGCCCGGCGACGACCGGCTAGTTGCGCAGAGTCTGTTCAACGTGCTGAAGATGCAGCGTCCGGTAATCGTTCTGGACGAAGCCCACAAAGCCTATGGGCGACAAGAGAAAAACACCGATGAGTTTGTCCAGTCTATCAACCGCCTTAACCCGAGCCTGGTAATCGAGCTATCGGCGACGCCCAGCGCTTCCAAAAGCAATCTGCTGGTGGATATAAGGGGCAATGATCTGAAGACCGAGCAGATGATTAAGCTGCCGGTACGGGTAACTTCTTTCGCCAACGCAGATTGGCGGCACACCCTGAGCCAGGCGCACGCCAAATTGGAAGAATTGGATAACGAAGCGGTGTCGTTGCAGCACAACGAAGGGCGTTATATCCGCCCGATTGCGGTGGTGCGGGTAGCACGCACCGGCCCCGATCAGATCGACAGCGACCTCGTCCATGCTGAGCACGTGCGGGCATACCTGACGCAGAACCTGGGCGTTCCCAATGACGCCGTTGCCGTACAATCCAGCACCAGCCATGAGTTGGCCGGCGTTGACCTGCTATCCGAATTTTCACCGATAAGATGGATAATCACGCAGTCCGCCCTGATGGAGGGCTGGGATTGTCCTTTTGCCTATCTGTTGGTGATGCTGGACAATACTCACGCAAAGCGGGCAATCACCCAATTGGTGGGCAGGGTTATGCGCCAGCCCCACGCCCGTATCACCGGGAGGGAAGCTCTGGACCAGTGCCACGTCTATTGTCAGGATACTAACGTGAACGCCGCCGTGCAGTTCGTCAAGGACGGACTCGAACAGGAAGGGATGGGCGATCTGGGCGATGACGTGTACACGGATCAGACTACTACCTTGAAGACCTTTAGCATCACGCGCAGAGGGAAGTTCAGGAACGCGGAAATCTTTTTGCCCAAAGTACTGCACCGGGATGCCGGTGGCGGTTGGGAAGAACTGGACTACCAGAGGCATATCCTGCCCGGCATAGGTTTGGACCAAATTGATGCGCCCAATCCTCAAAGTGCGCAGGCAGACCGACCGCGCGAGGAAACGGCAACGGTTGATATAGAAGATAGTGGCGCTTCCGCGACGTTTTACGACCCAACCTCGCTATATGTTGATGACAGCGTCAAAATCGCCTGGTACGCGCGTGGCATTTCAGACATTTTGCCCAATCCGTTTCAGGCGGCTCGCTTGGTCCGAGAGCTGGTGCAACGGATGTATGATGCCGCCAATGACGCCAAATCAATCTACGGACAGCGTTCCGCTTTAGCGTCGCAATTGCGCGAACACGTAGCTAAAGCAATGGACCAACAGGCCGAGCAGGTCTTTCGCGCCAAGTTGGCCAGCGGGGAAATTCGCTTTGACCTGGAAGCCAGCGACCGCAATCACCGTATGCGGAAGTCTTACGAAATACTGGTTTCCGACAACGACGTTCTGTTACAGCGTTACGGGCAGTCCGTACAGTTGAGCCTTTTCGAGCCGGTGTTCGACCGAGATTTTAACGATCTGGAGCGTCGGTTCGCTTTCTACCTCGATGAGCAAAAGGCATTGCAATGGTGGCATCGGGTGGCAGTCAGGCAACATGGCGAGTATTACCTGCGCGGCTGGCGGCGTGAACGCATCTGGCCGGATTTTGTGGCGATGGGTGGCGAAACTAACGGCAAGCCCAGTATGTTGGTATTTGAAACCAAAGGCGAACACCTGGACGGCAACGACGATACCGAGTACAAAAAGCGAGTATTCGTCGCCCTTGAAGAAACCTTCAATGCCGGCAAGATGACCATACATGATGGGCCGGCCAAAGGCGTCTTCCGGCTAATATTCGACAAAGTAGGTTTCCCGGACGCCGAAACTGCCCTCAATAAATTGAACGGCGTTTATACTCCCTGACGTCAACCCGCATCCTGATAGGAGTCCTAAAATGTCCGGCATCTGGCCCGATGACATTCAGTGCGTTGCCCTGATTACCTTCGATGTGGACGGCGTGTCGTCCTGGTTGCGCCGCAACGCCGACTTCGTCAATTACCCCAGCCTGCTGTCCATGGCCGAGTACGGCCCCAGCGTCGCCACGCCGCGCATCCTGGATATGCTGGATGCTCAGGGCATCAAGGCCAGTTTTTACATCCCCGGGCAGGTTGCCGAAACCCACCCCGACCTGGTGCGCGACATCGCCAACCGGCAGCATGAAGTCGCCCACCACGGCTACCTTCACGAACCGCCGGCCACCATGACGCCCACCGAGGAGGAGGAGGTGCTCATCAGGGGTATCAGCATCCTCGGTGAACTGACCGGTGACGCGCCCGTTGGTTACCGCTCGCCGAGCTGGGAGCTGAGCCCGGTGTCGCTGGACCTGCTGGCGAAGCACAACTTCACCTATGACAGCAGCCTGATGGGGGATGATGCGCCCTATTTCGTCGCGGGCGGAAACCCACCGCGTCAGATGGTGGAACTGCCCATCCACTGGCTGCTGGATGATGCGCCCCACTTCGTTTACGCGCCTTCGGCCAATCGCATGGGCCCCATGCGCAATTCCGATGAGGTGTTCGACAGCTGGGCTGCCGAGTTCCGCGGCATCTATCGCTACGGACGCTGCTTCAACCTGACCATGCACCCCCAATACATCGGCCGCCCCGGCCGCCTGCTGATGCTGGAACGCCTCATCGAGTACATCAAATCCTTCCCCAACGTAAAATTCATGCGCGCCATCGACGCCGCCGAAATGTGGGAGAACACTTGAAGCCACGCAATTGTCATTGCGAGGAGCGCCCACCCCCACTTGTCATTGCGAGGAGCGCAGTGACGTGGCAATCTCGCAAAGGAGCACACCAAATGCCAGCAGTACACGACCGCGGCGGTTGGCCTGATGACACGCCCATCGCCCACGAGGAGCACATCCTCAGCGACTGGGAACGGCGCGTTGATGCCGTGCATCAGGCGTTGGGAGCGCAGGGCATCCGCACCACCGACGAGATGCGACGCGCCATCGAGAGCCTCCCGCCCGAGCGTTATGAGGCCCTGTCCTACTACGAGAAGTGGACCGCCGCCCTGGAAATCCTGCTCATCGAAAAAGGCATCCTCACGGCGGGAGAGATTGACGCCAAAACCGCCCAGCTGCGCGAGCAGGGTTTGTAGGCGGGGTGAGCCATGAACACCAACGCCCCATCCGAACCGGTGCGCTACGCCGATGGCGCGGTCGTCCGAATCCGTACCGGCTCGCCGGCGCACCATTTCCGCACGCCGGCCTATATCCAGGGACACACCGGCACCGTGGCCGCGCTGTGCGGCGTTTACCCCAACCCGGAAACCCTGGCCCACGGCGGCGACGGCCTGCCTCGCCAGCCCCTCTACCGCATCGAGCTGCGGCAGACCGACCTTTGGCCCGATTACGCCGGCAACCCGGCCGACACCTTGCAGGTTGACGTTTACCAGCACTGGCTGGAACCGGCCTGACCGACTGGGTTTGGAAATCCCGGCATTATCCACGACCGTGTGAGGAACTTTATGACCACCCACCAAACGGAAAATCACGACCACCCGCATCCCGGAGCCGGGCCCGAAGACCAGCCCATGAGCGATGTTGCGCTCCGCTCGGTGGCCATCGAGGCATTGCTCGTCGAGAAGGGTTTGATCAGCGCGGAAGAGATCGGCCGGCAGGTTGACCTGATGGACGCCCGTACACCGGGGGATGGCGCCCGCGTCGTCGCCCGCGCCTGGACTGATACCGAGTTCAAGGCCCGCCTGCTGTCCGATGCGCGCGCGGCTCTCGCGGAGTTGGGGTTCAGCTTGCCGGAGGACACGCCGCACCTGGCCGTCGTCGAGAACACTGACGACCGGCGCCACCTGGTCGTGTGCACACTGTGCTCGTGCTACCCCCGGATGCTGCTGGGCCGCCCGCCCGACTGGTACAAGAGCCTGGCCTACCGCGCCCGCGCCGTCCGCGACCCCCGGGGTGTCATGGCCGATTTCGGCGCCGCGCCGCCGGAGGATGCAGAAGTACGGGTGCTGGACAGTACCGCCGACCTGCGTTACCTGGTGCTACCGCGCCGACCCGCCGGCACTGACGGCATGAACGAAGACGAACTGGCCAGCCTGGTAACGCGAGATAGCATGATCGGCGTTGCTGACGCTCTTACCCCCCAGCCGGTTCCCGCCGCAGACTGAAGACACCCTTCCTACATGCGAGAGGGAGGGTCGCCGGGCTCGCAAATTTACACCCTCTCCCCTTGTGGGAGAGGGCTGGGGTGAGGGGAGTTCCCCCCCTAAACCGCCTGCAGGGTAAAGTTACCCGCGCCTAATCGTCTATCTGACTGATCCGGCGCTGGTGGCGTCCGCCCTCGAACTCGGTGGACAACCACACATCCACAACTTCGCAAGCCGTTTCCCAAGACACCAACCGCTGGCCCATAGACAGCACGTTAGAATCATTGTGTTGCCGGGCGTAACGGGCTGATTCGGCGTTCCAGCACAACGTGCAGCGCACTCCGGCGATACGGTTAGCCACGATTGCCTCGCCGTTGCCGGACCCACCAAGCACGATCCCGCGTTCGGCTTCACCGCGCGCTACCGCCTGGGCAACCGGGCGAATCCATGCCGGGTAGTCCGTGGTCTCATCCGAGTAGGCCCCGTAATCAACGCCCTCGTGTCCCAAATACGCCAGCAAAGCCAGCAACTTGGTCTTGTACTCAAAACCGGCGTGGTCCGAACCGACAGCAATCTTCATAATCAGTATCAACGCTCCAGATGGTAGCATAGCACCAAATCCCGCCGCTGTCATCGCGAGCAGCGCAGCGATTGGACGACCTTACCATCCCAATCCTGTCCATCCTGTATAGCTATGTAAAACCCGTCCCGCCCCCACCGCCTTACCTATGAGCCGACGGTGTGCTACGATACCGACCATCCACGAATAGACTCCAACACGCGCAAATCAAAGGAGGGAACGGCGATGAAAGGACGCATTGTAGTCGTCAAGGAGTACGGCAAACCCTTTGAAATCCAGGAGTACGATGTCCCCGAGCCCGAACCCGGCGCAGTGCTGCTGCGGATGACGCAAGCCGGCATCTGTGGTTCCGACCTGCACACCTGGCGCGGCGACCAGACCCAGGAACACTCTCCCCTGCCAGAGACCGGGCGTGTCATGGGACACGAGGGCACCGGCGTCATCGAACACCTCGGCGACGGCGTTGCCGCCGACTACTACGGCGCCGATGTCAAGGAAGGCGACCGCGTTATCTACGCCGCGGTGTTCCCCTGTTACCGCTGCCATATGTGCCTGCGCGGCAACACCAACTGGTGCGCCAACCGCCAGTATCCCGCCGCCGGCAACTGGCCCTATTTCACGGGAACCTACGGCGACTTTCTCTACCTTCCGCCGCGCCACCCCTTCTTCCGCGTGCCGGACGAACTGCCCGACAACATCCTGGGCCCGGTGAACTGCGCGATGGGCACGGTAACCACCGGACTGGAACGCGCCAACATGAGCCATGGTCAGTCGGTGGTCATCATGGGCGCGGGCGGCCTCGGACTGCACGCGACCGCCATGGCCAAGGAGCGCGGCGCGGATCGCGTCATCGTGCTGGATCGACTGGAGAACCGCCTGGCGCTGGCCGAAGAGTTCGGCGCCGACGACACCATCAACATTGAGGAATTCAACACGCCGGAAACCCGAGTGCGACGGGTTCGCGAGCTAACCCGCGGTCGCGGCGCCGACGTGGTGATGGAACTGGTGGGCCGCGCCGACCTGCTGAAAGAGGGTATCGATATGCTGTCCAACGGCGGCACCTTCGTCGAGATTGGCGACATTGTGCGCGGCCAGGAAGTGTCAATCGACCCATCCAAGCTCCTGCAGGGCAAGAACATCGTCGGCAGCCTGATGTATCGCCCGTCGCTGTTGCCCGAACTGCTGGACTTCCTGGTTCGCAACCAGGACAAGCTGCCCTTCGACAAGCTGGTGTCCCACACCTTCCCGCTGGCCGATGTTAACGAGGCATTCGAGGCGGCGGAGTGGAGCCAGCGCCAAACGGAAATCACCCGCGCCATGCTGGTGCCGTAACGGGCCGGGCAACGAACTCTCACCCAACCAAGGAGTGATCCATGACGGCGAAGAGGAAGGGCGACGGACTGCTGCTGGTGTTCAGCGACGTGGCGCCGGAGCACGACGAGGAGTATAACCGCTGGTACAACGAGGAGCACATCCCGGAGCGGTTGTCCATACCGGGCGTGCTGGACGCGGCGCGTTACGAGGCGGTGCAGGGCGGCCCCAGGTATCTGGCATGCTACGAGCTCGATTCTCACGAGGCCTGGTACTCAGAGGAATGGCAGAAGTGGCTTAACGAGCCCACCGAATGGTCGCGGCGCATGTCGCCCAGCGTCATCGGGACCGAGTACGTGCGCAACCTGTACCGTCGCGTCCATCCGGCGGAATTATCGGAGGATACGGGCGGGGCGGAAATGTCGCCGGTAATTCTGGTGGGGCGCATGTCGGTGCCCGACCACCTGGAAGATCGCTGGAACGAAGCCTACAACAACGAGCGGCTGCCCTTGTGTCTGGACATTCCGGGCTACATACGCGCCCGCCGTTTTCAGGCGGTCATGGGCGAGCCCAAGTACGCCACGGTCCACGAGATGGAGTCGTTGGCGGTGGCCGAAAGCGAGGGCTGGGAAAACTGGCGCACCGCCGTCACCCCCGTTTGGACCAACGAAGTGCGGCCCCACATGGTCCACGAATCGGGCTCGCCCGGAGTGTATCGGCGTAGATTCCCCGAGTAAACAATCCCCTCCCCACCTTTGGGCGCGGGTACAGATCAACGGGCCTCACGTGTACAGAGACGCCGGTACGGTCGCCCCCATCAGCGTCTGACCGCCGTATTCGTAGTTGGACGGCAGGCCGGAGATGTGCTGCCCACTCACGTGCAGGTCTCGGAAAAACCGTTCCAGCCCTACCGACCGGTGGATAGCGTTGGTGCCGGCGACGTTAAACAGTTGATCCACGACTGTCACCGACTGCCGGATTGCGCGAGTGATTGCCAGCCTGGCCCGCACCGCTGTGTCCGCCAAATCCGGCTGCCCGTCGATCTGGGCGCGCCACATCTTCCCCACCGCGTCCAGCACGTAAGTGCGCGCGCCGTCCAGCATCGCCTCGCATTCACCCACGGCGATCTGGACGTATGTGCGGTCTCGCAACAGCATCCTGGAATCGGTAGTGCCAGAACCCGTGGCTAAATCGGTAAAGGCGTTCATCGCGCCACGGGCCATGCCGAGAGCGTTGGCTGCCGTCAGCGTCCAACTAATTAGTATCGCCGTCTGCGGCGGATCGTATAGCGCCCCCTTGTGATACGACGCGTCGCCCCGGGTATAGGTATGCCGAGTTGGCACGAAAACACTGGAGAATGCGCAATCGTTGCTGGCCGTTCCACGCATTCCCAGCGTAGTCCAGGTGTTGATGACCTCGCCCGCAGATAGGGGGACTACCGCCACGCGAGTCATCGGGCTGCCGTCATCATTCAGGGCCGGGCCGTTGGCATCCATAAGCCGGCAGTTGAGGAACAACGCCGTGGAGTGGTCGATGCCGCTCAAGTAGTTCCAGCGTCCGTTGATGATGTAGCCGCCGTCGGCAATAGTGGCAGTACCTTCGGGCCGGGCGGATCCGGACCCCAGAATGGCTGGCGGGTCGCCGAATATCTCTTTGGCTGCCGCCACGGGCAAACGTGCAATTGCCGACGTAACCGCGCTACCGTTGAAAACGCACCAGCCGGCAGAACCGTCCGCTTGGGATATCGCTTACCCATCATCCCTTGTGTCAACGACAGCGACCATCGCTTCGGTGGATTGGGGATTAGACTAATCTGAAATGCAATCGTCCTGGATCCTGCTGCTGACGCTGGCCCCAAAGTGGGGTTTCTGGTGTACACTGTGCCCTGCTTGAACTAGCGTCAAAGGTTGGTATGTTGCGGCATTACCCACCGAAGATACCGGCACACTTGAGTTTGTCATGTCACTTCATCGTACTCGATCTTTCGATAGTGACAAAGTGCGTCTAATCGGCGCGGCCATTGGATTAGCCGTCCGCCGACCCGCGGGCCTGCTGATACTGCTGCTGGTTGCGCTCACCATATCCGGCCTGGTCGGGGCCTCCGCCGTGTCCGCCCAGTCGGGGGCTGATACTCCCCAGCAGGTTTCGGCTCCCGGCGAGCCGCAGAACTTCAGGGCCATTTTTGGCGACAAGCATGCCACAGTCGGCTGGGTGCCGCCGGCTGATGACGGCGGCAGCCCGGTTACGGAATACCGCCTGCGTTACAAGCGAAGTGGGCCCACCACCGATGGAAACCCCTATCTGCCCAACGCGGAAGGAATGGCCGTAACTTCGCCTCACACCATAACCGGGCTGGTCAATTGGGAGGAATACACGATCCAGGTGTGGGCGATTAACGCCTTTGGCGGCGCGGGGGAAACGAAGCAACTGGCAACCCTGGTTACCCCCTATGGAAGAGGCGGCGACTCGTCGTTCCCAAATCTGATCAGCTACGAAACGATAGGGTCAAGCACAGCACGGTACAACTGCATCTCATACGCTGCCGGCGACACCACCAGGTGGTATGACTGGAAATATTTCTGGCCGGCGCACGTCCCCTACTCGCACGGCATTGAGGCCCTGACGGGGTTATTCAGCGCACTCGGGTATGAGCGATCCGATGACAGCAGCCTCGAACCGGGATACCTAAAAGGTCGCGTTATACGTAGCTAAAACAGACAGATGGGCACACGGATCAATACAAACACCCAGCGGACTCTGGCGCAGCAAATTGGGCGCGTCGATTCTGATCGAACACCTTAATCCAGAGGCGGTCGCAGGCGGAAGTTATGGCGAGCCGACGGTCTTTATGCGTAGGCCCAGAGACGCGAACCTGGCCCCGATCAACGCTGCGAGCAACGCAAGCCGGACCGTGTCGGAGCACCGGAGCGTGGTGGAGAATACGGCGGCGGGAACGGCCATCGGCAAGCCGGTGACGACCGAAGATCCGGAAGGCGATACCCTGACTTACAGTCTGATCGGGGCCGACGCCGGTCATTTCGCCATCGACGCCGCCAGCGGGCAGTTGCGGACCAAGGGCGCGCTGGACTACGAAAGCAAGCGCACCTACCGGGTTGTGGTAATGGCTAGCGACGGCAGACTGTTCGGCAGCATCCCGGTGGACATCAACGTGAGGGACGTGAACGAGGCCCCGGCCTACGCCGGCAGTGCGGCAACGGTCAGCGTAGCGGAGAACACCGCCGCCAACACCAACATCGGCAGCCCGCTGACCGCCGCCGACCCGGACGCTGGCGACACCCTCACCTACACGCTGGGTACGACGACGGACGACGGCCACTTCGCCATCGACGCTAACAGCGGCCAGTTGCAGACCAAAGGGGCCCTGGACTACGAGGGCCAGAGTTCCTACGCGGTGACGGTAACCGCCACCGACGACGGCGGGCTGACGGCCAGCATCGCGGTAACCATCACGGTTACGGATGTGGCGGACACGCCGCCGGACCAACCGGCGGCGCTGGAAATCATCAACGTGCAGCAAACCTCCTTCCGGGTCACCTGGACGGCGCCGGCGGCCGGTTCTTCCCCAATTACCGGCTACGGCATCCAATATAAGTTGGACGGGGCGGCAGACTCCGCTTACGCCGACGTGCAGCCCACGCCCACCGGGACCGTCACCGGATACAATGTGGTGAACCGGAGTGGGCAGAGCGTAGCGGAGGGAACTTCCTACGCGGTGCGGGTGCGCGCCAGTAACGCAGAGGGTTGGGGCCCCTGGTCTGCCCCGGCCGTTGCTACCACCGCCGGCGTGTCCAACCAGGCCCCGTCCTACGCCGCCGCCACTGCAACGGTCAGCGTGGCCGAGAACACCGCCGCCAACACCAACATCGGCAGCCCGCTGACCGCCACCGACCCGGACGCTGGCGACACCCTCACCTACACGCTGGGTACGACGGCGGACGACGGCCACTTCGCCATCGACGCTAGCAGCGGCCAGTTGCAGACCAAAGGCGCCCTGGACTACGAGGGCCAGAGTTCCTACGCGGTGACCGTGACGGCCACCGACGGCGACGGCCTGTCGGACAGCATCCCGGTGACCATCAACGTAACCAACGTGAACGAGGCCCCGGCCTACGCCGGCAGTGCGGCAACGGTCAGCGTAGCGGAGAACACCGCCGCCAACACCAACATCGGCAACCCGGTTGCGGCCGCCGACCCGGACGCTGGCGACACCCTCGCCTACACGCTGGGTACGACGGCGGACGACGGCCACTTCGCCATCGACGCTAGCAGCGGCCAGTTGCAGACCAAAGGCGCCCTGGACTACGAGGGCCAGAGTTCCTACGCGGTGACCGTGACGGCCACCGACGGCGACGGCCTGACGGCCAGCATCTCCGTGACTATCGAAGTAACCGACGTGAACGAGGCCCCGGCCTACCCCGCCGCCAGCGCGTGGGTCATCGTGTCCGAGAACACCGCCGCCGGCGCCAACATCATCAGCCCGGCTGAGGCCACCGACCCGGACGCCGGGGACACCGTGACCTACAGCCTGGGCGGAACGGACCAGGCCCACTTCACCATCGATTCTGCCACCAGCGAGTTGCAGACCAAAGAGGCCCTGGACTACGAAGGCAAGAGTTCTTACAGCCTGTCCGTAACCGCCACCGACGGCGGTGGGCTGACGGCCAGCATCGCCGTAACTATTAACGTAAACGACGTGAACGAGGCCCCGGCCTATGTGGATGCGGCTATCACGGTCAACGTGGCGGAGAACACCGCTGTCGGAACGGACATCGGCGACCCGGTGGTGGCCGCCGACCCGGACGCCGGGGATACGCTGACCTATGCCCTGGGCGGTGATGACAAAGAGCACTTCTCCATAGACTCCGCCAGCGGCCAGCTGAAAACCAAAGGCGCCCTGGACTACGAGGGCCAGAGTTCCTACGCGGTGACGGTAACCGCCACCGACGGCGACGGGCTGGCGGCCAGCATCGGCGTTACCGTCAACGTAACCGACATCTCGGAAGGGCAGCCGGGGAACGTGCGGCTCAACCTCCGTTCCAACGGCCGCGGGGTGCGGGCCATCTGGGACGCTCCCCAAGAAGCGGGTGCAGAAACCTACTACCAGGTGCGCCGCTGGCCGGACCTCGCAGATAGCGACTACGCCGTCATCGCCAGCCGGGTGGTCGACGCCAACGGCGACGGCGAAGTCAGGTATCGCACCGAAAGCTCTGAGCTGGAGGCGGGGCAGACCTACTGGTACTCGGTGCGGGCCTTCGCCGGCAGCGGCGAGGCGCTGGGGGAATGGACGGAAGGGGTCAGCATAACGCTGCCGGCCGCCGCCGACCCTGTCGCAGCCAAAGAGGAACGGCAGGGCCCGGTGAACCAGGCCCCGGCCTATGCGGATGCGGCTATTACGGTCAGCGTGGCCGAGAACACCGTTGCCGGCACGGACATCGGAAGCCCGCTGGCCGCCGCCGACCCGGACGCCGGAGACACGCTGACCTACACTCTGGGCGGTGATGACAAAGACCACTTCTCCATAGATTCCGCCAGCGGCCAGTTGCAGACCCAAGGCGCCCTAGACTACGAGGGTAAGGGTTCCTACGCGGTGACGGTGACCGCCAGCGACGGCGACGGCCTGACGGCCAGCATCGCGGTGACCGTCACGGTTACCGACGTGAACGAGGCCCCGGCCTACGCCAACGCCAGCGCAAGCCTGAGCGTGGCCGAGAACACCGCCACCGGCGCGGACATCGGCAGCCCGGTAGTGGCTGCCGACCCTGATGATGGGGATACGCTTACCTACACTATGGGTACGACGGCGGACGACGGTCACTTCGCCATAGATTCCGCCAGCGGCCAGTTGCAGACCCAGGGCACGCTGGACTACGAGGGTAAGAGCTCCTACTCGGTGACCGTAACGGCCACCGACGGCGGCGGCCGGTCGGCCAGCATCGCGGTGAACGTCGGCGTTACCGACGTGGCGGACACACCGCCGGGCCAACCGGCCACGCCGCAGATTATCAACGTGGAGGAAACGCGCTTCAGGATTACGTGGACGGCGCCGGCGGCGGGTTCTTCGGCCATTACCGGCTACGGCATCCAATACAAGCTGGCTGGGGCGGAAGACTCCGCTTACGCCGACGTGAAGCCCACGCCCACCGGGACTGCAACCGGCTACAATCTGGTGAACCGGAGTGGGCAAACGGTAACGAAGGGGACTTCCTACGCGGTGCGGGTGCGCGCCAGCAATGCAGAGGGTTGGGGCCCCTGGTCTGCCTCTGCCGTTGCGACCACAACCGGCGCGACGCCGGCCCCGGCCAACGAGGCCCCGGCCTATGCCAACGCCATCGCAACGCTCAGCGTGGCCGAGAACACCGCCGCAGGGACGGACATCGGCGCCCCGGTAACAGCCACCGACCCGGATGGCGACAGCCTGACCTACACTCTGGGTACGACGGCGGACGACGACCACTTCGCCATAGATTCCGCCACCGGCCAGTTGCAGTCCCAGGGCGCTCTGGACTACGAGGGTAAGGCTTCCTACTCAGTGACCGTAACCGCTACCGACGGGGGCGGCCTGTCGGCCAGCATCGCCGTGGCCGTCAGCGTAACCAACATCAACGAAGCCCCGGCCTACGCTGATGACAGCGCAACGCTGAGCGTAGCGGAAAACACCGCCACCGGCGCGGACATCGCCAACCCGCTGACCGCCGCCGACCCGGACGCCGGAGACACGCTGACCTACGCTCTGGGCGGAACCGACCAGGACCACTTCGCCATCGATTCGGCCACCGGCCAGTTGCAGACCCAGGGCGCGCTGGACTACGAGGGCCGGAGTTCCTACTCGGTGACCGTAACGGCCACCGACGGCGGCGGCCGGTCGGCCAGCATCGCGGTGGCCGTCGGCGTTACCGACGTGGCCGAGCAAGCCGCCGGGCAACGTGCGGCTCAATCTGCGCGCCAATGGCGCCACGGTACGCGTCGTTTGGGACGCTCCCGGAACGGCGGGCGAAGACACCTTCTACCAGGTGCGCTGCCGGCTGGACCTGGCGGACAGCGAGTACACAGTCATCGCCAGCCGCGTTGTCGACGCCAACGGCGACGGAGAAATCAGGTATCGCGACGAAAGCCATGCGCTGACGGCCGGGCAGACCTACTGGTACTCGGTGCGGACCTTCGCCGGAAGCGGCCAGGCGCTGGGGGAATGGACGGAAGGGGTCAGCATAACGCTGCCGGCCGCCGCCGACCCTGACGCAGCCAAAGCGGAACGGCAGGCCCCGGTGAACCAGGCCCCGGCCTACACCACCACCACCGCGTTGGTCAGCGTGGCGGAGAACACCTCCGCCGGCACGGACATCGGCGCCCCGGTGGTGGCTGCCGACCCTGATGATGGGGATACGCTGACCTACGCTTTGGGTGGCGCGGACCAAGGCCACTTCGCCATCGCTGCCGCCACCGGCCAGTTGCAGACCAACGGCCCGCTGGACTACGAGGTCCAGAGTTCTTACGCGGTGACGGTAACCGCCACCGACGGCGGCGGCCGGTCGGCCAGCATCGCGGTGGCCATCAGCGTAACCAACGTCAACGAGGCCCCGGCCTACGCGGATGACAGCGCAACCCTCAGCGTGGCGGAGAACACCGCCACCGGCGCGGACATCGGCGCCCCGGTAGTAGCTGCCGACCCTGATGATGGGGATACGCTGACCTACGCTCTGGGTACGACGGCGGACGACGGCCACTTCGCCATAAACTCCGCCACCGGCCAGTTGCAGACCAAAGGCGCGCTGGACTACGAGGGCCAGAGTTCCTACGCGGTGACCGTAACGGCCACCGACGGGGGCGGGCTGACGGCCAGCATCGCGGTGAACGTCGGCGTTACCGACGTGGCCGAGCAAGCCGCTGGGCCGGACCTCCCGGAAATGTCAGGAATGATCTTCTATGCCCGGGGGCGAGTAACGCTGCTCTGGGATCGTGTGGACGGGGCGAAATATTACGAGCTTCTGCGGGATGGAGCGCCACTGTTAGTTGTACGCTCGGAAGCTAAGGGCAAGTACTACTTCGACTACCCCCCCCGTTGGAGCTGACTACGAATACCGGGTCACTGCGTACAGTGCATCGAACGTCGCGTTGGCGACAATGGCGAAGGCGGTATCAGCCAGGTAGCGGGAAAGGGGAGTGAGGAAAGGTCCTGGTCAAGACGCTGGCGCGCCCAGACCAGGACCTTTGGGTTCCGGTTGACCGGGTCATTCCTGCGAAAGCAGGAATCCAATGCCTGAAATCGTCAGTATTCTCCCCGATTCTTTCACGTCGAGGTCTTTGGACTTTGGCTTTCGCCGAAGTGGCGGACGTGTAGCCTAGACCGAAGCGCACCGGCCCAGCGGCTCCTTCCAAGTATCCGATGAACTGTGGGAAGCGCTGGCCCCGTTGCTTCCCCAGCGGGGAACACCCATCCCCGGGGCGGAGGCCGCCCAAGGCTCCCGGACTTGCGCCAACGGCATCTGCTCTGTGCTGCGCACCGGCTGCCCGTGGAAGGCCCTGGACGCCACGGGGATCTGCTCCGGCGCCACCGCCCACCTGCGCTTCCAGGAGTGGGCCGCCGCTGGGGTGTTCCGGGAGTTGTGGCGGGTGGGTCTGGAACGTTACGATGAGTTGCAGGGTCTGGACTGCAGTTGGCTGAGCCGGGACGGGGCGATGACCAAATCCCCCCTGGGCGGGGGAAAAAACTGGCCCCAACCCCACGGACCGGGGCAAGAGCGGGGTCAAACGCCGCCTGTTGGCCGAAGCCCAGGGCATTCCGGTGGGGCTGGCGGTGGACGGGGCCAACCGTCACGACCTGAAACTGGCGCGGGCTAAGTTGGACAGCCTCCCGGTGCCGCGCCCGGCCCCCAGTCCGAAGCATCCCCAGGGTCTGTGCCTGGACCAGGGCTATGACGACGACGAGGTGCGCCGAACCCCGGAGGAATTCGGTTTCACGGCCCACCTCCGCAGCCGTGGGGAAATGGCTCAGGCCCTCAAGAAAGCGGCCGGCTTCAAAGCCCGGCGATGGGTGGTGGAACGCACGCACAGCTGGATGAACCCTTTCCGGCGCATTCTGATCCGCTGGGACAAGTCTCCCGGCAACTACATCATTGCTCTCAGGGCTGCCGGATTATTAGCTAGGGTGTGTCGTCAAAAGAGTTTGCTCCAGATCATCACTGCGCGGAGTTGGCAGGCCGCCAAGTATGACGCCGTCTTTTTGGCATACCGGGTTGCCACTCCGCGCCACTTGCTTGAATTCCAGGAATCCGTTCTCCACCAGGCGCCGCAGCTGGTACAGCGCCCGGTCATAGTCCCGTTTTTCTCTCCGGTTGCTTTTGGGCGGTATCACCGGGTCCATTCCCAATTCCCGGACGGTGGCTATGATTTCATTGGTGTCATCGGCTTTGTCCGCCAGCAGGCACTCCGCTGCTATGCCCTCAATCAGGGGCAACGCCTGGGAGCAGTCGGCAACCGTACCCTCGGTCACCGCCAGCCTTACCGGCATTCCGTGGGCGTCCACCGCCCGGTGCAGCTTGCTGTTCAGCCCCCTTTGGTGCGGGCAATGGACTGATTTCCGCCCTGGGCGCCGGCGCTGTGGGGATGGGCCTTGATATAGCTGGCGTCTATCATCGGCCACTCGAAATCAGGGTCATCAATCACTGCCTCCAACAGTCCGGCCCACACGCCCCGGTCCCGCCAGCGGCAGCAGCGGCGGTGGGTGTTCTTCCAGTCTCCGTAGTCTGGGGGCAAATCGCGCCAAGGCGCCCCGGTGCGCAGTATCCAGCACACGGCGTCGATAAACCGCCGGTTGTCCTGGGCCGGTCGGCCTCTCTTCCCTGCTCCTCCGGGCAAATGCGGCCTCAACCGCTCCCAAACGTCATCGGTCATATCGTGGCGCCGGTGCGCTGCCGTCATACCCCCACCTTCCACACTCTCCCCATTTCCAGTAATTTACCACCCTATCACCATTTTGACGACACCCCCTAGGATTAACTCACTGGGTTGAACATTAGAGGGGCAGCCATGAATATAGATACCATACCAACCGGGTGGCCTCAGGTTCAAATGCCGGCGAGGTATCCGCTGGGTTACAGCCCATCCTCTCTACTGAAAATGTTAAACAGGCAACGCTGAATGCAACGTACCAAGAGGTGTCTCTGGGTAGCGCCTCGCAGGATGTTGACATTGGGTGGTTGAATGGCGGTGTGTGGCTTGCGGACGTCGTAACATCACACGCTGGCGGCTGCGATTCGGGGTCCGAGGTCTGGTTGACGATGGACTCAGGTCGATTGGGGATCTTTCCAGCGCGGTGAGCCGGTATCAGGACAAACCAATGCTGCGGTCACGCCACCGCCGCCGTCAGTTTGGACAGTCGCACCAGGTTGTAGCCTGCAATGGTCATTTCCGTCCACAGGCGGTTGCGGGCAATCCCGCAGTTTCCGTCCGCCGGCCACCGTCTTCACCCAGCTGATAACCTCTACAATCCGCCCTAACCCGCTGACTGACCCGGTAGCGATCGTTGGGAGTGGTGAGCCAGCCACCGTGGCCTGAGCCGTCTCCTGGCGGCAGGTCTGTGTACCGGGCCGGGTAACTCTTCAGCGATGCCCAGGCTTCATCTATCCCAGTGGCCGAAGCAGTGTCCCGTCCACGCTGAAACGCTTCACCGACAGCAAACCCTGCGCCTTGCCTGCTCCACGATGGCCAGCAGAAACTCTCCAGATACTTCCGCTTCCAGCAATCGACTTCGGTTCTTCGCAAATACCGAATGGTCGAAACTGTGGTCCATCATGTTCAAATCCAGGAACCACTTGAACAGCAGGTCGTATTCCAGCTTTTCGCAGAACTGGCGCTCGCTGCGCACCGAGTACAGCGCCATCAGCAGGCAGGCCTTCAGCAGGTGCGCCGGCGGTATGGACGCCCGGCCGTTTTGGGCATACATCTGGTCAAAGGTCGGAGAAAGCTGGCCCAGGGCCCGATCCACCATGGGTTTGATGCACCGGATAGGATGGCGCTGTGGGATCAGGGCGTGAGGCGTAACCGCCGCCATTATCTCAACCTGCCGCGCCGTGCTGCCTCTCTTGGACAACCTCCCCGTGGATGGTATTCAGCATCGTACCATCAACCCCGTCGCTAACCCCGTTTTTAACACCCTGCTACGTATACCGACTTCCACTTCATTTGCAGCCGGAGAGCCCACGGTGCGCCACTCGAATCGGTCTGACTCAGGTGGACGAACCGCTCAGAACAGGCCGCCACCATTACGCAGGCCGGGCTCCTGCGCAGTTGGTTGCCTCCAACGGCTAACGGCCTCCCGCAAACGTACGGGGCCGTCCCAGGCCCTCCGGCGACCACCAAACCGGAGAAAACCTCTATTTATTGCGGTAGGGCCAAATGCAGCCATTTTTGCTGGTTTCATCCGCCAGCGCGGCGTAAGTCTTCGCGGCACTCCGGAGGGCGTGGCTCCGCCAAGTTTGGATCCGCCGGCTACCGGTGGCCAACAGTGCGACGAATGTCGCCTGCAGACGCGATGAAGGGCGTACGCCAGGGGTTCCCAGGTGTTGGCCAACACCTTTCCAATCCAATCGAGTATCACCGCTCTGCCAGGCCGTCTGCATCGGCGGCCCCTGACTGCTGATTTTCAGCGCGCCGGCGCTGACGACGAGCACGCCCCGGAACTACAAGGGGTGCCGGCATTGGCGCTGGTCGGTACGGATCCCAAGTGCTAACGTTTCGGTAGCATTCCCTGGTGAGGCAACGTGAACGCCAACCCGATGGTCAGGCGATCCAGCAACTGGCCGATACGTTGGACATGGATGCGGAATACCTGATCTTTCTGGACGGCAGGGTGCCTTCAGATCTGCTGGAGTTGCCAACTGACCCTGTAGTCAAAGTTCGGGCGGTAAAGACTCTACGGCGTACTTTGGAGTCGAGACGATGCGCTTACCTGATGGTTAGTGTAGGGGAAATCAGCATAGGGCCCTGGGTTGGTTAGAACAGCTCCCGGCTGGCTATATCTGCGCCATCTCGCATGGCCCGCAGCTTCAACCAGACTATGCCCTCGTCCACTCGGTTGGAGCCTGCCGAGGTGTCGAAGCCGCAGTCGGTGCCGGCCAGCACGCGCGTGGGATCTCCTCCGGCGGCGGCCACGGCCTGATGCAACCGGTCAGCCACCAATCGGGGATGTTCCACGTAGTTGGTCTTGGTGTCTATGACCCCGGCGATCAACAGCATCCCCTCGGGAAGCGGCCGGTCGCGGTATGCGCGATGCTCGTGGGCGTGGCGCGGGTTAGCCATTTCCATCACCAGCGCTCCGACGTTGGCCTCATAGAGGATGTCGAGGATGTCCTCCAGCGGCACATCGTAGTGGTGCGGGCCTTCGCTGTTGCCCCAGCAGACGTGCAGACGAACCCGGTCGCGAGGGATGTTGGTCAAGGCGTGGTTGATGGCCCGGATATGCAGGTCCACCAGGTCCTGAAAAGCCGACAGCGGTTCGTCCTGATACGACACGTGCCGCTCCATGGCCAAGTCGGGGCAGTCCAGCTGCAGCGTCAGGCCGTGCGAGACGATTATCTCGTATTCCTTCCTCAGTTCCTCGGCTAAAGCAAATACGTAATCTTCGTGGCTGTCGTAGTAGCGGTTGCCCAGGGTCAGGGCGACGATGCCGGGCGACGCGGCGGTCATGAACAGTTCTTGCGGTTCGCCTTCGGCAGCATCGACGACGTCAAGCAACTGCCGGCATTCCCGCTCGACCAGATCCAGCCGCTCGTACGCCAGTGGGCCAACGCAGGTAGGGACGTCGCGCATCAACTGCACCACGCGAGGACGCGCCAGCGAGGGGAATTCGTTCTGGTCCCGGTGGCCGCGCCGGGTCCAGGCGCCGCCGAAGCCGGACATCCGCTGGGTAACATACGTCGAAAAGCTGATGCGTGATTGCTCTCCGTTGTTGATGACGTCGACCCCGGCCGCCACCTGCGCCGAGAAAACCCCGGCAGTAGCCTCTCGGGCCACGGCGTCCAAGTCCGCCTCATCCACCGGCTCGCCCCGCGACACCGCACCCAGCATCGCCACCAGCCCTTCGGGCCGGGGCAGGCTGCCAGTGTGGGTAGTCAGGATTCGTGCTTCGCTGCGTTTCATGGGTTACTGCTCTCGATTCGGATAGTTAAATTACGCTGATTTAGCTGACTCAATTGATCTTCGGAGGCCGCGCCCAGATCCTTTGCTTCCACGGGCACGGACTTTCCCGGCAGCTTCCGCGGTCGCACCGTTTGAGTACGGGAAATCTGACGGGCTCATCGTTGGTGTCAGCGTGGGTACCGTAGGGCCGACCGACGGCAAGTCAGGCTTTTCAAGCGAAACTGCTACTCCCAACTGGCACCCAATATTACGAGCGTCTGGCGTTTCCGCCAGCGCCACGCATTCTTCAGGTACAGCATTGAGGTTCCAAGCGTATTTGATGACCACTCGGTCGACGGCGTATCGGAGCCAACAAGCAACCACAGTCGAGCCATTACTACGTAGTTATCCGATCAAACTGTCAGGGTTTAGTGTACCGGGGAAACGCCGGCAGGCGTAAGTTGTGATGCGAGCAGGCTCTGATGCCTATTGCGCTATTGGGGCGCGATGCATATTATACGGGCGCGCTGCGGCTAAGAGAACTATATCTACGGTCCGCAGAAGCCAACGGAGCGAAACATGACAACTGGCAGCACTTACAAGGTAGTCGAGCTGGTAGGATCTTCCAGCGAGGGCGTACAACAGGCCATTGACGGCGCCATTGCCCGAGCCGCCCAGACCATCCGCAACCTCGACTGGTTCGAAGTGCGGGAAATCCGCGGCACCATTGACGGTGATAGCGCCAACTGGTACCAGGTCAAGCTGGGCATCGGTTTCCGAGTGGACTCTGGAGACGACGTCAGCCAAGGTTAGGTCTGTCGCGCGCTCTTCCCCAATACGGCGTTCAGCACCGCCACCGACAAGCCCAAGATGAACGCGTCTTGGGCCAGTCGCCCGGGTTACGCAGGTACAAATCAGCGTCCGGCACCGCCAGGACGAGATTTCTGAATCTCCAACATCCGAAATCCCTCCCTGGAAATTCGGCGGGAAAGGCTTGGTTTGGAAGTGGGGTTTCGTCATCAAGGCCGGCGTGGGGAAAGTCAGAGCCTAACGTTGTCCAAGCCGTATAGCGCCGAAATTGGCTGCAGCAAGAGAGTTTCCAGATCCTTTACCGTTATAACGGAACCTGTTTGGTGAAGGTTCCGTGGGCTTTTGCTACTGTTTCAACAAGCCATCTTAGTCGGCTTTCACGCCCCCTTGTTAAAACGGCAAGCGCTCTGCCACTTCTTCCCACGCCCTTTCTTCAATCGTGGCGGTTGCAATCACGAATAGGCCATCCACCTTTACGTCATCCAGTGGCACTACCCCGGACAAGTTTGTCTCGAGGAACGCCTCCACCTCATCCTTCTGCGACTTGGCGTTTTTTTCTTGCGCCAATGGGAAGATCATGGTCAAGTGCACGTCGGACCCGCTGTCCATAGACGCAGACCACCCCGACGACCAGCAGCACCCGTCAAAGTGCGTGATCGCTCCTCCCATGACGAAAGCATAAAATCCACCATGGGCCCGATTCAGTGTCATGCCGATATACTCGTCGGCATCCACACCAATATAATCGACGTAATCGACGCGAAGGAGCTCATTGTCGTCCAGCAGGAACCCGGACCCCTGGTCCAGCGCATCCAGCACCGTCTTCACCGCGCTCCCTTCCCCAATGAGTAGGGAACCTTCATCTTCCAACAACGCTATCTCCGCGTCCCCCAATCCCGTCCCCCAAACCTCGTACCCCCGGTACGTATCAGAGGCGAGGCCCCAAGCCTCATAAAGTGTTCTGATCGACTCAAAAACGAAATCGCCCTTGACTACAGACAATTCTTCAGATCCTCCGCTAGATCCTCCGCTGAAGTCCAGCGATGCGTTTGCGAACGAGCTGATATCCTCAAGCGATACTGGACCCTCTTCCCCTTCGGACCTTAATAGGAATTCCAGTTCTCTAGGGGGATCAATGAGCGTGTCTCCCGCCACAATGGCCGCTATGTCCCAGACGCGCACCTCATGAACGTTTTCAGGAATCAGCGTCACCGCTCCCGTCCATTTTCCGCCGCCGCCTCCACTATCCCCGCTGCCTCCGCTTCCGCCTCCACACGCCGATATAACCACCAACGAAAATAACATGAGCACAACGAGCCACGCCGTTCGAAAACCCGGCAGGGCCCCGGACACTCAACCCAATCAACCTCTTTCGAGCGCATCTGTGACCCTCCATTGCCGAGTACACTTTCCAAACCAGTGCCCTCGGCGAAACTGATTTCCGGCCGCGTTGAGCAACTAATAGTGTATAACGCGACAGATTGTTCGTACTATATGGCAGAGCTACGTTAGTAGATGAGAAGCCGATTTCCAGAGTAATAACATTTGCCAGGAGCCGGATTTCTCAATTCTTATGGCGTGAAATTGACAGAAGCCACCAACTGCCGCCTGAAAACGGATGATCGGTCACAGCAGTCCGCGCTGGGGCCGTAGAACCCAAGGAGACCATCGTGATGCCGGCCTCGGCCGCCGCGGACTCGCTGACGTAACGGTTCAATCCCGGCCCACGCAATTTGCGTTGCTCCCGGATGAGCGCCGCAACGTCGGTATCCAAATTGACGGACAGGACTGGCCCTCTGTATAGCTGGAACCGTGCCTTTCGCCTTCTTGCGCCCGTTTGCATCTGCAGGTTCTCAAGCTGTGCGACCGTCCGGGAGGCAATGTTCAACCGTACTGCGGTTGAAAACCATCTGCTGTTGCGTTGGAACGGGCCGGAACGAGTGGAAATGTTGCGGGCGAGTTGGCAGCTGACCACAGACCTTAGATATTCGCCCGAATCAACGGCAAAGTATGGTTCGTTGCGCTTCGCGAGCAGTTCGGGTTGACAACGGTTGGCAGCGCACCGAGCGTGTGCGCCATGAGCCGACCAGGGAATCCCTCCCAGAGGGTTAGCGAATAAGTCAAGGAAACGCTGGAACGCAACCACCGAGGCCGTAATAGCAATGTCACGGGTAACGTGGTTCGTGCCGCAGCGTCAGTGGCCGCCAGGGGGACCCGAGCGATGGGACGTGGGGCCTGTAATCTGGCCAGAGACGCCGCCGAGGGAGCAATCATCGCCGTTAACGAGGTGGGCGGCGAGGCCGGAGCATTCTTAAAGGATGCTGTCATTGGCGTGGTCGAAGGAACGGGGCAGGTCGTGACGGTTACCACGCCGGCGGTTCGCGAGGCCGTCATCGGAGCCGTGCGCGGGTCCAGCCGATTGACCGACAATGTGGTTGGAGTTGGACGCGACGCTGTGGAGGGAGCAATCATCGGCGCCGATTCAGTAGGCATACGTGGTAGCGACGCGGTAACCTCAGCGGTGGAAGGCGTCGTGGAGGCAGTCGAAGAGGCTGGCGGTGATTTGGGCGACGCCATGCAGGCTACCGTTGGCGGGGTCATTGCTGGCGTTTCTGCCACGGGCGGCGATGTAGCAGATGCCACTCGAGGCGCGGCCCATATGATCATCACACACGCCGGGAATACCGAGCGCAGTGTGGAAGAGATTACCGGCCTGGCGGGCGATGCCGTGGACGCTGCCCTCAAGGAGGTGGAAGCCTCTGGGGAGTTGGATGTCGACGTGGTCGCTGCCACTGCGCTCGGCGCCGTTCAGGCCGCCTAGGGGGTGTCGTCAAAAGAGTTTGCTCCAGATCATCACTGCGCGGAGTTGGCAGGCCGCCAAGTATGACGCCGTCTTTTTGGCATACCGGGTTGCCACTCCGCGCCACTGCTTGAACTCCAGGAATCCGTTCTCCACCAGGTGCCGCAGCTTGTACAGCGCCCGGTCATAGTCCCGTTTTTCTCTCCGGTTGCTTTTGGGCGGTATCACCGGGTCCATTCCCAATTCCCGGACGGTGGCTATGATTTCATTGGTGTCATCGGCTTTGTCCGCCAGCAGGCACTCCGCTGCTATGCCCTCAATCAGGGGCAACGCCTGGGAGCAGTCGGCAACCGTACCCGCGGTCACCGCCAGCCTTACCGGCATTCCGTGGGCGTCCACCGCCCGGTGCAGCTTGCTGTTCAGCCCCCTTTGGTGCGGGCAATGGACTGATTTCCGCCCTGGGCGCCGGCGCTGTGGGGATGGGCCTTGATATAGCTGGCGTCTATCATCAGCCACTCGAAATCAGGGTCATCAATCACTGCCTCCAACAGTCCGGCCCACACGCCCCGGTCCCGCCAGCGGCAGCAGCGGCGGTGGGTGTTCTTCCAGTCTCCGTAGTCTGGGGGCAAATCGCGCCAAGGCGCGCCGGTGCGCAGTATCCAGCACACGGCGTCGATAAACCGCCGGTTGTCCTGGGCCGGTCGGCCTCTCTTCCCTGCTCCTCCGGGCAAATGCGGCCTCAACCGCTCCCAAACGTCATCGGTCATATCGTGGCGCCGGTGCGCTGCCGTCATACCCCCACCTCCCACACTCTCCCCATTTCCAGTAATTTACCACCCTGCCGCCATTTTGACGACACCCCCTAGGGCACTTCCACCTGCTCCCAAATCGGAAACTAACATGGATGCACAGGATATACAGGATTTGGCTGCAACCACCAAATATCCTGTTCATCCTGGTGCATCCATGTTTAAAATGTCTACCCCTCGTCGCCTATCTTCAGCAGGCTCAGGAAGGCTTCCTGGGGCACTTCCACCTGCTCCCAAATCGGAAACTAACATGGATGCACAGGATATACAGGATCTGGCTGCAACCACCAAATATCCTGTTCATCCTGTGCATCCATGTTTAAAATGTCCTACCCCTCGTCGCCTATCTTCAGCAGGCTCAGGAAGGCTTCCTGGGGCACTTCCACCTGCTCCCAAGTCGAAAACTAACATGGATGAACAGGATATACAGGATCTGGCTGCAACCACCAAATATCCTGTTCATCCTGTGCATCCATGTTTAAAATGTCTACCCCTCATCCCCTATCTTCAGCAGGCTCAGGAAGGCTTCCTGGGGCACTTCCACCTGCTCCCAAGTCGAAAACTAACATGGATGAACAGGATATACAGGATCTGGCTGCAACCACCAAATATCCTGTTCATCCTGTGCATCCATGTTTAAAATGTCTACCCCTCATCCCCTATCTTCAGCAGGCTCAGGAAGGCTTCCTGGGGCACTTCCACCTGCTCCCAAATCGGAAACTAACATGGATGCACAGGATATACAGGATTTGGCTGCAACCACCAAATATCCTGTTCATCCTGTGCATCCATGTTTAAAATGTCTACCCCTCGTCCCCTATTTTCAGCAGGCTTAGGAAGGCTTCCTGGGGCACTTCCACCCGGCCCACTCGCTTCATGCGCTTCTTGCCTTCCTTCTGCTTTTCCAGCAGTTTGCGCTTGCGGGTGATGTCGCCGCCGTAGCACTTGGCGAGCACGTCCTTGCGCATCGCCCGCACCGTTTCGCGGGCCACGATGCGCGTGCCGATGGACGCCTGGATGGGCACCTCGAACATCTGCCGCGGGATGGCGGAGCGCAGTTTTTCTACCAGAGTGCGACCATGAGCAACCGCATTGTCGCGGTGGCTGATGATGCTGAGGGCCTCGACGGCAGTTTGGTTCACCAGAATGTCCACCCGCACCAGCGGGGCGGCCCGGTAGCCTTCAAACGTGTAGTCCAGCGAGGCGTAGCCCTGGGTGCGCGATTTCAGCTGGTTGTAAAAATCGGCCAGCATCTCGCCCAGCGGCATGGTGTATTCCATCACCACCCGCGCCTGCTCGCTGTCGCCCAGTCCCTGGATGTATTCCATACGACGGAATTCGGAACGGCGGGCGTGCATCAGCTCCATCACCGCGCCGACAAACTTGTTGGGCGTAACGATGGTCAATCCCAGGATGGGTTCGCGAATTTCGGAAATGGTGGTTGGCGACGGCAGGGCGGACGGATTGTCCACCAGGAGCACGTTGCCATCGGTGAGCAGCACCTCGTAGGCCACGCTCGGCGCAGTAACAATCAGGTCAAGGTCGTACTCCCGTTCCAGGCGCTCCTGCACAATTTCCAGGTGCATCAGACCCAAAAAGCCGCACCGAAAGCCAAATCCCAAGGCGCCGCTGTTCTCCGGCTCAAGGGTTAGCGAGGCGTCGTTCAGCTTCAGTTTGTCCAGGGCGGCGCGCAAACGGGTATAGTCCTCGCCGTCCGAGGGGTACAGACCGGCAAACACCATGGACTTCAGCTCGACGTAGCCAGGCATCGGCTCCACGGCTGGGTTGGACTGGTTGGTCAGCGTGTCGCCAACGGCGCACTCCTTCACGTCCTTGAAACCGGTGGCCACGTAACCCACCTGGCCGGCCGCCAGCGTATCGGTTGGCGTCGGTTCGGGGGCGAAGACGCCAACCTCGATAACCTCAACCGACCTGCCGGACGACATGACCTGCAAGCGGTCGTGGCTCGACATACCGCCGTCCGCCACCCGCACGTAGGCGATGATGCCCTTATAAGAATCGTAGGTGGAGTCGAACACGAGGGCGCGGAACGGGTCGTCGGCCACGCCGCTCGGCGCCGGCACGCGGTCAACGATGCCGTCGAGCAGTTCACGCACGCCAATGCCCGATTTCGCCGACACGTACACCATCTCTTCGCGGCGGAACCCGAAAATCTGCCCCAGCTCGGCGGCGACGCGCTCCGGTTCAGCGGACGGCAGGTCCACCTTGTTGATGACCGGAATCATCTCCATGTCGTACTGCAAGGCCAGCAGCGTGTTGGCGATGGTTTGCGCCTCCACGCCCTGGGTGGCATCCACCACCAGCAGCGCGCCTTCGCAGGCGGCCAGCGCACGGGACACCTCGTAGGAAAAGTCAACGTGGCCAGGGGTGTCAATCAGGTTGAGCTGATAATCGATGCCATCGTGGGCGCGGTGTTTCATCGTCACCGCCTTGCCCTTGATGGTGATGCCCCGCTCGCGCTCCAGGTCCATCTGATCCAGGAACTGGGCCTTCATCTCCTGGGGCCGCACCGTGCCGGTAATTTCCAGCATACGGTCGGCCAGGGTCGACTTCCCGTGGTCAATGTGAGCAATGATGCAAAAGTTGCGGATGAGATGCTGGTCCATAACTTTTGCATGGTATCACGGCGCCGAACCGGGCGGCAACGAAACCGGCAACGCAGCAATCGTGATTGTTGATAGCGACACCACCGCGACCATCCCCTCCCCTGCGGCGACGGCAACATCAAGCCACACTAATCGGAATTGGTGTGCTGTAATAGGATAATCTTACTTATATGGAGATGCCATACGGCAGCGAGAGATACTTTCAATTACACCTAATAGTATTTGTTGCCGGCGCCGCCCTAAGCTTCATCGGCGACGTTCCTACTAACGCCGCCGTTACACCATAAGAATCCCTCGTATCTGCAACTGTTGTTTCAGGTATCCCATATCACGATTGCCCTTGATGGCATTACAGCTGTGGCACATCAGTTGCAGGTTTCCCACCGAGTCTTGGCCGCCCCGTGACCGCGGCGTGATGTGGTCAATGGTCAATACGTGCAACGGCAGTTCGTACTCGCAGCCGGCGCACCGGCGATTCTGGCTGACGTAAAGCAGTTCCTTATCCGATTGTGGGTTGGCTGGGCTGAGCAGGGTAAGGTCGTTTCGACGGGGCGCTTCACTCATGATGAAAGGCGTCCATTCCTCCCAACCGTTGCCGTGGTCGTCTTTCAGAGGTATCTGTAATTCACGCCGGGCCCGCTGATTAAGCACCTCGGCGGCCTGGGGCAATATGTCAATGCCAATCCATTGTCTGCCCAGCTTTTCAGCGGCAATGCACGCAGTGGCACACCCGCAGAACGGGTCAAGCACCAAGTCGCCGGGTTTGGAGGATGCACTGATGATGCGTTCCAGCAGCGCCAGGGGCTTTTGGGTACGCCAGCCGGTGCGTTCACGTGCGTGTGCCCCTACCGGACGAATGTCAGTCCATTGATTCGTAGGAACTTGGCCGGGATTTTCGGAAAGGTAACGTTTCAGACGTGGCATACTGCCTTCAGCCGGATATGCAATCAATCCTGCTTCGTCCAGAGCATCCAGCCGTGCCAACGGACTCGAAATGCCCCGGTATCCGGGGATGATATTTTCATCAATCCACGCCGCGTAACGGCCCCGCAAGGGCGCATTCCACTGCCGTCCACTTCGATTTGGGTCATACTCCCGCCAAGATTGACCGGTCTCCCCCGTGCCCAAACGCGGTGCGGTGAGGTCGCCAAGCTGATATTTTCCCCGCTCGTCCTCAAAACGGTAAAATTGTTCTACATAATCTGGGTCCAGAGGAACCCGTATGGCATCCGCGTTTATCTGGCTTTGGCGACTATAAAACAAGATGGTGTCGCGCACTCTGCCGAAATTCCTAGCATCATTATGGGCTGAAGTACGCTGCCAACTGATTTCTGCCCGGTAGTTCTGCCAGCCAAATATGGCGTCCATGATGGTATGCAAATAGTGTGACGCGGTGTCATCGCAGTGTAGGTAGATGCTGCCCGTCCGTTTCAGTACCCGGTGCAGTTCCAACAGCCGGATGCTCATAAAAGTCAGATACCCGGCCATGCTTTCGCCGTGGCAGAGCTTGGCTCCGTTGATGCTATGAAACACTCCCGGTAGGCGGTATTCAATCTCATCGATCCATTCCTCCTTCATATCGTTCAGCGTCCACACGTCATCAAACTCCGCGCCCCGGGCTTCGCTGTCTAGCGGGGCGGCATAGGTGCGGTTGGAGTTGAAGGGAGGATCAAGATAGATGAGATCAATGCACTCCGAGTTAATCCCCCGCAGGATGTCGAGATTGTCCCCGGTGAAAATAGTCCGGCTGGGTACGTTGCACACGCTCGGCATTTAGCCACCTCCGGCGTCAGCCTATCACTGCGGGCAGAAAACCCGCAACAATCCAAACGTCACCAAAATGCCCTGCTCGCCGGCCATCACTCTCTCACCCGAAGCCTGGTTTGATGGTACACTACACGCCAGATTTTTCTACCGTTTCCGAGCCTGTACCCGGCACCTCCCGCATATTCAATCAGAGGAGAAACCATTGCCGACTTACGTTGACCCGGCCGCCTGCAACGCCTGCGCTGGAATCCACGGCGGGCCACAGTGCGTATACATTTGTCCCAACGACCTGATGGTTCTGGATGAAATTCTGAACAAGGGCACCAACCAGGAGCCGGAGATGTGCTCCGAGTGCTTCGCCTGCGTGAAGTTGTGCCCCGAGAATGCAGTCCACGTCCGCGGCTACGCTGACTTCGTGCCCCTGGGCGCCGAGGTTCAGCCGCACTATGAAGGCCAGGACATCGTGTGGGACATTACCTTCCGCGACGGCCGCACCGAGCACTTCCGCTTCGCCTCCCGTTCCACCGAGTGGGGCAGCATCGACCCCTACGCTGGCATCCAGCCGGCCGATCGCGACGCGCTGCGTTCCCAGGCCCTCTTCGGCGAACCAAAGTATTTGATGCTGCCGGAAACCACGGAGTAGACAATGGTCAGCGCGACCGTCGATTATCACCGGGAACGTAGCCGGCATTTCCTGAGCCTCGTTGACGACGAGTTGACCCGTGGCGAACTAGAGGAAGCCAGCAACAAGGTCTGGGGCGCCGCTGCCCACGCCATCAAGGCCGTGGCCGAACGACGGGGCTGGCAACACCACGCCCACGCGCTGTTGGAAGTAGCAGTGGATCGCTTGGTCAACGAGGAATTCGCCCCGCGCGATATCTTGATCCAATACATGACTGCGTCCGCTTTCCACCAAAGGTTTTACGGAAATCCTGCCAGCGCGATTAAAATCATCGCCGGCAAGGAACTCATCGCCGAGTTCATCAGCACGCTGGAAAGCTTGGACTGATCACCTCCACTCACGGGTACCAAGCGCTCAAATTCTGACCGCTTTTAGCCCGGCCCTAACCCATCCATTCCAACCCAGGAGCGACTCCCCACCATGCCTGAACCCACTACCCGTATCGTTGAATGTGATGTGCTAATCGTTGGCGGCGGAATGTCCGGCTGCGGCGCTGCTATCGAAGCCCGCTATTGGGGCGGCGATGACCTGCGCATCGTGATGGTGGACAAGGCGGCCACCGACCGTAGTGGCGCCGTTGGCGAGGGGTTGTCTGCCATCAATATGTACATGGGCGGGCGCTGGGGCTGGAACCAGCCCGAAGACTATGTGGAGTATGTCCGCAACGACATGATGGGTGTCTCCCGAGAAGACCTGGTGTACGACATTGCACGCCACGTGGACAGCAGCGTGCACATGTTTGAAGAATGGGGCCTGCCCTTCTGGTACGACGATAACGAACAGTACGTCCGCGAAGGCCGTTGGCAGGTGATGATCCACGGGGAGGCTTACAAACCAATAGTGTCCGAGGCCACCAAGAAGGCCATTGGGCCGGACAACCATTACGAGCGGGTTTTCATCTCCCACCTGTTCACCGATGCCGAAGACTCCAACCGCATTGCTGGCGCCGTCGGATTCGGCGTGCGCGAAGATGTCATCTACGTTTTCAAGGCCAACACGGTGGTCTGCGCAGCCGGCGGGGCCACGGCGCTCTTCCGTCCCCGCAGCGTGGGCGAGGGCATGGGCCGCACCTGGTATTCCATCTTCGATACCGGCTCGGTTTACGGCCTCATCATTCCCATCGGCGGCGAAATGACCCAGATGGAACATCGCTTCGTGCCCAGTCGGTTCAAGGATTCCTACGGCCCGGTTGGAGCGTGGTCGCAACTGTTCCGCGCCGACCTCACCAACGCCCACGGCGAGAATTACTTCATCAACCGGCTGCCGGAACTCAAGAAATACGACCCCTATGGTTCGGCCTTCCCCACTCCCACGCCGCTGCGCAACCACCTGCTCTGGACCGAGATTCAGGCCGGCAACGGCCCCATCCTGCTAAAAACGCCCGAGGCCATCGAAGCGCTGGCGGCGGGAGACCCCGAGCGCAAACGGGAAATCATCAGCGAAGCCTGGGAAGACTTCCTGGATATGACCATATCCCAGGCCATCCTCTGGGCCGCCCACAACATCGCGCCGGAGGAACGGCCCTCCGAAGTCGTGCTGGCTGAACCCTACATCATGGGCAGCCACAGCGGCGAGGCTGGCGCCTGGGTCAGCGGCCCGGCGGACGTGGCTCCGGACGAGTACCACTGGGGTTACAGCAAGATGACCACCGTCAGCGGACTTTTCGCCGCTGGCGACGGCGTGGGCGCGTGTCCGCACAAGTTTTCGTCGGGTTCCTTCACCGAAGGGCGACTGGCCGGCAAGTCAGCCGTTTCCTACGCCCTGGACCACCGCGACGCCCCCAATGTTGATGACCGGCAAATCGAGCAACTCAAGCAACAGGTATGGGCGCCGATGGTCACGTTCGAGGAGAACCAGTACGCATCCACCAACCCCGACGTGAACCCCAACTACCTGTCGCCCCGTCAGGGTCTGTTCCGCCTGCAAAAGCTGATGGACGAGTACGTGGCCGGAGTTTCCGCCGGTTTCACCACCAACGAGGCCACCATGCTGCGCGGGTTGGAGCTGATGGGAATGTTTCGGGAAGACCTGCAAAAACTGGCCGCCCGCAATCGGCACGAGCTGCTGCGCTGCCACGAGCTCATCCACCGCGCCTGGGTGGGCGAGGCTCACTTGCGCCATATGCTGCACCGGAAGGAGACTCGCTGGCCTGGTTTCTACTACCGCAGCGACTATCCGGAGATGGACGAAGCCAACTGGCGCGTCTTCGTCAACTCCCGCTACGATGCCGAGTCCGGCGAGTGGAACGTGTTCACGCGCCCCTGCCCCCAGGTTTTCTGACTTTTGGTGACAGTTGCCAGTGACGGATGTTGCCCCCAGGTCGATACAATGTCCTTCAGAATTTACTACAGTGAGGGACAAAAATGACTTCAGAAGCAACTATTCCAAACCCGGCGGACCTGCTGGGCAAGGCTACCAATCACGTCAAAGAGGTGGTTGCCGGCATTCAGCAATCGCAACTTTCCGACCCGACACCCTGTGCCGAGTGGGATGTGCACGGACTGATCAACCACCTGATCGGCGGACTCGAATTCGCTGCCGGCACTTTCGTCGGCAACCCACCCAACATCCAATTGGCCGCCGCCGACAGTTCCCACATTGGCGAGCACGACGCCTCAAATTTGTCTCAAGCCTATCGAGACGAAGTTGACCGGGTTCTGGAACTTGCCGGCCAACCCGGCGCATTGGAGAAGATTGCGTCCACGCCCTTCGGAGATATGCCCATGAGTCAGTTTCTGGTGGGCACGTGGCTGGATCAGTTCATCCACTGTTGGGATTTGGCCACAGCCACCGGCCAGGAAACCACCCTCGCACCGGAGTTAGTGGACTTCGCTTTTCCGATGCTCAAGTCCGGGTTCGCCGATATGGGACGTGGGGCCGGATTTATCGGGCCGGAGATTGCCCTACCGGACGGGGCCAGCCGGCAGGATCAGATGATGGCCTATATGGGACGACAGCCGTAAGCCCCAATCCACTGACAAGATGAGTGTCGCGGCGAGTTGAATGGGTAAGAAAGTGCTCCTGTGCATCTGGGATAATGGTTTTCGAGACAGCAAAACAACCCCAGACCAGGAGCGCCCAATAGATGCTACCACGCAAGATGCTACCACGCAGTTCCCCCGACGGCATCCACATCGCCTTCGATGACCACCGCCTGGTCAACAATGCCGGCCTGATCCTTCCCACGACCCTGGCCCGCCACTTGGGCCTGCCGCAACTGGTACAGCAGCGCCTCGACTTGGGCAATGCCCCGGGTCGGGCGAACACGGGCGACAAGATTGTGACCCTGGTGGCTTCCGCGCTGGCTGGGGGCGACTGCATCGACGACGCCGACGTGTTGCGCACCGGCGGGACGGCTAGCGCCATCGGCTGCGTAGTCAAGGCGCCAGCCACCCTGGGGACCTTCCTGCGCAGTTTCCGGTGGGGCCAGGTCCGCCAACTGGATCGGGTCAGCCGGGAGCTGCTGGCCCGGGCCTGGTCGGCTGGGGCCGGACCCGGCGACGGGCCCCTGACCATCGACCTGGACTCCACCGGCTGCGAGACCTACGGTCTGGCCAAGGAGGGGGCGCGCGACCACGGCTACACCGGCCAGCGAGGCTATCACCCGTGCTGGCCATTGCCGCCGGAACCGGCGACGTGCTGATGGCCCGGCTGCGCAAGGGCCGCGCCAACACGGCTCGGGGCGCCGCTCACTTTCTACGCGAGACGGTGGGGCGAGTACGCTACGGCGGGGCCAGGGGACAACTCACGGTGCGGGCTGACAGCGGCTTCTACACCCACGCCATCGTCGCCGTCTGCCGCAAGATGGATGTGCGCTACTCCATCACCGTCCGCCAGCACGCCCGCCTGCGGAATATCATCGAGGCCATACCCGAAGATGCCTGGACGCCGATTCCCTACTGGATGGACGGCGCCGCCGACGTGGCGGAGACCACCTACGTCCCCTTCCAGACTGAGCCCGACGCGCGCCGGTGCGGCTCATCGTCCGGCGGGTGAAGCCAACGCCCGGTACCCAGTTGGCCCTCTTCGCCGCCTACCGCTATCACGGCTGCATCACCGACCGGGAGGGGGAGACCCCTGACAGGGGTATGTAACGGCTGAAATTGGTATTGGGAGCGCCTTGGGAAGGCGCAGAGGAATCCGGCATTCTGGTTATGTCAAGACCAGACCCCGGAGGTTTTCCATGCGCCTTCCCAGAGAATGCTATCAGATGCAGCAGGTCATTGAAACGCATTTACCTCACCTCTCCCAGCCACAATTGACCGGCCTGGTACTGTGGGTCTGCGGGGCCATCCTCGCCGGCAGCGCCTGCCAGAACGCCGTGGCCTCCGCCCTCTCGCCCTGGGGCGCCTGGAACAACCTCCGCCAGTATCTCCGGGAGTGGCTTTACGACGGCAGCGACCGAGCGAGCCCCTGCCAGACCGAACTGGACGTAACTCTCTGCTTCGCTCCATTGATCCGGTGGGTGCTGGCCTGGTGGCGTTCCGGCTGCCTGGCCCTTGCGGTGGATCCAACCCTCAAAGGGGACCAGACCACTGCCATCGTCATCAGCGTTCTCTACCGCAGTTGCGCCATCCCCGTGGCCTGGCACATCCGGCACGCCGACCAGCCCGGCTCCTGGATGGACCCCACCGTGGAACTGCTGCAAGCCTTGGCCCCAGCGGTACCTGAGGAAATGACCGTGATCGTGCTCTGCGACCGGGGCATCGCCAGTCCCAAGCTGTGGAAACAGATCCTGGCTCAGGGCTGGCATCCCGGTATGCGCTATCGGAAGAACATCACTTTCTGCGCCGATGGTGGACGCCGGTTGCCCGCCCAGCACTTCGTCTCCCGCCCCGATACGGCGTGGATCGGCTGCGGCACCGCCTTCAGCACCCCCAAGGCAAAACGCCGTTGCACCCTGTTGGTGGTCTGGTACGTCGAGCAGGAGGAACCCTGGATCATCCTCACCGACCTTGCCCCCGATAAGGTGGGACCCAGTTGGTACGCCCTCCGCTTCTGGATCGAACTGGGCTTCAAGGCCATTAAGAGCCTGGGATGGAAATGGGACAAGACCCGGCGCACCGACCCGGCCCGCGTCTCCCGCCACTGGCTGGTGCTGTCGGTGGCCACGCTGCTGGCCCTGGCCTATGGCACCAGGGTGGAAGACGCCCAGGACCGCAGGATTGCACCAGGCAACCTGCGCACGCCCCCCAAGGCACTGGCTCCCAATCATCGGGACCCTCGTAGCCGTCCGGCGCGCACCGTCAGCGTAATACGCCACGGCATCGACTGGCTCAGGCGCTTGCTGCTCAAGGGTCGTCTCTGGAGCCGCGTCTGGCTGCTGCCCGAACCCTGGCCACAACCCAAGCTCAACCTGGAGATTACCCGCCATGTCCCGCCGTAAAAACCCTATACCTACCCCTGTCAGGGGGGAGACCCGGGAACCGGAGGCCGACCATCGCCGCCACGCCGAGATCGAGAATGCCATCCGAGACCTCAAGTACGGCGTGGGGTTGAACCATCTCCCCTCGGGCCGCTTCGCCGCCAACGCCGCCTGGCTGGCGGTGCAGGTGATGGCGCATAACCTGGCACGCTGGACCGCGCGCATCGGTCTGGGCGAGCAACTGGTAACCACCAAGACCCTGCGACGACGCTTCTTCTCTATGGCCGGACGGCTCACCCGCTCGGCGCGCCGCCTCACTTTGCATCTGCCCCAGCGCTGGCCCTGGGAAAACCGGTTCAGTCGCGCCCTCGCTCGATTGCGCGCCCTGCCACTCCCAGCCTGACGGCGCCCGTCTGCCACTGACCCGCCATCCGGCCAACTGAACATCGTCGCCAACTCGGTCCGCCAGGGACACTTCCTGCCTACCGCCTGTCGAATTCCGCCCGCCATGGCCGCACGGCCGCCAGCATCGTGCCGGTGTGGCTGCCCTCACGCCGCCCTCATCCCCATCTATTGGAATCTGGCTAGGCCCGTTCGCCTTCCCTTACCCACCAGCCCTTGTGTCAACGCCAGCGCCCATCCCTTCGGTGGATTCGGGTTTAGTTAGCGCCACAGCACCTCCCGGCCCGACTTGTGCCAGTTGTGCGCCGACTTTACGGAACCAAAACGTCTCCGACTTCCAGATGAACAGAGCCAGGATGGCAAAGCCGAGAATCCGGTGGACGTGCATGGACGCAAACCACGCCGGGTTAGAGTGGGTGAGGCCCAGGTAGCCGGTGAGCCGCTCTGCAGCCACCAGCACGATGAGCAGTACATTGGCCCAAGGGTGGCGCATGAGGCCGATTCGTGCGATAGCCGCCCCGCTATGGGAGATTGACTTGGTCCTGCCCTCAGCCAAAGGACGCGTCCCCTGCAATTGCCATGACCTCAAAGGAGGGATGGTTGAGTAGAGCCTGAATACACTCCTCAGAACCGGCGACGTACGTAGAATCCAAATCGTAATGCGACATAACAAACCATGCCCGGTCCGCCGGCCACCAGATGTTAGGTACATCGCTCCAGGAGCAGTGGGTAAGGAAATTATTTAGTGCATCAAGCTGGCCTCGATAGAGGAGATACCTCCAGTGGTCGCAGATGAATCGTTGCGCGCTCAGCACTTCTTGAGGCGGGGACAGCACATTGTCGGCGTCGTTCAGCTCCTGCACCTGCTGCGCGCTCAGCACTTCCGGAGGCGGGAACGGCGGAACGCGCCCGTCGGCTGACAATATAAACATTCCGCCGTCGCCGAATTGCCCATACCCCTCCCAAATCCCGAAAAAGCATTGCTCCGCGTTGCTGGTGTAACCGGCCAGAAACTGGGCCAACTGTATTACATCATTGTCCCATAATTTATCAGGAGGGTTACGGAGCCATGGCGCCGGCCCTGCTCCAAATGCGGCGGCGGGAACGCTGATACGCGCAAAATCCATCAGCGGATGCGCCGTCCGGCCTGCCCATTCCGCCACGTCGGCCCAGCGAACCGGCAAACCGTCATTGCTCTCTGACGGGTGGAAAATGCGCGCGTGCGCCGAGAAACCGGCTGGAATCAGGGCGTCAACGCCTCGGGAACTATGATTTGTTCCCCGTTCAACCCACCTCGCTTCTGCAACGTCGGTTAGAAAAGTTACGCCCGGCGGGTGGAAATTTTCCTGATGCTGCCGCTTAATATCCTGCCAGTTCATTGGATATCCCCCATGAGATGCCGGAATCCACTACCCTCATGTTACACTCGCTCGCACATTCTAGCCCAATCGGAGAATAACATGCAGCCGCTTTCGGATTTGCGGGTTCTGGCCGTTACGGTGTTCCTGGCCGGCCCGTTTCTGAGCATGACATTGGCCCGCCTGGGCGCCGAGGTCATCAAGATAGAGATACCAGGCCGGGGCGATCCGGTGCGCGGCAACGGCCCCTTCGCCGGGCCGGATGGCATCCGCAGCGAGCAGCTTTCGGAGCAGTACATCGCCACCCGTTTCCTCAAGCGCAGCCAGGGCGTCAAAAGCGTTACGCTGAACCTGCGGACGCCCCAGGGCCGGGAGTTGTTTTTGGAGATGGCCCGGCAATCCGACATCGTGCTGGAGAACCTGGCGCCCGGTTCGATGACCCGCCTGGGCCTGGGCTACGACGACGTGGCAGCGGTGAATCCCGGCGTCATTTACGCCAGCATCTCCGGCTACGGCCAAACCGGCCCTTATGCAGAGCAACCGGCCCACGACCCACAAATCCAGGGGATGAGCGGCCTCATGGACATCAACGGCGAACCCGACGGCCCACCCACGCGAGTGGGTTTCTACATCGGCGACCTGGTTACACCGATGTTCGCCGCCACCAGCATACTCGCCGCCCTGCGGGAAAAGGAGCGCACCGGCAAGGGCTGTTACCTGGACGTCTCCATGATGGACACCCTGGCATCGCTGATGCTGATGGAAAACCTGGAGGAAGACCTTGCCGCCGGCGTGCCCTTGCGTACCGGCAACAACAGCCGCAGCGGGCCGACCGGCCAGTATGCCGCCAGCGACGGCGCAATCATCATCACTGCCGCCAGCGACGACCAGTGGCGTCGACTTTGCAACGCCATCGGCACACCCGAGCTCATCGAGGACGAACGGTTCGCGCGCTATCAGGTTCGCTCGGAGAACGCGGCGCCGGCCCGCGCCGAAGTGCAGGCTCGCATCGGCAAAATGACCCGCTCCGAGGCCTTGGAATGTCTGTCTGCCGGCGACGTTCCCTGCGCCCCCGTGCGCACTGTCCCCGAGATTCTGGCCGACCCCCATTTCCGCGACCGGGGCGCGCTGCGTCCGATGCTCAACGCCACCTTCGATGGCACTGTGGATGAAGTCGTTGCCGGTTTCCCAGTGCTGTTCGACGGCCAGCCGCTGCCCGATGTCGTCGGCGCTCCCAGCCTGGGGATGCACAACGCCGAGGTGCTGGCCGAGCTGTGCGGCGTTGATGCGGTGGGGCTGGAACGGCTGGGACAGGATGGCGTCGTCTAGGACATTTCCCCCTCACCCAACCCTTTCACGCCACGGGAGAGGCGCTCTAATGCAGCCTACCGGAGACGCCCCTCACCCCAGCCCCTCTCCCACGAGGGGAGAGGGGTTATAACCCGTCATTGCGAGGAGCGCAGCGACGTGGCAATCTCGTTGCTGTAGCGGTTCGACAATTCTGCCCGACGGGATTGCCGCGCTACGCTCGCAATGACACCCTGACCTAAAGGAGGCAACCACCCAATGGCTCGTATCAACACCAAACCGCTGCGCTCGGTTATGTTTGTGCCGGGCAACAAGGAAGACTGGATGCGCAAGGCGCCCCAGTATGGCCCGGATGCACTGATTCTTGACCTGGAAGACTCGGTGCCGGAGTACGACAAGGAAGCCGCCCGCTCACTGGTGGGCAAGATGATTGACGAGCTGTCGGCGCGGGGCCAGACGCTGTTCGTGCGGGTGAACCGGCTGGAAACCGGCATGACCGGTTTCGACCTGGAGGCAGTTACCCGGCCCGGCCTCTACGGCATTCTGCTGCCCAAGGTCGAAACGCCGGCCGATGTAGTCGAGGCCGACGTGCTACTGCGGTATTTCGAGCGCAAGGCCGGCATGGAACTCAACACCGTGTGCATCGACCCGGGGCTGGAAACGGCGCAGGGTATCCGCCTGGCCTATGAAATCGCGATGGCGTCGGAGCGGGTGGCGCACATGGGCGGCAGCGGCGGCAAGGGCGGCGACACGGCCCGCAGCGTCGGCTACCGTTGGACGCTGGAAGGCGCCGAAACGCTGTATCTACGTAGCAAGGTCCTGGTTGACGCGCGGGCCGCCGGCATCCAGTGGCCGGTTAGCGGCGGCTGGTTCGACATCCGCGACCTGGACGGCCTGCGCTTCTGGGCCAACAATATCAAAGCGCTCGGTTACACCGGAATGCACCTGATTCACCCGTCTCACGTTCCCATCGTCAACGAGATATTCACGCCCACCGCCGACGAGATCGCCCACTGGCAGGGTCTGCTGACAGCGATGGACCAGAGCCGTCGGGAAGGCACCGCCGCCGTAACCTACGCCGGAGACATGGTGGACGTGGCCCACGAGGAAACCGCCAAAGCCATGCTGGAAATGTGCCGGAGGTTGGGGTTGGTGTAGAAGAGTCCCCTCTCCCTTGATGGGAGAGGGCTAGGGTGAGGGTGAAAAATGGCCCCAGCAAACCAATTTGCCAGACAGTTGCGACGCAACTCAACCAACGCCGAGCGCACGTTGTGGCGTCTGCTGAGCGACCGCCAGCTCGCTTCGCATAAATTTCGCCGCCAGGCTCCAATAGGGCCGTATATCGTCGACTTCGTTTGCTTCGATCAGAAAATCATCGTCGAAGTGGACGGCGGGCAACATCAGGATCGGTTACACCAGGACCAAGCCCGGAGCGAGTGGCTGGAGTCTCAAGGTTTTACCGTATTACGCTTCTGGAACAACGAGGTAATGGAGAATCAGGATGGCGTGGCCCATCTGATCCTCATAGCGTTGGAGCAGGGGATTTCACCCTCACCCCAACCTTCTCCCAACGAGGAAGAGCAGGCAATCGCCCCTAAAACTTCTCCCCCGTGGCCCAAGCTTTGATCAGGTGGTGGGCAATGGCTATGGGGCCCGGAACCGTTAGCTCTTCGCTGCGTCCTTCCAGGGCTTTCAGCACCTCGGCGCGGTCGAACCACTGCACGTCGGTCATCTCTTCGTTGTCCATGTTGATGTTGGTGGTGTCCGCCTCGGCGATGCAGCCAATCATCAGGGAGGATGGGAACGGCCACGGCTGGGATGAGTGATAGCGCACGTTCTTCACCCTGATGCCGGCCTCTTCCATCACCTCCCGCGCCACCGCTTCCTCAATGCACTCGCCCTGATCCATAAAGCCGGCCAGCGCCGAATAGGCGCGCATCCGCTGGAGACGCCCCCGGGACTGACCCAGCAGGCAACGATCGGCGCCCACGTCCACAACGACGGTGATGATGACCGGATCGGTGCGGGGGAAATGGCTGGCGTTGCAGTTCGGACACTGGCGCACCTGCCCGCCACGCCCCTTGTTGGTGGCATGGCCGCACACCGAGCAGAAGCCATGCCGCAGGTTCCAGTCCAGCTGGGCGCGGGCCTGGGAGAGCATACCCGTGTTGGCGCTGGACATTTGCTCGCCGGCGCTGCGGCAGTCCTCAAAATGCCACCCCGTGTCATGCTCCACCCGTTCAGCGGCGGCGGCGTCCCTGGACAGGTCAACCGCAAAGTGGGAAACGCCGTCCAGCATCCCCAAAAATATCCATTCTGCGTCGGGCGGCAGCGGTTGGACCTGGCTCGTGGGGAGCCAGCCCAGTTCCGGCGGGGATTCGTCGGTCAGCAGCACGTTCAGATTGCGAAACGGCAGGTACTTGCTGCGGGCATCCGTTGCTTCGCGGGCTACCCAATCCTCGTCGCGGCGTTCAACTTCCCCCCGGTTCAGCGGGTTGTTGGCAAAGATGTGGGGGTTTGGCATTGGTTGAATGTGCTCCCTTAGTTTATGGGTCGGTTCAGAGCGTAAGAGATAATCATACTGCTTCGGCGAGTATGTCCCGCTCTACATACTGGCGGAAACCGGCCAGTGAAGTGAACGCTCTGAAACCGGCATCACCGGCGGCACGACGCACTGTATAGTCCTCGTCAATGAGCAATGCCACTGGCCGGCTGTACCCCACTTGCAAGCCATCTGGCCAAGCTAAATCCAGCGTGATTAGCTCACCAGTATCCTCGTCCATAATCTCATAAGCCATTTCGCCTGCAGGCAACCCTTGTTCCAGCGCGAAACGATTGGCATTCGTTAGGATTGCGGTCTCATCATCGAGGTCAACGCCGCCCGAGTCAACTACGGTGGCGGCCGGCTGTTGCTGTAAAGCAGACGATGATGCTTCCGCAGGCGGTATTATTCCGGCCCGCAATGTTGCCAACATTTCGTTAGCGGTACCTGCCAGCAGACGCTGCCGTGCATCCAGGAACTGATGGTAGTTCTCGACCCTCCACAGCTCCCGGTCTGTTGGTATCCACTGCGACTCCAGAGCACCGGGCCAATCCGTGGCGACCTCAGGCATATAATCCTCTGGCGACCTGCTGCCAATCAAGCGGTTGGTCTCCCGCGTTTGAAAGGCGATGTTGCCCATATTGTTAGCATCTCTAGCTGATACTCCGTTGCGGCGCAGGTACGCCCTCGGGAATATGTGATGCAGTTCCAAGTTGGTATGGTCGCCCAAGCTACGGTGCCGTAACTGATTTCCAGTGCCCCAGTCCCGCGCGTCCCGTATCCGAGACATCACATACAGCAACGGATAAAACCGTGCCCGAGTATAATTGAGGTCGAAGTTTTCGTGAGTAATCAGCCTTTCCCCTTGGCTCAACCGCAGGTTCCGTAGGAGTGATTCGATCGGTCCGCCGCAGCCAATGCCGCCAAGTCCTGGTTAATGATAGTTTCCGTCGGCCCGGAGAAACGTCCCCAGATGGCAATGCTGACATACCAATGCAACAGACGCGCCATCGTTGCCTGGTCTGGGAGCCGACCACCGTTATCGTCCAGATACTTGACCAGCACCGGAAATGACTGCTTGCTGTTGTGCACACGGTCGATGTCCATGTGTAAGTGGCTGCGCATCGCCTCCAGTAAGTGGTCAACCGCGTTCTCCGTTTTTTGCAGTGCATTCTGAATATGCTCAATGCCTACCTTTTCCGGTTCCAGCCGTTCAAACTCGGAACCTCCGGTAATGATTGCGTTCATGCACCGCAGCAGCCAATCCAGATTAGCGCTAAACCCGGCACCTTCCCATTTGACCAGACGCCGTTGCATTTCCGCGCGTACCTCCGGCCAACGCGCCCCAATGCGTGCGAGGGCTAAATCCCCTTTGGACAGCGTTGTGCCTCCAGAGTTGATCCGGTTGAATATTTCAACTACTACATCGGTTGTTTTGTCCTCTCCGGTCATCTCTTGGATGGGCAGGTCTATATTTTGGATTTGCCCGACTTTTAAACCTCGCTGCAAGTAATCCCCTTGTTTGTTAGCATAGTCGGGATTGGCAATCAGTTGACTTATCCAGTTGCTGCCGTCTGCGAAAAGGTCGGTAACGCTAATCCAAAGCGGGTTGTTTCGCATCCTCACCGGCGCAAAGAATTCAAACTCTTCATCTTCGAGATTGAAATACAGATCAGAGAAGGCTTTGGCGTCACCGTCAAAGAACGCCGGCGGCTTACCGCGTACTATCCCGTAAAGGCTGGTTATCCTTTGCTGGCCGTCCAACAGCAGGTCTATTGCACCGGACGCTCGCATCTGGTCGTCACCGCGCACTTCTACCCGTTCTGCGCGCGTGGTCCAAGTCAGCAACGAGCCTACGGGATACCCACGGTACAACGAGTTCATCATTTCCTTGACCTGCCGCCGCTTCCATACGTACCCTCGTTGAAACACCGGCAACGCCAGCGCCTCGTTGTCAACGTTGTTGAGAATGTCCACGATTTTCATGATGTGCTCCGTCGGGAAAATTCCTGCCGCCGAGTGTTGGAAGGTTATATGACGTGCCTGCTCATCCGCAGGGCATGCGTTGGACCTAACCGCTGCTGCACCGGGTCAACGGCCAGCAGCGCGCCCTCCAGAGTGTAGGCGCCGAGCAGGGCGGGGGCACCCTCGCCAACAAAGACTACTATTGTGGTCGTCTCTACGCCCTCGATGCGGATGCGGGCCTCGCCTATAGCATCCTCCACCATGCTCCCGTCGGCTAGCTCTGACTGGATGCGACGGCGGGGAGCTATTCCCAATTCCCGCAGCAGGGTTGTGGGAAGGCAGGTATAAGTGGAGCCGGTATCTACCAACGCATCTACGGTCTCGGAGCGAGTACCGTCTGCGGAGACGATTTCTATGGGGCAGCTGAACGTTCCCATATCAAGCATCCCTGGCTGACGGATATTCCGGCCTCCGACGCTCGCGCAGGGCGGCGAGGCCCTCCTTGACGTCCTCGCCGAAGAAGCCCAACGCCTCCGCCAGCAGCGAGTAGTCGAAGGAGGTGTGGCCGGCCTGACGCAGCCACTGGTTCAATGCGCGTTTGGTGAAGCGGATGGCCGGTTGGGGGCCGTCGGCGAGGCGTTTGGCGACGCGCATGGCAGTTTCCATTAGCTCGGCGCGGGGGACGGCCATGCTGACCAACCCGATGCGCTCGGCTTCTTTGCCATCCAAAAAATCACAGGTGAGCAGGTAGTATTTTGCCTTGGCCATGCCACAAAGCAGGGGCCAGATGATGGCGGCGTGGTCGCCGGCGGCGACGCCCAGACGGATGTGGCCGTCGGTGATGCGGGCATCCTCGGCGGCGATGGAGATGTCGGCCATCAGCGCCACCGCCAGACCCGCGCCGACCGCCACTCCATTGATTGCGGAAATGACCGGCTTGTCCAGGTTCAGAATGTTATAAACGATGTCGCCGGCTTCCTGAGTGTTCTGGGCGACGATGGCCGGGTTGTCGATGGCCTGTTCGATCATCTCGAAGTCGCCGCCGGCAGAAAATGCCTCGCCAGCGCCGGTAACCACGGCCACGCGCACCTCGGGGTCGGCGGCAATGTCCAGCCAGATGCGGCTCAGTTCGTTGTGGAGCCGAAAGTTGGTGGAGTTCAGGGTCTCCGGCCGGTTCATCGTCAACGTGATGATGCCGTCTGCCTTTTCGATGAGGAGATGTTGGTATGAGGAATAGTCGGTCATGTCGCGCTCGCTCTGAGTGTAATTCGTACTAGTCATCAACCGGCGTCGGCTCAAAATCGGGCGGCAAGTCGAAGGTGGGCCGGCCGTCGTCTCGGTGGCTGTGGGCCAGGATGGCCCGCATCAGTTGGTTGTGGCTGCGCTGCATATCTTCCCGCAAATGGTCCAGGCTGCGCACTACTTCTTCTCTAAACTGTTCCTGGCTGCGCACTACTTCTTCTCTAAACTGTTCCTGGCTGCGTTGAAATTCTTCTCGTAACAGGCTCTGGCTGCTTTGAAATTCTTCTCGTAACAGGCTCTGGCTGCTTTGAAATTCTTCTCGTAACAGGTTCTGGCTGTTCTGCACGTCCTCCCGCAAATCGTTGTTATTGCGGTGCATCTCGTCCTGCAACAGCCTGACACCCGCCGCCACTCCGCCCAGTTCCTGCTGGACGTTGCCCATACGCAGCCATAGCGCGCTGAGTACCACCATGAAGACCGTCAACAACGCTCCGTAGAACGCTGCTACGATGGAAAACACAGTGATTATTCCGCTAATGCCATCCATTAATGCTATCCATACATCCCTTACGTCCGTTTTCCCGACACGCCCTTGCGACGGTTCTGCAAAGCCAACACTACCAGACGATTTTGGCGTTCTGTAGGGCGACTAATTCCGCTTCGTCCATACCCAGCAGGCCGCAGAACACTTCGTGGTTGTGTTCGCCGAGGTCGGGTGTCCAACGGTCAACGGCAGCGGGGGTTTCAGAGAACCGCCAGGGCGGAGCGACGGCGCGCTGCTCTCCCTTGGTGGGATGCGTCACGAGCGGAAATGCGTCGCGCTCGGTCAGATGAGGATCGTTCAGCAGTTGGTCGGCAGACCAGGAGGGGAAGGCGGCGATGCCGGCGGATTGCAGCAGCGCGGTTACTTCGTCGGCGGCAAGTGTGGCCGTCCACTGAGACAGCTTCACCTCCAGAGCATCCTGATTCCGCCAGCGGAGGAAGGCGTCGCCGTATTCGTCATCGTCCGCCCACGACGGATTGCCCATGGCCTGCCTGAGGGCATACCACTGGCCGTCGCCGTCAACGGCAATGGTTACCCAGGCATCTTCGCCGTGGCAGGGGAACACGCCGTGGGGAGCCATCACATCATCGCGGTTGCCCAGGCGAACGGCGTCGCGCCCGTTCATGGCGTTGTCCATCAGAGTGTGACCCATAAACGCGGTGGCGATGTCCCGCACCGCAACGTCGGCGCGCTGGCCAATCTGATGGTTGCGATGGGCGCACAGGGCGGCCACGGCGGAGAAGGCAGCCATCATTCCGCCGGTGTGGTCCATGGCGTGGCGGAGCTCAACCGGCGGCCCATCGGCGTAGCCCGTCATGTAACCCAGGCCACCGAGGGCCGCGAACATCGGCGCATAGCCGGCGTAGGTCGCTTCCGGCCCAGTCTGCCCGTTGGACGACAGCGACACCATGATGATGTCCGGCTTGATTTCTCGCAGATGCGGGTAGCCCAAACCGAGGCGATCCATAACGCCGGGTCGGAAGTTTTCCAGCACGACATCGGAGATGCGAACCAGATCGTGGGCCAACTCCAGCGCCCGGCGTTCCTTCAGGTTGAGGGTAACCGAGCGTTTGCAGGCGTTGACCTGCTCGAATGACGACGGCGGCTTGCCGTACATGGCGTGGGGGCGACGGGTGATGTCCAGCCGCGCCGCCGACTCTATCTTAATCACGTCAGCGCCCAGCGATGCCAGAATCATGCCGGCAAATGGGCCGGCGGCGTGTACCGAAAAATCGGCCACGCGCACACCGGAGAGGGGGGCGGGCTGGTTTGGCATAATCACCACTTGGACACTATCTGTTTTCCGCGCCGTTCTGATACTGCGCCTGATACTCCTGCAACAGCGTCGGAAGCAGGTCCGGGTTGTTCCGGGCAGCCGCGTTGAGAACCATCAACATCGCGCCGGTTTCTTGCCGGCCCTCTTTCCGGCCTTCTTGCCGGCCTTCTTCGCGGGCCTGTTCAATTCGGCGGCGTCGCTCCGCCAATGCGATAAACATCCTTCCTCCCAGTTCGATCAGGATTGACAAGGAAAGGGACACGAAAGCGCCCCATTCCCATAGTCTCATGATTGCTGGCGGCGTGTTTTTCCAGCTCCATTCGTGACCTTGCACCCATAATGTTAACAGGTTGACCGGCCAGATGCCCAGCAAGATAAGCGGGATATGCTTGATGGCCGCTAATGGTATTTCAAGCATATCCCGTTCAGAGGAGTATCAGGCAGCCGACCGGCGCGGGTTGGTTGGGACGCCGCTAGTAATACACCGCATTGCCGGTGCCGCCGCCGGCTGCAATCAGCTCGCCGGTGATGGCCCAAGCCTTGTCGGAGGCCAGAAACGCCGTCAGGTAACCAATCTCGGCAGCGTCAACCATGCGGCAGATGTGGTTGCCGCGGGCCGAGCCGGGGGAGAAGTCCTGCTGTTCGGCCTCCTCGGGGGACACTCCCAACTGCCCGGCGCGGGCGGCCAGCAGGCTGGGGGTGCGCTCCGTGCGCGTGGTGCCCGGATGGATGCAGTTGACCGTAATGCCGAATTGCCCCAGCTGAGAGGCCAGCGTCTTGGTCATGTGAACCATGGACACATTGCGGGCGCCGCCGGACAGGTTGCCGGCGTTGCGCGCGTTGAGCCCGCTGATGTTGACGATGCGACCGTAACCCTGCTCTTTGAGCAAGGGAATTGCCGCCCGCGCGCACCGCAGCGCGCCCATAAACTTCACGTCGAAGTCGCCAATCAGGTCCTCATCGACCAGCCCTTCTATCGGGCCGGTGGCGGACGGAGAACCGCCGGGCAACGATGCGCTGTTCACCAGTATTTGCAATCCGCCGAGCGCCTGCGCGGCATCGTTGATGACCCGGTCCACCTGGTCCCGCTGGGTGGCATCAAAGGACATTGGGACGATGCGCCGGCCGGTAACCTCGGCGATCTCAGCCGCCGCCCGCTCCAGGTCGGGCATGGAGCGAGACGCCACCACCACGTCCGCGCCCTCGCGGGCCAGTTCCAGGGCGATTGCCTTGCCGATGCCCCGACTGGCGCCCCCTACAAACGCCTGCTTGCCTTCCAGTCCAAAATCCATGAGAGTGCCTCCATATATGTGAGTGCGCGATTATGTAAGTGCGCGGTATCGCAACCAACCGTACCGCAGAATGCTCATCAGTAATGGCGGCATTTTAGCACGGATGGGGCTGCGTTTTGACGGGGCAGCGTGGACGCCAGTATCATACTGGCGCTATGGCAGATTACCCGCGCATTGAACGCTATTACGAAAGCCTGCAACGGCTCGTTGCGGCCAGTGGTTCAGACAACGAGCTGGTCATACGGCCGGCTTTTCAGAACTGCCTGGCAGAATACTGCGCGGCGCACCGGGAAAATCTGACGCTGGTTCCCGAACTTCGCACGCCCTCGGGCGTTATTCCCGACGGGACGGTGAAGGATACCCTGCGGATGGCGCGGGGGTATTGGGAGGCCAAGGATTCCCACGATGACCTGGACGTTGAGATTGAGCGCAAGTTCAATCTCGGCTATTCCCGCGAAAACATCCTCTTTGAGGATTCGCGCAGCGCGGCGCTGATTCAGAGCGGGGAACAGGCAATGCGGGTTGATATGACCCGCCCCGCAGAGTTGCACCGGCTCATCCAGCGATTCCTGGACCATGAGCTGCCGGAGATCAACGAGTTTCGCCAGGCTCGTCAGCAATTCACGTCCGATTTGCCCTCGGTTCTAGCCAGCTTGCGCGAGGCCATTGAGGAGGCCGAGGCCTTCAGCAGGAGCTATCAGGATGCCGTCGCCGGCTTTCTGGCCCTGTGCCAACGGACGATCGGCCCGGCCGTTACGAATGCCGACGTGCGGGAGATGCTGTTGCAGCACATCCTCACCAAAGATATTTTCCTGCGCGTGTTCGCCGAAGACCAGTTCCACCGGGAGAACAACGTCGCCCGCCAGCTGGAGACTCTGGAGCAAACATTTTTCACCGGCGATGTGCGGCGTCAATCTATTGACCGCCTGCGGACTTACTACGGCGCCATTGGGCGGGCCGCCGACGAGATTGCCGACTACGCCGAAAAGCAGCAGTTTCTGAAGGCCATTTACGAGGATTTTTACCGGGCTTACAACCCCGCCGCCGCCGACCGCCTGGGCGTCGTCTACACCCCCAACGAAGTGGTGGACTTCATCATCCGCGGCACCGACCACCTGCTGCAAAAACACTTTGGGCGCAGCCTGGCCGACCGGAACGTGCAGATACTGGACCCGGCCAGCGGCACCGGAACCTTTGTTACCAGCCTCATCAACTACCTGCCCGCCGACCGCCTGGAGTACAAGTATCGCAACGAGATACACGCCAACGAGGTGGCGATACTGCCCTACTACATCGCCAACCTGAACATCGAGTACACCTACAAGGAGCGGACGGGGCAGTACCTGGAATTTCCGAACCTGTGCTTTGTGGATACTTTGGACAACATGGACTGGCAGGGCAGCAGCGGCGGGGCGGTGCAGCGGCAGGCGGCGTTCAATCTGGGCGGCCTCTCCGAAGAGAACTGGATAAGGGTGCAGGAACAGAACGAAAAGAGCATCAGCGTAATCATCGGCAACCCGCCCTATAACGACAGCGCCACACACTGGGGCGACGGCGGGGCGAACCGCCAGTACCCGGACATTGACCGACGCATCAGCGATACTTACATCGCAAACAGTACAGCGCAAAAGACGCATCAATACGATATGTACAAGCGGTTTATACGTTGGGCCAGTGACCGGCTGGCGGATGATGGGATTATCGGTTTCATCACTAACCGGGCGTACCTTGATACCAGGCAGGATGATGGCTTCCGGCAGGTAGCGGCTCAAGAGTTCACGGACATCTACGTCCTTGACCTGGGTTCGGACGTGCGCCGCAATCCGAAAATATCCGGCACTACGCACAACGTCTTTGGCATACAAACCGGCGTTGCCGTTGGTTTCTTTGTGCGCGAAAAAGCCAAACTCGGCGACTGCGGCATACACTACGCCCGGCGTGAGGATGCCGAGCTAGCGATGGACAAACTGGCCTATCTGCGTGACGCCAAACTGGCCGACATTGCCTTTGACAGCATTGCACCCGATGCAAAAGGCAATTGGCTCAACCAGTCCAACAGCGATTTTGAGACGCTGATGCCCCTTGCCAACCGGGAAAGCAAGTTTGCCAAAGTAGTAGGTGATGAGCAGGCCGTGTTTGGCCTGTTCACTAATGGCGTAAAAACTGACCGCGACGAGTGGGTTTATGACTTTGAGGTAGCTAATCTCCGAGCCAAAGCACTGTTCTTTGCCGACACTTACAACGAATTTCTGGACAACGGGCACGAATCGTATAGTTCGGTTATCAAGTGGAGCGAAGCCGTCCTCCGCCATTTCCAACGAGGTCGGCGCATCGTCTATAGCGAAGCAAACCGTATCGTGTCGCAATATCGCCCATTCATTACGAAGCATTATTTCGCAGATGCACTAATGAGTGACAGACTCACCAGAAATCACTACGAGATGTTTGGCAGCGACTTGCGCCAACTTAACAAGGTCATCAATTTCTGCGTGAACGGCAAAGCCTTTTATGTGCTGGCTACCGATAAACCTGCCGATTTTCACTTCACGGGCGATACCCAATGCCTCCCCCTGTACCGTTACACAGCGGAGGGGGAGCGGGTCAGCAACATTACCGAGTGGGGCATACAGCGCATCAACGAGCACTACCGTCGGGAGTGGGGGAAGGACTTTGAGCAGGCGGCCGGGGAGGATGGCATCACCGCCGAGGATATTTTTGCCTACACCTACGCGGTGCTGCATGACCCGGTGTATCGCTACGACTACGGGGTTGACCTGCTACGGGAGTTCCCGCGGCTGCCGCTGTACCACGACTTTGACCTCTGGGCCAAGATGGGACATCGGTTGCTGGATTTGCATATCGGGTTTGAATCCGCCGAACCGTACCCGCTGGAACGAGTGGAAACCTACATGGATAAACAGGATGGACAGGATATTGTCAGTCTGAGGGTTATTCTGCGGGCGGACAAGGATGCCGGCGTCATCCGGCTGGACGAGCAGACCACGCTGGCCGGTGTGCCGCCGGACGCCTGGCGCTATCAGCTAGGCAGCCGCTCCGCGCTGGAATGGGTACTTGACCAGTACAAGGAGCGCAAGCCCCGCGACCCAACCATCGCCGAAAAATTCAATACCTACCGCTTCGCCGACCACAAGGAGCGGGTCATCGACCTGCTGGCGCGGGTCTGCGCGATAAGTGTACAGACCATGGAGATAGTTGACGGTATGGCCTATTGGGAGGACGGCTACCTCATCGTCTTCGGCGACCGGGACAAGCACGAGTGGGGCATGATGGGATTGCAGGCGATGTTCAGCCGGCCCAACGAGTTGGAAGTGAGTTCCGAATGGGAGGCGGAATGGTTGGAGATATAGTCTGGGCGCCGTTTCCGTTCACCGATTTGACGCAGGCGAAATTGCGCCCGGTACTGATTTTGGCCGATGTGAAGGATGGCGCGGAACTAGATTGGATAGTGTGCGAGATAACCACCAGCGTTGGACACGCCCGGGAGATACCAATAACTCGTGGAGATATGGAGGCCGGGGGACTGCGCATTGACAGCCAAGTTCGTCCGGACCGACTGGCGACGCTGAATGAGAGTGTGTTCCGGCGCACCGCGGGGCACATATCAGGTACTAAGCTGGCAGAGGTAACGACAGCGGTGCGAAGCCTGTTTTGACGCCGCCCAAGGTTAGCCTACCAAGTCTTCGGCGACCGGGACAAGCACGAGTGGGGTACAATTGGTTTGCAGGCGATGTTCAGCCGGCCCAACGAGTTGGAATCGAACGGAGGATAGCAATGGCAGCGCAAACGGTAGCTGATTTGACCATTGCAGAGTTTAGAGAGTTGATTCGGGAAACCGTTGCCGAGGTGATTGCGGAGTTGGTGGGAGACCCCGACGAGGGGTTGGAAATGAGCGATTGGGCGGCGGCGCGACTGGAAGCGGCGCGGGAAAAGCAGGCGGCGGGTGAGCGTAAGACGGTTCCGTTGTCGGAAGTGGCCAGGCAACACGGGCTGCTGGAGTAATGTACAGCCTAGGGCCTGTTGACAAACTCCCTTCAACTTGGCCGGCTAGTACATTGGCACGAAGCAGTATCGGCGCCAGACGTCAGACGTGGTTAGGAATCTTCCTCAAAACGAGAGTTTGTCAACAGGCCCTAGTCAGAAGTCATCGTCCGGCTTATGCTGGGGTGCGGGGCTTAGCCGACAGTATGGAACTCCACCTAAATTCCCAAACCACGCAGACGACGGTTGCTGCGGGGAGTAGTGTGCAACGGAGGAAATGCATTTGACAACAAAACTTGAAACTCTGTGGAATATCTACGCTAGGGACTTCCACCGGTTCCTACGAGAAGACCTGCCAGAAGACCTGCAACGTGAGAACCTATTCGGATGCCCGCTATGCCTGCACGCATTCAGGCATGAACCCGATCTCTCATGCATAGTTGCGGAGGAACACATTTTGCCTGGTAAACTTGGTGGGCGACTGACCACACTGACGTGCCGTAAATGCAACAACATGACTGGCAGTAAGCTTGAATCCAGCCTTGTGCAACGAGTTCGCCTTGAATCGGGGAAGCTGCCTCTGGAGGGAAGATTCATTTTAGATGGCATGGAAACCGGAGTAAAAGTTTGGTGGCCAGATTCACCTGACAACCCAATCGAGGCACTCATCATTCCCAAACAATCAGACTCTCGTGAGGTCGCCAAGTTACAGGAACGTTTATCGATGGGGGATTTGGACGGAGTAGAAGGGCGGTTTGATTTCAACTTGAGGTACACACCACTAAAGAGTGCGTTGGCTTTGGTACGAGCCGCATACCTCCTGATGTTTCGAATCTATGGATACCGTTATGTAATTGATAAGAGCGCAGAGATCATTCGAGAGCAATTGGATCGGCCTGATGACGAGACGCCCGTGCTCAAAGGCATATTGTGGAACATTGCTGGCTCTGTGGGCGCGGACGAAGCGCAGATACCGACCGATATTGGCATTTCCACAGTGACTGAACCGCGCGAACTAAGGTCCTCATTCGTAGTGTTTCTTCCGTTGAACAAAGAGTCTGATCACGTCTCAATCGTAGTGCTACCGCCATTCGATGTAGACGGCGCAGAGTTTTATCGGCTGCTTGACCAAGCTGGCAATCCTCTGAAAATCACTTTTGAGGAGTTGGGCAATCCTGATGCTGAAGCAACAAACGATCGGGACAGGGTGGGTAATCATTAACCGGCAATAGTGCCAAATCTTAATTGGCCTTGACACTCACTAGGGCTTGTTGACAAACTCCCTTCAACTTGGCCGGCTAGTACATTGGCACGAAGCAGTATCAGCGCCAGCCGTCAGATGCGGTTAGGAATCTTCCTCAAAACGAGAGTTTGTCAACAGGCCCTAGAGCTTTCGGATGAGGCCAATGACAAGTACCGTCATTCCCCCGAAACTATCCATCCTGTCCATCCATGTAAAATCCTCCCGCCCACCCGTCACTCCCGCGAAAGCGGGAGTGACGGGTGGGCGGGAGTGACGGGTGGGCGAGAGTGACAGGATGGCAGGAGTGCCGGGTTGGTTTGCTAATCGTCAACAGGCTCTAACAAATCGCCCGCCCCCACACCGTCCGGCCTTTCCCGGTACAATAAGCGCATCCAATTCAATTCGTTATGAGGTGCGCTTTTATGGTTCAGCAGGGACAGATTGACCATTTGTTGCAAGAATCCGGCGAGATTCCGCCGCCGCCCCATGTGTCAGGTCAGGCTACGCTTACCGACTTTGATGCCGTGTACGCCCGCTCGGTTGCCGACCCGGAGGGGTTCTGGGCCGAAGCAGCCGACGAATTGCACTGGTTCCGCCGCTGGGATGAGGTCTTCCAGTGGGAGTATCCCAACTTCCGCTGGTTCGTGGGCGGCCAGACCAACATCGTCTACAACGCGCTCGACCGGCACCTGAGCACCGAGCGGCGCAACAAGGCCGCCCTCATCTGGCTGGGCGAGGACGGCGCCGAGCAGGTTTACACCTACGCCCGCCTGGCCCAACAGGTCAACCGCCTCGCCAACGGCCTGAAGTCGCTGGGTGTGGGCAAGGGCGACCGGGTGGTCATCTATATGCCGCTGACGCCGGAGGGGGCCATCAGTATGCTGGCCTGCGCTCGCATCGGCGCCATTCACAGCGTGGTGTACGCCGGTTTCAGTGTGGGTTCACTGCACGACCGTATCGAAGACGCCGGGGCGAAGGTGCTGATTACCGGCGACTACGGCTACCGGCGGGGCAACCGCGTTGACCTCAAAGGCATCGCCGACGCAGCGGTGGTCGGGTGCCAGAGTCTCACCAACGTCATCGTGTGGCGCCGGGAGATTGCTCGCGAAGCGCTGGGTGGCATTGAGGTAGATTTCGAGGAGTTGCTGGCCAATAACTCCATCGACTGCCCCGCCGAGGTGATGGAAGCCGAAGACCCGCTGTACATCCTCTACACCAGCGGCACTACCGGCAAGCCCAAGGGCGTGGTGCACGTCCACGGCGGCTACATGGTGGGCACACACTATCACTTCAAGAACTTCTGGGACGTAAAAGACAACGATGTGTTCTGGTGTATGTCGGACATTGGCTGGGTGGTGGGACACAGTTACATTGTGTACGCGCCGCTGGTAGCCGGAGCGACCACCGTGTTCCGCGAGGGCGCGCCCGACTACCCCCACAACGCGGTGTTCTACGAAGTCATCGAGAAATACGGCGTCAACGTCATATTCACCGCGCCCACCGCGGTGCGGATGCTGATGCGCTACGGCGAAGAGCCGGCCAGCCGCTACAACCTGCGCTCGCTGCGCTTCCTGACCTGCGCCGGCGAGCCGCTGAATCCGGAAGCGCTGCGCTGGGCCCATGAGCACATCTGCGGCAGCGGCGAGTGGGCCCACATGGTGGACAACTGGTGGCAGACTGAAACCGGCGGCCCCTGCCTGGGCACTACGGCGACCATGGCGTCGCGCCCCGGCAGAGTGGGTCGCGCGCTGCCCGGCGCAGTAATGGACATCGTGGACCGGGAGGGCCAGCCCATCGAGGAACCGGACAAGGGCGGGTTGCTGGTCATCCGGCGTCCGTTCCCGCACTTCTCCCGCACGGTGTGGGGCGACCCGGATCGCTTTGCCGAAACCTGGAACCAGATTCCCGGCGTGTATCTCTCCGGCGATGTGGCCCTGCGCGACGCCGACGGCTACTACATGGTGGTGGGTCGCGCCGACGACGTGCTCAACGTGGCGGGACACCGCATCGGCTCTGCCGAGGTGGAAAGCGCGCTGGTATCGCACCCGCAGGTTGCCGAGTCGGCAGTCATTGGCAAACCCGACGAACTGCGCGGCGAGGTCATCAAGGCCTTCGTAACTCTGCGGATGGGCGCCGAAGGTTCCGACCTGATGGTCAGCGAATTGCAGCAACACGTGCGCCGGGAGTTGGGCCCAATCGCAATGCCGGCGGAAATCGAATTCACGCCCACGCTACCCAAAACCCGCTCCGGCAAAATAATGCGCCGCCTGCTGAAGGCACAAGAGCTGGGCCTCGACCCGGGGGATATAACCACGCTGGAGGAGTAGGGACATCCGTGTCGAACATGGATGCACAGGATGGGCAGGATTATGCCTTTACCCTGAGCATTTTCCCGACCCGCTCGTCCTGAGCCTGTCGAGGGACCCAACTACCTCACCCACAACCTCACCAACCCGCTCGTCCTGAGCCTGTCGAAGGATGGCAGTGGAAGACATCAGGCCATGGCATTTTACGTTTACATCCTCCGTTGCGCCGACGGGTCGTATTACACCGGCCACACCGAAAATTTGGAGACGAGATTAGCCGCCCACCAGAACGGAGATATCAAGGGACACACATCTACCCGTCGTCCTGTTGAATTGGTTTTCACCGACCAGTTTCCCTCCAGGCGCGAGGCGATTGAACGTGAAAGACAGGTGAACAGGTGAAAGGATGGTCCCGGGCCAAGAAAGAAGCGTTGATCAAAAAGGATTGGGATAAACTGGTAGCGTTGTCGCGGTCGCGGGGGAAATCCTGATTACCGCCAAGCATCCTTCGACAGGCTCAGGATGAACGGGTCGGTGGTTGGTGAGCGGGTCAAGATAAGCCTGTCGAAGGATGCGCCCTAAACGCAAGCAGTAAGCCATCGGGCCGTGTTGGATCGGACTGCGCGACGTCGGTTTAGATTCGGAGAGTCTATGTTGGACGATTTGGTCAGCGTAATCGAAACGCTAAAGCAACGCATCCACGACCACGGTACGTCGCTGCGGGCCAACGAAACCCGCACCCGCATGGCGCTGATTGACCCGCTGCTGGCGACGTTGGGCTGGGATGTGTCCGACCCGTCGGTGGTGACGCCGGAGTACAACGTCAGTGGTCGCTGGGCCGATTATGCGTTGCTGCGACCGAACGGCCAGCCGGCCGCTACTCTGGAAGCCAAGAAGTTAGGCGAATCGCTGGCCTCCCACCGGATGCAGATGCTCAACTACTCCAACGCGTCGGGCGTGGAATACGCCGGGCTGACGGACGGTAATCACTGGGAGTTGTACGAAGTGTTCCAGCGGGGACAACTGGAGGACAGACGAATATTGGATGTGTCCATCGCCGACACTCCAGCGCATCAGTGCGCGTTGCAATTGCTGCTGCTGTGGCGGGCCAACTTGGCGTCGGGGCAGCCGGAGGCGGCCAGTGAGCCGATTTTGTTCAGAGCGGAAGAACCGAATCGGGGCAATCCACCGCCGCCCCCTACTGCGCAGGGCTGGGTTGCGTTGTCGGAGTACAATCCTGCTGGCGGCGCAAGTCCACCATCAACTATCCGTTTCTCCGACGGGCAGGAAAAAACCATACAACGTTGGTACGAAGTGTTGACGATGACCGTGGAATGGCTTTACTCCAAGCAATTACTCACTCCTAACGATGTGCCAATCAATTCGAGCAATCGACGATATCTAGTTAACACTCGGACGGTTCATCCGGATGGCTCTCAATTCCGCACGCATAGAACAATTAACGGGACCTCTCTGGTGGTTCAAGTGCATGGCAGCGCATCAGCAATGAGGCAAAACACCAAAAAACTTCTGGAGCACTGCGGCGTTAGCCCCAATTCCGTACAATTGCAGGTAGGGGAATAATCGTCGAGACGCCCACGCTGGGGGAAGAGTATGGCTACCACACTGAAACCGGAGATGGAGGCGCGCATTGCTGAATTGGCGAAGCGGCTGGACTTTACCGGCCCGGACGCGGCGGAGCGGGTGCTCAAAATGGCGTTGGATGACCTGGACGCCAAAGCGCCGTTGCGACGCAAGTTCACGCATGAGGAAGTACGCTCAATGCTCGCGCCCATCACGGAATCCGGCAAACGTTGGCGGGCGGATAATCCCTACGATGACGCTAACCCTCCATCTCGGGTTTGGCAAGCAGAACTCTATGATGAGCACGGTTTACCCAAATGATAGTCGCAGATACCTCCGCTCTCATTGCCATCGTCACCAACGAATTTGAGCGGCCGACATTTGAAACCGCCATTGCCGCGGACGGAGACGTGTTGGTATCTACCGCCACAGCAGTCGAGTTCTTGATTGTCGCTTTTGGTCGAGGGGATGAAGTCTATCAAAATGCAATGCGGCTCCTGGAACTACCTGTAATTACTCTAGAGCCGCTGGATGATGGGATGTTTCGAGCCGCTGCCCGCGCTCACCAAACCTACGGGCGCGGACATCACCCAGCCCGACTGAACTTCGGCGATACATTCTCCTACGCTCTTGCCTCGGTGAGGGGTTTGCCTTTGCTGTTCAAGGGGGACGATTTCAGTCAGACCGACGTGCTGGTTGCCGTGTAATCGCCGCCGCCAATGTTAGAATGAGGGCGGCTGCTGAATTCTGTGGCCGTGTCCGCCGCCTCACCAACCCCGACCGATAACGGAGAATGCAACCGCTATGTACTCCAAAGTAATTGTTCCGCTGGACGGTTCCGAGCTATCCGAACAGGCTCTGCCCTACGCCGAACTGGTGGCGAAGTCGCTATCCGTGCCCATTGAACTGGTGCAATCCTTTGACATCCTGCCGCCGGCCTTGCTGGGTACGCAGTCGCAGGCCGTCATCAACCAGCTGGTGTCGGGAACCCAGCAGCGGGTGGAGAACAATCTGTCTGCGGTGCGCGAACGCCTGGAGGCCGCCGGACATTCGGTGTCCACGGCAGTGCAGCGCGGTACGCCGGCCGACGCCATCGCGGCCCAGGCCAGCGCTGACCCAACCGCGCTGGTGGTGATGTCAACCCACGGACGGGGCGGCATCGCCCGGTGGGTGCTGGGCAGCGTTACCGACAAAGTGCTGCACACAGTGCCCAATCCTGTGCTCATCGTCCGCGCCACCGTTACCGGCCCAGCGTCGCCGCAAAGTTCGGTCCAAACCGTGGTCGTCCCGCTGGACGGCTCGGCGCTGGCGGAACAGGCCATCCCCCACGCGGCCAGCATGGGCGCCGCCCTGTCCGCCGGAATCACGCTGCTGCGCGTTACGCCCACCGCCGATTATTACCGCTACCAGCTGACCGCCGCCACGCCCGAAATGGGCGCCATCCCCGATTTCGACCCGGTTTCCGCAGCTGAACTGGTGAATGCCGACGCCAACGACGTGGGCAACTACCTGGCTGACGTGGAAAACCGCCTGGCCGCCGACCACAGCCACGGCGTGACCCGCACCCACCAACAGCGCCAGAACGTGGCGCAGTCCATCATCGACAAGGCCGCCGAACAACCCTCGCTGGTCGTGATGACCACCCACGGGCGCAGCGGCGTCGGCCGGGTGGTGCTGGGCAGCATTACCGACCGCGTGGTGCGCCACTCGAACACGCCGGTCCTGGTCATCAGATAATCACCCCGTTAATCACTTAACGAAACAATTCTGGACATTTGGCAGCGGAGGTGGGCAACCATGACTAATGCAGCACAGAACGGCGCTATCTCGGTATTGATTCACGGCGCAACGGGCCGCATGGGCGCGGAGACGGTGCGCGCGGTGTCCGGCGCCGACGATATGACCCTGGTGGGGGCAACCTGTAATACCCCGCGCGGCGACAGCCTGAACACCCCGGCCGGCAGCGTACCGCTGTCTACCGACCTGGCCGGGATGCTCGACGCGACGCAGCCGGATGTGATGGTGGAATTCACCCACGCCGCAGCCTGCATGGAAGCCGCTCCCCTGGCCGCCGGTCGTGGCATCCACATGGTGCTTGGGGCCAGCGGCCTCAACGCCGAGCAGCTGCAAACTCTGGACACCATGAGCCGCGAGCATGGCATTGGCATCATAGTGGCTCCCAACTTTGCGCTGGGCGCGGTGGTGCTGAAAAAGCTGGCCGAGCAGGCGGCGGCGCTGTTCGATTACGTGGATGTCATAGAGGCCCACCACGAGATGAAGATTGACGCTCCCTCCGGGTTTTCGCTGGCCGTGGCGCGTGGTATGCGCGCCGCCCGGGGCAGCGATTTCCAGCGCAACGAAACCACCGTACACCATCTGCCCGAAACTCGCGGCGGCGACGTGGGCGGCGTGAGCATCCACAGCCTGCGACTGCCCGGGCGCAGCGCCCACCACGAGGTTATCCTGGGCGCGGCCGGCCAGACCCTGAGCATCCGACACGACACGCTGGGCCGCGACTGCTATATGCCGGGCGTGCTGCGGTGCGTCCGGGAAGTGAGCGGACGACCCGGCCTGACCGTGGGCCTGGAAACGGTATTGGGGTTGTAGCCGAGTAGCGGCGCGGTCGGCGCATTCTGGACGGTATCCGCCGGCGGGTGTAATCTGGATGGAGCGGCAACGCGGGAGTCTCGCTGACCACTGGCGTCGGGGCACTGCTCAGGCGAACACCAGCATCATCGTCGGTTTTGGGGTCCTGGCACCGGTAGCATCGGGCCTCAAGGCGTGGCAAACCGCGCTTGATCCGTCGTTAGGTTGGTGGCTGCCCAGAGCAAACGCCATTATCTGGGACTCCATCACCATCTCAGGCGCCCTGGGGGTTCTGGCATTAGGAGTAAGGGAAATGGTATTGGCATACTTCATGCCAAAGCAGTAACTGGACGAAATCGCCGCGGTTAGGGCTGAAGCCGATAGTACCCTTATGCAAACGCAGAATACCCTGCTTCTGCAATTGATGGAGCAAAATCGACAGTTGATCGAGCGCCTCGACCGTCAGCGCAACGGCCAAAACCAGGGCAGCGCGCAATCGTAAAGCCAACCACAGGAGCGTTCAGGAGCGTTATGGACCTGCAAGGATTGAATCTCGGTATCGTCGGCGCCACGGGGGCCGTTGGTCTGGAGACTTTGCGTCTCATCCAGGGCCGCTATCCGAAGCACACCAACCTCAAGCTGCTGGCCTCAAAACGTTCTGCCGGTCGCAAGATGGAGGTCAACGGCAAGACCTTCACGGTCTCCGAAACCACCGATGACAGCTTCGATGATGTGGACATCGTCTTTATCTCCGCCCGTACTGAGGATTCCCGCCGCTTTGGCCCGGTAGCCGCCGCCGCTGGCGCCATGGTCATCGACGATTCCAGCGCCTTCCGCATGGATGCCACCGTGCCGCTGGTGGTGCCCGAGGTGAACGGCGCCGACCTGGACTGGCACGACGGCATCGTGTCCATTCCCAACTGCTCGACCACCCCGCTGGTGATGGTGGCGCATCCGCTCCGGCAGGCCAGTCCCATCCGCCGCATCGTGGCCGACACGTACCAGTCGGTATCCGGCGCCGGCGGCGCGGCGATGAACGAGCTGCGCGACCAGACCCGAACGGTGATGCACGGCGGGCCGGCGGAACCGGACGCCCAACCCCAGCAGATTGCCTTCAACGTTATCCCGCAAATCGACAGCTTCAACGAGTCCGGCTATACCCGCGAAGAGCAGAAGATGATCGACGAGAGCCGCAAGATTCTGCACGAACCGGAGCTGGCGGTGTCGGCAACCTGCGTGCGCGTGCCGGTGTTCGTGTCCCACTGCGTTGCGGCCCACCTGGAGTTTGACGAGCCGGTATCGACCGGTGAGGCCCGGGAACTGCTGAGCCAGATGCCCGGCGTGGTGGTTCAGGACGACCCGATGGCGTCGGTGTATCCCATGCCGGTTGACGCCGCCGGTCGCGACGAGGTGTTTGTGGGTCGCATCCGCAAGGACGCCTCCCACCCCAACGGCATGGCGATGTGGGTCGTAACCGACAACCTGGTAAAGGGCGCCGCGCTGAACGCCCTGCAAATCGCCGAAGCAGCCATCACGCGCGGCGCAGTCCACGGCAAGCGCGCCTGAACCCACTAGCCACCGCGATGCGCCGCGTCACCTTCCCGAAATACCAGGTGCCCGAAATATCAGATATGGGAGCACCCGGCGGCGTTCCGGCCCGGCGCCGGAATCCAGGGCCGTATGCCTCCAACGATGTTCTCGAGTTGCCAGATTTGGCGGGTTTCGGCTTTCGCTGCACCGGTGCGAGCGTTGGTAATCGAAAAAACCCGACCGGATTACGGTTGCTATCGCCGCAAAATGTCCAGATGTGTATAATGCCGGCAACATTATATTGGCAAGCGGCTAACCGGGTATCCTGTCCCGGCGATAAACGCCGCTGATGCTACCAGGAGGGACGCGTTATGCCTGCAGAAATTGGCCGCCTGATTACGGCAATGGTTACACCCTTCGACGCCGGGGGGAATGTTGACTACGACCAGGCCAAGCGTCTCGCCGTGGCCCTGCTGGACTCCGGCACCGATGGGCTGGTCGTTACCGGCACCACCGGCGAAGGGCCGGCGCTGTCCCTGGACGAAAAGGCCCGCCTGTACGGCGAGGTGAAAGACGCCATCGGCTCGCGCGGCGCCGTCATTGCCGGCACCAGCGACAACAACACCACAGCATCCATCGAGCTGAGCCGCCAGGCCGAGCAGGTCGGGGCGGATGCGCTCCTGCTGACTGTGCCGGCGTATAACAAGCCGCCGCAAGAGGGCCTGTATCAGCATTTCAAGGCCCTGGCCGAATGCACCAACCTGCCCGGGATGCTGTACAACGTGCCCAGCCGCACCAGCCTCAACATGACCGATGCGACTACCGTGCGCCTGTCCGAGATTGACAACATTATCGGTATCAAAGAGGCCAGCAGCGACCCGGTTCAAATCGCCAAAGTAATTCGCGACACACCCGACGATTTTCGGGTCTGGTCGGGCAACGATGACGAAACCTTCGGCATCATGTCCATGGGTGGTTTCGGTGTGGTCAGCGTGGCGGCCCACCTCATCGGAAGCCAGATTAAGCAGATGATGGGATTCACTCTGGAGGGCGACGTGGAAGCGGCCGGCGCCGAACACCTGCGCCTGCTGGATATGTTCAAGGGGCTGTTCGTTGTGTCCAACCCCATACCCGTGAAGTATGGGCTCAACTGGGCCGGCTTCAACGTGGGCGAACCGCGTTTGCCCCTCGTACCTCCCGATGCGAAAACCGCCGCCCAGCTGGACGCCCTATTAGAAAGATACGATATCGACATAACAGCGCCAACCGATTAACCCGTAACCGAATCAACCCGTAACCAAACCCACGCCGTTTGCCAGGCCACTGCCGACCGGCCACCGCTTTCGATAACTTCTTTCCGCAAGACCGGTCGGCTCGCAAATTCGTCGAGTTGCCTATCGTATGCCTTGGTATCACAAGGAGCACCGAAATGTCGCTGAAAACAGTCATTTTCGTGGATGGCCAGAATTTCCGCCACAATTTGAGAGATTATCACTTCCGTTCCGACCCGCCGCACCCCAACAATCCAGAGTATCGACTCGACGAGAAACACTTCCGATGGCAGGAGTTCTTTCAAGACGCACTGTCCAAGTTCGATGACGTTACCGGCTGGGACCACCAACTAGTGCGGGTCTACTGGTACTACGCCGAGAACATCACCCCGTGGACGCCCAACCTCTGGCGAGCGCAACGCATCGTTGACGAGTACGGCGGGCGGATGCCGGAACTCACCACCGAGCTGGTCGTGCAGAAGGCGCAGGACTGGTACGAGCACGAATTCCGACGCTTCCACCAGCTCCGCAAGTCCGTTTTCGAGGAAATCCAGCAGAATACCAACTTCCTGGAGTTCAAGTACGTGGGCCAGTACGTAGTGCAGCCATTCCGCCCCTATCGGCTGGAATATGACTACGAAGGCAACATCACGTTCCAGGGCACCCAAGTTGGAGAGAAGGGCGTGGACATCGGCATTGCCGTGGACATGATCTCCAAGATGAACAGCTTCGATTGCGCCGTGCTGGTGTCAGGCGACAGCGACTTCTTCCCGGTGCTGCGTTACCTGAAAGACAACCTCAAGTATGTGTACCACTTCTCGGTGGGCCGGGGAGTAGGGCAGGACACCCAGTATTTCTCGCCAGCCCTACGGGGCATCGTGGACTGCTTCCAGGGCTTTGACGAACTGGAACTATTGAGCAACTACGTCAACGAGCACGCCGGCATCCCCCCTGCCATCATGGACTCCATCAACCAGCGCGCCGCCGAACTGGAACGGATTCTGGAAGAGGAACCCCTGCGCTACCAGCCCGAGCCCGAGCCGATGTTGAACTGACGACTATCGCCCGTGGTTCTCGCCCCGTCAATGGAGAGGGATTTTTCATGGAATCACGTACCTAACTGCGCAAGCGCTTTCTTGGCGGCCCATAGATGCTCGCTTCCGCTGCTCCACGTTGTGGGTTGCCTATTCCAAAAGTTCCATCAAGTGCCGCATCCTTACATCATCGTGTCCATAAGATGCTGGCCGTATGAGGTCGAAGGACATAGTGGCTATCCGTTCGCTGGCGCAGCAAATGCAGTGGGGCGACGTGAAGCTGGCGTTGGTGATGAGGATACCACGGAAGGAATCCGCTGAGGCGTTGGGGTAGGCAGGGGCGTGGTATAATCCCGCAGGAGAGTACTATGGAAACCACACCTGCCGTCATTGCCTATGCGCCGCTTATCGCTGCCATCGTCATCGGTACCGGCATCATTGTCACGCTGGCAATAGTCGCCGGTAAAATCATATTCCACTTGGGCGGCTTGTTCACCGAGGTTAGCAAGCTGTCAAGCTCGGTAGAAGGTTTACGGACTGAGCTGCCAAGCTCGGTAGAAGGTTTGCGGACTGATATGAGCGCGATGCGAATAGAGTTGAGGGACGAAATTCGCCAGAGCGCCGACCGGATATTGCGGTCGGTACAGCACCATCGGCATTCGGATACCGACGGGAGCGTGACTTTTACCGTTCCTCAGGACGGGGATTAGGCAACGTGTTTGACGAAGTAGGCAACCGGGCCGCTGAAATTCAGTGGCCCGGTGTTTGTTCATTACTGTACCCTATGTGATTCTCTTTTAATTGGCGTTGCTCCTGGGCTGCATCGAGCCGGCGTACACACCGCGATACGATTCCGGTAACAACGCCGCGATGCGCTGCATCACCATATCGGTAACCGAATTGAGCAGTGGCCGGGTGATTGGACCCTCTATCACCGGCGGCGTGAACGGCGTGCCGATGGTTACCTGCCAGCTGGCAAACGGCGCCAACATACGCCACGATGGGAACTTCTCGGATCCAGAGATGGCGACCGGAAGAATGGGCGCCTGAGTTTTCAACGCCAGCCAGGCCAACCCCGTGCGGCCCTGCTCCAGCCCTCCGGTGGTGCTGATCCTGCCCTCGGGAAACATCAGGATGGCTTTATCCTGCTGGAGCGCGCGCAGTGCGTAACGCAACGCTTCGCCGCCGCCGCGTTCCCGGTCCAGCGGCACCGCTCCCACCGCGTTGCAGTAGAACCGGCCGAGAGGCTTCTCCCAAAGCTCCTTCTTGGCCAGGAAAACCACCTCACGCGGCAGGGACACCACCAGCGTCCCGGCGTCGTTGAGCGACAGGTGATTGCAAGCCACCAGCAGCGGCCCGTGGGGTGGCATGGCCTCCTTGCCGGTAATGGTCAGCCGGCCGCTTACCGACCAGAGCAGCTGCCCGAAGCGCCGGCTGGGCTGGTACAACCAGGCCATCGCGCTAGGTCTGCCTTTGCGACCCGGACGGTTGGGATTTGGGCCCGGCGCCGGCGGCAATAGCGCTGCGGATGGTGTCCACCACCGCCGCCACGGTTTGCTCCAGGTCGATGTTGTCAGTGTTTATGACGATGGCGCCCTCCGCTACCACCAGCGGCGAGTCTGCCCTCTGGGTATCCAGAGCATCGCGGCGCAGGGTGTCGGCCAGCACCTGCTCAAATTGCACGCCAGGATTAGCGTTCTGCTGCTGCGCGAAACGACGCCGGGCCCGCTCTTCGGGTGAGGCGTCAATGTAGAGTTTCACGTCAGCATCCGGCAGCACCACGGAGGCGATGTCGCGTCCGGCCATCACGATGCCGCCGCCCTCGCCAATGGCGCGCTGCTGCTGCACCAGGGCGGCGCGAACCCCCGGCAGCGCCGACACCGCCGATACGTTGTCATCAACCTGGGTTGACCTCAACTCAGCGCCGGGCGAATAACCGTCGATGGAGATGCCTTCCGGAGCCGGGCCGGTCAGCATACCGTCGCCGGCCGCAACCGACGCATCCGGCAGCTCGCCGACCGTCATGCGGCAACTGCGGGCCAGCGCATCCACGGCAGCGCTGTCGTCAACCGGCACCTCCTGATGCAGGGCGAGCCAGGTTACCGCCCGGTACATTATGCCCGTGTCCAGAAACCGGAGCTGTAACCTCGCCGCTGCCGCCTGTCCGACCGACGTCTTGCCCGATGCCACCGGCCCGTCGATGGCTACCACTGCGTGTCGACAATCCGGCGTGGCGCTGTCGTTAAACATGGCGCAGATTATAGCAGTCTCATCGCCGAGGGTAAGCCTCCCGGGGCCGGCGCTCCGCCGCTAATCTCGGCGCCGGTTGCAACCTCCGGCGGGTTATCGGACAATTCGCAGGTGATATTCGGGATATTCGACTCGCCGTGGCAATTGCTGGGTCTCGCCGGCTGGTGTTTCCTGATGGCCTGGGGGTTTCGCATCGGCCTGCTGCGGATGGCGTTGTCGCTGGGCGTGTTGGGCCTGCTGACTGGCATCGCTTGGGTCTTTCGCGGCGCCGACTCCGGAATCCTGCTCTACGGCCCGCTGGTTTTTGTGGGTGTCATCGCGGTCATCAGCATCGGCGTCATTGGGCGCCAGCTGGAGCTGCGGATGGGTTACACATCCAAAGCAGTTCGCCTGAATCACGCCGGCGGTCTGCTGCTGGGACTGCTCATCGGTGTGATAGTCTGGGTCGTATTCGTATGAACGCCACACCAACCAGGGCAATGCCGACGCCGGAAATGCCGAAGCGGGAAATGCCAGAATGAACTGGCTGGACTGGGTTTTGTTGGCGACTTGGGCGGCGACTGCGGTCTACGGCCTGCAGAAGAAAGCCACCGGCATGATTGCAGCCCTGGCGGTGCTGGCGATTGGCCTGCTGTTCGCCGGGGCGCTGGCCAGCATCCTGCGGGGCCGCCTCGGTTTCATTTCCGACAACGAACTGGCGCAAGTAGCGGTGGCCTACATTCTGGTTGTCATCGTGGCGCTGGTCGCGGCAGCCGTGCTGGGTTCGTTGTTGGGCCGCCTGCTGGGTCTGTTTCCCCTCGGAGGCATGGTCGACCGGGCGTTGGGATTGGTCGTTGGACTTGTCATCGGCCTGTTGCTGACCGCCGCCGTGCTGTCGGCGCTAATGGGCATTTCGCCGAATGGTGTGGACCCGTTCGTGCAATCCTCGTGGCTGGGCGGATTCCTGGTCGGCCCGTTCAACAGCGTGGTATCCAAACTGGGCCTGGCCCTGCCCCGGTAGGTTAGCGTATACCCGCCCATTCGCGCGCAACCGGCGCTGGCAGGAGCATCGAAACACGCGACCACTGGACTCACGCGTATATGCTTTAATTTGTCATTGCGAGGAGCATAGCGACGTGGCAATCTCGATGAGGTTGAACACACTTCGGCGAACCGCCGTTGCTACTACGACGGGATTGCCACGTTACGCTCGCAATGACAGATTAAAAATGGGGTACGCAATGACAAAGTGGGTACGCATGAGGACCACTGGCCACTGGCGGCGTCAGCCGGTATGCGGTACGTGATGGGTTTCGATGCACCCAGATGCGTCGTCTTCCAACTGAATGGTTACGTGGGATACGCCGAAATCGGTCGAAACGATATCCCGCAGGGTATGCAGGATGCTGGCCCGTAGCTGGTGCCTGCCAGGCCCCACCGTAACGTGAGCGCTGAAAACGTCGTAGCCGGTGGTAACCGTCCACGCGTGGATGTCGTGGATTCCGGTTACCCCCTCCACCTGCTCCAGACTGCGGCACAACCGTTCCAGGTCCAGGTTCGGCGGTGCGCCCTGGATGAGCACGTGGGTAACCTTCCACAACAGCCGGCCGGAACTGAACAGGATCAACACGCCGATGATGGTCCCGATGATAGGATCGGCGATGTGCCATCCAAAGGCAATCACCAGGGTGGCGGCGATTATAACCCCCACCGAGCCGACCAGGTCCCCCAGGACGTGAAGCAGGGCTCCCTCCACGTTGATGCTCTCGCCCGACGCCCTCTGCAGCACCCAGGCCGCGGCCACGTTGGCTACCAACCCCACGGCGCCTACCACCAGTGTCAAAGGCCCCTGCACCTCCGACGCAGCGGAAAATCGCTGGTATGCCTCTACGAACACCCAGGCCGCAATTAACCAAAGGCCCAGCGCGTTGCACAGGGCGGCAATGACCTCAGCCCGGTAAAACCCAAAGGTGCGTCGGAAAGAGCCCGGCCGGGCCGCCAGCCACATGGCGAAGAGGGCCAGGCTAATGGCGGCTACATCGGCAGCCATGTGGGCCGAATCGGCGACCAGCGCCAGGCTGTTTGCCAGCAATCCGCCAACCAGTTCCGCCGCCATCAACGGAGCCGTAATAGCCAATGCGATCCAAAGGCTGCGATGGCTGGCAGACCTGACGTTATGGGCATCGTCGTGCGCCGCTGGGTGCTGCATATCGTCGGTTCCCATCAACCTGGGCGAACGAGGGTTCATATAATGAAGTGGATTCATACAATGCAGTTGTATTGGTCGCGGGGATTTTCGCCGGCGGTTGGTGGAAAGCAGTTTAACACGCGGGAAAAGATGGGTATGCGACTCATGCGTACCCACTTGGTCATGCGTACCCACGTTGTCATTGCGAGCGTAGCGTGGCAATCTCGTCGTCGTAGCAACGGCGGTTCGCCGGGATGTGTTCAACCTCATCGGGATTGCCACGTCCCTCGACGAACTCGGGATGAGCGGGCGCTCCTCGCAATGACAGATTAAAGTTGGTGCGCGTGATGGGTATGTGAGTATTGCGCAAAGCGCGGTTGGGGTATAATAATTGCCGTTAGTACGATAACGATAACTGCAACGAAAATCGGCACGACACGGCAGCGAGTTCGCTACCTGCATTGAGGTTGGGTAGATGGCAGGCCGAGGACGAACGGGTCGACGAAAAGGTGTGGCACGAACCGGCGGGCGACAGTCCCGCGCCGTGCGCACGTCCGCTGCCTCCACAGCGCTGGCGGACTCCCCGGAGGGTGGCCGACGGCGACGGGGAACTTCTCTTCCTGGCCGGCTCACCGCGCCTGTGCTCGTGCTCAACCTCAACTACGTCCCCGTCAACGTCTGCACCGTTCGGCGAGCCATCGTGCTGGTAGCCAAGGGCAAGGCCGAACTCCTGGAGCAGCGCGCCGACAGCACCCGCATCCGCACCTTCAGCGCCGCCCTCAGCGCGCCGTCCATCATCCGCCTGGTGTATCTGGTCAAACGGCCCTTTGCGCCGCGCCGACTGTCCAAGAAGGAAGTGTTTCTGAGGGATCACTACACCTGCCAGTACTGCGGTACACGCTCGCAACACCTCACGCTGGATCACGTCGTGCCCCGTCGCCAGCAGGGGCCGCACACCTGGGACAACGTGGTCGCCGCGTGCAGCCGGTGCAATCTGCACAAGGCCGGGCGCACGCCGGCAGAAGCCAACATGAAGTTGCATCGCCTGCCCACTGCGCCCCAGCCAAACCCCTACCGCATTCTGGAAAACCGCACCATTCTGGAAGAGTGGCGTCAGTACATCCCCTGGCAAACCGCCAACCGCTACCACACCGAGGACGCCGGTTCGCCCAACGGTGAAATGGCGGCGATGGCCGTCGCCGACTGACGCACCACCACCGGCGCGTCGAGGTATGTCGCCAAACTAACCGGCGTTAACGACGTATGCCCAGCCTGGATTTCCACGGCAAGAATTGGTCGGAGTCTCTGGCCGCGTTCATCGACCTGTACAACGAAACGCTGCGGTCGCGGCGCAGTGGCGACCGGCTGGACATCGTCCACGGCTACGGCTCCACCGGAACGGGCGGAGTCCTGAGATCCAGGATTCGGGCATTCCTGGAAAGACAGGGCCAACGCCTGCAATATATGCCGGGCGAGGCGGTGGACGGCAACCCGGGACACACCGTAGTTGTGCCCATTCAACCGATACCCGATACCGGTGGATTGCTGGCCGAGCAGGTTTGGGAATTCTGCCAACGGCCCAAATCCCAGAGCAAGATTACCGGCCGGTTCCGCCGCCACGGCGACCCTCAAGTGCTGCAGGCCATCCGCGTCCTGGAAGGTCAACGCCGCCTGCGGACGGTGCAGCGGGGGCGGGTAAAAGAGTACGAGGCCCGGTAGCGCCGGCGCATCCGGCTCACCCGGTCAGGCTCACGAGGCCGGCACCGCCAGCATCAAGACCTCCAGCGCAAGGCGGGGGTTGGCGTTGGCATCCAGCGCTGCCAGCGTCTCCTGGATACGCCGCACGAAGGCCACGATGTCGGCAGTGGACAGGGCATCCGCCTGCGCTGCCAACTCATCCTGCCGGTCGGTATTCTGCACGTGCTGGCCCACACCTTCCTTCACCAGCAGCAAATCGCGCCACCACCGTTGCCACAGATAGAGCCGTTGCCGCACCGACTCCCGGTCTTGGGAAAAGAGGGTTGCCAGATTGTTGGCGTAAGCGAACCGTTGGTCCAGCGGCGCCAACGCGGTTTCGGTGATGCGGTCCAGCTCCTCGGCGCGTTCATCCAGCGCCGCCGGGTCGGCCAGCGCCCGGAACGCCCACCCCGGACAGCCTCGCGCCAAACCGGCCAGCCACCGCGCCGTGTCCGGCGCCACATCCCTCTGATTCACCAGATGCTCGGCCAGCACAGCGCCAGCCATCGGACGCAGCCCCAGCAGCTGGCACCGGGAGCGGATGGTCGGCAGGACGGCATCCGGGTTGGTGGTCAGCAGCAGGATGAGCACGTGCTCCGGTGGCTCCTCCAGGGTTTTCAGCAGTGCGTTGGCCGATTCGCCCTGGCCGGCCGACAATGATTCCGCTCCATCGACTATTACGACCTTCCAAGGCCCCTCTACAGGCGTCAGGGAGAGGAAATTTTCAGTGTCTCGAATCTGCTGGATACTGATACGGGTGGGAACCCTGGGGTCTCCGCCAACCGCCACCACGTGCAAATCGGCATACACGTCGCGGCGAATGCGGGTGCAGGCGGAGCACTGTCCGCAAGGGCTGGCATCATCCCGGTCGGGGTTGCTGCCGTCGGGGTTGCTACCGTCGGGGTTCGTGCAGTTGACGGCGGCAGCCAGCTCCAGCGCCAGTGTCATCTTGCCCACGTGAGGCGGCCCGGTGAGCAGGTAGGCGTGGGCCAGCCGCCCGGCCCTGAGGGCAGCGCCAAGCTGTTTCAGCGCCCGCTCTTGCCCAAGTGTGGTCCACATAGGGGGCCTATTCCCGTCCCGTCCAACCCCGTCCCGTCAGTGCAGCGGGAGAGAGTTATAAATCGCAGTGCATCAGGTCGGCGTAGGACTCCCGGCGCCGAATCAGGCGGCTCTCGCCGTCGCGCACGAGGATGATGGGCGGACGCGGGTTGAGGTTGTAGTTGCTGGCCATCGAAGGGCAATAAGCGCCGGCGGCGGGTATGGCGATAACATCGCCGGCGGCCGGCGCGGGGAGCAGGATGTCCGTGGCCAGGACATCGCCCGACTCGCAGTACTTGCCGGCGATGGTCACGGTGGCGTCAGGTTCCGCAGCGGGGCGGTTCGCCGACAACACCTCGTAGGTTGCCTGGTACAGCGCCGGGCGGATGTTGTCGCCCATGCCGCCGTCGACACTCACGTAGGTGCGGATGCCTGGAATGTGCTTGATGGCGCCGATGCTGTACAGCGCGACGCCAGCCGGCCCAATTATGGAACGACCGGGTTCAATCACCAAGCTGGGTTGCTCCATGCCCAACTCGGCGCAGGTGGCGGTCAGCGTGCCGACGATGGCCGCGGCGTAGTCGTCGGGAGCCGGCGGTTGGTCATCGCGGGTGTAGGCAATGGCAAACCCACCGCCGGGGCTGAATTCCTGCAAGTCCAGTCCCTGCTCGCGCAATCCGGCGGCAAAGCGGAGCACCAGGTCGGTGGCTGCCTGGTAGGGCTCCAGCTCGAATATGGGCGAGCCAAGATGGAAGTGCAGTCCGCGCAGGTTCAGGTGCGGAGCGGCCAGGGCCTGCACAACGGCGCGCTCAGCATCGCCCGTCTGGATGGAAAAGCCAAACTTGGAGTCGATGACGCCGGTGGTGGTGTAGGCGTGGGTATGGGGATCGATGCCTGGCGAAACGCGCACCAGTATGTCCTGGGTCTGGCCGGCGTCGGCGCAGATGCGTTCCAGCAAGTCCAGCTCGTGGAAGCTGTCCACCACGATGCGTCCGATACCGGCGGCGACGGCTTCCTCCAGCTCGGCGGGCGTCTTGTTGTTGCCGTGAAAATACACGTGCCCCAGCGGTACATCGCCGGCAATCGCGACGGCCAGCTCGCCGCCCGACACAACGTCCAGCCCCAACCCCTCCTCGGCCACGATGCGCGCCAACGCCGGGTTGATGTACGCCTTGGACGCATATACGGCCTTGGAATTTGGATAGCGGGCCGCAAAAGCGTCGGCAAACTGCCGGCAGCGGGCACGGAGCGTTACCTCGTCAAGAACGTAAAGCGGCGTGCCATATTGCTCCACCAGGTCCAGCGCATCGCAACCGCCCAGGGTCAGGTGACCCGCAGCGTTGGTATCGGTGGTGTCAGGAAAAACGTGGGTCAGATGGGACGGCAGCATGGGGGTGACTCCGGGAGTGGAGACGGCGGGGAACGGATTGGAAATGAGCCGGAAATGAATCGGCTAAAATGCTATAATTTCAACCTGAAAATGGGAAATGAGCCTGAAACGAGGCCGAAATGACCGCCGCAAATATCAACCGATATGCTATGCCTCAGCCATGGGTACGCTATGATATTCCGGCCATTTTCGACCCACTGGTAGCAGCCAAAACCGCTGCCGGCATTCTACGTCAAATGCCTTACTTGCCGCAATGGATTGAGCAGGTCCACGAGGAGCAACTGCGATTGGAAGCGGTAGGGACTTCGCGCATTGAGGGGGCCGAGTTCACGGAACGGGAGGCGGTGGAGGCCCTCGCTGCTGACTCGGCTACACCGGACCGCCGTTGGTCAACGCTGGCCGTACCAGCGACGCGCTCTGATCTGACCCGTTCGCAACGGCAACTGCGGGCTGCTGACGCCACCTATCGCTGGCTGCGTTCACAGCCACCCGAGCACCCGGTGGACGCCGAGTTCATACTGGACATTCACCGTCGCATCGTGACTGGCTGCGATGACGACCGCTGTGAGCCGGGAGCCCTTCGGCCAGCAGGCTGGAACGTGACGTTTGGTACGCCGTTATGCCGGGGTGTCGAGGGCGGCAATGATTGTCGCTCTGCATTCAACGCCTTCTGCCACGCCCTTGCCGGAGAGTTCCATCAACACGACAGTATCATCCAGGCGCTGGCCGCCCACTATCATATTGGAGCTATGCACCCTTTTGGCGACGGCAATGGACGCACTGCCCGAGCGGTGGAGGCCCATATGCTGCGTCGCGCCGGCGTCAACCAGCTCGTTATGGTCAGCCTGGCCAACTATTACTATGCTCACCAAGACGAGTATCGGGCGGCTCTGGCTGAGTGCCGGCAACAGAACCATGACCTAACGCCGTTCCTTCGGTTCGCATTGCCGGCAGTTGCGGAGCGGTGCAACGCTGTTGCCGCGGAAATTGTGATCAATCACAAACGAACCCTGTTTCGGCAATTCGCTCGTTCCTTATTCGGCCAGTTGCGCAGCCCGCGCCGCCGGGTGCTGGCCGAGCGGCAGTTGACGATGCTGGAGGCGCTGCTTGACGCCGGCGCGATAGAAGTTTCAGAATTGCTGCGGCGTACTTCTCCGAATTACGCTCACCTGAGATTTGGCGAAAGGGCGCAAATCCGGGACATCAACGGGTTGTTGGTATTGAATGCTATTCAGATCGACCGTGGACTTATCACTGTCAATCTGGATTGGCCTCAGCAGACTTCTGAGACCAATCTGCTGCGAGAATATGAAAATATGCCATCGGCAGTATCAGCCAACCACCCGGCCATGGCTGCCCTGTCGGAGCTCCTGGGCCGTCGGCGTTAGCACCGTCGCATCGTGACTGGCTGCGATGACGACGGCTACAAAGCCATTAGCGCGCTGGCCGGGATAAAGGCAATTTGCCAACCGTAAGGAAAGTGCAAATCAGTAGGCTGAATTGATGGCTGCGTTCCATTTCACGCTGCCCCAGATTGAAGCGGCCAACGCTCCGATGCCGCCCCACAGCGTCATCCAAAGTCCAATGCCGACGCCACCACCGTCTTCCGACAGCACGGCGCTGACGAAAAAATTCCCACCAACGCTATGACCACGCTCAAGATCATGAGGCCGATTTTTACCAAATCGGGTTGGCCTATGCTGACCATTGGCTACGGTTCAGTCCGCCCATCGGATTGTGTATCGGCATTCCCAAGCACGAGTCATCCCGAATTTTGGTTAATAACCCAGTCAGCCGTAGCCAATATCTCGGCTTGCCATGATGTGCATAGTATCGAACCAGCGTCTCGGGTTATGATCTCACCACCGACAGAGGAGAGGAACAATGACCACCGCCGATACTGCTAACACCGTCACCCGTTACCGCAAAGAAAGCTGGCGGTTGCTGGCTCAGGTCGATGTTGAGCTGGAACGGGGGGAGCTGGAGCAGGCGTCGCAGGCTTTATGGGACGCTGCCGCTCAGGGCCTTAAGGCCGCGGCCGCGGGCCGAGGATGGCCTCACGATACGGTCAACGACCTGATGAAAATGATTGTGCGCCTGATACAGGAAGAAGGCGCCTCCATCGAGCTCAATACCAACGCAATTATGGCCCACGCTTTCAACCGACGGGAGCGGGCCTGGATAATGCCTATTGGCGAGCCAGGGGTGCGGTACGTTCAAGGGCCGGTTAGTGAACTGCTCAAAACCCTCGAGCGCATGGACTAATGGTTGGGCCGCGACACCACGAGTATTACCGGGAGCGCAGCCATCATTTTATATCGCTGGTTAACGATATGCTCGGTCGAGGCGAACCTGAACTCGCCTGCGAAGTTTTGTGGGGCGCCGCTGCTCACGCCATCAAATCCATTGCCCAACACAAGGGATGGGCACATGGCACCCACTCCCTGTTGCTGGCCTCAATCGAGCGACTGATAACGGAGCACGGCGCGCCGTCTCATCTGCGCGGCCAATACCATGTTGCGTCCGAATTTCACGTTGGGTTCTATGGCGACCGAGTATTCGAGGTCGACAACATACGGATGGGCGAAATGCTAGTCGTCGAGTTCATTCAAACATTGGAAATCCTGGATTGACCCGGCATACTTCTCGCAAAATGCACCGTCTCGCCAGATGCACTGCGTCCATAGCGGCGGCGTTAGCGCTCTCACCCAATTTGACCCACCCCCGGCTGCCGTCTATACTGCCGACGGGAATCGGCTGCCGCCACATCAGCCATTTTCACCATATTACCTCATTACCTCTCCCATTGCCTCACCCCTGCCGCTGCCGGATATTTCCCGGCTTTCCTGACCAGAGGAGGTGCTATTTTGCCTAACAAAGTACCCATCACGTTGACCGTGAATGGACGTTCCCATGCCGCCGAGGTGGAACCCCGCACCCTGCTGGTTCACTTCCTGCGCGAGACCCTGAACCTCACCGGCACCAAAATCGGCTGCGACACCAGCCAGTGCGGCGCCTGCGTCGTCAAGATGAACGGCAATGCCATGAAGTCCTGCACCGCGTTTGCAGTGCAGGCCGACGGCGCCGACATCACCACCATCGAGGGCCTGGCCCAGAACGGCGAACTCACCGCGGTCCAGGAAGCCTTCTGGAACAATCACGGGCTGCAGTGCGGCTACTGCACCGCCGGCATGATTATGTCGGTTACGGAGCTCATCGAACGCAATCCGAACCCGTCGGCGGATGAGGTGCGGGCCGGTCTGGAAGGCAATATGTGCCGCTGCACCGGCTACACCAACATCGTCAAGGCCGCTCTGGCCGCCGCCGCAGTCCAGCGAGGAGGCTAACACGCACTATGACTACTCGCATATTCGGCTCCGGTATCCGCCGGCGTGAAGACCCGCGCCTGATCACCGGCCAAGCTTCTTACACCGACGACATCAAGCTAACCGGCATGGTTCACGCTGCCATCCTGCGCAGCCCTCATGCCCACGCCCGCATTGCCAGCATCGACACCTCCGCCGCCCAGGGTTCGCCCGGCGTGCTGGCCGTCTACACCGGCGCCGATACTGCCGGCGTGCTGAATCCGATACCCTGTGCCTGGGCCATCCCCGACTCCGACCTGAAAGCCGTCGCCTATCCGGCTATCGCCACCGACGTGGTGCGCTACGTGGGCGATGCCGTGGCGGTGGTCGTGGCCGAAAACCGCTATCAGGCGGAAGACGCGCTGGAACTCATCGACGTGCAGTACCAGCCGTTGCCGGCCATCATCAATCCTGAAGCGGCGTTGGGAGCCGGAGCGCCTCAGCTCCACGAGGACGCCCCCAACAACCAGGCGTTCCACTGGGTAGCGGCCGGCGGCGACACCGACGCCGCCTTCGCCGACGCGGCGATAACGGTCAGCGAGACCATCCGGCAGCAGAAGCTAATCCCCACGCCCATGGAAACCCGTTCGGCCATCGCTTCGTATTCCCAGGCGATGGGCGAACTGACCATCTGGAACACCACGCAGAACCCGCACATCGCCCGGTTCGTAACTTGCCTGGTTACCGGCATTGGCGAGCATAAAATCCGCATCATCGCTCCCGAAGTGGGCGGCGGGTTTGGCGCCAAGATTGCCGTGTATCCGTGGGAAATGATCGCCGCCTTCTGCTCCATGCAGCTGGGTATCCCCGTCAAGTGGACGGAAACGCGCACCGAGAATTACATTGCCACCACCCACGGGCGCGACCACGTGGAATATGTGGAGATGGCCGCCGATAGCAACGGCAAGGTTACCGCCGTCCGCAGCGTGGTGTACGCCGGCATGGGAGCTTATCTGTCCACCGCCGCGCCGGGCATCCCCACGATTCTGCACGGCCTGATGTACTCCGGCCCCTACGACATCGCCAACATCAAGGCCGACATTTACGGCGTCTTCACCAACTCCACACCCGTGGAAGCCTACCGCGGCGCCGGCCGTCCTGAAGCCACTTTCCTGCTGGAACGGCTGATGGACAAGGTCGCCGACGCCGTGGGCATCGACCCGGTGGAAGCGCGCCGCCGCAACCTCATCGAGCCCTTCGACAACAACCGCGACGTTGCCATCGGCATTACCTATGACAGCGGCAACTACGTCGGCGCGCTGGATCAGCTGCTGGGCCACATCGGTTACAACAGTTTCCGCCACGACCAGGAGCACGAGCGCGAGCACGGAACCTTCCGCGGCATCGGCGTGGCCTGCTACTGCGAGATTTGCGGCCTTGGCCCCTCCCAGGTGGCTGGCGCCGTCGGCTTCGGCGGCGGTTTGTGGGAAAGCGCAACCGTTCGCATCTACGCCACCGGCAAGGTCAACGTGTTCATCGGCACGTCGCCCCACGGACAGGGCGAGGAAACCACCTTTGCCCAGATTGTGGCCGACGAGATTGGAGTGCCCGTTGACGACGTGGAAGTGATTCACGGCGACACCGACAACACACCCATGGGCTGGGGCACCTACGGCAGCCGCACCACTGTGGTCGGCGGAGCCGCCGTTGCCCTGACCATGCGCAAGCTGCGGGACAAGGCAAAGGTCATCGCCGCCCATCTGCTGGAAGCTGACGAAGCCGACATCGAGTACGCCGACGGCCAGTTCTTCGTGCGCGGCGCACCCGACCGGGCGCAGTCGATTCAGGATGTCGCCCTGCAGGCCAACGTGGCCTGGAACCTGCCCGCCGGCATTGAGCCCGGCATGGAAGCCAGCACCTACTACGACCCGCCCAACTTCAGCTACCCCTTCGGCGCCCACGCTGCCATCGTCAGTGTGGACACCGACAACGGGCACATTACGCTGGATCGCTACGTGGCGGTGGACGACTGCGGGCCTCAGATTAACCCGATGATCGTAGAAGGCCAGGTTCACGGCGGCGTGGTGCAGGGCGCGGGGCAGGCCCTCTGGGAAGGCGCCGTCTATGACGACAACGGTCAGCTCCTGACCGGCTCCATGATGGACTACGCCATCCCGCGCGCCGGCCAGGTACCGGACATCGAGGTGCATTCCACCGTCACTGCATCGCCGCACAACCCGCTGGGTGTGAAGGGCATCGGTGAGACCGGGACCATTGCCTCGACACCGGCAATTTACAGCGCAGTTATGGACGCCCTCAAACCGCTGGGCGTAACCCAGCTGGATATGCCCCTGACTCCCGAGCGGGTCTGGCGCGCGATCCAGGAGAGCGGCCACGGCAACGGACATGGCCACGGGCATGGGCACGACCATGGCCACGGCCATAACCACTAATCGACGCTGGATGAGGGAGGACTGATTGCAATGTTTGCAGCAGAGTTTGAATACCGAAAGGCCAGTTCGATAGCGGAAGCCGTGCAACTGCTGGCCGACCACCCAGACGCCAAACTGCTGGCCGGCGGACACAGCCTGATTCCACTGATGCGATTCCGGCTGGCCCGCCCCGAGTTGGTTATCGACATCGGCGGCATTTCCGGATTGCAGGGCGTCAGCGTCAGCGACGGTTCCGTTCGCATTGGCGCGCTGACCACCCACGCCGAGATTGCCTCGTCCGCCGAGGTTCAGCAGGCTAACGGTCTGCTGTCCGAAGCGGCTGGCGGCATCGGCGACCCGGCGGTTCGCAATCGCGGTACCATCGGCGGCAACCTGGCTCACGCCGACCCGTCGTCGGACTGGGCAACCGTGCTGACCGCTCTGGGCGCAACCGTCCACGTGCAGGGCCCATCGGGCAGCCGCGCCGTGGCCGCCGCCGATTTCGTTCAGGATGCCTTCGACACCGCGCTGGCCGACAATGAAATCATCACCACCGTAACCGTCCCGACACTGGCGGCCAACCAGCGCGCCGAGTACGCCAAGATGGCCCATCCCGCCAGCTTCTACTCGGTAGTCGGCGGCGCAGTGGTGGTAACTATGGCTGGCGACCACTGTACCGCCGCATCAGTAGCGGTGGGCGGACTAACGCCGCGTCCGGTGAAAGCGCCGGCCGTGGAGGCAGCCCTGACGGGCATCCATCTGACGGCTGACAACATCGCCACGGCAACGGCTCACCTCGGCGAAGACCTGACGGCAGCCGGCGTCAACATCATCGGCGACCTGTACGCCTCCGCCGAGTTCCGGGCCGGCGTAGCCCCCGTTGAGGTAAAACACGCCCTGATGCACGCCATCGGCCTGGGCCACCACTGACCAACATTCGGAAAGATTCACCAATCCGGAAAGGCCCGCAATGCCGAAAAGTATTGCGGGCCGATTCTACTATCTGCAACGCCGTTGCAGGAGTTGGCACATCATTGCTCGATTTTGAGTAGGAGTACCTATTCTCGGAAACTTTGTCCCCAAAGCTTGCTCAATTGCTTGCATGGTACGTTCTATGGCTTGGCTAGCTGCTTCTTTACGGATTTGTGCTTCCCATTCGCTATTGGTGTACATAATAACCCTCGCCGCTGTATGGTGACCCGGAGTCAAGGTCAATCGGGAAAAAGTCACCACTTAGACACCCGTCTATTGTGCTAATGCACCTCAAGATTTGGCAGGTGTTCCTTTATTTTTGCTTGTAGTACTCGACTACCGGGACGGCCGTTGAACAACCCACTGGCTCCATCCGACCCCCGCCTCCAAAAGTCGGCTCCGTCGACCCAAGTACCATCCCCGTTGGTCTCCCCAAGTTCGGTAAGCGGGACATGCATTATTTCCGCATGATTGGCTGGGTCCAAAACAGATTGCCCCCGCGAAACCAGTACCGCCAGGACATTGACCAAGGCACCATGCAGCGCGGTGGTCCCAAGTGTACGTTGTAAGTTGAACCGTTCCGGGTCACTCATGGCTTCAGGAAGAACGATTTTGATCCCTTCCCAATAGGCATTTAGGATGCGGCACTGCTGCTCGGTGTCCCCTACAGACTGGAAGTACCCCGGTTGATCTACTAGCGGACGCAGGGAAGTGATCATCCCGTTGTTCGTAATCAAAGTTCCTGTCTTTGACTGTCCTGGGAACTGGATTTTGTCACGCCAGATTTCCACCTGCTTCAAGAAATCGGTCAACCGGCTAGCCGCTTCAATCCACGCTTTGCCAGTTTCTACCAATTGGTCTCTGACCACTTCCGACGCTTGGGCACGACGCTTAAGCAAGTCCATCGCTAACCCCGTTCCGATACTTTTCGCGTTGCTGTTCACCACGTGAAATTCGGTCATTTCACCGTTTAGGTCAGCACCGAGGAGGCACACGAACGGCAACATATATTCGTCCCATTTCCCCGCTTCTTCCTCAAAAAGGCGCATCAACGATTCGACCCTGTGCTGGCCGTCCACAACGAACAACCGGTCGCTGCTACTGAGAACCAATTCCGTTACGGCCCCCCGGTTAGGGGAATGCCGCAACGGATCGTAGTCCCGTAGGTTTAGCAGAATCGCGGTGGGCAAATCTACACGCCTAGCTTGCAATTCCCTCTTGAGAGAATTGATTCGGCCAACAATTGGCTCTCGCTGGTATCCATTTGGGTTTTCCCGCTGATTGACGCGGTCAACGTGGTAAAGCTCCTTCAAGACCCCAGTCGAGATCGATCCTATGGCTATCTCCCTGCCCTTCTGAGCCATCCATTCGTCACCGCCGTACCGCAGGTTTGGAAGTTCTTGAACGATTACCGGGATTTTAATAGTGGTTTCTGCCACCGTTTGATTGGGCATTCCCATCAAAATTCTCCAAGCCGATCAAATTTTGCATGTCGCACATACCGGCTACACGAATCAGAATATCGAATCGCTTATTCGATGTCAATTAGCGCATCGCAATCGCGATTCATTATCAGAGCAAATGGTTCAGCCTTCGGTGTTGCTCGTGCTACAATCACGTCGGTGAATCGCTGCTAACGACAGGACCTGACTTTGAAAATACTCCTTACCAACGACGACGGCATTCACGCCCCCGGCCTCTGGGCGGCGGCCCGCACCCTGTCCACGGTGGGTGAGGTGGCGGTGGTTGCACCCGACCGGGAGCAGTCCGGCGTGGGCGCATCAATGACGCTGCACTCGCCGCTGTTTGTACACCAGGTGCCGGCCGCACAGTACCTGGCCCAGTTCTCGCCCGGCGCCGCCACGCCGCCGACCAGAGCCGATGCGGTTCCGGAGCCGCTACCGGCCGACATTGACGCCGAACTGCCCCACCTCATTACCGCCTGGTCGGTACAGGGGACGCCGGCTGATTCCTGCATCCTGGCGCTGGAACAGCTGGTGATGCCCAAGCCCGACCTGGTGGTGAGCGGCATCAACCGCGGGTCCAATCTCGGTTGGGATGTCATCGTGTCGGGAACCGTCGGCGCGGCGGTACAGGGGTTCGTGCGTGGTTACCCCACCATCGCCATCTCGGTGGGCTCGGTGCAGTCGCCCCGCTTCGATGTTGCCGCCGACGTCGTGGCCGACCTGGCCCGCAGCCTGGCCGACTCCCCCGCCGTGATGCCGCCCTACTTCCTCAACGTCAACGTGCCCAACGAGCCGGTGGACAAAATCGCCGGTGTGCAGGTTACTACGCTGGGCGGGCGGGCCTACGGCGAGTCGGTACGCACCGAGGAGTCGTTCGGACACAAACGCTACTGGATTTCGCGCAATCGACCCGTACTTGCCGGGGGCGCCGGCAGCGACATCGACTCTCACAAGGCCAACAATATAACCATTACGCCGATGGGCATGGCCTTTTCCACCACCGACGAACGCATCACGATGGTGCAGAACCTGGTGGGCGGGGTGGCTGCCGGTTGGACGCGCACCGTGCCCTCACCCTAACCCCTGTAACGGGCTGGCCGATGATTAGGGTGTGTTGACAAATACCGTCAATCCCGCCACAACTGCCGTCGTTCCCGCGAAAGCACCGTCAATCCCGCCCCAACTGCCGTCATTCCCGCGCAAGCGGGAATCCAGTGGCCGAAATCGTTAATCACAGTTCTCATTCTTTCATAATATCCGCTCTGGACTCCCGCTTTCGCGAGAGTGACAGGTTGGTTTGCTAATTGTCAACAGGCCCTAAAGTGTATTGCGCAAAAGCCGCTCTCCCCTTGCTGGGACAAGTGTTGCGGTGAGGGGCGCCCCTACCGCCGCCGCCGACGGCTACGAGTGTTGCCCCGGTTTGCCCGCCTCCGGCTCGGTGATTGTTCATGTCGGACGGGGCGCAGGCTCAGCTCATCGTCGGGTCGGTCGGCATAGTCCACGAACCCTCCGGCTGCTCGGATGCGGCGGATGCGGGGGCGATGGCGCAACAGCCACAACGATTGGGTAATGATGGTCAGCAGCAGACCCGGCGCCGCCAGCGCCCACAGCGTTTCATCGACCAAGGTGCCGCTGCTCCTCACGCGCAGGAATATCCACATCCCGCCAACGATGAGCCAGAACCACGACAGCGTACCCATCACGACCCCGTTGTGCCACGGCGAGCGCAACAGCAAGATGGCGCTGCATGGCCACCAGACAAACGTGGGGACTAAAAACCACTCCCGGTAGTACCACGGACGCAGCGCATCGGGAGGCTCCGGCGGCGGCGGTGGCACCGGTTCATAAACCGGCGGCGTCCAGGGGAGTTCGCCGTTATCAGATGTTTCGGTTCCCGGCAACGCACTCTCCGGCAACGCGGCTTCCGGCGACGGGGTTTCCCGAACCGCTCGCTGTTCCGGCAAAAGCGGCGTTTCCGCTGCGGCGGTTGATTCGCGGGCGGCATCTCCGTCGGGAGCAGTCCCGGCCGGCCCGTTGTTTGGAAGCGGGCGTTGCATCACCAGTCGATCATCCACGCAAGCGTGGTTGATTCGCGCTGGCGCCAGGGTGTGTTGACAAATACCGTCATTCCCGCACACCTACCGTCATTCCCGCGAAAGCGGGAATCCAGTGGCCGAAGTCGTTAATCACGGTTCTGATTATATCCCATACCCTCTCTGGACTCCTGCTTTCGCCGGAGTTACGGGCCGGTTGGCTAATTGTCAACAGGCTTTAGCGCTATCCCTGCTCAGGGTCTTTTGATTGTCCGCAGCGCGCCGACGGTTCGGATGGGCCGGTATGTTATTATGCCTTGCGCCCTCCCACCACCCCGTTGCGTCAACGTATCCCATCCACAGTAAGCCGTAAATGGCCGCCATTCCTGCTGCTCTCAAACCCCCATGGCTGCGCACGTATGCCGCCGTTATATTGGCGGTGTCGCTGGCCGTCAACCTGATAACCAGCTTCTCGCTGTACGTTCAGGCGCTGACGATACCGGGGATGAAAACCACTTTCGAGCTGACTTACACGACGGTGTTCATCCTGGTGGTCGCGCTGTCGCTGTCGCGGGTGATTTCGGGCCTGGTGTCCGGTACGCTGGCTTCCCGTTACGGTGGTCGCTGGATGATTATTGCCAGCATCTTCGCCCAGGCCGCGTCGATGGCCCTGTTGGGATGGTCGCCGAACTACTGGGTGGCGCTGGCGGCCATGATAGTAGTCGGTATCGCGTCGGGCGCGGCGCTGACGCCGATGATGGGGATGCTGTCGCCCTGGTTTCGCATCAACGACCGCGGGATGGCGGCGGGCATTGCGGCCTCGGGCGGCAGCCTGGCAATCGTCTTCACCGGGTTGATCGTGCCGCCGTTGACCAACGTGTTCGGCGATGATGCGTGGCGCTACACTTGGTACGTGCTGGCCGCCACCAGCGTCCTGTTGGGCTTTCTGTGCGTCAGCTTCATCCGACCCGCGCCGCCCAGCGTCGTTGCCGCTACCGGCGCCCGCCGCGCCGCTACTCCCGTCCCCGTTACCCCCGTCACGGCTGCGTCCGCCACCGCAGCGTCTCCGGCTCCGACCCGGCCGGGCCCAGCCGGTTGGCCGGTCCAGGTTTACACCAACCCTTACGTGTGGCTGATTACCGGCATGGCCTTCTGCTCCGGTTTCATCCATGGCATCCTGACCTCCAGCTACGGTGCGTATCTTGGTGAAGAACACGGGATTTCCGTAGCCACCGTGGGCGTCCTGTTCATGACCATCGGCGTGCTCAGCATTGGCAGCGGCGTCGGATCCGGCGCCCTGTCCGACAAAGCGGGACGGGGCATGGCATTCGGCACAACGTTCCTCCTCGAGGCTGCCAGCCACGCGCTATTCTGGCTGATGCCGGAGTTGGTTTTCTTCATCATCGCCTCAGTGTTGGCTGGGATGGCGCTGCGGGCAACCTACACCATCTGCGCGGCGGCGGCCGGCGATTATGTTCCGGTGTACATGGCGCCGGCGTCCTTCGGACTGATGGGAATGGGGGCCGGCATTGGCAGCACCATCTCGCCGGCCATCTCCGGCCCCATCGCCGACGCCACCGGCACGCTGCAATGGTCCTTCGCCATGTCCACCTGCCTGGCGTTGATTGGTTCGGGGTTGGGGTTCGGCCTGCATTTTAAAACGCGACGCCAGCGGTTGGGAACTGCCGACCCGGCTGCGACGGCGGCGTAGTCACGGGCTCCGCTTGGCATGGTAGGTCAACTGGACAGCGGTTTCGGTCGGGGCATGGTGGTGGTGGCCCACGCCGACGACGCCGAGTGGGGATGCTCCGGCACCGTGGCCCGCTGGTGCGCCGAAGGCTGGGATGTGGTGTACGTGATGTGCACTGATGGCAGCAAGGGCAGCGACAATCCCGAAATCACCAGCGCGGAGCTGGTCAATATCCGCACCCGCGAGCAGGAGAACGCCGGCCGCGTGCTCGGACTAACTGAAGTCGTGTTTCTGGGCTACCCCGACGCATATCTGGAACCAACCCTGTCCGTCCGCAAGGACATTACCCGGCAGATTCGCCGGCACCGTCCCGATGTGCTCATCTGCATGAACCCGGTGCGCCGGCTAATGGGCGATGGTTACATCGGCCACCCCGACCATTTCGCGTCCGGCGAAGCGGCGATGTCTGCCGTGTTCCCGTCGGCCCGCGACCGACTGACCTTCCCCGAACTGCTCAACGATGAGGGACTGGAACCCCACAAGGTGCGGGAGCTGTGGGTGATGGGCCACGAGGAACCGGACCGTTTTGTGGACGTAACCGACCACATCAACAAGGCGGTGGCGGCGTTGCAGGCCCACCGCAGCCAGGTTGACCCTCAGGACGCCGACCGCTACCTGAAAGAAGGCCGCCGGCGCGTGGGCCAGCACATCGGCGTACAGTACGCCGAGTCTTTCAAGCGGTTCCGCCTGGCTTAGGCGATTATCATTCCTCCCGTTCGGGCCGGAATGGATCCAGGAATATATCCGCCAGCGGGATGGACAGACCGGGCAGCAACGGAGTGGTCAGCACATCCCCTGCGCCCAGCGTTGCACGCTCCGCGTACTGGCTGACGTGCAGTTCCAGCATCGTAACGGTGTCATTGCGTGGGTCAATAATCCAGTATTCCCGAACGCCCGATTCAGCGTACATTTCCCGCTTGCGCACCAGATCATGCCCGCGGTCGGACGACAAAATTTCCACCACAATGTCAGGCACGCCTTCGACGTGCACCACACCTCCGACATCGGCGCGACCAGCCAGAACGACAACTATGTCGGGTTCCGGGGCCCGCTCAAGTTCCCGAGACAAGATAGTGGTCATTTCATGATGCACTTCGCCGGCCGGAGGATAAGAAGTCCGCAAGCAATCCTCAATGTACCGGCGAAACCAGTGCATCAAGAATTGATGGTCTTTGCTGGCAGATGACACAATATGGAGCACCCCGTCGTCCAATTCCCATTTTCCATCGGTCTCGCCGAGGGCGAGAAACTCGTCAAGGGACATCCGCATTCCAGTGCGAAGCTTGGGGACCTGCGTTGTCATCGCATCCTCCTGGGCCGACAGGCTGTGCTGGCAGTGGCGTTTAGCGCGGTTTGTGAGCCGAGACCTTGACGCTGGCCACGTTCAGCGGAACCTCGCGCTCGTCGAATTTGAGCTCTTCCTGGGTCGTGGCGATTCCAGTGAACCCCGCGGCCACCATGCGGGCCAGGTAGGTTTCCCGGTACTCGGCGCCGCCGATGCAGGACGCCCAGGATTCGGCGTCAATGATGGCGGGGCCGTCTTCTGTCAGCGCCAGCATATCGGAAACGTGCAAACGGCCGCCGGGCGTCAGCACCCGGTAGGCCTCGCGGAACACGGCGTCCTTGTCGGGCGACAGACAGATAACGCAATTGCTGATGACCACATCGACGCTGCCATCGGGCAGGGGGATGTCTTCGAGGTGGCCCTCGATGAACTCCACATTGGTCAGGCCCATACGGTCGCGGTTGGCGTTGGCCAAGGCCAGCATTTCCGGCGTCATGTCCACGCCAAACACCCGGCCCGACTCACCCACCTGCTCGGCGGCGATGAAGCAGTCGATGCCGCCGCCGGAACCAAGGTCCAGCACCGTTTCGCCGGGTCGCAGGTCGGCCAGGGCGGTAGGATTGCCGCAGCCCGCCGATGCCGCCATCGCTTCTACTGGCAACCCCTGCAGTTGGGCTTCGTTGTACAGCGCCATGGCGTGTTCGGTGTCCACCGCACCGCAACAGGCGGCAGCCTCAACGTGCGCATGAGCTTCAGCCGCGCAGTCGGCGTTGCCGCAATTGCCGTGGCCGCAGTTATCGGAGCCGCAGTCAAATTGTGGAGTTACATCGGTAAGTTCAATGACGCGCTGGGCGCGTTGACCGTACTGGTGCTGCACAATGCGGCGGATTTCGCCGGTGTCGGCGTTGTTGATGGTCATTTTGTCCGCACCTCCTGAAGGTGTTGGCGTGCCTGTCTTCTATGCTAGTCGGTTGGCTCCCCAGCGTCAAACCTGAATTTGTCTCACGCGTACCCAGTTTAATCTGTCATTGCGAGCGTCCTTCGACAAGCTCAGGACGAACGGGAATCTCGATGAGGTTAAATACACGTCGGCGAACCTCCGTTGCTACGGCGACGAGATTGCCACGCTGCGCTCGCAATGACAGATTAAACTGGGTACGCATGAGTGAATTTGTTGCTTGCGCCCGGTGCCCGTGCTAATCTGCGGACGGCAATGCCGCCACCGTCCCGGCTACTACACAACCGGCCACTACGCTACCGGCCACTAACAACGGAGCATATCCACCATGAAAATTACCAGCGCCACCACGCGCGTATTGCAAACCCCTGCCGACAACCCGCTGGTAGTGGGCCTCGACCAGCCCGGCGTGCGAGAGTTCGTTACGCTGGAGCTGAACACGGACGAAGGGATTCAGGGTGTCGGCGTTACCTTCTTCGGCGGCCCGCTGTACAACTCGCTGCGGCGGGCGGTGGATGATCTGGCGGCCCTGGCCACCGGCGAAGACCCGATGAACCCGGAGGCGCTGTGGAACCGGCTGATGAATGCCTGCGCATCGGCCGGGCCGGAAGGCATCGTGTCCCTGGCCCTGGCCGCCGTCGATATGGCGGTGTGGGACATCAAGGGCAAGGCGCTGGACCAGACCGTCTGCTCGCTGTTGGGCGGCTACCGCGACCGGGCGCCCACCTACGCCAGCGGCGCTCTGATGCGTCCCATGGGCGTGGAGTATCTGGCCGAGGCTGGCCCCCGGCTGGTTGAGCAGGGCTTCCGCCAGATGAAAACCCAGATGGGCGCAGAACCCACCGCCGCCCGCGAGGTGGCCCGCATCCGCACGCTGCGCGAAGGCATCGGCCCGGACATCGACCTGATGTGCGACATCAACCAGCTGTGGAACGTGAACCAGGCCATCCAGATTGGCAGCATGGTGGAGGAATACCACCTGTTCTGGCTGGAAGACGTGGTGGCCCGCGACGACTACCAGGGCCTCGCCAGAGTCGCCGACGCCCTCACCACGCCCATCGCTGCCGGCGAGTACGTCTACGGCATCCGCCCGTTCCGCCATATGCTGGAGCAGCGCAGCATAGACATCGTGATGGTCGACCTGCTGCGGGCCGGTGGGGTAACGCCCTTCCGGAAGATTGCTGGCATGGCCGAAGCCTTCAACCTGCCCGTGGTGTCCCACCTCATTCCCGAAGTGCAGGTGCATACCATCGCCGCCATCCCCAACGGTTTGACGGTGGAATATATGCCGTGGTCGCTGCGCCTGTTCGACGAGACGCCCGACATCGTGGACGGCGACCTGGTGGTGCCCGACCGCCCGGGGCTGGGCCTGTCGTTCAGCCAGGACGCCATCGCTCAATATCAGATTAGTTAGAGACCGACCACGGAGCCAACTGACTCGTGAGCTAACGGACTCCAAATCGGCTAGAATAGGCCAACAGCAATTGCAACCCGACATTTTCGACCGGCATTTTCGGAGGAATAATTATGGCCGCTTATCAGTTGCGTATCTACACAATCAACCGGGGCATGATGGACTCCTGGCTTGGGCTGTTCAACGAGCACATCCGCCCGCTGCACGACCGCCTGGGCATACCCGTGGTGTCGAGCTACGTCAACGCCGACCGCACCGAGTTCATCTGGGTGCGCCGGTTCGACAGCGCCGACGACATTGCCGGCAAGGAATCGGCCTATTTCGCCTCGCCGGAGCGCTCCGCTCTGGGCGACCGCCCTACCAGCCACATCGCCAAGATGGAAGTCCGGGTGATGGACGGCGTGGAGGCCACCGCTGGCGTAGCGTAACCTGGCCCAGCGGTGCAATTCGACCAACCGGGGCAGCCGATGGGCCGCCCCTTGGTCCGGTCTCCGCTCCATTGATGGGAGAGGGACGGGGTGGATGCGGTGAATCGGCTTGATCGCCTTTACAGGTCCTTGACCATCTCGCGGTGGGGGATGTCCACTTCCAGGAACATTTCGCCAACCTCCCGGTACCCGTGGGCTGCGTAGAAGGACTTGACGTATTCCTGGGCGTGCAGGGTGACCCTACTGAACCCCAGATTGCGGGCTTGCCCTTCCAGAAACTCCAGAATCTGGCCACCCACGCCGCCGCGTCGAGATTGCTGCTCAACCGCCATGCGGCCAATGTGCGGCCCCTTGCCGTCCACGTCCGGCAGCAAACGCCCGGTGCCTATCACCCGCCCTGCACGGAGGGCAACGGCGTGGACGGTGTCGGAAGCGGTGTCGGCGGCGTCCACCTCAACGTCAGCGGGAATGCCCTGCTCACCCACGAACACACGCATCCGGACGGCGATGGCCCCCTCCAGATCGGCGGCGGTTTCGACGATTTTCAGGGTAATGGGGAGGTCAGCATCTGGCATCTTGTTATCAGCCGGTATGCGCGGTTTCGTCTTCCGGAGAGCTGTCCGGCGGGTCGGATTGCAATCCCAAAGCGGCTTCGATTGCCGCCAGACGGCGGAGGATTTCCTGCATAGTGTCGTTTTGCGATTCCCAAGTGCCCCGTCCGCCGTTGGTTCGCGTTGCGATGATACCCATCAAGGCAGTCAAAGTTTCCTGGTGGCGCCTCTCCGCTTCGGCGCGTTCTTGCAGCCGGATGCGTTCCGCTTCCAATTGGCGCTCGCTGAGCCGCAGTTCGTCGGATCGGCGTACCTCTTCCCGGTTGCGAAGATCCTCTTCCCGGTTACGGCGTCGCTCCCTGATGTCAAAATAACTTGAAAGCAACTGTGGCACTCCCAGTACGGCGATTACTATAGCAATGTAGGCCGCACCTTCAAGGTACGGCAGGATTTCGAGGTATGTCAAACCGCCCGCTACTCGCCCTCCTGGATGCGGGAGTACATGGCGAGGGGCGTGGCGGCCAGCAGACCGGCGTCCACGGGCAGCACGACGCCGGACACCCAGCGCGACTCGTCGCTGGCCAGGAAAAGCGCCGCGTAGGCAATGTCCCAGGCGTTGCCCTCCACCCCCAGCGGGCCGGCTTTGCGACGCCGTTCGCGGGTAATCGGCTCCATCGTGCCGCCCACCATGGGCGTGTAGATGTGGCCGGGCGCAATGACGTTCACCCGCACGTTGTCCCGGCCCAGGTGTACCGCCATCGTCTCCGACATACCTATTACACCGGCCTTGGACGCCGAATAGGGCACGCTGGCCGCGCCGCTGCCGGCCCGCACGCCGGCGATGGACGACATATTGATGATGCTGCCGCCGCCGGCGTCAATCATCTTTGGTACCGCGTACTTGGTCGTCAGCATCATGCTCTTGAGGTTCACGTCCATCACGTTATCCCACACGCTTTCTTCAACGTCGGTGGGGGAGCCGGGCCCGGTGATGCCCACGTTGTTGAACAGAATATGTACGGCTCCGTAGCGTTCTGCCACGGCCTCCGCGATGGCCTCGCAGTCGGCGGCCAGCGTAACGTCAGCGCCGAATACCGACGCCTCGCCGCCCTCCTCCCGGATAGTGGCCAGCGTTTCCTCCGCAGCCCGTGGGTTGCGGTCAACCAGCAGCACCTTCGCCCCCTCGCGGGCAAACAGAATTGATGCCGCCTTCCCGGTGCCGAGTCCAGGCCCGCTGGAGCCGGCGCCGGTGATGATGGCAACTCTTCCTTCCAGACGCAGCCGTCCGGTGGGCATCAGGGTCATAATAACCTCCGCGTGGTTTGACGTTTGGGTATCAGTCGGCTGACGGCACGGCTGTTTCGGCCACATCCAGCAGCCAGGGCCGGGCCTGTTTCGCGCTAGGCGAGAGCCAATCCGCCATGATTTCCTGGCGGCCTTCCGGAATTTCGACGCCCAGGCTGTCGGCGAGACGGTTCATAAAGTTGAAATAACCGGTGATGGCAATGGTGGACAGCACCTGTTCGTCAGTGAGGCCGTTGTCTCGCAGCGTCCCAATATCAGACTGTTCCATCAACGCCGGCGTTAGCATGAGTTTGACGGCGAAGTCCAGGATGGCGCAGGTGTGCGGATCCAGGTCGGCCTGCTGGTAGTCGTGGATGATGTGCGAGGCGTATTCCGGGTCGTCCGAATGCTGACGGAGGAACCCTCCGTGAGCGACGGCTCAATACCGGCAACGGTTGGTCAACGACACCACCGTGGCGATGGCTTCTTCCTGGGTACGAGTCAGCGCAGACGAACCAAATGTGGCATTGGCGCCCAGGTTCTGCACCGCTGCCATCAGGTTCGGGTTAATGGACATACACTTGATGACGGCCGGCACGGGGGCATCAGTTTCTCGGATCCAGGACATTTGCTCCCTCCCTGGGGCGTTCGAGGCGGCGATGCGGTCAGGCGGTGGGCAGCGTCTGGCGCACTACGGCCATCTTGTGCTCGGCAGTGAACACCACGTCACCGAGTCGGGCTACCACCTCGAACCGCAGTTTGTTGCCGTCAACGTCGGTTAGTGTCGAACGGCCCACCACGTGGCTGCCGGCGTCGTCCGGCGCCAGGTGCTTGACGTTGACTTCGTAGCCGACCACCGTTTGCTCTGGGTGCAGCAACGGGTAGACCGCCGCGTATGAGGCCTGCTCCATGAGCATGACCATGGCCGGCGTGCTGAACTTGGGCGTGTGCGGAGCCAAATGCTCGGCGCCCACCGTAAGGCGCGCTTCGCCGGCTAGCCCGGGACGGATGTCCGGATGTAACGGAAGGCGAGCCGGCGAAGGCTGCGCTGCGGTCATGTAACGCGGTTAGTCGTCAGCGGCGACCGGCGCTTCCTGCCCGGTCAGGATGGACTCGACCTCGTCGGCCAGCTCGGCCGCCCGCTGCTTCACCTCTTCATCAGTGAGGCTGGACAACGGATGCTGCGCTACCACGTACCGGTAATCCGGCACACCCATCATTCGGGTCATGGCCTGCGCCGTGTTGAGGAACACGTGGGTGATGATGGCCGCGGTGGGAACGCCGCGCTTCTCCATGTCGATGCCGTCATGCACACTGCACGAACTGCAACTCCCTCAATCTCCAACCCCAGTGATGAGATAGTCCACCTCACCAAGAACGGAGTCGATCACATCCTGCTTGGCGGGCAGGCTGGCGTGGTGCTTTGCGTAGTAACGCACCTCGGAGAAACCGTGCCGTTCGTTGAGAATGTTGCCCAACTCATGCAGCAACTTGTCAGAATTAGCCTTGGAATTCTCCATCAGGCCAAGACGCTTGCCGGAGAGGCCGCCGGAGCGGTCGTTCATCCGAAACGCGGTGGTAGGCAACTCGGTGCCCTTGGGGTTCACCAGGCGTATGCGTGGTGAAGAATCAGCGGTAGTCATAACTAACCTCCGTTGGCTTTGTCCAATCTGTTCATCCTGGGTTCTGTTCATCCTGGGTATTGTAGCCGGATTGTACCGTCAATTGGCCGCATTGCGTAACCCCTGTTGGCGCAGGAATCGGTCGAGCCATTTCTGGTCGGCGCAGGACCGGGGTGGCTCCGGGTCTTGCTGGTAGTCGATGTCACGGTCGTAAGACCCGATGGCATATACATCGTCCACGATGGGTTTCAGGTTGATGGCGACGCCCTCCGCGCCTTTGGCCAGAGGGAGGACAAACTGGGGGATACGGGAGCGCATATTAAAGACATACAGCTCGGCATCGGGGGCCAGATGGGCGTTATGGACCAGGATACGGTAGTCGCTTCCGGGGACATCTCCAACGACCGGCATCGGCCGGCCGGCGCGTAACAGGTCAATTTCCACCAAGTGGGAGAAACTGTACTGCACTTCGGCGCGCTTGGCCAGATATTCCTGGCGCCCCTTGCCGTATTTGTTGGTTGGGGACAGGAGCTCAATAACGGCGACAACTTCACGGGTGTCAACCTGGAGGACGTGCAGGTAGCGCTCCCTCTCGAGCTCAGTTGCTGGCAACTGTACGGCAATGGCGTCGTTGTTTTGCCGGACTGCCACCGCCGTCGCCGACGGCGATACTGTGCCTCCCTCGTCGGTTATCGTCAAATCAGGTATCCGAGATGGCCGCTGTCCACCGGTATCCGGTTCCTTTTCTATGTACACCCGCTGCTGAATCCGGACAAGGTAATCCGGTCGCAATCCAGGGCCGAGGACATTGGCCAACCCTACAATTATTTGGTTGTGGATTCCCGGCCAAAGGTTCGCGGTCTCCAAGTAGGGGTTCATCCCCGGGAAGGGGTTGACGGGCAGGGCTGATGAAGTCATGGCTAGTCGCCGCCGATTTTACGGGTGCGGATGCGGTAGCCCGTGGTGTCGATGATTGCGCTGTAGCGGCCGCCAGTGCCTCCGCCGTGCATGATGAGGATGTCGTTGGGGTCGTTGGCACAGCGCATAATCAGCTCTTCGTCGCCCGGCCTTTCCGGGCCCTGTTTCGAGCCCAGGCGGACGAGGTCGGCCCGCGAACGCCCGCTGTTTTCAATCAGAAACTCCTGGATGTCCCGCCGGCTCCACCCGTCTCCCTGCAGCGTCAGGGCGTGCTCCGGCCCGATGACGATGACCCACTGGGCCGGGTAGCGATGCGCCAGGGCGGTGGATTGCAGCGCGTCGCAAATCCCCAGCAGTATCGACCGCCCGGTGTGGCCGTAGCTGTTGGGAACGCTGACCGGATTGTACGCCACTGCCACCGTAACCACGCTGTCCGATGCGGCGAAACCACGGCTGACGTGCAGCGGTTCCCAGGGCGAATCCTCTTCGTTTTCAGCGATGCAGAAGGTGTACTTGGCCGGCGTGCCCAGCGTGCCGCGGTCCAGCTGGCCGGGCCAGGCGTCGAAACCGTTCATAAAGCACAGCCGCACCGCCCGCCCGATGCTGGCGTTGGCTCGGAAGCCGGGCCCGAACAATCCGTCGCGGCTATTGATGCCCAGCGCATCCCGGATGGGGCCGTTCAGCACCATCAGGATGCTGGGCGAACTGGTGGAAGACGCCGCCATGTTGACGAAGTTGCGCTCCTCCTCCAACGTTCGCAGCGCCGTTACCAGCACCGGGAAATACTCGGCCTGACACCCGGCCATCACCGCGTTGGCGGCAGCGTTTTCCGACGTGATAACCCGACTGCGCATATCCAGGTTGAGCAGTTCTTCCTCGCCCGTGAACCCGGCGAACGACAGCATCTCGCGAACCTTGTAGTCAGCGGGCGGCACCACCGGCAACCCGTCCGTCCAACCCAGTCGATAACATTCTTCGATGGCCTCGATGGTGTCCGCAGTTTCAATGTGGCGCTCAGCGCTGCTGGTCATGCTGTCCTCACTTTCTGGGGCGTGGGCCTTAATTGGGGGGATTGTACACCCGACGGCGGGGATTATCGAACCTGGCGGTTATGCGGCGTCAGTGGATTGTGTGAGCGGTTCCAGGATGTCCAGCAGGGTTGCCATTTCGTTCAATCCTTCGTCAATGGCCTGGGCAAACAGAAATCGTTTGCGCGTGTAAAAGAACCCGTGCAATTCGTTGGCACGCGCTCTAAAGCGAGACACCCGCGCATCGCCGGATAGTTGCTGGGCTCGATACATCACGTCAACAAATTCGTCGTGGCGGGTGTATTTCCAGCCCTGGGCCTCGGCCACGGCTTTGGCCATCCAGGCAGCGACGCCCCAGCCCTTTTCAGAGGCTTGGTGCAGGTCGTCCTCAGCCAGGTACTGGCGGCTTTTGACCAGGAATTCGCGGGCCTGTCGCCTGTAGTCAGCCACCGCTCCGCCATCTTGTTCAAAGGGTTCTATTTCAAAGGGTTCTATGGGGGATTGCTGGCTCATGATTCTGGTTCCTGTTCACGGAGGCGCCCGGTAACGATCAGACCGTCGGTCACACTATAGCCGTGTCCGGGGAATTCCCGCTGGCTGTTGGTATCCATATAGGAAGTGCGACCACTGACGATGGGCGTGATGGATATGATGTCATAGCCGGCATCGTACAGGTCGTTGCAGCAACGCTCCAAGTGGTCTGCCATCTGTCCCAACCGGGTGCGTTCTTCGCTGGTGATGCGGACGCCGCCGGCACTACCGCCGTGGGTGGATACCGCTGTATCGGCGTACACGTACCTGGTGGCATAGGTGGGTTTCTTTCCGGAGGGATTCGACTGGCGGAACATGATGCGCTCTACAAAACCGTTCGCGTTCCCAACATCAGGCCGGCAACCCGGGCGCTGTCATTGCGGTCACGGCGTAGCAGTCGAAATTCAGCAGGAGATATGCTGTATCATGCCTGCTATTTCGCCGTCGAGATTGCCACGTCGCCTTGCTCCTCGCAATGACAATGCGCCCGAGGCAATGACAATAAGCCTGAATGCTGACCGTGAGGTGGAATTCAGCCGCTCATGCCCTGGAAACGCAGCTGCACGCCCGATTTCTCTTCCTGCAACCGGGCCACCGCGTCGGAGTCTTCCGGGCCCCAGCCACGGAACATTGCCTCGACGTGGCGTTGGTCAACCAGGTTGGACAGCTCCATCGGGATGCCATACTCGCGGCCCAGGTCGGTGGCAAGGCGCACGTCCTTGGCGGCCAGCGCCGTGGCGAAACCCGGCTCGAAGTTGCCGGAGAACAGGTAGCGCGGGAACTTCTCGGTGAGCCGTCGGTTGCCGCCGCTGCTGTTGGCAATCGCATCGGCCAGCGTTTCAAGGTCCACGCCGGCTTTGACACCCAGCGTCAGCGCCTCGGCCATCAGCACACCGATGCCCATGGACAACAGGTTGTTGCAGATTTTGGTAACCATCCCGGCGCCGATGTCCCCGCAGTAGACGACGTGAGCGCCGATGGCATCGAGCAGCGGCTTGACCTTCTCGAAGGTTGCCCGGTCGCCGCCGGCCATCACCGCCAGCGTGCCAGCCGCCGCACCGTACACCCCGCCGCTGACCGGAGCGTCCAGCACCGTAACGCCCCGGGCCGCGCACTCGTCATGCAGACGTCGGATTACGGTGGGGGAGTTGGTGGACAGGTCAACGTAAATATCGCCGGCCTTGGCGTCTGTCATGATGCCGTTTTCACCCATCACCACCGCTTCGACATCGCGCGGCACCGGCAGGGAGGTAAACACGGCGTCGTTGCCGGCAACGCACCCGCCCGGCGTGTCCGACCACGACGCCCCCAACTCCAGCAGGTTGGTGGCCGATTCCCGGCGCAGGTCATGCACCGTCAATTGATGGCCGGCCTTAATCATGTTAGCCGCCATAGGATTGCCCATATTTCCTACGCCGATAAACCCTGCTTTCATGCTAAATATCTCCTCTGGGCGGCCAATGCGTATAGTCCGGCCGCAGGTGTGTGGATTATAGCACCGGCAGAGGTGCGGTCCCGCCGCCCCAAGCATCCCCTCTCCCGACATTCTGGAGATTGTCATAACCCGGCAATACCCCGCCTCTGATGATTCCCCGCCATCAAGCCGCATCCGCCATGTATAATGCGCCGTAATCGCAACAACCCACCCAAGGAGCAGCCCGATGGCGACACAAGCGGACCTGGAATCCTTCGTCACCGAGGTCACTTGCCCGGATGACTTCGACCAGTTTTGGGACGGCGTACTGGCCCAACTGGCCGCGCTACCTTTGGACGCACGGGTTGAGCCTGACCCGCTGCGCAGCACGGACACCGTGAAGGTGTTTCAGGTTAGCTACCGGAGCCTGGGCGGCCTGGATATTTTCGGCTGGTACAGCGTTCCGGCGGACGGCGACGGCCCCTTCCCGGCCATCCTGCATCTGCCAGGTTACAAGTCTGAGCCGGCGGTGCGGCGGGACTGGGGTCACAAGGGCGTAGCGGTGCTGTCGGTGGCGGTGCGCGGCAAGTTGCCCAGCAGCGCCGAGTTCAACCCCGGCTACCCGGGTCTGCTCACCTTCGGTGTGGAGCATCGGGACACCTACAGCTACAAGGGTGTCATCTCCGACTGCGTGCGCGGCGTGGACTTCCTGCTGTCCCGTGCCGAGGTGGATGCCGAACGCATCTACGCCTGTGGCAGCAGTCAGGGCGGCGGGCTGACGCTAATTACATCAGCGTTGCGTAGCGAAATCAAGGCCGGTGTGTCGGGTTATCCCTTCCTGTGCTGTTTCCCGGAGTCGATGAAACTGCTGCGTAGCTATCCTTACGATGAGCTTTCGTGCTACGCCCGGGCCTACCCCGACCGCGCCGGCCAGATGCTGGACACCCTGCGGTATTTCGATGCGGTGAACTTTGCGCCCCGCATCAAATGCCCGATGGTCGTTGGCATTGCGCTGGAGGACGAGGTGTGCCCGCCGGAAACGAGCTTTGCCGCCTACCGTTTGCTGGGCGGCGAGCGCGAGTTGTGGCTGTTCCCCAACTCGGGCCACGGCAACGCCCACGACTACCCGAAGCAGGAAACCGCCTGGCTGGAGCAGACCATCGGGGTGGGTGCCGCGCCAGTCAATGCATCATGACTAATGCGCCGCTGAGTCCGCAGGTGTTCTGGGAACAAACCGAAGCCGAGCTGGCCGAGCTGAACCCGGACGTGTCGCTCGAACGCGATTCGTTCTACTCGCAGCCCGAGTGGGACGTGTACCGGATGCGCTACACCAGCGCCGGCGGCCACCGATTGTCCGCCTGGATCTCGGTGCCGAAATCCGCTCCCGACGGTGGTGGGCCCTTCCCTGCGCTGGTGCGGATGCCAGACTACGCCAGCGTCCACGACATCATCTACACGCCCTTGCGCCATCGTGCCGTGGTGATGAATGCCACCTACCGCGGCCAGCGCAACAGCGATGACACAACACGGGCCAGCTACCCCGGCCTGCTCACCGATGGCATCGACAGCATCCAGTCCTACGTATTGCTGGGGGCGTTCGCCGATGCCCGGCGCGCCCTGGACGCGCTGCAAGCCCAGTCGTTGGCAGAAATCGGAACGGTTGCCCTAACCGGCGCGGGCCTCGGCGCAAGTTTGGCGCTGGCAACTGCGGCGCGGGTGTCACGGGTGTCCGCCGTGGCAGCCGACACTCCGCTGCCGTTGGGACACGCGGCGGCCCTGCAACCCGGCCTCGGCTACCCGCTGGGAGAGTTGGGCGACTACCTCCGCCTGTATCCCGAACGGCGCGCCCTGGTTGAGGCTGCCCTGTCGGTGCTGGATCCGATACACGTCGCCGCCTCGGTTGCGGTTCCGGTACTGCTCAGCGCGGGGCGGTTCGACCGGAGCACGTGCCCGCTGGCATTCGCCGAGGAACTGGCCGCCGCGCTGCCCAACTGCGATTTCCGGGTCTACGATGGCGCAGCCGAGGGCGGCGGCCACGAACACGGCCAGATTCGCGCCGCCTGGCTGGAACAACAGCTGGGCTTTTCACCCACCCCCTGAAACCTCCCCGCCGCCAGGCTGCCCCGCCGTGAGAGGCGAATCAGCCGCTATCCACGGTGTTTAGGTTGGCCACCCAAAACCCTGCGCTGGGTGGCCCAAAACGGGGTAGTCCATAGGGGTAGTCCATAGTAGTAGACAGTCGCACGACCCGATGAGTTGTGCCCCCCACATGCGTACCCACTTTGTCATTGCGAGCGTAGCGCGGCAATCTCGTCGCCGTAGCAACGGCGGTTCCCCGACGTGTGTTCAACCTCATCGAGATTGCCACGTCCCTCGACGAGCTCGGGATAACCGGCGCTACTCGCAATGACAGATTAAAGTGGGTGCGCGTGACGCGCTCGGTGCGTTGCCGCTGTTGTTGGGGCTGTGCTATACTGCACCAGATTGCCAAATTACAATGTAGATACTGCGGCGCACGAACCTGCGCCCAACTAGCCAGCTCACAGAAAGGTAGAGTAATTTATGGTACAGGCTCCTGAACTTGCACCACAACCCGTGGCAGAACCTGCCCCTCAGTTGGAACCCATCACGATGAAGTCGCTGCTGGAAGCCGGCGTCCATTTCGGGCATCAGACCCGACGCTGGAATCCACGGATGCGCCGCTACATATTTACCCAGCGCAACGGCATCCACATCATCGACCTCCAGCAAACGATGGGGTTGATCACCGACGCCTACCGGGCAATGGTCGACATCGGCGCTTCCGGGGGCAAGGTGCTGTTCGTGGGCACCAAGAAACAGGCCCAGGATGTCATTGCATCAGAAGCCGACCGTGTCGGACACTGGTACGTGAACCAGCGCTGGCTGGGTGGTACGCTTACCAACTTCCAGACCATCAAGGCCCGCATCGACTACATGAAGAACCTCCAGGAGCAGCGCGACTCCGGCTACTTGGCCCGTCTGCCCAAGAAGGAAACCGTCCGCCTGAGTCACACGCTGGAAAAGCTGGAGAAATACTTCACCGGCCTGCGTGAAATGGACCGTCTGCCCGCCGCCCTGTTCGTTATTGACATCGGCAAGGAAGACATCTGTATCGCCGAAGCCCGCCGCCTCAACATCCCCATCTTCGCCATCGTCGACACCGACTGCGACCCCGGACAGGTAACCCACGCGGTTCCGGGTAACGACGACGCAGTGCGTTCCATCCGCCTGATTACCGGGCGCATGGCCACCGCGATTGAAGAAGGACAGGCCTACCGCGAGGCCATGTTGCTGGCCGCCGCCGAGGCCGCCAACGCACCGGAAGAAGGCGCGGAACCCACTACGGAAGAAGAAGCCGCCGACCGGTTCTCCACCACCGTTACGCTGGCGGAACTGGAAAGCATGATGACTTCCCGCCCCCTGGAACCCTAACCGCTGCGTTAGGCCACACGTCCCGCCCGCAACCAACGCTATAGACCGACCACGCCACCTCAGGAGGGCCCCGCTTTGCCTGCCGTTACCGTCGAACTCATCAGAAATCTGCGCGAGCAAACCGGAGCCGGAATTAGCGATTGCAAACGGGCCCTGGAAGATAACGACGGCGACCTCAACAAAGCCGTCGAATCGCTTCGCCAGAAAGGCTTTGAACAGGCCGCCCGGCGCTCGGATCGGGAAACGTCCCAGGGACTGGTCGAAGCATACATCCACACCGGCGGTCGCGTCGGTGCGCTGGTGCAGCTGGGTTGCGAAACCGACTTCGTAGCCCGCACCGAAGAATTTCGCGTACTCGCCCACGACATCGCCATGCAGGTTGCGGCAATGTCTCCGGTTTACCTCAGCGAAGAGGACATCGAAGCTGGCGACGAACGGCCCGCCGCTCAGGTCTGCCTATTGCAGCAGCCTTACATCAAGGACGGCTCCCGTACACTGGCCGATCTGGTGCGCGAAACTGCGGCGCAAACCGGCGAAAACGTGCGCGTCGTACACTTCAGCCGTCTGGCGCTGGGCGAGTAACCGCCAATCCGAACGGTTTCGGACCACGGTTCCGAAAATGTGAGGCCGTGAACTTTGGCCACCGGCAGCGTTAAGGGCGAAACCATCTATCGCCGCGTCCTGTTAAAGGTCAGCGGCGAATCTTTACAGGGCGCCGGCCCTAACCCCATCGACACCGCAGCGGTCGCTTACATCGCCGACCAGATTATCGACGTGCGCGCGCATGACGTGGAAGTCGCGGTCGTGGTCGGAGGCGGAAACATCTGGCGGGGCGCTGCCGCCGAGCGACAGGGCATGGAACGGTCCACCGCCGACTACGCCGGCATGGTCGCAACCATCATCAACGGGCTGGCCCTGCAGGACGCGCTGGAACGGCGTGGTATCACCACCCGCACCCAGTCGGCCTTGCCCATCCAGGCCGTCGCTGAGCCTTACATCCGCCGCCGCGCCATCCGCCATCTAGAAAAGGGACGCGTAGTGCTGTTCTGCGCCGGAGCCGGCAACCCGTATATGTCAACCGATACCGCGTCGGCGCTGCGTGCGCTGGAGATTGGCGCCGAGGTGCTGCTGATGGCCAAGAACGGCGTTGACGGCGTCTACGACTCCGATCCTCGCACCAACCCCGAGGCGGTTCGGTTCGGCAATCTGGAGTATCTCGATGCCGTAAACCGGCGGCTCGAAGTGATGGACAGCACGGCAATGACGCTGTGCATGGACAACGATATGCCCATCATTGTTTTTGATATATTTGAGCAAGGCACCATGAGCCGGATCCTGCGCGGGGATGCCGTGGGCACCACCATCAGCAGCCAGGAGTACGGCAACGCAGAGCACGGCAACGGAGGCGAGCAAAATGCCAGAGCGCAAAGGTGACAACAACCGCAACCAGGACGAGCGAACCATCGAAGACGTGCTGAGTGAAGCAGAACACAAGATGGGGCAGTCGATCGAAGCCATGCGCCGGGACATCAGCACCCTGCGGACCGGGCGCGCCACGCCCTCGCTCATCGAAGACCTCACGGTCGATTATTACGGCACACCCACCCCCCTCAAACAGATTGCAGCAATCTCAGCGCCCGACGCCCGCGCCATCATGGTGCAACCCTGGGACAAGCAATCCCTGCGGGACATCGAACGCGGCCTGTCGCAGTCCGACCTCGGGTTCAATCCGTCCAACGACGGCAACGTAATTACCGTGCCCATTCCCCCGTTGACGCAGGAACGCCGGCAGGAGATGGTCAAATTACTCAAGCGCAAGGCCGAAGACGGCAAGGTGGCCATCCGCAACGTGCGTCGCGACGGCGTGGATTCCCTGCGCAAGATGGAGCGGGACAAGAGCATTTCCCAGGATGAAAACCGGCGCAGTCAGGAATCGCTCCAGAAAACCACCGACGCCCATATCAAGACCGTTGATGAGGTAGCGGTGGCCAAAGAAGGCGAAATCATGCAGGTTTAGCCGTCGCCCGCGGCCTGCGTTACCCATAGCGAGGATTGCCATGACTACTAAACCGGCTGCCGAGTCTAGTCGCCAGGTTGAGGTCGAACCGCTGCCGGACCCGACCGTCTTCTATGAACTGCTGCCCAATGTACCGTTGCCCGACCCGCCGCCCAGAATGGACCTTCAAAATTATCTTCACCTTCATGGCCCCGGCGTCGGCAGCGCGTTGGCGCGATACTTTGAGCGTCGCTCTACAACGCTGGTTATCAGCGGAGCATACCTGGTGCCGCAGCGTCCCGGCGTTTTGCTAGTGCCTGATCTGATGGTTGCTTTCGACGTGGACGCTGAAGCTATTATCGTACGCAACGGGTACGTAATTAGTGAAGTTGGAAAACCTCCGGACTTTGTGCTGGAGGTAGCGTCAACGAGCACCGGGCGGAATGACTACACGGCGAAGCGTGGGGTATACGCCTACTTCGGCGTGACCGAGTACTGGCGGTTTGACCCGACGGGCGGGCGGCGTCATGACGCGGCCATCTGGGGCGACACACTAGTTAACGACGAGTACCAGGCCATACCGTTGACCACTGAGCCGGATGGTGTGATCTGGGGCCACAGCGTCGCTCTGGGACTTGACCTATGCTGGGATAACGGTCATTTTCGTATCTTTGACCCGGTATCCGGGGAGTATCTGCCCACGCCTGACGAATTGGCCGCCGAACGGGATGCGGCCGTCGAGCGGGTGCGGCAGCTGGAAGAACAGTTGCGTAACCGGCCATCGGAATAGCTTGGCCAACCGTAATACTCCCCCGCATAGCGCCGGCGCCGGCCACGACGCCGGCCCAATCCCCCAACACGTTGCCATCATCATGGATGGCAACGGTCGCTGGGCGTTGCAACGACAGCTGCCCCGTCCCGATGGCCACCGGCAGGGCGTGGTCAACATACAGCGCGTGGTGAAAATTCTGGCCCGCCGCGGCGTATCGGTAGTTACCCTCTTCGCCTTTTCCACGGAAAACTGGAGCCGGCCCGCCCCCGAAGTGGACGCCCTGATGACCATTATGGCCGAAGAGATTGAGCCGCAAACCCGGCAGCTGCACGAGGGCGGTGTGCGGCTGATCCATCTCGGCGACCCCGACCCGCTCAACCCCCTGTTGCAGCAGGCAGTCGCGGAAGCCCAAAAGCGCACCCTCGAGAACTCGGCCATTACCCTCAACATCGCCTTCAACTACGGCGGGCGCGATGAGATTCTGCGAGCCGTGCGGCGCATCATCGCCGATGACCTGCCGCCCGAGCAGGTGGACGAAGCCCTGTTCAGCCGCTACCTGTACACCGACGGCTGTCCCGACCCCGACCTGATCATCCGCACCGGGGGCGAGCAGCGCATCAGCAATTTTCTGCTCTGGCAGGCTGCGTACAGCGAGTATTACCACACCCCCGTGCTCTGGCCCGATCTGGATGAAGCTGAGCTGGGGTTGGCCCTCGATGCCTACAGCCAGCGGCAGCGCCGTTTCGGTGCGCTGAACGCATCAGACAACACCAGCCAGGAATAGCCGGTGCTGCTCCACCGGGTGCTGACCGCCCTGGTGGGCGTGCCGATTATAGTTGGCGCCATCTGGTTTGGCCCGCCCTGGCTGACCGTCGTGGCGGTCGCAGCGGCCGTCATCGGCGTTTGGGAAGCCTACCGCCTGTATCCGCCGGTTGCCCCGCCGGATGCCACGCTGGATGACGATGAATTCCATGACGGACAACCCCATGATGGAGAATTCCATGACGAAGAATCCCCAACCCAACTGCCCATCCTGCTCGGCGGGAGCTGGGCGGTGGCGTTGGTCCTGGCCGGCGAACTGGCGGGGCAGACCCGCGACTTCGCCCTGGCAGCGGTGGTTATCTGCGTCGCCGGTTGCATCATCGCCGGCCTGTGGATGATCGCCGCCTGGCACGGTCGCCGTCCCACCGTGGCCGCGCTGTACCTGGTCGCCACGCCGGTTTACATTGGCGGCGCGCTGGCCTGTGCCGTCGCCCTGCGCGCCATGGTCGGGGACGACATACCGCTGCCCATACCCACGGATACGATTTCCGAAGCCGGCAGCCAATGGGTGCTACCCGCCATAGCTGGCAACGAACTAGCAGGCACCGAGATAGCTGGCGCCGAACTCTCGGACGGCCTGGCTAGCACCGCGCCGGTGGTAACGCCCGACCAACCGTTGGTCGGCGGCAACGGCGTCTGGCTGTTGCCGCGCCTGGTGGGCGGCGAGTTCGCGGCAACGGTAGCCAACCTGACTCAGGCCGGATGCTGGTGGCTGCTGCTGGGCATCCTCACCGTGTACGCCACCGACACCGGCGCCTACACCGTTGGGCGGCTGTTCGGACGGCATCCCATGGCGCCCAGCATCAGTCCCGGTAAAAACTGGGAGGGCGCAGCCGGCGGGATGGCCGGCGCCGTCATCGCCGCCGTGGCGTTGGGCGTTCTGTTCCCGTTGCAACTGGATATTTGGCAACTGGTGGGCATTGGTGTTATGTTAGGCGTCATTTCGCCAGTCGGCGATCTGTTTGAATCCAAAATCAAACGTTTGGCTGATGTGAAAGATTCCGGCAACCTTTTCCCGGGCCACGGGGGGATGCTGGACCGGCTGGACAGTCTGCTGCCCTCATTAACCGTGGTGTACATCCTGGCGGCGGTTTTCGCCGCAACCTCCTGACTCACTGCACCGGTGTTTATGCGACGTATCGTAATACTGGGCTCCACCGGGTCCATTGGCCGGCAAACGCTGGACATCGTGCGGGCTTTCCCCCACGAGTTCGAGGTCATTGGACTGGCCGCCGGCAACAATACTGCCCTGCTTCTGGAACAGATTTCCGAGTTCAACCCCCGCTACGTCTGGTGCAACCACCCGCCGGCGCCGTTGCCGTCCGGCGTGGCGCTGCTCCCCATGGACGAAATGGCGGCACTGCCTGAAGTCGATCAGGTGATGGTTGCCCTGATGGGTGGGGTGGGTCTGCATCCCACCATGCGCGCCTTGCAGGCTGGCAAGCAGGTGGCCTTGTCCAACAAGGAACCCGTGGTTATGGCCGGCCAGGCGTTGAAGGCAGCCGAGCGCGAGTACCGCGCCAGGATTTTGCCGGTCGACAGCGAACCCAGCGCCATCTGGCAATGCCTGCAGGGTGAGGACAACCACATTCGCCGGCTGATGATTACGGCCAGCGGCGGCCCCTTCCGTCGCACCCCGCTAGCCGAGCTTGAATCGGTTACGCCCGAGCAGGCGTTGCAGCACCCCACCTGGCGTATGGGCGCCAAAATAACCGTCGATTCGGCCACCCTGATGAACAAGGCGTTCGAGGTCATTGAGTCGCACTGGCTGTTCTCGGTGCCGTGGGAAGACATTGCGGTGGTGGTGCATCCGCAGAGCACCATTCATTCCATGGTGGAATTCGACGACGGGTCGGTGAAGGCCCAGCTGGGCCCGCCCAGTATGCGGCTGCCAATCCAGTACGCGCTGTTCTATCCCCAACGGTTGCCCAACGCCGAAATCCCCCGCCTGGACATCGGTGTTGCCTGGTCGCTGGACTTTGAACCGCTGCAACCGGAGCGTTACCCCTGCTTTGGCCTGGCGACCGCCGCCGGCCAAGAGGGTGGAACCACGCCCGCGGTTTTGAGCGCCGCCGATGAGGTTGCTGTGGAGTCATTTCTGCGGGGCAGTATCGGCTTCACCGATATTTACCGCGTGGTGGAAAAGGTTCTGGCGCAGCATCAGAATCAACCCAACCCGGAGCTCGATGCCATCATCGACGCCGACCGCTGGGCCGGCAAGCGCGCCGGAGAAATCGCCGCCACCCTGGCCCGCTAGAGCCTGTTGACAATTAGCAAATCAGCCCGTAACTCTTGCCACTCCTGCCACCCCCGTCACCCCCGCGAAAGCGGGAGTCCAGAGAGGGTATGATGAAAGAATCAGTACCATATTTAGCGAGTTCGGCGATTAACGACTGCGGCCACTGGATTCCCGCTTGCGCGGGAATGACGGTATTAGTTGCGGGAATGACGGTGCTTTTGCGGGAATGACGGTATTTGTCAACACACCCTGGACTGCTCCCCTTACCCGGCGACTGAGGTAATCCTGACGATGGAAACCGCCATCATTGCCCTGGCATCCTTCATTCCGATGCTGCTGCTGCTGGTCGTCGTGCACGAATTGGGGCATTTCTGGTCGGCCAAAGCCTTCGGCGTCAAGGTGCTGGAATTCGGCATCGGTTATCCGCCCCGGGCCTTCGGCATCTACACCGGCCGCACCGAAACCCTGCTCTCCGCCGACACCGTCTGCCTGACCGGAGCGTTGGCCGACATCCAGCCCGGCCAGGTGGTGCGCGTTTTGTCCGGCGAAACCGCCGACGGCGAACTGGTTGCCCAGTACGTGGAGGTGCGCGGTGCGGGACGCTCCGGGAGTCTGCTGGCGGCGTTGGGTCGCTTTGCCGGCTCCGGCGACCAGAGTCAGGATGCGGCGCCGTCTCAACCGGCCCGCGCCTCGCTGGATGACGTGCAATCCGACCGCTACTTGCGGCACGAAGGGCGGGTGCGCGAGGTGGACGGCCACCGCATCGTGATGGCCGATATGCTTTATTCGCTGAACTGGCTGCCGCTGGGCGGGTTCGTCAGACTGTCCGGAGAGAACAACCCGGAGGCGCCGCGCAGCCTGGCGCGTCGCAGCGTCGGGCAACGGGCGATAGTGTTGGCGGCCGGCTCGGCGATGAACGCGTTGTTCCCCATCGTGGCCTTCGCCGTCATGTTCATGGTTCCCCATACCGAGCTGACCGGCGGCGCCGTGCAGATAACCGCAATCGCGCCCGACTCACCGGCCCAGGCCGCCGGACTTATGCCGGGCGACCGGGTGCTGGGCATCGACGGGCAACTGCTGGAAACGCCGGATGTTCTGGTGCGCGAGGTTCGGCTGGGCGCCGGCGACGAAATGCTGTGGTCGATAGAGCGGGACGGCGCACCGCAGCAGGTGCGAGTTACGCCGCGTCTGAACCCGCCGGCTGGGCAGGGCGCCACCGGCATCGCCTTCACAGTAGTTGACCAGCAGTCTGAACGCCGCTCCGAACCACCCTGGACGGCCATCCCGATGGGGGTCTCCAGAACCGGGGAAACGGTTACGCTCATCGGACGGGAAGTGCGCGGCTGGTTCGGCGGCGGTCGCGGCCCCGAGTTCAGCGGGCCAATTGGCATTGCCCAGATAACCGGCCAGTTTACGCGCGAGGGCGGATTCCAGGGTTGGATTATCGTGGCCATCCTGCTGAGCATCAACCTGGCCGTGCTGAACATCCTGCCCATCCCGATGCTGGACGGCGGGCGGCTGCTGTTCGTTGGCATTGAGTGGGTGCGCGGCGGCAAGCGCGTGCCGTCGGAGAAAGAGGGCCTAGTGCACCTGATTGGCTTCGTTGCCCTGCTGACCCTGGTAATCCTCATCAGCGCCAACGACATCATCCGGCTGGTGCGCGGCATTTCGCCCCTGGGCGGGTAGGCGCTGCACAGGCTTCAGCTTCCCAAAGACTCCGGGCATACCAAAAGCCCCGGCTCTGCAACGAGCCGGGGCTTTTGACTGGACCTGACCTGCGTTTACTTCAGGTTGCTTTCAAAGAATGCCAGGGTGCGGGCCATGGCGTCGCTGGCGGCAGCTTCGTTGTAGCTGTCGCGGTCGCTGCAGTTGAAACCATGTCCGGCGCCCGGATACATCTTGAAGTCATGGGACTTGCCGGCTGCGGACAGGGCGGCCTCAATGTTGGAAACGTCATCCGGCGTGGGGTTGCCGTCCGTCTCACCGAAGTTGCCCATCAGCGGGATGCTGATGTTGGCGGTTCCGTCGACCGGGGTGACGCCATCGGAGTACGGGGCCAAGATGGCGCCGCCGTAGTACACGACGCCGGCGCTGAGACCGGAGCAGGCGCTGGCGGCCAGGTAGACCACTCGGCCACCCATGCAGTATCCCACGATGCCGATTTTCTGGCCGCGGGTGCGCGGGTAAGTGCGCTGCAGGTAGTCGATTGCGCCGTTGATGTCCTCGATGATGCCATTGCCGGTAAGCTCCGGCATATAGGTATTGACGGCAGCATCGAAATCGTCAGGGGTGTAGCCAAGCGTGGGGTTGGGGTTGCGCTCGTTGCGGTGGAACAGGGCCGGAGCGACAGCGACGTAGCCGGCGGCAGCGAACTGGTCGGCCACTCGCTGAATGTGCTGATTCACGCCGAAGGCTTCCTGAACAACGATAACCGCGGGCAGGCTGGTTCCGGCGCTGGGGACGGGGAAACTCACGTAGGCGCTCATATCGCCGCCTTCAGCGATATTTGCTCCCGACTCCCGGTCCAAGTCTGGCATTCGAATGTTTTCCCAGAACGACGGCATAGTATTTATCCTCCTCCATTAGTTGCGCAGACGATAGCAGTACAGCGACGCCGCGACGTCAGTAGGTGGCCGTTCGCCAGCCGTACCTTTCGTGCGTTGGAATTGTAACAAAGGATTACCACCCAAACAAGCCGGCGACGTCGCCACGAACTCAACGCCAGCAAACTGGACTCAGCGGGCTTTGCAGGAGCGGTGCATCTGGCATTCACTCTGCGCCATTGCTCCCTTTCGTAAAGCCGGATTTGGCAAGGCGGATGTTGCCCGCTTTTACGGACGGGACTGGTGCCGCTGGCAGAGGTGGTAAGCTCCGGCGGCTACCGCTTCCCACTCGTGGGTCGACTTGTCTACGCCGACCAGTCCCAGGGCGGACATTGCGGCGAATGCCAAAGACTGGCGGGACGCGCGGGCGTGTCCTGCCACCCCTTGTCGGATCGTCGCCGACGGGTAGGGCGTGAGCGAATGGCCGGCTTGCCGCGCCCAGCGCGCCAGTTCGGTTTCCAGCAGGGCCAGGGCGGGCACGTCCCAGCGCAACCCGGTGGGTTGACACCAGGCCACCTCGTCGGGCGCAAATCGTTCTACCAGCTCATCCAGAGCCAGCAGCAGGCTTGCAATGCGAATTTTGGCCGACCCGGCCCGTCCTGAGGTGGCGATGATGCCGGAATCGCTCAGGGTGTGGCCGACAAAAATCGCCCAGCCGGTTTCCCAAGTGTCAGCATCTAAAGCCAGCAACACCGGCTGAGCATCCGGTTTCCGCTGCGTATCAGGCATCAAATGATTTTCTCCCCGGCGCAACCATGCCATCGCGGGGGTGGCGCGCTCGGCGGATTGCTGGCCGGGTCGCCGGCCGAGTCGCACGAATGGCGTTGCCAGAATGCCCAGAACTCGCTGGCGACGGCCGGCAGCGGACGCTGGGTCTGGGAACGCTGGGTCTGCGGATACCGGCCACATTGCAGGCACTGCCAGTCACCCTGATTGACGAAGAGGTCGCCGCCGCAACGACGGCACCCGCGAAATACAAACCTGCCCACTGCGCAAACTCCTCTAACCGCATCGAATAATCGAAAATAGGCAGCCCACCTATCAGTTACGGAGCCGCAAGGCCAATTATAGAACAATTGTTCGTATTAGTGCAAGGCGGGTGAGTCTCTCACGCGTACCTGCTTTGTCATTGCGAGGAGCATAGCGACGTGGCAATCTCAAAGCAGGTAGAACGCACGTCGGCGAACCGCCCTTGCTACGGCGACGAGATTGCCACGCTGCGCTCGCAATGACAAAGTGCGCTCGCAATGACAGATTAAAGTGGGTACGCGTGGTGGGGCGTGTCGTTGCCATCCGGCAATGACCAATTTTGCGAGCTGCCCGGCAACAATCCCGGGCGGAACCGACGGCTACGCTCCGACCAGACGCTCCCGCCTGGCTCGGCTCGCGTTGCCGATCCAGTGCGCGCCCCATACTGTGCAGATGGACGCAAAAGACAGCGCCGCCGACAGGATAAAAGCCTGCACGTAGTTGCCCTGCAAGTCGAATATCACACCGCCCAGCACCGGCCCCAGGAAAATCGCCGCGCCCCGGCCCATCTCCACGAACCCCATCACCGTACCCAGCGACTCCGGCGGGAACAAATCGGCCACCTTGGCCCCCACGATAAGCCCGCTGATACCGTCGCTGACACCGGCCAGCGCCACATACGCCACCAGGGGCCAGAAGCTGCCGTCGCCCAACCACACGATGAGCAGAACCGCAACGATGGTCAGCATCATCCCCACCGTAAACACCAGCTCGCGACCCCAACGATCCGAAGCAATCCCAACCAGCGGGCGCGCGAATACGCTCACGCCGCCGACTGCGCCCATGGTCGACGCCGCCACCAGCGTACTGTAACCGGCCAGCACGAAGAAGGTTACCAGATGCACCCTCACCAGCTGCGTGCCAACCGAACCCGTGATGCGCGTCAGCACCAGCAGCCACATTGCCGGTTGAGCAACCACGCTGCCCAGCGACGGCGCAGCCGACCGACGTCGCTGGGATTCAACTGGCCCTGGTTGGCTCGCCGCCTGGACTGGCAGACGCGGCGGCATTCCAGACGGCGCGGCGAGTGCGGATTCTGGCGTCGCCGGCGGGGCCCGACGCTGGAACAGTCCGTTGGGGATGGTGATCAGCGCAAAAAATATAGCTGCGAAGCAACGGTACGTGCCGCGCCACCCGATGGTGTCGGTCAGGATGGCGGCCAAAGGCGCAAATATAGCCTGACCGATGGGGTTGCCCGAATCGGCTAATCCCAGAATCCGGCCCCGAGACTGGGGAAACCAGGGCGCCAGGGTGGCGGTCATCGAGAAAGACGAGATGGCCGTCTGTCCGATGCCGGCGAAAATTCCGTAGAATATGAACAGTTGCCACAACTCGGTGGCGTAGCTCGACGCCAGCCAGCCTACCAGTATGAAGGCTCCCGCCAGCGGAAACATAATGCGCGCGCCCCACCGGTCCAGCAGCGCCCCCAGCAGCGGAGCCGACAACGCCCCAATCAGCCCAGCCAGGCCAAATACCGCCGAGGTTAGGGTCGCGCTGCTGCCGAACGCCACTTTGAGGGCGTTGAAAAACACTGCTTCGCTGTTCTTGGTGCCGCCCTCAACCGTCAGATTGCCCAGGGAGAGCACGAACACCGCCCAACCGTAGTGGAGCCGGCGCGTTGCCGGCCTCAGCATAATCCACGCGGGTTCGGTCGGCCGTTGGGGGGTCGGCAAGGCATCAGCCGATTATACACGGCGCCTCAAACCTTCCGGCCCTTTGCTCATGCGTACCCACTTTGTCATTGCGAGCGTAGCGTGGCAATCTCGTAGCATTAGCAACGGCGGTTCGCCGACGTTTGTTCACCCTCATCGAGATCCCCGTTCGTCCTGAGCCGGTCGAAGGACGCTCTCAATGACAGATTAAGTGGGTACGCGTGACGGCCCTTTGTCATTGCAAAAAGCGTAGCTACGCGGCAATCCCGGTGGAGCAGCCACCCGCGTGGGGCAAAGCATTCCCCCTCGTCATGCGTACCCACTTTGTCATTGCATGCAGCATAGCGTGGCAATCCCGTCGTCGTAGCAACGGCGGTCCGCCGACGTGTGTTGAACATCATCGAGATTGCCACGTCGAAATCCTACTCGCAATGACAGATTAAAAAGCGGGTGCCCGTGAGATTCCCGCTCGTCCTGAGCCCGTCGAAGGACGCTCGCAATGACGGATAAACTGGGCAGGCATGGACGCCCAATTTTCTTGACCCGGCCTATCGGCCCCGCCTATACTTTTTGGACGGTTACGATAACCTGTTCCCGCTAACGGATTTTATCTAACGGATTCTCTCCGAACGCATCCACTTCACCCCTCTGCTGCCTGCCGTGTCTCAACCTGCATCCCAACCGCCCACGCCTGAGTTGGTCGACCAGCTAACTCAGACTGCCTTGACCGCCCTTGGCGCCATTTCCGACGGCGCAGCGGTGGAGGAATGGCGGGTGTCCTGGCTGGGACGGCGGGGGTTGCTTACCGGATTGTTGCGGGGGTTGTCGGGGCTGGAGCCGGAGATGCGCCGGACGGTGGGCGCACGGGCTAACCAAGCCAAGAACACCCTGGAAGAGGCGCTGGCTCGCCGCACCCGCGAGATTGCCCAGGCCGAACTGGAGGCCAGCGACCGCCTAGATGTTACCCTCCCCGGCCGACCCATCATCACGGGACGCTTACATCCCACCACCCAGATTGTGCGCGAGATTTGCCAGGCTTTCATGGCAATGGGGTTCAGCGTTGTCGAGGGTCCCGAAGTCGAACTTGACCACTACAACTTTGAGATGCTGAACATCCCGTCCGGCCATCCGGCGCGGGATATGTGGAACTCGCTGTGGGTGGACTACGTGAACGAGGACGGCCAGCAGCCGATGCTGCTGCGGACGCACACGTCGCCGATGCAGGCGCGGGTGATGGAAGCTCAGGAACCGCCGGTGCGCGTGGTGGTGCCGGGCAAGTGCTACCGCTACGAGGCCACTGACGCCACCCACGAGTGGCACTTCTACCAAGTTGAAGGCCTGGCAGTGGCCGAGGGCATCACGTTTGCCGACCTGAAAGGCACGCTGTACGAGTTCGCGCGCCGGGTGTTCGGAGAAGACCGGCAGATTCGCTTCCGGTGCGACTATTTTCCGTTTGTGGAGCCGGGGGTGGATATGTCGATTTCCAACTTCCGCGACCCCGAGACGGGGCGGCGCCCCATCAACCGGGACGAAGACTGGATTGAGATTATGGGGGCCGGCATGGTGCATCCGAAGGTGCTGGCCGGCGTGGGCTACGATCCCGAACGCTACACCGGCTTTGCCTTCGGCATGGGCCCGGAGCGCATCGGGATGCTGAAATACGGCATCGACGACATCCGGCATTTCTACAGCAACGATGTGAGGTTCCTGCGCCAGTTCTGACGCGCCGGCCTCTGGTATGATTGTATACAGCCCGCATGCGCGGGACCGGATGGCAGAGCGCGGTATCACGGAAGAACAGATTGCGCTGTGTCTAACCAACCCGGATAGAATTGAACCGGACAATGTGCCTGACCGCATCCGATATTTACGGTGAGTACCGAGCCACCGTCGGCCACTCAGAGTAGTGGTGCGTATCGAGCAGCGAAACTTCGTCATAACTGTACATCCCGATGGGAGGTTCAGGTGTCCGATAATATGAAAATCACACCGCGGGTAAGGTGGGACGACGAGGGCGCTTGGCTCAAACTTGCGGGCCTTCCATATGAGGCCAGTGAGGAAATTGCCAGCGGTTTTATCGTCGACGCTAGCCCTGACCACAGAGTAACTGGATTGGAAATTCTCTGGTCAGAGGCGGAACGCGCCGGCTGTTCCGAGGAGCCGGTACTGGCATTTGGCCTCTTCTGCGCCGCGCTGGCCGGTCTGAGTTGGCAGTACAATGCCTACCTGTGCAATCCGGAGTGGGATCCCGTAACTGGTATCTACCGCCGTTTGGAGTGGATGATTAATGCCACCAGCCTGGATCTGCGGGTGTCCAGGAAGACGCCGGTCGCTGCCCGTAACGGAGCACATCCCCTGGACTTGGCGATTCTGGACGATTCCGATCACCCGCTAATCTGCACAGAAATCAAACGGGGCGAATTTCAAAGGGCTGTCGTGCAACGCTATACGGACTTGCTCAGGGGCATCACCATTCCGTCTTATCCAGGAGCTATTGGTGTCGGTGTGTTCATCGACGAGACCGGTCAGGGAAATTGCAACCCCCCGGTAGAACCCGGCGTCTGGACGGATTGGTATGAAACGGTCGTACCAAACGGCAAGGTTTGGGCGCACAATACGATAATTCCGCCGTCCGGATGCAATTATTCCTGGCTTCCCAAGAAACTCCGCGACCCCATACTCAGGGCTGCAAATTGATATGCTCATCCCCTTCTCCTGGCTTTCCGAATACGTTGACATCACGCTGCCACCCGATGAGCTGGCCCATCGGCTGACGATGGCCGGCATCGAGGTGGGCGATGTCATCACCCGGGGCGGCTGGGATAATTGCGTGGTTGGCTACGTGCGCTCCACCCGACCACACCCCAACGCCGACACCCTGACCCTGTGCCTTGTTGACCCCGGCGACGGCCCGGAATTGGAAGTCGTTTGCGGCGCGCCCAACGTTGCTGCCGGTCAGAATATCTGCTTCGCCCGGCCCGGCGCCTTCCTGCTCAACACCCACACCGGAAGGCAGGAAGAGTTGAAGCCGGCTCGCATCCGCGGCGTGGTGTCAGAGGGCATGATTTGTTCCGAGGCCGAACTTGGCCTCAGCGACGACCACGATGGCATCATCGTGCTGTCCGACGATGCCGCGCCGGGCGCCCCGCTGAATGCAGTCCTTGGCGACACCTTCCTGGAGCTGGAACTGACACCCAATCGCGGGGATTGTCTTTCCATCCTGGGCGTGGCGCGGGAGCTGGGCGCCATCACCGGCCAACCCGTCCGCGTGCCCGAAGTCGGCTATTCCGAGGCCGGTCCGCCGGTGGACACTCTGGCGCAGGTAACCATCGCCGACCCTGACCTTTGCCTGCGCTACACGGCGTCGGTTATTACCGGCATCCGGATTGGCCCCTCGCCGGTCTGGATGCAAGACCGCCTGACCCGCGCCGGCCTGCGTCCCATCAACAACGTGGTGGACGTTACCAACTACGTGATGCTGGAGTTCAACCAGCCGCTGCACGCCTTCGACCTGGATACCGTTACCGACCGGCACGTGGTGGTGCGCCGCGCCAGCCCCGGCGAGCAGTTCACCACGCTGGACGGCGTGGAGCGCACGCTGACCAATGACACCTTGATGATTGCCGACCCGGCGCAGGCCATTGGCATCGGTGGCGTGATGGGCGGCGCCAACAGCGAGATTACCGCCGCCACCACGACCATGCTGCTGGAGTCGGCCACCTTCCACAACCTGAACAACCGCCGCACCGCCACCAACCTGAATCTGCGCACCGAAGCCAGCCTGCGCTTTGAGAAGGGCCTGCGCGCCGAGCTGGCTCCCATCGCCCTGCGACGGGCGACGCAACTCATCCTGCAAACCGCCGGCGGCGAGGCTGCGTCCGGCATCATCGACGTGTATCCCGATGGCGAACCGGATGCCCCGGTGCCCCTGACGGAGCGCCGGCTGCGTCAGGTGCTGGGCATGGATCTTGACATTGCCCGCGCCGAAACCGTGCTGGCCAGCCTGGGCATTGCCACCCGCCGCACCGGGCCGGACAGTCTGGAGGCGGATGCACCCTACTGGCGCAGCGACATCGTCATCGAGGAAGACCTGATCGAAGAGGTGGTGCGCATCATCGGCTACGACGAAGTGCCGACCACTATGCTGTCTTCACCCATCCCCTACCACCGGCCCAGCCCATTGACCGAGTTGAAGGATGCAATGCGCGACGCCCTGGCCGCGGCCGGCATGGAAGAGACCATCAGCTATCCCCTCATCAGCGCCGAGGATTTAACCAGGCTGGACTTGCCTGAGGATGAGCAGACCCCCTGGCTGCGCGTCGCCAACCCCATGTCTGCCGAGTACAACGTCTTGAGGCCAGAGATGATTCCCAGCCTGCTGAACACGCTGGCCTACAACCAGGCGCACAACGATGGCGGGTTCCGGCTGTTCGAAATCGGCCGGTCTTTCGGTTATCAGGACGGCAATCTGCCCCACGAGCGCGAATGGCTGGCCGGCGTAATGTCAGGCCCCCGGTTCGGCGACAACTGGCTCACGCCAGCAGACTTGATGGACTTTTACGACGCCTCCGGCATCGTATCCACTGTCCTCGGCCGCGTCGGCTTTACCGCTTCGCTGCAAGAGGCGGTCGGGACCCGGTGGCATCCGGGCCGCGCCGCCACCATTAGCGTCCGAGCTGCCACCGGCGCTGCCGCCGAAGTTGGCGTGGTCGGAGAAATGCACCCGGACATCATCGACCGCTTTGGCCTGCGCCCAGAACCCGTAATCTACTTCCAGATTGCCTTGGACGCTCTTTCGTCGGCGCGACTCGCCACCGAGCCGGCGGAGACCCGTTTCCGGTCGCTGTCCCGTTTCCCCGCGGCCAACCGGGATCTGGCGCTGCTGGCGCCGTCCGATGTGCCGGCCGGCCGGATTCAGCAGCTCATCCAGCGGGTGCGGCTGGTGGAACGAACCGAACTGTTCGACGTATACACCGGCGAGAACGTGCCTGAGGGAATGCGGTCGCTGGCGTTTCGCATCTGGTTCCGCGCCGAAGACCGCACGCTAACCGCCGAGGAATTGAACCGCGCGATGAACGGCTTGACCCGAGCGCTGGAACGCGAAGCCGGCGCCACGTTGCGCGGATGAGCGGTTATAATAAACGTCGGACCAGACCCGTTATCCGGCTTCCGGGCGTCGTCACCCTTTTCACCAGCAATATGCCGACCCATGAACACGTACAGACAGCTCCGGACTTCGTGACGACGGACGACCGGGAACTGGCTTCCGGCTATGTGCTGCGGGGCTCCGAAAAACTGTGGGGCTCCGCCTCCCATGCCGTGATGGCGGTGGGTAACAAATGGCCAGCCACGCCGCTGAGCCACTGCGGGTTGAAGCTCGCCGTACTGCGATTGGCGGAAGAGCACAACGATGAGGCGTTCGACTCGGAGCTCGCAACCGCGGAAAGATTTCACGCAAACTTCTTCCACCAATTTAACTTTTTCACCAGTTTATTGAAGACTACGAACCGGCAGACGATCCAGCCATCGTCTGCCGGTTCGTTAATCGAATGCTCGGCCGGCTGGCCTAGCAAACTATCCTGCGTTTCGTCGCCACGTCTCCACCGGAGGCACACCCCATGACCACACATCAGCATACGAGTCACCTCCACGCCCACGATGCCCACGGCGACGGCGACCACGAGAGCATCCACGACCACTCCGGTGGCGACGAGCATCGTCGGCACGAGGGACGCCCCGGGGGGCACGATAACGGCCATGGCCACGAGGATATGCTGGAAGTTGAGCAGGCCCTGGAACGCATCCTGGCCAACTTTGCCCCGCTGGACGCCGTGGCGCTGCCAGCTTTGCAGTCGCTGGGCATGGCGCTGGCCGAGGACATCACCTCGCCGCTGAACCTGCCGCCCCTGGCCAACTCCGCAATGGATGGGTACGCGGTACTGCACGCCGACATCGCCGCCGCCGGCGACACCCCGCCAACTCTTACCGTCATTTCGGCGGTGGCCGCCGGCCAAGTATCCGCCGATACCGTCACCCATGGCAACACCATACGCATAATGACCGGCGCTCCCGTTCCCGCTGGCGCCGATACCGTGGTGCCCTTCGAGGAAACCGACGAGCTGGATCGCCGCCGCAACGGCCAGCCGCTGAACGAAATCGTCATCCGCAAAGCCCTGCCGCTGGGGAGCAACGTGCGCCCGGCCGGCGAGGACGTCGCCGCCGGCGAGCTGGTGCTGTCGGCCGGCACCGTGGTACGCCCCGCCGAAGCCGGCGTGATGGCCTCGTTGGGCCTGGCTATCGTGCGGGTTATTCGCCGCCCGGTGGTGGCGGTGCTGTCTACCGGCGACGAGCTGACGCAGATTGGGGACGCCCTGCAACCGGGTCATATCTACGACAGCAACAGCAGCAGTATCGCCGCTGCCGTAATCGCCGCCGGAGGTACACCCCGCGTAATCGGCATCGCCCGCGACAACCTGGCCGACCTGCACCGCTGCATCGACGAGGCCGCCGACGCCGACCTGCTGGTCACCTCCGCCGGCGTTTCCAAGGGCGACTACGATATGGTGAAGGATGTGCTGGAGCAAAGGGGCGATATGAACTTCTGGTCGGTGCGGATGCGCCCGGCCAAACCGCTGGCGTTCGGTTTGCTGAACCGGGAGGGCAAGCACCCGCTGCCGCTGCTGGGACTGCCGGGAAATCCGGTCAGCGCGCTGCTGGCCTTTGAGATGTTCGGCCGGCCGGCCATCCGCCGGATGCTGGGCCGCGACCTGCTGTCCCGCCCGGTTGTCGAGGGTGTGCTCACGGGCCCCATTTTCAACAGCGACGGTCGCCGGGTGTACGCCAGGGTGGAGGTCGAACGGCGCGACGGCGGCTGGTTTGCCACCCCCACCGGGCCGCAGGGGTCCAACATCCTGACCTCGCTCTCACGCGCCAATGGGCTGGCCATCTGCCCGGCCGACCTGCCCAGGAAAAACGCCGGACAAGCCGTCAAAATCATTATGCTGGACTGGAACGAAGAGGTTGAGCTATGACCACCACTTATGCCGCGAACAACCGGTTGTCAGGATTGGAGTATCGCTTCAGCCCGGACCGGCTCGCCGAACTGAACCGCGCTCCGGTTCCCCTGCTGTTGGCCAGGATCACTACCGGGTGCCCTTCCTACGGCAAAACCCCCGCCGATATTGACGGCGCCGATACCCTGATTGCCGAAATTCGCGACCACTGCGCCGGCGATACCGATTTTATCAGGCAGTCCATGCCGTTGCAGGAGATTGTGTTCCGTACCCTGCTGCTCGACGCTGACTCCACGATGACCCTGGGCCAATTGCACCAGGAGCTGACGGAGCGCTGGTCGTCTGCCATCCGACCAATTACTGTTACCCTCTCCGGCCTGGCCCGAATCCTCGACAACGACGAATTCTACGGTTTCGAGGCCATCCCCGTTGATGATCCCGAATTAGCCGACCTCCCCATGCTGACTGCTTCCGGCGCCGACGACTCTGATGGCCTCGCCCAGATTATCGCCGCCATCGCCGCCAACGTGGATGACGAAGAGGACGATGACGACGACCTGTTCGAAGAGGACGAAGACGATGAGGATGATGATACTGACCTCTTTATAAATGATTCCCCTGACGATGATTCCCCTGACGATGATTCCGGTGACGCTGGTTCCGGTGACGACGAATAACTGAATCCACTTGTCCTCGTCATGGCGTCGAAAATAGTTCAGCGCCCGTCGGATAGCGACATCCGCATTGGCCCTTCACCCTCGGTTTAGTGAATACCACGGCCAGCCACTACTGAATCGTTGACTGGCTACCGAGCCATCGCTAGAATAAGCCCATCAAATCAATTACCGTTTCGCCCATTTGGCGCCGACGGTAGTGCAAGTGCAAACTTACGACGGAGGTGTCGCCATAGCCAGGCAGTACAGGGTCAACGAGCAAATACGCGTCCCGCGAGTACGGGTGATAGGGGAGGATGGCGAACAGCTGGGCGTTATGACAGTGCCCGATGCTCTTGCCAGGGCGCGCACTAACGAACTTGACCTGGTGGAAGTGGCGCCCAACGCTGACCCACCGGTTTGCCGGCTGCTGGACTACGGGAAGCTGCGCTACCTCACTTCCAAGAAAGAACGCGAAACCCGCAAATCCCAGAAAAGCAATGAGCTTAAGGAAGTGCGCTTCCGGCCCAACATCGGCGTTCACGACTTTGACGCCAAACTCCGCAAAGTTCGCCAGTTCATCGGAAATGGTGATAAAGTTAAACTCACAGTTCGTTTCCGAGGCCGTGAAGCCGTGCATCAACAGCTCGGACTTTCACTCTTGAAACGGGTTGCCGACGACCTGAAAGACGACGTTCGCCTGGAGCACGCCCCGTCGATGGAGGGTCGCGCCATGTCGATGGTTCTCATTCCGAGTCCCACCAGCACAGTGAAAGGCGAGCGCAACGACAACGCAACAGCAGTAAACACGGAATAGCAAGAATATGCCTAAAATCAAGACCCACAAAGGCGCCAAAGCCCGCATCCACGTAACGGGAACGGGCAAATTGCTGCGCCGCAAGCGTATGAGCAGCCACCTGCGGCGCAAAAAGCCCACCAAGGTGACTCGCAAATACGCCCAGAAAATAGGCTTTGACCCTGTCGACGTGAAGCGTCTCAGCCGACTCATTCCTTACGACCTGTAACAACGGAGAGCATCAGCTAACGGAGCATCAACCGTGCCCAGAGTCAAGAGAGGCGTAACCAAACACGCCCGACACAAGAAAATCCTCAAAGCCGCCAAGGGTTACCAGGCCTCTTCCGGTCGTAACTACAAGTGGGCCAAAGAAGCGTTGATGCACGCGTGGAGCCACGCGTATCGCCATCGCCGCCAGCGTAAGGGCGATTTCCGCCGCCTGTGGATTATCCGCATCGGCGCCGCCTGCCGTCAGCATGACACCAACTACAGCCAGTTCATGCACGGGCTGGCCACTGCCGGCATTGAGATCGACCGCAAGATGCTGGCCGACATGGCCGTCCGCGACCCGGCCGCCTTCGAGCGCCTGGTAGGAATAGCCAAAGCGGGCTAGCAATGACGGACATCCCAACGCTGATCACCATTCTGGGGGTGGGCGTAGCGCTTCTCACTCTGATGGCAGCCTATCTATACCGGATGGAGAAGCGATTAGACGACCGCATTGACCGGCTGGGCGACCGCATCGACCGACAGAGTGCGGAATTGCGGGCCGAAATCCGGGATGTACGGACGGAGTTGCGGGCCGAAATCCGAGACGTAAGGACGGAACTGCGGGCCGAAATTCGGGAAGTGCGGTCTGATATTGCAGAATTAAACACCCGAATTGACCAGCTGATTGAGGAAATCCGCCGCACCCCGGTAGGTACGGAATAAACAACGCTGGCGCGGGCGGCTGTCCCGCAAACTGTCCTTTTAGGAGTACGCGATGAGAAAGGTCGCATTTTGTTTGGTCCAAAACGACAAAGGCGAAGTCCTTTTCATCCAACGAGCCCATGGGAAAGAAAAGGGGAAATGGTCATTACCGGGTGGTCTCGTTGATCCTGGCGAGGGCAGCCGCCACGCAGCGTACCGTGAGACTAGAGAGGAAACCGGTATCGTCGTCAAAATCACCCACCGGCTGTTCACCGGGAATACGCACCCGATCAAGGTGTTCGTCGGTAAACCCGTTGGCGGCAAATTACACTTCCAGCGCGGGGAGTGTCTGGACGTTCGATGGAGAAACCCAAAGAGGGTCAAGCCGGATGAGCTGGCTTTCGGAGGGGACAAAAAGGCGTTGAGTCTTTGGGAGGACATCAAAAGCGGCAAAGCTCAACCGGAGAAAGCTTACACGTCTGAAGCCGGCCACAACCGCTCCAGCGAATCGCCCACCCGGAAACGACAGCGGGCCACCGCGCTAGTGGTCAAGGACGGCAAGTATCTGCTGGTTAAGGACAAGGGACGCAAGAGCTATTCCCTACCTGGCGGCATAGATAAATGGGAGGCCGCGCTGACCGCTGCGTGCCGCGAGCTCGGCGAAGAACTTGGTATGAAAGCCTACAAGGCTGAACGCCTTTTCGACTACACGAGTGAAGAAAGCTTCAACGACCACAAAGTCGTGCTGATTTTCGCCGGCGGGGAACCGAGGCTCAACGATCGCGAGCTGGAATCATTCAGATGGTGGGACGGCAAGGAATCTTTGCCGGTGTACCCCAACGTTACCAACATCATCGCTCGCTACGAAGCAACGCTGTAGGAAAGAGGATAGTCAATGCAAGGGCCAGACCCTCACCCGTGGAAGCGTTGCAGCAGATTGTGGAGGGCTTCGGCGCCAAACTCCAGGGCGGACACGGGGATGCGTTCGTTGGCGGCGTGGATGGTTTTGAGGAAGTCGAAGTTCGCCGGCAGGTTCATTGGCATCCAGCCGTAGGTTTGGATACCCAGCCGGGCGAAATGCCGTCCGTCGGTGCCAGCCGGCATCAGCATGGGCACCGAAACCCCTTCCGGGTCCTGCTCCTCGATAATTCCGGCCAGCGTATCGAACAAGCCCATGTTCAACACCCACGGTTTAGGCTCAAACCGCAGCACCTCAAACTCAATGGACGGGCCGGCGATGTCTTGCAATTCGCCAACCAGGTCTTCGGCGCTGTAGCCCGGCAGCATCCGGCAATCCAGGTTGACGGTAACCTCGCTGGGGATGACGTTGGTCTTCTCACCGCCGGCAATTACCGTGGCGTTGGCCGTGTGTCGGAACAACGGCTCCATTTCCTGTCCGATGGTCCCCATACGGCGCAGCAACCGCCCGGTGAAGGTCGGGTTGAGCAGCAGGCGCAAGAAGGCGCTGTCCGGCAGAGCCATCCGGCTGCTCATCGCTTCAATCATCATCCGCGTAACCGGATGTATGTGGAAGGGCAGCGGCGTGCGGTCGAGTTTGACCAGGAACTGGGACATACGCGTCGGAGCAGTGTCGTGGTGCACCAGCGAGCCGTGGCCGCCCGGCCCCTTGGCGACAGCCTGTACGCGGCAACCCTGCTTTTCCGCCACCTGAACCATGTAAAACTTGCGGCCCCGATAGGTCTTGCTAAAACCGCCAAACTCGCCGATGCCGTACTGCGCACCCTGGAAATGCTCCGGATGAGCGTCCACCAGCCAGCCCGCGCCGGTGTTGCCCCCGGCCTCTTCGTCGGTAACCAGCGCCAGAATGACGTCGCCGGGAAGATCGGCGCCGTTCAGATGGGCTTGCATTACCGCGTCCATCATCATGGCAACGCCGCCCTTCATATCGAGAGCGCCGCGTCCCCAAATGTAATCATCCTGCCGGCGGCCCTCAAAGGGTGGAACATCCCAAGGTTGCGCCACCGTCGGAACCACGTCAATATGGCCGTACAGTAGCAACGGCGGTGCGTCGCCACGCCCCCGGATGCGGGTTACGACGTTGGGGCGGTTGTCATCGTTGCCCATCAACTCGGCGTCAATGCCAACGCTGTTGAGAACTTCCAGGCAATACTGGGCACACGCCCGTTCGTTGCCCGGTGGGTTGGTAGTGTCGAACCGAATCAACGCCTGCAGCAGGTCGGCGACGTGGGGTTTGGTTCCGGTTGCGTTGAGAGCGGTTGCCATGTACCCCTCGGTTGTCGTGCGTGCTAGCTAGCGTTGCTCGTCATCATCATCATCGAGACTGGTGCCCAAACCCTGCAGAAACTCTTCGATGCTGGATGGCAGCGGTGTGCCCTCAGTGGGCGCTTCACCGCCGGTTCCATACTCGGAGTCGTACAGGTCTTCAATGCGAACCAGAACGTCTCCGTCCGGAATTTGCCCGTCGCTGGAGCTCAATTCGTCATACTGCTTCTGTCCGCGCTCTTCCTGAGCGATGTACTCCGGCAGATTATAGAGCCGGCACAGCAGTTGCACCAGGCGCGCCGCGCCCCGATGGTCGTCATCTACGGTGAGATACTGGGGCAGGTGAACCACGTAGGTCCGAGTTTCCACACCCATATTGGTGGCTGCCTCGGATACGGTATAGGTGATGGTTGTTGGCCCTTCGTAGTTGCTGGGCTGGGCGTTGGCGATGCCGTAATCCCGTTCGACGTTTTCGCCGGTGCCCGAACCCGACACCACCAGCGGTCGGGTGTGGGGCACCATATCGTACATCGCGCCAACCAGAGCGTACTGCTTCACGCCGAAATGCTTGATAATCTCCAGCAACGCTTCGGAGTAATCCTCACCGTAAAGATGAGGCTCCAGCAGGTGCGCGGTGAGCAGGTGCCGGCCGTTTTCCGGATTGGCGTAACGGATGATGGTGTTGGGTACCGTTACCTCGCGTTTGCCGCCCACCAGGTAGCTGCGGGGGCGATAGCGCGTGAAGTCGTAATAACGTCCGGGTCTATAAAGACGACCCAGCTCGTGGCTGCGGTGATAACGTTCGAGGCGGCCCAACGCGAGGCTACCCACGTTGCCCACATCAATCCAAGGTCGCAGAACCGCCAGCAAGTGGGGTTCGTGCAACTCGGGAACAGGTTCTGCAATGTCAAATTCGCCAATTCTCATAAGTGAGCTTCACGGTAACACCGACCCAAAACAGCGTCAAGGCGCACCAGCCCTCATGCAAGGCCTTTCGATTATCGGAACGTAGCGGTCAAAGGTGAGCTGGCGACAGCGTTGGTTGATGCGGCTACGAGATTGCCGCGCTGCGCTCGCAATGACATCAGGGCACAATCGAAAGACTCTACTCTGGCCATCATGCGTACCCACTTTATTCTGTCATTGCGAGGAGCATAGCGACGTGGCAATCTCGTCGCAGTAGCAATGGCGGTTCGCAGACGTGTGTTCAACCTCATCGAGATTGCCACGCTACTCTCGCAATGACAAAGTGGGTACGCATGAAGCACCAGTCGGAGGCCAGCGTTTTTTGACCGGAACCAACTGCAATGCCCCGGGTCACCTGCTCGAACCACTGCCGCCATCACTGAAATTCGGGGGTAGCTCGTCAAAAGATTCACCGCGGTTCTCGGCCTCCAGTCGCCGCTGGTTCCACTCCCTCCAGGCAGCATCACTTTCGGTGCGGCCCTCTTCGCGGCCTTCCATCCTTGCCCGCTCGCGATTTTTCTGGCGGTAGATTGCTGCGAACACCATATTGATACCCTCCACCAGGATTGCGCTGAACACCAGCCAAAAACCGATCGCTGGCACCGTGTCTGCGATTATAGCCGAGGGCAACTTCCGCCACGTCAAGTCGGTTACGTCGGTAATGTTGGCGTATATGTTGAAGGCTAAGTGAGCAGTGAGTCCAATGCTGAACGTCCAGAAGTGCGGCTTGATGCGGTCCGCCGGTACGCTGAGTATGGAAACCCTATCCGCAGCATTAACTGCTTGCTCCCCGGCTCCGTTCATGTACGGTTAGTGGTCAAGTTCACGTCGATGTGGCCTGGAATAACGCCCGGCCTAGCACTCACCCATCTGGGTTAATCGGCCCTCGCGCCAAGCCACGGCGCCGCCCATTACGGTCGCAAAAGTGTCCAGACGCAACGCTCCATCCACGTTGTGGCCGGCAGAATCATGCCAGACGAAACGGCCCTGGCGCTGCTCCCATACCGCGGCGTCGCCTTCCATGCCAACGCCCAGCGAGCCGATGCTGTCCTGCAGGCCAAGCACTTGCGCCGGACGGCTGGTGCTGGCGGCCACCGCATCGGACAGCGTCATCCCCATCGCGTGAAACTTGCTCACCAGATCATTCATCAGGTACACCGTGCGGCCCGCCGGAGCGATGTGGACGTCGGTGCTGATGGTGTCGGGCATCACGCCCTGATCCATGGCGGCCTTGGCCACCTCCACGTCGCAGTGCACGCCGGCGTGGGCCACGTCCATAATGACACCCCGATCCACGGCAGCGCGGACCTCCGGACGAATCTTTCCGGCGCCGTCCAGGATGCCCTCGGGGTTGCCGTTGAAGGCGTGGGTGGAAATGTCGCCGGGTCCCAGGTGTTCGAGGACGTCCGGCAACGGTATGGGCGTGCCGCTGACGTGCACCATGAGCTTCACGCCAGCCTCGGTGGCCGCCTCTCGCGCCTTGGCCATGGCCTGATGGGCGTTCCAGCGGGCCACGGCATCCCAGTGCATTCGGACTTTGACGCCGAAGACGAACCCCGAGTTGGCCTTGATGGCTTTTACGGTTTCATCCACGTCGATGATTCGCATGTCGTGGAGAGCGCCGCCCAGGACGCGGTTGGCCGACAGGCCCACGGCGCCGATGTGCAGGAAGGCGAGGAGGCGGGTGCGGTGCGCCGGGAACACATAGTCCCGCATGGCGCCGTAGTTCAGGAAACCGGAGCTGCCAGCGTCCACGCCAGTGGTGGTGCCGCTGCTCAGGCAGGTCTGGTCGGCATGCACCGCGGTGCTGCTGGCCCCGTGATAGAAGTGGCCGTGCAGGTCGATGAGACCCGGGGTAATCAGCTTGCCCGATACGTCAATGCTCTGGCTGCCCTGGTCCGGCGAGATGCTGTCGGCTACGACGGCGACCTTGCCATCCTTGAACGCAACATCGCGCCGTTCGTTGTTGATACCCTGCGCCGGATCCAGCAGATTGCCGCCGGTCAGAACAAGGTCATACGCTGCGGTGGTCATCGGAACAAACCCTCCAGAATGGCGGGGAGAGGTGCGGCCAGCAAGTTCCGGCGTCTATTCCTCGTCCCAGTAGTAATCTTCGGAGCTGAGATTCTCCTGCCACCAGCGACGCAAGCGGGGCAGGACCAGTTCTTTCGGCTTGCGGAAATCCGCTTCGACAAAATCGAGCGAATCCGGCAGTGGTTTGGCCTCCCACTTCTGGATGGCTTCCAGAATGAACCGACGCACCATATCGGGTGACCCCGCCTCAAGGCGTCCGAGTTGGTAGGCGAGCGTAACGGCCATCTGCATCTGGCAAATCATCGCGTGGGCGTCTTCATCGCGCAGGTTTTCCGGCAATGCCCCGGCCTGGTCGATGAAATCATCCAGCACCTGCCCAACAATCAGCGGCAGGTTTTCGCCTTCCTGCTCCGGCAGAAACTCGGTCAGCCGGTCGGTAAGGTCGGCCACCCCTTCCTCGGGAAGCGCGTAGACAGACCAGTCGGGGTCGGCGGGGTCAGGATTGGGGTTGTTTGGCACTTCGCTCATCTCATCGTCCCCGGAGGCAAAGTTGGCGGGCCGGGCACTGCCAGCCGTACCCGCCGGGCGTCAAATCATTGTATCACGGTGGCCGGTTATTCCGGCTCGTATCGATCTGATGCCACAGGGCAATCGCGTCTTATCCGAGGAGGACTTTGCGCAGATAGTCCTGATTCCATCCGGCGTTGAGCCGCTTGCCTTGGATGCCCACTTTCAAGGTTCTTTCGTTCTTCAACAAGTTGTGTCCAATCTGCCTCAGTGTGGCCAGGTTCTGTGGTCCGTGATCCTTGCGCACTCGACACTGGTCTTCGCGAAAGGTTACGTCCAACGTCCAGTGCAGTGAGTTTTCGATGCTCCAGTGGCTCCTGACGGCAGCCAGCAGTTGTTCCGCTGGGGCCGCCCGGCTGCTGATGTAGTAGCGGGGATGGCTGATGCCGCCCGCTCCGGTTTGACGGTGGCCCACCACTCTAACCGCCGCCTTCAGTTGCGGCCATTGACCCTGGGGGTCCAGATAGTCCAGGCAGTCTGCCTCCGTGATGGTCCAGCATTCCCGCCGTTCCACTCGTCCGTGTCCCTTGTCCACGGTTTGAGCATAGTCATAGGGCACACCGTCAAAACCCAACGCCTCGGCCCCCTCGAACAGGTCTCGGATGCCCTCATAGAGCTGACCCTGGTTCTCCTTCACCGCGAGCACGTAGTCGGCTCCACCGTCGGTGATCTGCTCGGCGATCTCCCGCTGGCATCCCATAGCGTCGATGGTTACGATGCAGTCGTGCAACTCCAGCATCTCCAGCAGTTGGGGAATGGCGGTGATCTCATTGGACTGCTCTGCAGTCTTGACCTGGCCCAAAGTCAGGGCGTTCCGCGTGGCCCAGGCGCTGACCAGGTGTATGGCCCCCTGGTTACCCGCCCGATCATACGACCGTCGGGCCGTCTTCCCGTCAATGGCCACCACCGCACCCGGCAGCAGCTCTGCGATGGCCTGGGTCCAGGACACGAAGCAGTTCTGCAACTGCACTGGGTCCAGCCGGGCGAAAACATCGCCGAAGGTGTCATGGGATGGGATGCCACTGGGCAATTCCAGGAAGGTTTGAAACCAGGCCAGCTTGCTCTTGCCGAAGAGTTCGATATGGACCCAAGAATCGGCGCCGCAGATGGTGGCGCAAATGGCGATGGCGAGGATGTCCACCAGTTGGTGGCGTCGGGTGCGTTCCACCCGTGGGTCGTCCAGCTCAGCGAAATGATCGAGAATAGTTGCCTTGGGTGGTTGTGCCATGGTCCCCTGCCTCCACATCGGTCAACGGATCACGGCACGTTAGCATATTTCTAAAAATGTTATTAACTGACCTTACGCACCGGCTGCAGAAACTGCTATCTTTGAAGCATGAATAAAGAACTGACCGAACTCTATAGCGATTACCTGCTGAGCTCCTTTGGGGCGGCGACAGCCACCGGCCTGTCCAATATGCTGGAAGGGGAAGTCAGCCATGACCGGATAACCCGCTTGCTGTCCCAGGAGGGCTACGACTCCAGGACCCTCTGGCAGCTGGTCAAGCTCATGGTGCGAAAGGTCGAACCGCCCAATGGCGCGCTGATATTTGACGATACCATTGAGGAAAAGCCCTATACCGACGAGAACGAGATCGTCACCTGGCACTTCGATCACGGCAAGAACCGAACCATCAAGGGCATTAGCATCCTCAACTGCGTTTACCACGCGCAGAGTATAACGCTGCCAGTGGCCTACGAAATCATCCGCAAGCCCAATATGTTCAAGGATGCGAACACCGGTCGGCTCAAGCGCAGGAGCGCGGTCTCCAAGAACGAACTGATGCGCCGGATGCTCAAGGTGTGTCAGCAGAACCAGCTGGAGTATCGCTATGTGCTGGCCGACAGTTGGTTTTCGTCCAAAGAAAACCTGAGTTTCAGCCACAAGGACTTGAACAAGGAGTTCATTATCGCGCTCAAATCCAACCGGACAGCAGCATTGAGCCATGCAGCGAAACTTCAGGGCAGCTTTCACCGGATCGACACGCTGGACCTGCCGGAAGGTCAACCAGTGCGCGGCTGGCTGCGGGGACTGGACTTTCCGGTCCTGCTGCTGCGCCAGATCTTTAAGAACAAAGACGGCAGCACTGGGACTCCCTATCTGGCTTGCAGCGAATTGGACAGTGAAGGCGAGAGCATTAGAACGATCTACCAACAAAGGTGGAAAGTGGAGACGTTTCACAAGACGCTCAAGGGCAACGCCGCGCTGGCCAAGTCGCCGGGGAAGACCGTCCGAACTCAAAGCAACCACTGTTTCATGGCAATCTACTCGGCCTGTCGCTTGGAATGGCTCAGTATGACCCACCAGCTGAATCATTTTGCCTTGCGAACCCGGATATATCTCAAGGCGGTTCGCCAGGCCTTTGACGAACTCCAACTCCCCAAGGCTGCGTAACATCAGTTAAAGTTGCTGAGGGATGGACCGCACCACAGGTGGCGGCCGCTTTGGACGTGTCCAAGGGTACGGTGTACCGGGCCAAAAGGCGGTACGCCGAGGAAGGTTTGGATGGCGTGTTGCAGGATCGGGTCCAGGCCAACCGATACCGGAAGCTTGACGACAAGGGCGAGCCCACCTGATTGCCTTGGCGTGTAGCCCAGCGCCCGCTGGCCACGACCACTGGACCCTGCAGCTGCTGGCCGACCGAGTGGTGGAGTTGGGGTTGGTGGAGTCCCTGTCCCATGAGACGGTGCGGTTGAGGCTCAAAAAAACGTCCCCCAGCCGTGGCGGAAGCAGCAGTGGTGCATCCCGAAAGTAGGCGGTGAATTCGTGGCGGCGATGGAGGACGTGCTGGACTTGCATGCTGAGCCCTACGACCCAGACCGGCCAGTGGTCTGCTTTGATGAGACTTCCACCCAGTTGCTGGCCGACACCAAGCCGCCCATCCCAGTGCAACCGGGACCACCGCGGCGTCAGGATTACGAATATCGCCGCGCCGGTACGCGCAACATCTTCCTGACCTGCGAACCCCTGGCGGGCTGGCGACACGTGGCGATTACCGAGCGCCGCACTATGGAAGACTGCGCCCACCGGATGCGCTGGCTGGTGGATGAGGCTTACCCCGATGCCCCAGTAGTGCGGGTGGTTCTGGACAATTTGAACACGCACCGCATGGCTTCCCTCTATGAGACCTGCGACGCCGCCGAAGCCCGGCGCATCGTGAAGCGGCTGGAGTTTCACCACACGCCCAAGCACGCCAGTTGGCTGAACATGGCGGAGATCGAGTTCAGCGTGTTGACCCGGGCCTGTCCCAGGGGCGTAATCCCGACGAGACTGCCCTGCAGCTAGCCATCAACGCCTATGCGGCCGAGCGCAATGCGGCGAGGGCCACCATCAACTGGCGGTTCAACACCCAGGACGCCCGAGCCAAACTGCATCGCCTCTATCCCTTCAATTTCAAGATTGATTGAGTACTAGCTGAGATCGAGGCCAAACTCGGCATGGAACTGGCCGACGCCACTCACATGAACATAATCCTGCCCAGATTGCTGCAAGAACTACGCAACGACGGCTGGACAGCAGTGGAGCACAGCGCAGCCAGCACCGCCGCCGGACGCCGGCTCTGCTCAGTGGAGAAGTCCCACCACGGGGATACCGCCATGACGGGCTGCCCTACCCAGCTGCGCTATATCCCCACAGGACCAATCGCCATCAACGCCAAAGGCCGCGGCAACCGTCAACGCATCGTGCCCGACCAGTACGGCACCCCGAAAGGCGCGGGCCACCAGGAATACTGCCGGCTACCCAAGCACGTCCAGAAAAGGACACCTACGCCGGCTCACCAGAAGCGCGCCAAGCGCGTTCTGGGCGTTGCCACCGGCGACTACGTCAGGTTCGTCCATCAAGGAAACCCGGTACAGGGCTACGGTACAATCAGCCACCAGCAGGTTCCCCTGACCAACCCAAAATGGAAAAGCGTCAAGGCCAACCAGGCTACCGTCGCAGAACGCGGCCACGGGTACCAAGTGAATTACCCAGAACCAAAGAGTTAGGAGCGCCACAGACACCAAGTAAGGCGGAAACTATACGACACACCTGTTACTTCCGGGCTCCCTGCTCATTTTTTCAACCCGCCCTAGCTCGCCTCCGTGAATCCGGCTCACCATCAACGCTACCGCAAATCAGCTTGACCAAAACCACACAAAAGCGAAGGAAAAGACCAACATCTATGTATACCCCCGAATTCGACCCCAACAAGATGCGGGAGACGGTACTCCAAGTCGCCAGCCGTTTTCCGAAGCCCGCACCCTGCGACACCGACCACCTGGGCCTGTTGCTCTATTTTGCCGACACTGCCGCCTACCGCCGCACCGGAAGTTCCATCACCGGCGCCACCTACCGACATATGTCTCCCGGGCCATTGCCGGCCCAACTACCGGAGACCCTTGCCCAGATGACATCCGACGGCGACGCCCAATGCGACCAGCTCGCCAACATCGTGCGCATTACCACGAGAGTCAGCCCCAACCGGCAAGCCAATCTTTCCGTATTTACGAAAGAGGAGCTCGAAGCAATCGAGACCACCATTCAGTCCTTCCAGGAGTACACCACCAAACGTCTCTCCGAGCAGGCTTCGGCTGAGGCTGGCTACCGCGCCACCAGGCCGTACAGCACCATTCCCTACGAAACGTCCTGGATCTCCACCGAGCCCCGGTCTCCCGAAGCGATTGCACTAGGCCAACAAGTGGCCGCCGGCCTCGCGTAGCGCGGTGACCGCACCTCCAAAGCCCGCCGTCAGCGTACCTGTCGGGAGAACCTCCCGAAGCGTAGTAGAATCTCCACATCGCGGACAGCACAACAGGGCGGAGGCAGACCAATATGCAGCCAAAACTCGGGTACATCCCCATCAACGACGAGAACTGGATTGCCATCGGCCCCACCGTGTTGGGCAGCACCACCGCAGCACCGGACCAACACCCACACCTCCGCAACGCGGTGGATGTACTCATTTGGGCCGACCGGCGGCTGGATTCAGACCCACCGGTTCCGCTCTGGATAAATGACCATAAAACGGAGCCGATTTCGCTACTACGCGAATCAGGACGGGTAAATATTCCATGCCGGATACCAAGGCAAAACCCACCACCCATCTGGCGGCAGACAGGCCTGGAAATCCAATCAACGGATCAAGCAAAGCCGCGCCGAGCGACTGGAATGCATTACACGAGCTATCATCAACAGTGAGGAGCCAAAGCAACGAGACCGTCCGCCCACACCGCCGTACCATGCCACACCGGCCCCGCAAGCGCCGCCGGCTCTTTCAGATCAGCGATGGCGGTAGCGTAGATTGAGGAGCAGCGAAATCACCGCGAGCTTTGCTTACCACGCTACCAAAGCCGGAGCGCCGCCGGTATAATCGGCTGCACCGCCCCGTTCGAGCAAAACCCGGCCAATGCGACAACCCCGGAGGTCCAGCATGACCACCACCAATCCCAGCATTACCACGACCCAAGCGCCAGACGACTTCCGGTTTCCAGACCCACCGGAACGTGAGCCCGACGATATGACCAGCTTCGACCACTTGGCCGCGAACGGCAACGTTTATTTGCTCGCCCACCACCTCGGCAATCGCGGAACAACCTTAGTCGCAGGGGAGCACTACATCAGCGCCACACCGGTTCAGAGCATGGCTGACGTACGCTATCCAGACCTCCTGGTCGCCTTTGGGGTGGACCCCGCAGCGTACTACCGCCGCAATGGCTACATTATCTCTGAGCAGGGCAAACCCCCGGACTTAGTACTGGAGATAGCCTCTCGGGCCACCGGTCGGATTGACGTGCTAGAGAAGCGGGAAGACTACGCCAAACTGGGCATACCAGAGTACTGGCGATTTGACGAGACCGGCCAGTTCCACGGCACACAGTTAGCTGGCGACCAGTTGGTAAACGAGGAGTACCAGCCCATAGTGATTGAGGATCTGCCAGGCAGAATACGGCGAGGTTATAGCGCAGTACTCAACCTGGACCTGCGGTGGGAGAACGGACACCTGCTCTGGTATGACCCAGCCACGGGACAACACATCGTCACCCTGGACGACGAGAGAGCACGCGCCAACGCGGAAAGGACACGCGCCAACGCAGCAGAAGCCCGCAATCAGGAACTGGAGGCAGAACTCCGACGGCTACGCAACAGCTGACGGCATGGAAACATTTAGACCAAGTGTACCACCAGGGAAAACCAGACGCTTTCGCTACTCCAAGAATGCGGTAGAGTGAGTTATCACCATGCCGGATACCAAGCTAAAACCCACTACCCTCCAGTACCGCGCCACCACCACGAAGCGCGGCTACCGCCGGCTCGAACACGCTTACCAGGGCAGGATACATTAGCCTGGGTGTACCATCGGAGCCCTGCGGGGTTAACAAACGCAACAAACCCCGCCCTCGGGCGGACCAGCGTTGTACGCACGAACTCGCGCCGCTTATCAGTAGCGAAATTTCCTAGGGCCTGTTGACAAACTAATAGAGAACAGTGGAACCCATAACCATGCATCATGACTTACCCCAACCCAAAGCGTAACAAGCGCAACCGTTCATCCTGCCCCGACGGCTGGATGCCTGCCGGCTATTCCATCCCTATCCACCTTACCATCCAGCAGGACTATTACTGCCGACGCGCCATTGGCATCACCAAATTTGTCTACAACCTTTGCGTAGCCACCCACCGCTTCTGCCGCGCCAGCCGCCTGCTTGGATCTACCCACCGCAGTGAACAACCACTCCGGCCCCATCACCGTACTGCGCCGGCAACGCCGGCACAAAAGGCAGTCCATCAACTGCAACGACGCCGGCACACCGTACAGCAGAGAGTTCCCAAGCTACAGTCGGCTACCAAGGGAAATCCAGGGTTACACAACCCCACCCGCGCACAGCGCCAGCCCACGCCGCATCAAGGGCATAAGATCCGGAGACATAGCTCGCATCAAGCATCACAGCGGCCAGACCTACACCGGGCGCGCCACCCTGGGACTAAAACGTCCAAGAGTCAAGATCAGATTCGAGGGGCATCCAGAGGTATCAGCGAAACCGGAGCCGGCCAGAATAGTTGCCCCCGGCAGTCGCTGGACCGTAGCAACACGATAATCGCAAGAGGGTTGATCGTAAAAACGCATAAATTCATAATCCAGTACGTAATCCGTACTCGCATCCCCTACTTGAACAATCCTACATTACTAGGCGGCTTTTGCTTTTCCGAACACTGCCTCTCTACAGGACAGCACCCTATGCCCGAAACCCGTGAGACGACACAGGCCATCGTCACTGCCGACCTCTTGAGCGCCGCGCAGAACGTGATCCGGCAAACCCTGGACGCGACCAGCTACCCAGCCACGCTGAGGGGAAAGCTCGGCACGGCCGAAACTGCTCCCCTCAGCGACCCGGAACTCGCCCACCGATCTAGCGGCACTGCCAGGGACATCAGCGACGAATTCGCGATCATCAAAGCCATGCTGCTCCAAGCCGACAAAATCCTGGACGCGCCCCTTGAGAACATCTCCCAACGCGCCAACGCCGCCATCGCCGCCGCCACCATCACCAACCGCTCCGGCCGCAGACGCTCCTATACGGAGGACACACTCGAAACCCTGATCCGCCTCGGCTTGGCCCACCCGGAGCACCTACCCGCCATCCGCGCCGCCGGCTACGCCTACCCGCCGCCCGACAGCCTGCCTAACCTTGACCTGCAAGCCCTGGTGGCCGACATAGCCAACCAGATGACCAAGTCGGACAATCCACAGACCATTGACGAAATCCTCCGGGGCATCCCGCCCTGGGATGAAATCATCGCCGACCATCCCCACCTTGACGTGGAGCAGTGCATCAACCAACACGCGAGAATCCTTCCCGATTCCGAAGGACATTACAACCCCGATCAACCCTGGCGCCGGTTCCTGACCACCGAACGCCTTGTCCACAACACCGCCATCCGTGTGCTCCGCCGCGAGGGGCGGCCCCTCCATCTACTAGACCTCACCCACGAGGTCAACAGGACCTTGCGCCGCACCCGCCGGTCGAACCGCATCGGCCAGCACTAAATACAGGACGCCATTATCCGATCCGACCTGCTGGACTGGAACGGCCCCACCACATACCGCCTCAGCGAATGGCCCGAAACGACTGAGCCTACCCCCGAAAGACCGACTCCCCGCACCGTGCCCCAACGAATCCACCAATACCTTACCCAGCACGGGCCAATGTCAAACCAGGAAATTAGAGAGACGTTCGGAAGGAACATACCCCACGGCAACATCGCTACCGGCCGCACCGGCGACGACCTCAACAGACGCTTCCTGCGTCTGCAAGACCGCCGTGTAGCCGCTCTCCCCTTCCCAGTCGGCAACGACGACCACCCAGGCAACCCATCAACATCGTCCCTGATCCCGAGCCTGACCCCGGCCCCCAGGTAGCCGCAATCTTCGTCTCAGAGCTCCACTGGCTCAATCAATACGTCCCACACCTCGCAGACCTCGGCTTGCTCAGAGTTGCAATCACCGGATCCCGCGCCGCCAGTGCAGCATCCCCCCGAGTTCCGATGGAAGTAACCATCGTCGTCAACGGAGAGCCTCATCCCCTGCTCCAACAGGTCATCACCCAAGCGGCTGAACGCACCAGCCGGGAAGCGCCAACCGTCCGGCCAACATTCATCACGATTTCACACGAAGAATGGACCAACATTTACCAAGGCAACACGCCCAAGCCTTACCACGACCTCTGACGACATCCCAACCTCCCCTGAACGAAGACTTGTCGTCACCACAGTCCAGTTTAGGATCACTCTTTGATGCGGAACGGCGCCGCCGGCATCGACCACATCATCGAACACGTTCAGCGGTTCCCGAAATCCAAAAGACGCACCGTTCAGGACGCCGTCAACCACAACCCCGCCGAAAAATTCATCCGGCTAACGGGGCGATGCGTGGCCGCAAACCCGGCCCACCAGGGCCGTAATCCTGACACCACCGCCCTCACGGTTATCCCAGACGGGCAACGCCACCGGCCTGGCCCCGTCCTGCATCAGCCCGAACTCCTGTGGCTCGTTCAGCTACGTGCACGTAGCTGAACGAGCTTGTCCCACCGCTGCCCAACCGAGTCGCCGTAACCGGCCCACGGGCCGCCGGCTTCGCGCAGGGCGATTCCCTTGAACTCACCGTCGTCGACCCCAGGCAACAGGCCAGCCTGGAACCTCGGCTGACGAGCATCGCCGCCGCCACATCCGGACTGGTGCCGTCCGTACGACCCAACATCGGCATCCTCTCACCTCAGCAGTGGGCCCAACAACAGGACGGCGAATCACCCGAAGCCCATCACAACGCCTGGCTGGCAACCGACACTGCTCCATAGGGGCAAGCCCAGCCTCAAAACGCCCGAGCCAGGCAGGAAATCAAGCAGAAGTACGAGATCCGCGCTGACGGTCGCACCGTCGCCCTTCGCGACGGCTCTTGGGGTCCCGCCGGCACGGTGGGCGGATACGCTGAGCAGGAACAGAACTTGGACCACAACGGCGACGCCTAGATCTACGTCAACGCACGGGTCTTCGAAGACGCCAAGGTCTCCGGAGACACTCACGTGTCCGGCAACGCCGCCGTTTTCAGCAAGGCTCGGATCTGCGGCGACGCCTGCGTGCACAGCAGTGCCCAAGTGTACGGCAACGCCTGGGTGTTCAACGACGCCCAAGTCAACGGAGATGGCCACGTGTACGGCGACGCCCGCGTGGGCGACTACGCAGTAATGGCCGGCAACGCCGACAGCAGACCCGCGTGCCCGGCCGCAATGCGGTGAGATGCTGCCAACATTCCGGCAGGAACTCTGCGCTGCTCGACCACGTGGCGTGTGTAGCAGTCTTCCGTCGCCACAATAGCTCCGCCTGACGAGTGCTCATGAACTTCTCGCGTGAAACTCCAGTCGGCCAGAATCACATGACCCTACATCTATGGCGCCGCGCTACCCTTTTCCAGCATCTACCGCTGGTCGCTAGCCGGCGAGGCCACCAGAGCTCTAATATCGGCCACCGTGAGCTCAAAGGGTGCTCCGCCGGAACCCTGAATGGGCTTTAGCCCCATGTCATTCAGCGCGGCCTGGTAATACCGGGTGGTTTGGAATGTGAGCCTACCCTCGGAGTCAGTCTGCGCCACCTCCAACCCCTCGGGCGTTCTCCAAACGCGAATCTTGACATCCATGGAGTCCGGCCGCCTCCCATGGCGACGGTTCAAAAAGAGGACATATTCTTCGCCGGGCGAAAGGGAAATCTCCTCCTCGGGTATGAATTTTGGACCCTCATCTTCCTGCCTTTTTTGTAATACCCGACGTTCCAAGCCACGTACGCGACATCGCCCGGCGCGAAACTGCCTTTCAGTGTTTCGAGCACCTCGAACCGTCGGTAAACGTCCACGGATAAAGTCGGGGATTCAACGTGAGCCGTTGACGTGTTAGCCACTTCGTAGATCGTCTCGTCCACGTCCGGGCGATGACGATATGCTCGGAATAGCGCACCAGTGTTTCTGCCTCCACGTGAACGAACCAATCCTCCACAATGCCGGACAAGCCCCACCATCTGGAGACCGTGAAAAGACCGGCCACGACGACCACCGCAACAGCAATGATGAGAAAGGCTTTCACCTTGCTGTTCAACTTTGACACGCTCCGCTCAGTCGATCCCTTACGGCTCTGGAACGCCCCGAAAGGGTGAGTGACGATGATCTAACGTATACCCTGGCTGGATTGACATATTCGGAGACAAACTCGGTTGTCCGCAGGGCCGGCATCCGCGAGCCTACTCCAATACCCGTACGCTGCGGAGATGCCGACGGCAACACGCTGTTGGTCTGGCGTGAGGCCCCGCCCAATCAGGTTGAAACTGGCGCCGCCCAGATCCTGAAAATACACGCCAATGGCTGGCGAATAGTCTGCGGCGGCGCCACTGGGCGATTTTACGGGCAGCAACAACTTCGCCCTGAGACCACCGATGTCTTCGTATGACACCAGATATTCGTGTTCCGGTCCATCCTCTGGGTTCAGACCCCAGGAGTACCACCCGTAGTCGAACATCAGGCGCACGCCGTCGCCGGTCACTTCACCGACGTATGAATCTATATCCTGCAGCTCATTGAGGGCTCACCCGGGCGGCAGCAACAGAGAGAACCCCTGTTGGTCACTCCGGCCCGGAGCTTCCACACGCGTCCAGTCGGGACCCGGCTGCCCAGCCTCGGTAGAGGTCGATTCTCGCTGAAACACCAGCGCGTCGCCGGTGTGGGTCAGGATCACCAACCGGTCCTCGAAAACATGGTACCGCTCTGTGCCCGCCAGGAAGTCGAGATATTGGCGCTGTTGCGGCAATAAGCTGACCTGGTCATCGCACGAATTCTCCGTGCTCAAGGCCAAGTCGTCGATGGAAATCGTTCCGTCCGCGTCGATCAATGTTGCTCCCGCCCCGCCAACGGCGCGGTATGCGTACGAGCGGTACCCAAGCGACCCTTCAATAGTAGGATTGTTCAAGTAGGCGGCGTCGGTACGAAATCCGTAATCTGTGATACGCCGAATTCGGGGCGACTTGGGCTGTTGCCTTGGCCAGTGAATCGTTGTGCGGCCCGGCTGGCTCAGGATGATTCGACGACTGACGATGTAGTGCTGCGGGCATTCCCTTTACGTAGCGTCGTGTCTCGGCTTTGTACAATCAAGCGGCATAGGCTAGCGTGTCGAGCATCCTGTGGTACAAGAGGCGCGGGACTTTTATCGATTCGTGCTCGCGCTCGGACGGCATAAAAGTTCCCTGCTGCACCCAGAGGTGTCGTCTGACCATGGCGATGGCGTCGGCGAAGGAAGGGCTGGTTTTGTCATACCACGCCGCGGTGCGCGGCGCCATGCCGCCACGCTGTTCGATCAGGATATCCGCGGCCAGCGTCACCACGCTGAACAGGCCAAAGAGCGCGGGGGTGGTTCGGGCGATGGCTCGTTCCGACCACTGGCGCTGGGTTTCCATGCCCAGGTGAGCCCGCAGCTCCTCAAAGGTCACCTCGACCTGCCACCGCAGCAGATACCACTGCAGTATCCGCAGGGGTTCCGCCTCGGTGTCGGTGCATAGTAAAGCATAGGGCCCGCGGCGCTCCGCCAGGTATCTGATGACGACCCAACGTATGGGAAGGCGCGGCGGCCCGCCGTGGTACCACAGCGCTACGCCCGAAGCGAGCTCGACCATGGCGGTACTGCCGTCGGAACCGGTGGCGCGGTAGGGAATCCATTGTGTAGCGGGATCGTCCAGCACCGCCGTGGGACTGGGCAGTCGCGCGCCGACCACCCGGGGCCGCCCGATCTGGCCGGGCCGCCGCGCTGGCGCGGGCTGGTACAGGGACGCGTCCTTGCGCAGTTTGGTGACGACGACAATCGGCTTTGACATACTCTGGCAATGCCGCAGGAACTCGCGCTTGGCGTAGCCGCCATCGGCCACCACCACCAGGTCCCTCTCCGGCAGCCAACGGCGCAGGCAGACCAGCATCTGCTGGGCGTAGTCGGTTACCGTCTTGTGCCGGCGGCCTTTGCGCCGGTCGTAGCGGGCCGACACCACCAGCGCGGTCAAAAACGGCAGCGCCCAGTATCGACCCGCCCATCCGATACGCGTCAGCAACATCAGGCTCACCCATTGCAATCCGGGGGTCATCACCACCTGGTCGTCCTTGGACCGCACCGGATCCCGATACCGCCCCTTGGCCGCAATCTTCCGGCCCCAGCGTCGTTCCACCGTCTCGTCAATGCCGAACACCAACGGCTCGGTGGATGAACCAAGGCGCCCGGCCACCAGCAGCAACAGCGCCCGGCTCAGTTGCAGTGGCGACCATCGGGCGCGGTTGAGCACGTGGTGATAGACGGCGAAGTCGCCGTGCTGCCCAATCCCCAGGATGTTGAGGGCGGAGGACACGGTGCGTTTGCCGGGAGACAGGATCGCTCCCATGGCCAGGAGTTGGGCTTTGCGCCAGGTCCTGGGGTCAAACAGGTGCTCAAAGGGCAGCAGCAGGGTTACTATGACTGCGGGCAGGGTAGGCATACTCGACCTCTTGTGGTGATTTGGTCGAGCTTACCCTGTTCTTATAATTTATCTAGCTTTTGTACAAAGTCGAGGTCGTGTAGGACATGCTAATAACCTGCCGCGCCGTTGAGGTGGTCTGGGGGGTGCTGATTCACGTACCGGGTATGAGTGCAATCGTTTCGTATTGCATGATGCGATTGCTGCGGCGCAGCGCCCCCTGACATTCAAACAAGGCTTCGGCAGAGAACGCCTGATTGCCGTCTGCCCCAGCTGTCGCTGAAGCAACCGGAGCACACTCCCAACCCTGCAACAATGACAAGGACAGCACCAGCATGACCAAATCAAGCCGCGCCACCGCGCTTCAGGATTCTTGGGAAGCCACCAAGAACGCCATTGACGCACTAAGCGCCCGCGAGGACGAAGAATTCGAGTTACCCGACCACCCGGAACGCACCCACGTACTTGCCGAGTTCTACTTCGCTCCCAGCCTAACGCGCGCCGCACAGGAACTAGACCTACTGCTCGCCATCGAGGGACGCGCTCCTCCTCTCCCAGCGCACAGCGCACTGGATGATGAATGGCTTTCCGAAGTAGCCCGTGAACTGGAATGGATCAGACTCCACCCACCAATTTGGGACCACCCCGTACGCTGCATAATCTGCGGCGCCATCGAAAACCCCAACTCCGCACCACCTCGTAATGACGGCCGTCCACGCGAGGACAGCATAGTGCCAACATTCCGCCCAGGCGTGGGCATGACGACCGCACACATCGGAAGTTGCCCGACGACTCGTTAACTCGACACACAACGGCTTAACGGAGGCCAACACATAGCCTATTCCACTTGCAAAGAGCCTCAACTCCGCATCGAAAGCGAAATCAAGCCAACCAGTAGCGCGATGGCGCTCTCCACGCACGGAGACCAAGGTCCGGCGCACAAGGCCTACGACAGAACTCAACCTCTGTTGTTAGTCGCCTGAAACACAGTGTTAACACATTCAGGAGATCCTGAATGTAGACACGCTCTGGTACCTACTTTCACTCAACGGAATCCCGCACGACGGACAGGCCACCGGCCTCATCACATCGGCGTTGATCACGCTCGTCCACGCCGCGTTCCCGCTCGGCCAGCAGAAAGACGGAGGCCCAAACCTCAACACCGCCTATGCGCTGTCCATCACGGCAGCGATATTACTTTTAGTCTCACTCGTTACGATTTCTGCCTCCATCGCCACCAAAAAGCGCGGCTCTGACGCCACACTGCCGTGAAGGGCCGCCTCCAACCCAGCACCGCACCCGCACTCCAGCGCCGTAGACGACCGCAACGCGCACGGCACGCGTCCCTCCCTACGGATTCAACTTCCCAAGGGTCCCGTGCCGACTAAAGCCGGCTCCCGGACACAACTCCACACCATCAGGAGTACACCCATATGACGAATACATCATCCATGACCATCGGAAACTGGGACGACAAAAACTACCGTATGTCCTGGTCAATCTATGACCAGAAATCGTACGCCGAGTTCGAAGCAAAGCCGTACACCACCAGACAGCAGTCAAGAGCCGACTATATGCAGATATTGCTCGACTTACGGGCGCCGGAGGGCACACCGGACGGAATCCACAAAGTGCAACACCGGTCTGGATGGACCGGAATGCCTACCCCGGGTGTGAGCGTTGGCGTCATCGTCCGAGACGGACGCTTCCTGCCCGACCCCACCGAGGCAACCGTATACGAAGCGGTATGCAAATCCTACGCCATACCCGAAGCTGCCATCCTGGCACGGCAGGATGTAATTAACCACGTATTCATCGAATCATTCGAGTGGGACCCAGAGTGGGGTGGCCTACTCGTACACACCGGTTCCTGACGCCGGTTTATTCCCGGCAGTTTTCCAGATTCTTCGATAACCTTCGCAGCAAGCACATAGCACACCAAGACCACACCAACCTGGAGTAACCCATCCATGAGAGAGCAAATTCTCAGCGTCGGCGAAACCAAAATACTGTTCAGCGTCATCCTGGCCGCTTTTGCCGTGATCGCCATCATCTGGAGCCTAACCGGTATGTACACCGTCAAACCCGGTCAGGCCGCCGCCATACGGATCTTCGGCGCCGCTGCTGCCGAGCCGGTGACCGCCGAGGGCTTCCACTGGAATTGGCCCGCGCCAGTCGGACACAAGGACATCATACAGGTGAGCGAAAACCGCTCCGCTGAGGTCGGCTTCAACAGCCTGCCCTCTGACAGAATCGACGTGCTCACCGGAGAGGAGTGGCAACGCGACATCAACGCCGCCACCATGATTACCGGAGACCTCAACCTCGTCGAGGTCCAGATTGTGGCCCAGTACCGCATATCCGACCTCAACAAGTACCTGTTTCACGCCGACGACCCCGGCCATTCCTTCGAGTACTGGGACAAAGACCGCGCCAAGACGCACCGCTCTCATCCCGTCGGCCGCCCCGATGGCCAGAGCCTCAAGGACACCCTTGAAATAGCGATGCGACGCGCCTTTGGTCAACGCACCATCGACGAGGCGCTCATCACCGACCGCGAGACCATCGAACGCGAAATCATGGAAGTAGCGCAGGAGATACTAGACGAGTACGAAACCGGCATCCGGCTCACGTCCGTACAACTCCAGGAAGTCAAGGCTCCCGACACCGTGCAGGAAGCCTTCGACGACGTCCTGCGAGCCCGTGAGGAGAAGGAAACCCGCATCAACGAGGCACTCGCCTTCGAGTCCGACACCCTGCCCAAAGCCCGGGGCTTGGCCAAGCAGCTCGTCCAGCAAGCCCAAGCGTACCGCGCCGAACGTATCGCCGCCGCCACCGCCGAAGCAGACCGCTTTACGAACATACTCAATGAATACAAAGCTTCACCGGAGATCATCGCCTCGCGTATGTACCTCGAAACCATCGACCGGGTGTTGCCACGGCTACACCAGATAATCGTCACCGGCGACAACCCGCCCAGCGTGATACTCGACGCCGGCAGCGGCACTGGAAGCCGCATCATCCCAACCCCGTAGACGCCCCCTCGTCAACACCCGACTCAACGAAGCCCGCACACCGCCACACATCGAGGTAACACAACATGACCGCCCGCACCCTGCTCATCATCGCAGTAGCTTTCCTCTCCACCATCATCGCGCTTGCTTTCGTCAACGGCGCCCTCTACGCCGTCGACGAGACCCAGTATGCGCTTCAATTCCGGTTCGGCGAAGTAAAAAAGGTCCACACCACTCCCGGACTCAAGATCAAGGTTCCCCTGCCGTTCATGGATACCGTGCAACGAATCGACAAACGCACCCTACGCGCCGATATTCCGCCTCGAGAAGTACCAGATCGGGACAAAGAACGACTCGTTATCGACATCGTCATCCGGTACCGCATCACGGACCCGTTGCAATTCAGGAAGACACTTCGTAACGAGGCCAACGCCCACAAACGTCTCCAAACCATCACCTACTCAGCCATGCGCGACACCATCGCGGAACACGACCGCACCGAGGTGATCGGCGCCCGGCCCAAGCTTGACGCCGACGGCAATATCGTCAACAACGAGGAAGGCCTCCCCGAGTACGAAAGCCTCATCGGCGCCCGCGACAACATCGCGCAACGTATCCATGCCCGTATCGCGGAAGCAGTCCTGCTGCAGAAGTACGGCATCTCCATCATCAGCGCCGACATCAAGAGAGCCGACTTCCCGCCGCAGGTCACCAACTCCATCATCAAACGTCTGCACGCCGAACGCCAACGCGTCGCAGCCCGTCACCGCGCCGACGGTGAGGAGCAATACAGCGAACGTACGGCTACCGTCCAAGCGGAAGCAGACATCATCGTCGCCGAAGCGCAACGCGACGCCCGCCAAATACGGGGACTCGGCGATGCCCGCGCTATCGCCATAGTGCAACAGGCCCTCTCCGAAGACCCGGAATTCTACCGGTTCCTGCGTACGCTTGAATCCTACGAAACCTCCATCCGACCCGGCGCCACCATCATTATGACCGCTGAATCCGACAACTACCTGCAAACCTTGCTCAACCCACCCCTGGGCAGACGCGCCCAACCTCAGCGTGGCCAAAACCCGTAAACACCGTCCCAACCTGTCATCAGCCGGCACAAAAGCCCCGCCTCAAGACAGGTTGCAAAACCCGCAAACCTGCAAAACCCTTACTCCGATAACCTTCGCAAAGGGCATCACACACCTCCCCATTCCGACATCATGCCCAATCCCCACGACGCTACCAACCCAGATTCACCCCATCGAATCTGGGAAGCAATGGCCACACTACACCGTCCACCAAGTTTCACCAACTCCTTGCACCCAGCCGCTATGCGGACGCAGTAGCCTGGATGACACCCCACCCCATGCACGTTTACATCACCAAAGCCGTAAACGGCACCAGCTTCATAACTCTGGCTTGCATCGCCGAATCGCCAGAGCAGGCCCGCGATGCATTCACCTCGCACATCGACGACGAGAATCTCCAGTACTCGTTCAACGCCGACCACATCGCGGATATCGGCCCGCCTCACTATTCGGAGCTCCCACCCCTCACCGTCCAGATGATCAACGCTGGCGACATCTCCGAAGCACTGGAATGCTGACCACATCCAGCAACACAGTGGCCATGCCGACACACACCATAGCTCCGCCGCTTTGGCTTTTTCCAGTTGCTCAAGCCGTCGCGGTTGGCCCCTTTTAACCTGTCTAAAGCACCAAGTCCACGGCGAGGAGCAAACCACCCATCAACCAACGCGTGGACCACACCATCAAATGATCACCGCGACCTTACCTGAAGCCAACACCGGCATTCACTCCCGGCCCGGAGCTAACACCAATCCGTAGCCTGCAACACGTTTCCAACCAGAGGACGACAGTGGCCAACATCACCGATAAAACCTGCATCGAACTCCACGCCGCCTTTTATCGGAATAGACCGGGACGTAAACGGCGCCCGTGGAATCTTCCTGCGGGCTTTGGGAGATAGCCCCTTCCTGCGCGGCTTGCTCACGCCGGTTGCATCGCAACCAACAGCGACATCGTCGAATGTTGTTTAGCGTTTAACTATCGTCAGCAAATCATACCGAGGAGCGACTACCCCATGACCACAACACTGAAGCGACCTCCCACCGCTCGCCAGATACTGGACTTCATCAACACCGAAGCATTTCTGGTTGCTGCCCCCAAGTTCAAAAGACGCGCCTTCCACATCGACGGCGCCTGTATCACGTTCGACCCCGAGCACACCACGGAAGTCTCCGCAACACCACGCAGCATCACAATGCTCCCCGACGGCACCGCCGATGCAGTGCCGCTGCGCCAAATGCATTCCAAAGACAATCTTTCCGCCACCGCGTTGATCGATTCAATGCTAGCCCAAGCCCACGACATCGTCCAAACCGTCGTCAACGATTGGATGCAACCCTACACTAGGGAATCTCTTGGCTTAGCACAGTATCCATCATACGACTCCACCGCTGAGTCCCACCGACAGGACAGCAAGGCGATCAACTTCGCCATCAACCGGCTAGCTCACACCATCCTGAAAGGCGGGCTCCCCGGCTTCGTACGTCAGCCCGACGCCTTCATCCAGCACCAGGTCAACCAGCTGCTGGGCCCAGAGACAGTAGTCCGCACCACCACATACGCTGGAATGTTCGCCACCATTCGGCACTTCAACGCCGTCGTCACCCACGACACTCTGCTGGCAGAAACCTACCAGCTCAACCCCAATGCCCTCACCCTCTGGATGGGCCTGCACCACGAAGACATCGACCATAGAGTCCGCCAACCCGGCCTTACTCCACAGCAAATCAGCGCAGAAGCCCAAGACCATTTCCACAGCCATATGCCGACCTACGCGCACACCGACCTGGTTTGGCAGGCGTTCGGCCACCTCAACACCCGCATCATGCGTGAGATTCCGCACGAAAAGAACCAAGAATACGTCAACCGCGTACGCCTCCTCTGCGACTTCATGGCGCAAACCGGCGCCACTCCACCATATTCCATCGCCAAGCGTTTCACCAAAGGCGCATACACCCCCTACCACCTGCTGCAGGCAACCAGCCTCCAAATGGCAACTCGGGCCACCCTGATGGCCGCCGCCCTGACGAGAGCCGAGCGCGGCTCCACTCTCAAACAGCTGACCGCCGATATGAACAACATCAACCGGATGTTGAGTTGCGTCGCCAGCTGCGACATCAACGGCTACGACGACCTCGCGGTACTCCACCAAACCGGCATCAACTTGAGCACGCCCGCCAACTTCGCCACCGCATGGCGGATACTATCCGCCATCGCTCGCCACTACATCTCGATTGCCGGCGCCGACAGCTACCCAACCCCACAAACCAAGGCATTCTTCCATTACCTGCGTCATTCAGACCTATCCATTTACGACCGGCATTGTCCCAGCAACAGCCCACGTCCCAAAAGGTCCCGTGCCGTCAACGCACGCGGCCACCACCTGCAGCAGGCAATCGACGAGAATATGCTCTTACGCTTGCAGAGCTTCCAGATGCCGTATGGCCTCAACACGGTGCCGCACCAATCGGTAACCCTCCACGTCGCCGGCCGGGACTTCATCAAACTCACCAAGCAACCCAACGGCTGCATCATGATCGATGCCGATGAATCATATTGGCTGGGACAGACATTGCCCCATCCCGACTCAAAACATCTGGAAAACCAGCCAGCGGCCTGGACCAGCCGCCAGTCCATCACCATCGCCGTCACTTCACGCATCGCGGAAGTCCTGGCCACACCCTGGCCCGAGATATTCGACCAAGGCCGGCTCATCAAACCGCCCACTGCCGACGTCGTTTACCGCCATCGCCGCGGCATCGAAAAACTGCTGCCTCCCCACCTCGCCGCTGCCTTGACGGCAGACCGTGAGATTTCACAAAACCTGCACACCGCCATCACGCAACTGCTCGACACAGCAACCTATCACCTCGCGCTCTCGCTTACGGGCATCCCACCCAACATCGACATCTACAACATCGTTGCTGCCGCCGGCCCGCACCTAGCACAAACCGCCGCCTCAAATCCCATGGCGGCAGTCGTGTACCTATGGCACAACATCCTTGAACCAGACCCATCTGGCGCACCACAATCCGCCCAGGAGCTCAACCAGTTCACCAAACGTTACCTCACGACACGCGGATTCCCCGCACAGCATTGGGACAAAGCCTCCCAGCTATCTCTGGCTGACGTCCAACGCGCTCTGCAGACCAACCAAGGGCAGGACCACGCCGTGCAACGCCTGCTCGTGATGGCGCTTGCCCAGGTGACGACCAACAACCTCAACTACGATTACATCGTCGCCGACTCGACACACTTCTACCGAACCACCATCAAGAGCTTTAGCCCCAACTACCGCCACGCTGCCGCTTTGGCCTGCCGACACCACGACAACCAGGATATCCACATCCACGAATCCGTCGACTGCGTCGCCGCCTACGTCGAGTATCTCGACCAAAACCACCAAACCCTGGAATGCACCACGTGGCTGGAACTCCAGCAACAGTCCATCACACACCCCAACGCTCAACCCGCCGAAGAACTAACGCAACAGTGGGTTCACGACTTCATAGCACAACGGTGATTAGAACAAATCTGGCACAGCCTGTTGCACGAGCAGAGCATGGACGGTTACAGAGTCGTACCACTCAACAACCAGCACCAGCTGCTACAGCAAAACTGGCTACATCCCGAGAGTTCTATCTACCACGACCACCAACACGGGTTCGACGGCACCGCAAGATTCTTCACCGTGGCGCACGAACAACGCCCTGAAGAGCGAACCTCGTTTTTCTCGATACAACGAGACATCGACCACTGGAGCGTCCGCCAGACCATCGCCGCCACCACCGAGCAGCAGGCGGACATCACGCACATCGCAGAACAAATTCTGCATCAATACCGCGACGCCTACGCCCACTCATCCACGTTCGCGAACAACGCCGGCTTTTGGGCACACGCCCGCACACTGCCGCACGACGTCCGCGCCACACTGCCGGAAGACATCTTGAAAACTCAAACCCACGCCACCGATGGAGAGTTGCCATCCTAGTACTACAACGACGGGTTGTTTGGTAGGATAGTTGTCAAGATGATAGTGGGTGGTTTGGGTGATGGATGCGGCGAGCTTCAAGCGGGTCTACGAGTGCTTTCAGGAATTTCACGCCTTCTTTGCGGCCTCCTTCGGCCGCAAGCAGTGGCGGGAGCACAGCCGAAACTATCTTCAGGGGCTGCTGGTGCAGGCTGGGGAGCGGCGCAACGCCGAGAACCTGTCGGAATCGGTGGGCATCTCGGCCCGGGCGATGCAGCGTTTTCTGACCGAGGCCCGGTGGTCCGATGCGACAGTGATCGGGCGGCTGCAGGAATACCTGGCCCCCAGGCTGGGGCACCCCGAGGCGGTGTGGGTGTTGGACGGCAGCGACTTTCCCAAGCAGGGGAGGAAGTCCGTGGGGGTAGCCCGGCAGTACTGCGGCCGGCTGGGCAAGGTGGCCAACTGCCAGGGTGGGATGTTCCTGGCCTACGTCAGCCCGCTGGGACGGGCATTGGTGGACAAAGGGCTGTATCTGCCGGAGAGTTGGACCTCGGATCAGGGCCGCTGTGCGGCGGCGGCGGTGCCCGAGGAGCGGCGGAGCTACCGGTCGAAGACGGAGTTGGCCCTGGAACTGCTGGAGCGGGCCCTGGAGCTGGGCCACCTCAAGGCCGGATGGGTGGCCGGGGACGACGCCTTCGGGATGTCGCCGTCCTTTCGGGAGTCCCTGGCGGCCCTGGGGATGCGCTACGTGCTGGACGTTCCGGGCAGCACTCCGGTCTGGCCCCTGGAGCCTGCGTGGGAGTCGGCCTGGACCAGTCCGGGGGCTCAGGGGTCCGGGCGCCCCCGCAAGCCCAGGCTCAGGGACGGGCAGCGTCGTACCATGGAGCAACGCAGTGACCAGTTGCCGGATGAGGCCTGGCGGGAGATAACGGTGGCCCAGGGAAGCCAGGGGCCGCGGAGCTATATGTTCTGCGCCCAGCGGGTGCGGGTAACCCGAAAGGGCAAGCCGGGCCAGGAGGCATGGGCCGTCTACCGCCGGAACCTGGACGGCAGCGAACCCCGCTACTACCTGTCCAACGCTGCCGAGGATACTCCCCTGGAGACCCTGGCCTACGTGGGCGGTTCCAGGTGGCCCATTGAAACGGAGTTCGAGACGGAGAAGGGCGACGTGGGCCTGGACGAATACGAGACCCGCAGTTGGGCTGGCTGGCATCACCACATAGCCATGTGCCTGCTGGGTGGAGCTTTCCTGCTGGGCCTGCAGCAGGCTTGGGGGGAAAAAGATGCCTCGGATCACCCGTCCCCAAGTGTGCCGGGTGGTTCGGGAGATGCTGCCCCGGGAACGGTTCGGGCCAGAGGAGTTGCTGCGGTGGCTGGAGGATACGCAGCTACGCAACGAGCGGGCGCGCCGCTCCCACCAGAGACGCCGCTCCGCCCGCCGTGAAGGCAGGATGGAGCCGCCATCCTAAACCCGTCGTTGTAGTACTAGGGCCTGTGGACAAACTAATAGGAAACAGTGAAAGCAGTAAAAGAGCATGATGACTAAATCTAAGCCAAAACGTAACCGACGCAACCGTTCATCCTGTCCCGACGGCTGGCTACCCGCCGGCTATCCCGTCCCTATACACCTCACCGTCAGGCAGGACACTACTGCCGCCGCGCCATTGGCATCAACAGATTCGTCTACAACCTCTGCCTCGCCACTCAACGCTGCTGCCGCACCAACCGACTGCCCTGGCCCTCCTGGCAGGACCTCTACAAAGCCTTCAACTCCTGCAAACGCACCGACTACCCCTTCGCCACCACAGTCGCTAGCCGCGTCGCCGAGGGCGCCTTCATGGACTTCGGCAACGCCATCAAAAACTGGCGCGACCCTGAACATAAGGCTGGCCCGCCAAAGTTCAAGAAGCGGCGGCACACTGGCACCGGTTCATTCCGCGCCGCTTCCGGCGTCGCCCAGATCAAGTACCATGGCAAACGCCGCATCCAGTTCCCGGGATTAGGTTCCGTCAAGTTACGCCACACACTGCCCAAAGGCATCGTGTACGAAGCCCACATCAAGCGCCAGAACGGCCGCTGGCTGCTCAGCATCAAATACTGGCAGCAGCCCATCCTGCCGCCAGCGCCAGACACCCGCATCCACCAGGGGGCAGTAGACACCGGCATCAACCCGCACGCCACCGACAGTGAGGGCCAGACCTGGGAAAACCCCAGGGCTTACTACCAAGCCCAGCGCAAACTACGCCGCTGGCAACGCGCCCAGGCACGCCGCACCACCGGCAGCCGGGGCTGGTGGCAAGCCCAACGACGCCTCGACAAACTCAACCGACGCTGCGTCGGCCTGCGTCACAACGCCCAGCGCCAGATGACCTCCCAGCTGGTCCACAAGTTCCAGCGGCCGGTCATTGAGGACCTCAACGTCGCCGGCATGATGCAAGGCCGCACACCCAAAGCCCAAGCCGACGCCGGCATGGGTGCAATCAAGCGCCAAATCATCTACAAAGGCCAGTGGCATCACTGCGAGGTACAGCTCGCCCACTGCTGCTATCCCTCCAGCAAGACCTGCTCAAACTGCCAGAACGTAAACGCGAAACTCAAGCGGGAACCAATCTGGCGGTGCGGGAATTGCAACGTAATACACGACCGAAATCTGAACGCAGCGGTCAACCTGCGTAACCTGTTGACCCTCCCTACAGGCAGTGGGGTGATGCTCCGCAACGGGCCGGCGCTGGCCGTTGGTCCAACCAACGGCGAAACCGACCCGGATGAGCGGAGAACACCAACGCCGGGAGCTAGCTCCCGGCACCGCTGACTGTGTATGGCAAGCCAGAATCAGCTCGGGGTACCCCAACTGATTTTAGTTTGTCAACACGCCTTAGCCCCAATCCACCGAAAAGATGAGTGTCGCGGCGTGCTGAAGGGGTAAGAAAGTGCTCCTGTCCTTCGGGGATAATGGTTTTGGAAAGACAAAACCGACCCGAGACCAGGAGCACTCAATAGATGCTACCACGCAACGACCCCGACCGCATTCAAATCGCCTTCGACGACCAGGGCAATCGCGTCTTATCCGAGGAGGACTTTGCGCAGATAGTCCTGATTCCATCCGGCGTTGAGCCGTTTGCCTTGGATGCCCACTTTCAAGGTTCTTTCGTTCTTCAACAAGTTGTGTCCAATCTGCCTCAGTGTGGCCAGGTTCTGTGGTCCGTGATCCTTGCGCACTCGACACTGGTCTTCGCGAAAGGTTACGTCCAACGTCCAGTGCAGTGAGTTTTCGATGCTCCAGTGGCTCCTGACGGCAGCCAGCAGTTGTTCCGCTGGGGCCGCCCGGCTGCTGATGTAGTAGCGGGGATGGCTGATGCCGCCCGCTCCGGTTTGACGGTGGCCCACCACTCTAACCGCCGCCTTCAGTTGCGGCCATTGACCCTGGGGGTCCAGATAGTCCAGGCAGTCTGCCTCCGTGATGGTCCAGCATTCCCGCCGTTCCACTCGTCCGTGTCCCTTGTCCACGGTTTGAGCATAGTCATAGGGCACACCGTCAAAACCCAACGCCTCGGCCCCCGCGAACAGGTCTCGGATGCCCTCATAGAGCTGACCCTGGTTCTCCTTCACCGCGAGCACGTAGTCGGCTCCACCGTCGGTGATCTGCTCGGCGATCTCCCGCTGGCATCCCATAGCGTCGATGGTTACGATGCAGTCGTGCAACTCCAGCAACTCCAGCAGTTGGGGAATGGCGGTGATCTCATTGGACTGCTCTGCAGTCTTGACCGGGCCCAAAGTCAGGGCGTTCCGCGTGGCCCAGGCGCTGACCAGGTGTATGGCCCCCTGGTTACCCGCCCGATCATACGACCGTCGGGCCGTCTTCCCGTCAATGGCCACCACCGCACCCGGCAGCAGCTCTGCGATGGCCTGGGTCCAGGACACGAAGCAGTTCTGCAACTGCACTGGGTCCAGCCGGGCGAAAACATCGCCGCAGGTGTCATGGGATGGGATGCCACTGGGCAATTCCAGGAAGGTTTGAAACCAGGCCAGCTTGCTCTTGCCGAAGAGTTCGATATGGACCCAAGAATCGGCGCCGCAGATGGTGGCGCAAATGGCGATGGCGAGGATGTCCACCAGTTTGTGGCGTCGGGTGCGTTCCACCCGTGGGTCGTCCAGCTCAGCGAAATGATCGAGAATAGTTGCCTTGGGTGGTTGTGCCATGGTCCCCTGCCTCCACATCGGTCAACGGATCACGGCACGTTAGCATATTTCTAAAAATGTTATTAAGACTCGATTGCCCTGCGCAACTCCGCCGCAGCCACTATGCTCGGCCGTTCGGCCCCATCCTGGGGCAGCCTTTCCAGAGTCTGCCGCGCCAATTCCAGCAGCCGGTCCGCGTCGGCCACTAGCTCAGCCAGCAATGCCACCCGCGCTTTGCGGTCCGACCAGTCGATCGCCGCCTCGCCCTTGATGCTGGAGCCCGGGTACCTCTCGTACCCCTGGGCTTCGGCCCATTCCCCGACCGCGATGTTCGCCACGGCCGCCAGAGCCCGCAACAGTTTGACGATCCCGTCCGCCAGCAGATTGTAGGTGTCCTGCACCGTGCCCCGTCCCAGGATGCAGGTCGTGTCCAGCGCCACCCGCATCCCACGCTTTTTCAGGTAGCCCGACTGCCGAGCCAGGCCAGGCTGCTCTCGAATACCTCCCGCACCTTCTCGTGCAGTATCAACTGCGCCCGGAACAGCTGCAGCGTACTCTTGGCAAAGGGTACTCTTGGCAAAGGGTCTATCCTCAACCTCAATCCCCAACGCCACCTTCAAACGGATGTCGAAGTCAGCTCTGGCCTTGGCCTCGGCATCGCTCACCCGGTCGTAGGTCTGCAGCAGCAGCGCCGTGGTCAGCAGGCTGGGCGGCACGCTGTCCCGACCATTGTCCGGACAGTAGATCTCGGCAAAATCGTCATCGCTGAACAGCTGGTCCCGCAGTGCGGCCAGCAAGCCGTAGAAAGTGTCCTTGCCCACGTAGTCCGGATACAACCGATCCGCTTCCCAGAGGCCCCTCTGGTCCGAACGCTTCCCAGCATTGCCCGGCTCCGCCAGCCTTGATTGCCCGGAGTATAACCGCTGGCCAAATCAACCGGGGTTTCCGGCCACCTTTCTAGTGTCTCTTAACGTTGATACCCATTTTTACTCTCCCCACTTTTCGCGGTAATCCGTCCTGTCGTGGTCTCCAAATAGACATACGTCTCGAACGCTTTCCTGCATGATGTTCGGCGATTCCGAATGGGCTAGACGCTGAGCGTGCCCCAACTCGTGAATCCCCACAAATGCCTTGCGGCAAGCACCGTAACCGTTCATAAAGTGCTGGTTGAACTTAATGGTGTCCTTTGAAATGGGCCAGTAATTGTAGAAACCAACTCAACGCTAACGAAGACTACGCCGGCGGTATTTGGGCCTTGGTAGATGTCGTCCTTTTCAAGCCTTCGGCCAAGCCGGTGCAGGTTAATATCGTCATGCCGGCGCCGATACTGGCTATGGTTGACGAAGTCGCCGAGCGGGGAGGAGAGTTGCGGGCGGGAATCCTCGCCCATGCAATGCTTTGCTACGTGGAGTTGCTGACACTGGCGTAACCCTGATTGGACGCTAAACAGGCCGCGCGGCAAAATTCAGGGGCGCACATTGTGCGCCCCTGTAATCTCATAATAGGTGGACGGCCGCGAAGGCTAACCGGCGCTAATGCCCAACTCCGTCTGCAAGCCCCGGATGGTCTCGGCGCGGCTGCGGGTAGGGACACGCTGCCGCATACCTATTGGCTCGTTCTCTACCTCCGGCACAACTTTGATGGCGACGAATACCGGGCCGGTATCCTGCATTATTTGCTCCACATTGGTGGCGAACTCTTCCAGGTCGTCGAAGCTGTAGGCAGAGGAATAACCGGCTTCTTTGGCTACACCGGCGTAGTTAATCTCTTGCGCGTTGGGAACCGGCTGCCCTCCGGTGGTAGCATAGCACTCATTGTCCAACAAAATGTGGCAGAAGTTTTTCGGCTTCTTGCCGGCGATAGTAGCCAGTATCCCCAGGTTCATCAGCAGCGCGCCTTCGGAATCGAACAGCACCACCTTTTCATCAGGCAGTCCCAAGGCCAGTCCCAAGGCCGCCGAAGTGGTCTGGCCCATTGCGCCTCCCAGGTTCATGTCCCGGTTCTCGTTGGTGCTGAATTCCCGCCAGTGGCGACCGGCAGTGCCGGTGGGAATCACGATGGCATCGCCCCGGTACTCTTGGAATACTCGGAATACCTCTTCGGAATGAATCATTCTTTGCCTCCGTTACGTGGATCTTGCTTGCGCCGTATCCCTCCCCAGCCCAGTATGACGTACCGCACGTGGTAGAGGCGCCGATAGAGCAATAATTTTTGGCGAAGGGTTATCCGTCTAGCGGTTGAACCCGTGGTATTCGTCGCCCACCAGGATAGCAACTGGCCGCTTGGTGGTACGGGCCTCCTCGAAGGCCACGGAGATGCGCGAACTGTCCGCATCCTGCTCCACCAGGTAGTAGTTGATGCGATAGGCGTTCAGGAACGGCTCGGTATAGCGGGCCACCGAGTCGGTTATAATGCCGTGGCGGTTCCAGCCACGATAGCCCACCACCATTACCAGCGGGAACCCGGAGTCCAGGGCCATACCCCGTATGGAGTCGCCCGATTCCATCATGCCCGTGTTCTGAATCAGGCACACCGGGGTCTTGCCGCCGATTAGCAGCCCCAGGGCAATGGCGAAGGTCTCACCTTCCCGGGAGGCAGGGACGATTTCCAGCCAAGGCTCCTCCTTCATCAACTCGTACAGGTAGTTGGTCTCGCTGTCAGGAATGGTCACCACATGGGTGACACCGTTCTTATGGAACTCCTCTATCAGAGTTTCCGGGCTCAGCACCGCTGCCTGCTGTTCAACCATGAAAGTCCTCCTCACGTATGCTGTGAACCTAGCAGTCACGGTTTCCGCTGCCTGGACAAAGACCCGCTACTGCTGTGGACTCTGCCCATTATAGTAACCCACACCGAGGGGGTCAATTTTGGGATGCCAGGCGAGATAGTGAACGGCCTTGTCGCCACGGATGTGGTGTCACCACGTTCCGACGCCGGCAGTTGACCGCTCATACCCGCAGTGTTAGCCTGCGCTTCGTCCACGAAGCCAATCTTTTTAGCCAATCAGGGGGAGGGTACAGACATCGCAGGAGCACTGGAACACATTCGGGTAATTGACTTCGGGCAGTATATTTCCGGGCCCTTGGCAGGAATGTTGCTGGCGGATCAGGGTGCCGACGTTATCCGGGTTGACCCTCCCGGCGGACCCCGCTGGAAGACCCCGGCAAACTCAACGTGGAACCGAGGCAAGCGGAGCATTACCCTGGACCTCAAGCGGGCGGACGACTTGGCCATTGCCCGGTCCCTCATACAGAGCGCCGATGTGGTGGTCGAGAACTTCCGGCCCGGGACCATGGACCGGTTGAGGCTGGGACCCGAGGAGATGACTCGGGCCAACCCCCGCCTGGTTTACTGCTCCATTCCGGGATTTGCGTCGGACGATCCCAGGGCGGCCATGCCGGCTTACGAAGGAGTTGTGGGAGCGGCGTCGGCCACCTTCCGCCCGCCCAACGCCGATAGCCCGCGTCCGGTCTACACGGCCATTCCCATCGCCTCGGTCTACGGGGCCTTCCAGTCGGTGGTGGCCATCGTCGTCGCCTTGAATGCCCGGGAGCGCGATGGCGTGGGGCAACGAATTGAAGTCCCCCTTTTTGACAGCATGTTCCAGTCCCTGGGGCGTTTCGGAGTGCGGGTGCACAACGCTCCGCCGGCGATTCCTACGCTGCAAGAGTTGTGGGGCGGCATCTTCCAGTGCAGCGACGGCCAGTACGTGCGATTCGGCGGCTCCGGCAACCAGAACTTCCGGCCGTTCGTTGCAGCCGCCGGGATTACATCGTGGGATGACGAGGGGCTTACCGACTTCGACCGCCCCCTGGACGTCCCCCAATTCCGCGCCGAGGCCCAGCAGCGGATTCGGGAACTCTTCTTGACTCGTACTGCACAGGAATGGGAAGACCTGATCGCCGAGGCGGGCAGCGAGGGGGCGGTCTGCCGCACCAGCGCCGAGTGGTTTGACCATCCCCACGCCCGGGCCTCCCAGATGGTGGTGGAGGTTGACGACCCCACCTACGGCAAGATGCTACAGCCGGGAATCAACGCCCGTATGTCTTTGACACCGGGCAGGGTGCGCGGCCCGGCTCCCACTCCCGACCAGCATCGGGGAGAAATTCTCGCGAAGTTGAGGCCTCGCCCCGCTTCCGAGGCGCCGGCGCACCAGGACGCCATGAGTTCCGCCCTTGACGGGGTGAAAGTGCTGGACCTGTGCATAATCTTGGCCGGCCCGACCATGGGCCGGACGCTGGCCGAGTACGGGGCCAATGTTATCAAGATAGATAACCCCAGCCGCGGCTCCACCGTGGCCCGGCATAACGACATCAACCGGGGCAAGCGCAGTATCCTGTTGGACCTGAAATCTGAAGAGGGGCGCGACGTTTTCTGGCAGTTGCTGGAGGATGCCGACGTGGTGGCCCAGAACTATCGCGCCGGCAGCCTGGAGAGGCTGGGCCTGGGGTACGAAGAGGTGAGGAAGCGCAAGCCCGACATAATCTACGCTTCATTGAACGCTTACGGGCACATCGGCCCCTGGGCGGAGCGCCCCGGTCACGAGGGGTTTGCCCAGGCCACTGCCGGGATGACCCGTCGCTTCGGCGGTGATGGTATGCCCGAGTCGCAGCCCAACCCGGTGAACGACTACGGCACGGGTTTCATGGGCGCCTACGGGGTGGCTCTGGCCCTGCTGCACCGGCAGCGCACCGGAGAGGGCCAGCACATAGACTCAGCCCCGGCCTACACGGCCATGACGCTGCAATCGCCCTTCATGCAGCTTTACGAGGGCAAGCAGTGGAACGAGACCAGCGGGCAGGACGCCCTGGGAACCGGCCCGTTGCATCGGGCCTACCAGGCCAGTGACGGCTGGTTCTTTATTGGAGCTCCGGCATTGGCCCTATCAAGGCTGTCAGGCTTGGAGGGACTGTCTGGAATAGACTCCCTTCGGGGAGATGCCCTGGCTTCGTCGCTGGAAGAGCGGTTCCAGGGGAACAGCGTGGCGTTCTGGGTGGAGCGACTGGCCGCCGCCGGCATCGGCGCGCAGCGGGTCGTCACCAACGTCAGGGAGCTGATGACCGACCCCTGGGTGGAGTCCCACGGACTTAGCATTACCCGGGAGCATGACGAGTTGGGAACGGTGACTACTTGCGGTCCCGCGCCGCGACTGTCGCGCACCCCGGTGCGCCCGGGCATACCCGCCCCCAAGCCTGGTTCCCACGCCCGGGATATTCTGGAAGAACATGGCTTGGGGAGCCGCTACCAAACCCTGCTGGATTCGGGAGTGATACTGACTGATGGTGTGGCGGCAGGGTAGGATTCCTGCCTTGGCAATGATTTTGGGCGCACGTACATACGTGCGGCCCAAAATCATTTCACCGCTGCCGGATGCCGGGATACGATGCTCCCAGTAAGGTACTGGCTTTGTGTATACGGGCGCACCGCCTAATCTACTGTATCCCCCGAGGTCTCCTGGCGCTCTTACCCCTTGAAGTGGGTGGAAGGGTTGGTGGCCGCGTATTCCGAGTAGGGTTCCTCGCGGTATAGGGCCATGTCCTTCATCACCGGAATGTCCTGGATGGAGTGTCAAGGGCGGTGTCGATGACCAGCCAAAAGGTCCGACCTAACTGGCCCATTTTATCTCCGCCGACACCGTCGCCGCAGCAGATCGTCGGTCACAATTTTTCCGCCGTTACCACCCTCCAAACCGGACGACAGCGCGGAATATCCCGAACATTTGGCACCGTCGCAGAGTGTTTGGATTTTCGCACCACAATACCACTGACCGAGCAAATCCACTTGAGGTAAACCTCCATGGCCAACCCAGATGTCGTACCCCTTACCCTAGTATTACAACGACGGATGGCATGATGCGATGACCGGCTAGTTGGGAAAACTTGGGTAAGTGAGGCCGGGAAGTGGATGCGGCGGCTTGCGAGCAGGTGTACGGGGCCTTTTCGGGATTTTCACGCTTACTTCGCTGCGCGGTTTGAGCGCAGGAAGACGCGGGACCACAGGCCCCATTATCGCCAGGCCCTGCTGGTGGAGTCTGGCGAGCGGCGCAACGCCGAGTATCTGTCCGAGACGGTTCCGGCGCCCGCCAGGGCGATGCAGCGGTTTCTGACTGAATACCCGTGGGGATGACGACACAGTCATAGGATGTCTGCAGGAGTACCTGGCGCCCCGGCTTGGACATCCGGAGGGGGTGTGGGTGGTGGACGGTAGCGACTTTCCCAAGCAGGGGGTGAAGTCGGTAGGAGTGGCCCGTCAGTACTGCGGCCGGCTGGGCAAGGTGGCCAACTGCCAGGCAGGAATGTTCCTGGCCTATGTCAGCCCGCTGGGACGGGCCCTGGCGGACAAACGGCTGTATCTGCCGGAGAGCTGGACCTCGGACCAAGACCGGTGTGAGGCGGCAGGGGTTCCCCAGGAGAGGCAGGGCTACCGGTCGAAGACCCAATTGGCGCTGGAGATGGTGCAGCGGGCCCTGGAGCGGGGCCATCTGCAGGCTTGCTGGGTTGCTGGGGATGACGCCGTCCTGATGATGCCGAAGGCCGCGTTTCCGGACCCAAGCTCGTTCCGTTGGTTCGGTGATTTCGTTGCCTTTTTCAACGTCAAGGCGCCGTACGTACTCCAGCCGGCGGCGACCTAACCCATACATTGTGGTGGGTACAAAGCATAACACCCTCCTATATGCGGGAGAATCGTATCGTCCCAACTCGGCTTTGAAGGGCGGTGGACCTTTCCGCTGATGCGGTTACTCAAACGACCGAGCCGCTGCTCAACCGAGCCGGATGAGTGGTGTGTGCAATGGGAAATCGCGCAGATCGGGTCCACGACCGCATCGTACACACGCGCTGGCAGTTGCCCGCAGTAATCATCGCGCTGTCGGTTACTTTGGCGACGGCGATTGCCCTGGGCTTCCCGCCAGCCGCCGAAGGATGGTCATCCGCCGCCAGGGCAACCTGCGATGAGTCTGGCGATAGCAACGAATTGCTCTACTGCGTTTATCTGGTCGAGCCCCGGTTCGGTGGTTTCAAGGCAGACGTTAACGACCCCAACGGTATCTCGGTGTGGCTCACGGGTGATGATCCGACCGACGTGGCACTGGCACCGGTGTTGGAGGCAGTGAACAGGCTTTGGCGGCGAGAGTATGCGTCGGCGGAACGTTGGCATGCTGACTACACTCTGGGGCAATTGCGAACCTGGATCGACACCATCGTCGCCGACCCTCCCGAATCCATGACCGGGGTTGACCTGGATGAGTCCACCAACCGGTTGGTGGTTTTCACGCCCGACCTGGTGGATTCCACCGTCAATGCGGTGAAAGACCACCTTTCCGACCTGGGGCTGCCATCTAACGCCCTGCGTGTTGAGGAGCGGGCGGCTTTAACCCCAATCCACCGAAAAGATGAGCGTTGCGGCGTGCTGAAGAGGTAAGAAAGTGCTCCGGTGCATCTGGGATAATGGTTTTCGAGACAGCAAAACAACCCCAGACCAAGAGCACCGAATAGATGCTACCACGCAAGATGCTACCACGCAGCCACCCCGACCGCATCCACATCGCCTTCGATGACCATCGCCTGGTCAACAATGCCGGGCTGATCCTGCCCGCCACGTTGGCCCAGCACCTGGGTCTGCCCCAACTGGTCCAGCAGCGCCTCGACCTGGGCAATGCTCCGGGTCGGGCGAACACGGGCGACCAGATGATGACCCTGGTGGCGTCAGCGCTGGCTGGGGGCGACTGCATCGACGACGCCGACGTGTTGCGCTACCGGCAGGACGGCTGGCCATCGGCTGCGTAGTCAAGGCGCCATCCACCCTGGTAACTGTTCAGACTTGAGGGGACCTCCGGCCTTTGCGACTGGTTTTGGACGGGTGGCCAAGCACAGAATCTGTTTTGTAAACCGATCTGGTCCCCTCAAACGTGAACAGTTACCCACCCTGGGGACCTTCCTGCGCAGTTTCCGGTGGGGCCAGGTCCGCCAACTGGATCGGGTCAGCCGGGAGCTGCTGGCCCGGGCCTGGGCCGTTGGGGCCGGACCCGGCGACGGGCCGTTGACCATCGACCTGGACTCCACCATCTGCGAGACCTACGGTCTGGCCAAGGAGGGCGCCCGCCACCACAGCTACACCGGCCAGCGAGGCTATCACCCGCTGCTGGCCCGGGCCTGGACTACTGGGGCCGGCACCGGCGACGTGCTGATGTCTCGGCTGCGCGAGGGCCGCGCCAACACCGCTCGGGCCGCCGCCCACTTACTGCGTGAGACGGTGGGGCGGGTACGCTACGCTGGCGCCAGAGGACAACTCACGGTGCGGGCCGACAGCGGCTTCTATGCCCACGCCCTGGTCGCGGTCTGCCGCGCAATGGATGTCCGCTGCTCCATCACCATTCGCCAACATAAAAGCCTGCGTAATCTCATCGAGGCCATACCCGAGACCGACTGGACGCCGATTCCCTACTGGATGGAGGGCGCCGCCGCTGTGGCCGAGACCAGCTACACCCCCTTTCAGAGTGAGCCCAACGCCGCACCCACGCGGCTCGTCGTCCGGCGGGTAAAACCCACGCCCGGTACCCAGTTGGCCCTCTTCGCCGCCTACCGCTATCACGGCTTTATCACCGACCGGGACGGGGCAACCCGGGAACCGGAGGCCGACCATCGGCGCCACGCCGAGATCGAGAATGCCATCCGAGACCTCAAGTACGGCGTGGGGTTGAACCATCTCCCCTCGGGCCGCTTCGCCGCCAACGCCGCCTGGCTGGCCGTCCAGGTTATCGCCCACAATCTCGCTCGCTGGACAGCGCGCATCGGTCTGGGCGAGCAACTGGTAACCACCAAGACCCTCCGACGACGCTGCTTCTCTATGGCCGGACGGCTCACCCGCTCGGCGCGCCGCCTCACTTTGCATCTGCCCCAGCGCTGGCCCTGGGAAAACCGGTTCAGTCGCGCCCTCGCTCGATTGAGAGCCCTGCCACTCCCAACCTGACGGCAGCCTGTCTCCCACTGACCCGCCATCCGGCCAACTGAACGTCCCCGCCAACTCGCGCCAACTCGGTCCGCCAGGGGCACTTCCTGCCTACCGCCTGTCGAATTCCGCCCGCCATGGCCGCACGGCCGCCAGCATCGTGCCGGTGTGGCTGCCCTCACGCCACCCTGATCCCCATCTATTGGGATCTGGCCAGGCCCGTTCGCCTTCCCTTACCCATCATCCCTTGTGTCAACGACAGCGACCATCCCTTCGGTGGATTCGGGGTAAGGCAGCAAATATCCGGAGGCCGGTTCAATATGCCCGAAGCGCCCGAAATGCAGGTGGTTGCCGAGTTCTTGCAGTCGCAGTTGCCGGGCCAGTCGATAATCGGCGCGCAGGCGCTAAAGCCCAGCGTGGTGCGGTCGGTGGCCGGCGACATGACCGAAGACGCTGTTGGCCGGGAGTTTGGCTCCATCGAGCGACAGGGCAAATTTCGGCTGCTGAGGTTGTCCGGCGGGCGCAACCTGGTCATCAATCCCAAGCTGACCGGCGGGCTGCAGTACGTCCCCAGCAAGTAGCGCGTGTTCAAAAAAACCTGCGTGCGCTTCCAGCTATCCGGCGAGATTGACCTGCGCTACGTCGACGACCGGCAGATGGGGCAGTTCTACTATGTGTCCGAAGACCAGTTGGACGCCGTGCCGGGGCTGGCCGAGCAGGGGCCGGACGTGCTGGACGCCACGAGATTTGATGACTTCAAGGCGAACTTGAAGGGGTTTAGCGGCGAGATCTAGGGCGTGCTGACTCGCGGGCGTGTGGTGTCCGGCATCGGCAACGCTTACGCCGACGAGATTCTGTTCCACGCCGGCGTGTATCCGTTCAAGAAGCGCAACGCGCTGACCGACGATGAGCTGCGCCGCATCCACCACTCCTGCCGTCAAGTGGTCCTGGACGCCATGGACACCGTGCGCCAGCACATGGGCGAGCAGATTGACCACAAGGTGCGGGATTTTCTGGCCGTGCATAACAGGGGCGGCCAGCCCTGCCCCCGCTGCGGCGGCGCCATCACCGAGCTGAAAGCCAACCAGCGCATAACCAGCTACTGCCGCCACTGCCAACCCGGAATGCTGCTGAAAAACTGAGCGAGAGGAAGATACTGCAGTGTCGTGCCAAAAGCCCCTCTCCCGCTGGGAGAGGGGTGTTTTGCATTCGGCCGAGCCCTGGCCTGAACCTACCAGCTATGTAGCCGGCACTTCGGCGCCCGGTGGGACGGCCTGTGCTTCGGTGCCCGGCGGCGGAGCGTGGCGGACAATTAGGGTTCCAACACCCAACGGTTGACCGAACCATACCTCGTTTGTGTCACTATGGGCATGACCACTCAACGCGGTCAGCAACATTTGCTGATTCCGGCGCATTTCATCCAATAGCTCTACACGTAGAAGATTAACAGCACCGGATAGCGTATCCATTCGCCCGTCCAGCGTATCCATTCGCCTGTCCAGCGTGTCTATCCGCTGGTCCAGCGTATCCGTTCGCTTGTCCAGCGTGTCTATCCGCCTGTCAAGGCTGTCCACGCGAGCAGACACGCGCCCTGACCAGTAGAAACCGCCGCCTATGAGGACAACCAAGGTGGCAGAGCTTACCACCGATCCAACTAACCCGGCGATTAACGCAACGTCCATAGTTTCCCAGTTTCCTCCTTGACTGGCATTCTATATCTGAGTTAACGCCCTTCGCAAGCCACACCGAGTTTGACGGTAGAGTTCATTTTGGCAGTGTGCTACTACCGGCGTCCGCCACCGCCACCACCACCGCCGAGGAACCGACGGTCGGAGGGATTACCCCTACCGGCATCGCGCGGGGGAGGCCGACGACCGCCGCGGTCGTTGGGGTCGCTGCCGAGCATGGAGTTACGGTCGCGCTCGTTGCGTTGGCTGCCATCCCGGTTACCCGCGTCACGATTACCCGCGTCACGGTTCCCCGCGTCACGATTACCCGCGTCACGATTACCCGCGTCACGGTTCCCTGCGTCACGATTGCCGCCTTCACGGTTGCCGCCGTAGCCGGGGCGGTTGCCACCTCCGCCAGGACGCGGGCCACGATCACGGTCGCCGCCAAAGCCGCCACGGTTTCCACCGCCGCCGCCGCCACCGAAGCCACCGCGGTTGCCGCCGCCATCGCGTCCACCGCCCTCACGTCCGCCGCCACCGCCGTTGCGGTCCCGGTTTCCGCCGCCGCCGCCACCGCGATTGCCACCGCCACCGCCGCCGCCACGGTTTCCACCGCCACCGCCACCACCGCCACTGAAGCCACCGGGGCGAGGGCCACGGGGACGGTCGTCGAAGTTGCTGCGCTCAGGGCGCGGCGGGGCCGGCGTGGTATCTCCCATCAGGGCGCGGCGGGACATATTGATCCGGCCCATGTGGTCGATTTCGTGAATCATCACGGTAATTTCCTGGCCCAAGCCCACGTCTTCGTAGGCCAGATCGCCCATTTCTTCGTTGCGAACCAGGCCATCCTTGCCGCCCGGCGTCAGTTCCACGAACACACCGAAGTTGGTGGTGCGGGTAACCTTGCCGGTGATGATGTCTCCAATCTCAGGGTCCCGGGTCAACCCGTCCACCCGACTGGTGGCCAGCTCAATCATGGACTGGTCGCTGGAACCGATGGTAACCGAACCGTCGTCGGCAACGTCAATTGAGCAACCCGTCTCTTCCTGGATGGCGCGGATGACACGCCCGCCAGGTCCGATGAGCGCCCCGATCTTCTCGACCGGTATCTGCATCCGGATCAGCTTGGGCGCGTACTTGCTCATCTGCGAGCGCGGCTCCGTGATGGCCTCGGCCATGCGGTCCAGAATGTGCAGGCGACCGACGCGAGCCTGCTCCAGCGCTTCGCTCAGCAGGTTCTCGGTCAGGCCATCAATCTTGATGTCCATTTGCAACGCATTGATGCCCTGGGCCGTGCCAGCAACCTTGAAGTCCATGTCGCCGAGGAAGTCCTCGATGCCCTGGATGTCGCTGAGGATGGCATACTGCCCGTCGGCGGAGTCGGTAATCAGGCCCATGGCGATGCCGGCCACCGGAGACCGCAGGGGCACGCCGGCGTCCATCAGGGCCAAGGATGAGCCGCACACGCTGGCCATCGACGTCGAGCCGTTGGACGCCAGCACTTCGCTGACCACGCGCAGGGTGTAAGGAAAATCGTCGTTCGACGGCAACGCCGACAGGATGGCTCGCTCTGCCAGGGCGCCGTGTCCGATTTCGCGCCGGCCAGGGGAACCCACGCGGCGCGCTTCTCCCACGCTGTACGGCGGGAAGTTGTAGTGGTGCATAAACTGCTTAGTATTCTCGGGGCCCACGGTGTCCAGCGTCTGCTTCATCGACAGCGACGCCAGCGTGGCAATGGACAACACCTGCGTTTGACCACGGGTGAACAACCCGCTACCGTGCGCCCGCGGCAACTCGCCAACGCTGCACGTGATGGGCCGGATTTCGTTCAGGCTGCGACCGTCGGGCCGCATATTCCGGTTCAGGATCCGGCTGCGAACTTGTCCCTTGACCAGATTCTTGAAGGCTTCGGCCACCTCTTTGGCGGACACATCGTCGGCCAGCTGGGCGGCGATTTCGGATTCGATGGCGTCCAGGCCGGCATCGCGTTCACTCTTGTATGAGTTGCGCTCCAGCACCTCGGCGATGCGCCCGTTCACCAGGGCATCAACCTTCTGCTCGCGTTCTTCGGCTGCCGAGTAGTCCACCGTAACGGTTACTTTCTCATCGCCGCGCGCTGCCACCATCTGGTCAATGAGCCCGATGGTTTGCACGTTGCTCTGGTGCGCTAGGCGAATGCCCTCCAGGATGGTTTCTTCCGACACCTCCACCGAACCGGATTCAACCATCATGATGGCTTCGCGGTTGCTGGCCACCACCATGTTGAGTCGGGCCGACGAAGCCTGCGCGTAGCTGCCGTTGATGCGGAACTCGCTGCCATCCCAGGTTACCCGGCAGGCGGCAATCGGCCCGTCGAAGGGGATGCGGCTGATGGACAGGGCGGCGGAAGCCGCAACCATGCCCAGAGTTTCCGGCGGATGGTTCTCGTCCACGGACAGGACGGTCATGATTACCTGGATTTCATTGTGGATGCCCTTGGGGAACAGGGGCCGGATACTGCGGTCGGTAAGCCGCGCCGACAGGATTGCCTCGGTGCCGGGACGCCCCTCGCGTCGGAAGAAGCTGCCGGGAATCTTGCCCACGGCGTAGAGCCTCTCTTCGAACTCAACGGTCAGCGGCAGAAAGTCGATGCCTTCCCGGGACTGGTCGGACATAACGGCGGTGGCCAGCAGAATGGTCTCACCGCAGGTGATGGTAACGGCGCCGTGCGCTTGCTGCGCCAGTCGGCCCGTTTCCAGCACCACCGGATGCCCGCCAATCTCGCCGCTCACGGCGAAGGGATTCAACAGTGTACTAGTGGCGTCAATTGTGGTCATAACAGTAGTTTTTTCTACCTCTCTCTTCGATTTCGTGCTTCATGCACTTCGCGATGCCGGCCAACCAATCTATGGTTGCTGTGCGCCGGCTTTACAGTTAGTTGCTTTGGGGTAGTCCGTGGCGCATCAACTATCGGCGCCGTTGTCCCTTAACGTTGGTCGGTTCCTCACCCGACTCCTTCTACCCCCTCTTCCCGTTCCCGTTCAGTGAGCGCCCGTTCAGTGAGCGCTGTCTGGGTCAGTATTCGTTTGGTTGGCGGTCATTCGTTTCAGACCTGGCCGGCGCAGCGCTGCCAGCGGGCGGGCCTTTGTTGGCCACCGAGATTGCGGCGGTTGCCGGCCACCGTCGGCCTGACCGGCTTAATTACGAGGTGGGTTGCTTTCCGGATTTGCCGGGGCCGGCCAAAAACTGCGGTTTGCTCTGTATACCCGTGGGATTCGCCCCGTTCAATTCGCGTTCCGGTCACCGTCTGATTGAGCAGAGGCGGTTGACCGGACTGCCGGCGATAACAGCGCCTACCGGCGCAGGCCCAGACGGCCGATCAGTCTCTGATAGCGTCCCACGTCCTCGTTGCTCAGGAAGTTGAGCAGCCGCCGCCGCTTGGACACCATCGTAACCAGCCCACGCCGCGAGTGAACGTCCTTGCGATGCGTGCGAAGGTGGTCTGTAACCTGCCGAATACGCTCGGTCAGCATGGCTACCTGTAGCTCAGTGGAACCGGTGTCCGTGTCGTGGGTGCGATATTCTGTGATGATTCTTTGCTTGACGTCCGCGTCCAACATTACCTGATACGTACCTTTCTCTTACATTTCCGATTTGTGGTTCTTTCGCGAAACAGGTTAACACGTGCGCCCGGAATAGGCAACCAACGGCGCGCCACATCTGGAAACGGGGCCGCCCGTTTTCGCGGTGTTTGTCATACAATATACTGCTAATATACTGCCGACGGATATTCGCGCGGGCTGATGCTGTTATCGGCGCGGCGACACCGCGCATAGTAAGGTTAAGGAGCGTGCCCAATGGCCGACGAATTTGTCAAAGTTGCCTCCCTCAGCGACATCCCGCCCGGCGATATGCTGTCGGTGAAGGTGGGAGCGGAAGAAATCCTGCTGGTGAACCTGGAAGGAGAGCTGCACGCCTGCGACGACATCTGCACCCATGCCTACGCCAACCTGTCGGAAGGCGACCTGGAGGAAGAGGAGATTGTGTGTCCCCTGCACGGCGCGGTTTTCGACATCGCCAGCGGCCGGCCCGTTACGCCGCCGGCCACCGAAGCCCTACGCAAATTCGCCATCCGCGTTGACGGAGACGACGTTCTCGTAGGCCCGGTAATCGAACGCGAATAACCCATTCGCCACCTATTTGCCATTGCGAGGGGCGGACGGTTCGACGGGCTCACCGTGAGCGGATGATGGTCAGGCGGGCCGCTCAACCTGAGCTTATCGCCAGTGCTTGTCGCAGGGCGCCGAACGAGATTGCCGCGCTGCGCTCGCAATGACGGCGCTGGTTGCCGCTCTAGTCCGGAAATCCCCAGGCCGACCGGGGCCAGTAAACCGCCCATACCTTCCCGATGATGTGGTTGGCCGCCAGCGTACCCCAGTGCCGGGAATCCTGGCTGCCGGTGCGGTTGTCGCCCAGGACGAAATACTCGTTATCCTCCAGCCGAACCGGGTGCATATCGCTCCGGCCCAGCGCCGGCAGATAGGGTTCATCCAGCGGCACGCCGTTGATGCTGACTACTCCGCCGTGAATCGTCACCACGTCCCCCGGTTCACCGACGATCCGTTTCACGAATTGCCGCTCCGTGTCTCGTGGATAGTCAAAGACGATAACGTCTCCGCGGGCCGGCGGGCGCACCAGGTAAACCAGCTGTGGTTCGCCAGGTTGCCAAAACGGGATGATTTTACCCAGCCGGTCGGTATCCAGCCGGAAGTACAGCAGCTTGCCCACCATCAGGTAGTGCCCCGGCAGCAGGGTGGGTCGCATACTGGATCCCTCGACGCGGAAGTTCACCAGCGCCACCTGGATGGCGGTAAACACCAGCATCCCAATGATGGCAACCTCGACGAGTTCGCGCAGCCAGCTACGGTCGTTCATAGTCGCCGACGTTCATAGACACGGGGGTTGGCAATCTCGGGCGTTCATAATTTCCGGCTGGTGGCATTACTACTGCGGCGTCACTGCGCTAATATTCTAGCAGTACGCCAACCGGGCTGCGCGCCAGACTCCCCCGGCGTTGACTACCTTTGCCTGCGCATTTACCATTACCCGACCGACACTTCACTTCGGCCGTCGTCTGTGCAATCGCCGGCCGCCCCCGGTTGTCCCATCCGCTACTGAAGGTGCTGCTATGCCCATGCTGAACGAATTGAAGGTGTTTTCCGGCAATGCCCATCCCCAACTGGCGCAGGATGTTTGCCACTATCTGGGAATCCCCCTGGGTCAGAGCGATGTGTTCAAGTTCGCCAACGACAACACGTTCGTCCGTATCGGGGAGAACATCCGCGAGCGCGACGTGTTCATCATTCAGCCAACGGTGGCGCCCACCAACGACAACCTGATGGAACTTCTGATAATGATTGACGCCTGCCGTCGGGCATCGGCGGGCCGAATCACCGCGGTGGTGTCCTACTACGGCTACGGTCGCACGGACAAGAAAGACCAGCCCCGGGTTCCCATCACCGCAAGACTGGTGGCCGACCTGATCAGCACCGCCGGCGCCGACCGTGTGCTCACGCTGGACTTGCACGCCGGACAGATTCAGGGGTTTTTCAACATCCCGGTGGACGAACTCACCGCCGAGCCGATTCTGTCCAACTACTTCATCGAAAAGGGGCTGCACGATCTGATCCTAGTGGCTGTCGATTTCGGCATCAGCAAGCGAGCGCGGGATATGGCCGGACGGTTGGGCGTCCCGGTGGCCGTTATCGAAAAGCGCCGCACCGGCAACGACGACCGTTCGGAAACGCTGAACGTCATCGGCGACGTGCGCGGCAAACGGGCGCTCACCTTTGACGATGAGATCCTTACCGGCGGCACCATAGTCAACGCTGCCAACGCCCTGCTGGATGCCGGCGCAACCGAGGTGTATTGCTGCGTGACGCACCCGGTGTTTTCCGCACAGGCGCCGGGCCTCCTGGCGGAGAGCGCCTACTCCGAAGTCGTGGTAACCGACTCAGTGCCGCTCACCGATGAACAAAAGGTTGGCAACCTCACCGTGCTGTCCGTCGCGCCCCTGCTCGGCGAAGCCATCCGCCGCATCCACGAGGGCCGCTCCGTAGGCGAACTGTTCCAGTAGATTGAAATATAACCCACACCACGACCCTCTTCCGCCCGACACCCGTTAGCCAAATCAGTCATTCGGAGGGAACCCAGCAATGTATGACCTGCTCATCAAGGGTGGCACAGTTGTCGACCCAACCCAGAACCTTAACGGAGCCTACGACGTCGCCATCGAAGACGGCAAAATCGCCGCCGTCGCCGCCGACATATCCGCCGACGAAGCGGCCCGCGTCGTTGAGGTCAAGGGCAAATATGTTACCGCCGGCCTAATCGACCTGCACACCCATGTGTACGAAGGCGTCAACGGCAACGGCGTCAATGCCGACGTGGGCGGTGTGCGCGCCGGCGTAACCACCATGGTGGATGCCGGCAGCAGCGGCTGCGACACCTATGGCGGATTCCCGGCGCACATCATCCCCGGCAACGCCACCGAGATTATCCCCTTCCTGCACATTTGCCGCACCGGCCTCGCCACCACCCCCGACATTTTCGCGCCCAGCAGCATCGACTTGGAACGCACTATACAGGTTATCGAGGAAAGCAACGGCGTCATCCGCGGCATCAAGGCGCGTATGGTATCGCCGGCGCTGGAGATAATGGGCATGGAAATGCCACGTCTGGCCAAGCGCGCCGCCAAAGAAGCCGGCGTTCCCCTGATGGTGCATATCGGCGACACCGAGAAGCGCTACCCGGCGGAGGTCATTCGCGAACTGCTGCCCATCATGGAGCCGGGCGACATCGTAACGCACTTCTTTACCGCCAACCCGGGCGGAGTGCTGGACGGCGACGGGAACCTGGTGCCCGAAGCCCGCGAGGCACACGAGCGGGGCGTCTGGCTGGACACCGCCCACGGTCGCGCCAACTTCAGCTTCGATATCGGCGAGCGGGTTCTGGACCAGGGCGTGGAGCCTCACTGCATCAGCACCGACCTCACCGTGCCGGGCCGCATCCGCACCGTCCACAGCATGACCGAGATGATGACCCGCTTCCTGGCGATGGGGTTCACCTTCTCCAGGGTGGTGGAAATGTGCACCATCAACCCGGCCCGCGCCATCGGAGAAGACGCCCGCCTGGGCAGCCTGGCGGTGGGCAAGCAGGCCGACGTGTCCGTGCTAGACATCGTGGACGGCAGCTGGGTCGTCTACGACGTGCTTGGCAACGGCCGTCCGTCGGAGCGCGCCGTCGTGCCCGTCCTGTCGGTCAAGCGCGGCCAGGTCCACGAAGCCGGCTGGGGCCCCCGCCCCTGGGGCTGGGAACCGGACGCCGCCTAGCATTGCCGCAACTTCCGCCACGCATCAGTAATCACACTTGAGGTCATAAATGGTTGAAGTCGTACTGAGTTCCCCCCGTGGCTTCTGCGCCGGCGTGGTGCGCGCCATTGAGGTGGTCGAGTTGTGCCTGGAGCGCTTTGGCCCCCCGGTGTATGTGAAGCACCAGATTGTGCACAACCCCTATGTTGTCGCCGAGCTGGAACGCAAGGGCGCCATTACCGTGGAAGAGGTCGACGAAGTGCCCGAGGGGGCATTGGTGGTGTTCTCCGCCCACGGGTCGCCACCGGAGGACTTCGAGCGGGCTGAACTCCGCAATCTGCGGGTGATCGACGCCGTGTGTCCGCTCGTGACGCGGGTACACAACGAGGCCAAGAAGTACCACCGCGAGGGAAAGCGCGTGCTGCTGGTGGGCCATCGGGGACACCAGGAGGTGCGCGGCACCATGGGGCAGGTTCCCATGACCCTGGTGGACGACGCCTCGCCGCTGCCCGACGAGGTGGCCGACGTCGACATCGGCTGGTCGGCAGACTCCGAAGTGGCCGTCATTACGCAGACCACCCTGTCCGTTGGCGACACCGCCAACGCCATCTCGGCCATCCAGACCCGGTTCCCGGCGTCGGTGGTGCGCAACGACATTTGCTACGCCACCACCAACCGCCAGGATGCGGTAACGCAGATGGCCGGCGATGTGGACGTAGTGCTGGTCATCGGGGCGCAAAACTCGTCAAACTGCAACCGCCTGCGCGAAGTCGCCGAGGCCAACGGCGTGCCAGCCTACCTGATCAACGGCCCGGACGAAATCGAACCGCACTGGCTAACCGGCAAGAATCGGGTCGGCATCACCTCCGGAGCCTCCACGCCGGAAGTGCTGGTGGAAGCGGTGATCGACGCCCTGCAGCCGGAGAGCGTTGCCCTCCTCACCGGCGCCGACGAGGACATTACCTTCACCTTGCCCAGAGAGCTGCGGTAGAACGCCCCTCACCCCCAGCCCCGCTCCCGGTGGGAGATGGGAGTCTTTTGCGCGGCGCTGGCCGGTGCATCCAAAACTCCCCGCCCGGCGCATTATAGCAGGGGTGAGTTAAGATGGTTCTGTGTGGTGGTATCTTCCATCAGGATCGTACTAATAATGCAGACACTACTGGATTCAAAACCCGACGGATCTCTTGCAGTAATTCCGATTGCTCGTAGTGAGCAGGACGTTTGGCAGACCCCGGCCCGCGGCTGGGCCAACGCTTACGCAACGCTTTTGCCATGACCGCATATGAGCTTGTCTCAAAAGTCGGGGAGAATGGCAAAGTGTACACTGTGAGGGTTCCGTTGTGTTTTAGTGTATGGAGTTTAGGTAGGGAAGGCAAAAACTCCCTCCCCCAACTAAGAGATTGACTTGATTGATGTGCCACGCTTCCCTTTAGCCTTGCAGCCAATCCTTTCGTTGATGTGCCTACGCAGTAACACAGCGGCTTATTCAAGGATAAAGGTACATGCCATTTCGTTACCACCAAAGGGCGCCCGACCAGTACGGTCAAGGGCACGGAATCGGGCATCGTCGGATAGGTGTCTTGTGCCCGCTCAGCTACTTACCTTTGATATGAGGACAACCGACCCGGGTGAGGAGCCACCGTGTCATAGGCCGGGGGCACCACGAAAAAGAGAGGTAATCCATGGCGGAGGTTTTCTCTACGGTAGGGCTGGTTATCGATGTAACTGCAGTGTTGACATTGATTATTCTTTCCCACGCGGAATCGGGTATGGCAAGCATCGTCGGGACCGACGAAGGTGTCCTCCGAGGGTTGGTGCTCAGGGTCAAGAGTATGATGAGGGATGACAAGACCCTGTTAGTGCTGAACGTTGTTTGTGTAGTCAGCCTGTTTGTTGGAACAAGCTTGATGATACTAGGGATTTGGATGTAGAAAGGCGGACAACCCACGCAAGATCAAACCCTCCCCTGTCCTCCCTACCGATTGCTTGCAATTACCCTGCCCACTGCTGGACAGGATGATTGACGAGGCCCTTGTCGGGCGTTAAGTTGGGGGAGCTACTCTTCAATCGACAAGCAGACGGAGACCCTGACGACGAGCGTAGCCTGGGATAGAGGTCAGACGTTGTGCTTGCCCTTTTTCTGTCTACACCTCCTTGCAGTCAAGCGGTACTATTTAATAGGCGAGCTCGGCCCCGGCTTGTTTCTTACTGAAATCCCCTTGCTTTCACATGTGGACCAACCGCGACGGCCGATGCTCTGACACCACCCGTCGCTTTAGGTACTGGCAGTAGTCGCTGCTCTGCTGCAACGAGCGTACTCTTAGCGAAGGGCTATCCTCAATCTCAATCCCCAGGGCGACCCAGGGTCGTGGCCGAGGGCAGGCTTTTCCACCGGATGTCGAAGTCGGCTCGCCCTAGCCTCGGCGTCGCTGACCTTATCATAGGTCTGCCGCAGCAGCCCGGTGGTCAGCAGGCGGGGGCACGCTGTCCCGGCCACGGAACTCATTTGGTTGTAGGCACGACATTTGCGCCGGGCACTGCGAAAGGAAAGGGCAACGAGCCGCTGGAGATCTGGCTACTACGGTTGCTGCGTCCGCAGGTACATTTCAAACACACCCCGTCGTTCCGGCAATCGTCGCAACCCGGTAATCGTCTAACGCCCGCGCACTCCCAGAGACGGTCAGGTTGTGAGTCAAATTCCTCCGCCTCTTGACAGCAGCATTAGGGAAATAATCCTCCTACCACTCCGCCCGGGTTGGGCGCGCCATGAGCGCCGGGATGCAGTCGGAGGCAGGCAGGTCTTCAAACAGCACCTGCGACACCAGGTGTGCGATGGGCATTTCCACATCCAGCCGTTCGGCCAGTTCCAGCGCGCCCAGGGTGGTGTTGACGCCCTCGGCCACCGCGTCCATACCGGCCAGAATGTCCTCCAGCCGGCGGCCCTTGCCCAGCTGCTCGCCCACGCTGCGGTTGCGGCTGTAGGGGCTGCTGCAGGTGGCCATCACATCTCCGAGGCCAGCCAGACCGGCAAACGTCAGTGGATGGGCGCCGGCGGCGATGCCCAGGCGACTGATTTCCGCCAGTCCACGCGTTATCAGCGCGGCCTTGGCGCTGTCGCCAACGCCCAGCCCGTCGGCGATGCCCCCAGCCAGCGCCACGATGTTTTTCAGCGCACCCCCCAGCTCAACGCCCACCACGTCCTCGCTGGTGTAGATGCGAAACATGGGAGACGTCAGCGTGTCCTGCACCAGCCGGCACGACCCGTCGCTCTGGGAGGCTGCCACCACGGAAACCGGCTTTTCGGCGATCACCTCGTCGGCCAGGCTCGGCCCCGAAAGCACGGCAAACTTACCCGTGTCCGACTGCAGCAACTCCTGTGCCATCACCTCGGTCATCCGTAGACTGCCCGGGCGGTCGAACCCCTTCGTAACGCTGAGCGCCACGGCATCGCCCGGCACCGACCGGGAGATGTGCCGCAGGTTCTGCCGGAACCGGTCAGAAGGCACCGCCACAATTATCAATTGAGCATCGCGCAACGCCGTCGCCGGGTCGTGTTCCAGGGACAACGTCGGTGGAAACGGATGCCCGGGCAGCCGACGCGTGTGCTCCCCATCCCGACGCAAGCCGTCCGCTTCCTCGGCAGTGCGGCACAACAAACGCACCGTGTTGCCCATCCGAGCGGCCACGATGCCCAGCGCAGTGCCCCAGGTGGTGGCGCCCACCACGGTGGTAATGGCGGCGGGCTGAAGTTCGTAATCAGTTGCCAATGTTGCTCCTGCCACCCGACGCCATTCGTCCGCGCCATCCCTGGGCGGACAAGTGGGGCATACGTTCTGAGCAGACGATACCGGCTGCCTGGTGATGCGTTCAGGCGGATTATCAGGAACGCTCGTCGCGTTGGTTCGCCAAAAAGCGCTCCACTTCGGGCGTGCGCGGCAGCGTCAGGACGCCGTCCACCTCGATGCCGAACCGCTCGTAAGCTTCTTTCAGACGCTCGCTCGATTCTTGGCGAGCTTCTTCGCGCCCTGCTTCGCGCCCTGCTTCGCGCCCTTCTTCGCGCCCTTCTTCGCGCCCTGCTTCGCGCCCTTCCCGGCGGCTATCTTCTTTCAATTTGTTCCATGCTCTTGGAATCAGCAGTACCATACGACCCGTTACCTCCACGATAATTGCCGCTAGTAAAGCGATACCCACTGATACGCCAAAAATGGCGGCCAACAGATATATGCCGTCTCCATCCCGTACCTGCTCCCAATGCAATCTGTGCTGATACAGCCACACCCCTAATCCTACACCGGCAACGTAAACCAGATAATAAATTATCCAGTATTCTCCGACTGCCATCCTGAGCAGTTTCATCACAGCACAATCGTTATCAGGAGCATCGACACTGCCAGCAGGACAGCAGTCGGATGTTTTTAGGGCCGGTTCGGCTAGTTATCACCGCCTTGCTTGGTGAAGTGGGGCATTACATCGCTGGCGAACCATTCCAGCTGCTCCAGCGACGCCGACGTGGGCATACCCATGTTGGTCACACCGATGTTGACTTCCTCCAGACCGGGGTAGCGCTCCTGCACTTCCAGCAACTGCTCGGTGATGCGCTCGGGCGGGCCGACCAGATACTGCCCGGCAGCCACCGATTCCTCGATGGTGGGCATCTTCAGGCCCTGGGGAACCGGACGGCCGAAGGCGTTCAGCGCGGCCAGCTGCTCGGCGCTCAACCCGGCGATGAAACCCAGCGGCCCAAACATCTTGACCCGCTCTTCCATCCACAGCCGCGCCTGGTCCATGGCTTCTTTCTCGGTGTCGGCAATCTGCACCGAGTACCCGACGATGAGACCTTCGCCCAGCTTATAGTCCTTGCCGTGCTCGGCGTGAATGGCCTGCCAGCGCTGGATCACGTCGTCGCTGGCGCCGCCGGTAGCCGCGCCGCCGCCGATGATACCGTTGATACCCCACTTCGCCATGAAGTTGATGGCCCGGTCGCTGGCCGATACCACCGGCTGCCACCATTCCACCTCGTGTTTGGGCCGCGGCACCAGCGTAATCTCCTCCAGTTCGTACCCGCGATAGGGCACCTGGGGCGGAACGTCGAAGTGCTTGCCGTGGTGGGAGAAACTGCGCTGGTTGAATGCCTTCCAGATGACCTCCACCTGCTCTTCGAACAACTCCCGGTTGGCGTTCTGGTCCATAATCGGGGAGCCGAACACCTCAACCTCGCGGGTGTGGTAGCCGCGGCCCACGCCAAAGCGCACGCGACCGTCGGTGAGCCAGTCGGCAGTGGCGTAGTCCTCAGCCAGGCGCACCGGGTTCCACATGGGGTTGATGTTGAAACCGCACCCGTAGCGCAGGTTCTCGGTCAGGTGCGCCAAGTGTACATACAACATTAGCAGGTTGGGGATGCACTCGTACCCTTCGCGCTGGAAGTGGTGCTCTGCCACCCAGAAGCTGTCGTAGCCCAACCGGTCCATGGTGATGGCGAGCTGCTCGGCCTTCTCAATAGCGCCGCCGCCCAGTTCTTCATCGGAAAGCCAGCGGTCGTTGGCGGGCGTGCCCTGGTAGCCGGGGTTTTCCATATCGACGTTGCCGGCCCAGAGACTGCCAAACTTGGTAATCATGTAAAGGGTTCCTCCTTAGTTGTCCACCCGGTGCGCCGGGCTTGCATTGATTGAATCGTCCTGGCCGCAATGGTAACGGTTTTCTTGCCTGATGTCAGCCTGACCTGACTGCTCTGCATTAATCGCTGACGTTTTCGGTGTTGGGTGCATCGCCGCTGCCGTCGGGTGGTTCTAGCGTGTCCGTCAGCGGAGCCAGGGGCAAACCATCGTCGCCGTGGCGATGCAGCGCAAAACGCCCCAGCATCCGGCGGTTAGTGATGATTTCCGCCCGGTTGGATCGAACCTCGAGCCTCAGACCGGCAATATCTGATTTCAACTCCGCCTTCAGACCGGCGTTGTCCGCCTTCAAATCCGCCCGCAGATTAGCCATATCCTGCTGTAAATCCGCCCGCAGATTAGCCATATCCTGCTGTAAATCCGCCCGCAGATTAGCCATATCCTGCTGTAAATCCACCCGCAGATTAGCCATATCGGCCCTCAAATTAGCCATGCCCTGCTTTGAATCGGCCCGCAGATTAGCCATATCGGCGCTCAAATTAGCCATGCCCTGCTTTGAATCGGCCCGCAGATTAGCCATATCCTGCTGTAAATCCGCCCGCAGATTAGCCATATCAGCCCTCAAATTAGCCATGCCCTGCTGTGAATCGGCCCGCAGCGCGGCATCACCACCCTGAATCTCGGCTCGCAGTTCAGCCCCGAGTTCCGCGAGAGCAGCCTTGACCTCGTTCCTTAACGACGAATTGGTGTAGATAATGAGGGGCGCCAACACCGCCAGTAGCGCGATGCCGGTGCCGATGATTGTCCACTCCGTAGTTCCCATACCTCATACCCGCCGGTTGGAATACCGTATACGTTGAGTATAGCTGCTACCGCAACCCCCGGAAAAACTCCCGCATATCGGCCACCAGCTCGGCGGGTTTTTCCAGCGCCGCGAAGTGGCCGCCGCTATCCATCTCCGTCCACCGCTGCACGTTGTAAGTGCGTTCGGCCCAGGAACGCGGCGGCGTGGAAAGTTCCTTGGGAAACACCGCGATGGCGCAGGGCACACCAATCTGGTCGTCGGGGCCGAAGTACCAGGGGTTGCGGCTGTTCTCGTAGTAAAGCCGCGTGCTGGAGTTGATCGTCTGCGTGACCCAGTAAATCATGACGGTGGTCAGCAGGTCGTCTTTGGTATAGACGCTCTCCACGTCGCCGTTGCAATCGCTCCAGGTGCGGTACTTTTCCACGATCCAGGCGCACAGTCCCACCGGGGAATCGTTGAGGCCATAGGCCAGGGTTTGCGGCTTGGTGCCCTGTATATGCCCGTAGCCGCCCTCCGCAGCCTGCCAGGACACGCGCTGGTCGATCATGTTAATTTCGTCGTCAGACAGCGTGGCCGCAAAGTCGCGACGATAGCCGCCCTGTGCAGTACCAATTACCTGCTCCAGCCGCTCCCGAGTGCCCAACCCTTCCAGACTGGCGCCCTGGTAGGGGATGGCTTGGGTAACTGACGTGGTGTGCAGGCCCAGCACATGATTGGCGTGGTGGTAACCCAGCCGCGCAGTGACGCCGGCGCCCCAGTCGCCACCCTGGGCGGCATAGCGCTGATAGCCCAGCTCATCGGCCATCAACTTGTCCCACAGCTCGGCAATCCGGCGGGTATGCACGCCGCGCTCGCGGGTCTGAGCGCTGAATCCGTAGCCGGGCATCGACGGCACAACCACGTCAAAGGAATCTGCCGGATCGCCGCCGTGGCTGGCCGGGTCGGTCAGCATCGGGATGATTTTGTGCATCTCATAGATGGTGCCCGGCCAGCCATGAGTCACTATGATGGGCATGGGGTTGGGCCCCTTGCCTCGCTCATGGATGAAATGAATGCCCTGCCCGTCGATGGTGGTGTAGAAGTTGGCGAAAGCGTTCAGTTTGGCCTCAGCAGCCCGCCAGTCGAACCCATCGCGCCAGTAGGCCACCAGCTCCCTGATGTAGTCCAGGTTGGAGCCGTAATCCCAGCCCGCGCCGGGGATTTCATCGGGCCAGCGCACGTGGGCCAGCCGGTGTTTCAGGTCTTCAAGCACCTCATCGGTAACGCTGATAGTGTAAGGTTGCACCGCCATAGTAAAACCTCCCGGACGAGTCTGCGCGCAACGGCATGGAAAGGGCCAAAGCCCGCGGGCAGTGTAGCATAGGCCCGGATGCTGGGCCTTGCGGTTATAATGGAATCAGTTGATCTCGAGATAGCTGATTGTCAACCTACCTAAACACAGGTATATTCGACGAACAGGCAGGTAAGATGGTTATTTCGAATGTCCGAAGCAAGTGGATAAGAACCGGGCGTGCAGCACCTCCGGGCGAGTCCCGTCCGCCGATCCATGATTCGTCCGGGCAGAACCCACAGCAAATGCCAGGCGAGTTGTATTTGTTCTCTGTCCTACTGGCCGGATTAGTGATCGCTTGCGTATTGCTGACCGTCGCCGCCGCTAAGGCGAATCTCACTAACTTAGCGTCGATCGCGGCGTGGGGTTTCGTCGTGTCATCAGGTTTCTGGGTAGGGAGCTCGTCTTACCTAATCTGGGCGATTTGCAAACAATGGTGGACTAGGCGCAACCAGCCTAATAGCGACCTGTGATTAGGTTGAAGGCTATAAAGCCCATCACGGCCAATATAAACATCAACACTAGGGCAACAGCGATTTGCAGCACAATCCTGATGGGTGTGTAATACAAAAAACGTCCATCGCGCCTCGACTGGAGCATCCGATGAGCTCGCGAAACTATAAATCGTCCAGCCAAGACCATTGCAACCAAAACTGTTACGGCTGGTGTCAAGTTGTCTGGTAACAGTGGGCTTATCTGCGATAAAAAATCCAGCATTATTGGATATCCTAGAACATTTACAAAAACCGCGTAAACACCTGGTTGGCCACCAGGTACGCCTCCTCCGCCAGCCGCAGCCGGCCATCCGGTTCCCGTACCAGCAGGCCCTCTGCCGTCAGCTCCGCCAATTCCTGCTCGTAGCGCGCTGCCAGGTCTATGCCCATCTGGGCAGATGCGACGGCAAGGTCCAGGCCACCCAGCAGCCGCAGGCCGAGAAACATGGTTTCCGCCGCTGACGTGGCTTCGTCGATAACTTCCAGGTCATCCACCGTAGGCACTGACTTGATGCGATCCGGCGACACTGCTGCCCACGGGCCGGCGGCGTCCGATTGCTGCGCCCATTCCTGCGCCCGTTGAGCGTAATCGCGGGGCGAGCGCACCGTCCAGAACCGGCAGCCCCCCAGCGACGAGTGGGCGCCAGGCCCGACGCCGAGCCACTGCAGGTTGCGCCAGTAGGCCAGGTTATGCTCCGATTCGCGGCCCGCTCTCGACCAGTTGCTAATCTCGTAGTGCTGGTAGCCGGCGTCCCTGAGCGCGGCCCGGGCGAAGTCATACATATCGGCTGCCAGGTCAGGATCCGGTTCGGGCAGCCGGCCATCGATCACCCAGCGACGCAGCGGTGTGCCTTCCTCCAGCGTTAGCGCGTACAGCGACAGATGCTCCGGCGCCAGGGCAATCGTCCGTTCCACCGTGTCCCGCCACTGCTCCAGCGACTGCCGGGGCAGGCCATACATCAGGTCCAGGTTTACATTGTCGAATCCGACTCTGCGGCAACTCGCCAGCGCAGCCGCGGCCTCGTCGGCGTCGTGGCGGCGGCCCAGCATCGCCAGCAATCCGTTGTCCATGCTCTGCACACCGATGCTGACCCGATTGATGCCGGCCACCCGCAAATCGGCGCAACGCTCCGGAGTCAGATCGTTAGGATTGCACTCGGCGGTAATCTCGGCGTCTTTGCGCACCACGTAGCCGGCGGAGATGGCTTCCAGGATTCGCGCAACGTCGCCGTCGGGCAGGTAGGACGGCGTGCCGCCGCCCAGAAAGATCGTGTTGACAGCGGGGTGCGCCAACGCCCGCGACCACGCGGCAATCTCGCCGATGACGGCGCCCAGGTAGTCGCTGAACTGGCCTTCAATCCCCTGGTACGTGTTAAAGTCGCAGTAAGGGCACTTGCTGAGGCAGAAGGGGACGTGTACGTAAAGCGCAATCCCGTCGGCGCCGGCGCGCTGGGACTGCCCGAAACTCCCGGGTTGGGTCTCGTTGTGAGCGGCCACGCTTCAGCGCCGTCTACAATGCCGTTGCGTTGCCGGTGTGGAATGCCGGACGGTTAGCAACCCCACCGTTCAGTCGGTGTCATCAGGAGGGCGGGCCTGACCATCAACCACGCCGTCCGGGTCGCGGTCTTCCGGACGGGGCGGCGGCGGTTCGCCCATGTGCTCTCTCACCGCGGCCAGGGGGCACAGAATCCAGAACAGCCACACCGCGATGCCGAATATGATGATGTCGTCCGCGTGTCCCAGTCCGAACGGTTTCCAGTCCCTGATCAAGTCCAGCGGCGACAGGACGTAGAGGATTGCCGCCGGCACCAGCAATTTGAGAATGATGTTCACCCGGGAATCAAAATGCAACCGGTAAATACCGCGCGCAAACTTGATGCTGCGGGGCGCCAACGTCGGGAACATCATCATGATTGACAGAATAAGTCTGAACATCGTTTACACCCACTTCCTGATCGAAATGTTAGCACACTCAAACGCCGGGCGTATTCCTTGCCGTCCTTCTTAATCTCACGCCATAATCTCACACGTACCCGCTGGCTGTAATCTGTCATTGCGAGGAGCGCCCGCTCATCCCGAGCTCGTCGAGGGACGTGGCAATCCCGATGAGGCTGAAGACACGTCGACACACCGCCGTTCCTACGGCGACGGGATTGCCATGCTACGCTCGCAATGACGAAGTTGGTACGCATGAGCCTTCATAATTCCTTTACACGTGCCGGGTATGCTGGGCTCATCTAAATAGCCGCCGACACCAACAGGCGGGACACAGGAACACAAGATGTTCAACAGAATTCGCACCATCCGCAAGCGCTGGCTCGTAGTTACAGCCGCAGCTGCCCTCATGGCGGTGGGGTTAACAGCCGGCGCCGTATTCGCAGCAGGGTCGCCCCAGCGACACTTCTACGGGAATACGTCGCCAGCAATGAAGACTCACCCGGCGAGCGGAACCCATCACGCCAGTCAGGAACAATTCATCGCGCGCGTCGCCGAAATTCTCGGCATCGAACCGGAAACCGTCAGCAACGCCTTCGCCACGGCTCAGCACGAATTGGCCACCGAACATTTCGACGCCCGTATCGCCACGCTGGTGGAAGACGGCGACTTGACTGAAGAACAGGGCGAAGCCGCCAGTGCCTGGTTCGCCGCCCGTCCCGCAGACGCCGGCTTCATCGCCTTCTTCGCAGCGGCTACGGCTGACACCGACCGTCTCACCAAGATGCTCGACCATGCCGTCGCAAACGAGCAGCTGACCCAGGACCAGGCCGACGCCATCATCGCCTGGCACGCCGATCGCCCCGAATCCCTGCCCGAACACGACCGCGGAATGTTCGGCAAACGTGGACGCCACGGGGACGGCGACCATCGGGACTACGACCATCGGGACTACGACGATGGAGACGACGCCACGCAGCGTAGTATGCTCATAGTTCCGTCGAACACGCCCGCCGGCGACGCCGGATAACCACTGGTTAGCCAGCTGACCGGCAGCTGACTCGTACCGGCAGCTAACTTGTATGGGAGGGTGGTCTCGCGCAAGCGGGGCTGCCCTGCTGCTTGGTGATCCGCCCTCTTGTTGCTACGCCCACGTTCAACTTCCCCAGGCGCTCGCCCAGCGCTGGGCACCGCCGAACCGCACGCCGCCAACTCGACAGGCCAGCGGCGACGTTTTGATATACTGCTGCTGTTCCTGCGAAATCCAGTCCCCCTGACCCTATCCACCTCAAAGCCTGACCCTAACCGCCTCAAGGAAGGATGTACCCAATGTCCACTAGCGCCCGTCCCGCAACCCTCGGCGAACTCCGCGCCAGCGGCTACCAGTCAGAATCCGTGCGCGCGGAAATTCGCCGCAACCTGATTGCCAGGCTCCGCGCTGAGGAACCCGTATTCCCCGGCATCATTGGCTTCGACCAGACCGTCATTCCGCAGCTGGAGAATGCCCTGCTGGCCGGGCAGGACGTCATCCTGCTTGGCGAGCGGGGACAGGCCAAAACCCGCCTGATTCGCGCGATGGTGAACCTGCTGGACGAGTTCATCCCCATCATCGAGGGCAGCGAGCTGAACGACGACCCGTTCAACCCCATCAGCCCCGACGCAAGTCAAATGGTTGCCGAGCAGGGCGATGACACGCCAATCGCCTGGATTGGCCGCGACCTGCGCTACTCCGAAAAGCTGGCCACGCCCGACATCTCCATCGCCGACCTCATCGGCGAGATTGACCCCATCAAGGTTGCCGAGGGTCGCCATCTGTCCGACGAGACTGCCATCCACTACGGTCTGGTTCCCCGCACCAACCGGGGCATCTTCTGCATCAACGAGCTGCCCGACCTGGCCGAGCGCATTCAGGTAGGTCTCTTTAACCTGATGGAAGAGCGGGACGTGCAGATTAAAGGCTATCGTATCCGGTTGCCGCTGGACGTGCTGGTGGTGGCCACCGCCAACCCCGAGGACTACACCAACCGCGGTCGCATCGTCACGCCGCTGAAAGACCGCTACGGCGCGCAAATTCACACCCACTACCCCCGCTCCATCGAGGAAGAAATCGCCATCATGGAGCAGGAACGCAACCGGTTCCCCGACGAGGACAAGGTGGTGGTGCCGGCCTATATGACCGAAATCGTGGCCGAGGTAACCGCCCGCGCCCGTGGCAGCAACGAAATCAACCAGCGCTCCGGCGTTAGCGTGCGCGTTTCCATCTCCGACTATGAGACGCTCATCAGCAACGCCTTCCGCCGCAGCATCCGCCTGGACGAACCCATTGCCTGCCCGCGCGTCAGCGACCTACCCTACCTGATTGCGTCCCTGGGCGGTAAGATTGAGCTGGAAACCTTCGGCGAGGGGCGCGAAGACCGCCTGGTGGACGACCTGACGAAACGGGCAACACTGGCCATCTTTGGCCGCCACTGCGATGTGGACGCGCTGGACGACATCGTGACGTCGTTCGACTTGGGCAACGCGGTGGAAACCGGCAGCGACGTTCCCGCCACCGCCTACGTGGACGCGCTCGCCCGCGTCGATGGACTGACCGCCGCGGTGGAAAGCCTGACCAGCGGCGACCGGCGTCCCGAGGTGGTCGCCTCAGCCGTCGAATTCGTCCTGGAAGGTCTGCATTTGAACCGCCGCCTCAACTGCGCCCGCACCCCGGAGGGCGGTTTTCGCTACGCTCGCTAACGGCGCTGGCGCCGCAGTCCCGCACTTTCCCGCGCTGGAGGTTTCCCATGACCACCCGCAACCCTACCGCCGCTCCGCCGGTTACGCTGGAGGAGTTTGCCGCTCTGCCGGAGTACCCCCGCTACGAGCTGGTCGAAGGAGTATTGGTTGAACAGATGGGAGCGTCCGATGAGCATGAAGAAACAGTTGCGTTAGTCATCATTACCTTGGGTAATCACGTTTATCCCAACCAGCTGGGCAAGGTGTACGGCAGCAACCGCGCGTTCGTCACTGTCTCGGACTCGCCGGCCTCCTCACGAATGCCTGACGTGTCCTTTCTCTCGGCGGAGCGGGCCACGCAACCCGATTTGTTCGGTATGCTCTACGATGGATCCCCAGACTTGGCGGTGGAAATAATCTCTCCAAGCAACACCGTGCCTGCAATCCTGCAGAAAATTGGCGAGTACCTGGCCTCTGGAAGTAAAGCCGTCTGGGTAATCAGCTACACCGCCCGCACCCTTACCATCCACACCCTCAACGCTCCACCCCAAATCCTTACCGACACTGACACCGTATCCGGCGGGGATTATCTGACCGGCTTTGTTTGCCCCGTTGCCGCCCTGCTGCCGTCCCGCGACTAGACCAGCGATGCCCGACGGCCCAGCGTAACCCCGTCGGGCAGGGTAATGGTTGCCTTCAGGTTTTTGGTCCAGAGGAAGCGACTGGTAGACAGGGCCACCCCTTCGGCAAACTCCGCTATGCCGGGGGCCAGCAGTAGCTCGATGTCTTCCCAGCGGGCGCTGCCGTAAGCATCCAGGTTGCGCCGTCGCATTTTGGTATCGACCGATACCTCCACCGCCTGGCCGGTTCAACTTTGCCAGCAGAGTAGGTCCACCACGGCCCGGCCGCCGCGGGCGCGGATAAACTGGGCGGCTTCGGGGCTTATTTCAAGGTTGGCGGTCATAACGTCCATTAATCGAGCGGCTGCCCATCCCAGGGCACATTTGGGTCAAGGTAGCGGCGCGGAATGTCGCCGGATATTGCGGCCCGAAATTCGTCAGCGCTGTTCATTTTAAGCTGATTGATCGCGATTTCTCCCATCAGAGTAGCGCCAATGTCTTTATCGCCGTGAGAGACTCTGGTCCACAGTCGGGAGCCTGATGAAATCAACCATTCGTGGTAAAAATAAGCGTGGTCACGATTGTCCTGGCTGAATCTCATTCTGCGGAGCAAGCGAAGCAGGTCTCTGGTTCTGACATTGGCGATTCTGACCATCGTTACGCAGGCACTGTAGTCCGGCAAGGCGCAACCTGACGGAACCAATGCGTAATACTTTCAGCGGTTAGTTCCGCCACTAGCTCAGCCATTTCATCTTGGGCCGTCTGCCCAGTTTTTACTCTACCTGGCATTTTTTCCAGAAAAACAGCCATTGTATCCGCAGCTTCGGCCAGGGCTTCTTCCTCGGTGTCTCCCTGTCCATGGGCATGGGCGATGGCGGGGCAGACTGCGGCGTAGCAGGTGGAACCATCGGACAGGTCATCTAGCCAGACGACAACTTCGTATTCCATGATTAGCCTCCCCTCTTAATTAAACCACAATTATACTGTCGGGGCTGATGTGTTTTCCAGCAGCAACGCATTCCACGCTTCAATCGCCGCCGGATGCACCGCCTTGCCATCCTCCAGCAGCCGCGCCACGTTCCGGGACAGGAACATGGTCATTGCCGCGGACGGGTCCTGTTCGGCCAACTCCCGCAACTCGGCTTGCCAAGGATACTGCGCCAGCTTGATGGGATCCAGCTTGTCAGCCAGAAACACTACGTGCCCCAGTGCATCGCCGCCGGACGGATTGCCGGTGGTGTGCCAATAGATGGCGTCGTAAAGCGACGGCTCGTTGAGACGGTCTTCCCGCCGCAGCATCTCCGCCCCGATTGGCCCGTGCAGAATGGCCGGGTTGCGCCGCTCAAAGTCGCTCAGCGGCAGGTCATACTCCTCCACCCGCAGCAGCAGCTCAGTACCGCTGAAATGCTTGGCGGCGTCGTGAGCCAGGGCCGCCACGCCCACCGGCTCCGGGTCAATCCCGTGGCGCCCCGCCAGCTCCCGGGCAATCTGCTCCACCCGTTTGCAATGGTCACACAACGCCGGGGGCAGCCGATTCATCCGGCGCCGGATGCGATCCACCACCGCGCCGGGAACCGTAATCTCGGCGCTCACTAGCCCATGTCTCCCAGCGCGCGGCCACCCAGCAGGTGGACGTGGGGCCAAGCGATGGTTTGGCCGGCATCGGGCCCGTTGTTGATGACCAGGCGGTAGCCGCTGAGCGCGACACCCTCGCGGCGCGCCATCTCTTCGGCCACTACAAACAAATGCCCCATAATCGGCACCTGCCCGGGCCCAACATAGGCCAGGCCGTTGATGGGCATATTGGGGATTAGCAACAAGTGGACGGGCGCTTTCGGATCAATGTCCCGTATCACAAAGCACCGCTGGTCCCGATAAATCACATCGGGATGCAGCGGGTCGCGGGCCATCTCGGCAAACGGTGAACTGCGCGCCGGGGTCATCGTCATCGGTGAAACTCCTTGATCCCCCTCTCCCTCGATGGGAGAGGGCCAGGGTGAGGGTGAACGTCGTAGTAGCGAAGGGTTTGCGCCGCCGGCAACCGCTAGGCTGCTTCAATTTCCTGCAATGCGATCTCTTTGTGGTCGTGGCTGTTGCCGTAGGAAAGCTCCTGCACCTTGGCGCGTCGGGTGTACAGTTGCAGGTTGTGTTCCTGGGTGAAGCCGATGGCGCCGTGGCACTGGTGGCCCAGAGAGGAGACCCGCTGGTAGGCGCCGCTGCACCACACTTTCGCCATAGCCACCTCGCGGCGGGCCGGCTGACCCTCCGAGATGGCCCACGCCGCCTGATAAGCGATGTGTCGCGCGCCCTCCACATCGGTGGCCATGTTGGAGCAATGGTGCTGCACGGCCTGGAAGCTGCCGACGGGGCGGCCAAACTGGGTGCGTTGCTTGACGTATTCCACCGTCATATCCACCACGGCGTCTGCGCCGCCCACCATCTGGACACAGTGGGCCGCAGTTGCGCGGGCCAGTGCGCGCTCGATGACCGGCCAGCCACCGCCGACGTTCCCGAGCACGGCATCATCCGGCACGGACACATTATCCAGTCGCACTTCGCAAAGGCGTTCGTTGCCGATGGTCTTGACCTGCTCGATGGCAACCCCAGCGGTATCGGACGGCACCAAGAATAGCGTAACGTCATCTTCCGGGTTGTCGCTGGCTCCGGTTTCAGGGCGGGCGGCCACAATAATAATGTCCGCAGCATGGGCATCAGGTACGAACAACTTGGTTCCGGTGATAGTGTGGGCGAATCCGCTGCGGTACGCGGTTTCCACCCCCCAGGCCTCGGTGGTGGCCGAGGGTTCGGTCAGCGCCAGCGTAAGGCGAACCGTGCCGGCGCAAACGCCGGTCAGGATGTCGCGCTTCTGTTCATCGCTGCCGGCGTCCAGCACGGTGAGTCCGCCGAGCACGACCGTGGCGAAGTAGGGAGCGGGCAGCAGGGCGCGGCCCATCTCCTCCACCAGCACGGCCAAGTCGAGAAAGGAGCCGCCGGTGCCGCCGTACTGCTCCGGAAAGGGAATACCGGTCCAACCCAGACTGCTCACCTGACGCCAAAGGTCATCGGTGAAGCCCTGCGGGTCGTCTTCCATCTCGCGCACCAGCGTGAGCGGGCATTCCTGCGACAGAAACTCCCGCGCCGAGTTTTTCAGCATCTGCTGAACCTCGCTCAACCCCATGTCCATAAACCACCCTCCCGGGCAAAGCATCCAAGCGCTGCAAGCCGGAGCGAGTATAGCGCACCCCACACCAAACCAGCAACGCAAAAACCCGCCCGTAACAATTCAGACTTGAGGGGACCGCCGGCCTTTCCGACTGGTTTTGGACGGGTGGCCAAGCACAGAATATGTTTTGCAAACTGGTCTGGTCCCCTCAAACGTGAACAGTTACAGGTGCCGCTGTACCGCGGCTCGGATTTCTTCGGCGTAATTTGTGATGTCGGCTATTGCATCCAGTTGGTAACGAGTCTCATGCCGGTCGTCGTCAAGCAACACCAAGTATTTGACGGAGGCAGCATTGAATCGCAAACGGCAGATGGTCTTTCGGTTGTTATCGTCCAACAAAACGCCACAGTAGCTTTGCGTGTCACGCATGGTAATCCTGGACGCGTCCACCATGTTTTCCAACAATGTCTTCACCAACTCGCATCCTTGGACCTCTTCAACCGTCGTTACGATGGATCTCTGACCAAATACTGGGTCGTCGGCAGGTTCGCCAACCGTGAAATCACTATCTGGACCCGGTGCCAAATCGTCGTCGTCGTCGGTCACTGTGTTTGCGATGTCGGAAGCTCGTTGAAGAGTGCTATTGATACGGTCGTTGATGAAGCCCTGGAAGGCCAACTTCACCAGGCCCTCAAAATGCTCAAAACGAGTTTGCGTGATACTGCCAGCGTAAACTTTCCGCGCCAACAGGCGCACGAAATCGGGGTCGGGTTGGATGTATGCCTGTGTCAGGTAACTTTTCATCCCGTGGATGTGCTTCATATTCGAAGCAGCACTCCGTGCCTCGTCGATATCGAACGTGTGCTTGGCAAAGTGGTTGAGAGCGTTTATGTCCCGCGTGTCAAGATTGGTGACGTCAATTTCAAGGAAAGGACCAATGTCCATTACATTCTCAGCGTCGAGGTCGCTGAAAAATTTATAGGCGATGCCATTGGTAAGAATGCCGATGTGGGCCGGCGTCTGGCTGAAGTACCGACTCAACTGCGACACATTGGAAACATTCAGCGGATCGGAAACCTTCTTGCATTCAATTAGCATTGCAGGTTCGCCGTCATTATCTTCTCTGATGATGCGTAGTCGACTTTTTCTCCTTGTTTCAACCCGAAGTCGGCAGTGTATTCCGGAACGACTTCCATGGGGTTGAAGACGTCGTATCCCAGAGCTTGAATAAATGGCAGCACCAAAGCGTGCTTGGTAGCTTCTTCAGTCGTCAAAGTGTTTTGTTCCAGCAACCGGGCTGCACGTTCAGACAGCACTTCCATTGCATTTCGTGACACCATAGAAACCTCTCCTTATTTGCCCGGAGCCACCGACCGAAAAAGCGTGGCGGGGTGTTCCGAATGGAGAACGGCGTGCTCCTGTGCTTCTTGGGATAATGGTTCCGAGACACAAACTCGTCCCCAGACCACGAGCATCCAATATATGCTACCACGTGTCCACCCCGACCGCATCCACAGCGCCATTCACCAGACCGCGCAACAGGCCCAACTGGTGGTGGCGGGGATTGTGGACCGCATCCGCGCCAGCCCAGTGGTCCATGCAGATGAGACCGGCTGGCGTGAGGACGGCCACAACGGCTACGTGTGGACCTTCAGCACACCCACCCAACGCTATTTCCTGCGGCGGGGTCGCAACAAGGAAGTTGTGGATGAGTCTCTGGGCGACACCTTCTCCGGTGTGCTGGTCAGCGATTTCTACGCCGCCTACCACCATTACGACGGCCCCAAACAGCGCTGCTGGGTTCATCTGCTGCGGGACATCCACGACCTGAAGGCTCTCTACCCGAAGGACCAAAAGCTGGCGCAGTGGGCCGACGCCGTCCACGAGATTTACGACCGGGCCAAAGCCAGCACCCATCCCCAGACCAAGCGGCGGCGCACCGCCCAACTGGTTCTGGAACGGCAGCTGCTGGCCATCTGCCAGCCTTTCTCGGACGACTCGTCAGCGGCTCAGGCCAAACTGTGCCGACGCATCGAGCGCCACATCGGGGAACTGTTCGTCTTCGTGGCGGTGCCCCAAGTGCCATCGGACAACAACGCCGCCGAACGCCGCCTGCGCCATCTGGTCATCAGCCGCAAGGTCAGCGGCGGCACCCGGTCGGAACGGGGCAGCAGCAGCAAGATGACCCTGGCTTCCCTCTTCGGCACCTGGCGCGCCCAAGGACTGAATCCCCTCGCCGCCTGCCAGCAACTGCTCTCCTCCCCTCAACTCTGAACAATTACACCCGCCCTGTCCGTGCCCCCGCTCCGGCCGGGGCCGTTGCCCGCCGGCGTGGGCCAATGTAGAATGCGGCCAATTATTCGCAACGCAATTTATCACTGCGACCACTTTTGCCACCACTTTTGGAGGTCCACCATGTACCAGAAGCCCACCCTCAGCCTGTCCCAGGTTCGCAACGCCATGAACGCCATGCTCGACAAGGCAATGCAGGAACCCGACCGCCCGCTGGCCATCGCTATTGTGGATGACGGCGGCAAGATGCTGAACTACGCCCGCATGGACAACTGCCGCGCCCTGCCCCAGCGCATGGCCGTCAGCAAGGCCTACACTTCCGCAATGTCCGGCTCCGACTCCGACGCATACGCCCAGCGCCTCAAGAACGAAAACCGCAACATCGCCGACTTTGGCGACCCGGCGCTGGTTGCCGTCCAGGGTGCGGTGGTGGTGCGCGACCCGGCCACCGACCAGGTGCTGGGAGCCATCGGCGTCAGCGGTTTGAGCGCCCAGGAAGACGAAGACCTGGCCCGTCTCGGCCTCAATTCGCTGGGCCTGTAAACCCAACGCCGGTTTAGTACCGGGAATTAATACCGTCGCCAGTCGTTTCGCCGGAGGATGGTCCGATGCCCAACCCGCGTGCCGAGTTTTCTGAAATCTTCCGGCGACCAACCCTACGGTTGCCCGATGGCGCCAGGGTTGCCATCTGGTTCATCATCAACGTGGAGGAGTGGGACATCGGCCAGCCGATGGCGCGCACGGTGCTGCCTTCACCCCAGGGCGCCGCGGTGTCGCCGGACATTCCCAACTACTCGTGGTTCGACTACGGGATGCGGGTCGGCTTCTGGCGGCTGCAACGGGCGTTGAGCGATTTTGGCCTGCCCTGCACCATCAGCCTGAACGCCGCCGTCTGCGAGCATTACCCAGAGCTCGTGCAGTCCTGTCTCGACCGCCAGTGGGAGCTGCTGGGCCACGGCTACATCCAGCAGGTTTTGCACCGGGAACCGGACGAGCGCGCCACCATCCGCAAGACCATCGACGTGATTCGCGAGTTCAGCGGCAGCGCGCCCCGCGGCTGGATGGGGCCCGGTCTCGCTGAAACCTTCGACACGCCCGACATTCTGGCCGCAGAGGGCATCGAGTACGTGGCTGACTGGGTCAACGACGACCAACCCTACGAGATGCGGGTCAAGAACGGGCGGCTGGTTGCCCTGCCTTACACCGTCGAGTTGAACGACATACCCATCTACCTGGTGCAACACCATTCGGCGCCGGAGCTGTATCGTCGCGCCAAAGACTCGCTGGAAACGCTGCTGGAAGAAGGCGCGGAAAGCGCCCGCGTGATGGCCATATCCCTGCACCCGTATATCACCGGAGCGTCTCACCGCATTGGACACTTTCGTCGGCTGCTGGAGCACGTAACCCAGCAGGACGATGTTACCTTCTGGACCGGCAGCGGCATCCTGGACTGGTACAATGAGCAGGTCAATATCAGCAGGTAAGAGCAACGAGGTTTGGCAAGGGGTTCCGGCTATGACAACTACCGAGAACGTGCAATTAACCATCTCCCTGCGGGCCAACCTCGCTCACAGCATCAAGCGGTATGCCGAGCGGGAAGGCAAAACGCCGGAAGAGTTCATCGTAGAAGCACTATGGAAAGTACGAGAGGAACGCGCCCGCAAGGACCTAAAACGCATACAACGCTACGGTAGCAAACGTGCGGAAGCGCTCGGCCTCTATACCGAAGAAGACGTCTTCCGATATCTGGAATCTTGAACGTAGTCTTTGACACCAACGTGTTTGTGTCCGGCTTCACAAAAACAGAGGGGCGTGCCGGTCAAGCTTTAGCCAAAATCGCCGCGGGCATCGACCATCTGTTCATATCCCAACTCATCGTTGAAGAGCTCCTCAGGGTTCTTACCAACAAGTTTAGATGGAGCAGTTCCGAATTGAAAGGAGCCATGAGATGGCTTGAAGATAACGGTCGTCTCATCTTCCCAACCGAAACCCTGGCCGTCCTTGCCGATGAGCCGGACAATCGCGTTCTGGAATGCGCGTTGTCTGCTGATACGGAGGTTATCGTAACTGGAGACCGGGCAATGCTGGCGCTTGGCGAGATCGGGAACACCCGCATCATCTCACTATCAACCTATCTTGACGTTGACAACCCGTTCATAACCCCATCTACCAGTCTATAATCCGGCGGTATTGCCGGCAAATTCGTTCATATACCGGCCTATCGCGTTGACACTCCCTTAGTCCCATGTCCAAACCTCAAGTTGTCCGCACGCTGCCCACGTTGTACATGATACAATTCACTCGTTGTGAACGGCGCACCACTCAGAAACACGCTTGGTATACCCCCTGTGGACGCCCTTATTACTGTTACTATTTAACCATTCATTCATCTTTCCATGATTGATACAGTCAGAATTAACGTTAAAGCCGGGGACGGTGGCAACGGCTGCGTGAGTTTCCTGCGGTTGAAATACGTGCCGCACGGCGGGCCCGATGGCGGCGACGGCGGCGACGGCGGAAATGCCTACCTGGTGGGCGATGATTCCATCAATACGATGGTTCACTTGAAGTTCAACAGCACCTTCTACCTGGAACGCGGCGGCCACGGCAAGGGGAAGGACCAGCGGGGAGCCAACGGGAAGGACAGACATATCAAGGTGCCCATCGGTACTGTGGTCTGGAAGCTGAACCGGGACGATAGCAAGGATTTCGTGGCCGATATTGTTGACGATACTCCGCTGCTGATTGCCAAGGCCGGCGATGGCGGTTGGGGCAACGCGCGGTTCGTGTCATCCACCAACCAGGAGCCGATGCTGTCGCAGGCTGGCGCCAAGGGTGAATTCACCGTGCTGTGGCTGGAGCTGAAGCTGCTGGCTGACGTAGGGCTGCTGGCCAAACCCAATGCGGGCAAGTCCACTCTAATCTCCCGTTGCTCGGCGGCCAAACCCAGGGTGGCGGACTATCCATTTACCACCATCGAGCCGGTCTTGGGCGTGGTGACTCATGATGGGCAGGATTTCGTGATGATGGAGGTTCCGGGATTGTTGGAAGGCGCCCATCGCGGTGTTGGCCTGGGGCACGAGTTCCTGAGGCACGCGGAACGCGCCCGGGTCTATGTACACGTTATCGACGGTTTATCAGACGACCCGGTGGGCGACTTCCGGATGCTGAATCGTGAGTTGCGAGAGTTCAGCCCAATGTTGGCCGCTAAACCGCAGTTGGTAGCTGTCAACAAGCTGGACACCACAGAGACGCGCGAGCTGCAGGATGTCATCGAGGAAGAGCTGCGACGGGCGATGGACGCTGATGAGTACAGTGGAGTGCCAGGCGAGGTTTCGCCGATAATACATTTCATCTCAGCCGTGTCGGGTGAAGGTGTCGACGGCTTGCTGAGCCATCTGGCCAGTGTGCTGGCCACCACGACCAAAGAAGTGGCGCTGGACGATGGCGCCGATGTGGTGGATGATGACGCCCCGACGCCGCCGGTTCAACAGGGCCGGCAGCGCCTCCCTCCGCTGGGCTTTTACCTGGACGGCGACGTTTACGTTGTGGAGTCCGAGCGCCTGGAACGGCTAACGGCCCGCGCTGATATGCGTGATTACCGCGTGCTGTTGCAGTTGTGGCGCGAGATGACCCGCATCGGCATCGCCAAAAAACTCGAAGAGGCCGGCATCGAAGCGGGTGATACCATACGCATTGGTAAAGCAGAGCTGGAGTGGTTCTAGGCCGGAGTGGTTGTAGAATGGTTGCTGCTGACCGCCCCCCTAACCGGCGCATCGGTATTTTAGGCGGCACTTTCGACCCGCCGCACCTGGGCCATCTGCTAATTGCCGAAACCGTCCGGGCGGCGCTGAAACTGGAATCCGTGCTGTTCCTGCCGGCCGGCGAGCCTTGGCTGAAATCTGGGCAGTACATTACACCGGCGCACCAGCGCCGCGATATGGTGGCCCTGGCGATTGCCGACCATGCCGATTTCTGCATCTCGGACTGCGAGTTGCGCCGTACCGGGCCCTCGTACACGGTGGATACCCTGCGTGAGTTGCGCGCCGAATACCCGCAGGATGTCGAGCTTTACTTCATCGTTGGTTCAGACGTGCTGACTCAGTTCCGTCGCTGGAAGGAACCGGAAATCATCCTGGAGCTGTGCCGGCTGGCAATCGTTGAACGTCCCGGCGGCCCAGCGAATCCGGTCGGCCTGATGGCGCAGCAGTACCCGACGGCAACTGCGGCCGGTGCGGTGTTGACGGTGCCTGGCCCGCGGGTGAACTTCAGCGCTTCGGAACTCCGCCGGTTGATGTCGCAGTGTGGGTCGGTGCGCTACCAGGTTCCTGACTCCGTGGCGGCCTACATCCGGGAGCGGGGTTTGTATCAGGCCGACGCCGGGCGGGAGTCGGATAATCAGACCATTATGGAGCGGGACATGACCCTCAATAGCAGGCCGGCCATCGACCGATTGCTGGCGCTGGCCCTGGAGCGCGGCGCCATCCGGTACGGCGATTTCACGCTGTCGTCGGGCCGCCACAGCTCTTACTACTTTGACGGGCGGCTGCTCAGTCTGGATCCCGAAGGCGCTTACCTGCTGGGCAAATCGCTGCTCCCGTTGCTGGGGGATGCCGGTGTCAGCGCCATCGGCGGCCCGACTCTGGGCGCCGATCCCATCGTTACCGCCGTTGCGGCGGCGTCCTGGCAGCAGGGCACACCCGTGCCGGCGTTCATCGTGCGCAAAGAGGCCAAGGAGCACGGAACTTCCCAACTGATCGAAGGCCCGCTCACCGAGGGAACCCGTGTTGCCATCGTGGATGACACCTGCACCACGGGCGGGTCGTTGTTCCACGCCATCGCCGCCGCAGAGTCGGCCGGCTGCACGGTGGGGCTGGTGCTGGCCGTGCTGGACCGCAACGAAGGCGGCAGCGCGGCCATCCGCCAGCGCGGCTATAAGTTTGCCGCTCTGCTCACCGCCGGCGACGACGGACAGATTCGCCCAACTTAACCGGGGCCCAACCGGCATTGCGCCGCCGGCCGGAACCCGGAAACGCATTGCGGCGATGCTCGTAATGCCCCGGTCGGGATTGCCACATCGCTTTGCTCAGCGGACCCACATATTGCCGTCTCCAATCGCTTGTGTTATATTTATGTTAGGAATACTGATTATAGTGTATCGTAATGCAGAGGACGCGTCGGCTGTTGCAGAGTGAACCATCTGACCAAGTTGGGCAAGGAGTTAGGACGATGGCACTGTACAAACACATAATCGTTCCACTCAACGGCTCTGAGTCGTCGGCACAGGCGTTGCCGGTGGCACGATTGATGGCCCAGACCACCGGCGCGCCGATGAGTCTGGTTCGTTCTGTCACCGCGATTCCTGACTGGCCGGATGGCGCGGGCCAGGAGCGTTACACGGCGTCGTTGGCCATCGCTGAGCGCGACCGCATGGCCGGGTACCTGGTGGGAGAAAGGCTGCGGCTGCAAAAACAGGGTGTTACGTCTCCCATCCATATCGAACCTGGGGAAGGCCCCGCCGTTGAGGTCATCACCAGCGTGGCCGCCCGCCATCCGGGTTCGTTGATCGTGATGTCAACGCATGGACGCAGCGGGTTCTCCCGTATGGTAATGGGGAGTGTTACCAGCCGGGTGGTCGGCAGCGCTAAGAACCCGGTGCTGGTAGTGTGTAACCGGGAGGATGGGTCGCCGACGGTTCTGAATGCCGTCGACCACGTAATCGTGCCACTGGATGGGTCTACGTTCGCACCCACAGATTGCCATCTCCAATCACATCCCCATTTAGCGCGGCAGAGCTAATCCGATGAGACTGCAACATAGTCCTGTACAATATCTCGGCACCATGGGATGATTTGTATCCTGACTCCCAAGGAAAGGTACATCCCTCTATTGCTCAATTCGCCTTCTGACACGGGGAGTTTGTAGATGGCATATTGTAGTGAATGCGGCGGTGACATCTCGCAGGGCGCTTCATACTGCCGATATTGTGGAACTTTTCTAACTAACGCCCCTGCAAACACGGACTCCGCTGTTCGACCCACGCAAAAAGGCGGCGGTTGCAGAAGGATTATGAAGTGGGCAGGCATTGGCTGTGCAGGGGTTATAGGCTTGTTTGTCATTCTGGTCATTATTGGGGCTATTATTACGGCCACAGATGAAAATGAGGATTCCTTCAACAGAGATGGCGCGACTGCTGGAATACCCAGCCGTACCCCCTTGGCTACACCGACGCAAGCTCCCATCCCAACTGATACGCCGATCCCCATGCCCATTAAGACGGGGCTTGCCGAACTACTAGACGAATATGATCAAAACCCAGTGCGCGCTAATGCCAGACTGCGGTACCAAGAGAATGGCAAAACCCCTGTGTCCACTTCAGGCTATGTATCGCGAGTAGAGGAATTCTACGTGAGTATTACCCCAACGCGAGATGACTATTCGCTCCAAGAGTTAAACTGCTACTACGCAGACATTAAGGCTGCTCTTCAAATGACGAAAGGACAATTTGTTTCGGTAACTGGGAGAGTTAGCGGAACGGATATGTTTGCAGAGTTAAATATGTTTACTTGCGAATTTGATGGAATACCATTGCAAGGGAATCCGACGGCGTCAGCCGAACAAGTCCGAAGGAACGTTGTACGGGTTTTCTGCCTATCAGGTTCCATTTTTTCCTCCAGCTACATGGATACAGGTGTCGTCATAAATTCCGAAGAGGGCATCATACTAACCGTACATCACGTCGTTGCGGACGAAAATGAATGCGAGACAATAGAGGTGGAGTTACCGGGAATTGAAAACCGTACCCCGGCAACGATAGTTAAACACTGCGGTTCAATAGACAGAGCGCGTTTACGCGTTTCCCCACAAGTCCTACGTAATTTATCACTCCAATCCATTTATAGGGCTTCCGCGCCTGCCCAAATGGACCAAGAAATTTACTTTTGGGGGTATGGTCCTGGCGCGCTGCGCATGGAAACCGGGATTGTCAAGGACACTTGGGGCGAAGTCATCGTTACGGATGCTTATGTCGTGCCAGGAGATTCAGGCTCTCCGGTATTTGACGAAAACGGACACTTATTGGGAACGATGTCCAGGAGCAACCGATCTGACAGAGCGGTGTTCACTGGCGATGAATGCCAATAACCATCAGCGTAAGGGCGCCATTTCCGGGTTCCCTAGCCAGTTCGTCGGCGCAGACGCATTCGTCAAAATAGCGTTTTGAACAGATCGTTGGCGGTAGCGGGTTCGAACCATACCACAGGGCAGGTTTGCCCCACTCCGGTCGTCATCGTGCCACTGGTATAATGGCGTTTCAGGTTGGCAAAGTAATGACCACGATCAACAACATAGAAGATTTGATTCGGGTTCTGGACGAAAACCCCGAGTGGGTTGAGGCCGTGCGGGCCCGTCTGTTGACGCGGGAGTTGCTGGAACTGCCGCAGGTCGTTAATGAGATTGCTGAGCGCATAGCGCGCATAGAAGAAAACCAGGTTGAGATGGCCCGAAGCCAGGCTGAGATGGCCAGCAGCCTGGCTGAGCTGACCAGCAGCCATGCGCAGCTGACCAGCAGCCTGGCTGAGCTGGCCAGCAGCCATGCGCAGCTGGCCGAGGCTCTGGCCCGGCTAGAGGCCAGGCAAGACCGGATGCAGGATGACCTGGGCTGGTTAAAGGGCAGGATCATCTATGACATTGTTCGCAACGATGCTGGGCTGATTGCTCGTGAGATGGGTTTCGAGCTGGAGAAAACGCTGGTTCGAGCCGACCTCATGGAACTGACCCGTGGGCAGAACGTGTCCGACCTGCCTCGTGGTACGTTGCAGAGCTTCCACCGGGCCGACCTGATGATGCGAGTTGCAGATGAAGCCGACAACTACAGCTATATCGCTGTAGAAGCGTCTTTCACGGTGAATGGCCGGGATTCCCGGCGCGCCCGTCGCAACGCTGAGCTGATGACCCGATTCACCGGCCAGCCGGCGATGGCGGCGGTGGCCGGCGTGCGGTACGATTGGGAGTTGAAGAGTCCGATTGAGTTCGAGCAACTCCATTGGTACGAAATTCCATCGGAGGATTTGGAGGCGGAATAATCGGTGGCCGGGCAGTCAGCCCGCCTGCCGTGTTCACCGGGCAGCCGGCGCACATGGCTCGTTAACCGATCAACGCCACCGCCCGCATTACGAAACGTCGGACTTTCGGACGTTCAGCGGCCAGCTCGAAGTCCTCCATGTCGTCATGATAGAAATTCCGGTGAAACTTCTCCGCGACGCCAAAATCCGACGCCAGCAATGGATCATCGTTTTCTTCGGCAAACCGTTCAATGGCGTTTTTCTGGGAGCGATGGCTGCGATGCGGCCAGCCACGTTGTTGGGCCAGGGCGATGGCAGCGTGTGCAGCGGCGCCCCAAAGTTTCTCCGACCCTTGCAGCAGATCCCCGGCAGCAAACCCCCGCTCTGACGCGGCCAGAAAATCTTGTGCTGTCTGAATGTGTTCGTCCACTACCATGTAACTATTTTCCTGCAAACCAACATCCGCCAATCCCGTTAGACAAAATTGTAACAGGAGTCAGCGTTACCCGCTGGCCGGGTTCACCGGGCAGCCGGCGCACATGGCGCCTTTGCTGCCGGGGATGCAGGCGTGGGCGGTTTCGCCGGCGGGTGGCGCAGCGTCGATTGCGGCGGCCAGCTGCGGCGAGGTTGGTGGCGACAGCGTCAATCCGGCGGCCTCGGCGGTACGACGGTCTTGCGCCTCGCCGAACAGGTCCAGGCGCAGTTGTTTGCCGGAAGGCGGTCGTTGTCCGGGGAACACCACATACGGCCAGGCTCGCTTCCGCACCACGCCCATTGCCTGTAGGTCGCGCCAGTTGTCGATGCTGTGCTGGCGGCGGTTCTGCAAAATCCGTTCAGCGGACACCGGGCCGATGCCGGGGATACGCAGCAACTGGTCTTTGCCAACGGCGTTCAGGTCCATCGGGAAGGCGTCCAGGTTCTCCATGGCAATGACCGTCTTGGGATCCTGCTCCAGCGACAGAAATCCGCCGTGGTCAAAGGCCAGGTCAATCTCGCTTGACTCAAACTGATAGACGCGGCGTAGCCAGTCCATCTGGTAGAGACGATGCTCCCGGGCGGCCGGCACCGGCGGATGCTCCTCCATGGGGGTTTCCCGCGCCGGACGGAAGGGCGGATAGTACACGCGCTTTAGGTTCCAGTCGGTGTACATCTGGTCGACGCGGCGATAAATCTGGCGGTCGGACTCTTCAGCTGCGCCCACGACGAATTGCGTTGCCTGACCCACGGCGCCGCCCCGGGCATCGCGGGTGAGTTCGTCAATCCACGCCATCGGGTCAAGGATGTCTTGCTGCAGGTCTTTGTGAGGGCTGATGCGGCGCAGCAGGTCGGCTTCCGGGGTTTCGATGTTGACCGACAGGCGGCTGCCCAGGCGATGGGCTTTCTCCACCAGGTTTCGGTTAGCGCCGGGCATCACTTTCATGTGGATGTAGCCCTTGAAGCCGTGCTTATTGCGGATTAGTTCCACCACTTCCACCAGTTTTTGGGTCGTTTTGGAGCCGTCGCCGGCGATGCCCGAACTGAGAAACAATCCGTCCACCGTGCCGCGCGATTGCAGCTCCATGAAGGTGCTGGCCAGCTCCTCGCGCTTGAACGCATAACGCTTGCGGGAGACGTAAATGCTGTTGGGGCAGTACGCGCAATCCATCATGCAGAAGTCGGTGAACATCACGCGCATGAGGTTGATTTTCTTGCCGTTGGGCAGGCTGGAGCGGTACACCCCAGCCGTTGGGTTCTTGCGCGGGTCGGAGTAGGCGACGCGGTCGGGCCCGGCGGTAACCTTGCCGCCCGTGAGGATATCGTCGGTGGCCATTCCGCCCAGGATGTGGAGCTTTTCGTAGCGGTCGGGAGTATGTTTGATCAGCATGAAGTTCGTCCCTCCGGTTCGGCGCTGTTGACTTGAACTCGCCAGTTGATACGAACTTATGTTCTCTTACGATGCCCCGGTGTGTCAACCGGATGGTGTCAGCAAAAAAGGGCGTCCTCGCCAGGAAGTTGGCTGGCTAGTAGGTGGCCTGGCTGACCAGGCGGTGCCGCGCGTCGGGTGTCATCTCGTAGCGGCGCGGCTTCTCGTTGGCAATCTGCACGCCCTGGGCTTCCATAATGGGCCACAGATGCTCGGCGAACCAGATGCCGAACCGTTGCGCGGAGTAGGACGCGGTTGCATGGGCGGGCCAACGCTCACGGATGGCCTGCTGGGCATCGGCGGCCTTGAAAACGTCCTCGGAGATGCCCTCTGCTACTTCGGCCGCCAGCTGTTCGGGACTGGGTTCGCTGGCAGTGTCGGCGGCAGGTTTATTGCTGGGTGGCGCAACTTTGGCGACGGTTTTGCTACGGTCAGCGGATTTTGCCGATGGCGCAACGGACGCTTTGGCGGCGGGGGTGATTTCGTAGGTTCGCGGAGAGGTCTTGCGCGGCATCGTTACACCGCGCCGTTCCAATATCGGCCAGACCTCATTGAGTAGATACTGTCCGAACGAGGCTGGAGCACCGGCATGAGGGTGTTTCGGCCAGTGCTGCCGGATCACCTGCTGGGCTTCCGCAACCTTGAATCTGCCGATGGGAAGGGCGCGGATCAGTTCTTCGGCGACCGTTTCTGCAGTCGGATTGACATCATCCGCTGACGATGCTTTTGGCGTCTTTGGCGCGGGTTTCTGCGTCGGTTTGCTGACAGAGGCGTGGGATGGGGCCAGGGTCTTGGCCGAGGCTGCTGCAATCGGAGCCGGCTCGGTGGGTGGCCCGTTCGTCAGATTCCAGCGAAAACGGTTGGGAATGAACCGTTCGATTTCCGGAGAAACTCCGCCGCCAGCCGGCGCGGTGACCCACAGGAACGGCGAGTGATCCCAGCCCCGTTCCGACGCCATCTCGCGCACCTTGACGAACAGGGCGCCGAAATCGCTGTCGTTGCTGATAACCGCGATGTAGCTCGCCTGACCCGCTGCCAGATCGCCAATGGCATCGGCGGTGATGGCCAGGTCGGCAGAGTTTTTGGCCATCTCCCGGCTGAAATGTTGGACACCGCGAACCCGCCGCGCCAGCTCAGGGTAGGTTGCCTCAACCCACATCCGCCACAGCGCCACCTTGTCGGCGCGCACGTAAAGCGACAGGCTGCCCACCGGTGGATATTCGGCCGGCCAGTCGGCAACCGTCTGCGCGATAACATCCTGCGCGAGGTCCGGCTCCCGCAGGTTCTCGGTGTCAACATAAATGGCAGCGCCGGGAATCGCTGGCTGGGTATCGTTGTGCTGGACAGCCATCTAAAGGAACCCGCAGATCACATCGTGACCCTGGCCGGCACTAGTCGTTCATGCACTGGATCTGCAGCCACACCGAATCGCTCCAAGGTCATAGCGCCAATGAGAACGACGTCATCAGCGGGCCCGAAGGCGACATGGACGGTCCTGCTACGATCATCAATTTCTATGAGCGCGAGACCAATCGACATATCAATAACGGAACCGTCGGCAACGGAACCGTCGGAGAGGTAGAAATGTTCCTGCTCGTCTCGGGCGATGCCCAGATTATCCAGAACGGACGCCGGGATTATGGAATAAAGCGCTCCGGTGTCGACCATGCCGACCAGTTCCAAACTCCGATTGCCGTCAGCGCTGCGAACGGAGAAATGCACGTTGAATGTCCCCACGCCTTTGCCTCCGCCTTTGCTTCCAATGGTGGATCCTGGCAGGGTCATGCCCCGCTGGACAGCGCTACGCATCTACTATGTCCGCCAGCGCAGGATCGGCCTCGATAAGTTGGTGAACCAGCGCCCGCAGCGCGTCGGCGTCCAGCCCGGCGAGCAGGTCGGCGATGGGGGCGCGAATGACGATGGGGACTGAGCTGCTATCATCTATGACGGTTATCAGTGTGGCGACGATGTGTTTGCAGTAGCCTTCCCAGTCGTAGGGGCAGGTGCACGTAGCGGTGTAATCGTAGTCGGTGAACGTAACGCAAATCCGGTAGGGGTCCCATTCGCTGCCCTGTACCTTGGCAAACAATTGCTTGCCGCGCTGCACCGCCTCCTCAACCATCCCGCCATCATAATATTCGACGCCGCGCTCGTAGGACTGCTCCGTCGCTTTGGCCCGGATGTCGGCATCGGTGAATTGCAGTGCTGCGGTCACAACATCACCTCTACAGTACAGCTACAGCGTAAGTTCTGCGGGTATAAGGCGGTGGTTCTTTGCGTCGGCGGCCAAGGCAAAGGATTCGAGGGCCATTGCGCCAATTAGTATCTTGGTTGATGAGGAGCCAAAAACGACTTCAACAGGTCGAGTTTTCCCCGCCAGTTCCATTTCAGCGAGTCCAACGAAAAGTTCCTGAACGGAGCTATCGGCAAGGCTGAAGAATTCTTGGTAATCACGGATAACACCGATTTGGTCGAGGATGTGCGCCGGGATGACGGTGTAAGATGCGCCAGTGTCAACTACGCCGCGGAGTCTGAGGGATTGTCCACCGTTCCGGTTGCGGATGGTGAAGTTGGCGCTAAAAGTACCCACTGGGCCTCCGATGGTTGTTCCCGGGAGAATAATCCACTCTTCAGTTGTTAGTGTGTGGTGGCCCACCATCTTGTTGCCCCCCTACACAAACGCCAGCTGCTCGAAGTTGCCGCCAACCACCGGATTCGCGTCCAGGCCGAGCCACTGTTCTACCAGCGTGCCGTAGACGCCGCGAAAGTCGGTGTTGAAGGCCAGGTCGCCTTCCAGCAGGTCGTTTTGGGCCAGCGACGGATATTCTCCATACATACCGCCGCGCACCGGGTCTCCGATGGCAAACGCCACGCCACCGCTGCCGTGGTCGGTGCCGCTGCCATTGTCCCTGACGCGCCGTCCAAACTCGGTGAACGCCAGGATTACCACATTGTCAGCCACGTCGTGTTCCCGCAGGTCGGCGTGAAAGTCGCCCACCGCGCTGCTGAAATCGGCCAGCAGCTTGGGATGCACCGTCGCCTCGCTGGCGTGAGTGTCGTATCCGCCCTGCTGGGTGTAGAAAACGCGGGTGCCCAGGTTGGCCGTCAGCACCTTGGCGATGCCCTGCAGGTTTTGGGCAATTGAAGTGTCAGCATACTCGACGCTGGACGTGTACATATCAGGGGCGGCTTTGAGGATGTCGGCGCCTTGCAGTGCGTCCAGGCCGGTTTGCCCCAGGTAATCCATCGTTGCGCCCAGGCCCACCGTGGGAGAGTACATTCGGGCGAAAATGTCCAGGGCCTTGGCGCGTTCCGGCTCGCCCTGGATACCGGTCAGCACGCCGTAGGTTTCCAGCACGGCCACCGATGCCACCGGAACGCCGGTGAGGGCCATTGCCCGCGGCAGACCGCGCCCGAAGTTGACCCCCGTCAGCACGTTCTCGGCGTTGGGATCGAGGTCGCGGATGACGCGGCCCAGCCAGCCCTCGGTGCCCACCTTCTCCGGTTCGCAGGTGTGCCAGATGTCCATGCTGCGGAAGTGGCTGCGGTTGGGCGTCGGATAGCCGATGCCGTTGATGACGGCCACCTTGCCGGCGTCGTACAGATTCTTCACTTCAACCAGCGATGGGTGGAATCCCAGCTGATTATCAATGGCCAGCACATCGTCCGCCGCAATGCCGACGCTGGGGCGGTTATCGTGATACCGGCCGTCGGAGTACGGAATAACCGTGTTCAGATAATCGTTGCCGCCGGTAAGCTGAACGATGACGATGATTGGGTCTTTGGCAGTGCTGGTCATAGTAGAGACTCCGTACTGGATGATGGCGTAGTTTAGCATACAGAAATGATCTTTGCGTGCCAGGCCATAGGCTTGGCTTTGCGTTGAGTTGAAATGATACACCAGTGCCTGTAGTCAAATCGTGTGATATAATTCAACAGTATGCTTATCACGGAGGTGTAGTGATTGTGAAAGGTCGAATGGATAAACCAATAGTCGCTATTTGCTATGATTTTGATGGAACGCTAGCGCCGGGCAATATGCAGGAGCACAATTTCATCCCAGAGTTAAATATAGCCAGTCCCGATTTTTGGAATGAGGTAAATTGCCGTAGCAAAGCGCAGAACGCGGATTCCATTCTTACTTATATGTATATGATGCTCGAAGAGGCACGTCATAGTGGTGAAGTGGGATTTACGCGTGAAGCTTTTTCAGAATACGGAAAGAAACTACACCTTTTCTCCGGCGTTAAGGGTTGGTTCGACCGTATCTCCGATTATGGGGAACAATGTGATGTCGCTGTTGAACACTACATCATATCGTCGGGTCTGCGTGAGATGATTTTGGGTTCTCCAATTGCTGGAAAATTTAAGAGGATTTACGCATCCTCGTTTATGTTCGACCAGAATGGTGTAGCCATTTGGCCGGCTATGGCGGTCAATTATACGACCAAGACGCAGTTCCTTTTTCGCATTAACAAGGGCCAGCATGAGGTTTGGGACGATTCCAAAATTAACGATTATCTACCCAATGATAAGCGGCCGGTCCCATTTGAACGGATGCTTTTTATCGGGGATGGTAGCACTGATGTGCCCTGCATGAGATTGGTCAAGGACCAGGGAGGTTACTCGATAGCAGTGTATGCTGATGGGGAACGCAATAGGGCACAAAAGTTATTATCAGACGGGCGGGTTCATTTTGTTGCTCCAGCAGATTACAGTAAGGGTAGAGTACTGGATCGCCAAGTGAAACTCGTGATTGATAAGATGGCAGCGCAAGCGTTGGTACAACGGGAGCAGGTGGCGAACAGCGTCAAGTTTTCTAGCAGAGGAGCGGGAATACCGTAGCCGACATTTTTCGCAACTATCGGCAGGCAACAGCGGCTGATCTTCTCCGGTATAAATAATTGCCCAAGCCGCCATCTAGTCTGTACCGTTTACCGTGGGAGTAATTATGACACTGTATGACGTTGTACTGAGGCGCCGCCAAGGATGGCGCGAGGAAGGCGTTGCCGAAGGTAAAGAGCTGGGCCGCGAAGCAATGCGGCGCGAACAAATCGCCGCCGTGCTCGCCAATGATGCCCTTACTTCGGACGAGAAAGTGCGGGTCATCGTCATTCTAAACTCGGCAAACCCCGCACCGCCTGTCCAGGCCGAATCCTAACGCCCATGCGCGCTTTGCTGGCGGGCACTTCGGGGGTGGACAAGGGTGTGGTAATTGCCAACCTGATTGACCGGCTCAGCGCCCACGGCGACTTTCCCGACGCTCCCGCCGCCAACCCACGCGACGTGCTGGTGGCTAACGTTGAGGACGCCATTGCCGCACAGGGCGACGACCTGGCCAGTGCCCTGGCGTCATTCCGGCCCACCTACCAGCTGGCGTCCTGGCGCCGCGCCGGTCTGAGCATCGCCGAGCAGCTGGAGGCCATCGACCCCCGCCACAGCCTCATTGCCGCCCATCTGACCTACTACACCAGCGGGAGGCAGTTTTCGCTGATTGACGTGCCAACCATCCGCCGGTGGCGACCCGACTGCATCATCACGCTGGTCGACGATATGCTGGACATTCACGCCGCCATGCAGCGTCGGGATGCCGACCAGCACACCAACTTCCGGCTGCGTCTCCGCGAGATTCTGGCGTGGCGCACCGCCGAAATCGCCATGTCCGACCTGCTGGCCCGCAACCTGTACGAACAGCGCGGCGTGCCCCACTACGTAGTCGGCGTGAAGCACCCTGCCGAAATGCTGTACCGCCTCATCTTCGCCCGGCGCCAGTACCCGCTGGTCTATTCCAGCTTCCCGATAACTGCGGTGCGCTACGATGCCGACCTCCGCGCGACCATCGACGACATCCGCCGAGAATTACATCGCCGCTTCATCGTCTTCGATCCGTTGACCCTGGACGAGGGCACGCCGCAGGTGCTGGCCAAGGCGCAGGCCGCCGTCGCCCACAATGTGTCGGAGATAACCATCTGCGACCATGAGGCGCGCTGGCCGCTGACGTTGACCGGCACGCTCAGCGAGGGCCGCCCGCCCACCTACCCGATGACGCTGGACCCGCAGGAGGCGCTGGAGGTGTGGGACGACCTGGAAAACCAGATTCGGCATCGGGATTTGACCATGGTGGAGCAGGCGCAATGCGTGGCCGGTTACCGCATCACGATGGGCGGGCGGTTGTCCACCGGCATGTACTCCGAGTTGATGTATGCCTCACACACCGCTGAGCCGGCCCGCCCGGTGCTGATGTACGCCGACGCGTCGGACAACGGCCTCGAGCATCCGTTTTTACGCAACTTCAACCACCGCACCTTCTACTCTATAGAGGATTGGTTCGACGCCATCAGCCGCATTGAGCCCGCCGCATCTCCGGAAGCGCAGCAGCCGTTGTTTTAGCCGGCGCGCCACAGATGCCAGGTTAAATTGGTATGCGGGCGGGTGCGGAGTTGTTGACTACGATGGCGCGTTTGCGTAGAATTACGGTATCACAAGCTTCCAACCTGGAGGTTGTACCTTTATGCCTATTACACAGAACGGCGTTGAACTTACCGTTGAGATCTCCCCGAAGGCTGCCGAGAAGATAAAGTATTTCGCCGAAAAAGATGGCCTCAGCAGCAACATCGGCCTGCGGGTCGCGGTCAAAGGCGGTGGTTGTTCCGGCCTCACCTACGACCTCACCATCACCGACCAGGAGCGCGATTCAGACAAGATAGTCGAGCAATACGGCGTCAAGGTGATGGTGGACAAAAAGTCCTACATTTACCTGGTCGGCACCCAGCTGGACTTTTCCGACGGACTCAACGGCAAGGGGTTCATCTTTGAGAATCCCAACGCCAAGAAGGCCTGCGGCTGCGGCACCTCGTTCGCCGTATAGCCTCGCTGAATACGGCTCCTGAGGAATCCTGATGGTTGCGCTTGACGTATCCGCCATCGCCGCGATAGTCGGCAACATACTGACTATCCTGTTGCTGGGCGGAGGCGGATTGTTTTGGCTGGGCAAGCTCGGCAGCAGGGTTAGCAACCTCGAAGATTCGATGCGTGACCTCCGGCAGGAGCTGCGGGACACGCGGCAAGAATTTCATCAGGAACTTGGGGGCGTTCGGCAAGAATTTCATCAGGAACTTGAGGGCTTTCGGCAAGAATTTCATCAGGAACTTCGGGGTTTTTGGCAAGAATTTCGTCAGGAACTTCGGGATACCCGGCAAGAACTTCTGGAAGCTATTGACCGGTCGCATCGGCATCTGCTCATCGCTTTGGCCAACCACACCCACGATGCTCAAGGGCAAGCGCAATTCAGCGGGGCCGTTGCCGTGGAAACGCCGTCGCCGAGTTAGGGTATGTGATGCGCCCTCACCCCGGCCCCTCTCCCGAAGGGAGAGGGTTTTAAGTTTTGGAGGCTAGAGATGACCGCCTTTGCCACCGATTCACACATCTCCGCAGAGTACCGGGCCGCAGAATACCGGGCCGCTGTGGAAAGCGCCGCTGTTTTCTCCAACCAGGCGGGCCGCCTTAAGTTGGTGGGCGACGACGCCCGTGACCTGCTCAACCGCCTGTCCACCAACCTGATCGACCCTGATGCTGCGCCGGGTAGCGTAGAGGCCACCGTGCTGACCAGTGATCGCGGCCGCATCGTAGACCTGGTGTACGTGGCGCATTGCGGCGACCACCAGCTATTGCTCACCAGTCCGGGCCAGCAGCCGGCCGTCATCGAGTTTCTGGACAAGTACACCATCATGGAAGAACTGGAGGTTGAGGATGTCTCTGAACAGTCCACCATGCTGACGGTTACCGGCCCAGAAGCCTTGCAGGTAGTCCAACAAGTAACCGGCCTGGACGCATCCGAACTGACGGCGCCGGCGGTGCGCACGGTCAACGTGGGTGGGAACGACAGCGCCGCGTCGCTCATCGTGCCGCCGGCAGACCCGGCCACTGGGCGGGAACGAATGGGATTCCATCTGGTGGGACTCGACCCTGCGGATGCGTCATCCCTGGCGGCGGCGCTTGCGGATGCCGGCGCAGTGCAAATCAGCGCAGACACCGCCGAGGCGCTGCGCATCGCCCGTCAACAACCCCTCTACGGCGCCGAGATGAGCGAAACGTATAACCCGCTGGAGGCCGGTCTCATCGGGGCCATCGACTTTCACAAGGGCTGCTACATCGGCCAGGAGGTTATCGCCCGCCTGGACACTTACGAGAAGGTGCAAAAGTATCTGGTGGCCCTCCGTTTCGAGACGCAAAACGACGGCTTCGAGATTCAGAACGATGGCGGCGAAGTGGCCGAAGCGCTGGACGGCGCGCGGTTGGTTGACGGCGACGGCAAAGCGATGGGGCTCGTTACATCGGTGACCGTGGTGCCGGCTCTGGAGGGCGAAAGCGTCATCGGGTTGGGCTACGTGCGAACCGTGGCCGCCGAGATTGGCAATGCGCTGGACGTAGTTGCCGAGAATGCCGAAGCGCCCAACGGTATCAAGGGCCACATAACAGCCCGGCCGCAGCTCTTCGGCGGGGAAAAACCCCTGCTGGGGGGATGACCCCCTACCCCGGAAACTCCAGGTCCAGGGAAATGTCCAGCGCGTCGGGTGAGTGGGTTAAGCCGCCGACGCTGATGAGGTTGACGCCGGTTTCGGCGATCTCGCGGACGGTGGCCAGCGTAATGCCGCCGGATGCCTCGATCGATGCCCGGCCAGCGATGATGCCAACCGCTGCTCGCATCGTCGGCACGTCCATGTTGTCGAGCATGATGATGTGGGCGCCGGCGTCTACGGCCTCCATCACCTGATCCAGCGATTCGACCTCCACTTCGACTCGGATGGTGTGCGAGGCCAGGGAAATGGCGCGACGCACCACGGCGCCCAACGGCTCTTCCAGCGACGCCCGCGCTTCCAGATGGTTGTCCTTGATGAGGATACCGTCGGCCAGGTTCAGACGGTGGTTGTGCCCGCCGCCCATACGGACGCTGTACTTGTCCAGGTAGCGATGGCCGGGGGCGGTTTTGCGGGTGTCCACGATGCGGGCATCGGTGCCGGCCACGGCGCGCACGTAGTGGTTGGTGGCCGTGGCGATGCCGCTCATGCGCTGGATGAAGTTGAGGGCGGTGCGTTCGGCCCGCAGGATCGAAGCGGCGGGGCCGTACACACTGGCGATGTCCTGTCTGGGCTGCAGCGGCGCGCCCTCTTCCAGCAGCAATTCCACCTCCAGTTGCGGGTCAATGCGGTGGAACACGGCAGCTGCAACGTGGCCGCCGGCCAGCACGCCGTCGGCCTTCGCGCGCAGCATCCCGCTGCCAATCACGGTGGTTGGGATCAGAGTTTGGGTCGTCGGGTCGTTGAACGCCTGGTCTTCGGTAAGGGCGGAGTCGATGAGGTTCAGTACCTCGGGGGGAAGCTGCTGGCTCATGTTGTCCTCTCGATGGCTGGCTTGTTGCGTCAGCAGCAACCCAGCGGCTGGCAGTAGTAGTTGAGTTTGCCACGTTCCCGCATTCATCGCAACGGCGGCAATGGCTCACGCGTACCCGGGCCACGAGCGTACCCACCTTGTCATTGCGAGCGTAGCGTGGCAATCTCGTCGTCGTAGCAACGGCGGTTCGCCGCCCTGTGTTCAACCTCATCGAGATTGCCACGTCGCTACGCTCCTCGTAATGACAGGTTAATGCTGCGCTCCGCGCAATGACAGATTAAAGTGGGTACGCGTTACCGGCAATGGCTGGCTAACAATGGCTAGCTATGGCTAGCGAATGTATTTGGCGAGACGACCCCTCGTCGAAACAAAATCGCAATCTGAATTGCGCGCCGGCCGACGGCAGTTCAATTGACGGGTTGACAAGCAGCGTGTTAGTCTGGCAGTACAAATCACGCAGGGAACCGGGCAACGTGTTCCCGTAACGAAAAGCCATCAGGAGCATCGAATATGAACGTTACCAGTCTGGCTATCGAAAAGCTCAAGGAAGTGATGGAGGGTGAGGACGAAAGCGGTTCCGCCCTGCGCGTAGTAGCGATGCCGGCCGGCCAGGGTTTGCAATATATGCTGACCATGGAGAAAGAGCACCAGGCTGACGACACGGTTCTCCGCATGAGCGGCGTCGAGTTCCTGCTGGACTCCGACAGCGCGCCGTTCCTTGAAGAAGCCACCATCGACTATGTTGAAGAGTTCGGTGGCCGGGTTGGGTTTGTCATCAACAACCCGATGTACTCCGGCGGCGGTTGCGGCAGCGGCAGTTGTGGGTGTGGCAGCGGTGGTGGTGGCTGTGGGTGCGGCAGCGGTGGTGGCGGTTGCGGCTGCGGCGGCCACTAGAAACTAACCGGGCGCCGCTTCGTCCCGGCGGCTGAAGCTTTTGGGAAGGCATTTGTAAAGGTCGGCTCGTCCCGGACGGGCCGGCCGCAAAATATTGTCGCCACCGTGCGACGGCAGTCGGAAGGGCCTTGGACGGTTGCCGGTGGTTCGACAAGTTCATCATGAGCGAACGTCAAGAGGTTTTGAGAAGGCTCCGGTGGTGAGGGCGGTGGTGGCTAAGCCTGCTCCGCTGATGTCGGAGCGCCGGTTTCGCAGTAACTGTTCAGACTTCGGGGGACCTGAGGGTGATCATCCAAGTCCGACGCGCCAATTCAGGCAGGAAACGGCAAGTCACATCGAACGGTCTCCCAAAGGATTCTCTCAACACTGAACAGTTACGTTTCGCAACTCGACTGGAGTTTACCTATGGATTTCTGGGGCAGAATGTCGGTGCGGCGTCAGTTGAAACGGCTGCGTACCGACGTGGTTGGGTGGAACGAATGGCGGACGATGAAAGACGCGTCGATTCTGTCCTTCAAGCACTCCCAATTGCAGGGCACGAACCTCATCTGGAGCAATCTGGACAACCTGGATTTCAGCGGGTCTGACTTCAGCAACGCTGACCTGCGGGGCGCCGACCTGCATATGTGCGACCTGACCGGCGCCAACTTCCAGAACGCCAACCTGCGCGACGCCAACCTGCTAGGCGCCACCATCCGCGAATGCAACATGGCCGGCGCCCAGCTCCAGGGCGCCAACCTGACCAAGGCTGACATGAACCAGATAAATCTGCGGGGCGCCGACCTGGGGCAGGCGGTGCTGCGGGGGACCTACTGCTATTTCTCGGATTTCTCACAGGCGAACCTGGCCTGGGCCGATATTCAGCACGCCAACCTGTCTAATTCCACCTTCTACAAAACCATCCTGGACGAAGCGACCCTGGCTCACTCCAACTTGTCCAATGCCAATTTCAACCAGACCCTGTTGCACAAAACCGAATTCAGGGAAGCAACGGTCAATGACACCATATTTGCGGCCCTGGACCTGGGCGGCGCGTACAATCTTTCCACCGTGATTCACGAACCGCAGTCTATTCTGAGCATCGGTACGGATACGCTGCTCATTACCCTGCGCAACAGCGGCGGCCAGTTTGGCGCTGAACAGGAAGCCTTCTTCTCCAAAGGAGGCGTGGCTCGGGAAGTGCTGAACACCGTGCGCCACTCGGCCGCCTCCATCGGCGCCGCATAGCGGTTTTTTCGCCGGCCGGCCTTGCCCGGTATACCGTCGTCGGTTAGCCGTCGCCAACGCCGGTAAGCCACTGGCAGCGCGTGGCGGCGTCATCCCGCAACCATCCCGGCAGGGCTTTGCGGCGGTGATAAGATGGGGCGGGTCTGCGCCACTGCATCCCGAACCGTCTCACCAACCGTCTCACATTCAGGAGCGCATCGCATCATGTCTGCAACACCCCACGGCATCCAATATTCCGCCCATCGCCCGGTGGTGATGGGACGCAACGGCATGGTCTGCGCCGGCCACCCTCTCGCGGCCCAGGCTGGCGTCAGCATCCTGCAGCAGGGTGGCAACGCGGTTGACGCCGCCATCGCCACGGCGGCCGCTCTGAGCGTTGTCGAGCCGCTAATGTCCGGCATCGGAGGCGATGGGTTCATCATGGCCTACCTGGCCGGCGAGGACCGCCTGCGGGTTAGTAACGGCACCGGCGCCGCGCCCTACGCCGCCACGCTGGAACGCTACCGGGACGGCGTCCCGATGAAGGGCATCCTGAGCGTGTCGGTGCCGGGGCTGCTGAACGCCTGGCTGGACACCCACGAAGCCCACGGGAGGTTGCCCCTGTCCGATGTGTTAGCGCCGGCCATCGCCCTGGCCAGCGACGGGTTCCCGGTTACGCATTACCTGGCAGCGGCCATCGCCGGCGACCGGCTGCTCTGCGAGTTTCCCACCAGCCGGGCGATTTACACCCGCGATGGCTCAGGGGCGCCCCTGCCGGCCGGGGACATCCTGCGTAATCCCGACCTGGCCCGCACCCTGTCCACCATCGCCGCCGAGGGTCGCGATGCCTTCTACCGGGGTTCCATCGGTGCGGCTATCGTGCGGTTCAGCGAGGGGCAGGGCGGGCTGCTCACCGTGGCCGACCTGGACGATTGCCACGCCCGTTGGCAGGAACCGATCGCCGCCCGGTATCGTGGCTATACCGTCTACGAGGCTCCGCCCAACTCCAGCGGACACATCCTGCTCCAGGAGCTGAACATCATTGACGGCCATGACATTGCCGCCTTGGGGTTTGGTTCAGCGGAGTCGATCCATCTGATGGTGGAAGCCAAGAAGCTGGCCTTCGCCGACCGGGAGGCCCACGTCGCCGACCCGGATTACGTCGATGTGCCGCTGGAGGGTATGCTTGCCCGGGAATACGCCCGGGAGAGATCCGCCAGCATCGACCCGGAACGCGCCGGCAGCAACGTGGCCGCCGGCGATCCCTGGCGCCACCAGACGACGCCCCGCAAGGCTGTGGCCTCCGGAGCCGGCCGACGCGGCCCCCGCACCGAACAGGAGGACACCACCTGCTTCGTAGTCGCCGACCGCGACGGCAACGCCGTCTGCCAGCTCCAGAGCATCCAGAGCGGTTGGGGTTCGTCCCTGGTCGCCGGCGATACGGGCATCCTGCTCAACAACCGCATGACCTACTGGCATCTGGACCCTGGACATGTGGATTGCCTGCAACCGGGCAAACGCGTCCGGCACACGATGAACCCGGTGATGGTGTTCCAGGAAGCGCCGGCATCGGAAAACGGGCACGGCGCCGGTCGCCAGCTAGTATACGCCCTGGGAACACCCGGCGCAGACTGCCAGGTGCAGAGCAATATGCAGGTCATCACCAACCTGATCGACCATGGCATGACCCTGCAGGAGGCCGTGGAAGCCCCGCGCTGGAAGGACGTTCAGGACGGAACCGAGTCGACGCTTCCCCACAGCGCGGAAAATCGGTTGCTCATGGAGGGACGGTTCGACGTTGACGCCGTGCGCCGACTCCGCAGCATGGGCCACCCGGTGCAGGTGCTGGGCGAGTGGGACGGCGTAACCGGACGGGAGATGGCCTTGCACATTGACCCCAACACCGGCGCCATCCACGGCGCCGCCGACCCCCGCTACGACGGCTACGCCATCGGGTATTAGTCTTGCCGTCTCCCCGCGTTGGTCCACGGCGGTAGTCCAGAAACCATACTTCGGAGCAATTGTATGCGCATCCCCGGGCATCGTCGCAGCCAGGAACCCGACGAGGTTGGCCAACGGGCCGGCCTGTTCGCCGAGTCCATACGCGACGGCGACATGGATCTGGCCTGGGCGATGTTGTCAAAGGAGACCCGCGGTATGCGTCTCGGCGTGTGGGCCACGCGCAACAGCATTGATATGCAGGTGGCCTATCGGGCCGCGTATGACGCTAATCATGCCATGCGTCCCTCGCTGTTGGACGATTTTCGCACCACCGTCCTCCGGCTCTGGCCGCTGGAAGACCTGACCGACCTGGCCGCCGCGCCCACTCGCTACGTGGACGATGTGCACGCGTTCGTGTTCCTGCCCTTCGGCGTAACCGACGAGACGGTGGTGCAGCGCAGCCGCCTGATGTCGGGCCTGGTTATCCCGATGCTGCTGGAAGATGCGTTGTGGCAGGTGGACTTGCCGGGCTGGCGGTTCCTGGACTCCCCGGAACCGGCCGGCGATGGCTAGGCGCAACGCCAATACCCGCTCGCGCGGGCGCGCCGGTTCTGGCGCGGCGGACACCCAGGCAACCCGCCGAACACTGCGCCAAACACCCACCGCAGCGCCCACCGGCTCACGCGCCACACTGGACGACCGCTGCGCCCTGTGCCAGCGGGCGGTGGATCGCATCACGGTGCATCATCTGGTGCCGCGGGCGAGGGGCGGCAACCACGGTCCTACCGTGGGGTTGTGTCCCACGTGCCACCGGCAGCTGCACGCCATGTTCTCAGTAACGACCCTGGCGGAGGAATTGCACAGCATCGAGTTGCTGCGGGCCAACCCCCAGGTGGCCGGGTTCCTGCGCTGGATGCGAAAGCAGCGGGGCGCCTCGTTCTCGGTGCGCCGCGCCCGCAGTCGGCAATGACCAGCCACCGTGAGGCCATGCTATCATGCAAACGCTATGACTAATCCACCAAACGCCATTACTAGCCCATCCTTTTCTCCTCAGCAGGTAACCGAAGCCATCCGCGCCGGCTTGTCCCGACACGAGGATGTTGTTGTGGAGGCGAGACAGGCAGCGGATTTGACTAATACGTACCTCGGCAACCTGGATCACTACCGTCAGCACGTTCAACAAAGTTTGGCTGATGGCGATTACCGACAAGCCGCCGAAAAATCCTGGGGAGCCTACTCTCAGGCCATCAAGATAATTGGAGCGGTACACGGGCTGCACATCACGAGCCACCGCAGCATCCTGCAAGTCTCCGGTCAACTCACCGCTCTGGTTAACCCGCATGACGCTGCAACCGCCGCCGCATTGACCTATGGTTTGGTCGCAGCGCGCGCTATGCACATTCATTTTTACGAAAATGACCTCCCGGCGCCCGCAGTGGCAGCCAGCGCCGGAACCGTCGCCGCCGCCATTGACTTGCTCCACGAATTGTTTCCGGCGAACCGCCCGGACCCGGCTGCATAGACCCGGATGCGTAGAACCGGACACAATTGGCATGACCGAAACCGCTGACGTGGGCCCGACCGTGGGGTTGTGTCCCACGTGCCACCGGCAGCTGCACGCCATGTTCTCAGTAACGACCCTGGCGGAGGAATTGCACAGCATCGAGTTGCTGCGGGCCAACCCCCGGGTGGCCGGGTTCCTGCGCTGGATGCGAAAGCAGCGGGGCGCCTCGTTCTCGGTGCGGCGCGCCCGCAGCCGGCAATGACCATCCCCCGTGAGGCCATGCTATCATTCAAACGCTATGACTAACCCATCCTTCGCGCCAGAGCAGGTAACCGAGGCCATCCGCGCTGGCTTGTCGAATCGTTCTGATATTGAGGCGCCAGCCATTGACGCCGCCGAGCTGGCGGCTACCTACCGCAGCAACCTGGCGCACTACCGGGAACACGTGCAGAAAAGTCTGGCCGAGGTGGATTACCTGCAAGCAGCCGAAAAATCCTGGGGCGCTTATGCACAGGCCATCAAGATTATTGGCGCCGACCATGGGCTGCACATCGCCAGCCACCGTAGCATCCTGCAAGCAGCAGGCCGGCTGACTGCTTTAGTTAACCAACAGGATGCAGTGGCAGCCCAAACACTAACTGCCGGCTTGGGGTTGGCGCGCAGCCTGCACACCCATTTCTACGAGAACGACCTTCCTGCGACCGAAGTTACTTCGTCGGTGAGCCGCGTTTTCGCCACGATTGACCTGCTGCAAGAACTGTTCCCGCCAGAGCCGTCCCCCTGATGACCGGCGTAGCTGAAACCGCCGACGCCGTTATCATCGGGGGTGGCGTGATGGGCTGTAGCATCGCTTGCAACCTGGCGCTAACCGCGGGCCAGCACGGGTTGCGCCGCATCGTGCTGCTGGAACGCGACACCTTGGGCAGCGGCTCCACCGGGCGCAGCAGCGCCGCCATCAGGATGCACTATTCCACCGCGGTCAACGCGGAAATGGCCTGGCGTAGCCTGCAAATCTACCGCAACTTCGCTGACATCATCGGTGGCGAGTGCGGCTATACCCGCACCGGCTACTTGGTATTCGCCGGCGCCGACGACGTCGCATCGTTCCGTAACAACGTCGCGATGCAGCAATCCGTCGGTATCATCACCGACATTATCCGCGCCGCCGATGCCGCCGAGCTGGCTCCCGGATTTGCGGTGGATGACGCTGCCGGCATCGCCTACGAACCCTATTCCGGCCACGCCGACGCATCCGGGACGGCCTACGCCTACGCCACCCGCGCCCGCGCCGAGGGCGTGGACATCCGCCTGCAAGCTCCGATCTCGGCTATCGAAACCGGCGGAGACGGCAGCCGGGTTGAGGCAGTGCGCACGGTACACGGCGAGCGCATTGCCACCAGGGTCGCCGTAGTCGCCACCGGCCCCTGGACGGCCCGGTTTCTCGCCGCACACGGCATCGACGTTCCGCTGGTGGCGACGCGCCACGAGGTGCTGCACTTCCGCCGACCCCTGGACAAGGTGCCCCATCATCCCGGCGGCGCCGACATCTCCAACCGCATCTACTTCCGCCCCGAGGGACAGGATTTGACCCTGGTGGGCAACGGCAACCACTCCGATGTTGTGGACGACCCGGAAGTGTTCGCCCAGCGGGCCAGTCCGGCGTTTATCGAGGATGTCTGGCAGCGTCTGGCGCGCCGCATTCCGGCCATGGCCGATGCCGAGCTGGCCACCGGCTACGCCGGACTTTACACCAACACCCCCGACTCACATCCCATCATGGATCGGGTGGCGGGCGTGGACGGTCTGTACCTGTGCAGCGGTTTCAGCGGCCACGGCTTCAAGCTGTCGCCGATGGTGGGCGTGTTGATGGCTGAGCTCATCGCCTACGGCAGCGCTACCACCATGGACATCAGCCCGCTGCGCCTGTCCCGCTTTGCCGAGGGCAACCTGAACCACGCCGGCTACGGCTTTGACGTGCTGACCTGACGCCCGGTTTGCGACGTGATGATATGGACGATATGGCAGCCGCCTCTGCGGTCGCGTTTTCCGGGCTTACCAAACGGTTCGGCAGAGTGCTGGCCGTAGACGACGTGAGCCTGGATGTACCGACGGGGGCGGTGTTTGGACTGCTGGGGCCGAATGGGTCCGGGAAAACCACGCTGCTGTCGATGCTGGCCGGGTTTTTGCGTCCTACCGCCGGCAGCATCACGCTGCTGGGTCGCTCCGGCCCTGCCGGATTGCGCGAGGCGCTGGGCAGCGCCGGCGCCCTGATTGAGCGCCCCACGTTCTGGCCCTTTCTGTCGTGCCGGGACAACCTGCGATGCTTGCAGGGGATCTATGGCTCGAACGGCGGCGACGCCGAGGTTGACGAGCTGCTGGATACCGTGAATCTGGACGACCAGGCGGCGTATCGCAAGTTTGCCGCCTGCTCCACCGGAATGAAGCAGCGTCTTGGAATCGCGGCCACCCTGTTGGGCAACCCCTCCCTGATTATTCTGGATGAACCCACCAACGGCCTGGACCCGGTGGGCATCATCGAGGTGCGCGAACTAATCCGCACTTTGGCGAAGTCCGGAAAGCCGGAGGAGGGGGGCCGACGCACTATCATCCTGGCCAGCCACCTGCTGAACGAGGTGGAGCAGGTTTGCGACCGGGTTGGGGTAATGGTGCGGGGACGGCTGATGTACTCCGGGCCGGTGTCCGGGATGGGCGCGCCGATGCGGGTGCTGGTGCGAACCACCGACGACGCGCGCGCCGCCGAACTGCTGGCATCGGCCGGGTGGGAAGTTGCTGGTCAGTCCGGCAGCGGCCTCGAAATACCCGCCAGCCCGGGACAGGAATGGGAAATCTCCCGGGATTTGGCCAACGTCGGGTGCTATGTGGTAGAGATGCGCGCCTTGGGCAGCTCGCTGGAGGCGGGCTTCATGGAAGTTACCGCCGAACCGGAACCCGACGAGGCGAACGGATAATGGCCGATCTTGCCGGCAACGTTTCCGCCATCGCCGTCGCCATGCGCTGGGAGTGGTTCCGGCTGTCGCGCCGGCTGGCCTTTCGCGTCATCATGGGGATGGTGGCGGCGGCAGTTTACCTGCTTCTGGCCGGATCGGTTTTGATATGGACCTGGCCCGGCTCGGACGACGTATCGCCGAGCGTATTCGCACTAATTATCCATGTGACGTTGACGGTGGTGGGGCCGTTTCTGGGTATATTTCTCACCGCGGTCATATTCAGCGGGGAGTATGGTTGGGGAACGATGCGCGCCCTGCTGGCCCGAGGCAACCCGCGCCAGCACGTTGCGGTGGCCAAAATGTTGGTGATTGGCGTCATTCTGGCGCTGGTCTGGCTGGTGTCCTGGGGTTTGGCGGTTATTGCCGGAATATTCGCCGGCGAACCCGGCGCTCCCAATCCGTTGTTCTTTAACGATGCGCCGGCCGGCTGGTGGGCAATTTCCGTCATGTATTTCAGCACCTTGCCGGCGGCCATCGCGTATATGAGCCTGACCGCCCTGCTGTGCGTGGTGGGCCGCTCCACAACCTTCGGGCTGGCCGTTGCCGCCGCCATCCTGATTGCTGAGTCCACCGCCTACCCGGTGGCCGTATTAATCGTCGAAGGAGTCTATGATTTCCCGCTGGGTGATTACCTGCGCTGGACGTTGCGCGGCACAGCCTCGGGACTGTACGGCTTCTATGATGATGTCAGCCCCTGGTATTTCGCGCCGGCCGTGCTGGCCTACATTGTGTTGTTCTGGGCGCTCACGCTGACCCTGCTCAGCCGCCGCGACTTGTCCGGCGGAGGCGAGTAGATCCCAGGGAGGGATTATGACGGAACTCCATACGCCGGCCGACTCTATCGCCATCAGCAGCGCCCGCCTGAATTACAACATGGGCGCTTTGGGTCAGATTGGCCTGACTGACGAGGGCATGCAGCGGGTGGCGTTCTCCGCGTTTGACATCGCCGGACGCGACCACGTGATGGGGTTGATGGCCGCTGCTGGTATGTCGGTTCGTATCGACGCGGCCGGCAACATCATCGGGCGGGTCGAAGGCAGCGACGGGGCGTCTCCCGCCATCGTGTTGGGGTCGCACACCGACACCGTGCCCAGCGGAGGCCAGTATGACGGCGCGTTGGGCGTGATTGCCGCCATCGAGGTGGTCCACGCCGTCGCAGACGCCGGGCGCCGGCTGCGCCATCCGGTGGAGGTGATGGTGTTCACCAACGAGGAGGGTACCGGCTTCCACCGATGGCTGATGGGCAGTCGGGCGGTGGCCGGGCTGTGGGAGGCCGAGGATTTCGCGGCGGTGGGCGACGATGGCGTAACCCTGACAACGCGCCTGCCCGACATCGGCGGCAACATCTCCCGCATCGAACAGGCCCGCCGGCGACCCGACGAGCTGGCGTGCTACCTGGAATTGCACATCGAACAGGGGCCCACGCTGCACCGCGGCGGTTTCCCGATTGGCGTGGTAACCGGCATCACCGGTCGTTCGGTGTACCACATTGACATCGTGGGAGAGGCCAACCACGCCGGCACGACCCCCATGTCGCTGCGTAAGGACGCGATGTCGGCGGCGGCGCAGGTGGCTCTGGCGGTGCGACGCATCGCCGGCGAGATGGAGGTTTGCCGGGTGGGTACGGTGGGCAGCATGGCCGTACATCCCAACGCCGGTAACGTGATACCGGGCCGTGTGGAGGTCGGCGTCGAGTTTCGGGACGAGCGCATGGAATCGCTGGCGGCGGCGGAAGTGGAGCTGCGCCGCACTGCCGACGAGCTAGCCCACATCGAGCAGGTGGCGATCACCGTAACGGCCCAGCGCAACACGCCGTCGGTTCCCGTTACCGGCAATATGCAGCGACTCATCGCCGACGCTGCGGGCATGGCCGGCCTCGACCACATCAGCCTGCCCAGCGGAGCGGGCCACGACGCGCAGGCCATCGCCTCGGTAACGCCGGCTGCCATGGTATTTGTCCCCAGCGTCGGCGGCATCAGCCACGCCCCGGCAGAGTTCACCACCCCACAGGATTGCGCGAATGGAGCGCAGGTCCTGCTGAACGCCCTGCTGCTGGCGGATGAGCGGTAGTGACGCTGCGGATACCGGAATGTTTCCTCGGGAAGTTATAATGCCGTCATCTTGATGGGTGGAGTTTCCCGTGATTCCCGTTGATGAGCCGCCACAAACGTTGATCGAGTCCGATCTGACAGGTTGGGCAGATGCCGTCTATGGCCCGGATGAAGATTTGGTTTTCGGTGATGCGTTCGGCTGGTTAGCAACGGCAAAGGATAATTCGATTCAGGCCGTTGTTACGGACCCGCCCTACGGATTAGTAGAATACCGGGATGACCAATTGGCCAAGCGGGAAAGTGGTACCGGCGGCATTTGGCGCATACCGCCAAACTTTGACGGGTCACTACGCTCCCCGGTTCCGCGGTTCACGGTGCTTACGGAACAGGATGAGTCTAACTTACGCACGTTCTTTGAAAGACTAGCCGCCCAACTGTTCCGGGTACTGGTCCCGGGCGCCCACGTTTTCATTGCTACCACCCCAATATTGTCGCATCTAGTGTACGCTCCCATGCTGGAAGGGGGATTTGAGAAACGGGGTGAGATTGTGCGAATAGTCAAAACGCTCAGGGGAGGGGATCGACCCAAAGGCGCTCATGAGGAATTCCCGGATGTGTCTGTAATGCCACGCTCAGCTTGGGAACCCTGGGGCTTGTTTCGCAAGCCCCTTGATGGCCGAGTTCAGGATAATCTCCGGCGATGGGGTGTCGGCGGGTTGCGTCGCATTTCCGACGAACAACCATTTTGGGACGTCATAGCTTGCCCACCGGCAACGAAGCAGGAGCGCGCGGTCGCGCCTCACCCGACGCTCAAACCGCAGCGATTGATGCGGCAATTGGTGCGGGCTGCGCTACCGTTAGGATATGGCACAATATTGGACCCATTCATGGGCTCCGGTTCTACCGTTGCCGCAGCCAGGGCGGTAGGTTTACATGCACTGGGTGTCGAGTCCTCCGGAGAGTATTATCTGATGGCGCGACGGGCAGTTTCAGCGTTGACGGAGTTGCCAGTTGGTTGACCAACCTGACCGTCAGCAATGGCTCAACCGTGGTGTTGCGCTTCCTCGCGGTTTGAGGCCCTCCCACATCAGCCGAGTTGTGGCGTCGGTGGAAAACGAAGTCGAGCAATTTGTTGACGTTTATTTCGAGCAGGCAAACGTGTTCAGCGCGCTGGTGGGAATCTTCGCAACCAGAGCTTTTTCTGCTCTTACCATATACGAAAAGCCGAGTCATTCCGATTTAGCGCAACAACGGTTTCCGGATCTAAAACGCCGCGGCGCGTCAGACCCACCACCTCCGGATGATGCGCTGGAGATAAAGGCCAGTATTCGACCCTGGGCTTTACAAGCGCATTATGACCACCCGGGGTGGTACTGCGTCATGCGATATTTGGTCGATCCCTCCAGAACCATTGAGGCAGGAAAGTATGTGTTGGTATGGCGTGTTCACATAGCCCGGCTTCAGCAGTCAGATTGGAAATACGAAGGAAGTGGCGCCGGGCCGGAAGGCGGAGGTCGCACGCATACTTATGGAGTCATTAAACCGGCAACTAAGTTTAAGGACACGGCAGTGTTCAGTCGCCCCGATATCGTGATAAGTAGCGGCAAAGCCGTACTCAGGAACGGCGGCTGAATCTCCTGCTATAATCCCAGCACTATGGAACTCTCTGCCGAATACGCTTTTCCCGGGCCGCCCCAGGCCGTTTGGGATGCTTTGATGAATCCCGATGTGCTGGCGGGCTGCATCCCCGGTTGCCGCAGTATGGAGCCCGACGGGCCGAACCGCTATCGGGCGGAGGTAACCATACGGGTGGGCCCGGTGGGCGGACAATACACCGCCGTCGTTGCCCTCTCCGACCTGAACCCGCCCCATTCGTACACCTTGACCATCGAAGGTTCGGGCAACATCGGGTTTGCCAACGGGACCGCTGCCGTAACGCTGACACCGGCTGGGAACGAGGGCACCTCGGTCAAGGTTAACACCGACACCCAGGTCGGGGGCGCGGTGGCTCGTGTCGGCCAGCGGATGATGGGTTCGGTAGCCAAGGGGATGATGGACCGATTCTTCGGGTGCCTGGCCGAATCGGTCGCCGACGCAACTTCACCATCACCCTAGACCTTCCCGTAGCGGGAGAGAGTGGACGTGGGTTGGCATCTTGGCACAAGGGGACAGGCAACTACATCGCAATCGCCGCCGCATACTGCGCTGGGGGATACTACCATGCCGTTCGTTGATGAACTGAGAGCCAAATATCATGGCCAGTGGGAAGGAATGGTAACCCATCCCTTTGTGCAGGAGATGGGCGACGGCAGTTTGGACATTAACAAGTTTCGCAGCTACTTCCGGCAGGACTACGTCTTCTGCTCCGACCTGGTGAAGCTGTCATCCATCGCCATCGCCAAAGCTGCGCCGGACTACGCTGCCGGCAAGATGCTGAACGGGTTTCTGGCCAACTTTCTGTCCGCCGAAAACGACCTGTTTCTGAACGGTTTTCAGGAATTGGGCGTAACCGGCGACCAGTACCGGGAAACGGTAGCCAATCCCATAACCCAGGCCTTCGGCGACTTCATGGTGCGCACCGCGCTGGAAGGCGATTTTGACGACATCATCGCCCTGTTCTACGTTACCGAGGGCACCTATCTGGACTGGGCCACTCGCATCATCAACTCTGGCGTCAAACCCAACCACCCGGTATATCAGGGCTGGATCGACATCCACAGTCCCGACGTGCTGGCCGATGTGGTGGACTGGTTCACGGTGCGGCTGAACGACGCCGGCGACCGGGCCAGCGCTGCCAAATCCGCCAACCTGGAACGCATCTTCATAACCACGCTGCGCTACGAGCACCTGTTCTGGGACGCCAACTATTACGGCCACAGCTGGCCGGACGAAAGCTGATACTCCCTCGGCACCTCACTTACTTTGCTCTCATACCAGGCCGACCTGAAACGACGCGGACGCGCTTGCCGCCCTACGAGGCCCGCCATGACCACCAAGCCCGTTGCTCCACCGGTTATCCCCTTAGACCGGTTCCCCGAATTTCCCCCCAGGGACGATATGCAAAACCCGGTCCATCTCCATTATCCCGGCCACATGTCCGCTTTGCATCGGCACTTCGACTCATCTCCCGACACCATCGTTATCAGCGAAGCGCCCCTGGGCTGGAACGCTGGTCAGGCGCGGGCCGGACTGCGGATACCCGACCTGCTGGTTGCTCTCAATGTTGACCGGAGCGTCGTCATGGCTGCGCAGGGCTACTCCATCGACTACCACGGCAAGCCCCCGGACTTCGTGCTGGAAGTCGCCTCCAAGACCACCAGCCGGAACGACGAAACGGGCAAACGCCGCGACTACGCCGCCTTTGGAGCGTCGGAATACTGGCGCTTTGACGACACGGATGGAGAGTACTATCAGGCAGCTCTTGCCGGCGACCGGCTGGTGAACGGCGTTTACGAACCCATACCGGTCCCGGAAGTTAGCTGGGCGAAGTACCGGGGATACAGCGCGGCGCTGAACCTCTACGTCTGCTGGGAATACGGTTATCTGCGCTGGTACGATCCCACTGTGCAACGCTATCTGCTCACTCACGACGAAGAAGCCGACGCCCGCATTGTTGCAGAGACCGAACTCGCCGCCGCCGCAGCCCGCATACGGCAACTGGAAGCGGAACTGCGCCGCCGCCAAGACCCCTAGTCGCCAAAGGAATACATCCAAATGCGATTGCCCCGAAGGGTACTTACTCTCGCCCCTTGCCATTCCAGATGCCGCGTGGCAATCTGGCCTAGATCGGCGCCCACAATAATGACGCGCAACGTGATGGAGGGAACATTATGACTACCAGCCGTGAACTGCCGAGCCGAGCGGAAGTGCTGGGCTATCTGAAAGACGACGTGAACTGGGGCCGCTGGGGCCCGGACGACCAGAAGGGCGCCGTAAATATGGTTGACGACGCCAAGCGACTGCGCGCCGCCGGGCTCGTCAAAAGCGGGTTGGCCGTGTCGCTGAGCCGCGAGTTTCCGGTTACGCCGGCTCCCAACAACCCGACGCCGGCCATCCACTATATGCGGAAGGGCCCCCGCGAGCCGGGCGGCGGTATGTCCACCGACTACTACGGCATCTCCTATCACGGCACCGCCACCACCCACCTGGATGCCCTGTGCCACGTTTGGGACGGCAACGGGATGTGGAACGGCAAAGACCCCAACGAGATGATTCAGTTTGATGGGGCCAAGTACGGCTCAGTCGATCACTGGAAGGAAGGCATCATCACCCGGGGCGTGCTGCTGGACGTGCCGCGGCATCGGGGCACCGACTACGTTACTCAGGAAACCCCCGTCCACGCCTGGGAGCTGGACGACATCTGTGCCGCCCAGGGCGTGCAGATGGAACCCGGCGACGCTCTGATTGTGTACAGCGGCCGCGAGCAGTGGAATGCCGACGGCAACGCGATCTGGGGCGCCGACGCCACGCAGCGGCCCGGCCTCCACGCATCGTGCCTCAAGTTCATTCGGCAAAGCGACTGCTGCCTGCTGGTTTGGGACATGATGGACCACACGCCCAACGGCTACGACCTGCCCTGGTCGGTGCACGGCAGCATCTTCGCCTACGGCATCGGCCTGCTGGACAACGCCCTGCTGCAACCCCTGGCCGAAGCCTGCGCCGCCGCCGGCCGCTACGAGTTCATGCTGACCGTCAACCCGTTGCGGGTAACGGGCGGCACCGGCTCACCCGTGAACCCGGTGGCGATTCTGTAAATACGTTTGCTGTTGCCCGCTTCCTTGCCTGCTCCCTTCATGGAGTCCTGGATGCAGTCCTTTGCGTAACCGTCGCTCCGCCGCCGGCCGGAACCCAAGAGCGTACCGTGGCGTCGGTCGTCGTGCCCCGGCCGCGACGGTTACGCCATTGGATCCAGCTTGTCCAGAAAGCGGCGAACGTCGGCTAGCCCGGCGGCTACGTTAGGAGCGTTGTCCCAGTTCTCATAAAAGTTGACGTGCAGGTTGCCCGCAACAGCAAACAGCCGCCGGATTTCATCATCCCCGGTTTCGACAACCAGTCTGGCGATGACGTTGTACAGCTCGGCATGGCCTTTGTGCTCCCATCCCCGCTGTTCGGCAATGGATTTCACCATCTGCGCCGCTGCCCCCCAGCCCTTTTCAGACGCCTGGCGCGTATCACCCCGCGCCAGTTCGCTCTCCCCCTGGCCAAGCAAGAAACGGCTCGCTGCTTTGTAAGTTTGAGCTACCATAATTCTGCTATCAGCAGGCCTCCCCTGTAGAATGTGAGACTATACTATACCAGCGTCCCATTCCAATCCGTCTTATTCCAACCCGTTTTATGGAGAACACGATGGCCGTATTGCGTCCGTTCCGTGGTTGCCGCTTCAACCCCGCCGTGGTGGGTAATCTGTCTGATGTGGTCTGCCCGCCATACGACATGATTGGCGCGGACCTCAAAGCCGAATTGCAACGGCGCAGTCCGTATAACGCGGTTTACCTGGAGGGTGGCGAGCAGCCCGACCCGGTGGATCCGCAGGCCGGTTACCAGCAGGCGGCCCGTCTGTTCCAGCAGTGGCTGGCGGATGGCGCCCTGCTGCGGGACGACCAACCCAGTTTCTACCTGATGCGCCATGCCTACGACTTTGGCGGCCGGCGTTACCAGCACCTGGGTTTCTTCGCCGATGTGCTGGTGGAGGATTACGACGCCGGCGCCGTGTTTCCCCACGAGTTCACCCGCGAGCCGGCCGTGCTCGACCGGGTGGCTCTTCTGGACGCTTGCCGGGCCCAGTTCAGCCCCATCATGTCGCTGTACCGTGACACCGCCGGCGACCTGCGCCAGCTATTCGACCGGATTATGGCCGCCGCTCCCGATGCCCAGGCGTTCACACCGGCCGGTGGAGAAGCTCAGGTGTGGCGAATCGCCGATGCCAATACGCAGTCCGCGCTGGTTGACACCTTTGCCAGCCGCCCGGTATTTCTCGCCGACGGCCACCACCGCTACGAGGCTGCCCTGCGTTACCGGCGCAGCCAGACCGACACCACGCAGGGCGACGTGGATGCCGCCTCCAACTACGTGATGATGACACTGGTCGAGTTCGACGACCCCGGCCTGCTGCTGCTGCCCTACCACCGGGTGGTGGGCGGCCTGTCGCCGGAGCAGTTGGCCAGCGTCCGCCAGCGCTTGGATGATTTGTTCGATGTGCGCCCGCTGGATACCGCCGGCAGTACCTCGGCAGCCGTGTCTGAGGTGGCGCGGGTGGGACACAACCAGCATTGTTTCGCCGTTTTCGCCTCCGATTGCGCACCCGCGATGTACACGTTGAAGCCGGGCTTGGACTGGCAGGGTTGGGGATCGCTGGCCGTGTCGGAAGCGTGGCTCTTGCAGGAGCGGGTGTTGGCGCCCGTCCTGGGCGATGCGCTGGGTCAGCACATCGACTATAGCCCCGACCATGATGCTATCGTCGAGCAGGTCAATCGGGGTGAACAGCAGTTGGCCATCCTGCTCAAACCCTTCCCCCTGGAGCCGTTCCGGGAGATAGTCAGCGCCGGCCAGCGGTTGCCGCCGAAGTCCACGTTTTTCTATCCCAAACTACCCACCGGGCTGGTGATAAACCAGCTGTCTGATACCATTTAGGCTGTGAGGTTTTGCCATGACCACAACCGCCCCGCCACCGCAGATTGTGAACCGCCGCCGGTTCACGGTAGCCGAACTCCTCGTTATGGATGCAGCCGGGATCTTCCACCCTGACGAACGTATCGAGTTGCTGGATGGGGAGATAATCACGATGGCGCCCATTAATGAACCCCACGCAGACGGCACCGACCGGCTGGAAGATTTGCTCAAGGAAAACTTGCGCGGACGGGCGAGAGTTCGGGTGCAGGGGCCGGTACAACTCAATGATCGCAGCCTGCCTCAGCCCGACACCGCCGTGCTACAGCTGCGCCCCGATTACCACCGGCGACACCCATTGCCGGCCGACGTGTATCTACTGGTCGAAGTCGCCGACAGCTCACTGGCATCCGACCGTTCGGTAAAGCTGGCGCTCTACGCCGACGCCGGCATTCCCGAAGTGTGGATTGTCAACCTGCCGGCGCGGCAGGTGGAAGCCTACGATGACCCGGTGGATGGTGTGTATCAGGGCCGGCGCGTGGTTCCGGCTCCCGGCAGCATCAGCCCGCGCGCGTTTCCCGATGTTACGCTGACGGTAGCCGACTTCCTGCTCGGCTAACTTTCCCCAGGGCCGCTCGGTTTTTCCAATTCGTCATTGCGCGCGGAGCGTGGCAATCGCGTCGTCAACACGCCGCTCCGCTACGCCGGCCAGAGAATGGAAAGGCCCTGGGACTTTCCCGACCCAAAATCAGATGTCGTAAATGGCTGGTATAATATTGGGCGTTGTGCCGGCATTTCATACCGCAATTTGTTCGCCTCCTCAGGAGCCTTTCCCATGACCTTGACCAAAATCGCCCAGCAGAACCTGCGCACCCCAGGACCGACTCCGATACCGGACGACATCATCGCCGAAATGTCGCTGCCGATGATCAACCACCGGGGGCCTGAGTTCAAGGAGCTGATTGAGGCAACCACCGCCGGGCTAAAGCAGGTCTTTATGACCAACGATGACCTGTACATCCTGACCTCCAGCGGCACCGGCGCTCTGGAGGCGGCGGTGGTCAACACCCTGTCCCCAGGCGACCGGGTTATCGCCTGCACCGCCGGCGCCTTTGGCGACCGATTCGTTCAGATTGCCCAGGGATACGGCGCCGACGTGCTCCGTATGGACTTTGAGTGGGGCGACGCCATCGACGCCGAGGCCATTCGCGCCGAACTGCAAAAGGACGCATCCATCAAGGCCGTTCTGGTAACTCACAACGAAACCTCCACCGGCGTCACCCACGACCTGGAGGCCATCGCCCGCGTGGTCAAGGGTGAGTTCGACAAACTGCTGCTGGTTGACGCCGTGAGCAGCCTCGGTTGCCTGCCCCTGCCCGTCGACGGCTGGGATTGTGATGTCGTCGCCACCGGCTCGCAGAAGGGTTTTATGATTCCGCCGGGCCTGGCCTTCATCAGCATCAACGCCCGCGGTTGGGAAGCCTACAAAGATGCCAAAATTCCCCGGTTCTACTTCGACCTGATGGCTGCCGAGCGTTCGTTGCAACGGGGACAAACCCCCTGGACGCCCAACGTCGCGCTGCTCTACGGCCTGCGTCTCGGTTTGGACCGCATACTCGGCGAGGGTTTGGAGTCGGTATACGGTCGCCACGCCAGCATCGGCGAATACTGCCGGGCCGGCGTCAAGTCGCTGGGTCTGCAGTTGCTCGCCACCGACGAGTCCCGCGCCTCCAACACCGTTACCGCCATCAAGATGCCAGAGGAAATCGACGGCGGCAAGTTCATGGCCATGATGCGCGAGGACGAAGGCGTGGTGCTGGCCGGAGGCCAGGGCAAACTCACCGGCCACTGCTTCCGAATCGGCCACCTGGGATGGGTCTCACAGGCCGACATCACGGAAGTGCTGGAAGCGTTGGAGCGCGTGCTCCCCAAGGTTGGTTTCAAGGGATAACCCTCGCCTCGGGCGCTTATTCTGCATCATGTCATCCATTTCTCAATTGCAGCAGGCGATGGCGGCGTTGCGTATGTCGCTCGCTGAAATTCGCCACAAGGAAGAGCAGCTGGAAGCCACCATCTCCCAGTTTCGCACCCAGCTGCGCCGGATGCCCCGCCAGACCATCTACGGCCACGCTCCCTTGGACACGGTATTGTCGGCGATGGGTGAGGTTGACGAGCGGCTGAAGGACGCCGAGGACAACCGCCGGCGCCTGCAGACGGTAAAGAAGGCGGCGGTGGACGAATTGGCCGCGTTGGAATCGGTGCATCAGGTGGACGAAGCGCGCAAATCGTTGGCGCGGTTGAAGCAGCAGTCCAACAGCCAGCCGGTGTCAGACGAAACCGCCGCTGAAATCCGCCAACTGGAGCAGTTCATCGCTGAACACAGCCGCCGCGCCGAGCAGGCCATAACCGCCAGCTTCCAGGAAAGGCGGGAGCAGGGGTAGTGCTACACTAGCCCCATGGACCAGATAACCCTCCAGAACTACCGCTGCTTCGGCAGTGCAGAGCAGACAGCGCGCTTGGCTCCGTTAACGTTGCTGGTAGGCCCCAACAGCACGGGCAAAACATCCTTCCTGGCGCTGATCCGCGCGCTATGGGACGTGGCATTCCGGGAGGTTGTGCCAAATTTCAGAGAAGAACCCTACGACCTGGGTTCTTTCGCTGACATTGTTCACCACAGCGGCGGCAGAGGCGGGCCGGCGAAAAGCTTCAGCGCCGGTTTTGAGTACGCTGCGCCGACTACATACAGGGAGAAAATAGCATTCACTGCAACCTTTGAAAACCGCCAGACAACCCCTTTCCCTGTAACGCGGCGCGTTTCCAGCAACAATGCCAACATCGAGATACCGGAGGGCGTAGAGGGAGAACCGCAGAAGGTGTACGTAGGCACCCCACAACCCAAAAGGGAAGTATGGTTCAATAAAGGAGTATCTTACGACCAAAGTGCCCCACTGTTTTCGTTGTGGTCTATCTGGTTCCCATCGGAAACGATTACGGAACCGGGTCAGACCGAGCCTGACCCGTCGAAAGATAGCTACGATACGTCGAAACTAAAGCAGTTACGAGATATGGTACGCGGACATAGAGTGTACTCGACTCGTCCTTTATCCAGTGCGCCTATCAGTTCACGCCCACGTCGCACCTACGACCCGATGTTGCTGGCGCAGGACGCCGCGGGAGGATATATCCCCAGCTATTTGGCTAATCTGTATCGTAATAACCCCGGTGGGTGGCAGCTACTTAAAGGCCGCTTGGAAGAATTTGGACAAGCCTCGGGACTGTTTAACGAGATTTCAGTCAGGTCCTTCGGTAAAACCGACGGCGATCCGTTTCAAATACAGGTTAGGAAATTCGGCAAACGCCGGAAGGGACCGCAGCGCAATCTGATTGATGTAGGCTATGGCGTCAGCCAAGCACTGCCGGCCCTTGTTGAGCTACTGAAAGCAAATGAGGAGTGGCTACCCAATTTGCAGCAGCCGGCACTCCTCCTCCAGCAGCCCGAAGTTCACCTGCACCCCAGCGCCCAAGCGGCGTTGGGTACCCTGTTCTGCTCCGTCGCCGCCAATGGCCGACAACTGGTGATTGAAACGCACAGTGACTACATTATTGACCGGGTACGGATGGACGTTCGAGATAAGATAACCGCCCTCAAGCCTGAGGACGTATCAATCCTATACTTTGAACCGGGCGATCTGGACGTAAAAATATACTCTATTCGCATCGACCAATTGGGAAACGTGCTGGATGCGCCACCGGGTTATCGACAGTTTTTCACCGACGAAATGATGAAGTCTATCGGGTTGTAGATGTGCACCATCATCGATAATGATGTTGTTCACCAATTGTTCGGGGTCAATCCAACTGAAGCTGGTGTTTATTTTCTCCGCTGGCTAGCCCGGGGTAACGGGGGCATCGTCGTAGCCGGGGGCGCACTTTTCCGAGAACTCGCTCAAAACCCGAATTTCCTAAAGTTTTTCACCGATAGACTACAGGCTGGGCGTGCCAGAAGGATCGCGGACGTAGATGTGAACATCGCAGAAGAGGAAATTCGCGCACAAGCAATTTGCAGCTCTAACGATGTGCACGTTCTGGCATTGGCCCGGGTCAGCGGCGCCCGTCTGCTGTTCACGAATGACCGGGACTTGCAAGAGGATTTCCGCAATCGGCAGATCATTGCCGGCACACGTGGACGCATCTATACCACCGTTGACTATTCCGATGTGCGCCGCACCCATCGAGATTTGCTGAATCGCACCGACCTATGCGACGGATGAATGGCCTCCAGTTGAGGTGGTAACCGCCGCCGCCTATGGTATATTGAACCGGCATTTTCGCCGCTAATCCATGCCCGCTAGGAGCGCTTTACAATGGCCAGCACCGCGTCGCCCAGCGCAGAAATCACCCACATCTCCGACGGTACCATCACCTCCCCGCAGGGCTTTTCCGCCGGCGGCGTGTTCATCGGCCTCAAGAGCCGTGGCGAGGACAAGCTGGACCTGGCCATGCTGGTCTCGGACACCCCCTGCTCCGTTGGTGGGGTGTTCACCACTTCGACCATCCGTTCGTCGACCGTTGATCTGGACCGCACACGGGTTGCCACCGGCAAGGCCCGCGCCCTCATCGTCAACGCCGGCATTGCCAACACCTGCGTCGGCGCCCAGGGCTACAAGGATGCCGAGGAAATGACGCGCCTGGCCGCCGACACCCTGGGCATCACGGCCGAAGATGTGCTCGTATGCAGCACGGGTGTCATCGGGGTCGAGCTGCCCATGTCGCTAATCCGCTCCGGCGTAACCCGGATTGTGCTGGACGATGCGGGCGGCAATCAGCTGGCCCGCGCCATGATGACCACCGACACTCATCCCAAGGAAACGGCGGTGTCATTCACCATCTCCACGGGCCAGGCCATCACCATCGGCGGGGTGGCCAAGGGTTCGGGGATGATTCACCCCAACATGGCGACGATGTTGTCCTTTGCGACTACCGATGCCGCCGTCGATCCCGGTTTCCTGCAAACCACCGTGAAGGCCGTTGCCGACGAAACCTACAATATGCTGACGGTGGATGGCGATAGTAGCACCAACGATACCTTCCTGGCCTTTGCCAACGGACAGGCCGGCAACCCGGTAATTGACGAGCGTTCGCCGGACGCCGACACCTTCCGCGCCGCGCTGCAACGGGTTTGCACCGACCTGACCCGTATGCTGGCCCGCGACGGCGAGGGCGCATCCCGCCTCATCACCGTGCAGGTTGACGGCGCCCGCAGCGACGCCGACGCCCGCCTGGCCGCCAAAACCATCGCCGGCAGCAACCTGGTGAAGTCGGCGGTGTACGGCGCCGACCCCAACTGGGGCCGACTGATGATGGCCTTGGGACGCAGCGGCGCAGAGGCTCAGGAGGAGCACGTCGACCTGTTCGTCAACGGCGTTTGCATCATGGAGGCCGGCACGCCCATACCCTTCCACCGCGATGCCGTGGTTGCCCTGATGTCGGGGGAACAGGTTGACTTTCGGGTGAGCCTGAACCTGGCCGACGGCATGGCTACCGCCTTCGGCTGCGACCTCACCGAGCAGTACGTAATCATCAACAGCGCGTACACCACCTAGCGATTATTGGTCACCTCTCCCTTGATGGGAGAGGGGTAGGATAAGGGTGAAAGCCTTACGCCGTTGAGCACCGCCACTGTGTCGCCACTGCCTGCACAACAACCTATCGTCGTCAAAATCGGCGGCAGCACGCTGGGCGGTAATGATACCTCGCTACAGGATTTGGCCTCCCTGCACGCCGCGGGCCGGCCCATCGTCATCGTGCACGGTGGCGGCAACGTCATCAGCGAATGGATGCGGCGGCAGAACCTGGCCCCCAACTTCGTCAACGGCCTGCGCGTCACCGATGCGCCATCGCTGGAAATCGTGGTGGCCGTGCTGGGCGGGTTGGTGAACAAGGAACTGACCGCCCATATGCAACGCCTCGGCGCACCCACCATCGGCCTCAGTGGGATGGACGGCTGCCTGCTGCAGGCGTGGGTTGCCAACCCCGAGCTGGGTTACGTGGGGGAGATTGCCCGAGTGGACACCACGCCGGTCAACATCATCGTCGCCGCCGGGTTTATCCCTATGATTTCCCCCATCGCCGTGGATGTTACGGATGGCAGCGACCACGCCGGCCAACCGCTCAACGTGAACGGCGACACGGCGGCCGGCGCCCTGGCCCACGCCCTGGAGGCCGAGCGGATTATCTTCCTGACCGACGTAGCCGGTGTGATGGACAACGGCGGGCGCGTTATTCCGCGTATGAACGCCCGCAGCGCCGAGTCATTGCGCAATTCCGGCGTAGCCCGCGGTGGGATGCTGCCCAAGCTGGATGCCTGCCTCGCGGCCATTGCCGACGCAACCGTACCCAGCGCCCACATCATCGACGGCCGTGAGCCCGGCGCCCTAATGGATTGCATCAACGGCAAACCCATCGGCACGCGGATTACGCCATAGCATACCCATACGGCAGGGGAAGGTGTCGGTTGTCTTTTCTGGAAGGAAAATGTTGACATCTTGACATCAAGATTCACCGACACTATGATGCCGACATGCGAACTACGTTAACGCTGGACGATGATTTGGCGGACGCCCTGAAGGAGCGTGCCCGCTTATTGGAGCTGCCGTTCAAGCAGGTAGTTAACGACGTGATACGCCGGGGGTTGTCACCGGGGAGCGGCGGTGCAGACCTTCCCCTATATCGGGTAGTTCCCAATAAAGGGGGTTTTGCCCCCGGGGTTGACCCGCTGCGGCTGAATCAAATGAATGACCTGCTGGAGACGGAAGGTTTTACCGGAACAACCCAGTTGTGATAATTCCGGACATTAACCTGCTGATCTACGCTCACAACACCGGCGTTTCGCAGCATGAGTCGGCGCGACGGTGGTGGGAAAGCAGCGTCAACGGAACGGGTAGGTATCCCGTGGGCTGTCGTCATTGGCTTCGTCCGCCTGATGACCAACCCTAGGGTCGTCTTCCCCCCCGGTGAACGTCGCCAACGCGGTGGGTTACGTGGAGGAATGGTTTGCTCGCCCCGGCGTCGTGCCAGTCAACCCGGGAGTGGAACACTTGGCAATTTTTCGCCGTAACCTGGAAGCCGCCGGGGTGGGAGGAAACCTGGTTACCGACTGCCACATCGCAACGCTGGCGATGGAGTACCAGGCTGAGTTGCACTCCAATGATACCGACTTCAGCCGCTTCCCAGGCCTTCGCTGGCGTAATCCTCTGATGCCGGTGTGAACACGGGACACCCACCAGGCCAACGGCTCGCCCGGTTGGCTGCCCGGGCAACCTCACGCAGAAAACTGAAACGCCGTAGGGGCGACCGCCGGGCCGCCCCTACTCTCGCTTTGGTGTAAACGGTTGACCTAAGCGGCGATCAGATCCTTCTGAATCGCCTCGGCCATGATGCCGTTGTGGGCGTCCAGGTGGGCAACCACATCGGACGTGGCAGCCTGCAGCAGCTCAGCGTCCAGGCCGGCGGCTGCGTCGGTGTAGCCAGCCTCGGCCAGCAGCGCGGCGGATTGCTCGCGAACCTGCTCCAGCGACCATGCTACCTGCGCCTGGCTCTCCATAATGCCTTCGGGGAAATCGACGTGGGAGCCGCCGGCGCCCAGCTTGTCGTAGCCACCCTTGTGCCAGTGACCGCGCGACCCATGGGGGTCAAAACGAACGATTTCCACGCCGTTGACGTCAACGCCAAACGTCGGGCCACCGAACTTGGCCCGCAGGCAGCGTAGGGGCCAGCAGTACAGGGTTACGTCGCCGGTCTTGCTCAGCGGGCGTATCATCACCTTGCCCAGATAGGACTCGCCATCAATCATAGTTGCCATGTGTAATTCCTCCAGAGTGAAATCGTTCAGAGTGAAATCGTTGGCCGAAAGTTGTCAACACGCATATTAACACAAACGCCGCCAATGCCAAAATCGGCGTGGGCGGAACCAGTCCCACGGCGGCGGGTTTGTCGTGAAGGACCGCCGCCGCTTCCCGATGCGCATGGCGTATAATGTACTCTGCGCCAAAGCGCGTAACACACTGAAGGGAGCAGATGTCCAATGCCCAGCAACGCTGAATACATCGCCATTGAGCAGCAATACTACGCCCAGACCGTCCGGCGACGCCCGGTGGTAATCGTGCGGGGCGAAGGCTCCCGAGTGTGGGATGCCGACGGAAAGGAATACATCGACTTCGTGGCCGGCTGGGCCGTGGACAACCTGGGCCACTGTCCGCCCGTCGTGGTGGAAGCCATCCAGAAGCAGGCCGCCACGCTCATCCAGACCTCCAACCAGTTCTACACCCTGCCGCAGCTCGAAATCGCCGAGCTGCTGATTGAAAACTCCTGCATGGATCGGGTGTTCTTCTGCAACAGCGGCGCCGAGGCCGTGGAGGGCGCCCTCAAAATCGCCCGACGCTACGGCAAGCTGCACAAGAACGGGGCCTATGGTGTCATTACCGCGCTGAATTCGTTCCACGGGCGCACGATGAATGCCGTGGCCGCCACCGGCCAGCCCCATTACCACGAGCTGTTTGAGCCCATCCCCGAGGGTTTTACCTACGTGGACTTCAACGATGTGGAGGCGGTGATGAACGCCACCACCGAGAACACCGTCGCCGTGATGATCGAGCCGGTGCAGGGCGAGGGCGGCGTGAACATTCCCGACGATGGCTACTTCCAGCGGCTGCGGGCCTGGTGCGACCAGAACAACATCCTGCTGATTCTGGACGAGGTGCAGACCGGCATGGGTCGTCTGGGCAGCCTGTTCGGCTATGAGGAGTACAACGTCGAACCTGACGTGATGATTCTGGCCAAGGGATTGGGATTCGGCGTGCCCATCGGCGCGTTCCTGGCCAAGGCAGACGCGATGGCGCTGACCTACGGCGACCACGGCAGCACCTTCGGCGGCAACCCCCTGACCACCGCCGCCGCCGCCGCCGGCACCCGCTACCTGCTGGACAACGACATCCTCGGCCACGTCAAGCAGATGGAAGTGGTTCTGAAGGACCGGCTGGACGACCTCAAGTCCAGGTACGGCTTCGTCAACGAAATCCGCTGCAAGGGCCTGCTGGCCGCCGTCGCCTTCGACAGTGATATCATGCCCCAGGTAATGGACGCCGCCGAGGCCGCCGGTGTGCTGCTCAACGGCGTGCGGCCCAACGCAGTCCGCATCATGCCCGCCCTCAACATCACCGAGGCGGAAATCGACGAAGGCGTGGGCCGGCTGGATACCGCGCTGGGCAACGTGTAAGCAATGCGCTGGCGGATGGGCGTTACCACCGCCCGTCCGCCAGGCCCCGGTTTTTGGAGAATGGCTATGCTTCTCAGCAAAGCTGAAAAAGCTGAATTTGAAAAGATAAAGGCCAAAGCCCTGGCCATCTACCACGATAGAATCGAGGCGAGCATCACCGATGCCGACAAGGGCAAGTTCCTGATTATCGACCCACAGAGCGGCGACTACGAAATGAACGCTAACTGCGCCGAGGCATGGCACCGGCTAGAAGAACGCCAGCCCAATTCTAGGGTTTACACCATGAAAATTGGGTATCCGACGCCATTCCGGGCTACCGGTCGATTTGCGGCCGCTTTGCTGGGGGAAAGACTTAAGGCTGTAGAATGACGATGGAAGGGTACGTCAGCGAAGACCCTCGAGAAGCCAGAATTGCAATCAGCATTTTGGACGCTGGCGGAATCCTTCGAATAATCACGGCCACAATTGATACCGGATTTACCGAAGAGCTCGCTTTGAACACTGGCACAATCAGAAATCTGGGATTGGCCCAAACGGATAGATGGGTTGAATTAACCCTTGCTACTGGAAGGGCTGACAGAGTGCCCACATACAGAGCTACGCTAATATGGCACCAACAGCCCAAGCGCGTAACCGTACTGGAAACCCCGGACGAGGTACTAATCGGAATGGCACTGCTTTGGGGCAGCGACGTTGCTATATCCGCCACTCCAAACGGGGCAGTAGCAATAGTGGAGCAGATTTAGCGCCGCCGGCAGCCCTTCCGTTATCTACGCCCCCTGCTGACGGTTCTGCGTCCGCACCGGCAGCCCGTAAATGTCTATAAACCCCTTGGCAGCGGTATGGTCGAACTCGTCGGCCCGGTCGTAGGTGGCGAGGCCGTAGTTGTACAGCGGGCGGTCGGCGCGGCGGCCGGCCACCACGCACGTCCCCTTGTGCAGCCGCAACCGCACCTCGCCGGTAACGTGGCGCTGAGTGGACGCAACGTAGGCATCCAGGTCGCGGCGGTGGGCGGTGAACCACAGGCCGTTGTACACCAGCTCGGCGTACTCCTGGGCCACCCGCTCCTTGAAGCGAGTCTGCTCCCTGGACAGGGTCATCGTCTCCAGGCCCCGGTGCGCCGCGTGCAGCGCGACCGCGGCCGGCGATTCGTACACCTCCCGCGACTTGATGCCCACCAGCCGGTTCTCCACGTGGTCGATGCGACCCACGCCGTGGGCTCCGGCCAGGCGGTTCAGGTGCGTAATCAGGTCGACGCCGGCCATGCTCTCGCCATCCACGGCAGTGGGTATCCCCTCGTCGAAGTGGATTTCCACGTAGGCCGGCTCGTCGGGGGCGGCGTTGGGGTTGGCCGTCCACTCGTAGGCGTCCTCGGGCGGTTCGTTCCAGGGGTCTTCCAGCTCGCCGGCCTCGGCGCTGCGGCCCCACAGGTTCTCGTCGGTGCTGTACTTATTGTTGGACGGAGCGATGGGCAGGTTGCGCGCGCGGGCGTACTCCACCTCGTCCTCGCGGTTCATGCCCCACTCGCGGATGGGCGCGATGACCTCCACGCCCTGGGTGAGAGCGGCCACGCCCACCTCGATGCGAACCTGGTCGTTGCCCTTGCCGGTGCAGCCGTGAGCGATGGCCTCCGCGCCGTGTTCCTCGGCAACCTCGGCCAGATACCGCGCAATAAGCGGCCGCCCCAACGCCGTAGCCAGCGGATACTGACCTTCGTAGATGGCGCCGGCCCGCAGCGCCGGCCACAGGAACTCGTCGACCAGCGTCTCCCGCCCATCCACGGTAACGGCCTCGGATGCGCCGACGGCATAAGCGCGCTGGCGGATGGTTTCGAGGTCCACCATGCCCAGGTCAATGGTGCAGGTGATGATGTCGGCTTGGAAGTTTTCCTTGAGCCAGGGCACGGCGACCGAGGTGTCAAGACCGCCGGAGTAGGCGAGGACGATTTTCTTGCTGGGCATTGGGCAACATTTCTCCTTTTTGATGCGGATAGTATAGCAAGGGATTCCGCCCTCACGCCGGCGTGCGCGACCCCTCTGTCATTGCGAGGAGCGTAGCGACGTGGCAATCGCGTCATCGTAGCAACGGCGGTTCGCTGACGTGTGTTCAACCTGATCGCGATTGCCACGTCGCTGCCGCTCCTCATAATGACAGCGATAATCCCCTCTCCCTTGATGGGAGAGGGTTGGGGAGAGGGTGAAAATCCCCGCAATGACAAGGGGGAAGGGGAATGAGTCTTCGGCGGGAGCAGGGTGAACGGGGGCAGTGGGCGGCGGTGATGGTAAAATAGCTGATATATGCAATTTCCCTACGTTGCGGTTTGGTGGGCTGACTAGTACCATCTCATCCGCAATCTATCTTTGTGGCCACAAGGAATTGAAAATGCACCTATTTAAGCTGCGCCTGTCTACCCTGATAACAGCAGTGGTAGCACGGCCCTGCTTGCAGTAGCCATAGACTGGAACGCCCAGCCGGGCGTGGCCGAGGCCGTGGCGCCAACCAACGCGCCCAGCGGCGTTAGCGCCACCACCGGCGACGGCACAATGACGCTCACCTGGAACAGCTTAACCGAAGCGAGCGGGGGGTATGATTTCCGCTACTCCAACAATGCCGCCGATTTTTTTGCTGGTGATGGACCTACGTGGCATGATGTTCCGGGCGACAATAACGCGACCAACACCAGCGTTACGCTCCCGTTCGACGAAATGAGGGAGCAGAAGCATAAGCTAACCGTCGGCGAAACGTACTACTTCCAGGTCGGCGGCAAGGATAGCGATGGCAACGCCGGCCCAGCGTGGGCGTCTATCTCGGGGACCCAACGCGCCGCCCCACCGGCCGTAAAAAACCTGTCCGCAACCTCTGGCAATGCCCAGGTAACCCTGACTTGGACTGACCAGGCCGACTACGCCATCGTTAACTACGAGTACCGCCAGTCCTCTGACGATGGCAGCAGTTGGACAGCTTGGGACGGCTTGACCCACAGCGTAAACGACGTTACCGCCACTGGCACGGTGTCAGGTCTGTCCAATGGGACCACCTATTCTTTCCAGGTGCGCGGCACCAACTAAATACCAAGCGATACACTAGACCCTACAAAAGAAGGCCCGGACGGCGACACCGTTTACGCCACCCCCGACGGCTCCAGGGGATCTCAGAGCCACGCCCCAAAACGGGTCGGTCCGGTTGCACTGGAATGACCCCAACGACGACGACATCGACAGGTACCAATTGCGCTACAAGTCTAACGGCGATTTCAACACCTGGGCGGACATCCCCAGTAGCGATGCGTCGACGACCCAATACGAAGTCCCTAGCCTGACCAACGGCATCGAGTACACCTTCGAGGTGCGGGCTGTCGACTCGGACCGGGTGGAGGGCGACCAGGTTGGTGCGGCGTCCTCCGCCGCTACCACGCCGACCAATGCGGCCAGGGCACCGTCGCAGATGTCCAACGTGCAGCACACCGTTACTGGCGGCTCTGGCGGCACGGTGACCTTTACCTGGGACGACCCCGGTGAGGAGTTCGCCAAAAAGTACGAATACCGCTATAAGTGCCACAACATCCAGACCAACTGCGACAACACGTTCACCACCGAGAGTTGGAACAACGCTGCTGACAGGTCATCGTTGGTGGTGACAGCTGACAGCTTCCCGATGTCCATCCCCGGCAGCGCGTCAGCGGTGTACTTCCAGTTGCGGGCCGTAAACACCAACGCTGACCCCGAGATAGCAGGCCCGGAAACAACGGCCATCACCGTGGAGCGCTCCAACACGCCTGGCACGTCGACGCCGCCACCGGATGCGCCCACGGAATTCAGCGCAGCCGCGGAATGGGACGCCACCAACTCGCATTGGGACGTCGCCCTGAGCTGGGGCGATCCCAGCGATACCGATATCGACAAGTACCAGTACCGCCAGAGCACTGATGGCGGCAGCAACTGGAATCCGGATTGGGAGGACATTCCCAGCAGCGGAGCCGACACCGTCAGCCACCGGCTAAATGGCCTCACCGCCAGCACCACCTATACGTTCCAAATTCGCGCGGTGGATACCGACCTGGCGGAGGGCAGCGGCAACGGCGCGTCATCGGGAGCGGAGGCTACTACCACCGGCGCTCCCAACGCCCCCACCCTCGTCTCTGCGACTCAGAAGACGGACGACGCCACCACCGCCGATGTCAACGAGGCGGAATCTCAGATTGTGTTGTCCTGGACAGCCGGTGCAGAAATCACTGGTGTAACAGTCGATGATTACGAATACCGGCAGCTCGTAAGCGGCGCCGTGTCCTGGAGCGCGTGGAATTCCATCTCCGGGGACGGCAGTGAAACTACATATACAGTAATCGAGTTGCTTCCCAGTACAACCTACTCCTTCGAGCTGCGGGCCGTTGCCGGCGCTCTCAAGAGCGCCCCGTCAGACTCTGCCAGCGGTACCACCGCCGACCCGCCAACGGACCAGCCGCTAGTTGCGCCGGTCGCACCTATGGGCTTGCGAGCTGCAGCCGGCAACGAGCAGGCAACCCTTACTTGGAGCAACCCAGACAACCGCTATATCCTGAGGTACCGCTATCGCGTCGCTCTGGAAGGCACGGTGATCGACACCGTCGGCTGGCAGCAAATCGATGGCAGCGACAAGGACACCACGTCCCATACCATTACCGGGCTCATCAACGGCACCACCTACTCATTCCAGGTGCAGGCGGTGGGCGCCGGCATCATGATCGGCACGGCCTCCGAAACCGTAACCGCCACGCCGCGACCGCCGCGACCGCCCACCGGAGGTGGTGGAACGTCAAGGGATTCCGTCACGGCGCACAACTCGGATGAAACAATTGACGTAACCATCGAGAAACCCACGTCGGTTACGGTGGAACTGGCCGTGGGTGACCAGGCGTGCAATACGGCGGCTCCCGCTGGATCCGTCCACCTGTGCGTGCAGGCCAGTGCGTCGGGATCGGTCGAAAGCCTGCCAGCCAGTCCGGCGTTCATGACCATCGTAATTTCGCCGGAACAGTGGACCCGGATGGAGGGAGCGTACGACGCCGATCCGCGCCGGTTCTTCCTGAGCAAGCGTTCTTCGTCAGCGGATGCGTGGGCAAATATCATCTCGTGCATCGACGACCCCGGACAAGAATGCTACCTCCTGCAGGAAACAGAGCAGGGCGGCGCGACGGTGTTTGTGTATACCATCGTGAGTTTCAGCCAGTACGCCATCAGGACGGTGGGCACGGATGGGGCCGGAGGCGGGCAGCGGGGGGAGCTGTTCAGGCATTAATTGTCGAGCCGTCATCATTGGCGGCGGTGGGGGCACGGGCCGTGGGCCGCAGCATCGTCTGCCGGCGACTACACGGACACCGGCGCCAACCGCGCGCCCAACGGTGGCGCCTACGGTTCGCCCGACGGTGGTGCCGCCCACGGTGACCCCCACGGCAGTGCCGCCCACGACCGTACCACCCACGGTAGTACCGTCCACTGCGGTTCCGCCGACGCCTACCGAGGCTCCCACGCCTCCGGTCCAGGTTGAGGCGCCCACGCAGCCACCCCCGACAGCCGTCGAAGTGCCAACGCTGGAGCCCACCGAGGTTACCGCCGCTTTGCCGCCGACCGCGGTGGCGCCGGCCCCACGCCGATACCGCCTCTGGTGGGTGAACCGGGAGGCGACTTGCCCCCGTGGTTGCTCATCGTGATAATCGCCGCGGTATTGGCAGTAGGCGGAATGGGCTTCTGAGCGTTCCGGTTGTTGCGAGCGCAGTAGCAGCAAACCACCAACTAGTACTGAGTCAAACTTGTATGGGCAGAAAGAGCGCGACGGAGGCCAAGGTTGCTAAGCTGAAAGTGAAACAGCGGTGTGGGAGGTGTGGCATCTATGGTTGCGGAGAAATATGCGGTACGGTTGTCGGTGGAAGATCAAGCCCAACTGGAGCGATTGATCCGTAGGGGCCAGCACTCGGCTCGGGTCATCAATCGGGCGCGCATCCTGCTCAAGACCGACGAAGGGTGGAGCGCGTCCCAGGTGGCGGTGGCCCTGGATACGTCGCCGCGCACGGTGTTCCGCACCAAACGGCGGTATTCCGAGGAGGGGTTGGACGGTGTGCTGCACGACCATCCCCAAGCCAATCGGTATCGCAAGCTGGATGATCGAGGCGAAGCCCACCTGATTGCGTTGGCGTGCAGCGACGCCCCCGAAGGCCATGACCACTGGACTCTGCGGTTGCTGGCTGGCAAGGTAGTGGAACTGGGAGTGGTGGCGTCGCTATCCTACGAGACGGTGCGGCTGCGGCTGAAAAAAACACCCTGCAGCCCTGGCGAAAGCAGCAGTGGTGCATCCCCCGAGTGAACGGGGAGTTCGTGGCGGCCATGGAGGGCGTGCTGGACTTGTACGCCGAACCCTACGATCCCCAACGGCCGGTGGTGTGCTTTGACGAGACTTCCACCCAACTGCTGGCCGAGGTCAGGGCTCCGCAACCCGTCCGGCCGGGACGACCGCGGCGGCAGGACTACGAGTATCGGCGCGCCGGTACCCGCAACCTCTTCCTGACCTGCGAGCCACTGGCCGGCTGGCGGCACATGGCCATCACCGAGCGGCGCACTATGCAGGACTTCGCCCACCAGATGCAGTGGCTGGTGGACGTGGTCTACCTCAATGCCCCAGTGGTCCGCGTGGTCCTCGACAACCTGAACACTCACCGCATGGCGTCCCGGTACGAGACCTTTCCAGCTGTCGAGGCCCGACGCATCGCCAAACGTCTGGAGTTGCACCACACGCCCAAACACGCCAGTTGGCTCAATCCTGTCCTGAGCTTGCCGAAGGGATGGCAGAGATTGAATTCAGCGCGTTGAGCCGAGCCTGCCTCAGGGGGAGAAACCCCGACGCAGACGCTCTGCAACGCCAAATCACCGCCTACGAGACCGAGCGCAACGCAGCGGGCGTCACCATCAACTGGCGGTTCAGCACCCACGACGCCAGAAACAAACTCCATCGGTTTTACCCATGCCCTACCAACGTTGACTGAGTACTAGGTTCCAGCATCAAGGGCGAGGCGGCGATTGACTGGTCGGACCGCAAAGCGCGGGCGGCATTTGTCCCGCGTCAAGCATTGCTGGCTGAGCTAGTGGCCGATGCGGACCGGCTGCTGGAATTGGCGCGGCAGGCGTGGGTGGAATTGCCCGAGGACAGCGTCCAGCGTCAGAGCATAATGGATGGGGCGGAGTTGCTGGGACAGTTGCTGCTCCAGGACATCGAGCGCCAGAGCGGCGACGGCGATGCCGATGCTGATGACGGGGTGAGCGTCAGGGACGGGGTGAGCAAGAACCGGATGCCGTCGGTGCATGACCCGGAGCTGCGCCACGGGCACAAGAGCAGCCGGCGGCGCTTTGACGGGCACAAGGCGGCCATCGTGGTGGACACGGACTCCCAGCTGATCACGGCCGTGGACGTGTTGCCCGGCAACGCTCCCGACAATCTGGGGGCGTTGGAACTGGTGGAGCAGAGCGAAGCGAGTACCGGCTCGGTGGTGGAGGAAGCCATGGGCGACGCCGCCGATGGGGACGGCGGGACCCGCCAGACCTTCGTCGATGCGGGACGCCGGTTGGTGGCCAAAGCGCCGGGCCGGCCCGCCCGGAAACACTTTCCCAAAAATGACTTTCACCTTGACCTGGCGGCGGGCAGTTGCACCTGTCCGGCGGGACAGGTTACCCGCACCATCGTACCGGCGGGAAAACGGACTGACCGCACCGGTCGCACCTACCGCTTGCAGGCTTTCCGGTTCGACAGGGCGGTATGTGGGGCATGTCCACTGCGGCCCCAGTGCATCGCGGCCCAAGGCAGGAAGGGACGGCGGGTGCAAATCCATCCCCAGGAAGGCATGTTGCAACAGGCCCGGGCCTTGCAGCAAAGCGCCGACTACGACGAGTATCGAGTGCGACGGGTGGTAGTGGAGCACAGATTGGCCCGGCTGGTCCAGTTGGGCATCCGGCAGGCCCGCTACTTCGGTAAGGTCAAGACGAAATTCCAGCTGTACCTGGCGGCCACGGTGGCCAACCTGACCCTGGCGTTGGGCAAAATCGGGCGGTCGGGCAGTACCGGTGGCGGCGCAGCAGGCCACCGTGTCGTCCGCAATGTTGTCCACGCTGTCGTCGCCAATGCTGCGGCCAATTTCAGCGCGGTCCGGCTCGGACAACTATGGTCTGTGATTTTGCTCACGTCGGCTTTACTGCCGAAACCCCTCTACCCAACCACGGCTTTCCGGCCCGCTTTCTAGTACTACAACGACGGGTTTAGGATGGCGGCTCCATCCTGCCTTCACGGCGGGCGGAGCGGCGTCTCTGGTGGGAGCGGCGCGCCCGCTCGTTGCGTAGCTGCGTATCCTCCAGCCACCGCAGCAACTCCTCTGGCCCGAACCGTTCCCGGGGCAGCATCTCCCGAACCACCCGGCACACTTGGGGACGGGTGATCCGAGGCATCTTTTTCCCCCCAAGCCTGCTGCAGGCCCAGCAGGAAAGCTCCACCCAGCAGGCACATGGCTATGTGGTGATGCCAGCCAGCCCAACTGCGGGTCTCGTATTCGTCCAGGCCCACGTCGCCCTTCTCCGTCTCGAACTCCGTTTCAATGGGCCACCTGGAACCGCCCACGTAGGCCAGGGTCTCCAGGGGAGTATCCTCGGCAGCGTTGGACAGGTAGTAGCGGGGTTCGCTGCCGTCCAGGTTCCGGCGGTAGACGGCCCATGCCTCCTGGCCCGGCTTGCCCTTTCGGGTTACCCGCACCCGCTGGGCGCAGAACATATAGCTCCGCGGCCCCTGGCTTCCCTGGGCCACCGTTATCTCCCGCCAGGCCTCATCCGGCAACTGGTCACTGCGTTGCTCCATGGTACGACGCTGCCCGTCCCTGAGCCTGGGCTTGCGGGGGCGCCCGGACCCCTGAGCCCCCGGACTGGTCCAGGCCGACTCCCACGCAGGCTCCAGGGGCCAGACCGGAGTGCTGCCCGGAACGTCCAGCACGTAGCGCATCCCCAGGGCCGCCAGGGACTCCCGAAAGGACGGCGACATCCCGAAGGCGTCGTCCCCGGCCACCCATCCGGCCTTGAGGTGGCCCAGCTCCAGGGCCCGCTCCAGCAGTTCCAGGGCCAACTCCGTCTTCGACCGGTAGCTCCGCCGCTCCTCGGGCACCGCCGCCGCCGCACAGCGGCCCTGATCCGAGGTCCAACTCTCCGGCAGATACAGCCCTTTGTCCACCAATGCCCGTCCCAGCGGGCTGACGTAGGCCAGGAACATCCCACCCTGGCAGTTGGCCACCTTGCCCAGCCGGCCGCAGTACTGCCGGGCTACCCCCACGGACTTCCTCCCCTGCTTGGGAAAGTCGCTGCCGTCCAACACCCACACCGCCTCGGGGTGCCCCAGCCTGGGGGCCAGGTATTCCTGCAGCCGCCCGATCACTGTCGCATCGGACCACCGGGCCTCGGTCAGAAAACGCTGCATCGCCCGGGCCGAGATGCCCACCGATTCCGACAGGTTCTCGGCGTTGCGCCGCTCCCCAGCCTGCACCAGCAGCCCCTGAAGATAGTTTCGGCTGTGCTCCCGCCACTGCTTGCGGCCGAAGGAGGCCGCAAAGAAGGCGTGAAATTCCTGAAAGCACTCGTAGACCCGCTTGAAGCTCGCCGCATCCATCACCCAAACCACCCACTATCATCTTGACAACTATCCTACCAAACAACCCGTCGTTGTAGTACTAGGGGGTGTCGTCAAAATGGCGGCAGGGTGGTAAATTACTGGAAATGGGGAGAGTGTGGGAGGTGGGGGTATGACGGCAGCGCACCGGCGCCACGATATGACCGATGACGTTTGGGAGCGGTTGAGGCCGCATTTGCCCGGAGGAGCAGGGAAGAGAGGCCGACCGGCCCAGGACAACCGGCGGTTTATCGACGCCGTGTGCTGGATACTGCGCACCGGCGCGCCTTGGCGCGATTTGCCCCCGGACTACGGAGACTGGCAGAACACCCACCGCCGCTGCTGCCGCTGGCGGGACCGGGGCGTGTGGGCCGGACTGTTGGAGGCAGTGATTGATGACCCTGATTTCGAGTGGCTGATGATAGACGCCAGCTATATCAAGGCCCATCCCCACAGCGCCGGCGCCCAGGGCGGAAATCAGTCCATTGCCCGCACCAAAGGGGGCTGAACAGCAAGCTGCACCTGGCGGTGGACGCCCACGGAATGCCGGTAAGGCTGGCGGTGACCGCGGGTACGGTTGCCGACTGCTCCCAGGCGTTGCCCCTGATTGAGGGCATAGCAGCGGAGTGCCTGCTGGCGGACAAAGCCGATGACACCAATGAAATCATAGCCACCGTCCGGGAATTGGGAATGGACCCGGTGATACCGCCCAAAAGCAACCGGAGAGAAAAGCGGGACTATGACCGGGCGCTGTACCAGCTGCGGCGCCTGGTGGAGCACGGATTCCTGGAGTTCAAGCAGTGGCGCGGAGTGGCAACCCGGTATGCCAAAAAGACGGCGTCATACTTGGCGGCCTGCCAACTCCGCGCAGTGATGATCTGGAGCAAACTCTTTTGACGACACCCCCTAGTGAGTTCAACCTGAGGACAAATACCATGAAATATGATGTGGCAATTGTGGGGGCCGGCTCCGCCGGTTCAGTGCTGGCGGCCCGGCTGTCCGAAGATCCGGGCTGCTCGGTGCTGTTGTTGGAAGCGGGACCGGACTATCCGGATTTTGATCTACTGCCCGACGAACTGAAATACGGATTCAGCGCCGCTCCGGTTCCGCCCGCGGCTCGAACGGCTGGCGGCCACCCGGTCTCTTTGACCACCAGTCGCCACAACTGGCAGTTCACGGGAACTGCAACCGACCTGGCGCCGCCCATGTTGGTGCCGCGAGGCAGGGTTACCGGTGGCTCCAGCGCCATTAATTCCTCAGCTTTTTACCGTGGCGTTCCGGAAGATTTTGACGCCTGGGCATCCCGGGGCAACGACGAGTGGAGCTACGAAAAAGTCCTTCCTTTCTTCCGTAAACTGGAAACGGACGTTGACCGGCACGGCGACAATCACGGCTCCGAAGGGCCCATCTTCGTTCACCATTCCAACCTGTACGCTTGGGACGCCGCCCAAAGAGCCTTCTTCAGCGCCTGCCGCGCCAGCGGCTTTGCGGAGGCCCACGACCATAACCATCCGGACTCGAACGGGGTCGGGCCAAGCGTAACCAACAACCATAACGGGGTCCGGTTCAGCACCGCCCTAGGCTACTTGAGCCAGGCCCGCCATCGACTTAACCTGACGGTGCGACCCAATTGCCAGGTCCGACGGGTTGTTTTTCGCGGGAAGCGTGCGACTGGTCTGCTGGTGGAGAGCGGCGGACAGAGCTTCACCGTTGAAGCTGAGAAGATTATCCTCAGTGCCGGTGCGGTCGGCTCGCCCCACCTGTTGCTGCTCTCGGGCGTAGGCCCGGCCGGGCAATTGGAGAGCCTGGGCATTCCGGTGGTTCTGGACCTCCCCGGCGTGGGGCAGAACCTGAAAGACCACCCGAAGGTGTACGTCACCTGGGAAGACGGAGATGGTTTTGTTAGGGAATTACATACTTGATTACCCGATTCTATCGGATGTCGTGATACGCGCGCTTGCCAATTATCGTTTCGATGGCTAAAATGACACCAGTCACCAAAGAGCCTCGGCGGGAAGGCCGAGGCGGTGACGGCGGGGCGCAGGCATAAGCTCCCTAGTCGCTTGCTATTGTAAGCGATCCCTACGGCCTTTGTCTAGCCCCGCCGGAACCGATCCGACGGGGCTTTTTGTGGTTGTCCCCGCTGAACCGGGGACTCCCAGAGGGCCGGTTACAGCCGCTGGCAACTTTAACAGCGGTTGCCTCTGGAGTCAAGCATGGCGCGGCAATCGTAACTGTTCAGAGTTGCGGGGAAGTGAGCAGTTGTCGGCAAGCGGCGAGGGGATTCAGTCCTTGGGCGCGCCAGGTGCCGAAGAGGGAAGCCAGGGTCATCTTACTGCTGCTGCCCCGTTCCGACCGGGTGCCGCCGCTGATCTTGCGACTGACGACCAGATGGCGCAGGCTGCGTTCGGCGGCGTTGTTGTCCGGTGGCGCCTCCGGTTCGGCCACGAAGACGAAGAGCTCTTTGATATGGCGCTCGATGCGTCGGCATAACTTGGCCTGGGTTGCCGAAGGGTCGTGAAGGAAGGGTTGGCAAATGGCCAGCAGCTGCCGTTCCAGGGCCAGTTGGGCGGCGCGTCGCCGCTTGGTCTGGGGATGGGCGCTGGCTTTGGCCCGGTCGTAAATCTCGTGGACGGCGTCGGCCCACTGCGCCAGCTTTTGGTCCTTCGGGTAAAGGGCCTTCAGATCGTGGATATCCCGCAGCAGGTGGACCCAGCAGCGCTGTTTGGGGCCCTCGTAATGGTGGTAGGCGGCGTAGAAATCGCTGACCAGGACGCCGGAGAAGGTGTCGCCCAGAGCTTCATCCACCACTTCCTTGTTGCGACCCCGCCGCAGGAAGTAGCGTTGGGTGGGGGTGCTGAAAGTCCACACGTAGCCGTTGTGGCCATCCTCACGCCAGCCGGTCTCGTCGGCATGGACCACTGGGCTGGCGCGGACTTGGGCCAGAATCCGGTCCACTGCGGACTGGGCCTTTTGCGCAGTGCGATGCACCGCAGCCATGATGGCTCCCACGCTGAGGCTCAGCCCATGGACGGTGTGCAGATACCGCTGGATGACGGCGATGGGCAGTCGGGCCTCCTCTCGGAGCGTGGCAATCAGACTGACCAGGTTGATACCCAGGCGCTGCTGGCCCATCACCACGCCGTCCATTTGTGCAGGGGGAACGCAGCGGCGTCGGCACCCCGGGCAATCCCTGGCGATGTAGACGTGCTCGGTAACTTCCGCCGGAACCTGGGGCAACTCGATGACCTCCCGCGTGCGCTGGGTCCAGCCACCGGACAACAGCGTTCCGCAGTCGGGACAGTGGTCCACCACATGCTCCACCCGACGGGTGGGCGTCATGCGACGGCGGGCAAAGCCGTGGGGCCGCCGCTGGCGTGGCGCTTTGGGCTGGGCCGGTTTCTGGCTGGCTTCGGGTTTGACACCGGGCATCCCCCGGGCGCCACTGGGTTTGGCCCGCCCTTCCAGCTGAGCAACCCGTTGCTCCAGGCCCTCGATGATGGCCTGCTGTCGGGCTATGATGGCCTCCTGCCGTATGACGATGGCGATGAGCACATCGCGGTCAGGGGTGGACAGGTCAGTTTCCGAATCCATGCCCGTTATATGACATAACCACAACCCCTCGCGCAAGCCATCCCCGAACCTCTTTGAACCAATTCCCCCACCAAGTCTGAACAGTTACCGGCAATCGCCGCCCGGTTCGGCGAGACTCAACAAGGAGGTCTCGCTATGGCTCAAACGAGTACCGGCAAGAAGCTCGTGTTTGTCCGTGGGCACACCCGCAATGATGGCGTCAGGGTTCCGAACCATTACCGGACGCCACCAAGCAAGTCTAGGTCGGCACGCACGCGGGCACCGTCGTACAAGTTCAAATTTGCCCACAAGCGGTAAAAGCCGCCGGCAAGAGTAATGCTCCGGGTTCCTCGGCTACCGGAGCCTGAACTGACTTCGGGGCGGTTTCGCTATTTGGTAGTCATCGCAATGGCACTACACGGAGACAGAAAGGTCATGCCGTACAATCACTACCACAACTGGTCATTCCATACACATCATCGACGTCCTAAGGGGGGCAATCACTACAATGCCATTCACCGGCGGCAACGTCCGTGGCGCATCGGTTTCCTGACAGCCACGATTGCTCTTCTGATGGGTCTCTCAATCGTGGCAAGTTTGCGATGTGACACACAGCGTGATCTGGCAAAAGCCGTTGTGGTGCAGTCGATTGAAGGCCAATCACAACGTCAAAAGGAACGCCAGGCCAAGTCAAACAAGGATGACGCAGCAAAGGTTTCCGAACTGGCGTTGAAGGTACATACAGGCATCAATGCGTCACGTGTAAGCAACGGCAGAAGGCCGCTCAAATGGGAACCTCAACTTGCCGCTGTCTCCCGTGCGCACAGCGATGATATGGCTGACCGCGGTTACTTCAGCCACGATACGCCAGAGGGATTAGGGCCGTCAGAGCGCGCTCGGCGTGCAGGTTACAGATGTCAGAGTATTAGCCATGGTGTTGGCGAAAACATTGCTATCGAAATTGCATCCCGCAACCTTGATCGAATAGCGGCTAAAGCGGTTCAAAGTTGGATGGATAGTCCAGGACACCGCGCGAATTTGCTAGACATACGCTACAACCACACTGCGGTCGGCGTTTCTTTCGGTAGGTGGAAAGGCTATAACGCTGTATATCTCACCCAAGTATTCTGCTAAGTAATTGTGGGAACTTTATCAACACGCTGTAGTCAGTTCGCAATGGACGGCACCCTGAAACGGAATTCGTCACTGCTGTGAGCGCAATTCATTATCGCCTTGCTACCGGCCGAGTTTCGCCAATTTTCTCAACCCGAACAAATGGGCTATGGGTAATCAAGTATGTAATTCCCTTTTGTTACTCCATCCAACCGGGGGGCCGGCGGCGCGGCGTTGCGGCTAACCGCTCCCGGCTCCCATCTGAGAAACGATCTGGGAATCAGTCTTTCCGCCCTGAGCACGCCCCGGGTCAAGGGAACCGCGCCGGCGCCCCAGGCTCAAGTCGCACGGGCTGAGGGGGCGGATGCCGTCAGACGGCACATTGAAATGATGGTCGCCCTGTTGCTGCCAGAAAGCCGGGGGCGCTGACGCTAACCTCGTCCGACTACCGGGTGCAGCCGGCCATGCACTACAATTACTTGGATGAACCCTTTGACAGAGCGCGGCTGAGGGCCGGCGTTCGTCTGGCCCTGGATCTGGCCGGTCGACACGAACTGGCCCCTCTGTTGGGGAAACGCATTGAACCCGAGGACAATGACCTGGCGAGCGACGACGCGTTGGACCAATGGCTGTTGCGGGAAGCGACCACCTACTCCCACATTTCCTGCACTTGCAAAATGGGACCGTCCGCAGACCCTCTGGCCGTAGTCGATCAGTATGGGCACGTGCACGGCATGGAAGGGCTACGCATCGTTGATGCGTCGATCATGCCCGACCTGGTACGCGCCCCCATCAACCCGGCGGTGATAATGGTGGCGGAACGGATAGCAGACTTTATTCAGGCCAGCCGGTAAGTGATAACGGGTAACAGAGATGGGGAGGGCACAAGGTCGCCGCGAATGGCCCGACCGAAATCTCGCAATGACAGTGCAAAGTGGGTACGCATGAGGTCCAGGACAATTGCAATTGGTACCCCTGGGGAGGATACGCCATGAAATTGGATGGTCAGGTAGCAGTCATTACGGGCGCGGGGAGAGGCATTGGGCGGGCCATCGCCTTGGCCTATGCCCGCGAAGGCGCCAAGCTGGCGCTGGCCGCTCGCAACGAATCCGAGCTGCAAGAGGTTGTCAGCACCGCGTCGGAGCTCGGCGCCGAAGCGATTGCCGTCCGCACCGACGTCACCAGCCAGAAGGACACGGAACGGTTGGCCCATCGAGTAGTAGAGCGATTCGGGCGTATTGACGTGCTGGTCAACAACGCCGGAAACTCCGGCCCCATCGGTCCGTTGCAGGGCAACGACATCGCCGATTGGGTGAACACCGTCAACGTCAACCTCACCGGCACCTTTCTGGTATGTCGAGCCGTTATCCCCGTAATGCTGGGGCAGTCCGGAGGAAAGATTATCAACCTGTCGGGCGCGGGGGCGACCAATGCGTGGAGCAATATGTCGGCCTATTGCTCCAGCAAAGCGGCCGTGGTACGGCTTACCGAAGTGTTGGCCCAAGAACTGTACGGCAAGGGAATTACGGTGAACGCCCTCGGGCCGGGCTCGGTTCATACGAGTATGTGGGACAAGATGACCGAGGAAGCCGCCCAGGCGGGGGCGGAATTCATCCACCAGCTCGGGCTGAGGGTAACGTCAGGCGGTGGCGCGTCCATAGACGAGTGCGCTGAGCTGGCAGTGTGGCTGGCGTCCGACGAAAGCGGGGCGCTGACCGGAAGATTGATCTCGGCGGCGACCGATGATTTTCGCGGTCTGCCGCCGAGGATTGCCGAGATTATGGCCGGGGACGCATTCACGCTGAGGCGGGTTGGGCTGGACTAGAGTGTATTCACAAATGCCGTCATTCCCGAGGTAGCGGGAACCCAACGAGTGTAAAACCGGGCCAACGTGCCTATCGCAGAGGGTTTTCTGGGTTCCTGCTTGCACAGGAACGACGGGTTATGTTTCCAATGTCAGCACGCCCTGGCTCACCACGAACGGGTTATACAGGACTTTGCAATCGTCGTGCGGTCAACCAGTACCGCACTTGACGCTGCTGACCAAAATCCTGCGTTCCCTTACTTTGCCCTTAACTACCCAGGATCCGACGTCAGTCTCTGCAAATTTGGCGGTGCTTGGCCCGAACCGCAACTTGGTGTATATGAACAACCAGCTCGTGCCCGATAGGATTTTCGTGGATACATTCAGCGGATGCGCCACCACAATCCCTCCACTGCTACGATCTTGGGGAGGAATCCCGCGCCCTACCCACACAACGGGATGCGCTGCTGCCGAAGCCGGTATCGAGGGAGTCGAGCGTGGGCGAGCCGAATGCGCTATGGAGGTAGGAAATTGAGCGGTCCATGCCCAACACTTGACTCTCTGATGGCACTTGGCTTTGAGCGCCGGACGACTCAAGCCGGACTGGAAGGTGTCGGCTACAGGTTCGTTCATCTCGATTTGGACGCTGTCCACGTGATGAACATGTATGCGCGGTAAGTGGTTTTGCTGAGTGGTGTGATCAACACCGCCCGCACGGTGGCACTCGTAGAATCCCAAATTCCTGGCGACTTGGGAAGCGCCTTGGAAGCTGCGGCCTGGGTCAGCTACGCCCTCAAGTCGAACAGATCCCAACTAGAACCGCTGCCGGATTGGTTTGTCGAAGGGGAACGGCACTGGGACCTAGTGCCGCCAGCACGCGAGGAGCGCGCGGCCCAGGAAAGGCAGCGGGCCTATGAGGTCTGCCCAAAGTGCTTTGGCGACCGGGACTATGCCCGACCCCTTCGGCGCAATCTTGTGGAAGAACTCTCTTGGCTCCCCGAAGAAAGCGAAATGACATTTAGTTTCGACGGGCGCGTACTCAGCATTTCCCTGTGTGATCGGGTCCACGAGGTCATTGCATCGGGGGACAATTGGCCGTCCTCCTACAAAGTTAAGGTTTACCCAGAGACGGAGTTGCCCGCCCGGTTTATGTCCTCGGAGGTTGAAGTAAGTGTGTTCGAAGGGTATGTGCGAGTTGATCGGCTTCGTCTGGGGCCGTGTGTATAACCGGCGGCCGTAATGTGGACTACGCGGGCGGCTTGATCGCCGGATTGTGGCGTTTGAGAACTCTACCGTTTGCCGTCTTTCATAGTGCTGACAATCAGCCTGTGGATCTGCTACCTGCGGACCAGCCAGCACTTCACCTTGAAGGCCAATCCCCTGCAACGCCACCACACCATCCTAAACAGCATGGTGAGAAACCGCGTCTACCGGAACCCAACTTCATCAAGTCCCGTGGTTTTCAAGACGATTGCTTTTTCCGCATCTTCAACAGCTTCAAACCGACGCACGAGCCATAAATGTGGCCAACTTTGCCGCCGCCGATTACAGGTGTGCCGCTCAGTCGAACACGCCGCCGATGGCGCAATCTTCCACTTCGTCGTCGGACATGCCCAGCAATTCCCGCAGCACGTAGGTCATGTCTGCTCCGAAGGCCGGCGCACCCTTGGTGACACTGCCGGGAGTGCGGGACAGCTTGTAGGGCGCACTCTCTATGGTCCGATACTCTCCCTGGTGATCCAGGACAGGTCGGAAGAAACCTCGCTCCTTTAACTGGGGGTCGTGCGAAAGGTCGGCCCCGGTCTGGACCACCCCGGCAGCGACGCCCGCAGCCTGGAGGAGGCCCATCACGTCTTCCGCAGTGTGTCGGATGGTCCAAGATTCCACCAAGGTGTCCAGTGCGTCGGCGTTGCGCCAACGGGCATTGTCGGTAGCGAACCGTTGGTCTTCAGCCCATTGTGGGCTGCCCATGACGTCTACGAAGGCGCGCCATTCTTCGTGGGAGAATATGGAGATAGCCACCCATCGGTCCTCTCCCCGACAGCGGTACGCGCCGTGGGGAGCGCCGCCGCCATACGGCAAGCGATTGCCCGCGCGAGCCGAGGCCGCGGCGGGTCCGTTGACGCTCATGTCCAACACCAGGGTTTCCAACAGAGACGACAGGGACTCGAACTGGGAAACGTCGAGCCACTGCCCTCGCCCGGTCTTGGCCCGGTGAATTAGGGCGAGCAGCACCGCTTGCGCCCCGGCCATGCCGCCGACGGCATCACTGTACGCGCTGGCCGGGCCGCTTGGGTCGGTATCCGGAAACCCGGTCAACTGGGTGAACCCCGACCAAGCCTGGAGCGTCTGGCCGTAGCTGACCCGGTCTTTCCACGGTCCGGTGCGGCCGAATCCGGACATGCTGAGCATGATTATGCTGGGATTGATGGGCCTTATGGAGTCGTAATCAAGGCCCCAAGATGGCATCACCCGCCCGCTGAAGTTTTCCGCCACCACGTCGGATACTGCCACGAGCCGCTTGGCGATGTCGACGGCTTGGGGGGTCTTCATGTTTAGGGAGATGGACAGCTTGCCTGCGTTCCAGTTGTGGCGTTGGCCCAATCCCCTGGCAGTGGCGGACGCCGGGCCGCCGATGACCGACAGGGCGTTGTTGGACTCGACCTTGATGACTTCCGCGCCCTGGTCGGAGAGAATCCGCGTGGCTGAAGGCCCGGCGTGAATCCAGGTGAAATCCAGCACTCGGATGCCCTGGAGGGCGACGGCGGTCTGATGCGAATCACTGCTCAAGTCCATTCAACCTCAGGCAGAAAGGCGTTCCAGCTCTTCCGGTGATAGACCCAGGATGCCGGAAAGGACCTCAGCGTTATGTTCGCCGGGGGCGGGAGCCGTCCGGCGTGTCTGGCGTGGGGACTCGGTGAGGCGGTACGGGTCGCCTGGGTACACCATGGACGGGCCGCCGTCCGAAGACTCTACTGTTGTCAGGTATCCCCGGCTCCATAGTTGCTCGTTTTCCAGGATTTCATCGGGCGTGGCAGCGGGACCCCACGGATGGTGGTTGGACTGGCCGAACTCGGTTATCTCCTGCCTGGTGTGAAGCAGGGCCCACTGCTGGATAAGGCCCTCGATATGGCCCGAATGCTCGCCCCGCAGGATGAAGTGGTCGTTGTATTGTTCGTCCATCAGGTCGCCGGCCATGCCGTCCCGATCCATCCAGGCCCGCAGATCGTCCCACGCCTGCCGGGTGTTGGTGGTGATGCTGGCGTAGCCGTCCCGGCACGGCCAGGTGGCGACGAACTGGCCGCCGTGGCGGAACCCGCAGCGCACCGCCGACTCGCCGGTGTAGTTGTAGGTTGTGTTGACGTGCTCGGTGGTGGCGGCCACCGCCTCCTGCATAGAAACGTCGATGTACTGTCCTTCCCCGGTCATCGTGCGATGGTACAAGGCCAGCAGTATGGCGATGTAAGCGCGGTTCGAGGCGGTGTGGTAGGCCTGAGACCCCCACAACCGGGTGGGCGGGGCATGGGGCCAGCCGGTGACGTACATATACCCGCCCATGGCAAAGCCCACCAGGTCGGACGCCTTGAAATCGCGATAGGGGCCGGTCTGCCCGAAGGGCGTTATGGACGAATACACCAGTCCGGGCGAGTCCGCCGCCAGGCTCTCGTATCCCAAACCCAGAGAGTCCATGTACCCGGGTGGGCCGGTCTCCAGCAGCACGTCGGAGGCGAGGGCAAGCTTGTGCAGTAGCGCTGCCCCTTCGGTTGAGCGTGTATCCAGGGTCACGCTGCGCTTGTTGGTGTTGAAGTGGAGCCAATACAAACTGCGGCTGGGGCCGGGCTGGCCGTCCATGAAGGGACCAATGCCGCGCATGGAGTCACCACCCGGCGGCTCGACCTTGATAACGTCGGCGCCCATGTCGGCCATCAGCTTGCCGCAGTAGACGCCCATCGGGCCGGCCAGGTCCAACACCCGATAACCGCTGAGCGGTAGGGACGACCCGGAATTCGATTGTTCACTAGGGGCGGTCATTTGGGGAGCATTGTAGCATCGGCCGGGGATGTGGAATGTACACCGCCGTAAGACGGCAAGTCCTTTGGTCGCTGTCATTGCGAGGAGTCCGCCTCCGGCGGACGACGTGGCAATCCCGTCGGTGAAGATACTGTGGTTTCTCATCGAGATTGCCACGCTGCGCTCGCAATGACCATGGGAACAATCGAATGACCGTGCGTATGACGGTCGGGCAATCATCCACCACGGCATATTTGCTAAAATGCCCCCACCTAACCCACCCTTGTCCCGATACGACAAGTGCCCCAATGCAACGAGGAGGTGACATGACTACAACGATTTACGATGCCGAGCACCGCGATATTTCCATTGCCGTGGGCGGCGACGCCATGATTACCCGCCGGATGCGGGCCTTTCAGGAGCCCCGTTTCCTCAAGCTCGTGGACATTCTCCGGGGAGCCGACGTGTCCCTGGTCAATCTGGAGATGCTGTTCCACGACTACGAGAGCAGCTGGCAGTGGAGCAGCGCCACCTATACCCGGTCCGACCCCCGCAATCTGGATGAGCTGAAGTGGATGGGCATCGACGCCGTGACCACCGCCAACAACCACTCCTTCGACTTTTCCGAGGGCGGTTTCCTGACTACTCTGGAGCACTGCCGGGAGATCGACCTGGCCTACGCCGGCGGCGGCCACAACCTGGACGAGGCCCGTTCTCCCACTTACGTAGACTCGGCCCGGGGCCGGGTGGCAGTGATGGGCGCCACCAGCACCTTCAGTGAGCAGTCGCGGGCCGGCGCCGGCCGCCCCGATTTCGCCGGTCGCCCGGGGGTCAATGCCTTGCGCCACGACATTACTCACCACGTGCAGCAGGACGTGTTCGACGCCCTGCACCGGGCCAACCTGGAGCTGGGGTACGAGGAGGAGCACGCCTTCTACCGCCACTTCGGCTTCCGGGGCCACGATGATGCGCCGGACGACGGCGCCGAAATAGATTTCCTGGACCACAAGTTCATCCTGGACGAGGAGTTCGCCGTCCGCACCGCTCTGAACGAGGATGACCGGCTGGGCATCGGCAACTGGATCCGGGGAGCGCAGAAGCAGTCGGACTGGCAGGTCTATGGGGTCCACTGCCACGAGAGCGGGCCCGATGGCGACTTCCACGGCCATTCCCGCGTGTCGCCGCCGGACTTCCTGGTGGACTTTGCCCGCTGGACCATCGACCAGGGCTGCGCCGCCTTCGTAGGCCATGGTCCTCACTTCCTGCGGGGCATCGAGATTTATAAGAATCGGCCCATTTTCTACAGCCTGGGCAACTTCGTCTTCCAGAATGAAAGCGTCCTGTGGCTACCCCACGAGGCTTACCGCCGTTTCGGGCTGGACTTCAACAACACCCCCGGCGATTACCTGGACACCCGCTCCGGCGGCGGGACTCGCGCCTTTGCCGCCGACCCGGCGTTCTGGCAGAGCGTGGTGGCGGTGTGCAACTACGCCGGCGGCGACCTGAAAGAGGTTATCCTGCACCCCATCGATATGGGCTTTGGCCGTCCCATTCCCCAGCGAGGCCGCCCGGTGCTGGCGGAAGAACCCATAGCCCGCCAAACCTTGCAGTGGCTGCAGGAGGTTTCCCGACCCTTCGGCACTGAGATTGCCATCGAGGAAGCGAACGGGGATGTGGTGGGGGTGATACGGGTTTAGAGGGACAGGTTTAGGAGAACGGGTTTGCCCTTCGCACGCCCGGGAAAAGTTTCCCGGGCGTTTCGCCGATATAGGATGCCGATGATTGGCGAAAGACGACGTATCGGCTGCTACGGCGTATTGAACTGGACCAGGATGCCATCAGGGTCGTATACGTAGATGCTGCGGATGTCTCCATCGGGGCAGGTAAAGGACTCAATGGGGCCGGCCAGTTCAACACCCTTTTTGAGCAGTTCCCCGGTTAGCGCTTTCACATCGGCGACTCCGAAGGAGATATGGCTGATGCCGACCATGTCCAGTTTGATGGGTTGCCCATCGGGCTCATCGCCGGGATGGCTGGTGAGCGTCAGCGTAGGTGTGGCCCCAGCTCCGTAGGCAAGGCTGACCCAGCGGCGGGCCTGGCGCTGGCGTCGATAGTTGTGCAGGCGTCCTCCTTCGGTGGGATCGGTCATGCGGTCGCCCAGCACCGTCATTCCCAGTATGTCCCGATAGAATGCCAGCGACCGGTCCATGTCGCTGACACAGATTCCGATGTGGGTAACGCAAGTTGCTTCCATAACGTTCGCCTCCCCCCCAGATAGTTTCCTAATCCAAGGGCAATTTGTAGAGCCACCCCGGCTCCGATATATCCAGAACCTGCCCGTTGGGACCAGACCACTTCTCCTCGGCGCGCGGCGGACGAGGTTCGCCGTCCCCTGCTGCTTGACGTCGGACAATCTCCTGTCCGTGAATCTCCCGGAGCCTGGCTCCGGTATCCTCCAGGCTGTCGACCTGGAATCCGATGTGGTGGATACCGCTGTAATTCTCGCCATTGGGGCCAACGTCGGCGTCCTCGTCGGTCTTCCACTTGAGGATGGTCAGGTTGATGTCGCCGTCGGAAAGCTGGATCTGTCGGGCGTTACGGGCGACCTCAAAGAGGTCGAAGCCTTCCTTGTAGAACTTTGCCACCGCATCCGGATCCTCGCAGGTGATGGCAATGTGCTTGATTTTAGCCAAAGGAGCACCCCCAAACTGGTATTGGCACATTATAGCCCGCATTCCATGTATTGGTGCAACGCGTTGGAGCAACCCCGTATAGCAAACTAATCCGTCATTCCCGGGCAAGCAGGAGTCCAGAGAGGGTATGATGAAAGAATCAGAACCGTGATTGCCGATTTCGGCCACTGGATTCCCGCTTCCGCGGGAATGACGGTATTCGTGTCGGGAATGACGGTATTCGTCAACATACCGTAGTAAAACTTCCTGAGTAACACTTCCTGCTTTGACGTTATCCCGGCAACCGGTGAGGTAGGTAACCCATGAGCACAACCCGAACCCTGGCCCAATTTATTGCCGACACCGACTTTGAAAACCTACCGCCTCCGGTGGTGGAAGCGGCCAAAATTGCCATCCTGGACGGCGTGGCCAATATGGTTGCGGGTTCGGTCCAGGAACTGGCCGACATCATCGGCCGCTACGTGCGGGACGCCGGCGGCTCGTCGCAGGCCTCGGTGGTTGGTTGGGGCTACAAAACCAACCCGCCGGCCGCCGCCTTCGCGAACGGGGTCTTCGGCCACTGCCTGGACTACGAGATCCAGGGGTTTCCGCCCACCCACGGCACCTCATCGTGTCTGCCGTCGGCCTTAGCGCTGGCGGAACACCACCACGCCCCAGGTGAGCGAGTCATCACCGCCTACGTGTTGGGCTGGGAAATCCAGGGGCGGTTGCGGGCCGCTTCAGCGCCGGCCACCGCTCCCGCCTATCATCCGCCGGGCCTGGTTGGTCCCCTGGGCGGCGCGGCAGCAGCAGCCAAGACCCTGGGCCTGGACATGGATCAAACCCTGATGGCCCTGGGCATTGCCGCCTCTCGCACCGGCGGCCTCACCGCCAACACGGGCACCATGGTCAAGTCCACCCACCCGGGCAACGCCGCCCGCATGGGCGCCGAGGCGGCCATCCTGGCCGGCATGGGCTACACCGCCAGCGAGGAGGCTCTGGAATCTCCCGTGGGTTACGCGGCTGCCCTGTTCGGGGGCGACTTTAACTGGGACGTGGCCACCGGCGGCCTGGGGGTGTCGTGGCGGCTGCTCGACCCGGGCTTTGACATCAAGCGGTTCCCCGCCCAGGTCTATATGCAGAACGCCATCGAGGCGGCGCTGAACCTACGCGAGCAAAACGGCCTCGACCCCGACAACATCGAGCAGGTGACCATTCACCGCCGGGGACGGGGCCATTCGGGGCCGGCGCCCCGCAGCGGCCTGGACGGCAAGTTTAGCGTGGAATACTGTGCCGCCGCTGCCCTGCTGGACGGCCAGGTGGGTATCGACACTTTCACCGACGCCCGCCGCTTCTTGCCAGATATGGATGAAATGCTGGGTCGCATCCGGGTGGAACCGGAAGGCCCCGAATCGGGCGCCACGCTCGCCACCGCTTTGCTCAAAGACGGGACTACGGTCAGCGCCGAATGCGCCGCCTTCCGCGGGTCGGCGGGCAACCCCATGTCCCGGGATCAGCGCCTGGAAAAGGTACGCGACTGCTTCCGTCGCGCCCTCTCCCAAGCTGACACCGAGCGCGTGCTGGAGATGCTGGAGAACCTGGAGGGCCTTGACGACGTGGGGCAGTTGATGGGTGTGCTGGGCCAGGTGGCGGTGCACAAAGGCTGAGCCGCCAGGCACACACGACATCGGAACTATCTGCCACTATGAACTCGACCTGGCCGGAGTAGTGGTTAAGTCCTTTCGGTTCTTCTACTCATGCCATCACAGGCGGAGCGCGGCAATCTCGGCGGGGCAACAATTATCGCTACCGGAACGAGATCGCCACGTCGCTCCGCTTCTAGCGATGACAAACTGGGTACGCGTGAGCCACCTGGCTCCCTCGATCGAAATGTTTTCACCCGATGCACCTGATGCCCTCCACAGCTGTGTCAAGTTCCCGGTGTAGAATGGGCCCAGTCATCTTGTGGATGGTGCGAACATGCGGACCGGGGCTGATTACAGAGAGAGTTTACGCGATGGACGCAACGTGTGGGTGGTTGGGGAAGGCGCCGTGGCAGACGTCACGACCCACCCGGCGACGTCGGCCATGGTGGATGAGTACGCCGCGTGGTATGACCGCCACTTCGACCCCGCCTGGCAGGACACCCTTCTGACCGGGCCTGATGGAAACGGCCAGCGATATCCTCTTGCGCTCACTGCTCCGAAGACGTCCACCGATTTGAAAAGCCTGGGGAAAGCCATTAGCGCGGTGCATTTCTTGACCGGCGGCAACATGACTCACACCCCAGGCTATGGAGCTTTGATAGCCCTCGGGATGCTGAACGTTCTAAAGCGGCTGAACAACTCCCCCGAGGAGATTGAGGCAGCCGAGGCGTATCTGAAATCTCTGGCTAACAGCGGCAGGTTTTTGACCTTCGCCGGTGGTGGTCCCTTAATTGGAACACGCCTCCGCCAGGCTGAGAGCGAACGCGCGGCACTCCGTCTGGTTAGCGAATCCGCTGAAGGTATCGTCGTGAGTGGAAAGATCCAGATGCACACCAGTACACCGTTCGCGGAGGACCTGCTGATCACCAGCAGGGATGAGTTGCCACCGGGCAGCGGGAGGTTGCTGTGGTTCATCGTGCCAGTGAACAGCGACGGCATCCGAGTTGTGACCCGCCGACTCGTTGCCAGGCATATGAATCCATTCCTGTCACCATTGAGCAGCCGGTTTGATGAACTGGATTCCATGGTCTGGATGGAGAACGTTTTCATTCCTCACGCTCGTGTATTTACCGGGGAGCGCAATGACCGACCTCGGCGCCATTCGCTGATTTCCTGGCTGCTTTGGCATCATAGTTACGGTTGGCTCGCCAAGGCTGAGTTGACACTGGGTATAGCGCTTGCCTTAGCTGAGGTCATGGGCCTCAAGGAAAATCCCCAGACCATTGAGCAGCTGGCCGAACTGACCGTTAACGTCCAGACCACTCGCACCTGCATGGCAGCGGCGGAGCTGGACCCGGAGACGACCGAGAGCGGCCACGCCCTGCCCAACCAGATCCATGTTGCCGCTGCGGGACTAAACACCCTAAAAGTCCGCCAGCGAATGTCTGAAATCCTGCGCGGCCTTCCCGGATCGTCGTTGGTCAATGCCCCGGCCGACACCGACTTCGCAGACCCGGAGATGGCCGCCGAACTGGAAGACGCCTTTGGCGGGGGCGGCTACACTGCACTGCAACGAGCGGCGCTCCTGCAGCTTGCCTGGGACCAAGTCTCCTCTGGTTTAGACGGGCGGGAGGCAGTTTTCGAGCTCCACGCCAGTGGTGGTCTGGAGGCATGGCGTGGCCGGTTGCGGGCCTGGTTTGAAAGCTACAATGAGCTGGCCAATGGCGTACAGGAGTTCATTCAAGTAGATATGCCGCCCTTGGATCTGACTAGCTTGCAGGAAGTACAGAACCCGCCGCGTCGAATGCCTCGACCAACGCCGGCAAGCTGATCAGAGGTCCACCAACAACTCGCAAGTTCGGTTTACGGTTTCCTTGGGTGCGAAAGTTGGGATTTAATCCGACAAGGGTGAATCAACTGACGGCGGCGGGTTGCTGGATCGTGGTGTCCGGTTTGGCGACCTCCTCGGCTGATCGTCAGTATTTACGCCGGGACTAGAAACCTACGGCGTAGGCCTCGCACCGCGGGTCTGCTCCGCCCTGCAGCACCTTGGTCTCCGGGTTGCGGGTGATGACACAGTATAAGGCTGAACCCTCCCACCAATCTGGGTATTGTTCTATCGTGTGGCCCTTCCGCCTTAATGTCTCGGCCACTTTATCGGCAATACGGCCTTCCAACCGCAGCATCCCCGGCTCATATTTCGACGCCCAGTTGGAACTGGGGAAGTTGTAGCTGTAGAAGCGCGGCTCCTCCACGGCCTCTTGAGGGTCGCGGCCAAATTCCAGGACGTTCAACAGCAGTTGCAGAGTGCCTTGCGGGATATGGTCGCCGCCGTGGGCGCCAAGGGCCATGACGGGCTCGCCGTCGCGCAACACCAGAGCAGGTGCGGGAGTGAGCCTGGGCCGCTTGCCCCCTGCGACCGACGCAGGATGGCCTTCGGTCAACTTGGACTGAGAGCCGCGCAATGAAAACGCCAGGCCGGTGCCCGGAATTATCGGCCCGCCGTTTTTGGTGCCCTCGCTGGGGGTGCAGGAGAAGATGTTGCCATCGCGGTCGATTACGGCGAAATAAGAAGTCCCGCCACCGCTGACTCCGGCGGTGCCAACCGGAACCCGCGCCTCTCTGGGGGACTGAGGGGCACCTTCGACAGTCGCCCTCCCGTTTCGGGGGTCTCCCGCGGGGGGCGTGCCCGGCCAGGCCAGGTCAGGGTCGATCAGGGAACGGCGCTTGATCAGGTATTCCTCCGCCAGCATTTCATTGATTGGCACGTCCACGAAATCCGGGTCTCCCACGTACTGCTCCCGGTCGGCAAAGGCCAAATTCAAGGCCTGGCTCACCGTATGGATGTACTCGGCGGAATTGTGGCCCATAGACGCCAGGTCGTACCCCTCCAGAATCTTGAGGGCTTGGGGGAACGTCGGCCCTTGGCCCCACGGGCCGGTACTGTAGACGTCGTAGCCCTTGTAATTCACCGTCACGGGCGGACCCACCTGGACATGATACTGGGCCAGGTCTTCCTCGGTGAGGAGTCCCCCCATCTCCCGGTTGAATGCGGCAATCTTGTGGCCCAGTTCGCCGGTGTAAATGTAGTCTCTGGCCGCCTTGAGCGCGGCCTCCCGGCCTTTCCCGACGCTGGAAGCCTCCACGTCCGCGATTTTGGACAAGGTGGTAGCCAGGTCTTTTTGATAGAACATTTCGCCCTGTTTGGGGGCGCGGCCACCTGGCAGGTAAACCTCGGCGGTTGACGGGTGGGCGTTGTACTGGTCGAAGGCGGTCTTGAACCGGCCGGCCAGATAACGGAACATGGGGAAACCGTTTCCAGCCAGGTCGATGGCCGCGGTCGCCACCTGTCCGAAGGTCATCGTGCCAAACTTGGACAGAGACGTTAGCCACGAATCGGCAGCGGCCGGCGTCAACGAGGAGAGAACGCCGGTTGGAATCTTTCCGCCGTGGTTTTTCTGGAAGTACTCGACCGACGCGGCCCTGGGCCAGACCCCGAGCCCGTCAACGGTGACAACTTCCTTGCGGTCCGCCAGGTATATGACCGTGGGCGCCACGCCCAGGAAGCTGCAATCATCGACATGCACCACGTTCAACGCCAGGCCAACGGCCACTCCAGCGTCAATGGCGTTGCCACCGTTTTTCAGGACTTCCAAGCCGGCCATGGCGGCGCTGGGATGGCTGGCTGCTACCATTCCGTTGACGCCCTGCATCAATGGACGAAAACTGGTTAGCGTGGTCCCTTTGACTGGCATTTTTGGGCCTCCGAGTTAAGGATTTTTTGGTTCTATCAGAATCCAGCTGTGGATGATCAGCGAAAAGGTCGGCGCCAATTGGCTAACGAGAAGGGCACCTGTCTTCTCAGCATGGTATCAGATAACAGCGTTGCCGGATTGACCGAACTAGGCGTCGTGATGAAGGCGTGCCACTTCACGCTGCTCCTCGATGGCGATATGTTGAGATTTCGCCATTGGAAAAAGATTTACCTGTGTCTTGTAACCCAACCAAGGCCTGCGTAGACCCGCAGCAGCCGTGGTAGTATCAGGCGATAGACCAGCTGCCGCTTAAGATGCGCGCCCTATCAAATACAAAGGTGAGGAGCGCGTCATTAAACTGGCTGGAATCTCCCTCGTCTACCACGAACCCATGCCCACCGCCACATCTGTAGAAGGTTGGGCGGGCGACGGGGTTTGCTGCAGTTGCCAGCCCATACTGTATGTATTGGTCTGAGATTTGCTTGGTAGCAGCGCGGTCAGTTACGGCAAGAGCGACTACCGGCTGGCACCGCAACCACACCGACCGGATTCCCGCAACTGATTTCAGACAAATACCGGAGGCAATAATCATGGTGGTAAAACGTCCTACCGTCGAAGAGTTTTTCCGAATTGCAGAGTCCTACAACCTGAATCCATCCTCGGCCGATGTGGAGTCCTACATTGAGTTGAGCCAGCCCATCCTGGACTCGTATGCCCGGTTGGACCAGCTTACCGCTCCCAGCTTGCCGGTCAAATACCCGCGGTCCCCAGGGGCGCGACCCCAACCGGAAGACAACCCATTGGGGGCTTGGTACTGGCGTTGCGACATAACCGGTCCTCAAGGCGGAATTCTCTCCGGCAAGACCGTGGCTATCAAGGACAACGTCTGCGTGTCCGGCGTTCCCATGATGAACGGCACCAGCGTCCTCGAAGGCTACGTTCCGGACGTAGATGCTACGATCATCACCCGGATTCTGGACGCCGGCGGCTCCGTACAGGGTAAGGCGGTCTGCGAAAGCCTGTGCTTCTCCGGCGGCAGCCATACGTCGGACACCGGGCCGGTGCGCAACCCCCATGACCACACGCGCACCACCGGGGGCTCCTCCAGCGGCAGCGCGGCGTTGGTCGTGGCGGGAGAGGTGGACATGGCCATCGGCGGAGACCAGGGTGGGTCGATTCGGATACCGGCCAGTTGGTGCGGCATTTACGGACTCAAGCCAACCTACGGACTGGTCCCCTATACGGGGGTCTTCCCAATCGAACTAACCCTGGATCACACGGGGCCGATGGCGCGGACCGCCGCCGACGTGGCGCTGTTGCTGGAAGCAATCGCCGGCCCCGACGGGCTGGACCCCAGGCAGAAGGCCGGACTGTCCGGGCAATCTTATACCCAGGCGTTGACCGGAGACGTGACGGGGCTCCGCCTGGGCATCGTACGGGAAGGGTTCAATATGGCGGAGTCTGAAGCTGACGTGGACCAGGCAGTAGAAAACGCGGCCCGCTCGTTCGAGAGCATGGGGGCAAGGGTGGGCACGGTTTCCATACCTTGGCACCTGGATGGAATTCACATTTGGAGGGCCATCGCGGTGGAGGGCGCTACGATGTTGATGGTGGCCGGCAACTGCATGGGCACCAATTGGAAGGGCCACTACACCACCGGATTGCAGGACGTATATGCCCACGGAAGGCAGACCCGGGCCGATGACCTGTCGGAAACCACCAAACTGGTGGTCTTGATGGGACAATATATGCAGGACAGGTATCACGGCCACTACTACTCCAAGGCTCAAAACCTGGCCCGAACGTTGACCCAGGCTTATGACCAGGCGCTCAGCGAGTATGACCTGCTGGTGATGCCCACCCTGCCGATGAAGGCGACGGTCATTCCACCTGCCGATTGCAGTCGCCAGGAGTACACCGACCGGGCGCTGGAAATGATCCCTAACACCTGTCCTTTCGACGTAACCGGCCATCCGGCCATCTCGGTGCCGTGCGCGGTATCCGATGGCCTGCCCATCGGCATGATGTTGGTGGGACGCACGGGGGATGACGCAACGGTCCTTCGGGCCGCCGATGCCTACGGACGAAACAACTAGCGGGTGGATACGGCGAAGCTGCGTCAAAATTCCCTCTAAATTCGTCCTGGGCCAGTTTCCGGGAGTAGGCCGCCATGATCTGCAAAGCAAGGGGACTGCTTCGAATTCTTCGCCGAGATACACGCACTTTGTGCCATCTCCGTGTGTCCCCACGGAGATCTGTCGGTCCAGGTTTGGGGAGAAGACGACTGCGATCCCATCGACACCTGCCACCCGCTGGACGTAGCGGTAACCTCGCGTGGAACTCCTGAAAGGTTGGCAGTCGCCTCCAACGGTCGATTACGAGGTACTCACAGACTTGACCGTCCAAGAGATTCCGGAATTCCACATACGGTGAGCCGGTCGAATCATCAACCAATGCAATCAGCCGGGGGAACAGATGATAGTAGTTACGGGAGCGGCGGGAAGGCTGGGGCGCAGGGTAGTCCAGTTGCTGGTGGACCAAAACAAAGAGGTCCTGGCGACAGACCAATGGGCTACCGATGACCTTCCAGCCGAGTTTGTGCGCTGCGATCTCGCGGACGCCAATGCAGTGGAGGGTATTCTCAAGGGCGCGGAAGCCGTCGTTCACATGGGAGCTATCCCCGGGCCGCTGCGAGAAGACCCAAGCGTCATTTTCGAAAATAACGTGGCCAGCACCTTCAACGTTATGATGTCGGCGGCGGAGTTGGGACTACGGCGCGTGGTGTTCTCGTCCAGCGCCTTCGGCATGGGGTGGGCCCACGACGGGAACGCTTTCGTACCGCTGTATCTGCCATTGGACGAAGAACATCCCATGATGCCCTTCGAGCCCTACGGCCTGTCGAAGCAGGTTGGAGAGGATATCGGCAGAATGATCGCCCGCAATTCAGACACCACCGTCGTCAGCCTGCGGTTTACCAATGTGGCGCTTCCGGAGGTCCAGGCGGAGTTTCCCTGGCCGGCCCCCACACCTGAGGATCCCCTGACGCTGGTGATGTGGGCTTACGCTGACGCCAGGGACGTGGCTGAGGCCCACGTATTATCGCTGGATGCGGAGATAGAAGAGTACGAGGCATTCATGATCGCCCAGCCTTCCAGTCGATTCAAAGAGCCTACCATTGACCTTGTCAAAAACAATTTTGGCGACCGGGTGGAGATACGGCATGGGTTGGGCGGCACCGCCAGCGTAATCAGTACGGAAAAGGCGCAGCGACTGCTGGGTTGGAAACCTCGCCACGACTGGAGGTAAACGGCGGCGCTAAAGGGGACCACGTGAGCCGGAGATGGTGCCGGCGACTAAAAGGCCGTACTATGGCCTGAGCATATTACTGGGTTGGATAGAGGATCAATGCCAATTGCGCAGGTCGTACGCGAATAATTGGATACGTTGACCCACTGGCCCCGTGCATCTGAGCGCAACTAGGCCAGTTGACTACCAAGGGGGCGCCATGGCACAGGTTTTTGATGGCATCACCGTCCTTGACTTTACCAGCGGCCGGGCCGGTGGCGTTGCCACCATGGTGATGTCCGACTTCGGCGCTGAAGTCATCAAAGTTGAGCCTCCGGGTGGCGAAAAATTCAGGAGGTCGCCGGGTTCGATCCAATGGAATCGCGGCAAGAAAAGCATCGTCCTCGACCTGAAGACCCAGGACGGCCGGGATAATGCCCGGGAATTGGCGCAAATATCCGACGTTGTCGTCGAAAACTTCCGGCCAGGAGTCACCCGACGGCTGGGCATTGACTACGACACCCTTCGAGCGGGTCATACCGAGTTGGTATATGCCACGCTGACCAGCTTCGGACCCCAGGGACCCTACGCCAACTACAAGGGTTACGACGCCGTGGTGGCCGCCAAGAGTGGCCGCATGATGATGTTCGCCGGGCAGAATCCCAGGGAAGGCCCCAACTACGTCGTGGTACAGGGCGTCTGCCACGCCGCCGCCACGGCGCTGATTCGTGGCATCACAGCCGCCCTTTACGTGCGAGAAAAGACCGGCCTTGGTCAGCGGGTGGAAACCAGCATGCTGAAGGCCGTGACCACCTATGATCACGTCTCCTGGATCCATGGCCAGATGATCGAGACGCAACCGGACACCTCCCCGCCAGGCGCATCGGTGGGGACCGGGCGTCCCAACCCCACGGGCTACCTGCCCGCCCGTACCAAAGACGGCCACTGGATCCAATTGGGGAACGTGGTGGAGCGGTTGTTCCGGTCCATGATGCACTGGCTGGACATGGACTTCATCTACGAGGACCCCAGATTCAAGACCGCGCCCTTCCTGGACCAGGAAGCCGTTTCGTCTCTGGAACGAATCATGCTTGAAAAAGTCCAGGAAAAGACTCTCGATGAGTGGATGGCCATATTCCTCGGCGAGGCTGGCGACGTGGCTGCAGAGCCCTATTTCACCTCAGAGCAAGCTTTGGACCATCCCCAGATCGTGCACAACGGCAACGTTCAGGACGTGGATGTTCCGGGACTGGGCATCACGCGACAGCTTGGCCCCATGGTAAACATGAAGCGCACCCCGGCCAGCACGCCGGGGCCGGCCCCGGCCCCGGGCCAGCACACTTCAGAAGTGCTCGCCCGCCTGCAGGGTGATGCCAGGAGTCATCCCAACGGCGCCAATAACCCAAAGCCTCAGCATCCTTTGGATGGCATAACACTCCTGGACCTGGGGACGGTAATCAACGGCCCCCTGGGTTGCGCCCTGGTAGCCGAGCTTGGCGCCAGGGTAATCCGCATCGAAGCCCCCGGCGGCGATTGGGGCCGGCAGGGGATGGCCATGACGGTGCACCGTACCATGGCGGGTTCTGAGGGCATTTGCTTGGACCTCAAAACCCCAGAGGGTCAGGAGATCATGGGCAAGCTGGCAGCCAAGGCCGACCTGCTGCTTCACAGCATGCGCCCAGGTGCCCCCGAGCGCACGGGCATCGGGTACGAGCAGTTATCCAAAATCAATCCCAACCTGGTTTACCTCTACGCCGGCGGCTACGGCTCCACGGGGCCGTACTCTCACCGGCCGTCCATGGCCCCGATTGCCGGCGCCGTGTCCGGCGGTGGCGTGGCTCAGATGGGGAGGGACGCTTTCCCACCGCCGGACCAGTCCATGTCCATTGATGACATTGCTGCCGTAGCCAGACAGCTCAAACGGGCGAACGACGGCACCGCCGATCACAACACCGCCATGGTCAATGCCGTCGGCCTGGTACTGGGCCTCTATGCCCGTGAACGTACCGGCAAGGCGCAATATGTCGAGTCCACCATGATCGCTGCCAACGCCTATGCCAATGTCGACGATTTCTATTGGCACGAGGGCAAGCAACCTCGTGCGCTGCCGGACAGTGGCGGATACGGGCTGCACGCGCTCTACCGCCTGTACCGGGCAAAATCGGGTTGGGTGTTCCTCGCTTGTCCCTTCGAGGACGAGTGGGAAGCTCTGTGCCGGACCATCGACCGCACGGACCTTCTGGACGATCCCCGGTTTGCCACTCCCGAGATGCGAGAGGAACATGACGATGCGCTCGCCGACAAATTGGCCCGGGTGTTCGCCGGCGAAGATCCACTGTATTGGGAGCAGCTGCTCACCGCCGCCGACGTAGCATGCGTCAAGGCCGAGGATCGGGGAATGTATTTCTTTTTCAACGAAGATCCCCACGTGCGTGAAAACGGACTCCTTACCCAGGTAGAAGCGCCACGCTATGGTGAATTCTGGCGGTACTCCCCGGTGGTTGACTTCTCGGATTCCTCGGGCCGGGCCGGCCCCGGACCGCTCAAAGGTCAGCACACCCGCCCACTCCTCAGGGAATTGGGGTATACCGACGAACAGATCCACGACTTGAAACAACGGAAGGTAGTGGACTGGGAGGAGGAATAGCAGGCAATGGTCGGTGCAATTATTCCCGCCGATACCAACGGCATAAGGGACAAGGCCGCGATCGTCGGCATAGGCGAAACGGAGTTTTCCTGGAACTCGGGTCGTAGCGAGTTACAGCTGGCCTCAGAGGCGATCAAGGCCGCTTGCGATGATGCTGGTATCGCCCCGCAGGATATCGACGGTCTGGTGCGCTACGACATGGAGTCCAACCACGAAACGCTGCTGATTCAATCGTTGGGCATCAAAAACCTGCGTCACTGGGAATCTGTCTCTTACGGTGGGGGCGCGGGCAACGCAGTGATAGGCCATGCCGCCGCCGCAATCGCTGCCGGGTTCTGTAACTACGTGGTGTGCTTCCGCGCCGCCAACCTCCGTTCCGGGTTACGTTTGGGCCGGGCCAGGGGTCCGGAGCGAATTGCCGGCGGGGCGCAGAGCTTTGCCGCACCCTGGGGCAACATGGCGCCGGCGCATCATTTCGGCATGTTCGTCCGGCGTTACATGCACGAGTACGGGGCTACCAGCCGCCACTTCGGTTGGGTCGCCGTTACCTTGCGCGAGCATGCCTCCCGGAACCCCCGTGCTCTCCGGAGGGACGCCATCACCATCGACGACCACCAGAATTCCCGCATGGTGGTGGACCCGCTGCACGTCCTGGACTTTTGCCAGGAAAACGACGGCGCCGCTGCCATTGTGATGACGACTCCGGAGCGTGCCAGGGAACTGCGCCACTCCAGCACCTTGACACTAGTAGAGGCGGCTGCCCAAGGCTCCGGCCCTCGGAACGATGGCATAATCTACCGTCCCGACCTGGCCGCGTCAGAGTCGGAGAACACCGCCCGAGATCTGTGGGCCCGGGCCCGCCTGCAAGCTTCGGACATGGATGCGCTGATGTTCTACGACCACTTCACCCCGTTCTGCCTGCTGAACCTGGAAGCCTATGGATTTGTGCCTCGAGGCGAGGCAAAGGATTTCGTGGAAGGTGGCAGCAACCTGCGTTTTGATGGCATGCTGCCCACCAACACCCACGGCGGCAATCATTCCGAGGCGTATATCCATGGCCTGACCCATCCCCAGGAGGCTGTCCGGCTTATCCGAGGCACCTCTACCGCTCAGCCGCCCCACAAGACGATTAACCGGGTCCTTTCCTGCAGTAGCACGGCCCAGCTGAGCGCCGCCGTGATCATTCGCCGGGGATAACGCCGGATGGTCCAAGGATAGCGAGGGGCTTTAATGACTCAAGAAAGCAAACAACCCGTCAAGTCCCGGCCGATGACCGCCCCCCTGGAAGGCGTACCGCTACCCGACCTGGAGCGGTTGCCGGACTATGAACGGGGATTCTGGGAGGGGGCCAGGCATGGCGAGCTTCGCATCCAACGGTGCTCGGATTGCGGCGTGTTCCGGCACCTGCCATCGCCCATGTGCCCCGAATGCTCGTCTCTGGACTACAACTGGACCAAGGTCAGTGGCCGGGGATTCGTTTACTCCTACGTCATAGTCCGACACCCGGTGCACCCGGCAATCCAAGAGAAGGAACAGACTCCCTATAACCTCTGCCTGATCGAGCTGGAGGAGCAGGAGGGTCTTCGGATTTCCAGCAACGTCCTCCAAGTGCCCCCCGAGGACATCAGCATCGACATGCCGGTGCAGGTGACTTTCTTTCCTGCTGCCGACGATCCTGAGGTGGTGCTGCCGGTATTCCTACCCGCCGCGGACCAATAGACGCCCTGCCCACGTCGCAACGATTACCCGTTTGGGGCCCGCCGCCCCTTGACTCCCACTCGTGACCGGGTTTAAGCGTCTCCAGGAGACCAAATCCAGTACCTGGAAATGGCGCCGGCATCCACGCGCAGGTCGAATCCGGTGATCATTTCGGAGTCGTCGGATGCCAGGAAGACCGCGGCTTTCCCATAATGTGTCGGGCTGGGGAGCTTGAGCAAAGGCGCGCCTCTGCTGGCGTCTGGTAGTAGTCCCGCTGCACGTTGTCCCAAGCGGGGTGCCGGCCAATCCACGCCCCATCTGGCGGCCCGTTCCCGTCCTTCCGATTGGTCGGTGGCGGTGGGTGTCAAGCTGTTGACGCGGATGCCGTACTCGGCCAGTTCCATGGCCACCGACCTGGTGAAGTTGATCAGTCCTGCCTTGGCGGTTCCGTACCCCACGTTACCGGGTTCGCCCTGATGCCCCGCGGTGGAAATGATGTTGATGATGTTGCCCTTTCGATTCTGCTGGATCATCAAATGAGCCACATGCTTGGTGAACAAGAAGGCACCGGTGAGAATAATGTCGGTCTGGCGGCGCCACTCGTCTACGGGCATGTTCAACACGCCTTTAAAGTTGAACAGAGCCGCGCCGTTCACCAGAATGTCCACACCCCCAAACCGTTCCGTGGCCTGCGAGATAGTGGCGACCACCTGTTCCTCGTCGGTTACGTCACAGGCTACCCCCATGGCATCGTATCCCTCGGCAACTATGCCCGACGCGCATTTCTCAGCGTAGTCCGCGCGGATATCGGCGCAAACCAGGTTGGCTCCCTCCCGGGCCAGCTCCTCGGCGATACCGCCCATGATGTTGGGACTCGTACCGGTCACCAGCGCCGTTTTACCTTCGAGTTTCAATCGTTAGCCTCCACCACCCGGGTGCTTCCACGAATCGAACGGCCCGGGTGTTCAAAAGATTATGCTAACCGCACCGTGCCAGGAGAGAGCCTCCAAATCCAGCACTGCGCGGCGGTACGCTATTTTCAGATCCCCGTTGTCCCGCCGCAAGACGTAGTCGATACTACCTACGTAAGGAGCTCCCTCGCCGTTACGGAACCGATAGACTAGGACGTTTGACGTTACCGAGAGCTCACCATCATTGGTTTCCTCAACCCGCACGTTGGAAACAAATCGGCGAGTCCTCGACCAGGGATACTCGCGGTGAGCATGGCGGCTGTTCAGCCGCACCGCCCGAGCGCGCAAGCGGGTGATGTCGTCGTCGATGAACACCAGGTCGCGCTTGGGGTCCCCATCCGGCAAGTCGGTGGTGGGGACCACGTACCGAGCATCTTCGGTAAACAAATTGACCCAATCGTCCAGGCGCCATTCATCCAGTAGCGCCGCCTCTTTAAACAGGAAATCCTCTACCAGCTCGCGCAACGAGGGTTGGTTAGCGGCTATCATCGTTCACCTGGTCCGGCCGTGCGTCAGTCGTCTGTTGCCAAAGCAACCACGGCTTCGGTTTCGGGGACCGGCCCGTCCTGCACGTCGGTTTGGCTCAGTCCCTGCATGTTCGCGTGCCATTGCCGCCAGAATCCCCTCATCTGGAGCTCATCCGTAGATTTAGCAGGACTGAGCATACCCCTGGAGATATCCGACCACTCGGTTTCGGTGGCGCGGAAGCCAGCCTGGCAGGATTCCAGAGCCTCCACATCATCGGGCGTGGCAAAGCCGCCCGGTCCCAGGAAGGTCAGGAAGCTGTCCAATCGAGTGGCCAGCATGGACTCCGACTCCTCATGCGGAACGAGGTGCCAAGCCGTAACCTCCATGTGGTCGGGGGCCACCGGTTCGAAATACCGGATGGTGATGGCCATGATGTCGTTGATCACCAGGTTGGGATAGATGATCAGGTTTCGGGAAGTATCGGCCATCCGGTGGGTCCGCTCTTCTCCGTACTTTTCCACCAGCCGCTGACGGACTCGCGCGATCGGCTCCCTAGCCTCCTCACCGAACAGCGGGTGCCAATGAGCGATGGGGCGCCCGTTCCGCACTGGAGATTCGATCACACAATGACCATTGCCCAGCGCTTTCGCGGTGCCGATGATGCGGGATGCCGCCGTTTGCCCGCTGTCGTCGGCCCCGAGACTGCTGATGTAGTCCAGATAAGTCTGATGAGTCGGAATCAGGTGATATCCATCCAGACTGTTTTCAACCAGGAGCTTCCAGTTGGCTTTCATGGTGTACTTGTTGGAACCACGGACTACCCGCATCCCTTCCTCGGATTGGTCCACGATCAGGTCAAGGTAATCTTTAGCGCCAGCCAGATAAGTTACCAGGTCATCGACGTGGGGGTTGAAACTCACGAAGTAAAAGCCCCGATAGCTTTCGACTCTGGGTGGTTGCTTCAGGCCCAGCTCGCTTTTGTCAAAGTAAGGGCCGTAGGCGTAACTGTTCAGACTTGAGGGGATCTAAAGGTTATCCGGCCTCTTGCGGAGGGGCAGCCAAGCACGGATTGTCCTCTGCAAATCAATTCCGTCCCCTCAAACGTGAACAGTTACCCGTAGGCATCCTCGCCGGGGACGCCGATCAGCTCTCCGTTGGTGTTGAAAGACCAAGCGTGATAGAAGCACTGTAGGACATCGGCGTTCCCCGCGTCGCGGCGGCAGATCAAAGCGCCCCGATGCGTACAGGAATTGAGGAACACCCGCACCTGATCATCTTTACCACGGACCAAGAAAAGCGGTCGACCAGCTATTGTGCGGCGCCGGTAGTCTCCGGGATGTTCCACTTCCGACTCGTGGCCCAGGTAGATCCAGCATCGGTCAAAGATTTGTTCCTGTTCCCGCCGGAACAAATCCACGGAGGTCATGGATGACCGGTGGACCCTGAAAATACCCCGCTGCCGGTCGTCAATGATCAGATCTTTGATCTCCATAATTCACCCCAATCGCCCAGCATAGATCCGAAGTTGACGCTAGGCTAGAGTCCTCGCCCGGGGTTGTCAACCCGTGGTACAGGTAGTGCCGTCAAGTCAAGATGATTGAGTTAGATTGCCAGTGAGAGCGTGAGGAGTGGACACAGGTTTTCTCGGGCCGACTCACACTCCTCAAACTCCGTAAGGAACGGCAGAAGCACTTGGGCATCGGCCAATCCGAGCTGGCCGAGCGGTCAGGCGTCAGCCCGAGAACCATCAACGCCTGGGAGTGAGGCAACAGCGCCCTCAAGGGGCGCAAATTCCCCACACTTTTCGACGTGCTGGGCGTGGAGACGCATCTAAGGATAGGCGGCCGGTACCCAATGTTGAACGATCATACCAAGAAAAGCGAGCACAAGGAGAATTGACGAGCTTGGACATCAATCCCAACGCGAGGGTGCGTGTAACGTCTGACGAGATGCCGGACTTGGCCTTGCTCGTATGGACCTGGCTGCGGGACCTGTGCGCTTGATTGCGGACCGTCCGGGCGGATACAGCTTTCGCGGGCCGGTTGGTGACGCAGGCTTGGACCGCTTGCGGTCGGCCCCCGTTGTTGTTCAAGAAGCCGGATCGCCGCCGGTTCGATGTGCTGCCCAGCCGGCTAGTCGTGGACCGTAAGTTGGCGTGACCGAGCCAGTGCCACCGGCTGTGCAACATGATGAAGAACGAACAGAAACCAGGGAAGCTTGGCTACACCCCCCCATGGTCTACCTGATGGTCAAAAAGCTCACGCCTGCCCGAGCCCCTTGGCCACATGCTCTCTCACGCCTCCCACCCTGGCGGAATGGGTGATAACAGGACCAGTGTAAATCCCAACACGACTGCTCTTGATTTGGTCCAGTTTGGTGGACAGCTTCCACCAGCTAGTCCAGAACCCTGACCAGCTTCTGCATTGAGCGAAGCTCGCGGGGCGGGTCCATGTGCCGCCCATAGTCGGTCCAGGACACCTCCGCCACGTACAGGTCTCCCCGGGAGTCCACGGCTATCCCGTGGGGGGAATAGAAGCGGCCCGATTGGTCGCCGTAGCTCTCGCGCCCGACCCTGGCCAGGACCTTGCCCCTGGTGTTCATCACCGTTACACGGGGACCGAGATCGGTGCCAATGTCGTTGGTTGCGATCCCGCAGAAGTACTCGCCGATGTATATCAGTTCTTCGCCCGAACGGTCGTCGATGCAGATGGCGGCGGCGCGAGAGAGGTTGCCCCACTGCGTCTCGTATTTCCCCTCGGGGCTGAAGACCTGGATGCGATGATTCTCACGGTCGGCGACGTATACCCAGCCGTCGTTGTCGACAACGACGTTGTGGACGATATTGAACTGGCCGTCCCCGGTGCCCGATTCGCCCCAGGAAAAGAGCAGCCTGCCGTCGGGTGAGTACTTGTGCACCCTCGCGTTGGAATAGCCGTCGGCCACGTAGAATTCTCCGGTGCGCTTGTCGAAGGCCACGTGGGCCGGCACGCTGAACGGTTCGCCGCTCATCCTGGGGCTCGGCTGGTGGGGAGTGCCAAGGGTCATCAGCAGCTCGCCGTCGGGCGTGAATTGCCGGACCGTGCTGTCGCCGTTGTCCACGCAAAAGACGGTGTCGTCCGGCGCGATGGTCACACCGTGGGGGTTGGTGAATATCCCATCACCCCAGGTGCGCAGCGGGTTCCCATCGGTGTCGAATACGATCATCGGTATGGTCCCGCGGTTGAAGACGTAGACCTGGTCCTTCGAGTCAACCGCGACGGCCGTTCCCTCTCTGTAAAACCACCCTTCGGGAAGTTGCCCCCAGTTCTCGCCCGAGACCCGGTAGTGGAAACCGTTCTCGCCGATTACGACCGGCCCGCCCTTGTCACCTTCGGTCCCGTGTCCCTCGGTGCGCAGGCCGTACTCCCAGTCCCGTTCCTTGTCGACCATCAGCCTAACCTCCTCGGATCTGCGCCGGCTGGTGCAGGGGTAGTAGGGAATATATCACAGGGTCTGACGGCCGTCCGCCGAAGCCGTCAGCGGCTGGCTGCACCCCGCGCCGGTGCGGACCCTTTGGGAACGTTACAGTGGCGGCGGTCCGGCGACGGACATATAATCGGCAGCAGACAAAGCGGACAAGACCCGCCTCCGAATGCGTTTGGAGCGAGCGAAGATCATTGGCAGAGCAGCTCCAGGGGCGTCGAAAAGTACGCAGGAGGACAAACGTATGACAGACCTGAATTTTGCGACCCTTTCCGGCGACTACACCGTAATCAGCGAGGCGGCAGTCGAGGACTTCAGGGGTAGCTTGCACGGGGAGACGCTGCGCCCCAGCGACGAGGGCTACGACAGCGCCCGACGGATCTGGAACGCCATGATCGACAAACGGCCCGCCCTGATCGCCCGCTGCAGCGGAACGGCCGACGTGATCAACTCGGTGAACTTCGCCAGGGAGAACGACCTGCTCATTTCGGTGCGCGGCGGCGGCCATAACTTCCCGGGCAACAGCGTTTGCGACGAAGGGTTGATGATCGACCTTTCCCGGATGACCGGCGTGCGCGTCGATCCGGCGGCCAAAACCGTCCGGGCCCAAGGCGGGACGAAGTGGGGAGCGTTCGACCACGAGACCCAAGCCTTCGGACTCGCCGCGCCCGGAGGGACCGACCTGGACACCGGCATCGCCGGTCTTACGCTGGGCGGCGGCATCGGATGGCTGTCCGGCGCTTACGGGCTCAGTTGCGACAACCTGATTTCCGCCGACGTGGTCGCCGCCGACGGCCGGCCGCTCACGGCCAGCGCCGACGAGAACCCCGACCTGTTATGGGCCCTGCGGGGCGGCGGCGGAAACTTCGGCGTTGTCACCTCGCTCGAGTACCGGCTGCATCCCGTCGGCCCTATGGTGCTGGCCGGCTACCTGGTCTACCCATACGACAAGGTGAGGGACTTCTTCGCCCTGATCAGCGAGTTTACCGCCAATATGCCCGACGAGATGAACATCATCACCTTCCTGACGACCCTCCCAGAGGGCGGAGGCAAAGCGTGCAGGATTCTGCTCTGTTACCACGGCCCCATCGAAGAGGGGGAGCGGGTCATCCGGCCGCTCCGGGAGTTCGGCCCGCCATTATCCGACGAGGTCAGGGCCATGACCTACGCCGAGGCTCAGAAGCTGGCGCTGGCCCCCCAAGGACGGCAGAACTATCTGAAGTCCCATTTCATGAGCCAAGTCAGCGACGACGCGCTGGACATCACGCTGGACTTTTTTGACCGGATAACCTCGCCGCTCTCGAGCATCCTGTTCCAGTATTTAGGCAACGCCGCCCGGCGGGTGCCCGCCAACGAAGCCGCCTTCGGTCACCGGGGCGCCCTGTGCGAATGGGCCGCCAACGCGGTCTTTCTGGACACGGGGGAGTCGGAGGTCCACATCCGATGGGTCCGGGATTTTGCCTCGGCGTTGTTGCCCTTCTCTTCCGGGGCCTACATCAATCAGGTCGGCACCGCGGCGGAGGAAGGACAAGAGGCGATACAGGCGGCTTTCGGCGACAACTTTCAGAGGCTGGCAGCTCTGAAGCAGAAGTACGACCCGACGAACCTGTTCAGCCACAACCAGAACATCCGACCCCGGATCTAGTATGCCGAAGGGTCGGGTGTTGGCGTATCGGGGACAGGCGAGGGGGCGGCGGCAGCCGTTCGCCAACTACAACGAAGGCAGTCGCGCTTTGAAGATCGGCGGCTTGGCACCCGTCGTTCCCGCTGAGGTGGGAATATCCTTAGTGGAGCCCGACCCGGAGTGGAGCCCGACCCGGCGAACGTCAAGAATGGCATACCGGTACAGGCCTCACGCGTACCCACTTTCGCTCAAACTGTCATTGCGAGCGCAGCGTGGCAATCTGGTTTCCGTACGAATCGTCTCTCCACCAGCGGGATTGCCACGTCGCTTCGCTCCTCGCAATGACAAACTGGGTACGCGTGAGCAGTACGGGCGACTTGCGACGACCTGAACGACCATATATGCTTGCCGAAATTCCGGTCAGCTTGATTTGACACCAGTGTGGTTGGAATGAAACTTGACGGCAAAGTAGCGATTGTAACCGGCGGTAGCCGTGGAATCGGGCGTGCCATTTGCCTGGGGCTGGGCGACGCCGGGGCGAAGGTAGTCGTAGCGTCTCGTACTGAAGTAGACGGGTCGACCGGCACCCAATACGAGGAGTACGGGTCGGGCGACATACGCGATACGGCAGCGCAAATCACCGACCGGGGAGGCACGGCGATACCGATCCGTTGCGACGTGGCGCAGGTCAAGGACATTCAAGACCTGGTGACCGCCACGCTGGACCATTTCGGCCGGATTGACGTTCTCGTTTCCAATGCGGGCATGGACTGTGAGTCGCCGGTGGTGGACTTGGACGTTGAGCTATTGGACCAATGCCTGGCGGTCAATGTGCGCGGCCCGCTGCTACTTTGCAAGTACGTACTGCCGTCCATGATTTCCCAGGGCGAGGGAGGCTCCATATACTGCGTTACCTCCGGCTCCGCCAGGGGCTACCGGCAGGATCGAGTCGGTTATTCGATGAGCAAAGCAGCACTGGAGAGGATGTATTTCAGCTTGGCGGAGGAGGTCAGGCCTCACAATATCGCCGTCAACGTCCTGGATCCCGGCAGGGTGGACACCTGGATGAACCGGCGCGGGGACTGGCCGGGAACGGCCCACATACCCATGGTCCAGCCCGATGCCCTGGTACCGCCAGGCGTATGGCTGGCGGGGCAGACCGCCGAAACCTTGACTGGCGCGTTGGTGTCAAGAGCAGAATTCGGAGTGACCTGGGGTCCAAAGAAAGACGAGGCAACATGACCACAGCCCGGAGCGCGTTGCAAGAAGTAGGATTCTAGCTGGCCGAAACCACCGCCGCTGTGCTTCTCGGTGACGTTTGGGAGCGGTGGAGACTGTCCAAACGAGACCGTAGGTTGATCACCGTGTAGGTTTTGACGGCCCTGTACCGCACCCGCCAGGCTGCCGGGCCATATCAACCGGGCGTTGGACATGGGTATCCGATACTCCATGTGTATGTAGCCATTTTCCCCGTGGCGCATCTCGACCCCAGTTAGTTGTTGTAGCCCAGCGCCACCACCAGGATCCGCAATGGCGCGTCGCGGTCGCCGGCCACTGGAGGCACCGCGTCCACGATTGCGTCAAACAGGAGCTGCATATCCGTGCCAGGCCGGTCGGGGCGGTGGGCGCGTAGCCTTGTTGGGCGGACGTGTACAGTACCGGAAAGTCCAACTGATCCACATCGTTAGCCAACTCCAAAAATAGGTCCTGGACCAACCTGAGCGCCTCCTTCGCTGAAGCTTCGGGGCGGTCGATTTTGTTGATGACGACAACGCGCACGACGTTCTGCTTGAGGGCTGGCGGAGCACATGACAGATACCATCAACAACCCTGGGCTAGCCGTGGCGTCCGGTCCGGCTGACTGTCCTCGTCGTGCGGCGCCCCAGCATCGACGAGGCCGAGTCCTGAGCACAGCGCGCATTTGAAGCCACGGCAGAACGGGTAAGCCGACCGGGATTTTCCGAGCCACTACTGATAGATTTGCACCCAAAACCGGCATACGCGCAAAAGCAGAAATGCCGGGCGACTTGGGAACGGCTCTCCATTTAGCGCCGATGCCGTCGACGCCCGATGCTGACGGTGTTAAGATGCTCGCGGCTTTGGTTTCACCAACGGGCGGAGAAGCGCCGACAAATCGGAGGATCAGCTCATGCCAGGGAAAGGCTTGGATTATTCCGCGCTCTTCAACAAGGATCTCCCTCCCCCTTCGGCTCCATGGGAAGGCCACCCTAAATACAATTTCATTGGCGGTCATAGCGACCCAGATTTGGTCCCTACGGAAAGGTTTATCGAGTCGGCAGCCAGGGTATTTCGGGGCGACCCCAGGAACATCTCCATGTATAACTTCGACGGCGGACCGCAGGGAATTCTCCCGTTGCGCCAGTTCCTGGTTGACAAACTCGCGAAGTATCGGGGGATAGACATTACGACAGACGAAGTCCTGATCACTTCCGGGTCCGGCCAGGGAATCGAGTTGATCAACGAAATCCTGCTGGAGGAGGGTGACACCGCAATCGTCGAGGCGTTCAGTTTCTCCGGCGCGCTGAGTAATCTGAGGCGCAGGAAAGTCAACATCGTCGGTGTAGAGGTGGACCAGGACGGCATGCGCATCGATCACCTGGCCCAGGCGCTCGAAGATCTGCGGAACAGGGGAGTGCGCCCCAAGTACATCTATACAATCCCGACTCTCCAGAATCCCACGGGCACCGTATTGACGATGGAGCGTCGGAGGCAGATGCTGGAACTGAGCGAAGAATTTGGCGTTCCGATATTCGAGGATGAATGCTACGCCGACCTTGTATTCGAGGGCGAATACGAGAAGGCGATCCGATCCCTGGACGACACCAACCGAGTGCTGCACATAGGTTCTTTCTCAAAAACCCTGGGGCCAGGTACGCGGCTGGGATACGTTGTAGCGCCGTGGGAGGTGATGAGCCGATTGCTTTCCCGCAAAAACGACGCCGGAACCGGCGTCATGGATCAGATGATTGTGGGCGATTACTTCGCCAACCACTATGAAGACCACGTCCTGCAGGTGCGGTCGGTTTTGAAACGCAAGTGCGACGCGCTCACCAGCGCTCTCCGTGAGTCGTTCGGACCGAGTATCGACTTTTATGTTCCCCGAGGCGGGATGTACTTGTGGGTCAAGCTTCCGCAGGGAGTCGATTCCCGCAAACTCGCGGGTCCAGCACTCAGGGAAGGCATCGCGTTCAATCCCGGACCGGATTGGTCTGCAGACCCGGAAGAAGCCGCCAATTATATCCGGCTGTGCTTCGCTCTCCCTACCGAGGATGAGATATGGGAAGGGGTCGAAAAACTGGCAGACGTGTTCCGGGCGGAGGGTGCGCTCCCCTGACGTCTTGATCTTGCCATGGCAGTTGTGCGCCCTACTTAAGCATCGCTCGTTATCCTGGATACTCAGACTTGGCGCGGAGTCCGGCAGTGGTCCAATCTATCGATGCGTAACCATTACAGGAGGAAGACATGGCAATATTGAAAGTGGAAGGCGTAACCCACTGGTCCATACCGGTCAACGACCTGGAAGAGGCCGAAGATTTCTATGGGGAGCTACTGGGCCTGACCCCGGTCGGACGGCTAGGGAACAACATAATGTCCTGCTTCAACGTCGGGGACCACAACATCCTGCTGTGCGAACGTCCCAATCCGGTGGACGGGCCCTTGAAGGAGGATGCGGGGGTGCACCATTCCTTCACCGTGTCTCCCGATTCCTTCGAACTCGCGTGCAAGGTATTCCACGAGAGGAGCGTCAGGATAGAGCATTTGACGTATCGGGGTCGAGGAGTGTTCACTGGCCGGGAGCTGTATTTCTTTGACCCCAGCGGTAACCGGCTGGAGTTGCGAGACCCCACATGGAGCGAGGGAATGCCAGAGCCTTCATATGAGGAGTTGGCCCGAGCGTAAGCTTCGGGCCCGTTTGTAATTGAACGCGCCCGATCCGCCTGCGCGGCGGTTCCGGCCAAAGGGCAATTGTGGAGTTGACGTGCGGGCCCAAAGCGGCAGATAAATGGCCTGGCCCGTCATGACGCTGCGGTAAACCGCCTCGGTCCACTCCATACAGCGCACTCCAGTTTCAAAGGTCACCATGTCCGCTATCTCCTTGCCGCGTATGGTGTTGGTGAACTGTTCCTCAACCCGATACCTGGCCTGGGTCTCCGGGGGATTAGGGACTTCGATCAACTCCGTGTCGCCCCGCTTGCCAGCCCACACCTTGCGCTGGGAATCCACGTGGATTTTCGCATCCGTCCCGAACATCCAAATGTGATTACCTCCGGTCAGACCGGAGGTAATCACATTTGCGTGTGAATCTGGCCACCGTTGGCCAGCTCGTACAGTTTGGGCCAACTTTGATCGGTTCTTCTGCCATGGGACAAGTATCATGGGTATGGCCTCGTGCTCGCAGATGCGCCCGGATCAGTTCTCGCCCGGTGTCGTAGGTCCCGTTAAAAAGGGGCCGTGAGTAAATCCCCTCCAGGCAGGGTTCGTAGCGGCAACCCTTGGGGGTTCAACTCCAACGTTCCAGCATCCGGTGGGGCGGTTCCGCACCCAAGCCCTGCCGCGCGGTGCAACCCGCTGAGTCATCGGCGAGTTGACGCGTTCCCTTATCCCTTTCAGAATGGATCAAACGGAACGTTGGATTACGTGGGAGGATTCGATATGACGCAAACCGCAGCCTATTCGGTGGACGCATTCATCGACGACGTACGCGAGATTTTCGACGCAACTCAAGACCCGCTGGCCCAGGCCCAGAGCGTGGCAAAGCATTTGGAGCGCCTGTTAGCCACCCCGGGCTGGCTGGAGGAGAGGCTGGAACTTCCCGACGAGGGCGGGTACGGACGCTATGATCTCCACCTGGACGAAGAATATGGGCACCCCGGTGGCGGTTTCTGGTTGATGGCGTCAGTGCAGAAACCCGATCAGGACAACCTGCCCCACGACCACGGCGCGGCCTGGGTGGTGTATGGCGTGCACGAGGGCGCCATCAAGCAGACCAAGTGGCGCTGGTTCTATCCAGGTGAGGGAGTGGACTCGGTGCAGATTCAGGAGATCGGCGACTTCGTCCAGGAGGACGGCAAAGTGGCCTTTTTCCTGCCCGGTGAGATCCACAACACGCTGAACGTCACGGGCGATCGCGCCGTCGTGGTGCGCCTCGAATCCCAGAAACTGGACCGAGTGACCCGCTACCAGTACAACCCCGAGGAAGGCACAGTGGTGATGATGGACCGCTAGGGCCACCCCTAGAATCGCCTTTGCCAGCCGAGTTGCGGGAAAGAGCGCCCCCAAAACAAAGGGGCGCTTCAATCGTAATGGGGAAAAAGTGTAGAAATTAGGACTAAATCTGACAAAGGTGAATCAACTTAAACTGACAGAATCCCTGGATAAAGACGGCGTTTTTGCACGTTTTAATATCGGCGGTAACACCCCCACGGGTTCGCTGCCTTGCTGGTGGCGTCCTTCTCAGCGGAGTCTTTCTTGACCGCGGCCTCGTCGATGCGCACTGGTTCGATAGCGGCCAGACGCCGTTGCTGGTAACTGTTGATGTGGTGGCTGCCCACGCTGCTGACGATGCGCTTGAGCCTAGTATTACAACGACGGAAGGGATCACCGCTTCGGGAACGCTTCTGACCGGAAGGTCTGCCGTAATAGTCTGAGAATGCACATCTACGAAGGGAATATCCACGCATCCGGTATCCTGCTACAAATGCGTCGTTGTAATACTAGCATCCGGCGGGCGTGGCGTGGGCTCACTCCCAGCAGTTCAACGGCCTGGGCGATGGGCGCCTGGTATTCCGAAACGGAGTTGCGCACGTGGAGCCTGGCTTGTTCTTTTTGGTTCAACGTCACATCCTGCATAAGATGGACATTTCCCTGACCAGTTAGCAGCTGACAGAATCGTAGATCAGTAACAAATCGCCGGCCTAATCACCCTGTAAATCGACAGGCAATGATTAACAATCCTGTACACCAGGCGTTGCCTGACGTACCATTGATGTCATGCTGCTCACTATCTCTACCACGTATCAGCCTGCGACGGATCTGGGGTACTTGCTACACAAGAACCCTGGTCGATTTCAGACGTTCAATCTCCCATTCGGTAAAGCCGATGTTTTTTACCCGGAAGCCGAGAATGACCGTTGTACGGTAGCGTTGCTCCTGGAAATCGATCCCATCGGCCTGGTACGGAGCAAATCCGGTGCGCCCAACAACGGAGCCTGGCTTGAGCAGTACGTGAACGATCGCCCATACGTGGCGTCATCACACCTGAGCGTGGCGATTGCCTCCATATTCCGCAGCGCACTGGCTGGCGCCGGCAAGGATCGCCCGGCGCTGGCCGAGCAAGCCATTCCGCTCGAGGCTCGAATTGAGGTAGTGCCATCCCGAGAAGGCGCCGACCTGATCCGGAAACTGTTCGAGCCGCTCGGCTATGTCGTTGAGATTCAGGGTCATCCCCTGGACGAGCGTTTCCCCGAATGGGGCGCCAGCCCGTATTTCAGCGTGCAACTCACGTCGCAAACACGGCTGCGGGACCTTCTCGCCCACCTCTACGTGCTGCTGCCGGTGCTGGACGACGACAAGCACTACTGGGTTGGCGACGACGAGGTGGACAAGCTGCTCCGCTATGGCGAGGGGTGGTTGAACAACCACCCGCAGCGGGACCTCATTTCCCGGCGCTACCTGAAGCATCAGCGGAGCCTCTGGCGCCAGGCGCTGGCCCAACTACTTGATTCTGGCCAGTCTGACCCGAGTGCAACCACCATCCGGTATGGCCAGGAAGAAGAGCGCCTTGAAGCCCCGCTGCGGTTGGGTGAGCAACGTATTCAGGTAGTGCTGGACACCGTCCGCACACTTGGCGCTACCCGGGTGCTCGATCTGGGATGCGGCGAAGGCAGACTGATTAGCGAGCTGATCCTGGAGCCGGCAATTGGTTCAGTAACCGGTCTGGACGTCTCCCATCGGGCGTTGGAAACGGCAGGTCAGCGTCTGCATCTGGATACCCTGCCCAATCGGCAGCGAGAACGCATCAACCTGCTGCACGGCTCACTCACCTACCGGGATAAGCGACTGGCCGGTTTTGACGCGGCCATAGCCATGGAGGTAATCGAACACATCGACCCACCACGGCTTGACGCATTTGAGGAGGTCGTTTTCGGTTCAGCGAAACCCGGCGCGGTGCTCATCACGACGCCCAACGTGGAGTACAACACTCTGTTCACCGGGTTGGCCGCTGGAGATTTCAGGCACCGGGACCACCGCTTTGAGTGGACGCGTCAGCAATTCCAGGCTTGGTCGCGAGCGGTCGCGGATCGCCGGCAGTACGACGTGCGTTTCGCGGACATCGGCCCAGAGCATGACACCCACGGCGCACCGACGCAGATGGCAGTCTTTACCCGATGAAAATATCCGTTCCAGAACTGTGCCTGGTCGCACTGGTCGGCCCCTCCGGGTCCGGGAAGTCCACTTTCGCCGCCACGCACTTCATGCCCACCGAGGTCGTGTCCTCTGACGCATGCCGAGCAATGGTCGCGGATGACTCAAATGACCAGGCCGCCACGCCCGATGCGTTCGCGTTGCTCAACTTCATCACGGCGACACGCCTGCGAGCCGGCCGCCTCACCGTAATTGATGCCACCAGCGTACAGACTCAGGCGCGCAAATCCTTGGTGGAACTCGCCAGGGAGCATGACTGTCTGGCCGCGGCAATCGTATTGAACATTCCGGAGGCGCTGTGCCTGGCGCGCAACGAAAGTCGTCCCGACCGGCAGTTTGGCGCTCGCGTGGTGCGCCAGCAGGCGTCTCAACTCAGGCGGTCCATACGAGGGCTGAAACGCGAGGGTTTTCGCTATGTTTACGTGCTCAACTCTCCGGAAGAGGTGGAAGAGGCCACCATCGAGCGGGTGCCGTTATGGACGAATCGCCAGCACGAGCAAGGGCCGTTCGACATCGTCGGCGACGTGCACGGTTGTTTCGAAGAACTCGTCCTGCTTCTCCAACGCCTCGGGTATCAGTTGACCGCGCGGGTTGGCGGCGACGGCGAAACCGGCTATTCGGTCACCCATCCGGAAGGGCGCAAGGCCGTGTTCGTCGGCGATCTGGTCGACCGTGGGCCGGGCGTCACGAATGTGCTGAAACTGGTGATGTCCATGGTGGAAGATGGCGTGGCGTTGTGCGTCGCAGGCAACCACGAGTCCAAGCTGGTTCGTAAACTCAAGGGCAGGAACGTACAGATTTCACACGGGCTGGCGGAATCACTGGAACAGTTGGAGGACGAGTCGCCGGCGTTTCGAGCGGCGGCAACCAGGTTCCTGGACGGTCTGATCAGCCACTACGTGCTGGATGGTGGGGAGCTGGTCGTAGCGCACGCCGGCATGAAGGTCGAATACCAGGGACGGGCGTCCGCGCGAGTTCGGGACTTCTGCCTGTACGGCGAGACCACCGGGGAAACGGACGAATGGGGGCTTCCGATACGTGCCAACTGGGCCGCCGATTATCGTGGCCGGGCGATGGTGGTTTACGGCCACACACCGGTTGCGGAGCCCGCCTGGCTCAACCGGACCATAAACGTTGATACGGGCTGCGTATTCGGCGGCAAACTGACCGCCCTTCGGTACCCGGAACAGGAGCTCGTAGCGGTTCCAGCAGCCCGCGTTTACTACGAACCGATGAAACCCCTGGCCGAGCCGGTGCCGAATGGACATTCCCATGGGCCCAGCGAGACTCGGACGGCGAATCTCCTGGACATCGACGACGTGCTCGGAAAGCGCATTGTAGAGACGCGGCTGCGCGGCAACATCACGGTGCGGGAAGAGAACTCGGCGGCGGCCCTGGAGGTGATGAGCCGGTTTGCCCTGGATCCGCGCTGGCTGGTGTACCTCCCGCCCACTATATCGCCGTGTGATACCTCAAAACTGCCCGCAATGCTGGAGCATCCGGCTGAGGTATTTACCTATTTCCGCAATAACGGCGTGTCCCGCGTGGTCTGCGAAGAAAAACACATGGGATCCCGGGCGATTATCGTGGTCGGGCAGGACGCCGAAGTCATCGAACGCCGGTTCGGCATCACCGGAGAAGGCATCGGCGCCTGCTACACGCGCACGGGACGCCGGTTCTTTGAAGACCGCGATCTCGAGACACAGTTCCTGGAACGAGTCCGGTCGGCGTTTACTGACGCCGGTCTCTGGGAAGAACTGGGTACCGACTGGGCGGTGCTGGATTGCGAGCTGATGCCCTGGTCGGTCAAAGCGCAGGAGTTGCTCCGCGTGCAGTATGCGGCGGTTGGCGCGGCAGCCCGTACCAGCCTCTCGGGGGCGAAAGCGCTCCTTGAACAAACGGCGGCTCGGGGCATCGACGTCGGTGGGACTATGCAGACCGTCGAAGAGCGGCTGCGCCTCGCGGAACTCTACAGCGACTCGTATGGCCGGTACTGCTGGCCGGTAACGTCCCTCGCCGATATCCAGTTGGCGCCGTTCCACCTGCTGGCGAGCGAGGGCCAGGTTCACACCGACCGGGATCACTCATGGCACATGAATATGGCTACGTGTTTGTCCCAGGCCGATCCCGCGTTGTTCAAAGCAACTCAACACATGGTGGTCGACCTGACCGCTCCGGATGAGATTGATGCTACACGCTGGTGGAAAGACCTGACCGGCAATGGCGGAGAAGGCATGGTGGTGAAGCCGCTAAACTTCATTGCCACCGGCCAGCGGGGCCTGGTGCAGCCCGCCGTGAAATGCCGTGGCGCCGAGTACCTGAGGATCATCTACGGTCCGGAGTACACGCTGCCGGACAACATTGAGCGGCTGCGGAATCGCGGCCTCTCCGCGAAGAGGTCCCTCGCCATTCGAGAATTCGCGCTGGGCGTGGAAGGTCTCCAGCGTTTCGTCGAGGGAGAGCCTCTCTACCGGGTACACGAGTGTGCATTCGCGGTACTCGCACTGGAGAGCGAGCCGGTTGACCCCAGGTTATGAAGGGCGACACGGCAGGTAGGCGACCCCAGGTGAGGGGCACCTGGTTTTACATACACCGCCTCCGGCGAATTTACTTGTCAGCGTCGTCATTCAGGTAACGCTCCAGATTCTTGCGGGGCGGAAACATGGAAGCGGAGTCTAGGGTGACCGGCGCGCCACGGGCAGGAGCGATTTCACACACGTGGTCCAGTGTCATAGTCCGCGACTGCTATACAGGGTGCAGAGGTAGGCAACCGCGGGAGCTGATCTCAGTGGGTGAGCGCCTGTTTTGCAAGCAAATGGTGAGGGGATCGAATCCCTTCGCCTGCACTCTTTTTGGCCGCCGGTTGGTTGGGGATTATTGATGCGGCTCCGCACCGGCGCCGGCTTTGCTATCTGGTTACCATCCGCCGGTAACGATGTCGCCCAAATCAGAATGGCAATAACACTGTACCTACTATTGTCGATGCCCCGCTCTGCGCGCCCGGCGTTCACGCGTCGCACTCAGAAGCCGGAGTTGGGCGACGAAAGTCGTTGTATCCAGCGACCATGATCAAAACGTTGCGTCTTTCCACTACGCCCGTGGCACGATTTGTTGCCGCCCGTGCCGGTATTTCTCGAACCTGGATTATCTGAAATCGGCGGCTATCGGGAACATGGAAAGCAGCGGCGAAACGGTATCGATCTGGGCAGAACCGATACTTTCAATTGTGGGGCAGCCGCACATGCCCATGGTGGCGTCCAACTCGTCCCGCAGCATATCCAGCACCGCTTTGGCGCCAGCCTCACCGTCAACGGCCAATCCCCAGAACAGCGGGCGGCCGATCAGGACCGAGCGGGCACCCAGCGCCAGGGCCTTGAATATGTCCGTTCCGCGCCGGATACCGCCGTCCAGGTAAACCTCGGCATTGCCATCCACGGCCTTTACGACCTCGGGAAGCACCTCGATAGTCGCGGGCGTGGTGTCCAGATAGCGGCCGCCATGGTTGGAAACGATGACTCCCCGGGCGCCGTTCTCCGCAGAAAGCCGGCCGTCTTCACCGGCCATTATCCCCTTGACCACCACCGGAAGCCGGCTGTTCGACGCAAACCAGTCCAGGTCATCCCATGTGGCGGCCACGTCTCGGATATCGGTGGCGCTGGCCGGGGCTTCAGGTGCGAAATCGGAACTGTGCGTGCCCAGGTCCAGGTGGGCGTAGTTAGGCGACGGCGCGAGGACCCAATTGTTGCGGATGTTACGTTCGCGCTTCGGTGCGATCTTGGCGTCCAAAGTCATGCAGATGGCCGAATACCCGGCTTCCTCGGCCCGGGCGGCCATTTCCAGCGTAATGCCTCGGTCCTTGAAGAAATACTGCTGGAACCACAACGGCCCGGTGGCCGCCGCCGCCACGTCCTCCAAAGTACGGGAGGCGTGGGAGCTGAGCACCATCAACGTTCCCGCCGCTCCCGCCGCTTTAACCGATGCGATCTCCGCGTCGGGGTGGGCCGATTCGTGATTGCCCGCAGGGTCCAGCATGATCGGCAGGGCAATCTCATGGCCCAGCACTGTGGTGGCCAAGCTCCTATGGGCCACGTCCACCATCATGCGGGGGCGCAGCATGATGGAGTCGTACACCGCCCTGGTACGCCTGACGGTGATTTCGTCGGTGGCGCCGCCGGCGATGTAATCGTAATCGCCCTTCTGAATTCGCTCCCTGGCGATCTCTTCGTACTCGAAAATGTTGACGGGTTCCGCAGCCATTCTGGTTACTCCACTTTAAGGATGGGTTTAGCCGGGCCCATTATACATAGCTGTCGTCCTGTTCACTGACTGGCCCATTTGAGGGATTATCGGGGATAAAACGATCGCGGGGGTTAGCTTAGCCTCATTGTCCCGCGTAAAGCATATTTGCCGGTTCCTATTGCCTCATCGAGAAATGTTACCGAAAACTCAGCACTTGGGGGCACCAACGGCCAGCGCCATTTCCGGCATTCCATGGTCGTTAGCCAGCGTAACTTCGGACGCAGCGTAGACCAGCTTGCTTGCCATGATGCCTCGCCACTGCTGCAACGTACGCAGGTGAGCCCGGCTGAAACGGTCCGGTTCAGCTTCTTCCAGTCGGCCCAGCAATGCCGCAGCACTGGCGTCTGGATCTTGCTGCAGCCAGTCCAGTACGTTGCAACACACAACTTCGAAGGGATCTTTCCTCCGAAGGGATCTTTCCTAGTTCGCCAGGTGCGCGGCGGTTTCACTCGCGGTTTGCCATCGGCCTGCTCTTGCTCCTGCTGCCACCGGTGGGGCAGCCGGGCTAAAAACCGTTCCAGGTTCTCGCTCCGTGGCGTCGGCCTGAGTTCAGAGGACACCAGTGCCGCCAAGGCTGATTGAGCTTCCCTGATGGGGTGCAATAAAGCCATTGGTCCAAGGTCGCTCGGCGTTCACTGAGTGCCGCCTTCTCCTCGGCGCTGACCGCCCCGTGCTGGATCACCCGGTCGCAGGGCGTGGCTGGCGGACTGTAGCGCTTGGTCATCACTGAGCCGTTTCGGGTTTTCTCCACCAGCTTGAAGGACGGCTGGAAATAGTTCACGTACCGCCGCATCACTCCGTGCAGGTGGGCTATGGTCTGTTCCGCCACCTGGCCCGAGTAACGCTCGTGACCCAGGAACCGTCGGATCACCGCCCCATTCTTCTGCTCAACCCAGTTGTCCCCGCAATGAGCCACCAGATCAATTTCCAGGAAACCAGGTGGGGGCTTATTCCAGTCATCGCGATATATGGATAGTCTGGGTACGCACCGGAATGTGCCGACCGCGCTGCAGGTTACGCCGGCGTTTCCGCCGGCTGGCCACCGTGGCCCTCACGGGTTTCAGCAGCCGGTCCAGGGTGGCCGCGCTGGCGGCCAGCAATCGCTCCCTGACTTCGGGGTCCAAGTCCAGGTGGCCGTGTCGCTCCATGGACTCCACCAGGTGAGGCAACGCCGCCTTCAGGCGTTTGTCGCAGATCCGGTCCGATGCTTCCCCTACCAGGATCACCGCTTCTCTCACGGCCTCGTCGTAGATGCGCCGGCCTTTGACCTCAAGCAACTTATGGTCAGTGTCGCCGGACTGTCCCAACAGCTCCTAAAAGTAACGGTTTTGTTGAGGCAATGCGGGCACGCTTTGTTCCTGGTTCAGTTACCCAACCCTCCGGAAGCGGAGGCGCTTATAGTTATGTATCAGTTTGGATTTCACGAGGTCTTGCGTAGTCGGTATGGACACTATGTGGATGGGATCATACCTTGGACGCATATTGCCGATGGCGGTGGTATCTTGCTTCGGAAACGTTGCAAATGGAGACGATACAGGGAGGGGTGACATGTTGCTGGTCTTAGCTGTCATACTTTGGGGCGTCATAGTCGCCGCCGTCGTGGGAGCCTTACGGCATCTGATGAAACGCCCGTACTTGACGGGGGAGCAGAAGCTGGTCGCCCTGTTGGTGTCGTTGGTGATCTCGGTCCCGGCGTGCGGAGTGCTTTATATTTTGATTGCGATTCTCGCTATGGGCTTATTGCCGGGTGGGTTCTCGGTCTCGGAGGAGGCCCCGATGTCTGCGGTGTTCTTGGGCCCCTTGGTGCTCATCATCGGGTTCGGCTTCTTTATCGCGGGCAACGTGGAGAACGGTCGTGAAACACGTCGGAAGTCCAGAGCGAGGGATGCCACCCTGAACAGGGATGATTGCTAGTACTACAACGACGGGTTGTTTGGTAGGATAGTTGTCAAGATGATAGTGGGTGGTTTGGGTGATGGATGCGGCGAGCTTCAAGCGGGTCTACGAGTGCTTTCAGGAATTTCACGCCTTCTTTGCGGCCTCCTTCGGCCGCAAGCAGTGGCGGGAGCACAGCCGAAACTATCTTCAGGGGCTGCTGGTGCAGGCTGGGGAGCGGCGCAACGCCGAGAACCTGTCGGAATCGGTGGGCATCTCGGCCCGGGCGATGCAGCGTTTTCTGACCGAGGCCCGGTGGTCCGATGCGACAGTGATCGGGCGGCTGCAGGAATACCTGGCCCCCAGGCTGGGGCACCCCGAGGCGGTGTGGGTGTTGGACGGCAGCGACTTTCCCAAGCAGGGGAGGAAGTCCGTGGGGGTAGCCCGGCAGTACTGCGGCCGGCTGGGCAAGGTGGCCAACTGCCAGGGTGGGATGTTCCTGGCCTACGTCAGCCCGCTGGGACGGGCATTGGTGGACAAAGGGCTGTATCTGCCGGAGAGTTGGACCTCGGATCAGGGCCGCTGTGCGGCGGCGGCGGTGCCCGAGGAGCGGCGGAGCTACCGGTCGAAGACGGAGTTGGCCCTGGAACTGCTGGAGCGGGCCCTGGAGCTGGGCCACCTCAAGGCCGGATGGGTGGCCGGGGACGACGCCTTCGGGATGTCGCCGTCCTTTCGGGAGTCCCTGGCGGCCCTGGGGATGCGCTACGTGCTGGACGTTCCGGGCAGCACTCCGGTCTGGCCCCTGGAGCCTGCGTGGGAGTCGGCCTGGACCAGTCCGGGGGCTCAGGGGTCCGGGCGCCCCCGCAAGCCCAGGCTCAGGGACGGGCAGCGTCGTACCATGGAGCAGCGCAGTGACAAGTTGCCGGATGAGGCCTGGCGGGAGATAACGGTGGCCCAGGGAAGCCAGGGGCCGCGGAGCTATATGTTCTGCGCCCAGCGGGTGCGGGTAACCCGAAAGGGCAAGCCGGGCCAGGAGGCATGGGCCGTCTACCGCCGGAACCTGGACGGCAGCGAACCCCGCTACTACCTGTCCAACGCTGCCGAGGATACTCCCCTGGAGACCTTGGCCTACGTGGGCGGTTCCAGGTGGCCCATTGAAACGGAGTTCGAGACGGAGAAGGGCGACGTGGGCCTGGACGAATACGAGACCCGCAGTTGGGCTGGCTGGCATCACCACATAGCCATGTGCCTGCTGGGTGGAGCTTTCCTGCTGGGCCTGCAGCAGGCTTGGGGGGAAAAAGATGCCTCGGATCACCCGTCCCCAAGTGTGCCGGGTGGTGCGGGAGATGCTGCCCCGGGAACGGTTCGGGCCAGAGGAGTTGCTGCGGTGGCTGGAGGATACGCAGCTACGCAACGAGCGGGCGCGCCGCTCCCACCAGAGACGCCGCTCCGCCCGCCGTGAAGGCAGGATGGAGCCGCCATCCTAAACCCGTCGTTGTAGTACTAGGCTCCACCGGACGTATAGCCAGGCCCCGACAAAGCTGACCCAAGTTCAGCCAGCCTCGGTCGGAGGCGCAGCTAACGATAACTCCATACCTCTGGACCAAAGGTCTCCGTCCCCCAACACACGACACCACTAACCAAAAATTAGTTGCTGGTCCCGCCAACTTATAGAGCGGGACTGATACGGAAGGGTTCGAGGAGGCTGTCCGGTATGAATGAGGTTGACGCGCATCTTCAGTGGGCTGCATACTCAGTCTCGCCAGTTGGCTTGGGCTGCGAACTGGGCAATCCCGAACCAAATACGTCCTGTAAACTCGCTGGAACGACAGTTGTGTACCGAAGGAATAGGGCATATGCCTGGCCAAACGGGAACCCAAACAACTGAAAGGGGGAGGTGAACTGTGGCAGGACCATGTACAGGCCTGACCGTCCTGGATTTCTCATTGGGGATGCCAGGGGCCATCTGCACCCTGGTAATGGCCGACTACGGGGCCGAGGTGATCAAGGTTGAACCTTCCGGCGGAGATCCTTTCCGCTTTCAGCCCGCTTGGATTTCATGGAACCGCGGAAAAAAAGGCATTGTGCTGGATCTCAGCACTACAGAAGGCCGCGAGCAAGCCATCCAGCTAGCCGGCGGGGCTGATGTTCTGGTGGAGTCCTTCCGTCCCGGAGACATGGCCGACTGGGGGTTGGCGTATGACACCCTGTCGCAACTTTACCCGCGGCTGGTCTACTGCTCCATCACGGGCTTTGGGCAAAAGGGGCCACTGCGCCGGGTGAAAGGGTACGAGGGTGTGGTTGCGGCCAAAGCGGGCCGGATGCTCAACTTGGAGGGACAGCCTGACCGGGAAGGCCCAGTGTATTCGGCGCTGCACACCGGTAGCTGGCATGCCAGCCAGGCTGCAGTGCGCGGGATCCTTGGCGCCCTCCGCGTGCGGGACCTATACGGGCGTGGGCAATGGGTCCAGACCAGCATCGTCCAGACCCTGGCTTCCCCCCACGACAACAATGTCGGTGACGGTGGACTGGTGAATATGCAGCTCCGGCGCAGGGACCCGGAGCGGTTTCCCGGGAGACCCGGCGGCGCCCGAGGCCTCTCCTCCATAGGATACGTTCCCGTGCGCACCAAGGACGGCACCTGGCTCCAACACGCCAATCAGAGGGTCCCGCACATCCAGGGGCATCTCAAGGCCATTGGCCTTGGGCGCCTGCTCGAGGACGAGCGGTTCGAGAAAGTTCCCGCCATTGACCTGGAAAACCGAGAGCTCCTGCGCCGGGAGATACTGAAGAAGCAGTTGGAGAAGACCGCCGACGAATGGATGGAGATTTATCTCCAGGATGGCGACATCGCCGCCGAGCCCTATCGTAACAGCGTCCAGGCCATGGATCATCCCGCCGTGGTCTCCAACGGTACAGTGGTAACGATCAATGATCCTCGTGTGGGCCCTATGCGGACTCTGGCCCCCCTCGTGGATTTCAAGGACACCCCGGGAGAGCTAAGCGGGCCAGCCCCTGATGTGGGACAGCACAACGCCGAAGTGCTGGGACGCCTGCGGCAGCAGTCCGTGGCCGTAAGCGGGGGCTTGCCTGAGGCGAATGGCGCCGATGTGGCGGCCCACCCCCTGTCGGGGATCACCATCCTGGACCTGGCGACCATCCAGGCCGGGCCCTACGGCGCCGCCCTTTTGGCAGACCTTGGGGCACGGGTCATTAAGATCGACGCCACCGATCGGCGATTGGATGAGGGGCGGCGTTCCACTGCACAGGCAGTGGCCGACCCACGGACCTACGCTGGCAAGGAAGGAATTCAGGTTGACCTTCAGACCCCTGAGGGCAAAGAGATCGTCCATAAGCTCATCGCCAGGGCCGATGTTCTGTCGCACAACTTTCGCCCCGGCGTTCCGGAGCGTCTCCAGATCGATTGGGAGACCTGCCTGAAGATCAATCCCCGCCTGGTCCATGTCTGGATGGGGACCTATGGCGAAAACGGGGTACACGCGCGCCGGCCTGGCGCTCACCCCATTCCCGGCGCTATCATGGGCGGCGCCATGCGGCAGATGGGCCGGGGCATGCCCCCGGCTCCGGAACAGGACATGGATATTGAGGAGACCGTTGAGGCGACCCGCTGGCTCATGAAATCCAACTGGGGACCGGACCAAAACACCTCCCCGGCTGTGGCCACGGGCATCATCCTGGCCCTTCGGGCGCGGGACCTCACCGGTAAAGGCCAGCCCGTCCACATCACCATGCTCAACGCCAATGCCTGGACTAATGCCGATGAGTATTACGACCACGCAAACCGCCCTCCCATTGCCATGCCCGATGCAGAGCTTCATGGCCTTCATGCCCTGTACCGTCTCTACCGCTGCCGGGAGGGGTGGGTGTTCCTGGGTTGTCTGTTCCAGGACGAGTGGGAAACCTTCTGCCGCACTGTGCAACGGGGAGAACTCCTGGCCGATCGCCGCTTCTCTACTCCAGAGGCGCGACAGGCCAATGACGAAGCCTTGATTGCCGAGATCTCGGCAATCCTCGCCGGGCGTACCGCTGCCGAATGGGAAGAGTTGCTAATCAAGGCGGACATCGGCTGTGTCCGGGCCGACGAAGCTCTGGAAGGAGAGTTTTATGCGGACCATCCCCACGCCAAGGCGAACGCTCTGAGCGTTGAGGTGGAGCACCCGTATGTCGGAAAGTACCTCCGTTACGGTGGGTTGGTCGAATTCTCCCTGACTCCGGGACTCTACCGAACCTCCATCCAAATTGGCCAGCACACCAAGCCCCTGCTTCGGGAAATCGGGTACGACGACCAGGAGATCGAGGACTTGGGAACGCGGGGAATCGTCCAGTGGGCGGACCCCTCGGTGGGTGGGGAGCCGTAGGCCAGTACGCCCAATATGCCTCAATCTGCTCCATACCTGGAAAATCTCATCTGCATCCAATTTGCGAAGGGAGGTCATACTTGGCAATACTGGTCAGTTTCGATATAGATGGAACGCTGGAAGCAGGAGACCCACCTGGGCCCATTACCATGAGCATGGTCAGGAAGGCCCAGGCTCACGGGTGCATTATCGGCAGCTCATCTGACCGTCCGCTCCCAGTACAGCAGGCCATTTGGGACAGACACCGCATCGAGGTCAGTTTTGTCTCGACGAAGCAGGGTCTCCTGGACCTGAAGTCTCGCTTTTCGGCTGAGGAGTACTACCATATTGGCGATACGGAGTTGGATCGCCAATTTGCCCTGGCAGCGGGGTTCCATTTCGTCTCGATGGATGCCGGAAATTCCGAGCCGTGGATTAACGGGAGGACGAACCAGGACTAGACGCGCTTTCCGCATGATTTTTCTTTCCCACGGGCTTATCCGGACCTGAAAAACGCCACCTATGATATTGGCTCGGGACGCTGGGGAGGACAGCGAGGAATTTAACTACGGGCGACAAACAACTTTGACGAGCAAAGATACTCTGCATATAATCCGCGCCAGATTGTGTCGGTAACGGCAAAGCGCGGTGTGCAAGATTCCACAGGAGGGGAGAACCATGTCAACGATTCCAGGGCTAGAGAGACCTGTCCCGGTTCCCGATGATCTGACCAAGCCCTTCTGGGATGCCTGTAACGAGCGGCGGTTGGTCTTGCAGAACTGCACCGCCTGCGCGAGGCTGCATTATCCGCCCACCCCGCGATGCAACGAATGTGGCTCGGCCGACAATCTGGAGTGGAAAGAGGTGCCGGGCAAGGGACACATTGACGTGTACTTGGTGATTCGCGACTCCCGCATCAGGGGATTTCGGTCGGCGCAGCCCATCAACTTTGCGGTGATCACCCTGGACGAGGACCCGGGCATCAACTTCTTGTCCAACCTACCGGGTACTCCGCCGGGCGAGGTCCCCGTTGGAGCCCCGGTGGAACTGATATTTGAACAAACGGGTACCGGCCAGTTGGTCCACGAGTGGCGCGTGCTCACCTAGCCCACTTGGGTCCTACGGACACGGTCAATAGCGCAGACGGCATAAGGGAGCTGAGATGGTTAGCGACACGAGTTGGATGAGAAATCGGGAAGGGATGGGAATCTGGGAGCACCGAGGCAAGGTCGCCGTTGTCGGTTGGGGTCAGTCCCATATGGACCGGCGCTGGGACGGTGTGGCCCTGGACCGGAGCTGCGGCGGCTTGAGCAAGGAGGCATGCCTGAAGGCAATTGCAGACGCGGGCCTGTCGCTGGACGACATTGATGGGCTAATCACCAGCCCGGAGACCCGAGCGGAGCAGACCTGGGCGCCTCGCCCTTATTTTGACCCGCCCTACGACACCGAAGACGGCCTGACCTATGCTTCTGCGGAGTGGATGCAGAGGGAGTTGGGACTGAAGAACGTAAAGTATCTCAAATCCGATGCACCCTACATCGGCCCGATGATGGGCTTGGCCGCTCAGGCGGTCGGCGACGGTTTATGCGAGACCGTCTTGGTATGGTACCCGATGGTTAACCTCGAAGGCCGGTACGGGCACAACAATCCACAGAATATCAATCAGGAGGCCCCCGGAAATAGCGCCTTTTCTCTGCCGTGGGGTTATCAGAGCGGCGCCATGTTCAACAATCTGGTGATCTTCCTGCAGTACTGCAAAAAATACGGCAAGTCCCACGACGGGCTGGCCGCGCTCTGTTTGAACTTGCGCAGAAACGGCCTGATGACTCCCTGGGGGTACTACGCGCTGCACGAGCCCTATCAGCTCACCCTTGAGGACTACCTGACCGGGCGTGTGATCGAGGAACCGCTGGTCATATATGATTGTGACCGGCCAGTCAACACGTGCGCGGCCTTCATCTTCACCACCGCTGAGCGTGCCAAGGACCTGAGGCAAAAGCCGGTCTACGTCCTTAACCATGCCCAGAACAATGGCAGTGGCAGGAGCACCATGGCTACTCTGGAGGAACATCAGGAGGCGGTCGCCAGCCTGGCGCGGAAGATGTGGGAGGGTTCCGGGCTGGGTCCCGAGGACGTTGATATATTCAACCCGTACGACGGCTACCTCACGTTCACGCAGCAATTCCTGGAGGGCTTCCAGTGGCACGGTGTCAAGCTGGGAGAGGCCCACGACTTCTATGCCGACGACATCAGGGTCGAAGGTCCGCATCCCTTCCTTTCAAGTGGCGGAAATAACGGAACGGGACGCAACCGCGCCGTCCTCTACGCTGATAGCATTCAGCAGCTTCGCGGGACAGCGGGTGCACGGCAGGTGACGGTACGCGCCGAAACTGCCCTTGCGGGCTGCAATACACCCGACAGTAACGGCTTCATCATGTTCAGCAAGCATCCGAACTAGAATGCAGCGCCTTCAAACCCCAGTAGCTCAATGCCCAACCCGATCCCTTTCGCTTGAGCAAGCACTTTGAAGTCGCCATATTCTTCCGGGTCCACCAGGGTCATCATGGCCGTTCGGTTGAATTCCGTTCGAGCGGCGGATTTGCCTTGCGTCTGGAGGGCATCAAGGAACGAGTAGAAGCCAAGGTTAGTCAGGAACTCGCTCTGCAGAGCGTAGCCCACGGTGGTTAGACCATGCCGATCACCCATCCGCATGAGGGCGGTGAAGTCCACCTGGCAGGTGATGTCCTGTTGCCCGATGTGCTGGTACGGGTCGCTGCTGACGACGTGTCGGTTGTAACAGACCAGCGTGCCCTGGGCGTTCTGGGGCGAGTAGAGGTCAGTGGCCAGCTGGCCGTAGTCGATAGTGAGAATAAACCCGCGGTCCAGGGTTCTGGAAAGCTGGTCAGTCCAGTCCTCCATGGCCAAGTTCACCTCACCTCGGTACCCTTCAGTCAAGGACAAGCCCAAGCTGGTCAGCCTCTTTTCGATGCTCGGCGAGGATGGCTCGTCCAGGACTTCGGTGAGATTCTCCTCCGCCGACGTGACGAAGACTTCCTTGACTCTTCCACCTTGGATGGCGAACCGGTGGACCGGGAAGTTGTCGATCAACTCGTTACACAGGATACAGCCAACAACATTTCGGAACGCCCGAAGTCCTTCGGTTTTAACTCGTTGGATCCCGAAGATCGCGTCTTGCCTGCTTGAGGATATCCGATCTCCAGTCCCGTTGGCCCAGTCAAAGGTGTGGTCAGGTGGTTGGAGCCATCCAGGTTCGTAGTCTGCGGCGACATAGTAAAGCGCCTGAGCGAACCTGGGAGCAATCCGCCGGCAGGCATCCACGATGGATTGAGCCAAGACGCCGTCGCCGGAACCCACCTCGATCAAATGGAAAACGGGAGGGTCTCCGAGGAGGCGCCACATCTGCTCCAGTTGCCGTGCGATCAAGGCACCGAAAACCGGGTGACTCGTGGAAGAGGTCCCGAAGTGGGTGCTGATCCTATTGCCCCGGGCAGAATAAAAGCCTCCGCTGGGCGAGTACAGGCAGGCTTGCATGAACCGAGCGAATGTAATTCGCCCATTCTTTTGGATTAGATCTCTGATCTCCTGGTCAACCGCTGAGCGCAACGTCATCTCCCGGAACGGCTAAGATTCCCTAACTTTTTCAGCAAGCTTATCATTGGCAACTACGTGCGGGCAGTGCATCCGATTATGACATCATTTGTATCTCTGGAATAGGAACCGGTGTTGATTTGTGGGGACTACAGGCCAGTAGGGCTGGAGATTTTCAGGTCGGGCCCGTTGCGAAAGTCGCCGCGATCACACTGGTGCTTGCGGAGAGCGGGCGTCGGACTTCTAACCAACCAACCTGGCAGTGGGAACCGCCGTGGTGGTACGGTGGAGCTCGTGTCAACGCCGACATAGACCAACCGCTGGTGGCGTCACAGCAAGTTATAGATGAAGACGTGGCCCAATTTGCCAGCCTAGTGCGGGACCTGGACATACCGGCCATTGCGATGTAAATGGGAGTCTGACGGCACCGCCCGCTAATGTCGATGGTGATTCTGCTATAACTGGCCCCTGCTATTCCCGCGCCGGCGGGAAAGCGGATTCAAAATTCCAGCGCGGCACTTGGCTTGCAAAGATTCCCGCTGGCGTCCGGTAATCCAGGCACTTGCGTGCGGTGTTGCTGTATGCCTGCACCAAACGGGTGAAACCGCTCCGGAAGCACCGTGGCCAGATCAGTATTGCGGGGCAGGCCGCGGAGCATACGTCCGATGGCCTTCTCCACGCCGCCCTTCTGCCTCGGCGATGCCGGGAAGAAGGATCCATCAGTCGTTTAGCAGGACGTAGACCGCGGCCGATGGAGTCAGGTCGTCGTGCGAATGGCCCTTGCCAGTGACGTCCTCCATCAGCCGGATATCCCCGGCTTGCAGCACCCGTTTAGCGCCGTCGCTGGCACCGATCTCCACCTCACCGGACAGGTGGATGATCAACCTCCGCTCGGGCAGGGGATTAAAGTCCCGGTGGCGCGACCCGTCAAACTCCTGCACACGCACCTCGGACACGTTGATCAACGCCCCCAGCTCCGGGTGATCCTCCAGCTTCAGGTCCTCGATGTGGCTCTCGCCGTCGGCGTCCGAAAACACCCGATATATTGCCATTTCGCCTCCCGTTACATTCGTGGAAATTTCGCTGCTCGTTCACGCGCGTCTAGCACTACCAATATCGTCATAACCTTTTCTATTCTCGCACACCGACCGACGTCGCGTTTCGACACTGCAGCTGGAGGTTCCGCAACGTTATCGCCGGTCGGGTATTGCCGTGATTATCCCACGACCGTTGCATCCAGCGACCAGCTTTTGAATGCCAATCCGTACTGTTCGCAACAACCAGCGCGTGATTTGGCGTGCGCGCCGGTCAATGTCCCCAACCCGGAAAACTGACCGCAGCCTTTGTTCGAGCACTTGAGATAAAACGGCTGGAAGTAGGTCAGCAATGCTAAAGACATCCCCATCTTGGACCTCGCCATTGAGCGACAGGCGGATGTCAACCTGGCCACTGACCCAGACCTGCTGGGACTGGAGGGCGAGTTCGCCTTCCGCTTCGTCAACCCAACCGCCTTTCACGACTTACTCACGGAGTTCCAATACTGACCATTCCCAGGGCAACGGAATAATCTGTGCACAGCCGGGATAATACATACCAGCCACAAAAGGTCCATTACACCCAAAAATGGAGCCGTCCCCCGAGGTGCAGGCGAGGAAGTGCCACCCTTGGGCGACCCGCACAAGTGGGCGGTAGGCACTACCTTCGAATGGGAATTCGATTTCCCAGTCCACCCAAATCCGGCCTATGACCACGAGACAGAACCCAAACGCAAGAAAAAGAAACCTGCCAAACCAGCCGCAGCACGCACTCCGGCACGTAAAGTCTCAAAGCCCGCCACCACTGCCGAAAAGCCGAAAGCATCCCAGAAGTCGAAGCGAGTCCGCCTCACCTCCCAGGAACGGCGGGAACGTGGTCGGGCACGCGCTGCTGAAACGCGCAGCAAACTCAAAGACGCGGGCCTATGCAGAGACTGCCAGCAACCTGCCATACGAGGGCAAACCCATTGCCCAGACTGCGCCGAGAAACATCGCAAGTCACGTGGACCTCGCTAATCCAAGGGAAACACCCGGCACAAAACCAAAACGTGCATCTCGCCGCCATTCTTTGACAATGGCGGCGAGATGCTTTAGTACACCAACGAAAAACGGAACTACGCCGCGTTTAGTCCCGCATGCGGTTGAAACAATCGCTGCAGTAGACCGGCCGGTCACCGCTCGGGCGGAACGGCACCGTGGCGTCATTGCCACAGTTGGCGCACACAACGGTGAACATCTCACGTTGACCGCCACCATAGCCGCCGCCACCGCCGCCACTGTCGCGAGGCTGACCTCGACGGGCGTTGCGGCACGAGGAGCAGCGCTTGGGGTTGTTGGTGAAGCCGCGAGAAGCATGGAATTCCTGCTCACCTACTGTGAACACGAAATCCGAGCCGCAGTCGCTGCATGCTAGGGTCATGTCAGAAAGGGCCACGATAATTCCTCCAAAGGTTTTGTCTATCACGTTGCATATTTTGAGGCCTGGTTTCGCCGGGCAAAGTGATTTCCAATACACAAGGAAGGCGGACCGAAACAACCTGAACTGACACCAATATACCTCAAACACCAACACTGTTGTATCCGGTCCCGGCACGCTAGACATCGACCACATGGTTCCTTTGACCAACGTAAACATCTCCGGCAAGGCCGCGGTTTTCGGCAACGCCCGCGTGTTGGGCAACGACACATGAAGCTGATGACAGCGAAAACTACGTCTCTACTACCGCTGAGGCATCGCCCAGCCAACTGCGGGCAGCAGGGTTAGGTGCACTGCCCCACGCGATCCACCAACGCATGTCTGCCAGCACCCACCTGCCATTCGGTACCAACCGCAACGAGGCTGGTCTGGACGGACGTTAGACCAGCACGCCAACGAACTTGATGAGCCCTGAGGCGACCAACCAAGTGATAAAGGCCGACAGTGCAAAACCCGCAGCGTACGTCAATACAGTCCCCAGAACATCCCTTTTGCTGTGAGAGTCAATGAGCAACGCGGCCGCCCGACGGGTCACCGCATGGATCGTGTTCCACGTTCCCAAGTACATGCCAATGGCGAAGAACTTCTCCCAAGCGGCGTTGTCCTCCATTGCCAAGAGCGTAGCCCCTACGAACAGAACGATGGTCAACCCAGCAGAACCCAGATGTAGCGCTATATTCGCCACCGGCAAACCCTTCAGCCTTAGTCACCGCATCGAGCTTCGTTCAGATGTCCGACCCGCGCCCAGTCGTGCGGTTACTTCCTGTTCGATTGATAACAGTTCTGCCAACCTCGAAGGTTCTCAAGGTCAGCCTAGGCAAGCCCGCTCAGCCTTCCCACACGCGCGCGATGGCGTCCTGGATGCGCTGCTCCATCTTGTACGCAAGCCGTTCCGCTTGATTAACGGCTTCCTGCTCCTCATCCAGTTCAGATACGATGGCACGCTGCACTTCCAGCGTCGGGAGAGAGACCTTGATGGACGCCACATCCGATTGGTTTATGCTGGGGTACGAACCCTTGCCCATCCGAGCTACCATCTGACCAACGGCATCCTTTGAACACACAGTTGCCAGTACGAACCCAGGTTCAGCGACATCATGCTTGGCCCTCAGCACCGCAAACCCGGTTGACGCCAAGGCACGCTCTGGCACGTCCTTGAGGATTGTGAAAGCTCTCAAATTGGGGCGCACAGTTGAAAGCAACACATCACCGGAGCGGATACCCCGACGAGCCCGGCTAGGTGCCTGAGACGAACGAATCTCGTTGTACCCAAGGAAACGCCCATCGCCGTTATTTACAGACGAAATGTCAGCGTAGAAGATGGTGTCGCCCGAGTACACAGTAGCCGGGACGATTGTGTCAGGATTGATGTCGCAGACGTCTCGCAATGTCACGGTCGGCCACTCCGGAGCGACCGCGAACCGCGGTCGCCAGTTGTCGACGACCGCACGTGCCCCATGAATCACACGCTGGTAGCTCTCAATCTCGGAGACGATCTCGCGCTGCACTTCCAGCGGCGGCAGGGGGATTTCCAAACGCTCAATTGCATCCCAGCCGACTCTCGGAAGTTGGGCACCCTTGACTTGGCTTACCACGGCATCGTTGAATCGGCGGCTCCTGAAGATGTAAGCGTAGAGTTCTGTGGTGACGTTGTCTTGCTTCGGTCTGATTACGTAGATGTCTGTAGAGCAAATGCCGCTTCTGTCGGAAAGCCAAACTTTGTTCAGATTAGGGCGGAGTTTGCCGTAGAGGATCTCGCCTGTCCCAAACTCATTCTTGAGACTTTTGATGACCGATGGGTTTTCTGTAACTGTGTTCCCGACCAAGTATCCGGTGTCTTGCGAGACGTTTTCCAAGCCGACGTAAGTTACGGAGCCTTCAATCTCGTTAGGAATCACAGTCTTGGTTGACCGCTCAAACACTTGGCCTACTTTCACCAATGGCCATTGGGACTCTGCTATGTCAGCAACGGAGTACCGTTCGCCGATCAAGTTGTACTCGCCATCGGCGGCAATTTTGCTTTTCGCGACAATGCTGCCCCGCGTGGATTGATATTCTTCCACCGTTTCGTCGACCCGCAGCCGGCGAAGGTACTCGTTGACTTCGTCGGTTACGGCGGGCAGGTCGTCTTTGCCGATGGCACGGCGCTGAGCGCCCAAGTCGTAGCCGTCGTTTTCCACTTTGAAAAAGGCGACGTAGTCCGTTTTCGGCGCCAGCACCTTGTCCAGTATCAGGATGGATGTCTTGACGCCGCTGTAGGGGTTGAACACGCCGCTAGGCAACGAGATGACGGCAACCAGGCTTTCGTCCAGCAAAATGCGGCGCAGCTGACGATAGGCGTTCTGACTCTGGAAAATAATGCCTTCCGGCACGATGATGCCGGCCCGCCCGTGCTCGTTCAGGTGAGAGGCGATGTAGTCCACGAACAGCACCTCCGCCCTCTTGGCAGCCACGCGGAACCTAGAGTGTGGCCTGATGCCACCCTTAGGGGTCATAAACGGCGGGTTCGCCAACATGACGTCGGCGTACTCACTCCAGTGGTCGGTGCTGGTCAGCGTGTCGTAGTTGTCGATGTTGGGATTCTTGTCCTGCGTGTGCAGGTACATGTTGGCCATGGCCAACTTCGTCATCTCGGGCGAGATGTCGTAGCCCTTCAGGTTGTCGGCCAAACGAGTGAGGTCCGGAACGGACAGCGAGGTCCCGCCAACCGGCAACTCATGCTGGCTCTTGACGTGCTGATAAGCCGACACCAGGAAACCAGCAGTCCCGCAGGCAGGGTCAATGATGACCTCGTGCTTCTGCGGGTTGATGATCTTCACGATGAAATCGATGATGTGCCGCGGAGTGCGGAACTGGCCAGCGTCGGCCTGCGCCTCGGCGGTCTTCAACAGGTACTCGTATGCGTCGCCCAGCTTCTCGCTGTCGTCGTACACCATCCGATCCATGGTGCTCACGAACAACGCCAGCGTCCGGTGGTCGCCGAAAGGCACCACAGCATCCCTGAAGATCTCTCGGAACACGGCCGGCATCGAGTCCGACTCCTGCAGAGCGCCGAGGCCAGCGCGGTAGAGTTCGCTACGCTGCGTGTCGTCCAGACGGAGACTCATTATCTTGTCCCAGCTGTACGGCTCCAGATCACCAGCGAAGTAGTGGCGCTCACCGCCAAGGCGTTCAGCCCGTTGATCATCGTCACTCATGAACTTGTACGTCAGCGCCAGCGTGATCTGCTGGCACTGCATCATTGGGACTGGAATCTGGCCGACCAGCGTGTCGCGGGCATCGTCAATGATCTTCCTGGTGTCGTTACTCAGCACGTTCACTACCTTTCTCGAGACGCTACGCGCCCTCGGAGTTCAGATTTCTGATGTATTCAGGGATTGCCTGCCGATGTTCAGCCGGAACCAGCTCGTACTGCACGATTGTAATAGCGTTGCCCAGGGCGCTGTACGTCCTGCTGTCAATAGCCCTGCGAGTAGCCTCATCCGTGGCGTAGGCTTCAAACAGGCGTCGGGCGTTTTCCTGCTCATAGGAGTCTGTAATCGGATGCAGCACCAAGTACTGCTCGAACGCCTCTCCAAGGTCCTGATTGGCCGCTTCACGCTGCTCCAGTATGGCAGACCGGTCGGTGATTACCCCCTCGGCGTCCATCGACAGTTCAGTGATGGACTCAGTCTGGTCTTTTCCGTGGCGGATGTACGGTTGTACAGGAATGCCTAGGCCACCACCTCCGTCAGAACCACCCACGGATGGTGGATCCAACACCACTCCCCTATAGAGGTCGCCTTCGCCAAAGTACTCACATACCCCGAAGTAGTCGACGATGCGGAATTGCTCTTTGGGACGCAGAGCCAGTTGATCTCTCACCACCTGGTCGGTGACATTCTCCGTGAACTCGTACCTCCGTGTCCCGCGCCCTTTCATCTGGATATAGTCCGTCGGCGACTTCACCGGACGGCAAAACCCCAAGTTCAGCAGGTCAGGGCAGTCGTACCCAGTCGTCATCATCGCCACTGTCACGCACACCCGCGTTTTGCTGGTTATGTACCCTGGGTCAGTTGTGTCCGCTCCATTCAGGCCGCCCTGGTTTGCGAAGGCCCGTCCCATTTCGGTGGCGCGATCCACGTCATGAGTAATCTGCACCGCGAAATCGGAATGGTATTTCCCAGGCCATTTCGCGTCGGCGGCTTTGTTGAGCTCGTTGGTGAACTGCCCCGCCTGCGCCCGACTCACGCAGTAGATGATGCCTTTGCCAATGATGTCGGTTCCCGGCTCACGCAGAGCAAGTTCAATGTAACGCTCAGCGAATTCCTGGTTAGTTCCTGGAGACAGGAACGTACGGCCATAGTCCTTCTCGTGAAATTCCAGACTGACATCTTCGCCGGTTTCGTAGTCCTCCAGCGTCACCTGGAAGCCTTCCTCGGACATCAGTTGCACGGTTACGTCGGTCCGGACATCAAGTGCGTGAGGCATGACCAAGACCCGGTCTGCGGCCGCTTGCTGCATCGTGTACTCGAAGGTTGGCTCTCCAGGCGTGAGGCCGAACGCGTAGTACGTGTCGCGCAGGGTTCTGGCTTCCTGTCCAGCCGCTGAGGCTTCGTCGTTGGGATCGCCTACAGTCAAATACTGCCGAGGGGTGGCAGTCAGCCCCACCTTGTCACAGTTGAACGCGTCAAATATGTCCCGGTGTCGGGGACCGCTGATGCTGCGGTGAGCTTCGTCAGAGACGATGAGATGGAACCACTCAGGCGGTATCGGCTCCCCGTGGCTTGTCGCAGCGTTGATTGCCTGCACGGTGGCAACCATGATGGGCGCTGTCCAATCCTCGTCGCGGTCGCGGTACCCCACCACTCGGTATTGGCCTTCGAGCGCCTGATCCAAGTCGCCTATGGCTTGTAGGTAAAGCTCATCACGGTCGACGAGGAACAGGATGCGCTTTGCCATGCCGGCTTGAAGGTAGAGCCGACATATTGCGGCAGCGACGGTGGTCTTGCCCGTTCCCGTCGCCATTTCCAACAGAAAACCATGGCACCCCGCTTCTGCGTATTCCTGCACGGCCTGGACCGCAGCCAATTGGTAAGGCCGCATGGTTCGCGTCCGCAGAAAATTCTCGTCCACAGGCGTTTCCCACAACGGCGAACGATCAACGACCGAACGCTGACCAATCTGGTCTAGCTCGTCTGGAGTAGGCATGGCCATGATGCGAACCGGGTTGCCCGAGTCTGTAACCCAGTGGTAGTGAAGGTCGCCGTTGGACAGGAACACATGCCTGACGGGAATGCTATCCGCGTACTCGCGGGCCTGCTCCTTACCGGACAGCGAAGGCACCTCCGCCCGCTTTGCTTCGAGAACGGCTACAGCTAGTCCACCTCGGTCATAAAGCAGGTAGTCGGAGAACCCCCTACCACTTCGGCGCCCTGCAAGCGCCTCCTCGCGGTACGCCCAACCAGCCGCCTCGATCATCCGGGTGATTCTTTCCCGCGCTTGCTCTTCTGGTGTCATTGGCCTTGCCCTTCGTTACGAATGTTGTCGGGTCCCAATTATAGCCAAGAACAGCTCCACCAGAAGCGTACCGACCGGTACGCGATGAATACGTGGCGACGCCGACCTGCGTTCACCAACGCGCCAGCCTACACCGACACATGGTACCCCACGCTCTTCAGTCCATTGACCCAACTCCTACCAAGTCTATAACATACCCACCACCTGAACTAACCGGAGCACGCCATGACCATCACGGCAGAACAGGCAGACCAAGCCAAAGGCATCATCCTCGACTGCTTGAACATCCACCATGAGCACAGGGTACCTTTCAGACAGGTGTGGACCAAACCCACCCGCGACTTCGACGACGTTCCTTTCCTTGACGTATGGGTCATCTACGCCGGCGAGCCTCGGAACCTCAACACGGCCCTGCTCAACTCCTTCGATACCTACCTCATGGGGGCCCTGAGCAACGCTGGGATCCACGCGATCCCGTCCATCTCCTATGTCCCGCAGAGTGAGGCAGACCAGCTCGGTACTCCATGGACTGGGTAGAACTCATCAGAGCCAGCCGTCTTCTAACCAGCGGCCAGCCTTCCCAAGAAGCCCTGCGCCGCGCCATCAGCACCGCTTACTACGCGATGTTTCACGCGTTGGCCACCAGCAACGCTAACCTTCTCGAGGGCCAAAGGACGCCGGCAAATCAATCCGCCTGGACGAGGACCTACCGGTCTCTCCGCCACTTCCGTGCCGAGAACCCACTGTACGGTTGGCCACACCTATTCAGCCCGCCGGTGCAAGACTTCGCCGTCATCATAGCGGGCATCAAGAGGCAACGTGAGGACGCCGACTACAACCCTGACGCTAGCTTCGCCTTGAACCAGGCTGTCACCTGGATCGACCGCGCCGAACAGGCCATCATTGACTTCAACGCCGCGTCCACACAGGAACGCACCATGGTCGCAATTGCCACCCTCGCCGGACAACGTTGACCCAGATGGCTCACCAAACACCGCACAACGACTGACCAACAGAGCCCGCCGATGCCGTTCGACGGGCTCCGTTCAAACGTCAGGGAGCAGGCGCGGGTCAGCCGCCAGCCTCCTCATCCAGACCTTCGTTCAGTTCGGCCAACTGCCGCTCCAAAGCGACGAAGTGCGAGCCGTCAGCAACCGACACCAAGTCGATGCCTTGCTCACGCAGCGTCCGGCTCACTTTGGCCAACTCAGCCGCATTCTGGCTCAGGCGGGAGTGGTCCCAGACCAGAACCGCCTTGAATTTGCGGCCTTCCGAAACCACATCGGCCATCAACCGGGACAGGGCGGGCTCCGGTACCTCAACGCCGTCGGCATCAACGTACCAGTGCACCACCTTGTAGCCGGCCTCATCAGCGAACTGCTGGATCGCGTTCTGCTGCTCGACCAACGCCAAAGCACGCTCGTCTCCCTCAGCGGAAGTACGCAGGTAAGCCACGGCTACCTGCAGCTGACCATCCGCGGAAACTCTCAGGTAGAGAAAGGTGGCCCTGTCTGGACCAGTAGCTTCCGTCTCATTCAATTTCTCAGTCACGATCAAAACCTCCATCGTTTCAAGTTCATTTCTTGTTTCCATCCACGCACACCGCAGCCATCCCAGCCACGGCACTACAATGGAATTACCAGCTGATTTACTGCACTCACTGTCAAGGAGATAGAGATGACCCCCACCGTCAGCCCAACGACGTTCCCGTTGGACGGCATCCTCACCTGCGGACCGTGCGGCTGCGCCATGGCGCTCCGCCATAACCCGCTGCCCCAGTACGCCTGCCAGAACTCCTGCGACGTACCGGTCCTCAAGGCCATAGAGCTCAACCACCTGGCGATCAAGACGCTTTACGACGTTCTGGTCACCGACCATACGAGGGACGCTTTCACAAAGCAGATGGAGGCCGCGTTCGACCAACTCGAAGACGAACAGCCCAGCATCACGGTGGACGGACCACCTACGGACGCGCAGATCCGCGAGTTGCTGGAAGACCCACAGGCCATCCTGCGACACGAGTCCATGAGCGACGCACGACAAGCGCTGTGCGAAGCCATGAACCGCATCGAGATCCACGGGCAGACGGCAACGATTCACTACGCGATGCCGCTGCCCAAGGGGTCGCCGCTGGCCGGCCAGACCCGGCAGACAGTTGAACTGCCGCCGGACCTGGTGGCCGCGTAAGGGCATGGACACGGCCGATTACTCGTCCGTCGTGTCCATGCTCGCCAACTGCGCGCTCACGTGCACTTTGACAAAGAGGGCCGCAAGTCCGGCCAGCGCAAGCTGGAACCGGTCAGCACCCTGATTGTCGCCGTACGCGCCGACACACGCCGCAGGCGTGGCTTCCGGGCCTTCTGGTGGGCCCAGATCACCTATCGGGAACAGCAAAGGTTCCCAATCGACTTCCTGACCGCGAGGCATCGTGTGCACCTCCTATCGCGGTGGAGGCCAAGACGCGCCCACTCCCACAAACGGGTCTAGTATTGCCAAATGCGGCATACGGCCCATAAACTGACAAGCGAGCAACGCCGGACTCCTAGGTCCACGGGGTGGGGCTCGCCGAGGTCGTTGGAGGGCTTTCCAACGGCCTCAACTTTTATATGAGCCACACCCCGCCGGACGGGGTGGAGGTCGGCCGGATCGCCGACACAACCACAGTATACGAACCGTGCAGGACGTCGGCAACTTAAGACTGTCAATAAAAATGAGGAAGAGGGGCCCCCCGACGTGCCGGGTTAATATGAAGGGCCCAAATCCCAACCATCCATCATACATCAACGTAACCTTGAAATCGCCCTACACTATCGGTATAGTATCGTCAAGACCGACAGGGGCGCGCACAGGAGGTCAGAATGCCCCGCATTATCATAGAAGGCTACCGCTGTCAACGATGCAACCACCGTTGGGCACCGCGGAACGGCACTGGATACCGGGACAAGGAGGACCCCAAAACCTGCCCCAAATGCAAGAGCCCTTATTGGAACAAGCCCCGGGTGTTTCAGCCTCGTATTCCAATAGCGGTAGAACCAGACGCCACGCCTCACGTCAAACTCGAAGGCTTCCAATGCGACCGCTGTGGACACCGATGGTCGCCTCCGGACGGAACAGGACGGTGGCCCGATGAGACCCAAGATCCAAAACAATGCCCGAAGTGCCGCAGCCCATACTGGGATAGACCACGACAACGCAGAATTCCCCCCAGTCGGACCGCCGCACAGAAGGACGCGACAGTTCCAGAATCCGAAAAGGTAGCCTAGCCAAGCCCGGCGAAGGCGCCTGTGCACAGCTGCTAGGAGGCTGTAGATGCTGAACCTAACCTATAAGCAGGAACCCGACCCCATCGAGCCCGCCGAGCCCCTGTACGCCGCCATATACGTCCGCGTATCCAGCGACAGCCAGGACATCAACAATTCCGTCGAAGCTCAGATCGCCGAGTGCGAAGCCTTCGCCAAGCGCTACAACTACATCGTCATCAAGATCTATGTCGACGAGGCCGAGAGCGGACTGGCCAGCAACCGCGCCGAATTCCAAGAGATGGTCTATGACGCCCTGACCAAAGAAAAGCCTTACGACGTCATCCTCGTCTGGAAATTCTCACGCTTCTCCCGCGACAAGCTCGACAACGCTCTCTACAAGAACAGGCTCCGCAAGCGCGGCGTCCAGATCATCTCCATCAAGGAGCCTATCGACAACAGCCCCGCCGGTCAGATGATGGAGAACATGATCGAGAGCATGGACGCCTTCTACTCGGCCAACCTAAGCCAGGACGTCCGCCGCGGTCAACGCCAAGTAGCCCTGCGCGGCTACTACCCCGGTAACTCCGCTCCATACGGCTACAAACTCCAGAAGGTCCAAGAAGAGGGCGGCAAAGCCTTCCACAACATCTTTGTCGCGGACGAACCCTACGACCAGATAGTGCGACGCATAATCCTCGAAGCTGGGAAAGGACAGTCCGCAAACGAGATACGAGCCGGACTCAACCAGGACGGCATACCCGCTCCCAAAGGCGGAAAATGGGCTGACTCGACCATCCACCAGATGGTCCACAACCTGCACTACGCCGGCTTCATCGTCTGGGGCGTCAACAGCGCCAGCGGCGACCCGCCCGTCATCGCACCCGGCAGGCACGAGCCCATTGTCTCCGATGAGGAGATGCAGCAGGCCATCCAAGTCTTTGCGAGCAAGTTCCACAAGTTGGTCAACCCGAGGCAGACCGCCAGCGAATACATGATGAGCGGCCTGCTCATATGCCGACTCTGTGGCTCGCCCCTCACCGTCCGCAACAACACCACGAAGGGCACCGCCTACTACGTCTGCAAGGCCCGCAAGGAAGACGGCATCGCCGGCTGCCCACTGCCGTACATCAACATCGAGCGATTCGACAAGAAGTTCCTGGAAGTCACGCTGGACGACATCCTCGTCCCCGAAACCGTACAGGGAGCCATTGACCACATCGCGAAGGAACTCAGCGGACCGTACGAACAACAGGCAGCGACCGTCCTAGCCCTGGAAGCACAAATCCGCAAAGCCAAGGACCAACAGGACCGGGTAATGGCGGCCTACGAGGCCGGCGCCTACACGGTGACCGACTTCACCAAGCGCATGGAACCACTGCGCCGAACAGAGGCCGATTTGGAGACCAAAAGGAAAGAGGCTGAGCGCCAACTCGACCAGCAGGCCGCCATCATCGCCGAGCCGGCAACGGTCCTGGAATTCGCCAGACAGGTGGCAGAGTTCATCAAGCACTCAACGCCCAAGCAGCGCAAGCAGGTCCTGCAACGTTTCGTCAAATGCGTTTGGATAGAACCCAGCAAGGACAAGGAAGAACAAGCCAGGGCCAAGATCATGTACCGCGTCCCGCTCCCGCGGGATGCGGGCAAATCCAAGAACTCGGAACGCGAACTGGCTCTCGGGGAAGAGCCAGTTAGTCCTTCTACCCTTTTGAGCCCGCACGCGCGGGGATAGATGTCAAGGGCGGTGCCAGCGGTCTGTTGAAAAAGCCGGCGATGTTTCCAATCCATGCAGGATGTCCGGCTACAACGCCGGGACAATCGGGTATTGACGAGGATGACGATGATCCAACCTCCGGACTGCTCCCGCAGGGATTCCACACTGTACCGGTTCATCACCAAGCGGTTGCAGGGTTTGATCCACCACGACCACCTGCTGACCAGATCGACGAGCGACTGGATCTCAACAAGCTGGTGGCACCTCTGGAAGAGTGCTACTGTCCCGGCTTGGAGCACAAAAGGGTACTACGCTCCATGAAGCTGTTTGCCGACGAGATCATGCCCCATCTGAAATAGAAAGCGATTCCGGCGTTACAATAGAAGCGTCAATCAATGGGATCCCATCCAAACAATAAGGAGGCTAGAAGCATGACGACGGTAGGAAGCGGCAAGTACACATACGAAACGGTGGAAAACTGGGCCAAGTTGCCAGAGGGCGAGAACTTCGCCATGGTCAGCGCCGTAGCCACCGACTCCCAAGATCGGGTGTTCGCCTTCCAGCGCAAGGATCCGCCCATCCTCATCTTCGATCGGGACGGCAACCTGTTGGACAGCTGGGGGAACGGCGCCTTCTCATTCGCCCACGGCATCTACATCGAGGATGACACGGTTTACCTGACCGACCGGGACAGTTCCGTCTGCCTGGTCTACACCATCGACGGCAAACCCATCCAGATGCTAGGGCGCCACGGCGTCCACTCGGACACCGGCTGCGAAAACCCGGGCGACCTTTGCCCCCGCGCCGCCGGCCCCTTTAACTACCCAAGTGAACTGGTCCCATCCCCCTCGGGCGACCTGTACGTATCCGACGGATACCGCAACGCCCGCATCCACCGGTTCAGCTGGGACGGTCAACTCAAGCAGTCCTGGGGACAACCAGGTAAGAGTGAGCCGGGGCACTTCCACCTTCCCCACAGCCTGCTAATCCACAACGACACGATCTTCCTCTGTGACCGCGAGAATCACCGGATGCAGCTCTTCAACCTGGACGGCGAGTTCATCACCATCTGGAACGACATCCAGCGGCCCATGGACATCTCGGTGGACGGCGAGGGCGTCCTGTACGTCAGCGAGGGCAGCGTCAACGATTCTTCGGCCCGGGTCAGCGTCCTGGACGCCTCCGGAAACGTACTGTCCCGCTTCGACTGCCGCGGCCCCGGCCACGGTAGTTGGGTCGACTCCCGCGGCGACATCTACGTCGGCCTCAGCGACGGCACTGGTATCGACAAGTTCGTGCGCCAAGGGTAGCTCGGTCGGAACCCGCTGATCTGTGGATCTAAGGAACCGGACCCGCAGAAACACACCGGCCGGAGCAATCCACTCCGGCCGGTGTGTTATTGGAACGGCCAGCAGCGCCGCAAGTAACGCGCCATGCAACCAATCCTATACTCCCCTGAAATATAGGCGGGCGCAATGTGCCCAACACGGGGCACAGGGAGGGGGAAACCATGTTACCCGGACGGACAACATGACCTTGACACAGACCGACGCCGGCACTCCCGTGGGCGGCATCGCCCGCCGTCGCTGCTGCCGCGAGCGCGGAGCACGCCATGGCCGACTCTGTCACGCATTCCGCCGCACTATCACGATGCTTCTTCTAGCTAAATCGATTAGTCCGGGTCTCACTCCCGTTCTCAGATAGCACCGCTGGCATCACGGCGACTTTTTTCGACGGACCATTGCTGCCGCCGTTTACACTTCCCCCCGGAGACGCGCCATCCCAATGCAATGAAGGCCACAAACACAAGAACCGGGAACAGCACGAATACCAAGAACCCAAGGACGAGTTAAACAAGGCACTAATGAACCACGACTCTGTAATCCAGTCCACGACTCCACCTCCCCATTAGGGCCCGTTGGCATTACGACATTCGTGGCACACGGGGCTATGTACTCCAACGACTCCGTTCGCCGGTATGACATCCCTGCCATCGAACGGCTGCTCGGCCCCGGGTTTGAGGTCAGGGAAGCCATTCTGGACGAGATGTATCCTACAGGGGAAAACGGACCTTCGACATCCGGCGGGAACCTGCAAGGGCGCGGGGCTACGGAGATAGCCGGGTTTTAGCTGGCCAACCTCGCCCGGACAAACCAGGGCGGCGAGGAGTGTTCCACGCCGTCGTTTTGTTCAACCATTTTACGGCGATTTACGGTTAACGTTGGTTAATCGTCAGAGCGTACCTGCCTTTTTGTCCATAAAGTCCTTGATGGCGTCGGCGTATTCTGCCCTGGGGAACTGCTCCCCGTTGGGAACCTTCATGCCGTCGCAGAAGATCTCCAGCCGGTTGCCGTCCGGGTCCAGGAAGTAGAATGAGCGGCTGCCGCTGCCTTCCAGGTTCCCGCCAGACTCGATGCCGTGGGTCAACGGGCCGCTGACAATCTCCGCACCGTGGGTATGGATGTGGGCCAGAGCCTTCATGAATTCGTCACGGTTTTCGACTTCAAATGCCACCTGCTGCACCAGCCGGGCCCGCCCAGGAACGTTCTCGGAAACGTCCACGCCTTCGGGAGCAGTAGCGATGACGAAATCATGGTGGGTCTCGTCAAACCGCAGGAAGGCCGTCTCGGCCCCGTCGGGCCGGCGGCGGCGGGAAGTCACCTTGCAGCCCAGCACCTCGGTGTAAAACTCGAAAGACCGTTCAAAATCGGAAACCAGAATACCCACATGTCCAACGCGCTTGATCTGAATGCCCATAACAAGTTCCTCCTAGCAAAAACTCGGTAGAGTCCAGGACCGGTCCGGTTTTCCCACTCCATCGGAAACGGAATGGATCGGTCCAAATTATATACTGTGGGGAGAAGACTTGTCCGCCCGCTGGACAGGGCAATCGCGTCTTCAATATCTACGATATGAACTGGTCCATTGCGTTCTAAACGCTGATAATATTGGGCCGCGTCTGTGGTTTGGATGTGATATAAAACCCGCCAACAGGTTGAAATTCGCATCTCTTATGCTGTAACTGTCCGTTCTCAGGCGACGTGAGACTACCAGAACTCGGGCTTCCCGGGATTTTGCCTCTCACCAAAATTAGACGCGATTGCCTTGCCCCCCTGAGTGTGCCGTGGCGGGGCTTGTCGTCGTCTGGCGTGACGGGCTTGTGGCTTTGCCGCGCTTGAGGTGGTGCGTCGTGGCGGTTATTGGCGGCGCGTCCGTGCGTGAGTTCTCGCCCTTCCTCCCCAGTGATGCGGGGCTTCGTTGGCTTGGCGGCTGGCCAGCGATTCTCGGCGCCGGCCCGGGTTTTGCGGCTGGGCTTGGCGGAGTTGCGTGACTTCGGACGCCCGTCGCAGGAGTTAGCCAGCTTGGAGTGGAAGAAAGCGAACTCGAACGTACCGCTATTGCACATGTGTGCGGGGAGTGCGTAATGGGACGGTCCCAGCAGGACGATGTGCCGTGTATCCATGCATGCAGAGGATTACGATGGCTGACGTCCGCTGTTCCGGAGGGCTTGGTCATCCGGTGAGCTCATCCCGGTTTGAATATGATATCGTTGGGCTTGGCACGATTCCTGCGCGCTCGAACATCGGGTGCAGTGTCTGCTTGAACCTCGGCAGCTTGCGGGGAATCGAGTTCGGGATGGTCGTCTTAGAGGATCACGTCGACGTGAATGTAGTCCTCGCAGTTCGGGCCATGCAGCGTTTCCGCTTCGACGTTGTTGATGACGAAGTCGGCGGACAGGTGCATGGGCAACTCGGCCAGGACGATTCGGGCGGCCTGTTTGAGAATGCCCCGGGCCGTTGTCATGGCGTGAACCTCTTGGTGGCTGTGGCGTCGTTTACACTTGGGGGGTGGAATTCATCCCAACCTCGTGCACGCTTGGGCCTATGCCTCCGTCAGTACGTGGTTGGCCGGCTTATTCGTCATCTGTGCGGCCCATGAGGGCTTTTTGACTTTTCCAGATGATGCCGATTATGAGGAGGCCCAGACTGATCGAAGCGGTAATTGATTTCCAATCCTGTTTTAGCATATAGAACGCCGCAGCGGAGTTTTTGCTTGCTTCGCCCTGTCTGGTTTGGGACCGGATGACTATGACCATCCGGTCTCATTGTATTGATTAACTTCGGCCTCGTTGCGGATCTTAAAACAGATGCGCGCGCTCGTTCCGACTGAAATGCAGGGCACCGTATCACAAGTATTACGCCCACGCAAGTCCGAATTGGGCAGGTAACTGTTCAGACTTGGTGGGGGAATTGGTTCAAAGAGGTTCGGGGATGGCTGGCGCGATGGGTTGTGGTTATGTCATATAACGGGTATGGATTCGGAAATCGACCTGTCCACTGCTGACCGCGATGTGCTCATCGCCATCGTCATACGGCAGGAGGCCATCATAGCCCGACAGCAGGCCATCATCGAGGGCCTGGAGAGGCGGATTGCTCAGCTGGAAGGGCGGGCCAAACCCAGTGGCGCCCGGGGGATGCCCGGTGTCAAACCCGAAGCCAGCCAGAAACCGGCCCAGCCCAAAGCGCCACGCCAGCCCCGCCCCCACGGCTTTGCCCGCCGTCGCATGACGCCCACCCGTCGGGTGGAGCACGTGGTGGACCACTGTCCCGACTGCGGAACGCTGTTGTCCGGTGGCTGGACCCAGCGCACGCGGGAGGTCATCGAGTTGCCCCAGGTTCCGGCGGAAGTTACCGAGCACGTCTACATCGCCAGGGATTGTCCGGGGTGCCGACGCCGCTGCGTTCCCCCGGCACAAATGGACGGCGTGGTGATGGGCCAGCAGCGTCTGGGTATCAACCTGGTCAGTCTGATTGCCACGCTGCGGGAGGGCCCGACTGCCCATTGGCGCCATCCAATGGTATCTGCGCACCGTCCATGGGCTGCGCCTCAGCGTGGGAGCCATCATGGCTGCGGTGCATCGCACCGCGCGAAGGGCCCAGGCCGCAGTGGATCAGATATTGGCCCAGATCCGCGCCAGCCCAGTGGTCCATGCCGACGAGACCGGCTGGCGTGAGGATGGCAACAACGGCTACGTGTGGACTTTCAGCACCCCCACCCAACGCTACTTCCTGCGGCGGGGTCGCAACAAGGAAGTGGTGGATGAAGCTCTGGGCGACACCTTCGCCGGTGTGCTGGTCAGCGATTTCTACGCTGCCTACCACCATTACGACGGCCCCAAGCAACGCTGCTGGGTCCACCTGCTGCGGGACATCCACGATCTGAAGGCCCTTTACCCGAAGGACCAAAAGCTGGCGCAGTGGGCCGACGCCGTCCACGAGATTTACGACCGGGCCAAAGCCAGCGCCCATCCCCAGACCAAGCGGCGGCGCACCGCACAACTGGTTCTGGAACGGCAGTTGCTGGCCCTCTGCCAACCCTTCCTTCGCGACCCCTCGGCAACCCAGGCCAAACTGTGCCGACGCATCGAGCGCCATATCAAGGAATTGTTCGTCTTCGTGGCCGAACCGGAGGCGCCATCGGACAACAACGCCGCCGAACGCAGCCTGCGCCACCTGGTCGTCAGTCGCAAGATCAGCGGCGGCACCCGGTCGGAACGGGGCAGCATCAGCAGGATGACCCTGGCTTCCCTCTTCGGCACCTGGCGCGCCCAAGGACTGAATCCCCTCGCCGCTTGCCGACAACTGCTCACTTCCCCGCAAGTCTGAACAGTTACTTGGGCAGGGTAACTGTTCAGACTTGGTGGGGGAATTGGTTCAAAGAGGTTCGGGGATGGCTGGCGCGATGGGTTGTGGTTATGTCATATAACGGGTATGGATTCGGAAATCGACCTGTCCACCGCTGACCGCGATGTGCTCATCGCCATCGTCATACGGCAGGAGGCCATCATAGCCCGACAGCAGGCCATCATCGAGGGCCTGGAGAGGCGGATTGCTCAGCTGGAAGGGCGGGCCAAACCCAGTGGCGCCCGGGGGATGCCCGGCCTCAAACCCGAAGCCAGCCAGAAACCGGCCCAGCCCAAAGCGCCACGCCAGCCCCGGCCCCACGGCTTTGCCCGCCGTCGCATGACGCCCACCCGTCGGGTGGAGCATGTGGTGGACCACTGTCCCGACTGCGGAACGCTGTTGTCCGGCGGCTGGACCCAGCGCACTCGGGAGGTCATCGAGTTGCCGCAGGTTCCGGCGGAAGTTACCGAGCACGTCTACATCGCCAGGGATTGTCCGGCTTGCCGCCGCCGCTGCGTGCCCCCGGCGCAACTGGACGGTGTGGTGATGGGCCAGCAGCGTCTGGGTATCAACCTGGTCAGTCTGATTGCCACGCTGCGGGAGGAGGCCCGACTGCCCATTGGCGCCATCCAATGGTATCTGCGCACCGTCCATGGGCTGCGCCTCAGCGTGGGAGCCATCATGGCTGCGGTGCATCGCACCGCGCAAAAGGCCCGGGCCGCCGTGGACCGGATACTCGCCCAAGTCCGCGCCAGCCCAGTGGTCCATGCCGACGAGACCGGCTGGCGTGAGGATGGCAACAACGGCTACGTGTGGACCTTCAGCACACCATCGGCGCGCTACTTCCTGCGGCGGGGTCGCAACAAGGAAGTGGTGGATGAGGCTCTGGGCGACACCTTCTCCGGTGTGCTGGTCAGCGATTTCTACGCCGCCTACCACCATTACGACGGCCCCAAGCAACGCTGCTGGGTTCATCTGTTGCGGGACATTCACGACCTGAAGGCCCTCTATCCGAAGGACCGAAAGCTGGCGCAGTGGGCCGACGCCGTCCACGAGATTTACGACCGGGCCAAAGCCAGCGCCCATCCCCAGGCCAAGCGGCGGCGCACCGCACAACTGGTTCTGGAACGGCAGCTGCTGACCATCTGCCAGCCTTGCTTGGACGACTCGTCAGCGGCTCAGGCCAAGCTGTGCCGACGCATTGAGCGCCATATCAAAGAACTCTTCGTCTTCGTGGCCGAACCGGAGGCGCCACCGGACAACAACGCCGCCGAACGCAGCCTGCGCCACCTGGTCGTCAGCCGCAAGATCAGCGGCGGCACCCGGTCGCAACGGGGCAGCAGCAGCAAGATGACCCTGGCTTCCCTCTTCGGCACCTGGCGCGCCCAAGGACTGAATCCCCTCGCCGCCTGCCGACAACTGCTCTCTTCCCCGCAAGTCTGAACAGTTACGTTCAGTTGGCCGGATGGCGGGTCAGCGGGAGACAGGCTGCCGTCAGGTTGGGAGTGGCAGGGCGCGCAATCGTGCCAGGGCGCGACTGAACCGGTTTTCCCAGGGCCAGCGCTGGGGCAGATGCAAAGTGAGGCGGCGCGCCGAGCGGGTGAGCCGTCCGGCGAGGGAGAAGAAGCGTCGTCGCAGGGTTTTGGTGGTCACCACCTGCTCACCCAGACCGATGCGCGCTGTCCAGCGTGCCAGGTTGTGGGCGATAACCTGGACGGCCAGCCAGGCGGCGTTGGCGGCGAAGCGGCCCGAGGGGAGATGGTTCAGTCCAACGCCGTACTTGGGGTCGCGGATGGCATTCTCGATCTCGGCGTGGCGCCGATGGTCGGCCTCCGGTTCCCGGGTTGCACCGTCCCGGTCGGTGATGAAGCCGTGATAGCGGTAGGCGGCGAAGAGGGCCAACTGGGAACCGGGCGTGGGTTTTACCCGCCGGACGATGAGCCGCACCGGCGCGGCGCCGGGCTCAGTCCGGAAGGGGGTGTAGGTGGTCTGCGCCACGTCGGCGGCGCCGTCCATCCAGTAGGGAATCGGCGTCCAGTCGGTCTCGGGTATCGCCTCGATGATATTGCGCAGGCGGGCGTGCTGCCGGATGGTGATGGAGTAGCGCACATCCATCTTGCGGCAGACCGCGACCAGGGCGTGGGCATAGAAGCCGCTGTCGGCGCGCACCGTGAGTTGTCCCCTGGCCCCTCCGTGGCGCACCCGGCCCACCGTCTCACACAGGAAGTGGGCGGCGCCCCGAGCGGTGTTGGCGCGGCCCTCACGCAGCCGAGACATCAGCACGTCGCCGGTGCCGGCCCCAGTAGTCCAGGCCCGGGCCAGCAACTCCCGGCTCACCCGATCCAGTTGGCGGACGTGGCCCCACCGGAAGCTGCGCAGGAAGGTCCCCAGGGTGGATGGCGCCTTGACCACGCAGCCGAGAACGCCAGCCGTCCCGCCGGTGCGCAACACGTCGGCGTCGTCAATGCAGTCACCCCCAGCCAGCGCTGACGCTACCAGGGTCAGCATCTTGTCGCCCGTGTTCGCCCGACCCGGGGCATTGCCCAGGTCGAGGCGCTGCTGGACCAGTTGCGGCAGGCCCAAGTGGCGGGCCAGGGTCGTGGGAAGGATCAGGCCGGCATTCGCCACCAGGCGGTGGTCATCGAAGGCGATGTGGATGCCGTCGGGGGAACTGCGTGGTAGCATCTTGCGTGGTAGCATCTATTGGGTGCTCTTGGTCTGGGGTTGTTTCGCTGTCTCGAAAACCATTATCCCAGATGCACAGGAGCACTTTCTTACCCATTCAACCCGCCGCCACACTCATCTTGTCGGTGGAAACCCGCTATTAGAGGGCGTGTGACAAATAGATTCAGGAGGGCTGGATCCGTTTGAGCATCAGGTGGACCATGGCGATATGCACCCAGGCTTCGCTGCTTTCGGTGCGCTCCTCATAGTCTTTGCTGAGCCGGCGACATCGACTGAGCCACGCCAGGGTGCGCTCCACCACCCACCGGCGCGGCAACACCTCGAAGGTGTGGCGATGCGGTTGCCGCCGTACCACGGTCAGCAGCCAACCGCCAGTGGCCCAAGCCCAGGCCACCAGTCGGCCAGCGTAGCCAGCATCAGCCCAGATGACTCGGAGCCGGGGGAATCGGTTCAGCAACTTCACCAACACCAGCCTGGCGCCGTCCCGATCCTGGATATTGGCGGCATGAACCACCACGGCCAGCAGTAATCCCATGGTGTCCACTACAATGTGCCGCTTGCGTCCGGCGACCTTTTTACCTGCGTCATAGCCGCGCCGCCCCCTTTTTCAGTGGTCTGCACCGACTGGCTGTCTATGATGGCCGCGCTGGGCGTGGCCTCTCGGCCCGCCGCTTCCCGCACCCGGGCCCGCAAGGCCGACTCCACTCGTTCCCAGGTCCCGTCATCCCGCCATTTGCGGAAGTACCACCAGACCGTGCCCCAGGGTGGCAGGTCATGGGGCATCAGCCGCCAGGGTACGCCGCCGCGCAGCACGTAGAGAATCCCGTTGACCACCTCCCGCAGGTCCGTGGTCCTGGGATGGCCTCTGGTGGTGTCGGGTGGCAGCAGGGGAGCCAATTCCTCCCACTGGGCGTTGGTCAAATCGCTGGGATAAGGTTTTCTGCTCATGCCCCCAGCGTAACCGCCATCCCCTTATCACTCCAAGAACCGCCAGCGCACGTTTAGACCATTGTCACACACCCTCTAAGATAATTTCCCACGTCCGCGTCAACCGGCGTGTAGCTTGCCGACGTGGCGCTGTCGATGTCTCCCCAGTTGGTCGACCCGTCCGACCACCGGGCCCACTGCCAGGTCGTGTTGGTCACCTCAGCGTCCTCCTCCTTCAGCGTGGCCGTGAGTTCGGTGCCCACCTGGGGTTGGGCCGAGTTCAGGGCGACCGAGCCCCCTTCGTCCACGTCCGTAACATTGATGGTCACCGTGATGGTGTCGTCGATGGCGTCGGCAGCGTTACCCTGATCGTCCTTGCCGTCGTGGACCGTGGCGGATAGGGAGTAGGAGGGAGCACTCTCATGGTCCAGGGTAGCGCCGGCGGCCACCGTGATCTGGCCGCCCAAGTCGATGGCGAAGTTGGAAGAGCCGGTGCCGGCCAGCGCGTAGGTCAGGATGTCGCCCCCGTTCGAGTCGGTGGCGGCCACGGCGGTACCGACGCTGGTACCTTCACCAGAGTTCTCGGGGACGGTCCGGGTGGCAGTCTCGCCCTCATCGAACGCGGGGTTGGCGTTCGTCGCCGCCGCGGCGCTGGTCGTACCGGTGTCAGATTCGGACCACTCGCCAGTGCCTTCGTCGCTTATGGCCCGCACCTGCGCCTCGTATTCGGTGTTGGCGCTCAGGCCCGTGATGGAGACCGACGTGCCGGTGATGGCCTTGTCGGTCACCTCCGTCTAGGCCGAAGTGTCCTTGACCCTATACCGGTAGTCGTAGTCGGTGATCGCCGGGCCGGTGTTGGCTGGCTCAGTCCAGCTCACCGTCAGGCTGTCCGACCCAGCCGCCGCCACCGTGAGGGTCGCCGACTGGCCCGGCGCTTCGTCCACGTTCGTCACCGTGACCGTCACGGCCAGGGCTCCGCCCAAGCTGCCGTCCGAGGCCTGCACGGTGATGAGGTAGGCGTTGTCGGTGTTAGCGTCTGCCGCTGACTCGAAGTTGGGCGAGGCGTTGAAGCTGAGCGTACCGTCTGTGATGGAGAAGTCGCCGCTGTCGTCGCCAGCGAGGGTCCAACTGAAACTGGTAACTCTCTCGGGGTCAGTGGCGGTATAGGTGGCCACTGCGCCCGTCCCGTTCTCGGCGTAATCCAACGCCGTCGTCCCAGTTACCACCGACGCCTCGTCCACGTTGGTCACGGTGATGGTGTCGGTGGCGCCGGAGGGGTCGGCGGCGGTGACCACCACCGCATAGGAATTCCTGATCTCGTAGTCCAGCGCCGCCTTGGTCTGCAACTGCCGCTGGTCGACACGATTTCGAAGGAGGCCTGGTCGGTGCCCGACAGGCTGTACGTCAGCGTGTCGGTGGCCGGCACCGCCGCGCCGATGTTGGTGGCAGCCGCGGTGTCCTCCGCTATCGACCGGGTAGCCGCATCGGTGCCAAAGTCGGGGGCGGTGTTCACCACCGGTGCCGCCTGCACTGGGTTGCCAGAGACGGCTGCCACCGACTTGCCGGTACTGTGGGTATCGTCATAGGTGGCCGTGGCCTGAAGTTACTGGTTCACGTCGGCGTCCACCGGCACGTACAATGCCGACGTCGCGCCGGCAATGTTTCCCCAATTGGAAACCCCGTCCGACGACCGGGCCCACTGCCAGGCGGTGTTGCTGACCCCAGCGTCCTCATCATTCAGCGTGGCCGTGAGCTCGGCGCCCACCTGGGGCTGATCCGAGTTCGGGGAGACGGAGCCCGGTTCGTCCGAGTCCGTTACGTTGATCACCACTTCCAACGTGGCTAGGTTGCTGGTTGGGTCGGCGGCGGTGATGGTCACCTGGTAGTCGTTGCCAATGTCCGCGTCCTGGGGGTCCTCGTAGTTGGGCAGTGAGACGAAGGTGAGCACGCGGCCGGTGAGGGTGAAGTCGCCGCTGTCTGCGCCAGTCAGCGACCAGGTGATGCCGGTTTGCCCTTCTGGGTCGCTGGCCGTGTAGGTGGCCACGGCGTTGGAGCCGTTCTCGGCGTAATCGATGCTGGTTGATCCGCTGAGCACCGGCGCCTCGTCCACGTTGGTAACCGCGATGGTGTCGTCCACGGAGGTGTCAGGATTGCCGTCGGAGTCCTTCCCGTCGCGCACGGTGGCGGAGAGGGAGTAGGACGGCGTATTTTCGTGATCCAGCGTCGTGCCCGTGGCCACGGTGATCTGGCCGTCGGAGTCGATGGTGAAGTTGGCGGCGCCGTCGCCGGAGATGGCGTAGGTCAGGATGTCGCCGTCGTCCGAGTCTGTGGCCGCGACGGGATCGCCCACGGTGGTTCCTTCGGCAGAGTTTTCGGCAATCGACCTGGTGGTATTGTCCCCGTCGTCGAAGCTGGGCTCGGATTTCACCACCGGCGCGGCCTGCACGGAATTGGCGGAGACGGCGGTCACCGACTTGCCGGTGCTGTGGGTGTCGTCGTAGCTGGCCGTCGCCCGCAGGTACTGGTTCACGTCCGCGTCAACCGGCGAGTAGCTTGCCGACGTCGCGCTGGCAATGTCTCCCCAATTGGAAACGCCGTCCGCCGACCGGGCCCACTGCCAGGTCGTGTTGCTGACCCCAGCGTCCTCGTCATTCAGCGTGGCCGTCAGCTCCGTACCCACCCGGGGTTGGTCCGAGTTCAGGGAGACCGAGCCAGCGTCGTCCACGTCGGTCACGTTGATGGTCACGGCGATGGTGTCGTCCACGGACGAATCGGCGTTGCCGTCGGCGTTCTTGCCGTCGTGCACGGTGGCGGAGAGGGAGTAGGACGACGTGGTTTCGTGATCTTGGGCGGCGCCGGTGGCCACCGTGATCTGCCTGTTGGCGTCGATGGTGAAATTGGTTGAACCCGTGCCGGAGAGGGCGTAGGTGAGGGTGTCGGCAGCGTCTGGGTCGGTGGCAACCACGGGTTCGCCAACATCGGTGCTATCTGCCGCGTCCTCCGAGATGTCCATGGCCGCCACTTCCATAGCAATCACCCAGAACGGAATTTTGGTTGAGGGTCGCGTTGGCGAATGCGAATGAATCGCTTCCGGTAACCAGAGTCCATCCGCTGCCGGTGTAATCTCGCCCCACGTCGTCGAGGCAGAAACTGAGCTCGTCGGCGCCGGTGTCCAGGAAAATATTTTTATCCGGAGGTCGGCGCCCTCAAAACGGAATCGCCTGGGTTTTATCGAGGAACCCGAGAACCTGTCGCCGGCGCCGTGGGTATCGCCGATGGAACTCGCCAGCGTGATGCTGCCGGCCCAATAGGTTCCTTCGGGATCGTTGGTTACTGAGACCGTTACGTCGATGGTATCGGTATCGTTGTTGGGATCGGTTACGGTTAGCGTTACCTCATAGTCGTTGTCGCCGTCCTGATCGCCGGGGTTTTCGTAGTCCAGGGTAACGCCACTGACGACGCTGAGCTGGCCGTTGGCGGTGTCCAGGGAGAAGAGGTCGGCATCATCGCCGGCCAGGGAGTAGGTGAGGGTTCCGCCTTCCGGGTCTTCTGCGGAGACGGGTTCTCCGATGTCGGTGCCGGCCGGGGAGTTTTCCAGGGTGGAGCGGGTGGTGGTGTCGCCGTCCAAGAAGTAGAGGGCAGTGTCGTCGTCGGTAACGGCTACCGCCACGACGCCGATGATGAAGTCCTCCCAGGCCACTGTCGCCTAGTGGCCGATGTACACCAGCTCTTCGTCGCCGTCGTCATCGTCCACGGCTTCCAGCGTCACGGTCTGAGGGCTATTCCAATTGGTGGTAGTGAAATCAAGGGTCCCCGTCCGGCCGGTCACTGCGCCCAGGTCGGTGGAGGATAACGCAATGGTAGCGTCGTCCGAAGGCTCTTCTGTAAGAACAGCAGTGTAAGTGCCCGAGTTGCCCTCGGCGATGGTCAGGCTCTCCGTTGACAGCTCCAGTCGGGGCCGCTCATCGTCCTGCACAAGTATGCCCGTAATATCGGCCACGTAGGTTTCGCCGCCCAGTGTGATTTAGTGCGTGATCTCCTCCCGATGGGCCCAGCCGTCGTTGTCCTGTACGCACGTAACGGTTACCGTTTGAGCGGTATCCCATTCGGTGGTTTTGAACGTCAACGACGCCGGCATCACCGTGAGTTTGTCGGTGTCGGAGCTGGTCAGCGATACGACCACGTCGGCGGACGGCTGCTCGGGCAGGACCACCGTGTAGGTGGCTGTGCTCCCTTCTGTCACCTCAATGCTGCTATCGGAGAGGGTGATGTCCACGAAGTCGTCGTCGGCGACCAGGGTCGACAGGAACGCCAGCAGATAGACGTTGCTGGAGTCTACGGTGTATAGGGCGAGAAGTACATCTTCATCGCTGGCATCGGTGTCGTCTACAGCTGTGATGGTCAGATCCTTGCCGGTGTCCCAAGTGTCGGTGGCAAACAAGAACCCAGCCGGCGGAAGGGGCGTGGTGGAAACGGCGTCGGCGTCGGTGTTGATGATACCGACCGCTACGTCGGCGGCGGGTTGTGCTGCCAACGCCACCGAGATGATGCGGGAGTTGTTACTTCCGGCTTCGTCGATACTGACGCTGTTTGCCGACAAATCCAGCTCGGGAAGGTCGACAGCCAGCGTGCAGGCCGAGAATTCGGACGTCCCGTCGAGCCCGGTGACGGTGGCGGTTATGTATCGCCCTCCGGAGTTTGCGCACCCTGGATGCTACCAAACCACGTGCTGACCCCAAAGGTGCCACCCAGGGGACGGCGCCCGCGGCATCTGTCGCAACACGTGAGAATCCCAGCCAGGCCTGTCCCTCGCCATTGAGCGATGCGTCGCAGGATTCGCTGGAGTAGAAGTCCACGATGCATTCGGTGTTAGCGGTGCCGTTGAGCGAGCCGAATATCTGAACCTCATCGCCCACTATCCCGGCGGCGGATAGAACCGGGAAGTTCTGCAAACCGTGGGGGCCGGTATCGGCGTCCAGGTTGTCGTTGACCGTGATGCCGTCGGGGCCCAGATCAATGCCCAAGCCGGTGTTGGAATGGATTCCGTTTTCCCAAACGGTATTGCGCGTAGTGGCAATGCCTGTGATCCTCACGCCGTCGCCGCCGTTGTGGGCGATTGTGTTTGTTTCGACTGCGTTACGGGAAGCTCCGCCGGCGATGGCAACGCCGTAGGAGCCGTTCCCCAGGGCCGCCTCGCCGCCAGCGCTGGTTCCGATGAGGTTACCTTCCAGCGAGTTGTCGTCCGCTCCGGAGCTGGTAATGCTGACGCCATGGGAATCGTTGCCCGATATCAGGTTCTCCAGCAATTTGGCATCGGAAGCGCCGGAGACAAGCACGCCGGCGCCCGCTTTGCCCAAGTCGGAATCGCCGTCCAGGTCGGTCCCGATGAAGTTGTCAGCCACGTAATTGCTGTCCGCGCTGGCGCCCGAGATACTGATGCCGTGGGATTCGTTGCCCGAAATGCCGTTCTCCCACACCCGGTTGTCGGGGCTGGCTTTGGACAATCCAACCCCGACGTTGCCCTGGTCGGCGGTGCCCGCGGTGTCCGTGCCGATCAGGTTGCCGACGACGTTAACGGAACCGCCGGACGTTAGCGAGATGCCGTCGCCGCCAAAACGGTTGATGGCCAGGCCCCGCACCTCACCGCCCGAGGCCGAAATGGTGAGACCGTCGGTGTCAGTACCGGCGTTGGTTCCGTCCAGTTCGATCTGTACCTCTGCCGTGCTGCCTCCCGCCGGCTGGCTCGTCCCATCGATGACCACTCGCTGCGTAATCGTGGGCAACGCTGACGCGGGTTGGATGGTGTGGGGCGCAGAACCAGAAATGTTGAATTCGATGATACCCCCGCCAGCGGCGTTGGCCTGCTCGATAGCGGCCCTCACCGTGCAGTCGCCAGAAGCGTCTTCGCAGACGCCGTCGGAGGTATCGGCGTCTGCGCCGTCCCCCGTGGAGTCCACGATGAACGAGGTGGTCGACAGTAGCCCCGTAGCGGCGACGGCAGCCAGGGCATCGACTCGCCCGTAGCCGTAAACGTTGTCGAACCCGGCGGAGCCCACGTCGACGGCGGTGTCGCGCAGCGCGTTGAAGACCTGGCCCGCAATATAGGATTTGGAGCCTCCTGGATTCGCCTTTCGCTCGGCTTGCATCACCAAGGCCGCGATGCCGGCCGCGTGGGGCGAGGCCGCCGAGGTTCCGACGAAGGGATTGGGGAAGTCGCCGGTGCCAGTGATGACCACGCCGTCAATGGCGGTGATGTCGGGCTTCTGGCGGGTCTCCGGGGTGGGATGGTAAATCTCCACCGGCCCCTGGTCACTGAATGGTTCGATGTCGTCATTGCCAGGATCGTCGGCGGGGATGGCGCCCACCGCCAGAACACCGGGCACTGCGGGGTGTCCGAAGATGCTGCCCGCAGCGCTCCCGTGTTGGAGCACCTGGCCGCCGAGCACGTACAGCTTCAGTTGGGGCGGGTTGGTGATCCGGACATCATCGGGCTGTATACCGTAGGCGTGGATAAATACGTCGAAGAGAGCCGTTGATGGGTGGCCGATCGCCAAGCCTTCGATGGGATCGTCGTCGCCGTCCTGCGGGCCGACGCTGCCCCAACAAATGCCGTTTTGTAGATTGAAATCGGTGCGTACATAGCCTTGCAGACAGACGTACAGGTCGAAGTCGTTGGACGACGCACCGAACGGGTCGCTCCATTGCAGGAACACCCGGGCGCCGGATCGCGCCACGATGGACAGCGCGGTGTCTCCGGCGGCGAACTCGTGGTAATCTCCCGCGCCCTGGTCGTAGGCACCCAGGCAAAGGGAGCGGGCGGAGTTGCCGGCGGAAGACAGGAAGACGGCGCCGTCGTCCGTGGCTCGTTGGGCGGCCTCGGCAACCGGACCATCTGCAAACATGGGCTCGCCGAAGAAGCCCAAATCATCAACGATGATGTCGGCGCCGGCGCCGACAAAGGCTTCGTAGGCCAGGAATTTGATGGCCTCGATCATCTCCAGGCTGGTGCTGGGGCCGGCGAATGCCAGGCGGGCATCCGGCGCCAGGTCGTGGACGATTTCTAGGAGCGCGGTGCCCTCGTCGCCTTCCCCGGGTAGGTCGGGGTCAATCTCAAGCTGTGTCGGCAGGTCGCCGGTGGCCCGGGCCGACGACCGCGAATCCACGCCGTCTGAGATGACGCCCACGGTCACTCCGGCGCCGGTGAATCCGGACAGCCCGCGCACCACGTGGGCCCGGTGGATCAAGTCGCCTTCGGAGTTGACCCCGCCCGTTTTGGTCACCGCGTAGTCCGGGGGCGTGATGCGGGTCACGAACTTGAGGTCGGCCACTGCGGTAAGGTTATCCACCAGTACCCAGCCCTGCACGATGCCCTGACGGACGTTAACCAGCTCGGTGCGCACGCCCCGATTTTGCAGGCGGGACAGGGACAGCTCGTCGGTAGCGTCGGTGTAGATATAGACCTGCACGTTGCCCTTGTCGTCCACCTGGACTGCCGGCGGTGGTTGGGGGATGATGACCTCGTCAACCCGGGGGTCCGAAAGGGGAATCTCGGGCTCGACGGTCAGTTCTGCGCCTTGGCTGCGTCGGGCCCGCTGGGTGCCGGCAGACGACCTGGTGCCCCGGTCGGTTCGTGGTTGCGTCTGGGCACCCGACGTTACGCCGGAAAGGAGCGGGCTGATCTTGGAATCCGACTTGCCCGTCGGCGCCGGTTGACTGGGCGGGGCTTTGGGGCCGTCCGCGAACACCGCGCCCGAGCCGGCCAGCACCAGGAACGTGCACAGTGCCGCGAATCGTCTAATCATGATCGCGACGGGAGTTTCGAGCTTCATTATGCCGCTGACCGGCGACTCGGGGGCTGGGGTAGGTGGGTTCACCGGCTGGGCGCTTGGGTGATCGATTACGGTTGCATCACCCGGCCCAGGAACAGGATGGCTCCGGTTTCCCGATCGCGCAGCAGGAAGATAAACGGCCGGTCGATGGTCAACACGACTGGCTCGGGCGGCGGGTCCACCGCGCGGGTAACTCCCACCACAACAGCAGTGGCGGCGGCCTCGGTCCCTTCCTCATCCACCGAGACAAAAGCCCGGTAGACCACGTCGGATATGGAAAGGCAGTCGCAGGGTGATGATGCGCAGGACATTCCGTCCATCGCGGAGAAATCGGCTGCGCCGCCGTCGAAGGCATCGGGCATACCCATCTCGGCCAGGGTTGCCGACAGGTTAAAGCTGGATTCAATCTTGAACCTTGGCATGGCCAGCCGTACCTGGTGCATCTCCTGACCGGCCACCACCCGGTCGACGAGCCCGACGTCCAGCCCGGCTTCAAATTCTTCGAAACGGCCTTCGTCGGGTAGCAGGATCACCATTGACATCTAGCGACCTTCGTAGAGCACCTGAACGGCTTGTACTCCTGCGCCGCGAGCATACCAGAACTTGCCCAACTGGCGCATCATCGGCACGTTGATTTCCCGACCGTCCAGCAGATGGAACGGCTACGGCAACGTGGCGTCCTCGTCGAAGGGCAGGTGCCACGCCGCCTTGAAATAAACGGCGTTGGCCAGGACCAGCCTGGTGGCGGAGTTGACGACACCAGGCGCGATGAGGTTGGTGATCCGCCCTTCCGTCTGATCACCAACCCAAACGTTAATTCGAATGCGAGATGATTCGGGGGCACCGCGAAAATCGGTCTCCATGAGTCCGGCCCCATAGCTCTGCTGCAGCGTACTTAAGAAGAGCGACCGGAACTCGCGGTACTGCTGGCCCCAAACCGCGTTGGCGATGTTCAACTCAAAACCTTTTGACTCTCCTTCCGTGGGCGTCCCAACGCGAGAATCCAGATGCGATTGCAGGTCGTGGAACGCCGGATGCACTCGCTCCTACAACGCGCTAAAACCAAGTACCCGGTCCATCTGGTGCCGTGTGTCTCCATCCGAGCCGACGTAGATCATGGCCAGGGCCAACGAAATCGAATGGGGGGAGAAACGCATTGCCGTCGGCATCGCCAATTTCCCGGTATAGACCCACTGCGAACTTACTGTTGGCGGCGACCAGTCCGGCGACCTCGGAATCAGTGGCCGCCACGGGTGATGACGGCTGATTCGCCGGGGGTTGTGTCGGCGTGACCGTTGGAAGGGACGTCGGGGCGGGCGTCTTCACGGGCGTTGGCGCTGCGTCCGGCGTCGCCGTTAAGGGGGTAGTGGATAGCGGCGCAGGAGGATTGACCGGCGCTGTCGTGTTGCCAGCTCGGTCGTGGCCGTGGAGCTGACACCGGTGGAGGCGTCGTCGCCACATCCGACCAAGGCGACGGCAATCAGAATGGGCACTAACCACATCGGCAACCCTCTGACGTTCGACCGTATGGTCAGCAAGGCGCCCGTACTGGATCGATCATACCGATACTCCACGACGCGGCCATGGGATGGATGCATGGTGGCCGGCCGATTGAGGATGATGCATATGTTTGCATGAGTTGGTAGACGAACAGAATGGACCATACGAGTCCGCAGGAGCGCTGCCAAACCTACTGGCAACCGCATGTGGCTGCGACCCCTGTTCCACAGCCATGGCCAAATGTTGCCGTTGCTGGAGTATATCAGCCGGCTCGTTCACTGAACCCGAATGTTCCAACACGCGGCAGCGTCCCGTCAAGTGGTGTGATCGACGCCCCCCTGGTTGATGTTGTTCAGGTTGAGGGCTCCAGGATGTTGACGGATGGCAGGGCTTCGGTGTCGAGATCGTTGGCGATGCTGAGGTAGCGGCACCTAGTACTACAACGACGGGTTGTTTGGTAGGATAGTTGTCAAGATGATAGTGGGTGGTTTGGGTGATGGATGCGGCGAGCTTCAAGCGGGTCTACGAGTGCTTTCAGGAATTTCACGCCTTCTTTGCGGCCTCCTTCGGCCGCAAGCAGTGGCGGGAGCACAGCCGAAACTATCTTCAGGGGCTGCTGGTGCAGGCTGGGGAGCGGCGCAACGCCGAGAACCTGTCGGAATCGGTGGGCATCTCGGCCCGGGCGATGCAGCGTTTTCTGACCGAGGCCCGGTGGTCCGATGCGACAGTGATCGGGCGGCTGCAGGAATACCTGGCCCCCAGGCTGGGGCACCCCGAGGCGGTGTGGGTGTTGGACGGCAGCGACTTTCCCAAGCAGGGGAGGAAGTCCGTGGGGGTAGCCCGGCAGTACTGCGGCCGGCTGGGCAAGGTGGCCAACTGCCAGGGTGGGATGTTCCTGGCCTACGTCAGCCCGCTGGGACGGGCATTGGTGGACAAAGGGCTGTATCTGCCGGAGAGTTGGACCTCGGATCAGGGCCGCTGTGCGGCGGCGGCGGTGCCCGAGGAGCGGCGGAGCTACCGGTCGAAGACGGAGTTGGCCCTGGAACTGCTGGAGCGGGCCCTGGAGCTGGGCCACCTCAAGGCCGGATGGGTGGCCGGGGACGACGCCTTCGGGATGTCGCCGTCCTTTCGGGAGTCCCTGGCGGCCCTGGGGATGCGCTACGTGCTGGACGTTCCGGGCAGCACTCCGGTCTGGCCCCTGGAGCCTGCGTGGGAGTCGGCCTGGACCAGTCCGGGGGCTCAGGGGTCCGGGCGCCCCCGCAAGCCCAGGCTCAGGGACGGGCAGCGTCGTACCATGGAGCAGCGCAGTGACAAGTTGCCGGATGAGGCCTGGCGGGAGATAACGGTGGCCCAGGGAAGCCAGGGGCCGCGGAGCTATATGTTCTGCGCCCAGCGGGTGCGGGTAACCCGAAAGGGCAAGCCGGGCCAGGAGGCATGGGCCGTCTACCGCCGGAACCTGGACGGCAGCGAACCCCGCTACTACCTGTCCAACGCTGCCGAGGATACTCCCCTGGAGACCTTGGCCTACGTGGGCGGTTCCAGGTGGCCCATTGAAACGGAGTTCGAGACGGAGAAGGGCGACGTGGGCCTGGACGAATACGAGACCCGCAGTTGGGCTGGCTGGCATCACCACATAGCCATGTGCCTGCTGGGTGGAGCTTTCCTGCTGGGCCTGCAGCAGGCTTGGGGGGAAAAAGATGCCTCGGATCACCCGTCCCCAAGTGTGCCGGGTGGTGCGGGAGATGCTGCCCCGGGAACGGTTCGGGCCAGAGGAGTTGCTGCGGTGGCTGGAGGATACGCAGCTACGCAACGAGCGGGCGCGCCGCTCCCACCAGAGACGCCGCTCCGCCCGCCGTGAAGGCAGGATGGAGCCGCCATCCTAAACCCGTCGTTGTAGTACTAGTACTACAACGACGGGTTGTTTGGTAGGATAGTTGTCAAGATGATAGTGGGTGGTTTGGGTGATGGATGCGGCGAGCTTCAAGCGGGTCTACGAGTGCTTTCAGGAATTTCACGCCTTCTTTGCGGCCTCCTTCGGCCGCAAGCAGTGGCGGGAGCACAGCCGAAACTATCTTCAGGGGCTGCTGGTGCAGGCTGGGGAGCGGCGCAACGCCGAGAACCTGTCGGAATCGGTGGGCATCTCGGCCCGGGCGATGCAGCGTTTTCTGACCGAGGCCCGGTGGTCCGATGCGACAGTGATCGGGCGGCTGCAGGAATACCTGGCCCCCAGGCTGGGGCACCCCGAGGCGGTGTGGGTGTTGGACGGCAGCGACTTTCCCAAGCAGGGGAGGAAGTCCGTGGGGGTAGCCCGGCAGTACTGCGGCCGGCTGGGCAAGGTGGCCAACTGCCAGGGTGGGATGTTCCTGGCCTACGTCAGCCCGCTGGGACGGGCATTGGTGGACAAAGGGCTGTATCTGCCGGAGAGTTGGACCTCGGATCAGGGCCGCTGTGCGGCGGCGGCGGTGCCCGAGGAGCGGCGGAGCTACCGGTCGAAGACGGAGTTGGCCCTGGAACTGCTGGAGCGGGCCCTGGAGCTGGGCCACCTCAAGGCCGGATGGGTGGCCGGGGACGACGCCTTCGGGATGTCGCCGTCCTTTCGGGAGTCCCTGGCGGCCCTGGGGATGCGCTACGTGCTGGACGTTCCGGGCAGCACTCCGGTCTGGCCCCTGGAGCCTGCGTGGGAGTCGGCCTGGACCAGTCCGGGGGCTCAGGGGTCCGGGCGCCCCCGCAAGCCCAGGCTCAGGGACGGGCAGCGTCGTACCATGGAGCAGCGCAGTGACCAGTTGCCGGATGAGGCCTGGCGGGAGATAACGGTGGCCCAGGGAAGCCAGGGGCCGCGGAGCTATATGTTCTGCGCCCAGCGGGTGCGGGTAACCCGAAAGGGCAAGCCGGGCCAGGAGGCATGGGCCGTCTACCGCCGGAACCTGGACGGCAGCGAACCCCGCTACTACCTGTCCAACGCTGCCGAGGATACTCCCCTGGAGACCTTGGCCTACGTGGGCGGTTCCAGGTGGCCCATTGAAACGGAGTTCGAGACGGAGAAGGGCGACGTGGGCCTGGACGAATACGAGACCCGCAGTTGGGCTGGCTGGCATCACCACATAGCCATGTGCCTGCTGGGTGGAGCTTTCCTGCTGGGCCTGCAGCAGGCTTGGGGGGAAAAAGATGCCTCGGATCACCCGTCCCCAAGTGTGCCGGGTGGTGCGGGAGATGCTGCCCCGGGAACGGTTCGGGCCAGAGGAGTTGCTGCGGTGGCTGGAGGATACGCAGCTACGCAACGAGCGGGCGCGCCGCTCCCACCAGAGACGCCGCTCCGCCCGCCGTGAAGGCAGGATGGAGCCGCCATCCTAAACCCGTCGTTGTAGTACTAGGGGGTGTCGTCAAAATGGCGGCAGGGTGGTAAATTACTGGAAATGGGGAGAGTGTGGGAGGTGGGGGTATGACGGCAGCGCACCGGCGCCACGATATGACCGATGACGTTTGGGAGCGGTTGAGGCCGCATTTGCCCGGAGGAGCAGGGAAGAGAGGCCGACCGGCCCAGGACAACCGGCGGTTTATCGACGCCGTGTGCTGGATACTGCGCACCGGCGCGCCTTGGCGCGATTTGCCCCCGGACTACGGAGACTGGAAGAACACCCACCGCCGCTGCTGCCGCTGGCGGGACCGGGGCGTGTGGGCCGGACTGTTGGAGGCAGTGATTGATGACCCTGATTTCGAGTGGCTGATGATAGACGCCAGCTATATCAAGGCCCATCCCCACAGCGCCGGCGCCCAGGGCGGAAATCAGTCCATTGCCCGCACCAAAGGGGGCTGAACAGCAAGCTGCACCTGGCGGTGGACGCCCACGGAATGCCGGTAAGGCTGGCGGTGACCGAGGGTACGGTTGCCGACTGCTCCCAGGCGTTGCCCCTGATTGAGGGCATAGCAGCGGAGTGCCTGCTGGCGGACAAAGCCGATGACACCAATGAAAGCATAGCCACCGTCCGGGAATTGGGAATGGACCCGGTGATACCGCCCAAAAGCAACCGGAGAGAAAAACGGGACTATGACCGGGCGCTGTACCAGCTGCGGCGCCTGGTGGAGAACGGATTCCTGGAGTTCAAGCAGTGGCGCGGAGTGGCAACCCGGTATGCCAAAAAGACGGCGTCATACTTGGCGGCCTGCCAACTCCGCGCAGTGATGATCTGGAGCAAACTCTTTTGACGACACCCCCTAGAACACCACACTACTGCGCGTCTCCGGCTGCGTCTGATTGCCGGCATCCGTCGACGCCCTGGCACGCCCGGCCATCGTAGTGTAGGATTGCAGCAACCTATGCGTCTCGAGATTTCGCTGGGGGAAACCGTCCGACGTTTTGGGCGATGGGACCACTAGTCCCGAAAGTCGTTTTCGTACAGTTGGCGCAACCTGGACAGGCGCTCTGGCGGGATGGGTTCCAGGTCCACACAGCCGGCAATTTCCTCTGCTTCCGCCCGGTTTTTCACGCCCGGTACGGTGGTGTGGATATCCGGGTTCATCAGGCTGAAGACCATGGCGGCTTGCGACAGCGTCCTGATTGGACCTTGCAGCAGGAAGCCCAGTTTCCCAGCGCTGGCCAGGTCTTTGCGCATCAGGGAATCATTGGGCCGCGGCGGTCGGTCAAGGGCGTCGGTCAGCGCGCCGGCGGCGTGGGACCGGATTCCAATTACGCCCATATTCAGGCTCCTAGCCTGCGGGATTATCTGGCCGTTATCAAAAAGGTCTGCCCCTGGCGGCGGCGGGTCCTGGGCCGTCCAGTTGAGCAGGTTGTAATAGGCCAGGATGGTGTCGTACTCATTGCTGGCGATGATGCGCCTCATTGTGGGCACGTGGTGGTCCATAGCCGACAAGCCGATGAAGCGGGTCTTGCCCGCTTGCCGGACGTTCTGGTAAGCATCCAGGATCGGCCCCAGGACATCATCCCCGGACAGTGAGTCGGTAACCTCGCCACGGCCTTCGGTGAACCTGTTGTGCACGTGCAACACGTCCACTGAGTCCCGCCGCAGGCGGCGGAGACTGGTCTCGACCGAGTGTAGAACGGCGCCAGCGACGTCATCCATCTCGTGGGCTCGCAGCCGGACCTTGGTGGCGACGACCACCGGCTCCGAGCGCCCGGCCAGCGCCTTTCCCAGGGCTGCTTCGGCCTTCCCCTCCCCGTAAGACGGGGCCACGTCGAAGAAAGTGATACCCAGATCCAGGGCACGGTGGACGGCGGCGATGGCTTCCTGCTCGTTGGTGGCTCCCCACACCTGGCCGATGCCGCCGCCGCCGAATCCCGCTCTGGATACGGTCAACCCGGTGCGACCGAGTTGTGCGTATTCCATCTGCTAGCTATGCTCCCCTTCGGCCAGCTGGAAGTAAACGCCGTGGGAGCTGCTGGTTTCGATGCTGGCGGTCTTGTAGCCGAAGGGGCTGGTGGATGGCGCGTCGCCTCGCATCTCATTGCCCCTGGTTTGCAGGTCGCTGAAAAGCTGGTCGATGCCGTCGACGCCCCAGGCCACGTGCATGACACCGGGCCCGGTGGCGCGCAACTGAGCAGCCATGGGAGTGTCGTCCCGCAGCGGCTCGAAGAAGTCGACCAGGGTGTCTCCGATCTGGTAGAGGATTGACTTGAATCCCCGTTCGGTGAATTCGTCGGCGCGAATGGGCTTGAGGGAGAAATTGGCTTCCAGATACGAGGCCATGTTATCCACGTTTTCCACAACGTAAGTTACGTGATGCACTTTGTTCAGCACGGTGTTCCTCCACACTGTTAGACTTGGGGCCAGCCTAGTGGTTTTTACACCAGTATTCAACCCTCCGGAGGTACTCCAATGAGCGACCACCAGACCTTCGAACTGGGGGACATTGACTTGCAGTGCGGCCTGCGGTTGCGCGACGCCCGGCTGGCTTACCAGACCTACGGGGAGCTGAATGCACGCAAGGACAACGCAATCGTGTTCCCCACCTTCTTCGGATCCCAGCACCCGGCCAACGAGCCAATGATTGCCCCGGAGATGGCGCTGGATCCGTCAAAATATTTCATCATCATACCCAATATGTTCGGCAACGGGCTTTCATCATCTCCCAGCAACACGCTGTCGCCCTACGACCGGGCGCGGTTCCCCAGAATCACCTACTACGACAACATCAAGTGCCAGCACCGCCTGGTTACCGAGATGTTCGGCATCGAGCGCATCGCCCTGGTCTGCGGGTTCTCCATGGGCGCACAACAGACCTTCCATTGGGGAGCGCTGTTTCCCGACATGGTTGAGCGGATCGCCCCGTGGTGCGGTTCGGCTCGGACGTCCCGCCACAATTTCGTGTTCCTGGAAGGGGTCAAAGCCGCGCTGTGCGCCGATGACGCCTGGAACAACGGCTGGTACGACACTCCGCCCCGCAAGGGTCTGCGGGCGATGGCGCGGGTCTACGCTGGATGGGCGCCGTCTCAGGCGTTTTATCGGGAGCGGGTGTTCCTTGATTTGGGGTTCTCGTCGCTGGAGGACTACCTGATTACGGCCTGGGAAGGGAGATACCTACAGGCGGACGCCAACGACATCCTGGCCATGGTCGCGACCTGGCAGGCTGGCGACATCAGCGACAACCCATTGCACGGCGGCGACTTTGAGCAAGCGCTGGCATCGATAAAGGCAAGGGCATTCGTCATGCCGTCCGAGACAGACCAGTATTTTCCTCCGGCGGACAACGAGATTGAGGTCGGCCTGATGCCCAACGCCGAGCTGCGCACCATCCCGACTATCTGGGGGCATACGGGCGGCGGGCCGGGACGCAACCCGGTTGACACTGCGTTCATCGACGCCCAGTTGAAGGAATTGCTGGCGAGTTGAGCCGATGGCGGTCGAAGTGGCGATAAGCAATGCATGAGCCGGATAACTGGTGGGCGGACTTTTTTTTCAGGTCTGTGCCTGGACTTCATCCTCGCGTCGCGGAACGAGGAGCAGATGCGCGCCGAGATGGGATTCGTCCAGAGGGCCCTGGGACTGCCAACACGCTCCGGGGTGTTGGACGTGCCGTGCGGCGGCGGCCGGCTGTCCCTGGAATTGGCTTCGTTTGGCTACCGGGTCACCGGAATCGACCAGAGCCCTCAGTTGTTGCAATCCGCCGCACGCTCGGCCTCCGCGCGCGGTCTGACGGTGGATTGGCAGCAACGGGATATGAGGGACTTGCCCTGGGACGGTGAGTTTGACGGCGCCATCTGCTTTTGGGGCAGCTTTGGATATTTCGATGATGACGGAAACGCAGAATTCCTGAGATCGGTTTCCAGGTGCCTCAAGCCCGGCGCTCGTTTTATATTCGACACGCCATTGATTGAAACGCGTCTCGCCGAAGTGCTGGATGAACCCAGGGTTTGGCAAGAGGTGGGAAACTTGCTGGTACTGGAAGAACGCGGTTTCGACTACGCGACCAGCCGGGTCGAGTCGTCCTGGACGTTCATCCGCGATGGCGAAAGGGAGCGCCGAGAGTTGTCGATGCGGCTCTATACCTACCGGGAGCTGATGTCTCTGCTGCAGCGGGCGGGTTTCGGAGACCACCAGGCCTATGGGAGTCTGGAAATGGAACCGTTTGAACCGGGGGACCGATGGCTCTACCTGGTTACGACCAAGGCGGGGCCGTCTTCACTGCCGCAATCGTAGGGTGGCGGTGCGCGACTACAGGCCGGAACTCCATGCCGGCGTTGGGCCGGAACTTCACGCCGGCGCTGGGCCGGATTCGTTCTGGTTTCGCAAGGGAATCACCAGCACGACTGCGGCGGTAATGAGGGTCAGGATACCCGCATAGTAAAACACGGCGCCGTAGCCACCCCAATTTTCGATGATGGCGGAGGCCAGGAAGGGTGAGCCCATGCCAATCACGCCGTTGATTCCGAAGAGCAGGCCGATCGCCGTGGCCTCAGTGCCAGTGCCCACGTAATCCAGCACTGATGCCTGAATAATCTGGTGCAGAGCGAAGCTGAAGAGACCCAACCCGGCCAATATGGGCGCCAGCAGCAAGCTATCACCCACACCAACCACCGTCATGGAAAGCAGACCGGCAATCAGGAACCCGGGCACCAGCACCGCTTTGCGTCCCCATTTGTCGGACAACCAACCCAAAACCGGAGCCGAAATTATCCCCATGCCGGTCAGCAGAGCGTAATACACGCCAGCTTCCAGGGTGGTCATCCCGAGGGTTTCCCGCAGGTAGAAAGGAGTCCAGTTAAACAGGGCGTTCAGTCCTATTCCCCGCAGCAACGCTGCCGAGATCAGGGCCATTACGATGGGGTTCTTCAATAGTTTCAGCGCGTTGACGAACTGCTCCGAAAGGCTGATGCGATGCTCAGAAGCGCTTTCCCGACCCAGGCCACGCAGCGACCACCATACGAACACCGCCATCAGCAAAGCCAACCCGGCGTAGATAAAGAACACGTGCCGCCAGATGAGGAACCCCGTCCCCAACAGCGCACCGGCCAATACCGGCCCGCTGACGTTGCCGATGTTGGAACCAAATCCGTGCATGGAAATGGCGAATCCCCGACGCTCCGGGAATCGTTGGGAAATGGCCGCCGCCGAAGGCAGATGCCATAATGACCCCGGAATCGACAGGAACAGCACCACTACCACGAGCAGCGCGAAGGTTGGCGAACTGCCAATCGCGGCGAAGGTGATGGCGTGGGCCAGCATACACGCCGTCAGGATGAGTCCCCAGTAGGATTTCAGGTGGTCGATTACCGGGCCACCGCCCAGGCTGGTGGCGCTGGAACCGCCCTGTCTGACTGCGAAAAGGACGGCGGTGCGGAAGTTGCCCAAGCCCATGGCCGCCGCTATCTCAGTAATCAGCAGCGGGAACCCCTGGTCGAACATATGGGACAAACCATGCCCCACGGACAGGCTGCTCAGGATGAAGATTCGGTTATGCTTCATGCCCGCGGCTTCGGGCGCGGCCGGCGTTGCTGCTTGCAATGGGCCTCCTAATAGCGAATGGGCCCCCTAATGGCGAGGAAAAGCGGTGCGCCGATTGTAACGGGGTGGTCGAGTGCGGGCAAGGGCGCGCCGGCATCCGGCAGCGATACGCCGTGGTATGCCCGGGTTCAGTCGAGGCGCACCGGCAGCCCGAGCTCAATTGATTCATAGGCTTTGAGCACCAGCGCGAGGTCGGCAACCCCTTGCCGACCGGTCATCGCCGGCTCCCTGGCCTCCACAATACTCTGCCGGAACTCTTGAACCATAGGCACCAGTCCGCGGGTGTCGTTCTCCAGATGCACCATCGTTTCCGAGTTGCCATCGAGAATTTTCAACCACGGCTGTCCCAGTTCAAAATACAGGCTGCCCGTCGTGCCGGCAATGGAGACCCACGAATGGTGTATCGAAGGGGCGATGCTCCAGGAGTGATTGATGAGGCCGATCACGCCATCGTCGTTTCGCGTCATCACCACAACCCCGTCCTCCGCTTCGAGTCCCGGTTGTCCGGGCAGGACTCTTTGGGCGTACACCTGGTTGGGTCGTCCCGACAGGTACGCCAGTCCGCTAACCTTGTGTATCCCTCCGTCGATGAGCACGCCGCCCCCACTCAGGGCGGTCCGGTTGCGCCACCCCGAAGGCTGAAAAGGGTACTGTTCCTGCAACTGGACCAACCTGAGCTGCCCCAGACGGCCCTCATCCACCAATTTCCTGGCTTCTCGCACGGCCGGCAGGAAACGATAGTTCTCCGCCACCATCAGGTTCACGCCCGCCGACTCGGCCTGCCTGACAATCGCTGCGGCGTCCTCCAGGGTTCCGGCGATGGGCTTTTCGACCAGGGCATGCTTGCCCCAGCTGGTCGCCAGAGCTACGTGCTCCAGATGCAGGTGATGCGGTGTGCAAATGTACAACGCCTCTACCCGAGGATCGGCAGCAGCAGCGGTATAGTCGCCAAAAGCGTCCAAACCGTTGAAACGACGCGCGTAGTCTCTGGCTTTGGCCAAATCGCGGCTGGCGAAGTACAGGTCGATATCGTCGCGCATACCGGAGACAGACTCTGCGAAAACCTGCGCAAAGGAACCACAACCAACGACGCATAACCCGAAACTCACCAAATCAGGTCTCTCCCGTCGTATCGTTAGCGCCATCGTATCGTGGGTGCTTCGTCGCCGTGCCGGTCATCCGCCCGCTATCCTTGAGAACAGCGGGCGGATTTTTGCGCCGTGGCATCAATCCGAAGCCAGAAAATCAAGACCGGGTGACACGGAACTAACCGGCCGCGACCCACTCGACGACACGTTCCCCAATCATCAGGGCCGTGGGATGGAGACCGCCTGACCGGGGAATGCGCGGCACTATCGAGGAATCCGCCACCCACAACCCCTGAACTCCCTTGACCCGGCAGTATTGGTCAACTACCGCCGTCGGGTCTGAATCGGGGCCCATCTTGCAGGTGCCCGACACGTGCCGGGCGGTTCCCACCGTTTGGCGTATCCAGAGGTCCATGGCATCGTCGTCGGCCAGCATTTCATCCGTTGGGCTGATTCGGAAATCCACCACGTCTTTGAACTCGTCGGATTCCAGAATGCTGACCCCGAATCGCAGGCCTTCCCGCACCCGCCGAATGTCATCGGGATGTTGCAGATAACAATAGTTGAAAGACGGCTGTACCGCCGGGTCGGCAGATGCCAACCTGACGTACCCAGATCCTTCGGGCAATCCCAGCGTACACGATATACGCGCCGCCTGCTCCGGAGCAACATCGCCGGTCCGGTATCTGGTTCTAACGCCGGGCACCCGTTCCTCCCGTTCATCGACGACGGTGCTGCTCCTGAGCACCATGTCATTGGTCTCACTCCACCCCTGTGAGGTGTAATGCAGGCTGAAGTGCGGTGCGTCCGGCTCCGTGGTCAGCGTGGCCTCATCCTTGACCTTATAGGTTACATGGGCGCTGAGGTGGTTCCACAGACTCTGTCCTACTCCGGGGAGTTCCTGAATAAGGGGTATCCCAAATTGTTCGAGCTGGTCTTTGGGCCCGATACCCGACAGCATGAGCAGCTGGGGCGACCTGAGGGCGCCGGAGCACAGGACAACCCGGTCGGCCTGGACGGTGAAAACTTCGCCGCCGCTTTGGGCTTCGACACCGACGGCCTTTCGACCCTCAAACAATATCTTCTGGACGTATACACTGCCCCGCACCGTCAGGTTGAGGCGGTGGCGCATGGGATTGAGATGCGTGAGAGCGGCGCTCATCCGGATCCCGCCCAGGTTGTTGGTGGGCGACACGCCAACGCCGGAGGGGTTCGCTCCGTTGGTATCCTCGACGGTGTTGAACCCCGCCTTCAGACAGGCGGCATGGAAAGCCTGCTGGATGTCGGGCACGGCTCCTGACTGGCGGCGTCGCACGGGCATCGGCCCGTCCGTGCCATGGAAATCATCCTGGATGTCGTGGTCATTCTCCATCTTTCTATAGAAGGGGAGCACCTTGTCGTAAGACCATTCGTCATTGCCGAGCGCAGCCCACGAGTCAAAGTCTTCGGGTAGTCCCCGCTGCATCGCCTGACCATTGATGGACGATCCACCCCCAATCACCTTGCCCTGGGCCACGTGGATCTCCCCCTGCTCCTCGGTGATGGTTCCCCGCAGGGCCCAGTTGTGTTCCGAGTCCGGGGATTCCGCGTACCTGGTGCCGCCGAACTTTATCTCGTCCGGCAGGGTTGCGGGATCTGGATAATCCGCACCGGCTTCCAGCAACAGCACGGACGTATTTGCATCCTCAGCCAACCTGCTAGCCAGCACAGAACCGGCCGCTCCCCCGCCAACGACAATGACGTCGTATTTCATGGTCCCTCCTAAACAATCAGTTGCGAAATCAAAATGGTTGCCACAGGGAATTATAACCAAAAATTCCCCCCAGGCCATAAATGGCCGAGATTCGCAGACCGGGAGCAACGGTGTCTCCGGATGAACCTCTTGCGGGCTGCTGGTTCACTGTCACCCCGGCGGGTCGCCGCATTGCCGTGCCAGGTGGTGGACAATGGTACAATCGGCCCCGTGGGGCTTGGCGTTGCCAGATTCCAGACCCCCGAACCAACACCGCGCAATAGAATCAAATAGTCGAGGAGAATTATGGCAAGGATACCGGTAGTTACCCGAGACATGGTGCCCGAGGAATTCCGGGGTGCGTTCGACGAGTTGACCAGGGACACGGGAGGTTCGATAACCGGCGGGCCCGGTTCCATCACCATCAATAGCCCGGAGATGTCGCGGCGACGCAGCCATCTGACGGCCTACTTGCGGTTCGAAAGCACGTTCCCGAAGCGAATACAGGAACTGGCGATTTTGGCGACGGCCCGCGCCATGGATTGCCCTTACATCTGGAACGCCCACGCTCCGGCGGCTCGTCAGGAAGGTGTCAGCGACGCCCTGGTCGACGCGCTCCGCGACCGACAACCCCTGCCACCCATGGCCGCTGACGAAAGTGCAATCGTTAACTTCTGCACTGAGTTCTACCAGAACCACCGGGTATCCACTTCCACTTTCCAGATCGCTCAGGAACAGTTCGGCGTCCAGCATCTGGTCGAGATCACCGCGCTGATGGGAAACTACGCCCAAACCGCATTCTTCCTTAACGCCTTTGAGGTGCAGCTTCCCGACGAACGCACCGAACCGGTGCTGCCGGTGGGATAGAAACAACCCTCTCCTTTTTAGTCTGTCATTGCGAGGAGCATAGCGACGTGGCAATCTCGATGAGGTTGAACACACGTCGGCGAACCGCCGTTGCTACGGCAACGAGATTGTCACGCTGCGCTCGCAATGACAAAGTGGGTACGCACGAGGGGGGCAATGTGCCGGACGACCGCCAGGGGCCCGGCTTTCAGAATGACATCTCTCGGAGTTAGGTCTAAAATCCCGGTCAGGAAACAAAGCCGGGTTCCTGCCAGTAGTGCCGGCACAAACACCGGCATCACGATGTTGAGTTTCTATCGAGGAGGTAGTCCAATGGCAGTACCAGATCTGGTAAGCGTGGAAGATGCACAGCAGTATTACGACACTACCGACCGAATCCGGCTGAAGCCGGGCTGGATGCAGGGGGAAGGACAACCGTTGCCGGTCATGGAACCCTACCTCTGGCGTTGGGCTGAGGTGGAGCCATTGGTGCTCAGGAGCGGAGACCTCGTTACTCCGGACCGGGACGTGGAACGGCGCACCCTGCGTCTGGCGACGCCGGGCCTGGATCGGGGAACCACTCACACCATCACTGCGGCGTTGCAACTCCTGCTGCCCGGCGAATGCGCTCCGGCGCTCCGGCGCACCGACACACCCCCACGGCCATCCGGTGGGTGCTGAAGGGGCAGGGGGCGTACACCACCGTCGAAGGCGACAAGTGCTACATGGAGCCGGGCGACCTGGTTCTAACGCCGTCCTGGACCTGGCACGACCACAACAACGAAGGTTCCGATCCGATGATCTGGCTGGACGGGCTGGATGTCCCGCTGGTTCGTTACCTGCGTGCCAACTTTTACGAAGCTTATCCCGAAGATCAGCAGCCCATTGTCGGCGTCGCCGAGTCGGAAAGAAAGTTCGCCTCCGGGGCCCTCCGTCCCGCCTGGGAGGATACCAACCTGCCCTATTCTCCGCTGTGGCACTACAAGTGGGACAAGACCTACGAGGCCCTCCAGAATCTGGCACAGGTCGACGCCAGCCCCTTCGACGACGTGGCTATGGAGTTTAGCGATCCGGCCACCGGCGGCCCGGTGCTACGCACCATGACCTGCTGGGCCCAGCTGATTCGACCTGGCATCAACACCCGCGCCCATCGCCAGACCAGTTGCGCCGTCTACCAGGTGTACAAAGGTGAAGGCTACAGTGTCATCGACGGCCAGCGGTTCGACTGGAGCGAAGGGGACTTCTTCGTGGTACCACCCTGGGCCTGGCACGAACACGCCAACGATTCCACGGAAGAGGCCATCCTGTTCTCCATCCAGGACATTCCGGTGATGAAGGACATGGCCCTGTACCGTGAGGAACCTTACGAAGAAAACGCCGGCCACCAACCGATAACCAGTCACTTCAAGGGCTAAGGCTCCCTGGGCCGAAAATCAGCGCTTGGATGGGATGCGGGAGCAGCCCGGTTGATGGGTGCCAAACCTCATTACCAGCACGATTCGCTGGAGTTTTACCGGATTCACGCAAGCCGGTACGCGGAATTGTCGCAGGGATTCTGGGATAACGGCTACACCAATTGCTCCCATCCTGACTTCCAGGGCGACCGCGACCTGTACCGGCGGCTGACGCAACTCGTCCCATCGGGAAGGGGTCTGGACGCGGGTTGCGGCGCCGGCGCGCGCGACGTATTCTTGCTGTCTCAACTCGGGTACGACATGATCGGCCTGGATGCGGTCGACGAAAACATCCAGGTGGCGAGGCTGGTCCACCCAGAGATCGCCGACCAGTTGCGCACAGCGGATCTATCTGAACCACTACCTTTCGAGGACGCCCGTTTCGATCTGGTTCTCTGCAATGCGGTCGTCCAGCACATCCCTGCCGATGTGGTATTCGGGCTGGTGCTCGGCGAATTCGCGAGAGTGCTGCGGCCAGGCGGCGTATTGCAGCTTATGTTCAAACCCGGCCGAGGGGTGGAGACGGTGGTCGACCCGGGCTACGGGGCTGAAGGAGTTTCCCGCAGCTTTCAGCTGTATGGAGAGCAGGAACTACTCGATACTCTGGGCAGATATGGTCTCGACATGGTTGAAGCTGGTGAGAACGGTGAATTGGGCGGCCTGCTGTACTTTGACGACAACAAGCCCATGCGCCACTGCGTGTTTTGGGCCCGGAAGTCCTGAGCAACCAAGCTGACCTGCTTATGCCCCAGGTGCCGAAGCCAGCCGCCGGCCTGATGTCCTTCCCAGGCCGAACCAGAACGTGACCAGCAGGCAAAGCCCGGCGGCGATGCTGATGGAAGTGGGCCAACCGATCCAACCGGCGGCGGCGGCCAACGGCAGCGCCCCCAGGTGATGGAAGCCGGGAGTGAAGTGGAGAATCCCCATGACCCGGCCGCGCACCTCGGCGGGGGAGGCTAACTGGAGGATGGTGGTGGCCAGCGGCCAAACAGTGCCCAGGCTCGCGACGCCCAGCACCACGAACAATGCCCACGAAACCCAGAAACTGGACGACCACGCGAATAACGTCAGGACGACGCAGAACAGCGCAAGGCAGATCAGCAGCCACCGGTACAGCCAGCGACGACCCATGAACGTGATGCTGACGTTGCCCACCAGCGAACCGACTCCGGACGCCAATAACAGCAACCCGGCCTCATAAGCGCCGCTGTCCAGTTGGTCTTTGGCGAAGGCGGGAATGGCCGCCAGATGACTCATCCCGAACCCGCCCCACGAGCAGGCCAGCACAATGACCGTCAGTAGCACTGGCGAACGCCAGATTTGAACCAGGCCATCGACGAAGTTCCGCAGTATCGGTTGGGAGGCCGGCCTTGAAATCCGGGGCGAGGTCTGGATTCTGGAAACGGCGACAACGCTCACCGCGTAACACGATGCGTTGATCACGAGGGCGGCGCTGATACTCCAATGATCGATAACCAACCCAACCAGCGGCGGGCCGATTATCCTCCCGATGTGAACCGCAGCGTTGAAGTGCGCCACCGCATCCAGCAGCGTGCGTTGGTCCACCAGGTCCGCGACCATCGCCACGCGCGCCGGTTGATTCAACGCCTGCAACGAACCCAGCAAAATTGCCGCCAAATAGATGTGCCAAACCGCGATCGCTTCCGTCAATGAAAGCACGGCGAGCACCGCGATTACAGCTCCTACTATGAACTGAATCGCTATCAACAGCCGCTTGCGGTCGATGCTGTCGGCAATCATCCCTCCCACCATCAGCAGGCCTACGTTGGGCACTCCATACAGGAAAAGGACCAACCCAAACTGGGTTTTGGAGCCGGTGACCTCCAGTACCAACCAACCCAGGACGAGGAACTGCATCCCGGCGGCGAAGGCTTGTGTTGCGGAACTGGTCCAATACCACCGGAAGTTTGAGGCACGCCAGGGACCCAATATCCGCCGGACGTAGGACGTAGCACCCCCACCGTCAGGGCGGGCTGCTACCAAAACGAGGCTCCGAGGGCAGTTTTCTTCGCCGGTGCAGGGCTGGCCGCAAGGATGCCCCGCACCGGAGCTTTGAAGGTCGCCGGAGAATTATTCACCCGTTAATTGTAATAGATTCCAGGATGGCTTGGGTGGGGGTTTCCGCCGTAATTCGGATATCAACTTAGAGGCGGCGCGGGTGCATATGTGGCACCAAGTCCTCATTGGAGCCAACAATGTCCTGGCCCAGATGTGGGCCGAAAAGCCGACGGTACTCCTGGACCTGTTGGTCGGGGTCCCAATTGTCCCGCGCCTGCGCCTCAACCTCGAATATCTGGCCCACGTCTTCCACGGTGTCCAGGTTGAAAACCACGTTGTCCTTTCGCCATAACTCCCGTTGCTTGTGAACGATGACCCGAACACCCAGGGCAGCGTCGAGAATTTCCTTGACCGGTCCATCAGTTATCTACCAGACTTGAAACTGGCTGGTTCTGGCTCCATTCTCTTGGCGCTCACAGTAGTAGATTAACGACAATTAGTCCTGCCGGTAGCGTCGACTATTTTTGCCGGTCGTGATGGGTAATCATTCGGTACGGAGGTACCGTTGATTACAGACCGACAAGTCAGGCTATTGAGGCAGAAACGTATGGAAGACAAGACACAGGAAACGGCAGCGGCCAAGGCTGGGATGAGCGTGCGTTCAGCGCGCAAGTGGCAGCGCGGCCCTTTGCCGTCGGAAACGACCCAGGAGCATCGGTGGCGCACCCGGCCCGATCCCTTCGACAGAGTGTGGGAGGAGGAGGTTGAGCCGCTGCTGCGGGGCGACCCGACTGGCAAGCTGAAGGCAACGACAATTATCGACTGGCTGGCCGGTCAGCATCCCGGCCGGTTCAGCGCGTCCCAGCTGCGCACGCTGCAACGACGATTACAGGATTGGCGGCGCTGCACGGTCCGGAGCAGGAGGTGTACTTTCCCCAGGTGCATCCGCCGGGACGGGAGGCCCAGATTGACTTCACCCACTGCGGGGAACTCAAGGTGACCATCGCCGGACAGCCCTACCGGCATCTGCTGTTCCAGCTGATTCTCAGCCACTCGGGGTGGCGTTACGCGGAGATCGCCGCCGGCGAGACCTTCCTGGCCTTGCAGCAGGGATTGCAGCATGCCCTCTGGGCCCTGGGCGGCGTCCCCCAGATACTGCGCAGCGACAATACGTCAGCGGCCGCCCACGAGGTGAAACGCAGCCGCGGCCGCGCCCTCAACGACAACTACGCCGCCCTGCTGGACCACTACGGTCTCCGCTCCACCCACATCAATCGCGGCCAGAGCCATGAAAACGGCGTCGCCGAGCAGGCCCACTACCGCTTGAAGGACGCCATCGACAGGCCCTCATCCTGCGGGGCAGCCGCGATTTCGACACCGCCGACGACTACGCCGGCTTCGTCCGGCAGATGGTGGAGAGACGCAATCGCCTGGTACAGGGGAAGCTGGAGCAGGAAATGCTTTGGGAATTATATCGCAAAGTAACCATAGGCAGCACTTATCGGCCCTTGGAAGGTGTACTTGACTGTTCCTTACAGTCCTCACAGTTGCCGTCATCATACAGAGTTTCCGGGTAGTTGACTTCACGGAAGCAGGACACGCACCGATATTCATGACCGCCTGTTTCGTACCGCCAAACCTGTTTTGGTGGGGTTTGCATAAGAACCCGTGCTACCGCTTCTGGCGGGGCGTCTATCTTGGGAGGCAGTGGCCGGGCTGGACGCCCTCTCTGCTTCTTCGGTTTTGTCATCAGGAATCCCCCTAGTTTCGTATCGCTATCAACTCGGTCTGGTCGCCGATTTGCCCGCCCCGCCTTCGGTAGCCATACAGCGGCAAGTTGAGCGGCTTGCCCGCCAGCAGGTCTTCTATGCTGAACCCCTGTATCACTGGATAGGTGTCGCTGTCATCGCTGAATGTGTCCTTGCTGCGCTGGTTCTCTACCGTCCCCATCCGGTTGCCGAAGCACACCATCACGCCGGCCGTCGCTCCAAAGTGGTCAACGGTGGTTTTGAGCGCCTTCACCGCGTCCGGCGTTACGTTGCCGCCCTTGACCTGAATGATGGCGTACTCCTGCGTCGGCTTTTCCCCCAGGCGAAAGGGGAAGAACTTCAGCACGCCGTCCACTCCGCCGTCGGCGCCTTTCGTGCCCGGCTCGTGAAACATCCCTTCGGCTCCGATGGCTCCGCAAACCCACTTCTCAAACTCAAACTTGTCCCGCCGCGCCAGAGCCTCGGCGTCCCCCACGCTCACTGGAACGCCCCGCACCAATACGTCGTCAGTGGTCAATGTTGGAAAGTTCCGCAGTATCCGTTCCCGCATCAGTCCGGCGGCGAAGGTCGATATGTCAACGCCTACCCAGCGCCGGCCCAGCTTCTCGGCGGCGTGTACCGCCGTGCCGCACCCGCAGAACGGGTCCAGCACCAGACCGTCCGGGGGCGACGACGCCATTATGATGCGCTCCAACAAGGCTAACGGCTTCTGCGTGGGGTAGCCTAATCGTTCTTTGGAAACATTGATGATGGCTTTGATGTCGTCCCACACATCCCGAATATAGACATCGGCGTAGTACCTCCCGTTTTCGTCAATTTGATCAGTAAAGAACCGCGTATCGTAAATAATGCGCTCTTGGAGCGGGTTGTGAAAATGGGTCGCACCATTGGAGTAAAACAGCAAAGCGTCGTGCTTGCGAGGCCAGTGTTTTTACTCACCCCGCCAGTCCGGTAGGCCCAGGCGATTTCGTTGCGGAAGTTCTGCTTGCCGAAGATGGCGTCCATTATCAGTTTGAGGTAGTGGCTGGCGGTGGGGTCGCAGTGCAGGTAGATGCTGCCCGTCGGCTTGAGTACATGGCGCATTGCCAGCAGCCGCACCGCCATATTGAGCAGGTAGGCGGACATACTGAACTTACTGCGCTTTTTACCCCCCCCCCCCTGACAGGGGTAGGTATAGGGTTTTTACGGCGGGACATGGCGGGTAATCTCCAGGTTGAGCTTGGGTTGTGGCCAGGGTTCGGGCAGCAGCCAGACGCGGCTCCAGAGACGACCCTTGAGCAGCAAGCGCCTGAGCCAGTCGATGCCGTGGCGTATTACGCTGACGGTGCGCGCCGGACGGCTACGAGGGTCCCGATGATTGGGAGCCAGTGCCTTGGGGGGCGTGCGCAGGTTGCCTGGTGCAATCCTGCGGTCCTGGGCGTCTTCCACCCTGGTGCCATAGGCCAGGGCCAGCAGCGTGGCCACCGACAGCACCAGCCAGTGGCGGGAGACGCGGGCCGGGTCGGTGCGGCGGGTCTTGTCCCATTTCCATCCCAGGCTCTTAATGGCCTTGAAGCCCAGTTCGATCCAGAAGCGGAGGGCGTACCAACTGGGTCCCACCTTATCGGGGGCAAGGTCGGTGAGGATGATCCAGGGTTCCTCCTGCTCAACGTACCAGACCACCAACAGGGTGCAACGGCGTTTTGCCTTGGGGGTGCTGAAGGCGGTGCCGCAGCCGATCCACGCCGTATCGGGGCGGGAGACGAAGTGCTGGGCGGGCAACCGGCGTCCACCATCGGCGCAGAAAGTGATGTTCTTCCGATAGCGCATACCGGGATGCCAGCCCTGAGCCAGGATCTGTTTCCACAGCTTGGGACTGGCGATGCCCCGGTCGCAGAGCACGATCACGGTCATTTCCTCAGGTACCGCTGGGGCCAAGGCTTGCAGCAGTTCCACGGTGGGGTCTATCCAGGAGCCGGGCTGGTCGGCGTGCCGGATGTGCCAGGCCACGGGGATGGCGCAACTGCGGTAGAGAACGCTGATGACGATGGCAGTGGTCTGGTCCCCTTTGAGGGTTGGATCCACCGCAAGGGCCAGGCAGCCGGAACGCCACCAGGCCAGCACCCACCGGATCAATGGAGCGAAGCAGAGAGTTACGTCCAGTTCGGTCTGGCAGGGGCTCGCTCGGTCGCTGCCGTCGTAAAGCCACTCCCGGAGATACTGGCGGAGGTTGTTCCAGGCGCCCCAGGGCGAGAGGGCGGAGGCCACGGCGTTCTGGCAGGCGCTGCCGGCGAGGATGGCCCCGCAGACCCACAGTACCAGGCCGGTCAATTGTGGCTGGGAGAGGTGAGGTAAATGCGTTTCAATGACCTGCTGCATCTGATAGCATTCTCTGGGAAGGCGCATGGAAAACCTCCGGGGTCTGGTCTTGACATAACCAGAATGCCGGATTCCTCTGCGCCTTCCCAAGGCGCTCCCAATACCAATTTCAGCCGTTACCTACCCCTGTCAGCCCCCCCCCGGTTATGTCAAGTGCCTGGGCCAGGTTGATAATATCTACCAGGTACTTGGATTGCGGGCCAGAGGCCAACTCCCGCAGCGTGTCATTATCTTTGGGTTCCCAAGTCCAGATGTCGTTGAACGCCTCCACCGGACGGGCGTCGCGGTCTTTGCCCTTGAACGGCAGGTTATAGTGAGAGTTGGAATTGAACGGCGGGTCGAGATAGATCAGGTCAACCGAACCCGTCGGCAGAGCCAGTTCGTCATTGAGCACGTTCAGGCAGTCGTCGGCGTACAGGATGCGGTTCATCGTGACCTGCTCCATATGGTTGGGTTGACCGACTTATACAAGGGGGCGGCGTGAATTGTCAATTGTTGCCAGGGTTTTACGACACCCCCCCCCGCACGCTAATCCTCTGCTTTACCCTTTGCAATGTCCAGCGGTTGCCACTGCGCGGCAATCGCCTTCGCCAAGTGCACCGACGCCCGGCGCAGGTCCACCGCCACCACGTCCCACTCACTGCCATCGTCAAACCATTGGAGATAACTCACGAAGTCCTCGTTATCCACAACGCGGAAATCGGCAACGGGCTTGTCACCCAGCGTCAGGGTATCGGTAGCAGCGTCATAACCGTTCTCATCGTTCAACGGCAGGAACCGGCTCACGTCCAGCACATCCACGCGCGTAACGTCCTCGCTGTCTTCGTCCATAAACTCCAGGATGACTCGGAAATCGTCCCGCACAGTGCCGCCGCCGCCCTTGCTATTGGCTGCTATCAGCACTACGGCGTCGTCTTCGGCATAGTAACTAATGTGCATAGCGCACCTCCAGATTGCTGCATCGCTGCTCAAACCAAGGCCGACCTTCTCTTGCCAATCGCCGGGCCGCCTCGCTGTCAAAATGGGCTGTGACGATCCTCTGGTCGTCCAGTGAAACCGCTACACGCATCATGCTATTGTGGCCGGCGACAAATCCCCAATAGGTCGTAGTCACGCTTCCCGAATTGTCCGTACACATCTCCAGAACGCGTTTGATATGGGACGCAGTAACCCCCTTTGCAGCCTTATCACGCGCATGGATAGTCATTCTACGCGTAACGCCGCCGGCCGTGATGGTCTCCGGCAGTTTGCCGCCCGAGCCGCAGGTAGGGCAACTGCTGCGCCGGCTTGGGGTCTGTTTCCGCCGGCAGTTCGCGCCGCAGCGGTGACTCATTTACGCATCACTCCCGAATCAGCTGCGGTTGGCGGGTGGGGGGAGGGCCGATTAGCGCGGCGTAAGTCAGCCGCTTCCCGTCCATTCCCCGCGCCATCGCCGCCATCTGGTCAACGGTGTCTAGCGGACGCTGATTGTGCCGGCCGCTGAACTCGTTGACGTAGCGGTGCAGGTGCTTGGCGGACATCCAGTGATAGGTGCCCACATAGCCCCGCTTCAGCATCGCCCAGAAAGATTCCACGCCGTTAGTAGACGCCCTGCCCCGCACGTATTCGCCCACGCTGTGCTTGACCGCCTCGTGGGGCCGGTTCAGGCGGTTGTAGGCTGGGGCCTCGTCGGTGTAAACCAGCGTGTCGGGGTTGGTGCGGTCGTGGACGAACTTCCGGAGCGTAGCACCGTCGGTGCGCTGCACAACGGAGGCGTCCACCCGATTGGTGGCCCGGTCTTTCACGCCGGCCACCGGCGTCTTGCCCGACGGGCCACGCGTGTGGCTCCGCTTGCTTTCGTGCTTGTTGCCTTCCTTCCCGCCGATGTAAGTTTCATCGGCCTCTACCGGCCCCGCGAACCGTTCAGTATTATCCTTCCAAGTTTCACGGATGCGATGTTCCAGGTGCCAAGCCGTCTTTTGGGTGATGCCCAAATCCCGGTGCAGTTTCATGCTGGATGTTCCTTTCAGACTGGTATTGACAATGTAAATCGCCAATGCCCAAATCTGGTAGCCGAGCTTTGAGGAGTGCATTACGGTGTTGGTCTTGGCTGAAAAGAACTTTCGGCAAGTGCGACAACGGAAAGGCATAGTAGGATGTTTGGCTCCGCTCTGGATATTTTCGCCATCGCAGTAAGGACAGTGAATGCCGTCCGGCCAGCGGTGTTCAACAAACCAGCGTTCAGCAGTTGCATCATCGGGGAACATTCGCATCAATTGTACGAAGGTAAGTCCCTTGCGGTATTGCTTGCCGGGGCCTTTGCTCGCCATTAGAACTACCTCAATGCTGTTTGATTTACAGCATTATAATAACCACTGCGCTACTGGCTGTCAACCCCTATGGTTACTTTGCGATATAATTCCCAATGCTTTGCCTACGCTCCCTGCCGCCAGCTCCGGTGCCGGAATACGTCAACTACCAATCCCGGGTGCGCAAGTGGAGCACCATCCAGGCAGCCGGTCGGACCTACAGCGTCCCCTCCCGTCTCATCGGCAAGGAGGTGCAGATCCGTCTGTACGCCGACTGGGTGGCAGTGTACTACAAGGGCCACCTGGTGGAACGCATGGAGCGCGTGAGTGGTGAGCGGGAAGCCCACGTCAATTACCGCCACGTCATCGGCTCGCTGGTGCGCAAGCCCGGAGCCTTCGCCCGCTACCGCTTCCGCGAGCAGCTGTTTCCCACCAGGCACTTCCGCCTCGCCTACGACGCGCTGCGTGGATGGCGCGGTGAACGGGCCGACGTGGAGTACGTGCGTATTCTGCACCTGGCGGCGACCACCATGGCAGCCACGGTGGACAGCGCCCTGGCGTTGCTGCTGGAGGCGGGTGAGTCCTTCGACTACGCCGAGGTGCGGGACCTGGCCGAGCCCAAACCACCGGAAGCCCCGGTGCTGGTCTGGTCCGGGAAGCCGGACCTGAAAGTCTACGACCGCCTGCTCACGGGCAGCCTGGCCGCGGCGGGGGTGTGCGCATGATGATGGACACCAGCGTCATGCAAGAACGCATCGGCCAACTGTGCGGCCAATTCAAGCTGCCCACGGTAGCTGCGGAGACGGTGGCCCGTTTCACCGCCGCTGGACACGGCGATGCCCTGGCAACTTTCCTGGAAGTACTGGAACAGGAAGCCGAAGATCGGAAACAGCGGCGCACCAACCGGCTGCGCCGGGAATCCAGGCTGCCCTCAGGCAAGACCTGGGAAACCTTCGAGCACCATCGGGTCCCCCTGGCGCTACGCCAGCAGCTGGACCAACTGGCCCAGGGCAGCTTCGTCGAGCGCGGCGTCAACGTGCTGGCCTTCGGTCTGCCCGGCACCGGCAAGACACACGCCCGGTGCGCCCTGGGGCACCGGCTAGTGGAAGCTGGCCACTCCGTCCTTTTCGCACCGGCCTACCGCCTGGTGCAGGAACTCCTCGCCGCCAAACGCGACCTGGATCTGCCCCGGCGACTGCGCAAGCTGGACAACTTCGACTTCCTCCTCCTTGATGACCTGGGCTACCTGCCCCAGGGCGCCGAGGAGTCCGAGGTCCTCTTCACCCTAATCGCCGAACGCTACGAACGGAGGTCGTTGGGCATCACGTCCAACCTGGTCTTCTCGGAGTGGGAACGCATCTTTGCCAACCCCATGGCCACCGCCGCGGCGATTGACCGGGTGGTGCATCACTCCGTAATCCTGGAGTTTGACGTCCCCAGCTACCGCACCAACGCGGCCCAGCAACGGGGCCAGGCCGAGGAGGTGAACCGGCCAAAACTGATTGACGCCAACCGGCAAGAATGCTTGACGCGGGACACCTTGGGACGACGACGGGGTGATGGGCCGGCTCCAAGAGTACCTGGCGCCCCGGCTGGGACATCCGGAGGGGGTGTGGGTGGTGGACAGCAGCGACTTCCCCAAGCAGGGGGGTGAAGTCGGTGGGAGTGGCTCGGCAGTACTGTGGCCGGCTGGGCAAGGTGGCCAACTGCCAGGCTGGGATGTTTCTGGCCTATGTCAGCCCGCTGGGACGGGCCCTGATGGACAAAGGGCTTTATCTGCCGGAGAGCTGGACCTCGGACCAGGACCGGTGCCAGGCGGCACGGGTGCCGGAGGAGAGGCAGGGCTACCGGTCGAAGACGGAGTTGGCGTTGGAGCTGCTGCAGCGGGCCCTGGAGCGGGGCCATCTGAGGGCGGGCTGGGTTGCCGGGGATGATGCCTTCGGGATGTCGCCGTCCTTCCGGGAGGGACTGGCGGCCCTGGGGATGCGTTACGTCCTGGACGTTCCGGCGGGCTTTACGGTGTGGCCTGAGGAGCTCGCGCGGACCAGTCCGGCCTACCAGGGCCGGGGGGCGCCCCGCAAACCCAGGCTGGTGGGCGGGCAGCGGCGGACAATGGGAGAAAGGGCCGCCGCAATACCGGAAGCAGCCTGGCAGGAGATAACGGTGGCCGAAGGTAGCCAGGGTCCCCGCAGCTACCGGTTCAGCGCCCAGCGGGTGCGTCCCACCAACCGGCGGAAGCCCGGCGCAATCCACTGGGCCATTTACCGCCGGAATCTGGACGGCAGCGAGCCGCGCTACTACCTGTCCAACGCTCCGGAGGACACTCCCCTGGAGACCCTGGCCTACGTGGGAGGGTCGCGGTGGCGTATCGAAACGGAGTTCGAGACTGAGCAGAGCGATGTGGGGCTGGACGAGTACGAGACCCGCACCTGGGCGGGCTGGCATCATCACTTGGCCCTCTGCCTGCTGGGCGGCGCGTTTCTGCTGAGCCTGCAACAGGATTGGGGGAAAAAGATGCCCCGGATCACCCGGCCGCAGGTCTACCGGGTGGTGCGAGAGATGCTGCCCCGGGAACGGTTCGGGCCGGCTGAGCTGCTGCGGTGGCTCGAGGATACGCAAGAGTGCAACGAGCGGGCCAGACGCTCCCATGCCAAGCGCCGCGCCGCCTGCGGTCGCGACGCCTCCGGCATCCCTCCCTAACCGTCGTTGTAATATTAGGGGCTGTGGGCTGAAGCGAGACGGAACAGGGTTCTAGCTGCGGCAGGAAAACCAGGGTTACACCGAACCTCCCTCAGCTAGGACGGCCAACTCCGCCTTAGATAGTCCCAACTCCCCGCACAGGACCTCTTCGTTGTGCTCCCCGATGAGAGGCGCACGCCGGGATATCCTCCAGGGTGAGCCGTTGAAGATGGCCCCTGAGCCTGGGTGTCGAAATGTCTTGCCAAGTTCCAGGTATTCTACATCTGTCCAGAACCTCCGGTCCTCCAAGTGAGGGTCCTGCATGACCTCGTCCGGGGAACGGATCGCCCCCGTGTTGGAGCCACGCTTCTGCAAGCAGTGGTAGGCTTCGTCCCGAGGGATGTTGGCGAGGAAGTTTACCAAAATTCCGCGAATATGTGACTGGCTCTCGGCGATGGTAACTGTTCAGAGTTGCGGGGAAGTGAGCAGTTGTCGGCAAGCGGCGAGGGGATTCAGTCCTTGGGCGCGCCAGGTGCCGAAGAGGGAAGCCAGGGTCATCTTACTGCTGCTGCCCCGTTCCGACCGGGTGCCGCCGCTGATCTTGCGACTGACGACCAGATGGCGCAGGCTGCGTTCGGCGGCGTTGTTGTCCGGTGGCGCCTCCGGTTCGGCCACGAAGACGAAGAGCTCTTTGATATGGCGCTCGATGCGTCGGCATAACTTGGCCTGGGTTGCCGAAGGGTCGTGAAGGAAGGGTTGGCAAATGGCCAGCAGCTGCCGTTCCAGGGCCAGTTGGGCGGTGCGTCGCCGCTTGGTCTGAGGATGGGCGCTGGCTTTGGCCCGGTCGTAAATCTCGTGGACGGCGTCGGCCCACTGCGCCAGTGGCGCGTCATCGGGGTAGAGGGTTCGCAGGTCGTGGATGTCCCGCAGCAGATGGACCCAGCAGCGCTGTTTGGGGCCCTCGTAATGGTGGTAGGCGGCGTAGAAATCGCTGACCAGGACGCCGGAGAAGGTGTCGCCCAGAGCTTCATCCACCACTTCCTTGTTGCGACCCCGCCGCAGGAAGTAGCGCGCCGATGGTGTGCTGAAAGTCCACACGTAGCCGTTGTGTCCATCCTCACGCCAGCCGGTCTCGTCGGCATGGACCACTGGGCTGGCGCGGACTTGGGCCAGAATCCGGTCCACTGCGGACTGGGCCCTTCGCGCGGTGCGATGCACCGCAGCCATGATGGCTCCCGCGCTGAGGCTCAGCCCATGAACGGTGTGCAGATACCGCTGGATGACGGCGATGGGCAGTCGGGCTTCCTCTCGGAGCGTGGCAATCAGACTGACCAGGTTGATACCCAGGCGCTGCTGGCCCATCACTACGCCGTCCATTTGTGCAGGGGGAACGCAGCGGCGTCGGCACCCCGGACAATCCCTGGCGATGTAGACGTGCTCGGTAACTTCCGCCGGAACCTGGGGCAACTCGATGACCTCCCGCGTGCGCTGGGTCCAGCCACCGGACAACAGCGTTCCGCAGTCGGGACAGTGGTCCACCACATGCTCCACCCGACGGGTGGGCGTCATGCGACGGCGGGCAAAGCCGTGGGGCCGCCCCTGGCGAGGAGCTTTGGGCTGGGCCGGTTTCTGGCTGGCTTCGGGTTTGACACCGGGCATCCCCCGGGCGCCACTGGGTTTGGCCCGCCCTTCCAGCTGAGCAACCCGTTGCTCCAGGCCCTCGATGATGGCCTGCTGTCGGGCTATGATGGCCTCCTGCCGTATGACGATGGCGATGAGCACATCGCGGTCAGCAGTGGACAGGTCGATTTCCGAATCCATACCCGTTATATGACATAACCACAACCCCTCGCGCAAGCCATCCCCGAACCTCTTTGAACCAATTCCCCCACCAAGTCTGAACAGTTACCGGCGATGAGTAACTGTTCAGAGTTGCGGGGAAGTGAGCAGTTGTCGGCAAGCGGCGAGGGGATTCAGTCCTTGGGCGCGCCAGGTGCCGAAGAGGGAAGCCAGGGTCATCTTGCTGCTGCTGCCCCGTTGCGACCGGGTGCCGCCGCTGATCTTGCGACTGACGACCAGGTGGCGCAGGCTGCGTTCGGCGGCGTTGTTGTCCGGTGGCGCCTCCGGTTCGGCCACGAAGACGAACAGTTCTTTGATATGGCGCTCGATGCGTCGGCATAGCTTGGCCTGGGTTGCCGAGGGGTCGTGAAGGAAGGGTTGGCAAATGGCCAGCAGCTGCCGTTCCAGGGCCAGTTGGGCGGTGCGTCGCCGCTTGGTCTGGGGATGGGCGCTGGCTTTGGCCCGGTCGTAAATCTCGTGGACGGCGTCGGCCCACTGCGCCAGTGGCGCGTCATCGGGGTAGAGGGTTCGCAGGTCGTGGATGTCCCGCAGCAGATGGACCCAGCAGCGCTGTTTGGGGCCCTCGTAATGGTGGTAGGCGGCGTAGAAGTCGCTGACCAGGACGCCGGCGAAGGTGTCGCCCAGAGCTTCATCCACCACTTCCTTGTTGCGACCCCGCCGCAGGAAGTAGCGCGCCGATGGTGTGCTGAAAGTCCACACGTAGCCGTTGTGTCCATCCTCACGCCAGCCGGTCTCGTCGGCATGGACCACTGGGCTGGCGCGGACTTGGGCCAGAATCCGGTCCACTGCGGACTGGGCCTTTTGCGCAGTGCGATGCACCGCCGCCATGATGGCTCCCACGCTGAGGCTCAGCCCATGGACGGTGTGCAGATACCGCTGGATGACGGCGATGGGCAGTCGGGCCTCCTCTCGGAGCGTGGCAATCAGACTGACCAGGTTGATACCCAGGCGCTGCTGGCCCATCACCACGCCGTCCATTTGTGCAGGGGGAACGCAGCGGCGTCGGCACCCCGGGCAATCCCTGGCGATGTAGACGTGCTCGGTAACTTCCGCCGGAACCTGGGGCAGGTCGATGACCTCCCGCGTGCGCTGGGTCCAGCCACCGGACAACAGCGTTCCGCAGTCGGGACAGTGGTCCACCACATGCTCCACCCGACGGGTGGGCGTCATGCGACGGCGGGCAAAGCCGTGGGGCCGCCCCTGGCGTGGCGCTTTGGGCTGGGCCGGTTTCTGGCTGGCTTCGGGTTTGACACCGGGCATCCCCCGGGCGCCACTGGGTTTGGCCCGCCCTTCCAGCTGAGCAACCCGTTGCTCCAGGCCCTCGATGATGGCCTGCTGTCGGGCTATGATGGCCTCCTGCCGTATGACGATGGCGATGAGCACATCGCGGTCAGCAGTGGACAGGTCGATTTCCGGATTCATACCCGTTATATGACATAACCACAACCCCTCGCGCAAGCCATCCCCGAACCTCTTTGAACCAATTCCCCCACCAAGTCTGAACAGTTACGGCGATGACCGTTGGGTCCCGGTACTTTTCATCCAGTAGGTCGCCCGCCAAGCCGTGCTCATCCATCCACGGCGCAAGCATCAGCACCCGCTCCGGGGTAACCTGACCGACATTCACGTATTTTCCATCCTTACAGAGGACCTGGGCGTTGGGCCCAGTGGCAGTGTTGCCACCTCCTGTTCTACGAGGAATCACATCTCTTTTGTAAATATACTGGTTCACATGGCCCTCGGTCGTGAGCGCGCAGGCATCATGCACCGAGGCATCTATGTACTGCCCCCAGGCCGTCACCGACCGGTTAACCAGCGCCGCGGTAATGGCGATGTAGGTGTAGTGACTTCCGATGTGCCAAGCCTGCCCTCCTCCGGGAGCGATGGGCGGTGCATCTGGCACCACGTCGTCGTCATAGCCACACCTAGCCATCTGTCCGCCCGCCGCCAGATGCAGCAGGTCGCTGGTCTGGAAGTCCTGCCACGGCCCGGTCTGCCCAAAGGGGGTCAGTGAGCACATAATCAGCCCAGGGTTACTCTTTGCTAGATCTTCGTACCCCAGCCCCAGGGAGGCCAGATAACCGGGTCTGAAGGTCTCTAGTATCACATCCGCCTTCTCCGCCATTTGCCGGAACAGCCGGCGCCCGTCCTCCATCTCCAGATTCAAGGTAACCCCCCGCTTGGAGGTGTTGTAATGCCAGAAGTAAAGGCTCCTCTCCCGATTCGGTATGTCCTGGTAGAAGGGCCCCACGGTCCGGGCTGCCTCGCCACCGGGCGGCTCTATCTTGATGACGTCTGCTCCCATGTCAGCCATCTGCTTGCCACACCACTGCCCCTTCTCATCGGCGAGCTCCAGCACCCGCAGCCCCCCAAAGGCCCCCGCAGAGTTCCGGTCCGGCGTCCGCGCCGGCGCCGGAGCGGGATTCGCTATCGGCTCATTCCCACTCCACTGTACGGGCGAGGCATCCTCCATCATCTCCTTGAAGTAGGGATAATCTTCCATACTGAGGTCCTTTGGCCAGAAGGTGCCGTCGGCGAAGCCGCTCACCAGCATCTCGTGACTGATGCCCAACAACCCCTGAAACACCTCTTTGTTGTGCCCGCCGATCAGGGGACCTGACCGGCTGTTGATTGCAGGCGTCTCCGACATCTTGAAGGGAGCGTTCTGAAGGGGCCAGGTCCCCAGCGCGGGATGCTTCACGTCCCGGTACATCTCTCGATGCCTGAGCTGGGGATCGTTGTCCACCCGGTCCTGGCTGCTTTGAACGGGCATGGCGGGTACTCCCGCCGCCTGGCACTGCTCCATGATCTCGTACTTGCCCAGAGTCTTGGTCCACGCCTCTATCCCCTGGTCCATCTCTTCCTGGTGCTCCAGGCGACCTTCAAGGGTGGCAAACTTCTCGCCGGTGGCCCAACTGGGAGAGCCCATTACCCCCACTAACTTCCGCCACTCATAGTCGGAGAAGCAGACTAGGGCACACCAGTCGTTGTACTCCGCCGGACTGGTCTTGTAAGCGTTGTGCGGCGCCCCGGTCCGCCCCCGGTAGTTGTTCACCAGGGGCGTGCCAGGCCAGTGAGCGCGGTTGCCCGGCGGGTAACCCTTTCGCATGGTGGAACGACCGTTGGCCTGGATGTCCAGAAAAGCGGGGCCATTAAGGGGTACGCCGATGATCCACTGGGAACTGTCGACATGCTGTCCCTGACCGGTCATGTTGCGATGGTAAATCGCACTCAGAGCATACATGGCCCCATATAAGCCACCGGTGTCGTCCAGGTAGGACCAGCCCCAACCAGCGGGTGGCTGGTCCGGCAGGCCCGACGTGTAGGTCAAACCGGACAGGGCTTGCGCAATGGCTCCCATGGTTTGATAGTCTCTGTCCCGACCCGTGTGGCCGAAGCCGGACATGGAGAGGTAAATGATGTCAGGCCGGAGCTTCTTCATATCCTCGTAGCCCAGACCCCACCGCTCCAATACACCGTAGGCGAAGTTCTCGATGACGATGTCGGACATGGCCACCAAGCGCCGGGTAAGGTCAATGCCTCGGGCTGTACGAGTGTTCAGGGTGACGCTCAGCTTGTTGGAGTTGGTGTCGCTGAAATGGCCGTTGGTGTTGAGATTGGCGGGCAGGCCCTCGGGGGTACCCGCTCCAGTCGCAATGTTGTTGCCCCGAGTATTGGGGCTCTGGGGCCATTCAACCTTGATAACCTCGGCTCCCAGCGCCCCCAGCCATCGGGTGCACCAAGGACCCGCCCGGACCCAGGTGAAGTCCAACACTCGGATTCCTGACAAAGCTCCCGGTGTAGTTGGCGCTTCTGCTCCGGCCTGCACCATTGAATCACCTCCCGGCTATGGCTGTCTTAAGGTTAAGTCACCTTATTCTAACCCAATGTGGTCGATGGAGATTCCCGAAAAACCAGGAAGGCTAATTACCGGAACTTTCTGAAAGAGCCCCAGGCAAATTGATTTGCCCGGGGTTAGGCTAACGAGTGGGCCCGGTGGCAGGTCTCGCATAGAATCCCGCTGGCCACAGCTGCAACAGGATAAGCCATGTTTCGCAGCTTGGCCTTTTTTGCCGCTAAATCCAGACCGTGCCAAGGAGAACTGAATATGTCTTTGCGGAATATAAACTTCGCCCAGTTCCTCGCTGGTGATCTGGCTTCTGCCTTATTACAACGATGCGCCTGCCTGGGTTCCTATTGGGGAATTGAAGGGATGTCGAAGGCTGAAGTAGTCAAGGACTAGAGCCCGGGTGTGAAGCCTATTTTGGTCATTGGGAGCGGTGCAGACTGGGCTCCGGTTCCAAGGTAGAAGGTGGCCGGCCGACCTCACCAATTGGTTTACACCTGACCGGGGTGTCTTGGCTGCGCGGAGGAGGAAACCTCGCTCAGCCAGCATGGTGGCGACCGGCCGCCTTCTGCCTAGGGGGTGTCGTCAAAAGAGTTTGCTCCAGATCATCACTGCGCGGAGTTGGCAGGCCGCCAAGTATGACGCCGTCTTTTTGGCATACCGGGTTGCCACTCCGCGCCACTGCTTGAACTCCAGGAATCCGTGCTCCACCAGGCGCCGCAGCTGGTACAGCGCCCGGTCATAGTCCCGCTTTTCTCTCCGGTTGCTTTTGGGCGGTATCACCGGGTCCATTCCCAATTCCCGGACGGTGGCTATGATTTCATTGGTGTCATCGGCTTTGTCCGCCAGCAGGCACTCCGCTGCTATGCCCTCAATCAGGGGCAACGCCTGGGAGCAGTCGGCAACCGTACCCTCGGTCACCGCCAGCCTTACCGGCATTCCGTGGGCGTCCACCGCCCGGTGCAGCTTGCTGTTCAGCCCCCTTTGGTGCGGGCAATGGACTGATTTCCGCCCTGGGCGCCGGCGCTGTGGGGATGGGCCTTGATATAGCTGGCGTCTATCATCGGCCACTCGAAATCAGGGTCATCAATCACTGCCTCCAACAGTCCGGCCCACACCCCCCGGTCCCGCCAGCGGCAGCAGCGGCGGTGGGTGTTCTTCCAGTCTCCGTAGTCCGGGGGCAAATCGCGCCAAGGCGCGCCGGTGCGCAGTATCCAGCACACGGCGTCGATAAACCGCCGGTTGTCCTGGGCCGGTCGGCCTCTCTTGCGCTCCCCCGGGCAAATGCGGCCTCAACCGCTCCCAAACGTCATCGGTCATATCGTGGCGCCGGTGCGCTGCCGTCATACCCTCACCTCCCACACTCTCCCCATTTCCAGCAATTTACCACCCTGCCGCCATTTTGACGACACCCCCTAGGAAACCTTCCTGAGCCTGCTGAAGATAGGCGACGAGGGGTAGACATTTTAAACATGGATGCACAGGATGCACCAGGGCAATCGCGTCTTAATGGTAATTTTTTGAATTATGCTAATGTTGGCTGATTCGATAAAACTAGAGAGGGCGACGGGCCATGGCAGAATCACATCACGTATCGATCTTGGACCATTTCGACGACTTGGACGACCCACGGGTGGAACGGACCCGACGCCACCAGCTGGTGGATATTATAGCCATCGCCATCTGCGCCGCCATCTGCGGAGCCGATTCCTGGGTCCATGTGGAACTCTTTGGCAAGAGCAAGCTGGAATGGTTTCAAACCTTCCTGGAATTGCCCAACGGTGTCCCCTCCCATGACACCTTCGGCGATGTCTTTGCGCGTCTGGACCCAGCCCAATTCCAGAACTGCTTCGTGTCTTGGACCCAGGCCATCGCCGAACTGCTGCCCGGTGAGGTGGTCGCCATTCACGGCAAGACGGCCCGACGGTCCTACGACCGGGCGGGGAGCAAGGGAGCCATGCATCTGGTCAGCGCCTGGGCTACGCAGAACACCCTGACGTTGGGGCAGGTCAGGACGGCGGAGAAGTCCAATGAGATCACCGCCATTCCCCAACTGCTGGACTTGCTGGATCTGCACGGCTGCATCGTGACCATTGACGCCATGGGCTGCCAGCGGGAGATTGCCCAGCAGATCACAGACGGCGGGGCCAATTACGTCCTGGCGGTGAAGGAGAACCAGGGTCAACTCCACGAGGGCATCCGAGACCTGTTCGAGGGGGCGGAGGCGTTGGGCTTTGACGGGGTGCCCTACGACTACTCCCAGACCGTGAACAAGGGACACGGACGGGTGGAACGGCGGGAATGCTGGACCATCACCGCGACGGACTGCCTGGACTACATCAACCCTCACGGGCAATGGCCCCAACTGAAGGCCGCCATCAAAGTGGTCGGCCATCGTGAGACCGCAGCCGGCGCGATCAGTCAACCTCGCTACTACATCAGCAGCCTGCCAGCCCCAGCAGGACAACTGCTGGCTGCCGTCAGGAGCCATTGGAGCATCGAGAACTCACTGCACTGGACTTTGGATGTAACCTTTCGAGAAGATCAGTGCCGAGTGCGCAAAGACCACGGGCCGCAGAATCTGGCCACCCTGCGTCAGATCTCCCACAATCTACTGAAAAACGAAAACAGCATCAAAGTGGGCATCCAGGGCAAACGGCTCAACGCCGGTTGGCGTGAAGACTACCTACTAAAAGTACTCCTCGGATAAGACGCGATTGCCCTGCAGGATGCACAGGATATTTGGTGGTTGCAGCCAAATCCTGTATATCCTGTTCATCCATGTTAGTTTCCGATTTGGGAGGGGAGGATGGCGGATGCCCAGCTATATTCCGATTTGACGCGGAAGATTATTGGTTGCGCGTTTGAAGTCAGCAATGAATTGGGCAGCGGGTTCCTGGAATCTGTGTATGAAGCGGCCCTGGAGCTGGCGCTAACCGATGTTGGGATCGCGGTCGAAACGCAAAAACCTGTCGAGGTGGCATTTCGTGGGCAAACGGTGGGAAGGTTCTATGCCGACCTGCTTGTCGACGAAAAAGTCATCGTGGAACTGAAGGCGGTTAAGGCCATCGCACCTGAACACCAAGCCCAAATAATCAACTACCTCAACGCCACTGGTGTGCAGGTGGGATTGCTGATCAACTTTGTCAACCCGAAGCTGGAGTTCAAACGTTTCACACGCCGACCGGAACGTGTTTGACATGGATGCACCGGGTATACAGGATTTGGCGGCAGCATGAAAATATCCTGTTCATCCTGTCCATCCATGTTATTTACCCATCGCGTCCACGATGGCCATGGTTGCCACGCTTACCGTGCAGACGCGCTGCAGCAGGTCGATGACCCGCTCCTTGTAGTCGGCGAAGCGGTAGGTGTTGAACTTGGATAGTGTGGGTGTCAGTGTCCGTTACCGTGATTCGTGCTGCGATAGTTTCCAAATAGTCGCGTGAGGACTATCGCGTTTCAAGATGGTGACGAAGTACTGCCTTGACGAAATCAGGCAGTTCTTGGCCGGCATCGCGCGCTGCTTCGCCGAGGCTACCGTACTCCACCGTTTCATCACCCGACCAGATGATGTCGAGCCGACGGATTTCCCGCATGGCGACATGGGTATAGCTCTCGGGGAAAGCCCAGTAGCAGGACCGACATATATCTGCATCCCGTGCTTGCCAATTTTCGCAATGCTCACAGCTCCACGATTTTGCCCGGTTCGCCGATGGGCACAATAGCATATAGTCGTCTAAATCGTTTGATGGGCCATCATCGCCTGCAATCTCGAACGGAATACGATGGTCAATCTGAAGTTCCCTTTCGGGAAATTCTTCAAGGTATATGTTACAGCGAGCGCCGAATCTCTCGATGAGCCCATTCCTGATTGTCGCGGATAAAACCGTCCGTCCTGATAGCAATGCCGATCGCTGTGCGACAGGGTCGCCAAATCTATAAGCGCCAATTGACCTGCCATCAGAGCTTGTAACCCGAAAAGTCTCCAGCGGAATTCCAAGCTCTCGCACGTCCCGCGCTCCTCTGGGCGGATGATTGTATCCATAGAGGTCCCGGAGTTCCTCGGTAGTGACGAACCCGTGTTCGAGGATATGATCAATCACAGTCTTGGGACGGCGCGCTTGGACGCTACGTAGCAACTCGAGGAACTCTGGCGGGAAGTTCGGCTCATTCATCCCATAAACCCGCTGGCTCCGGCAACGCTTAACTGCAAAAGCCCGACTTCGCTTGATTCCAGGCGCTTGACGAGAGCCGGAGACAAATACAAGGACTCAACCGTATCACGGTCTTGGCCTAGAAGCGTAGCTTGACTCGATTTCCCCGCATGGATTTCTAAATGCTGCAAGCAAAGGTATGCCGGGAGTGGCTTGCCGTGATATTTCTCTCCAGTGCGACCATCGTAGCTGACGATGTAAGAGATGCAGTTCAAGTTCATTACCGCAAGAACATCTGCAAATTCATTGTAGGTAAGCCCTCTGTAATAACGATGGTCTCTTGCGAAGGAAATTCCTTGATACGGCGGATCCATGTACACCACGTCTAACGGCGTCGCTGTCATCACGACGTCCCTGAAATCCAATGCAGAAAGCGCCGTCCTCCCCGCCAGCAACGCTGAAACGCCGAAAATTTGACGCCGCAGAGTCGCAGGTCGCATACCGGCTCTGCGGTTGTCTGGGCTCTGATTGAATAGCCCTTCTGAGCTATACCTTACTGCACCCTTGACGATCCGCGCCAACAAGTACAGCAAATGATGCGGTTGGTGTGTCGTGTTGAATTCAGAGCGGATTCGATTGAAATGCTCTTTGCGGTCCTGATGCTGGTCGGTCCAAAGTTGCTCATACTCATTTATCAATCGACCGGGCCGCTCTAAAATCGCTGACCACAGCTTCATCAATGATGCGTCTATGTCATTGAGGACGAACTTTCCGATAAGTCCATGAGCCGCTGCCGCGATTGAAAATGCCGCAGACCCACAAAATGGCTCGATCAATCGCTCCGTATCAGCCGGTAGGTACGGTAGTATTTGGTGAGCTATATTGCGCTTACTCCCCTGGTACGGGAAGGGATGTGGAATTTGTACGGGCATCGCTCGCAATCAATCTAAAAGCTGGTAAATCTCAAATGCTGGGGAGGGAGTAGGTAACGGTAAACGGGGCGCAGGGAACCGTAGATGCATTATCCGAACCGCCATAGTCGATCATTTCCTGCGAGTCCTGGCGGTATCGGTCAATGTGTGGGTAGTCAGGCATAGGCAAATTCTATGGGAACCGGCAACGCACGGCAACACGCAACCGTCACCACCCTTCGGAAACCGGGGGACGGCATTAACATGGATATACAGGATGGACAGGATTTATTGGTTGCTCTCCGCTGACCCTGCTGGATTCCCGCTTTCGCGGGAATGACGGATGGGGGTTGGTATGACGGAAAGGGTTGGTTTGGATGTTTGCTCGCGCAGCGGTAGTCGAAACCCCATCCTGTATATCCTGTCCATCCATGTTCGTTCGACCCCCAATCCCAACGCCGGCGGATGGGTCGCAGAAACCGCTGCAGGGTTGCTGCCCCGCGGCGGTTTCTGCTGGCGTTGCGTTGCCTGAGCTGGCGTTGCCGAGTTTGCCGGCGTCGGTTTACTGCACCAGGTTGGGCGTAACCTCGGCGGGGATGCCGCTGTCCTGCATTTCGCGGGCGCGAGCTGCCACCTTCGGCATTACTGCGGCGACCAGGTCTTCGTCCAGGTCGGCGGCCACGCCGGGGTAGCCGGCGCGTTCCAGCATCGCCTTCAACTTCTTGTTGTTGAACTGCTCCAGACACCAGTCCAGCGGGTCGGGAACCAGGGTCTTGTCCCAGAAGATGCGGTGGTTCTTGTTGCGCGGGCCGTAGTGGTAGTGCGGGTCGTCCCGGAAGCAGTCGAAGGCCAGCAGCTCGGTCTCCTCGGTGAACACGCGGCCCGTGTTGCCCGCCAGTTCGCTGAGGACGTGGATGGCCAGCCCACCGTCACCGGAGCCCTGCCGCCGCATCTCCAGACCGAAGCGGATGTTGCCAGCCTCGATGATGTCGGTGCCCCGGTTGTGCTTGACGGTGTTGCGCTCGGCGGCGAACTTGGCTCGGGCCAGCGCGTCCACCTCTGCCAGCGCCTGGTTGACGGCGCCCATGTCCACGGCAGCGGCGGCGTCAGCAAAGCCGGCCGTCGTCAGCATGGCGGCCAGATTGCTTTTAATCGTCCTGACCGACCACCCAATGGGGTTGCCGTCGACGGTATGGTCCATGCGGTACTGCACGTTCTTGCCGTCGGGAGCATAGACATAACTGCGCTCGATGTCGAAGCAGTTGAAGCGCAGGGCGGTTTCGTCGCCCACCTGGACCAGAATCACGACGCCCTGGTCGGAATGGTCCTGGATGTTGCCGTCCCAGAGTTCATGCTGGACAACGAAAGCAACGTTGCCGGCCTCTACGTTTTGTCGTCCTCTCTGTGTCACCATAATCGTTCTCCTCCATTCCAGCGTTGGTATTGGGCAAAATATAACCACGCCGTTGCGGGGTGTCAATCGTGTCGATGACCTCATGCATACCCACATTGTCATTGCGAGCGAAGCGTGGCAATCTCGTCGCCGTAGCAATGGTAGTTTGCCGACGTGTGTTCAACCCCAACGAGATTGCCACGTCGCTGCGCTCCTCGCAATGACAGGTGAGGGTGGGAGCTCCTCGCAATGACAGATTTCGCAGAGGCCTCTCCTCTCTGGGGTGACGGCAGGGTTACATACCGAGGGCTTCGCGAATCTCCCGCAGCTGGCCCAGATGTTCTCCCCAGTGGCGCTCCAGCCCGTCGATGATGGACTGGGCGGTGCGAATCTCGTCGATGCCACGGTGTGGCAGGTGGGCGAAAGTGGTGCGCTCGGTGAAGTCGGCGTCGGCGGCGGCGGCGATGGCGTCCTCGGCGGTTTGCAGGATGGACAGGGGGCCGGCCAGCGCTTCATCCAGGTCGGCGGCCAGGCGCTCCGGCGTTACGTTGCTGATGTCGGGCAAGATGGTAATTTCCGGGCGGGTGCCGTCCAGCACACCGGCGATGATGCTGCCGATACCACCCTCGGGCGTGTCCACCAGGTGGTACAGAACCTCGCGGGCGCACCAGCCGTCGCCGTCCTTCCAGTCCAGGCAGTAGTCCATGCCGTCCAGCAGGGCGGACAGCTCAGCGCGGATGCGGTGCACGGTGGTCAGGTTGTCATCGCGGGTTGCCATGGTTCCTCCGGGTTCGGGAATTTACATTGATGGACAGGATAGACAGGATAGACCGGGTACGCAGGATGATAGGTTGGGGATTTCAACCTCACCGGCGGGTCAAGCCCGGGGCCGGCTCTGACCTTCTCCCCTCGCCTTTTCCCATCAAGAAAGGAGAGGGGATTGTTGGGGTGGTTTTAGCCAGCCGACCACCAGCCAGATGCCGCCGATGATGAGCCAGAGCAGGAAGGCGATGCCGGAGATGCGATGCACCGCGGTGGCGGCGTCGATCCAGATGAAGAGCATGGCTACGCCGATAATCAGGTCGGCAACGGCGGCGATTTTGAGCCGGCCGCCGATACGCCACAGAACGGTGCCGAGGGCGATCAGGCCGACGCCGGCGAGAGTGAACCCCAGCGTGCCGGTGAACCGGCGGGCGTTGGCCCAGGGTCGCAACGATTCTTCCCAACCTTCGCGAATCAGAACGGCAACCGGGCCCACATCGGGCACCGACGCCGCCAGTACGACGGCGCACAGTCCTGATATTGCCGTGATCAACCCGGATGCGACCAACACGACGGCTGAGATACCAACTGCCGCCGGATGGTGGCCGCGCAGGGAGCGCCACAGGAACCACGCCGCGCCCAGCAGCGCCAGTCCGGAAACCAATCGCGCCACTCCGCCAATCAGGTACGGAGTGTTGTTACTCGCGATGGCCCAAAGGGACTCCGACAGCGTGGGCTGATCGGCGTCGGCCATGAGGCGGGCCGGCACCGAGATGGCCGTGGCCAGTGCGGTCAGCAGCAGCAGCAGTCCAGCGGCGCGTGCGGCGGTCATCTGGGTAGAACCAAACACCGTTAGGCCGGCACGGCTACGGCTTCCGGCGCGCGCGGGTTGCCGGGAATCAGCAGTGAGGCCAGCAGGCCCACGAAGTAGATGCCGGCCGATATGAAGAATCCATACTGCCAGCCGAGCCACTCCAGCGGGCCGAAAATAACCAGAGCCGCCACCGCGCCAAACAGCACGTTGTTGCCCCACATCAGCCCCAGGAAACTGGACTCCAGCCCGTAGCGCGCGGCAGCATCCGCAGCAGCGGCGGACGTGAGGTTGATAACGGTGAAATGCTGCAGGCCGTACAGCGCGATACATACGGTGAGCCAGATGGAATAACCCTGCCCGGTTAGCGGTATGGCCAGCGTCAGAACCGTGGTGAATGCCATCAGGAACACGATCAGCGGCTTGCGACCGACCCGATCCGACAACGCCCCAATCAGTGGGCCGGTTACGATGGCCGGGCCAACCACCAGCGCCAGGTGTACCGCCGCCACGAACGAGTTGACCCCCAACGCCTGCGTCATATACAGGGGCACCAGGAACAGCAGCGAACCGTCGGCCATGCCCCGCACCGCCGACACCGCGAAGATGGCCCACATTCCCGTGCCCCGGAACGCCACCCTGGTGCCCTGCACCTGCGCCCGGATTCGTTGCACCAGGTCCAGGTTGATGGGTGGCGCGTTGCCGGCGTGGCGCAGCAGTCCATAGATGACAAAGGCGGCAAACAGCATCACGGGCGCGCTGCACCCCAGGATCCAGCGCCAGCCGATGGGTTCCCAACCGAGTTGCCGGCCAACGACGACACCATCGGCGGCCTCCCACTGCAACGCTCCGAGCAGCAATATACCGGCGGCCATTGGGCCCAAAACATCCCCCACCCCGCCGGTGGCGCGGTGCATGGAGATGAACAATCCCCGCCGGGTCGGGAACCGCTGGGCCAGCAATCCCAGCGCCGGCGGGTGCCACAGCGCCGCGCCCGATGACGCCAGCGCCAGCGCCATCAATATCAGCGCGTATGACGGTGACCAGGCCATCAGCAGCAGCCCTACGCCACTCAGAAAGGCGCTGGCGGACAGCACCCAGGCCACCCGGTGATGGAACAGATCGGACAGGAACCCGCCGGATACGCTGGTGATGCCGGCAAAGGCCGAACGCACGGCGACGATTGCCCCCACCTGCAGAGTGGTCAATTCCAGGTCAAGGGCGATTTGCGTGGTGAGCAGCGGGATGGTGTTGGAAAACAGATGCTCGAAACCGTGGGCAGTGATGACGGTGGTGGCCATCACACCGTTTTTGGTGCGACGGCCTTCCGCACCCGGCGTTGCGGTAGCCGTTTCCGATGCCATACCCAAAGGTTGAACGACCGACCGTTACGCGGGGACTGCCACGGCCACAGGGGCGCGGGGCTTGCCGGGAATCAACAGCGAGACCAGGAATCCGACGAAGTAGATACCGGCGGCGATGTAGAACCCATACTGCCAGTCGAGCCACTCCACCGGGCCGAATATCATAAAAGCTGCGATTGCGCCGAAGAGGGTGTTGTTGCCCCACATCAGGCCCAGGAAACTGGACTCAAGCCGGCGGTCGGCAGCAATGTCTGCGGCGGCGGCTTGGGTCAGGTTGTTCACCGAAAAATTGAGCATCCCGTAAATCGCCACGAATATTGTAATCCACAGGGTGTATCCGCCGCCGCTCACCAGAATGATAGCCAGCGTGAGCACAGTGGTGACTGCCATGATGAAGACGATCAGCGGACGGCGGCCGATACGGTCGGACAGCAAGCCGATCAGCGGGCCGAACAAGATACCCGGCAACACCATCAGCATGACGTGGACCGCCGCCTGAAACTCGTCGACGCCCAGCGCTCTAATCAGGTACAGCGGCACCAGAAACACCAGAGAGCGGTCGGCCATGCCCCGCACCGCTGACACGGTGAAGATGGCCCACATACCCGTGCCGCGGAAAGCATCTTTCATGCCGGCCCAATTCGTGCGAATCCTTGCGGCCACGTCCACGTTGATGGGACGCTCGCTGCCGGCGTTGCGCAGCAGGAAGAAAATCGCAACAGTGGCGATGAACATGACCGGGGTGCTGAATCCCAGAATGTAACGCCAATCTACGGTGCCCCACGGCAGTGCCCAGGAAACCTGGACTGCCCCCTCTCCCGCACCACCGCTCCAGGTGAGCGCTCCTGCGATCAGCGCGCCGGCGGCCAGCGGGCCAATCACGTCTCCAATGCTGCCCGTTGACCGGTGCATGGAGATAAACAGCCCGCGCCGCTCGGGAAAGCGGCGGGCCAGCAATCCCAGCGCCGGCGGATGCCATAACGCGCTGCCCATGGAACCCAGCGCCAGGGCGCACAAGATGAGCGCATACGACGGCGCGATGGACATGAGCAAATAGCCCAATCCAATCATAAAGGTACTTATGGATAGCACCCAAGCCACCCGATGGTGGAAAAGGTCAACCAAAAATCCGCCGGCAGTGCTGGTAACACCGCCAAAAATGGAACGGATGGCAACTACAACCCCAACGCTCAACGCTCCCAGCTCGAACTCCGCAATAATCGCCAGGATGATGATTGGTATGCTGTGAGCGTACAGGTGCTCGAAGGCGTGGGCGCCCACCAGCGTGGTAGCCATCACCGAGCCCCTGGTGCGGGGTGGGGCGTCCTGCACGCCGGAAGGTGATTGACTGGCGCCTACTGCCTGTGCCATCGGATACTCTCCTCAAATTCGGAGTGTCGGAGTGGTGGAAGCGCGGACATTCGTCTCTGACATAACGGCAAGTTTACCGATGCGGCGCATTATACACGACGCCGGCGGAGGCAACGGGTTTTAAATGACTCACGCGCACCCACATGGTAAGGGTCTTGAGACATAATGGCCTTCAGAGGAAGGGCGGGATTTCGCTTGCCGTTGGGTTACGGCGGGTCATGCGCTCCGGGAAGGATTGGCTGGCGCGCCATCAGGGCGAACCAGATGGCGGCGGCGGCGGCGGTGGCGGCTCCGATGCGGAAAACCGCAGCATAAGCCAGCAGGAATGCTTCGGCGGCGCTGGTCCCCCGAACTCCGGTGTATTGGTCAGTGAGGGCGGCGAAAATGGCGCCGACTACGGCGACGCACAGGACGGTGCCGGATGCCTGAGCGAGGGACATTGCTCCGGAGGCGGTGCCGTATCGTTCGGGCGAGACGCTGCCCAGCATGAGCGCGTAGGCCGCCGACTGGAACCATCCGACGCCCAGGCCGACCACCGCGATGGTCGCCGCCGGGTGCCAGATTGCCGACTCGGCGTCGAGCAGCGACATCGACAGCAAGCCGGTGGCCACGCCGGCCAGCCCCAACGCTCCGACGGGCCGGACTCCCCAGCGGTCGCACAGCCATCCACCCACCGGCGCCGACACGATGTTGCTGCTGGATAGGGCTGCCAGCATCAACCCCAGCGTGATGGGGCCGCGGCCCAGCGAGTCGGTGATGTAGAAGGGGAAGATGAACCAGATGACGAACTGGGCGAAGTGTCCCAGGAACATAGCGACGGTGGCGGTCTGGAAGCCCCGCAGCCTGACCAGCGCCCCCGGCAGCACCGGCGATTCGACGTGATTTTCCACCCAAACCAGCCCGGCCAACACGATGGGTGTCAAAACCAAAAGCGTGATGACGACCGGCGATGTCCACCCGATGGCCTGGCCGAGTCGCAAACCGATAATGAAGCAGAGCAGCAGCGCCAGCACCAATGCCGCGCCCCAGATGTCGAACTTGCGGCTGGTGGGTTCGGCGGATAACCGGCCTGGCACGGCCATCAATCCGGTGGCTAACGCCAGCGCCGCCAGCGGGATGCGCCCGGCGTACACCGCCTGCCATCCGTAGATTTGCACCAGCGGCCCGGCGGCCAGCGTCGAAGCGACCATGCCGAAGGCCAGGCTGGCTGAGGTGAATCCCATCGACAGACCGCGCCGGCGCTCGGGGAAGATGGCGGCGGCGATGGCCGGCGCGGTGCTGTACAGACATCCGGTGCCGATGGCTTGCAGTACGCGAAACCCTACCATGGCCGGCAGCGTCGGCGACATGGTGAGGCACAGCATGGCGACGATATAGGTTACGGTGCCAAACAGGTAAACCATGCGCAGGCCGAAGCGGTCGGCGAACGCGCCCGACCCCAGCGCCAACCCGGCGCGGGTGGCGATGAACACGACGATGACCCACTGCACGGAGGCAAGGTCGGCGCTGAACGCATCGCGGATGGCGGGCAGGGCCACGTTGACCGAAAAGTCGAGCGAGGCCAGCGTCATCCCCAAGGCGGCAGCGGCTCCCATAATGAGAGTGCGCCAGCGGAGGCGGGCCGTCAGCGTAGCGGTTTCCGGTTCAGCAGTGGCAGGCATCGCCGCAGATTGTACGGCATATCACCGCTGCGAGTTGGCGGCGCGGAAATCCGCGCACTGTGCTACCATCGTCTTCACTAACCGGAGGTTTGCCATGACTACGAAACCACGGCCCGCATATCGGTTGTATGATGATGAGGGTAATTATTACCCCGACTCGGATGGTGAGCCGTTGCCCGACGGATTTGAGCAGGATATGCCGTACCTGGAAATCAGGTGGGCAGTTCAGAATTATTTCCGCTCCCGCTCTGATGTGGTAACGAGCGGCAACACGTTCATCTATTACGAAATGGGTAATCCGCGCCGTTCGATTTCGCCCGACTGCTACGTAGCATTCGGGGTGAGTAGGGAGGCTGTCGCACGGCACAACTCATACTGGGTATGGGACGTGGGCAAGCCGCCGGACTTTGCGCTGGAAATCGGGTCGAGCAGCACCGGCCGGCGGGATACCGGGTACAAACGGACGCTGTACGCCCAGATCGGCATTGGTGAATACTGGCGCTACGATCCTACTCCGGACAGCAAGCACTATGGGGAGCGGCTGGTGGGAGAGCGGCTGGTGAACGGTGAATACCAGCGATTCCCGCTGGAAACCACGGCGGATGGACGACCATGGGGGCACAGCCCGACGCTGGGGCTGGATTTGTGCTGGGCCGAGGCCGTGCTGCACTTTTACGATCCGTCGGCCGGCCAGTACCTGCCCACCAGCCAGGAGCAGGTCGATGCTTTGCGAGCGTCCGAGAATGCCCGCCAGGTCGCCGAGAATGCCCGCCAGGCCGCCGAAGCGGAAGCGGCGGACCTTCGGGAGCAGCTGCACCGGCTACGTGGAGGGTAGAGAGTAGCCCAGTGCATCCTTCACGCTGTGATGTTTCGATGCGGCGATTAGTACGTCGCGCGGCTACGCTTTCGTCGCAAGAGAGGATTCGCTATGAGTACACGAAAGATTTTCGCGGTGTCGTTGCTGCTGACGGCAGTTGGTTTGATGCTGACTTCGACCGCGTTGGCCTGTACAGCCCCGGAGCCGGCGGCGGTTCAGACGCCAACATCAGCGCCAACCGACACGCCATCCCCCACTGCTACGGCTACGGTTGCGCCACCGACGCCCACGGCCACACCGGAGCCGACGCTCACCAGCACGCCGGTTCCGCCGACGTACACACCGGCGCCTACATTTACGCCCAAGCCGCTGCCTACGGCTACGCTGCAGCCCACTCCAACCCGCACGCCCGGGCCGACGCGTACCCCGCGCCCGACCAGCACGCCCAGGCCGCCGAGTCCTATCGCCGGACTGGAAAACGGCGCCTGGCTGGAACGAAACAAACGGGCGCGGGCGGCAGAAATCAGGGAACTGCCCTGGGTTGCAGACGGCATCGACAATGATGAACGCACCGCCGCCGAGATGTTGGTTGCGTGCGCACGGTGGTATCCGGCCACATTCAACGCTCTGCTGGACCAATCCTGGCTAAAAGACAATATTACTGATGATGAAACCGCCGCCGTCGAATCCGTGCGTTGGTTGTCGTTCTACGGTCCTGATTTACCTTCGGCAATCTTGCAGCAGTCTTGGGTTGCTGATGGAATAAGCTCAGATGAAGCGGCAGTTATCCGATACCTCTACTGGATGGTATGGATAGAGAATGATGCTATCCGGCAGAATATTATTGAAACAGCAATCCAGATACTTGGGATGCCGTTTTTGGGAAGCGTCGAAAGTGCAGATGCCCTGGCTGTGCGGTCTTTGGCAAGACTTGAGCGCAGTGATGAAGATAATTTTCTGGAAATAATGTCGCACCCCAAGCTCAGCGACGGAATCACTGACGAAGAGGCCAAAATCGTCGCGCTGCTCGCTGGCACACATAAGTACCGTCCGGAATCGGTGGACTTCCTGTTGCGCGGCGCCGGAGTGTATCTGGAAGAACGGCTGATCAACTTGCCCTCGTCCGGCGAGGTGTTGCTGGCTATCATCCGAATCCGAGACCAGGTGACCCCCAGCATGGATTTTCTGGAGCACAGCGTCCGTACCATAGACGAGTTCATGGGCGAGCCCTTGCCCACCAATTACATCGCTCTGCTGTATGACGATGCGGTGTTTACCGGGTCTGGAGGAACCAACTTCGGCACACACATGGCGATGCAGTTGCTATACGACGTAGAGAACGGTTACCGGTGGGACTCTACACCTCACATCATTGCTCACGAGGTTGCCCACTACTATTGGGGCGGCAGCAATCAGAATTGGATCGACGAAGGAGCCGCCGAAATACTCGGTTCCATCTCCGAAAACGCGCGCGTTGAAAAGCCGGTGGAATCTACCAACAACCCTTGCGCTTCAGTCAAAACGATCGCCGAATTGGAAGCTCGGAAACCCGAAAATCTGGAGACCGCAGGATTTAACTGCAACTACTCGCTGGGAGAGGCCTTTTTCCTGGACTTGTACCACACCCTGGGCGAGGAAACCTTCCGGCAAGGCTTCCGCAATCTCTACCTGAAATCGCTGCGGGATGACGATGCGGACGGCTGTGAGGGTACAGACTTGGGCATCTGCCATTTGGTGGCTGCGTTCAAGGCAGATGTAGCTGACGAAGTTGCGGCGACGGTGGATGAGATAGTGGGACGGTGGTACGGGGCTATGCCGTAACCGTCTTCGGCGCGCTGCCGGGTCAGTGTGTCTCTTCGGCCGGTGGCACAAAGTCGTCTAGCGCCAGGGCCAGGTCGGGGAAGGCTTGCGGGCTGATACTCGCGCCGACCCGGTAAGTGTGGACAGTCGTGTACTCGGAGCCGGACGGGGCGGCATAGGCCGTCACTTCCCGCGCCCGCAGGTTCACAACCCACACCTCTGGGATGCCGGCGGCGGCGTACCGCGCCAGCTTCGGGCCCTGGTCATAGGCCAGCGAACTGTCGGCGAATTCAATAACCAGATACACGTCCTCCGGCATCGTCCGCCCGGTCACGCCGGAACCGGGGGGGTTCCACCGTACCAGGGCAAAGTCTGGCTGGGGCGCGCTGCGGTCGTTCAGGTAGATGGGGCCGCCCACCCGCACCGTCGCCTGCCCTATCAGCGGTGGAACAAGCAGCGTATTCATCCAGTCAGTGCCACCCACGTGGCGGAGGCCAATCGGTGGCATAATGATTATCACTCCGTCCATCAGTTCAACGCGGTCGTCCTCGTGCAGGATTCCGGCCACTTCCATAGCCAGGTACTCGTCCACCGTGAAGCGATGGCGGCCAGCCAGGACATCGGCCTGCTCGGCGGCGTCAATGATGCCGGCCTGCGCCATGGCCGCGCACTCCTGTGGACTGAACGGTCGCGCCGGCGGCATGGACGTCGTTGTTGTCGTCATTGCGTCTTCTCCCAATCCGCTGCGCGCCCGTTGGTCGGCAGCGATTTCTGTTCCGATACGGACATATTCGAGAGCAGGGTGTCTCCCCACGCTACCCGGTAGCAGGTGGCACAAAGTCGTCTAGCGCCAGGGCCAGGTCGGGGAAGGCTTGCGGGCTGATACTCGCGCCGACCCGGTAAGTGTGGACAGTCGTGTACTCGGAGCCGGACGGGTCGGCATAGGCTGTCACTTCCCGCGCCCGCAGGTTCACAACCCACACCTCTGGGATGCCGGCGGCGGCGTACCGTGCCAGCTTCGCGCCGCGATCGTAGGCCAGCGTACTGTCGGCAACCTCGATGACCAAGTACACATCCGGTGGGAAATACGGCCCTACCTCGCTCAAAGGGCGTTCCCGCAACACGGCAATGTCGGGTTGCGGGGCGCTGCGGTTGTTCAGGCGGATTGCCCCCTGCACCCGCACTATTGCCCGGTTGATCAGGGGCGGAACGAGCAGCCTGGTAAGCCAGTCAGTGCTAACCTCGTGAGGATCGCCGATGGGCGGCATAACGATTATCACTCCGTCAATCAATTCAATGCGGTCGTCTTCGTGCAGGATGCCGGCCACTTCCATGGCCAGGTATTCTTCCACAGTGAAAAGGCGGGCGCCAGCCAGCACGGCGGCTGACTCTCCTGCGGCGATGATGTTGGCCCGTACCAAAACCGCGCACTCTTCCGGGCTGAATGGCCGCGCCGGCGGCAGTGGGGATGTCGTTATAGATGTTGTCATTGCAACCTCTCCCGATTCGCCGTGCATCCGCTCGTATGCGGCGATTGCTGCTGCCGGATATTCCTGGGCCTCCGCAAGGGTCTTATGGTAAGCGAATTTTACCATGCTGGCATTGCCCGCACTGCCCTTTGCCGGCAACATCCATAGCAATACTTTGAGGAAGCGGAGTAGCGGAGCCGGGCAGTCCGCCGGCCGCCGGGTGTGCTAATATCTGCGGTATCAAATCCTGACATTTTCCCGCCCCGGAGGTTCTTTACCATGACTCAGAATACCGGCGCTTTTGAGGCCCTGTTGCAGGAAGACCGCACCTATCCGCCGCCGGCCGATTTCGTGGCCCAGGCCAACATCAGCGACCCCGGCGTGTACGAAGAGGCGCGGCGCGACCCGCCGGCGTTCTGGGCAGGGTGGGCCGGTGAGCTGGACTGGTTCAAACCCTGGGATACCGTGCTGGACTGGTCGGACGCGCCTTTTGCCAAGTGGTTTGTGGGCGGCCAACTCAATGCGTCCTATAACTGCATCGACCGGCACCTGAACGGGCCGCGCAAAAACAAGGCAGCCATCATTTGGGAAGGCGAACCCGGCGACTGGCAGGTGTACACCTACCGCGACCTTTACCGGGAAGTCTGCAAGTTCGCCAATGGACTGAAGAGTCTGGGCGTGGAGAAGGGCGACCGGGTAACCATCTACCTGCCCATGGTGCCGGAACTGGCCATCGCCATGCTGGCCTGCGCCCGCATCGGCGCGCCGCACAGCATCGTGTTCGGCGGATTCAGCGCGGAGTCGCTGCGGGACCGTATCGAGGATTCCCAGTCCAAGGTGATGATTACCGCCGACGGCGGCTGGCGGCGGGGCAACATCATCCCGCTTAAGACCAACGCCGATGCGTCGGTGGAGGGCGAAACTCCGGTGGAGCACGTCGTCGTGGTGCGCCGCACCGCTCATGCCGACGATCAGATGCAGGCCGGCCGCGACATCTGGTGGCACGACCTGGTGGCCGACCAGCCGTTGACCTGCGACCCGGAGCCGATGGACAGCGAAGATATGCTCTTCATGCTGTACACCAGCGGCACCACGGGCAAGCCCAAGGGGATTGTCCATACCACCGGCGGCTATATGACCGGCACCTATGCCACCACCAAGTGGATTTTCGACCTGAAGGAAGATGACGTGTACTGGTGCACCGCCGACATCGGCTGGGTTACGGGGCACAGCTACATTATTTACGGCCCGCTGGCCAACGGTGCAACGACGGTGATGTATGAGGGCTCGCCCGACTATCCCGACCGGGACCGGTTCTGGGCCATCGTGGAGAAATACGGTTGCACCATCTGCTACACGGCGCCCACGGCCATCCGCACGTTCATGCGCTGGGGCGAGGAGTATCCGCAGCGCCACGATATGTCGTCGCTGCGACTGCTCGGGTCGGTGGGGGAACCCATCAACCCGGAGGCATGGGTTTGGTACTGGCAGCACATCGGCGGCGGTCGGTGTCCGGTGGTGGACACCTGGTGGCAAACGGAAACCGGCTCGGTGCTCATATCGCCCTTGCCCGGTATCACCACGCTGAAACCCGGCTCGGCGACGCAGCCCTTCCCCGGCATCGACGCCGCCATCCTGGACGAGCAGGGCAACGAGGTTGGACCCGGCGGCGGCGGCTATCTGGTCATACGGCAGCCGTGGCCGAGTATGCTGCGGGGCATCTATGGCGACCCGGAGCGGTTCGTGGAGCAGTACTGGTCGAACTATGAGGGCATCTACTTCACCAGCGACGGAGCCAAGCTGGACGAAGAATCCTATTTCTGGCTGCTGGGTCGGGTGGACGACGTGATTAACGTGTCGGCGCACCGCATCAGCACCATGGAAGTGGAGTCGGCGTTGGTGGACAATCTGAAGGTTGCCGAAGCCGCCTGCATCGGGCGCAGCCACGAGGTGAAGGGGCAGGCCATTGTGGCGTTCGTTACGCTGAAAGACCAGGTGGCCGCTTCCGACGACGTGATTGCTGAGCTGAAGCAGCACGTGGCGGGCAAGATTGGCTCGATGGCGCGGCCGGATGACATTTACTTCGCCGCCGAGCTGCCCAAGACGCGCAGCGGCAAAATCATGCGCCGATTGCTGCGGGACGTGGCCGAAGGACGCGCCCTGGGCGACACCACCACCCTGGCCGACCCGGCAGTGGTGGAGATGCTGAAAGAGCAGTACGGGGATGAGGAGTAGGGGGCGATATACTGCTCTCCACACCCGGTATGCCCTGCGAGGTTTGCCATGACTACCAAACCACCGCCGAAAGTTAGGTCACCCGAAATCACCCTGTACGATGACGACGGCGTTTTTTACCCCGAAACGGACGGTATGCCTTTGCCTGACGGATTTGAACAGGAGCCGCTATTCGCACAGGTCGTCCCCGTGCTGCGGGCCTACCTGAAGCAGCGCTACGACGTCATCATCAGCGGGGATACTTTCCTCTACTATGAGCAGGGCAATCCAGCGGCGGTTGTCGCACCGGACTGTTACGTGGCGTTCGGCGTAACTGACGACCTCATTCCGCCCTTGAATTCCTACCTGATCTGGCGCGTGGGCAAGGCGCCCGATTTCGTGCTGGAGATTGTGTCGAGAAGCACGGCAAGACGGGATAACGTCGAAAAGAGAGAATTGTATGCCCGAATCGGCGTCGGCGAATACTGGCGTTATGACTGGACGCCGGGCAGTCGTTATTGCGGCGAGCCGCTGATAGGCGAGCGACTGGTAGACGGCGAATACGAGAGGTTCTCCAACGCCCAAGAGCCGGACGGCCTGGTATGGGGGCACAGCCCAACGCTGGGGCTGGACTTGTGCTGGGATGAGGGTAGGTTACGGTATCGTATACCGGAGACCGGGGAGTACCTGCGGGACTTGCAGGAATCGGAGGCTGCTTTGCAGGAATCGGAGGCTGCTCGCATCGCCGCCGAAGCCGAAGCCGCCGAACTCCGTGAACAGTTGCGCCGATTGCAAACGGAACAGGGCGGCTAGGGCGTCGGGCGTCTACTAACTTCCTGGAATGCTTATGCAATACGAAACGGTTATTGGGCTTGAGGTGCATGTGCAGCTGCATACCCGCAGCAAGATGTTTTGCGGGTGTCCGGCTGATTATCAGGCTGCGGAGCCGAATACCAGGACGTGTCCGGTTTGCCTGGGTTTGCCGGGGGCGTTGCCTGTCATCAACCGGCGGGCTGTCGAGTACACCGTGCTGACCGGGCTGGCTTTGCATTGCCGCATCCCCGAGTTCACCAAGTTCGACCGCAAAAACTATCCCTATCCAGACCTGATGAAGGGTTACCAGATTTCTCAGTACGACCTGCCGCTGGCCCGGGACGGGTTTCTGGAGATTGACGGCGATACCCAACTTGGCCTGGGACGGCGCAGGATAGGCGTGGAACGGGTGCATCTGGAGGAAGATGTGGCAAAGTTGCAGCACTTTCCCCAGGCATCTCACGAGGACCGTGGGGAGGGCTACTCGCTGGTGGACGTCAACCGCTCCGGTGTGCCCTTGATGGAAGTGGTGAGCAAACCCGATCTGCGCTCCTCGGAGGAGGCCCGCCAGTATCTAACCTCGCTGCACTCCATCGTGCAGTACCTGGGCGTATCAACCGGCAATATGCAGGACGGCAACTTCCGCTGCGACGCCAACGTGAGCATCCGGCCCGTCGGCAGCCAAACCCTGGGCACCCGCACCGAAGTCAAGAATATGAACAGCTTCCACGCCGTCTATCAGGCGCTGGAGTATGAGGTGGAGCGCCAGCGCAAGGTCATCGAGGGCGGCGGCGTGGTGGTGCAGGAGACGCGTGGCTGGATTGAGGAGCGGGAGGTAACGGTCTCCCAACGCAGCAAGGAATACGCCCACGACTACCGTTATTTTCCCGAGCCGGATTTGCCTCCGCTGCGCATCGGGCCGGAGCGAGTGGCCGAGCTGGCAGCCGAGTTGCCCGAATTTGCGCCCCAACGCAGCGCGCGCTTTCGGGCCGACTTGGCGCTCTCTGAGTACGATGCCGACCTGTTGGCGGGTTCCCGCAGTATGGCCGATTACTTCGAGACGACGCTGGCGCTGCGGGACGCTAAAGCCGCCGACCGGCCCGCCACGGCCAAGGAGGTTGCCAACTGGATGCTTGGCGACCTGGCCCGGCTGCTGAATCAGGACCATCGGGAAATCGACGCAGCGCCGGTTACGCCGCAGCGGTTGTCCGACCTGCTGGCGCTGGTTGCCGATGGCACGCTGTCCACATCGCTGGCCAAGACGGTGCTGGAAGAGATGTACGCCACCGGGGGCGAGCCGGCCGACATCGTGCGGGAGCAGGGACTTGGTCAGATTAGCGATACCGGGGCCATCGAGGCCGCGGTTGCCGAGGCCATCGCCGCCAATCCGAAGGCCGTGGCCGACTACATCAGCGGCAAGGACACTGCCGCCCGCTTTTTGATGGGGCAGGTGATGCGGCTCACCAAGGGACAGGCGCAGCCCGAACTGGCCTTGCGGCTGGTGCAAGAAGGGTTGGAAGAGGAGAAAGCGCGGCTGGGTGGGCAGTAGAGTAGGAACGATATTTTTTGCATGGATATACAGGATGTACAGGATTGATTGGGGTTTGGTGGGTTCCGAGGCAAGCCGTAATATCGAAATTGGGGCAATTGAGAAGGACTGAAAATCACGAGATTGGCGCGGTGTTGGCGTGATAGAATAGTTCGCGCTGGTGAATATTTATGACCCTTTTCAACGTTGTACAAATTCTGGTTTCCATTGTGTTGGTGCTGCTCATCCTGTCGCAGGTGCGGGAGTCGGGCAGCGGTTTTTTCGGCAATGCGCAGAACACCGTGCGCACCCGCCGCGGCTTGGAACGCACGCTGTTTCAGATGACGATTGGCCTCATAGTAGTCTTCCTGGTGGTGTCCACCCTCAGCGCGCGCTTCACCTAGCATTGGCCCGCGCCGGCCAACGACACACCCGCTGCCACGGTGGTCGGTGAGATGGCCGCTCCACCCATCGTGCTGGCCACCGATTTCGGCCTGACCGACGCATACGTCGGCATGATGCGAGGCACGATCCTCGGCATCAATCCAGACGTCGCCGTCATTGCTCTTACCCACGGCATTGGCGCGCAGGACATTCGGCACGGCGCGGTTGTCCTCGCTGATTCGTTCCGCCACTTCCCCGACGGCAGCATCTTTGTAGCGGTGGTAGATCCGGGCGTGGGCACGGCGCGGGATGCCATTCTGCTGGAGACACCCGACGCGCGGTTCCTGGCTCCCGATAATGGTCTGCTGACGCTGGTGTGTCGGCAGTACGATGCCGGGTTTGGGGATGCTGCCCACGCTGGATCCGGCCCCGTGCCCGACGGTTGTCGCGCCTGGCGACTCACCAACCCCTCCTACTGGAAGCACCCGGTGAGCGCCACGTTTCACGGTCGCGACGTTTTTGCTCCGGTGGCGGCGCATCTATCGCGGGGTGTGCCTCCGGTAGAGTTGGGAGAGCCGGTGAACAGAGTCGCCGCGCTGGGGTTGCCGATTCCCAGGGTGGAGGGCAACGTGGTCTCGGGTGAAGTGGTGTACGCCGATGCTTTCGGCAACCTGATTACCGATATTACGGCCGGCATTTTGGCCGACTTGGGCGCTGTGGTTGGCGATCCTGCCGTGTTTATCACCATCGCCGGGCACACTATCGCCGGGTTATCTCGAACCTTCCATGACCCTGCGGGCGTCGGGCTGCGCGCGTTGGTGGGCAGCCACGGCCGGCTTGAGATAATTATGGTAGATGGGAGCGCGGCAGAGATGCTGGGGGTTGGGGCGGGGGCGGGGGTGATGGCAAGGGCCACTCCATCCAGCGGGGGCATTGATACGCTACAGTGCGCGGGCGGTGAATAGTAAAGTAATGCCAGAAATGCTATTGGACCTGATCGAGCTGCTGCCCATCTCCCTGGGGATTGAGATTAGTTTATTGGTTGCCGCCACGCTGCTATTGCCGCGGTTAGTGTCCATTGTGCGGGGAGGATTGAACGATGACCTTACCCCCCGGGAGATTGCCAAGTATATCAATGTAGCTTTCACAATAGGCTTACCGGTCGCCATCGTGATTTGGTTTGTATCTATCCTGGTCCGTTATCTGTGAATTCGCCAGGCGAACCGCTGCGCCGATTGGCCCACCATCTATAGGAGCCTGATATAACCACCCACAGCATACGGAGAGTAGCGATTGTCCAGGCTAGCATCGACAATCCGAAAACCGCCATCGCGCCGACGGCGATGTAGTAATGTTCGGTATAGGCGCCCCAGTAGGCTACCGCGGTGGCGGTAATGGTGATGACGCCGATGATAAGGAAGGCCTGGTTCATGGTAACGGACAGGTCAGAAAGGACATCGGAAAACTCTACGAACCATCCGGCATCCTTACGCGGTGGCGGCGTCGGTTCTGCCACCGTCGAAACGCCGTTCGCGTTGGGCCTGCTCTGTACATCGTGCGCAGCCATACTGGCTCCAAATTTCGCTGGTTTACTGTGTCGAATGGTGCCCAAATAATAGCATATTTATGTGCTGGCAATACCCCCGCCTACGCCGCCGGCCTGGCCCCTGAATAACGCTTTCCCGTGACCGACGGTTCCATTGCCAGGTTGCGGCGGATGGTGGCTATCAGCTCGGCGTCCAGACCCAGCGCCGCGGCTACGGCGATGTCCAGGGCGCGGCGGATAGGGTCGGCGTTCATCTGTGGCAGTGGCAGTAGTACGTCCTCGGCGTAGTCGTCGTAGGCGGCGGCCAGCTGTGCAACTGCATCATCGCCGATGGCGGCAAAGTCTGGCACCATAAATTTGTGCATATCGTCCATCGAAAATTGCGGATAGGCTGGCGTTCGGTTCGAACGGTTGCCCAACATCGCCAAGATACCGACGGATGAGTTCAGATAAATGCACAATGCCTTTTCTACAATTTCAGTGTCAATACTTGGCGAGTTAGGTTTGCAAGGCACCCAAGCCGAACCTATTGCCGGCGTCTCAAGTCTAACGCTAAGCGTCCTTACAGTATTAAGACGTACACGTGTTGGCAACAGCATACGGCCCCGTTGCCCCCAAAGCCTTTGCGCTGCGCTCTCCTTTCCCGGCTTGGCGACAATATTGCTATCGGCCGTTGCCGCCATCGACTGCGTAACGTCAGTCTTGTGGTCCCACAAGGCAACCATCCCACCAGACCCCGGCAGAATAGATTTGTTAAAATTGCCTCTGATACCTCGTCCATCCGGCCCAATATCGGCAATTTGGCTCAGCGGGACGAATTCGCAAAAATCATCTCGCTAGAGCGAGATGATTTTTGCGAATTCGTGGCATAGGTACGGAGAAAGAAACTGCACCGAGCCCCAATCGCCGCTGGCGATTCTGGACTCCGGCCACTGTTGCGCCGTGCCATATCCCTGACTGCCCACAGTATTGTTGGAAATGGCCCAGGCCACGCTGATTGCGTCGGCCGGCGTAGCCGGATTGCGCGCCAGATTGACTATCCGCGTTGCCGGCTTCGGCCCTTTGCCATCCGGCCAGCGGCGACACACCAGCAGCATTTCTCCGATGCTGGTATTTTCGGAAAAGTAGATGCGCTCCGGGTCGTGCGAGGTTACGATTGTTTCAATATGAAAGTGCGCTGCCAGATACTTGCGGATGTCCAGCGCTGACGCATTAGTGGCCGTAACCATGGGCAGTATTGCGGCGACTGCCCCCGAACCGGCCTTGCTGATGTATTCTGCCAGCACCATAAATGCGTTGCCATTGCTGGATAGATGCACCGGCTTGTTGGTGAACAGGGCCTTTTCGCGCGCCTTGATTTTGCGCTCGGTGGCGGCGTCAAACTGGTCATGGCGCAGGCTGTCGCGGGTAAAGGGCGGGTTCATAATTACGAGGTCGGCGGGTTCGCCGACCATTCGTTCGCCGGTATCGACCTGTGCAACCGCTTGCGCCGCGTTGGGCCAGGGCATCAGCATGGGCTGGCGGTCGAGAAACTCCAGCGAGCCGAGATAAGCGTCGCCGGCGTGATCCACGCCGAGGAAGGTGCGGCCAATTTTCATATTGCGGAACTGCGTGGTTGGCGACAACAGGCCCAGGGTGGTGGCCGCCATGTGGGTAGCGGTCAGGTTCACGTCGTAGCCGGTGAACACCTGCTCAATAAGGGCGCTGGCGACGGTTTCATCAACATCCGATTGGGGGGCTAAATCGCGGATACGTTCGGCGGCGGCCATCAGCAGCGTGCCGGTGCCGCAGGCAGGGTCGGTAATTCGCAGCCGCGCGATGGCGTCCGGGTCCTGCCAGTCGCAGGTATCTTCCCGGATTGCCAGGGCCGCCAGCAGGGTAGCGGCCGGCGTCGTAGTATAAAAAGAGCCGTCATAGCGGGCGGTATCCAGCACGGTATGAAAGATACGCCCCAGCAGGTCGTGGCGCAGGCCGGCGATGTTGCGCGCCACCGCCAAAGCCGCCTGTGCCGTCTCCCGAACGGCGTCGGTAAAAGCGGAGTCCTGGGGACAGGAACCCAGCGCGGCCCGCCCGGTTTCAAAGATTGGCTTGTAGTCCAGCGCCAGAATCAGATGCCAGGCGTCCTGAAACGCCCCCACCGGGTCATCCGATTCTGCGCAGCGCTGCGCCATCAGTGGGGGCCAGTCGCCGGTAAACGGCTTGGGTGGCGTACTTCTGCTGTCCAGCTCCGGGCGCATATCCCGCAAGTGGCTGTCCAGCCGGGAGTGAAACATAACGGCGGTTGCCAGCACCAGCAGGGCGCGCTTGGTCGCCTGATTCCATTGACTTCCTTTGCCAGAGCCTTTGGCGCCAGAGCCTTTGGCGGCGGGCAGGTCGAGGGTTTGGGCCAGCAGCCGTTTTTGCGTGTCGCTGAGGCGGCGTACCGCCTCATCCAGGCTGCTGGACAGGGCAGCGGCGGCGTAGTCAGGATTGCCGAGTTGGGCCGGCGTGAGTCGGATTACCGATACCAGCTGCTCCAGATTGCCGGTCGTCCAGTTGACCCCATCGCTGATTCCGTCGCGCACCGTCCAGACATATTGGGCGTCCGGCAGCGATTCCTGGTCGGTGTCGTCGGGGTAACAGACCGCCACCGCGCAATGGGCCAGTTTTTGTTGCAAGCGGCGGTCGGCATCGCCAATTGCCTCGTTGCGTTTGGCGGCAGTCTGCCCGTGCTCGGCTTCGACGGCGATAATCGCCGGCCCGATACGTACCTCTACGTCGATGCGCCCGATGCCGGAGTGCGTCACCTCCGGACGGGCGTTCAATCCGCGTTCCCGCAGCAGCCCGGCCAACCAGACATTCAGGGTTTGTTCATGCTCTCTGGTAGTCATCACCTGTCCCAACGTAATGTGTACCACTCCCATCACCGCCCGGCAACCCAACCTTGACACTGCCCCGGCCCGTGCTACTATTGGGCCAGGTGTGAAGCCGGCGATGTTTGCGCCGGTTTTTGTTTTAGCATCGTTTGTTTCAGCATCGCTGATTAGCTCAGCATTACACAAAGGAGCGTGTTGCTATGGAACTGGACCGCGACACCCTGCTGCGACTTTATCGCACCATGACCACCATCCGGCATTTTGAAGAGCGCGGCGTGCCCGAAACCGGCCAACGCGGTATGTCATCTTCGGTTCACTCATCGGTGGGACAGGAAGCGGTGCCCACCGGAGTTTGCGCCCACCTGTCCGACGATGACTACATCGGCAGCACCCACCGCGGCCACGGCCACTGCATCGCCAAGGGTGTGGATCCCAAGCTGATGATGGCCGAGTTGTTCGGCCGCATCGATGGCCCCAACAAGGGCAAGGGCGGCTCCATGCACATTGCCGATATGAGCAAGGGGATGCTGGGCACCAATGGAATTGTGGCCGGCAGCGTACCGCTGGCGGTGGGCGCTGCGCTCACGTCCAAGATTCGCAAGCTGGGGCGCGTGGCGGTGGCATTCTTCGGCGACGGGGGCGCCAACCAGGGCGTGCTGCACGAGTGCATGAACCTGGCATCGGTGTGGAAGCTGCCGGTGGTTTTCTGCTGCGAGAACAACGGATACGCCGAGTCGACTCCGGTGGAGTACGGGCTGTCGGTTGCCAACGTTTCCGACCGCGCCGTTGCCTACGATATGCCCGGCATTCTGGTCGACGGGATGGATGTGCTGGCAGTGTACGAAGCGGCTGGCGAAGCGGTGGCCCGTGCCCGCGCCGGCAACGGACCGGCGCTGCTGGAAGCCCGCACCTATCGCTACTACGGCCACACGGTCTTTGACAATCCGCTTACCTACCGCACCAAGGAGGAAGAAGACCACTGGCGCGCCCGCGACCCTCTGCTCACGTTCCGCAACCACATGGTCGCCCAGGGCAACGACATCACCGCGGAGGAACTCGATCAGATGGATGCCGAGGCACTGCAGCTCATGGAAGATGCGGTGGCCTTCGCTGACGCCAGCCCGTTGCCCGAACCCCACGAGATATACGAGGACGTGTACGGGGAGTATCCGGTGGAGATGATGCGGCGCGGCGCTAATATGACGGTGTAGCGCCGGGGCGCATTCCAGAGCCGGTGCAACGACGGGGGGAAAGCAGAGTGGCGCAGCCTAAACTTGGCCCGAAAGAACAGGCCACCTTCGCCAAAACTCTTTACTGGGAGAAAATCCGGCCAACATTAACCGAGGCCGACATTGGCAAATTCGTCATCATAGATGTCAATAGCGGAGAATACGAGATTGATGAAAAATCCGCTGCAGCCAGCCTCAGGTTGAAAAAAAGGATGCCAGCTGCGTTTGGCTTCGGTTTGCGGGTAGGATATTCCGCCGCCTATTTTTTTGGTTGGCACGAGGAACCGAAACTGTGACCAGCGGATATGTCACTAACACACCGGCGAAGCCACGGTCATCTGGCAAGGACAGCGACGCAACGTACAGGTACTTCAACTGGACGCCGAGCCCCTGCTAGGTATGGCCCTGCTCTGGAATAATCGCATTGCCATTGACCCCGTTGCTGCTGGCGCAGTAACTATCACCCCTTTGGGAGGTTAGTGTTTATGACTACTATTACCGATGTTCCCATGTTGCCGCCACCGGGCGAGACGCGGGTGATTCAGACCCGCGAGGCCATCAACGAGGCGCTGATTCAGGAGATGCGTCGCGATGAGACCGTCATCATCATGGGCGAAGAGATTGCCGGTGGCGCCGGGCGTGAGCATCTGGGCATCGTTGATGCCTGGGGCGGCGCTTTCCGCACCACCCGTGGGTTGATCCAGGAGTTTGGCAACGAGCGTGTCCTCGACACCCCGCTGTCGGAAGCCGCCTTCGTGGGCACGGCGATTGGCGCAGCATCCACGGGGATGCGTGCGGTGGCCGAGTTGATGTTCGTGGACTTCATCGGGGTCTGCATGGATCAGCTGCTGAACAACGCCGCTAAGATGCGCTATATGTTCGGCGGACAGGTCAAGGTGCCGTTTACCATGCTGACCCGCATCGGGGCCGGTTTCGGCAGCGCAGCCCAGCACTCCGAGTCGTTCTACTCGTTGTTCGCCCACATCCCCGGCCTGAAAGGGGTTTGTCCGTCAGACGCTTACACTGCCAAGGGCCTGCTGATTTCGGCCATCCGCGATGACGACCCGGTAATCTTCTTCGAGCACAAGGGTCTGTACGGCGATACCTGCCCGGTGCCCGAGGAGATGTACGCCATCCCGCTGGGCAAGGCTCGCACCGTTCGGCCCGGCACCGACATTACGCTGGTGGGTATCAGCAAGATGACCTGGGTAGCCGTTGAAGCCGCCGAGGAACTGGCGAAAGAGGGCATCAACTCCGAAGTGATCGACCTGCTGAGCGTTTCACCCATCGATTACGACCACATACTGGACTCGGTGCGACGCACCCACCGGCTGGTGGTGGTGGACGAGGATACGCCGGTGTGCAGCATTTCGTCAGACATCTGCGCCCGCGCCGCCGAGGAAGTGTTTGACTACCTGGACGCCCCGCCGTCGCGCGTTACGCCGCCGCACACGCCGGTGCCCTACAGCCGCCCGCTGGAGCAGGCATATCTGCCCAACGCTCAGCGCGTCATCAATGTTGTACGCAATTTGATGGGTTAAGCGTCCCTCACCAGAGGTCGAAAGGGCTAGCGATTTCACCCTCACCCTAGCCCTCTCCCATCAAGGGAGAGGGGATATATCAGGAGGCAAAACCATGACCACTGTTGGAACCGGAAAGCATACTTATACGCTTACGTCAGATTGGGCCAAGATGCCGGACGCGCATCCCATGGGAGCGGTTAGCGCGCTGGCCAGCGATTCGGCCGGCGACATCTACGCGTTCCATCGCGCCGACCCACCCGTTGCCATTTTTAACCGCAGCGATGGCTCGTTCAAGAGCGGCTGGGGCAACGGGTCGTTCGTCTACGCCCACGGGTTTTACATTGAGGGTGACATCGTTTACCTGACTGACCGGGATACGTCGGTCTGCATAATGTACACGCTGGACGGCAAGCCGATTCAGATGCTGGGTCGGTACATGGTTCACTCGGACACCGGGGCGCAGGTGGCCGGTGAACTCGTGCCGCGGGCGGCGGGTCCCTTCAACTACCCGGCCGAGATGGTGCCGTCGCCCAGCGGAGACCTGTTTGTCGCCGACGGCTATCGCAACGCCCGGGTGCATCGCTTTGATAACGACGGCAACCTGAAGTTCTCCTGGGGCAAGCCGGGTAAGGACGGCCCTTACGAATTCCACCTGCCGCACAGCCTGCTGGTTACCAACGACGACACGGTGTACGTTTGCGACCGCGAGAACAGCCGCATCCAGGTGTTCGACACGATGGGCAATTTCAAGACCATGTGGACTGACTCTTGCCGCCCCACCGACATTGCCGAAACACCGGAGGGTGATTTTGTGGTCAGCGAGTTGCCGCCGCTGGATGGCTCGCATCCGCCGCGGGTGAGCATCTACGACCGGAACGGTAACGTGCTGGCCAGATGGGACAGCCGCTCGGCCCACGGCATCTGGTGCGATGCCCACGGCGACGTGTTCCTGGCGCTAACCGGGGACAAGGCGGTGGACAAGTACGGCCGAAGCTAATCGGATAGCACGCCCCTCACCCCAACCCCTCTCCCGGTGTGAGAGGGGCTTTTTTGTGTCTGTCGAGAGGGCGGGTCAATCTGCTCCATCTGCTACAATGCGGTCAATTGCTGCCTTCGCTGGCAGTGGCAGGAGGCGCGCGTTATGGATTTGGGTCTTTTTTATCAGATTCAGGTGCCCAAGCCCTAGGATGACCAGAGCGAGAGCCGAAAGTTCCAGGAGATGATCGAGCAGGTTTGCTTTGCGGAAGAGCAGGGCATGACCAGCGTCTGGTTTGTTGAGCATCATTTTCGCTCGGAATGGTCGCACTCCAGCGCGCCGGACATCACGCTGGCGGCGTTGAGTCAGCGCACCACTAATATGCGGCTGGGAATTGCGGTGGTGCTGGCGCCGCTGCACCACCCGTTGAACGTCGCATCGCGCCTGGCCACGCTGGACGTTATCTCCGGCGGGCGTGTCGATTTTGGCATCGGTCGCTCCGGCTACCCCTACCAGATGCAGCCTTACGGCGCCGACTTGCCCGACGTGTCGGAGATGGTTGAGGAATACCTGCAAATCATTCCGGGAGCCTGGACCGACGAGATTTTCTCCTACGAAGGCAAGCACTACAACATCCCCCCGCGAGAGGTTATTCCCAAGCCGGTGCAAAAGCCGCACCCGCCTATCTGGCAGGCGGTGAGCCAGGAATCGACCGCCGAGAAGGTGGGACGCCAGGGGTTGGGTTGCCTGGCGCAGACCAGCATTGGGTTGGAGCGCGCTGCGGCGTTAATCAAGATTTACCGCGATGCCATCAGGAACCCCGAGCCAGCCACCAAAGTGGTGCATCCGCGGGTGGCCGGCAACACCGTCGCCATGTGCATGGAGAACCGCTCCCGGGCGTTTGAGCGCGGCGAAGCCATCATTGACTGGTATCGGGTCCAGCAGCGCATCCGCGATTCATACGTGTGGCAGGGTTACGACCCGGCCAGGGTGCCGGACGATTACCAGTTCCACTACCAGAGGGCCGTGCAAGCTGATACCGCCCGCGCCGACGAGGTTACGTCCCGCTCGCTGATCGAAGACGGCGGCCGCTTCTGCATTGGCAACCCGGACGATTGCATCGAATATATCGAGAGCTATGAGCGGATGGGTGTGGACGAAATCATGCCGCTGTTCCAGGTTGGGCCGGTGAGCCATGAAGAAGTGATGGAATCGTTGCGCCTGTTTGGCAAGTACATCGTCCCGCACTTCAAGGACAAGGCGCGCAAAGAGGCGCTGGCCGCCGACAACTGATGCTCAACTCAGCCACAGTTGAATGAAGAAGTAATCCCCCGCTGCACCAGTCAGTGGGGGTTACTTCTTTGAGCAGTCAGACAATTGAAACGGCGCAGGGACTGTGGCAAATGCCCGCCCTGCGCCGGTCGTTAGCGCCTGAGGTGTGTAACCGATGGACTAGCGCCGGTATTCACCACCGCTGTTGTCGCTACCGTTGTAACCGTTACCGTACTGCTGCTCGACGGCGGCGCCGGCGTGTCGTCGCTCTTCGTCGCGTTGAGCGCGGCGTTCGTGTCCGCGGGAGCGGTAGCTGTACTGCTCGGCGACCTGCTGGTTGAAATCACCGTTTTGAGGCAGGAAGTGTCCGGTGCCGAAGCCGATTTTCAGCAGGTCATCGCCGTTTTCGCCAAACCGGGGCAGGCCGTCAGCCTTGCCCATAATCCGTTCAATGCTGGGTATACCGGTGTTACGCAGCGGGTAAATCATACTGACAAACATATGATGGTCGCTGTTGTTGATTGGGAATCGGGCCGGCGCGAAGGAATAGGTCAGATTGGGGAATGCCTCCTGGAGGCCTTCCCGTTCCAACTGGTCCTGCACGTCGGATGAGATCTCTCTGATGCCTTCCACGTTGGCCGGCAACGTAACCACCATGTGGATAACCGACTCGTCCTCAATGGGGTCATGGTCGGCCAGTTGCAGGTCTCGGCGTTTGCCGTCAACCATTTCCCACAAAGCGGATTTGATTTGCCAGGTAATCTGGTTGTCCCGGCCCTTGATGACGGCCATTTCCCGGTTGCCCACGAAAGGTATCCGGAGGAGGCCACGGGGCTGGGAGACTTCGGCGACATCGACGCGCCGGCTCAGCACCCGCATGCCCAACCATCCGTTAGAATACTGTCCGAAGCTCGCTACCGTTTCGGCGAGAGAGCCGCTATCGGTTTGATACGCCATTGCAGACTCGATGGAAGCCAGACCGATGGCCAGCTTGTCGTCCAGCGTGGCGTAGTTTCGTGACATGGCATTGTCAGTGAGCAAAGCCGGGTGGCTATTTTCCAGGACGCCGGTTTTGGTGTTCAAGTTGCTCATCGTGCCTTCGTAAGCGCCCCACGTTTCCCGCCGCATATTTTCTTCCAGCGCGTGTTCCCGGGGCAACAGCACAATCGGCAGGAACAAGGCGTCGGGGAACTGGTCAAGGAGCTTTTGGTGGAGCAGGCCACCGAGTTTGGCGTGTCCGCCGAACCCGAGCCACTCGATGATGATTTGCGGGGGAGCGCTGACGACCTCTGACCGCTGCGCCGCCAGGTCTACCATGCGATCCAGATCCCGGTCGATGAGGCCGTAAAAATCTTTGTAGGCGTTGGGGTCACGGAGGAACCCATCTACCTTGGGAAAAAACTCGGGCAGGATGACGGGTAGATCGCCGCCCCGGGGGACGCGGCGCATCTGGTCTACAGAGGACTCAATGTCCGACACCGTGGCCTGATTGCAGTCGTAGATGAACATCCCCTGGATTCGACTGAGTACGCCGGCCTGACCCATGCGTTTGGCCCAGTTCCAGCTGCGCTTGTACCCAGCGGTTCCCACGGATACCGACAGGATCGGTGCGGGGGTGCCGCCATCGTAGCGTTCATCGCCGGACGCCACCGGATGGACTTCTTCTCTCCTGACTCTGAAAGTTCGTGCTTTTGGTGGCATGGTTACTCTTTTAACCTCCTACCGATACTACAAACGATTGGGACCTGCCGGAGGTAGATGCCTTCCTGGATACCAAGACCAGTTACTTCTGGCGGGCCGCATGAAAGGCATTTCATGGACAGTTGAAAATATGGCTCTCCAATCTAGTCGCTATCGTTAAAATACAGACATTCGTATTACCAATTGTACATCAGGGTAGCAGAACCGTTTCGGGATTGTCAAACAGCGGAGTTTGCAGATTATTTAGAAATTTTCGGCGAATAGACCATAATTGTGTTTCGGTTGGACTTACTGCGCCGATATTTGTCTGCATTTGCGTCAGTTGACATAATGGGCGACATTTTGCATCAGGTACTGTGCATCAGGTACGAGGAGGCTAATCCGGTTGGCTGGTTGTTCCGTCCAGCACCACATCGGCGGCGGCCAGGGGTGTTGCGTAATCGGCGCCATCCAGGTGATAGTAGGAACCGAAGCCGGTCTCGTGCGCCGCTGACTGCCGCCTCTCGTTGGGTTGGACATCGGGGTGCATAATGTCCATCACCGGGCCCAATTCACCACGGATCGGATACATACGGGTTACATGGACGTAAGGCCCTTTCCTGAGGCCCTCCGTGAATCGCGCGGTGTTGAATGCCACATCCATGTTGGGGTATTGGGAGAACAGCGTGCTCCGCTCCAATACTTCCGCTGCCTCGGCGGCGATGGGTTCAAGACCATCGGGGTGAATGGGCAGCGATACCACCACCTCCTGGGGCGCATTGATGGTGTGATTGACTCCCACCGCCATTTGAGAGGACGGGTCCAGCGTTGCCCAGATTGCGCGGCCAAGCGACATGGGCATTTCATCGTCGGGACCCACCGCGGCAAATTCCTGCCACCAGGGAGGCATTCTGGACCACTTGAATCGCTTGACGATTGGCATACTCCGTTTGACCACCGCCATACCCAGCCAACCGCCCGAAGCAGGGACCAGGCGCCGAAACGCGGAGGCCAGCGGGCTTTCCACGGTGTCGTCTTCTTCAAACTCGGCGAATTCGACGCCGGCCAGGCCGGTGGCCAACCGGATATCATCTTCGCTGGCGCTGTTGGCCGATTGGGTGGTAACCAGGCAGTTGGAGCCTTGCAACAGGTTCTCGTATTGCTCCCAGATGTAGCGCCGGGTCCACTCTGCGCACGCATGGTCGGTGGGCAGCATTAACACGGGCAGAATCACCGAGGATGGGAACGTATCCCGCAACTTTTCGTGGAGATGTGCGCCCAGTACGGAGTGGCCGGCGAACGCCATGAACTCGATGATTACGGCGGGAGAGCGGCCGGCGCGATCGGACTGGGCCATAACCTGACCTACCACATTGTCGATGTCCCGCTCGAATGGGCCGCTGTATTCCAGGAACTGCCGCGGGTCTCGCATAAAGCCGTTGGGCAACGGGACGAAGCTGGGAAACACGATCTGGATGCCACCGCTGCCGCCCGGCGTGCGTCCCAGGAACTTCCCAAGGTATTGTCCGATGTGGCTGATTGTAGTCTCGTTGCAGTCGTAGAACACCGCGCTTTGGATGCGGTTGACCGCGGATAACTCGGCCATGCGCTTCAGGAACAGCAACGACCGTTTGACGCCGGCCGTACCCACGCCCACAACAACAATGTTGGGCGCGCTGATCTGTTCGCGGCGTTCAACCGTGCGCAACAGGCTAAGGCTGCGGCTGCGAGTTCTGACAAATAGTGTAGACATATCAGGTCGGTTGACGGGCGGTTAGGGCCGTTCGCGGAGCGATTTGCGACGACCGGCAAACCGGCGTTATCGGGTGTTATCCCATGTTACCCGTCGGGGTAAATGCAACCCAACTAACGCCGTTACGGATTTCGACCAAACCCGCCGGTCAGCCATTGGGTTTCAGGAACGCCAGCACGGCGTCTACGAAGCCTTCCGGGTCCTCAATCTGCGGGATGTGGCCCACACCGGGCATGATGTGCTTGCGGGCCCGCACGATGTTGTTGTGCAGGAGCTCCTCGCCTTCCCGCAGCCGGTCCAGCTCGCCGTAGAGCACCAGGGTTTCGCGCGCCGTGATCCGTGGCAGACGCGACATGATGTCGTACCAGGCCAGCGATTCGTGCAGCTTTTTGACCCAGGCGCCGGCCTGTGCGCGGGTGCCGTTGTTGGCTTCCACCCATTCCGGCCGCGGCTCGGCGAAGGTGGTGGCCTCTTTCAGTTCTGCGGCGGTGCGTGGTATCGGCATACCCTCGTCGTCATAGCCGGATGCGGCGTCGGCAATACGCTGTTGGGCGGTGTAGGCGTCCCAAACCGGAGGGCCGACCAGCACCAGTTTGTCCAGGCGGTCCGGGTAGGTAGCGGCCATCTCGGTAGCCAGGACTGCGCCCACCGAGTTACCGACGTAGTGGCCCCGGTGGATGTTCAGCACCTGGCAGGCATCGTCCAGCGCCTGAGCGTAGTCGGGAATGTTGAAGTGTCGGGAGGGCTTGTCGGATTCGCCGTGGCCGAGCATATCAAAGGCGTAGCAGGTGTAGTGCTGGCTGAAGGCGTCAATCACGCTGCTCCACGCCCAGGTGGATGTGCCCAATGGGTGCAGCATCACCAGCGGGTAACCGGCGCCCTGTTTCACGAAGTGCATATTGCCTTCGCGGGTTTCAACAGAATCGGTAAGGTCGCGTCGCACGAACATGGCGGTGGCCTCCTTTGTTTCATCAAACGCATCTGCGGGCAAACGCGTCGGTAGTCCTACGCACGGCTGACCGTTTCCTTTCCGGTTGGGGTTCGGCCCTCCGGCATTGGCCAGTTGCTGCAATGCTAACGACGGCCCCGTACAATGTCAATTGCGGCCACCCGACCACCACCGGGGCTTTGCTGCCGCCGGTTAGATTGCAGGCAACTAAATTGTGGTGACGTCTTTGTTTCGACCGACACACCTTGCTTGAGGGGAAACAGCGGGATGGGAATTTTGACTGACGACATGAAGCGAACGATTGCGGAACAGCGGTTGATATTCGCCGCCACCGTTTGCCCGGACGGGACGCCGAACCTGTCGCCCAAGGGGACGGCGATGGTTTGGGACGACGACCACGTGCTGTTTACCGACCTGGCGTCGCCCGGAACGATGGGCAATCTGGAGCGCAACCCGGCAATCGAACTGAACGTGGTGGATGTGTTTTTGCGCAAGGGCTACCGATTCAAGGGAACCGCCTCGGTTCACGCCCGGGGCGACGTGTTTGATGCGGCGGTGCAGCGGATGCGAGCCGGGCCGGCGTCGGTGCAAGGTTTGGCGGATCGAGTGCGCGGCGTGGCGCTGGTGCGCGTCGAAACGGCGCAGGCGTTGGTATCGCCGGGATACTGGGGAGGCGCCACCGAAGGGGCGATGCGCCGCGACTGGGAAACCTATTGGGGCGGTGTCGCCGCCGCCTATCACGGAACCACAGCGGGCCAAGTTAGCGATTGAGTCGGTAGGCTTGGGCAACGAAAACTGCCCGAGGACTAATCCCTGGACAATTGTTGCGTGGGTTATTGGGCCGGAGTTGATGCTGGTTAGTCAGCAGCCTGCGGAACGGCCGAGTCCTGCGTCGGCGGGGCAGCCGTCGGCTGCTGGTTTGCCTTGCGCTGGATAAAGTACCTGGGAACTATCACCCAGAGCGTGAAAAGTACGACGAAGGCGGCGGCAGCAGCAATGGCTATCATTTGTCTCTATCTCCAGTGCAATCGTGATGATTGAGCCCGTTTTAAATACCGGTATTCTGCTCACGCGTACTCACTTTAGACCGTCATTGCGAGCGCAGCATGGCAATCTCGTTGAGGTTGAGCACACGTTGGCAAACCATCATTGCTACGGCGACGAGATTGCCACGTCGCTGCGCTCCTCGCAATGACAGCGGGCTGGTTTGCATTGGCCAAGTGGGTATGCGTGAGCGGTATTCTGGCACCGCCGCGTTACGCAGATTTTGCACCCGTGTAACTTTTATGTAACGTGGCTGATATTAGTCGTTGTTATTGACGGAACCTGGACTGGAGAATCGGAATGCAAAAGGCCCGAGGGTTGCGCCTCGGGCCGGATACTCGCCAGATACTCGGTGTTGCGTTCGGGCAGGTTAGTCGGCGGCCTGGGGAGCGAACTCCTCGTGCTGCATCGTGACCACGCCGGACTTTTGGCTTTCGTTACGCTTCAGGATGAAACGGGGAAGCACGACCCAAAGGGCGAAGAGTCCTACGAAAGCGGCGGCGGCGGCGATGGCTATCATTTCTATCTTTCTCCAGCGATGCTGTTAGGGTGGTTCCTATGGTTACGCTACGCAGTATGCGCCCGGTTTGTTACGGGCAATTTGCGCCAATGTTACAGCCGTGTAACAAAACGCGGGACTTGGGGGCAGGGCGCACGCCTGGCGCTGGAGCTTGATGCCGGGGAACTCTCACCCACGTAGCACCCGTCGAAAGGGGATTATTGCCGAGGTTCGAGGCCCATCCACCAGTGGCGGCCCTTGCCGCGACGTTTGCGCTGATAACCGCCGGCAGTCAATTCCAGGCCGAACTTGCGCTGACTAACCGCCAGATACCCGTTGTCCAGGCACCAGCTGGCGTAGCACGTGTAGAGGTCGCTGGCCAGCGTCATTGCCTTGCCGCCGGTGGAGCAGGCGTTGATGACGAACGCGGCGACCGGCCCGTCCTCAGTAGTCTGGGGTGCAATGCCGATGGGCGGTTCGGGGATGCCCACCGGCGCAACCCAACCGGAATCCGCGTTGTCCGCCGCAGCTCGGTTACCCGCGCGGCGCAATCGACCTGAGCCGCTGCCGTAGCCGGGTGCGATGCTGGCGGGCCCGGCGGTCGCATATTCCGATGGAGGATGATTGGCCAAAGTCCCCACCGGCCCGTATCCGGCCGGCGCGATGTCGGCAGTTACGCCGGGTTCGGCGCCGTCCAGCCAATGGGCCAGGTAAAGCGTAAGATCGAGGTAATGGGGCAAGCCGCCGAAGTGCTCCCAACGCACTTCCTGTCCGTCCAGACAGGTCGCGTCGAGGGTGAAATTCAGCGCCGGGGAGGTGTGCAGTCGGCGGTATTCCAGCGGGATGCGCCAAACGGGGGCAATCAGGTCTTGCTCGACTGCGCTGGCCAGGAGGTAAAGGGCAGCGCGGGCCACCCGCAGGTCTGCGTCATGGTCGTCCGGGCCTGGCGTGCCCGGGAAAGCGGCTTCCAGTTCACGGTGGGTTTGCAACGCGGACAGGGCGAACGAGCCGCGAATCTGGTTGCCGACACATCTCACTAGGGCGGCGTTGTCGGACAATTCCAGGGGGACGGAGGCATCCACCACGTCCCCGTTGGGCAGGTACAGATTGGCGCTCTGGGTAACGAAGGAGGTGGTAATCAGCCCCTGGTGGGAAGCCGCGAACAACGCCATGGCCAGGCAAAGATTTTCCCTGGCCAGACGAATACGGTCCCCCGGTGTAAGCGCCGGAGGTAATCCTGTTAACCTGGTATCACCGATGCCAGTCTCCGGAGTCATACTTGGCCGGCCAGGGCGGGCGTAGAGTGTCTAGGTGTTAATGTCCATCACTACTTTGATGATTCCATCCTGCCGCTGCTCGTACATATCGTAGGCTTTTTGCACATCGGAGAAACCGATGCGGTGGGTGATGAGTTCGGCGGGGTCGGCCCAGCCGCGGGCGCGCAGGTCAACCATGTCCTGAATCTGGCTGATGGGGTCTCCGCTGCGGGCGCCGGTGGTGGGTGTAATGCGGGGCTGCTTGTCCATCCACAGGTTGTGCTCAATGGGCACCATGTGGTCGGTTTGCACGCCGAACACGATGACCTGTCCGAACTGGCGCACGTGGCGGAAGCACTCGTTTAGCGAGTCGGGATAACCGGCGGCTTCCACGCAAACGTCCGGCCCGCGGCCCTTGGTTATTTCCATAACCGCTTCGTTAACGTCCTGCCGGTCCGGATTGATCCGGTGGGTGGAACCCATCTGCTTGGACTTCTCCAGGCGGTAGTCCAGCGGGTCCACGACGATGACGTTGCGTGCGCCCATGCGGGACAGAATCATGGTGAAGCTGAGGCCGATGCTGCCCTGGCCGAAAATCAGGATGTTCTGCTGCAAGGGACTGCCAATCTGGCGGCAGGAGTACAGCACGGTGCCCGGAGGCTGGCACAGCACCCACTCGTCCAATCCCCCGTATTCGGGCAGGACGGCGATGCGACCCGGCGCGGAGAGGACGTATTCACAAAGCCCACCGGTGCCGGCGAAGGGAATCACGATTACCCGCTGGCCTTCGTGATACTCGTCCGTCTTGCTGTCGACGATGACGCCGGCCAGTTCGTGGGCGCCGCGGCAAGGGGCTAGGGGGTACTCGGACTCATCGAGCACCGGCCCGTAGGTATGGCGGATGTCGGAGCCGCAAACGCTGACGCGCTCCATCTTGACCAGCACCTGCCCATCGGCGGCGGTGGGGGTTTCGACTTCGGTGAATTCCCAACGCTTGGGGGCGACGAGTTGGGCTGCTTTCATAGTTGCGTTGCTCCTTGGTAACGGATGACGGTGTAACGGATGACGGATGTGGCAATCATAGTATGCGCGCGGTTTGGGGGCAAGGCGTTTAGTCGTCGCGGGGCCGCTGGCGGTGGTGGAACAGGTCGGCGAGCGGGATGGCAAGGCCGGGGAGGAGGGGAGTCGTTAATGTATCGGCAGCAGTGAAAACGGCCCGCTCCACATACTGGCTGTCCCGCAACTCCAACTGGGTGACGGTGTCGTTCATGGGGTCGAGAATCCAGTATCCCGGGATGCCGGTCTCGGCGTAGAGCTGGCGTTTGCGTACCAAATCGCGATTGCGGTCGGAGGAGAGGATTTCGATCACGATGTCGGGTGGGCCTTCTGCGTAACCACCGACAAAGATGTCCGTATGCTCACGCAGGATGATGGCCAGATCGGGTACCAGTACGTGGCGGGGTTCCCGGGAGAGGATGGTTACCAATTCGCTGTACATCACCGCTGGCGGTTCCTGGAAACTGTCCAGATGATTCCTAAAGTACGCCACTAGTCCATCTTTCAAAAACTGGTGAACGCGTCGGGGTCGGGGCATAACGTAGAGTTCTCCGTCGTCCAGTTCCAGTTTGGGTTTGTCGTCGGGTTCCGGCAAATCGAGGAACTCATCGACGGACATACGCATTCCGGTACGGAGGATTGGTTTTGCGGTGGTCATGGCGCCCTTACCCTGGCCTCTCCCAGAGGGAGAGGGGATTTAAGTGTGGAAACGGGGCAGGATTTCTTCGCCGGCCTGTACCAGCTGCTCCATTGATTCGGTGCCGGAGCAGAGTGGGCGGATGACGAACTTGTACCCGCCGGCGTCAACGTACTGGTCGATGAAGTCGCCGATTTGTTCGGAGGTGCCGACGGCCGAATACTCGGTGAAGTGGGCATCGGGCCGCTGGCGGGTAACGAACTGCTCGGATTTTACCTCGCCGGCCTGTTGGTCGTCGCAGATGTAGTAGCCAATCAGCACCCCAACGTGGTCTTCTTCGATCTCGCGGTCGTACTGCTGGGCCGTCTCAAACACTATCTCCCGCCCGGAGCGCACCTCTTCGGGCGTGGCGCTGGATACCAGCCAGCCGTCGCCAACGCGACCGACGCGCCGGGCCGCCGCGGGGCTGCGCCCGCCAATCCATACGGGCGGTGACGGCTTCAAGAAGGTGCGCGGGGTTACCGTTACGTTGTGGGTGGTGAAGAAATCGCCCTCGTGGGTCACGTATTCTTCCTGCCACAGGCGGCGCATCAGTTCGATGGCCTCGTCGGTGCGTCGGGCGCGGTCGGCCTTGGGCACACCGCAGGCTTCGTATTCGTCGGGGTCTTCCTGACCCAGGCCCACGGCCGGAAAGAACCTGCCTTGAGACAACCAGTCCAGGGTGGCCACCTGCTTGGCCAGCACCACCGGGTTCCGCAGTGGCAATGCCAGCACGCTGGTGCCAAACTTCAGGCGGTCGGAGTAGCCGGCGACCAGAGACAGGGCCACGATGGGTTCCAGGCTGAAGCGCTCGCTGCAAATGCGGTCGCTGAGCCAGATGGAGTCATACTCGTACTTGTCCCCCAACTCAACCAGTTCCCGCAGGAAGGTGGGGTCATCGCCCCCCTGTCCAAAGGCTCCGGGGACATAGCCGATGGCAACGCTCATGGTGTTGGCCTCCTTGGCGGCGGTATTAAGTATCAGGGCTAGTTGCGGCGTATTGTAGCAAATGATGACGGGCTGCGCCGCTTACGCCGGGCATCTGTAACGCTTCAGACTGGAGGGGACCTCCAGTCTAGCCGGACCCTTGGGAGGGGTAGCCAAGCAAAGGTTTTCCTCTTTGAACCAATTCCCCTCTCCGAGTCTGAACAATTACCACTTTCCGCACGGGTTGACAAAAATAGGCCGTCTATACTACCCTAGTATAAGCGCTAGGTTGTGACGCTTTGTGAGCGTTACGTCCTTGGCGCTTTGTTTTAACCCTAGCCCGCGTCGGAGTTTTCCTCCTCGGAGTCAAAGTAGTGGAAGCGTTCGGCCATGAAATACAGGCTAGGAAGGGCGAAGCCCTCGGGCGAGGTTAGATCCTGCATCTTGCTTTCGATGGTTCTGTAGTATCGCGATACAGCCCGAAGATACGGGTCCGAGGGAAGGCCGCGGGAGAGGTTGGCTTCGTGATACTGCCTGATCACGCCAGCCACTATATCGGCCAGCTGGATCCCAATAGTGTATCTGGAATCGACGAAATACGGAGTGTCCACCACTTTCGTCATGGACTGCCCTTCATGGAACCGATTGAGGTACCTCTCGAACTTGGCCGATAATCCGCCGTATTGGCTCCCATCACCGTCAACTAGGACGACAGCTGTTCTTGGTTGATCCGACAATAAGGCATTGACACGCTGCAAAATGTAGCGGTACTGACGCGGCAAACGGCTGTCATGCCTCGACACCTCCGACTCTGGTTTTTCCATGACCACCGCGAAAATGGTTATCGGAAGATTCCTGACACTATCGAAAATCTCCTCCAACAGCTCAGGCAGATCTTGCCTTCTTCGGAACGTCCGTCTGTTCAAGATTGAATGCGCCTTGAGCTCCAACCCAGCTCGGTCGTCACCCAGTAGGCCACGCTTGATGCGGAACAACTGCCTGCTGATGTTCCGTGATTCCTGTTGTGGGAAGCAGACGGCAGCTAGAACTGGGCGAGCGGTTGGATCTCCGGGGTGAGGGTGGCCACTCTCATCGATGAAAACAAGCATAACGGCCTCCTTTACAAGGCGAAGGCCAAAACGCTTGTTGGATACGCGGCCTTCTAAAAGACGGTTGGTGGGCCCGCCATAATACTACGCTGACCACCAGCTTCGTCATCGTCTGCGCGCTTGGTAACTGTTCACGCTTGAGGGGACGAGATCGATTTGCAAAACAGATTCTGTGCTTGGCCAGCAGTCCACAACCAGTCGGAAAGGCCGGAGACCCCCTCGAGTCGGAACAGTTACTGGCGTCTGCCCCGGACATCTGCGACGGCAAGCCGGGTCACCCCGCGCTGGGAACCCCGTGATTACGACCGGTGCGTAACCTGTCATTGCGAGAAGCGTCAGCGACGTGGCAATCTCCGGGAGGTCGCCACCGCGGTCCGGCAAACGCGAGCCAAGCAGTGAGAGATTGCGGGGCTTCGCTCGCAACGACCAGGCGGCAACCCCCCGTGCCGGGATTGAGAGGAATCACCCCGATAAGGGCTCCAGGCCGGCTTCGGCGCGGGCGTCGTTGATGTGGTCGAGGACGCGCATCCGGAGGGGCGGCAGTTCGTAGCCGAGGTCGGCCATCATGCGGCTGTTGTCCACCAGGTACACGTGCGGCACGGGGCGGTCGCCGGTGCGGATACTGGCGTCGGGGATGTAGGAGCGGACTATATCGGCCACGTCGGCGATGGTGGCCAATTCGCCGCCGCTGATGTAGGTGTGGTGGCTCAGGTGGTCGGCGAGGGCGACGCGGACGAAAATCTCGGCGGCGTCCTCGGTGTGAATCATGGGAGACGCCTCTTGAGGGTCGAAATCCATCTCTACGGCCTGGCCAATTGCGGGCAGCGACATCATCAGGCCGCCAATCATGCCGGTCATGCCGGTGACCCGCCCGTGTCCGAACACAGTGCAGATGCGGACGCCGCGGATGTCCAGGCTATGCAGGGTGCGGTAGCGGGCGGCGGCAAAGTCGTTGACGGCCTTGGTCATGCCGTACACGTTGATGGGCGCGGCCAGGTCGTCCTCGGTGAGGGGGCGGTCGCCGAAGGTGTCCTGCACGCCGTAGACGGCGATGCTGCTGGCGTAGACCACGCGCTGGATGTTGCCCCAGCGGGCCGCCTCGAAGACGTTGTTGGTGCCGTCGATGTTGACGGCCATGCCCGTGGCGGGACGGTCCTCGGTATCCGGTGGCAGCAGCGCCGCCATGTGGATGATGCGGTCGACGTTATGGCGGTTGACGGCTTCCAGCAGGTGATCCATGCGAGTAATATCGCCGCGGTACATGGAAATCCGGTCCAGCAGGGGCTGCAGGTTGGCCCGAGGTGGCGCCAGGTCGAAGCAGAGCACGTCTTCACCCCGCTCCACCAGCTTGCGAATAATGCGGTTGCCAATGAACCCGGTGCCGCCGGTTACCATTACGGTCATAACCAAACCTCCAACGTCGCGCCCGCCCGGGCTGGCGACTTTGCCAAATCTGCGTTGGCAAAACAATACCCAGCATCATACCGATGGGCAGTTGCGGGCGCAAGGAACGCCGGGCGTGCTCATGCGGACCCACCTTATCCGCCATTGCGAGGAGCATAGCGACGTGGCAATCTCGATGTGGTTGAACACACGTCGGCGAACCGCCGTTGCTACGGCGAGGAGATTGCCACGCTACGCTCGCAATGACAAAGTGGGTACGCATGAGATGCCGGGCGTGCTCGCGCGTACTCCTCAAACGAGGGAATATATTGGTTGGGTGGGTTTGGACGATGGCGCGGGTCGGGCGGTGATGTAGTTGGTAGTGGATGGGGTTACCCTACGGCAACCGGCGAGTATGTTTCCATAGCCGGAACCGTCTGCAGCCCCACCCGTCGGCGGTCGATGCCGCGCGCCAGTTCTGACAATAGCCTGGCATCGCTACCGACTGCGGCGTGCAGGGTTTGCGACGGCGCGGCAGCGGCCTGGCCCAGTGTATGGATGTTGGCATCGTGCAACGCGGCCAGCTGCCGGACACTCAGGGGGAGGTGGTTCACCGACCGGGGAGCCATGAACCTGGCCAGAGCGGTGTCCTCATCGGGCACCCGGATGGCGTGGCCGGGACGTGCGTCGGCGGCGGCGCACCAGGCGGGGAACTTCCCTCCAGCTACGCCCACGCTGGGCAGCCAGTCCAGCGGAACCGCCCGCATCAGGGTAGCGGTCAGGGCAGCATCGTCGTTGCCGAACCGGTTGTTGGTGTCGGGCATGGTGGTGTAGACGCACCCCAGGTCAGTCTCTTCAACGCCGACTGCGATGCTCTTCAAACGGCCAATTACAGCCGCCCATTGCCGCTGGTATAGTTTTGTGTTGGCGGCGATGGCGGTTGCGCCGGGACACCGTTCCAGAGCAGTGGCGAGTGGCATACCGGAGCGGGCGCCGGTGCCGGGACTGCCATCGACGATCCGGCAAAGAGGGTTGCCGTACTCGTAAATCAACACGGGTTGGCGCCTCAATTCCGGACGGCGACCGAGTTCCATCCGGTAGGGTAAGTGCCGCACCAATATGCACGCTACCAGCATAGTAGCAGCATTATATCAGAACATTATTTCTGATTGTAAGTGTGCCAACAGCCTGCCGGTTCACTGTCGAGTGATATGCGCCGTGGCTTTTGTTAGCCAGGGCGCATATCTACCAGCCTGATTTAGGCTGCAATTGCTTCGGTCGCTTCCGAGTCAAGGATTGCTGCCAATCTCTCCAAGATTTGCCGCCATTCCCTTTCGACAAGTTCCTGCACCGCCGCCTGAAAATCCCGATCATTATCATTGTTGGAGAACCAGTCCCTATTGTACTGACACACACGTTCGCGGTAGGTTAGCCCACCCACATACCCTAGCCCCCACTGGCGACGGCATTGTACCCAAAATTGTGCGTCGGGTTTCAGGTACTGGATGTAGATCCTCTCCCCCAGCGATTCGCTCCGCTCCAACAGAGAGTTGATACCATTTTCCAGAATGCTGCTAGCTTGTCGTACCAGACCAAAAGCAGGAGTGAGTTCCTCGTCCCGGAATATGTCCTTGGAAATCGACTCGAAATCATCCTGTTTAGGAACCACGGAGCGCGCGACTATTACTCGCGCGCCGTGGCTCAATTGGTGCAAGTAATCAGGGTTGTGCCAGTTCCCTTCTCGTCGAACACTGGCGTTTACCGAGGCCGGATGCGCTCTCATGATAGCTGCTGTGAGGCTATCTTCCAACCGTCCAGGAAACCAGTTAATGTCGCGGTTGTCTTCCAGCCAGAGCCGTATGCGACGCGCAACCCGCTGATAGCTTTCCTGTACATATGCTTCGTCAACGTTCTCAACGAGTTCAATGGCTCCAGAGATGGCCTCCGTGAGTCTGACGCACTGCTCTTGCCTGATTGCTGCAACCTGCTGGAGCAGAAAATCGGTGAGGTCTTGCGGATTGTCCTCGCGCGCGTTGAAAAACTCGATAGCCGCGTAGGGCAGGTTTTGGGATTTCAGACGCAACTCCGCTTGCTCGCCTTTGAGCTCATATCCTTCCGCTACGGATTCTGCCGAAATCCCCTGGTCGTCTTTGACGGCCAGAGCCTCGTCGGAACGCGGTAGCGACAGAATAGCGGCCTTGACGTCCAAGCCCGAAAATCGGGCGTCTTTCGCTCGGCTCAGCAGTTCTTGGACTTCCGTTGAGGGCGTGTCGTTGAAGGAAGAGCAAAGAATCATCAGCGTGCCGGGTTCGTTGAAATACGCTTCCAAGTCCGCGCGTTCCGCGGTGGCGTCAATGCCCTTGGTGTCCACCAAGCAGACTGACAAGGGACCCTCGCCCAATATGGTTTGCGGCACTATGATGTCGATGCGTTTGGGCAAAGAGAATTCGGGGTGCCGGCCGTTGTTCAGTTGCTCAAAGGTTTCTTTCAGCCACACCAACGGCTCTTGCCCCGAAATTTCGGGATACCAGATCTGGTGTCTTGTCCGTTGCTGTGGCCGTATTAGGGCAAGGATTTCGCCAGACAATGTACCGGGGTCGTTATACTCCTCAGCCAGTTTCTCAGCTTGGTCAATCCGTTCACGTGTGCCATCTGATAGTCGCCTCCTGATAACCGTAAGCCCGCTCATATTGCGGATTACACGCTCAATTTCCTTTGACGTTCCGTGCGCGTCCTGATCTTCCTCCGATTGCTCGGGGCTTTCCTCCTCAGAGGGCCTGGTTAGAAAATTTGCGAATTCCAGTACTTCCCTATGGAAAGCATCCGCATCCATAGGCTCAACGTGGAGACCATAGCCACTGCCCTGCTGTAGCCGTACTTCGCAAACGGTAGTTCCACCTGCACCCACTTCCAGGACCGGCTCCGGCCTGTCACTTTTCAGTACTTCGAGACCTGCCATACGGCACAGGGCAGTAGTCTTGCCTACACCGATTTTTCCCACAAACGCGACGTTATGCTCGGTTTTCAAAACTGGCGTTGCCGTGCCGTTGATTTGGAGAAGAGATTCTTCCAACCGCTTGGCAATCACGTTCTTGATGTCCGGGCTATCCGCGAGTTCTTTTACACTGCGGATGGCCTGTTCTGCTTCCCAGAGAATCTGCTCGTCTGGATGTCCAAACGGCGGCCGGGGCAGGTGCAGCCAAACCCTTTCAGCCGTTTCTTTGAATCCTAGCGCCTCTTCGGTGCCGATTGCATCCAGAATGGAGTCCAGCTCTTCCGGGGACAAGGCTCGCTCGCCTGATTCTACTCGGGACAGGACCGCAGGGCTCCAGGTCACTTTTTGGGCGAGTTCGTTTTGCTTGAAGCCGGCCTTGTCCCTGAGCCGCGCCAAGTAGGCCCCAATTTCAGTGGTGGTAGTGGTCATATCGCCGCTCTCCTTTGAGTACCGACTATCCGAGCCGGCTTGATGCAGCAACGATACACCATAATCTTCTATTTGTAAACATCGTTTCAGCAACATTGCTGAAACGATACGGCGCGATGCGGTAGCCGGCTATTGCAGCAGCCGCACCACCTCGTCGCCCACCTGTTGGGTGGAGGCGTTGCCGCCCAGGTCAGCGGTCAGGGTGGTTCGTTCATTCAGGACTTGGAGGGTGGCTGCGTTGACCCGGTCGGCGGCCCCTTGTTCGCCAAGGTGTTCGAGCATCATTGCCACCGCCAGGATTGTAGCCAGCGGATTGGCCAGGCCCTTGCCCACGATGTCGAAGGCGGCGCCGTGCACCGGCTCGAACATGGAGGGGAACCGCCGCTCCGGATTGATGTTGGCGCTGGGAGCCAGGCCCATGCTGCCGGTTACCACCGCGGCGATGTCCGACAGAATGTCGGCGAACAGGTTTGACGCCACGATGACATCAAAGTCCTCGGGCCAGCGCACCAGGTCCATGGCGGCCCGGTCGACCAGCAGTGATTCGGTCTGGATTTGCGGGTATTCGGTTGCTACGTCGGCGAATACTTCATCCCAAAACACCATGCTGAAGGCCTGGGCGTTGGATTTGGTTACCGAGGTAACCTTGTTCTTGCCGCCGCGCCGAACGCTGTGCTCGAAGGCCGCCCGAATGATGCGCTCGGTGCCCCGGCGGGTGAACACGCCGCTCTGGATAACCGTTTCGTGAGGGGTGCCGGCGTAGAGGCGTCCGCCCACCGGGGCGTATTCCCCCTCGGTGTTTTCCCGGAAGATGACCATATCGATGTCGCCGGCGGATTTGCCGGAGATGGGCGATTCGACGCCGGGATACAGCACCGCCGGACGGATGCAGATGGCCTGGTCAAACGCACGGCGCATCGGCAGCAGCAAGCCTTGTAACGTAACGTGGTCGGGGATGTTGGGGTCGCCAACCGCTCCGAAGAGTACGCAATCGTAGCCCGAAATTTGGTCCAGGCCGTCTTCGGGCATCATCCGACCCGTCTCACGGTAGTAATCGCTGCCCCAGCTGAAGTCGGTGAGCTGGAACGACAGCCCAGCGGCGCTGGACGCCACTGCCTCCAGAACCTTGCGGCCCTCCGCAATCACCTCCGGGCCGATGCCATCGCCCGCGATTACCGCCAGTTTGTGTTCCGCCATCGCAACGCCTCTGGTGTGGATTCTGGATTACCCTTACCGCAACCCTCTCCCATCAAGGGAGAGGGGGTTATGCAAGAGAGAGGGGACTATACGTCTCTCTGGATGGGGGCTCCTACGATGCTGCCCCATTCCGTCCAGGAGCCGTCGTAGTTGCGGACGTTGTCGTAGCCCAGCAACTGGCTCAGGACGAACCAGGTGTGGGACGAGCGTTCTCCGATGCGGCAGTAGGCGATGGTTTCCCGGGAACCGTCAACGCCCTTGCCGCCGTACAGTTCGGCCAGTTCGTCCGCCGACTTGAAGGTGCCGTCTTCGCTGACGGCCTGGCCCCAAGGGATGTTGGCCGCGCCGGGAATGTGCCCGTTGCGCTGGGAGCCTTCCTGCGGCAGGTTGGGCGGAGCGTTCAGGGCGCCCGAGAATTCGTCGGGCGACCGCACGTCCACCAGGGCGTGGGAATCGCTGTTGACGGCCTGCAGCACGTAGTCGCGCAGCGCGCGCAGGTCGTTGTTCTCGGCGGAAATGCGGTAGGTGACCGCGCCGTAGGAGGGAACGTCGGTGGTGATGGGGCGATCCTGGGCCATCCACAGGGCACGACCGCCGTTCATCAGCCGAACGTCGGCGTGTCCGTAGTATTTCAGCTGCCAGAATGCCCACGCGGCGAACCAGTTGTTGTTGTCGCCGTAGAGGATGACGGTGGTGTTGGGCGAAATGCCCACTCCGCCGAGCAGCGATTCCATGTCGTCGCGAGCAACGATGTCGCGGGCGACGTTCTGTTGCAGTTGGCTTTGCCAGTTCCAGCTAACGGCGCCGCCGATGTGCCCCTGCTCGTAGGCCGAGGTGTCAACATCGACCTCAACCAGGCGGACGTTGGCGTCGCCGCCGTGTTCGGCCACCCAATCGGTAGTTACCAAAGATTCCGGATGTGCGTAATCAGCCATAATTGCACCTCTGTTGTTGCTCGGTGGGATGGTCGTTGTCGGGATGGTCGTTGTCAGGATGCCGCGCCGGATGCGCCGACGTTGTGACAACCGCATTTGGGGTTGCAACGGTTGGTGGGCCCATTATACACGGATGGCCCTTGATGCCGGGTTCAACACGGTCTCGACTTTGTACAAAAGCTAGATAAATTATAAGAACAGGGTAAGCTCGACCAAATCACCACAAGAGGTCGAGTATGCCTACCCTGCCCGCAGTCATAGTAACCCTGCTGCTGCCCTTTGAGCACCTGTTTGACCCCAGGACCTGGCGCAAAGCCCAACTCCTGGCCATGGGAGCGATCCTGTCTCCCGGCAAACGCACCGTGTCCTCCGCCCTCAACATCCTGGGGATTGGGCAGCACGGCGACTTCGCCGTCTATCACCACGTGCTCAACCGCGCCCGATGGTCGCCACTGCAACTGAGCCGGGCGCTGTTGCTGCTGGTGGCCGGGCGCCTTGGTTCGTCCACCGAGCCGTTGGTGTTCGGCATTGACGAGACGGTGGAGCGACGCTGGGGCCGGAAGATTGCGGCCAAGGGGTGGTATCGGGATCCGGTGCGGTCCAAGGACGACCAGGTGGTGATGACCCCCGGATTGCAATGGGTGAGCCTGATGTTGCTGACGCGTATCGGGTGGGCGGGTCGATACTGGGCGCTGCCGTTTTTGACCGCGCTGGTGGTGTCGGCCCGCTACGACCGGCGCAAAGGCCGCCGGCACAAGACGGTAACCGACTACGCCCAGCAGATGCTGGTCTGCCTGCGCCGTTGGCTGCCGGAGAGGGACCTGGTGGTGGTGGCCGATGGCGGCTACGCCAAGCGCGAGTTCCTGCGGCATTGCCAGAGTATGTCAAAGCCGATTGTCGTCGTCACCAAACTGCGCAAGGACGCGTCCCTGTACCAGCCCGCGCCAGCGCGGCGGCCCGGCCAGATCGGGCGGCCCCGGGTGGTCGGCGCGCGACTGCCCAGTCCCACGGCGGTGCTGGACGATCCCGCTACACAATGGATTCCCTACCGCGCCACCGGTTCCGACGGCAGTACCGCCATGGTCGAGCTCGCTTCGGGCGTAGCGCTGTGGTACCACGGCGGGCCGCCGCGCCTTCCCATACGTTGGGTCGTCATCAGATACCTGGCGGAGCGCCGCGGGCCCTATGCTTTACTATGCACCGACACCGAGGCGGAACCCCTGCGGATACTGCAGTGGTATCTGCTGCGGTGGCAGGTCGAGGTGACCTTTGAGGAGCTGCGGGCTCACCTGGGCATGGAAACCCAGCGCCAGTGGTCGGAACGAGCCATCGCCCGAACCACCCCCGCGCTCTTTGGCCTGTTCAGCGTGGTGACGCTGGCCGCGGATATCCTGATCGAACAGCGTGGCGGCATGGCGCCGCGCACCGCGGCGTGGTATGACAAAACCAGCCCTTCCTTCGCCGACGCCATCGCCATGGTCAGACGACACCTCTGGGTGCAGCAGGGAACTTTTATGCCGTCCGAGCGCGAGCACGAATCGATAAAAGTCCCGCGCCTCTTGTACCACAGGATGCTCGACACGCTAGCCTATGCCGCTTGATTGTACAAAGCCGAGACACGGTCAGTTGTCCGGCTCCTCCGACCTATGAATATCGTGGGGCGATGTGCCGATTGCGCAAAGCTGCTACCAATCTTGCCACATCTTGCCGAAACTGTTCAAGGTTCAGTTCCATAGTACGAGTATGCGTCGGCACGGGTGTGCATCAAAGTCGGTTTCCGGGATTACGGGTTATGGAACAGGGTAGCGTGTTCCGATGGCCGCCTCGGGGATAACATAACAGTTATCGGAGCGGTTGAAGTGGGCAATGACGAAACAGAGGCGTTACTTTCCGGCAATAAATTGTTTACCAAGCCGCAATAAAGCATTAACACGCTGCAAATACAATCTGCTTGGTCACATCAAGAGGGACGCCGGCCCACAGCGCAATGGCCACCAGCTGCGAGACGACGCCTCAACAAGGCATAGGAGGCGCTAATGCTTTCGGCGACATCAAACGTTTTCAGCCACGGCGTAGCCGCGGCAAAAGAGTACCCGCTTTCGCTGCGGCGCACATTGCTGTTGCTAATGGTCGGTCTGCTCGCAGTCGGCTTGCTGGCGACCTTTAACATTGTTTTTGCGCAGGACGAGGGACCCACTACCGAATGGCTGGGCGGCTACGCTAACAACATTGTTACGGTGGTTGCAGCGGCCCTGGTTTTCTTCATGCAGGCCGGTTTCGCCTTCCTGGGCGCGGGTCTGATTCGCTCCAAGAACACCACCAACTATCTCACCAAGTCTTTCATGGACTTTGCCATTGCGTCCCTGGGCTTCTGGGCCTTTGGGTTCGCCTTTATGATGGGCAGTTCCGCCGGCGGAATCATCGGCCTGAGTGGCTGGTTCCTGACGGGCGGAGAGTACGTTGACTGGATTTTCCAGATGGTATTCGCTGCCACCGCCGCCACCATCGTGGCCGGCGCAATGGCGGAGCGCACCAAGTTGCAGGCTTACCTGGCTTACAGCTTCATCGTATCGGCGCTGATTTACCCCATATACGGCCACTGGGTCTGGGGTGGTCTGCTCAGTGGAACCGCCGGTTGGCTGGAAGGCCTGGGAGCGCTTGACTACGCCGGTTCCGGCGTGGTGCACGCGGTCGGCGGGTTCGTTGCCCTGGCGGGAGCCTGGGTGGTTGGGCCGCGTATCGGCAAGTTCATCAATGGACAGGCCCAGGAGTTGCCGGCGCACAGCACCCCGTTCGTCGTCATCGGCACGTTCATCCTGTTCTTCGGCTGGTTCGGCTTCAACGTCGGATGGGGCGATGACATCGGACTCAACGCCGTCAACACGCTGCTGTCCGGCGCGACCGGAGCGGTGGTTGCGCTGTACATCACGCTAATCGTCAAGGGCAAGGCCGACATCCTGATGGCGTGCAACGGCGCCCTGGCCGGTTTGGTGGGAATTACGGCCCCGGTGAACTTTGTAGACCCGTGGGCTGCCGTAGTTATCGGCGCCATCGCCGCCCCGGTAATGTACTTCTCTGTGATGTTCGTGGAGCGGGTGCTGAAGGTTGACGACCCGGTGGGCGCCATCAGCGTTCACGGCTTCACCGGATTGTGGGGTTTGCTGGCTTTGGGCATTTTCGCCAACGAGGGTGGACTCATCGTCGGTGGTATGCAGATTCTGCCGCAGATTTACAGCATTGTTGCCGTTGTTGTATGGTCGCTGGTTACCGGCCTGGCCCTGTTCTACCTGCTGAAGTTCGCCATGGGGGTGCGGGTCAGCGAGGCCGAGGAGCTGGCGGGACTGGACATATCCGAACACGGAATCCAGACCTACCCCGAATCGGCGGCTACCAGCTAATCGATAACCCTTAGAAATTCTCCCTCTCCTCACAGCGGGGATCGGAGGTTGTGGCCACCTCCGGTCCTCGTTTTTTCGTGTCTGCCGAGCAACGGCGGGGTTGCGATTGCTACGCGATTGCTACATTGATGGACAGGATGGACAGGATGAACAGGATTTGACGGATTGGGTTTGGCGGAGGTGTGGCTGCTGGGGCGAGGTGAGCCTCACTCTGGCCCCCTCCCGCCAGGGAGAGGGGGTTGGATGCCGGTGCGTAACAATTTTGTAACATTTCGGACATTGATACGTAACACCGAAAATTTAAACTGAGAACCGCTTTCAATGTCGGAATTCGCACGGGTTTGTTTCGGGGGGCAAGGCCACATTGCTGCCTCGAAAATGCGGATTTGGGCGCTGTTCGTAACTTTCAAGGTGGGGAGTCCGCACAATGGAGTTCACTGAACTTGAGGTACTGTCCTTTCTGATATCGTCGGCTCTGGTTTTCATTATGGTGCCCGGCCTGGCGCTCTTCTACGGAGGGCTGGTGCGCCACAAAAACGTCATCGGAACGATGATGCACTCGGTAACCGCCATCGGGGTGGTGAGCGTACTGTGGGTGCTGTGGGGGTATAGCCTGGCTTTCAGCGATTCCGTCGGCGGGCTGGGATTCGTCGGCGGCCTTACCAAGTTTGGCATGGTGGGGGTTGAGTTGGACGAACAGGCATTCATGATATTTCAGGGGATGTTCGCCATCATCACTGTCGCCCTGATCGCCGGCGGGTTCGCCGAAAGGATCAAGTTTTCGTCCTACATCATTTTCGCGGCGTTGTGGGTGACCATCGTGTATGCGCCGTTATGCCATTGGGTTTGGGGCGGAGGCTGGCTGGGCAACCTGGGCCCCGTGCTGGGCATGAGTGAAGGCGGGTTCGCCAAGGATTTTGCTGGCGGAACCGTGGTGCATATCGCCTCCGGAACGGCGGCACTGGCGGCCGCGTTCGTCGTGGGACGGCGTTCCGGGTTCGGGACGGCAACCGTTACCCCGCACAACGTGCCCCTGGTGCTGTTGGGGGCCGGCCTGTTGTGGTTCGGCTGGTTTGGATTCAACGCCGGCAGCAGCTTCAACCTGTCGACCCTGTTGGCTGCCAACGCCTTCGTCGTGACCAACGTAGCCGCGGCCACCGCGATGTCCTCCTGGTCGGTGGTGTCGTGGCTGGTAACGAAGCGACCCTCGGCCAGCGGAGCAGCGGCCGGAGCGGTGGCCGGCCTGGTGGCTATTACACCGGCGGCGGGATTTGTCGGTGTGATGCCGGCCATCATCATTGGAGCCGGGGCGGGAGCCGCCTGTTTCTTCGCCGTGGAACTGGTGCATAAGCTGCGCGTGGACGACTCGCTGGACGTTTTCGGCATCCACGGGATCGGTGGGATGTGGGGCGCGCTGGCCACGGGAATTTTCCTGGGCGTGGGCATCGGCCTGGATCCGCTGGAATTCGACGTTACCCGCATCGAACAGGTGCTGTATCAAATTATTGGCATATTGGCGGCCTTTGCCTGGTCTTTCGTCGTGTCCGCCATCATTCTGCTGGCCTTGAAGTACACTATCGGCCTGCGCATTACCGATACGGAAGAAGAAGTGGGCATCGACCTGACGCAGCATGGAGAGGGTATGAATCAGTAGGCCCAGAATTTACGCAGCGCCCGTTCCAGGCGGTGGAGGGACTCCCCCTCACCCTAACTCTCTCCCACGAGGGGAGAGGGGGCTGGAATAATGGTTTTATGGCTGATGACAAACACCCGCACACCAAATTATCCCGAAAGGAGGGAATCGAAATGACCCCGACGGAAGTAATCCAGTTTTGCAAGTCAAACGGCATCGGCATCATTGATCTGAGATTCACCGACTTGCCCGGCACTTTGCAGCACGTATCCATACCGCTCAGCGAGCTGTCCGAAGCCAACCTGGCCGAGGGCTACGGTTTCGACGGTTCCAGCATCCGCGGCTTCAAGTCCATTGATGAGAGCGATATGCTGCTGATACCCGACACCAGCACCGCGGTGGTCGATCCCTTCTTTGAGATTCCCACTTTGCACATGATCTGCGACATCATGGACCCCATCACCCGGGATTCTTACTCCCGCGACCCACGCTACGTCGCCCAGAAGGCCGAAGCCTATCTGAAAGACAGCGGCATCGCTGATGTCAGTTACTGGGGCCCGGAGCCGGAATTTTTCGTGTTTGACTCCGCCCGCTTCGACCAGACTACCAACTCGGGGTACTACTTCATCGACTCCGACGAGGGTTTCTGGAACACGGGCTCGGCGACGACCATTGGCGGCGGCAACAACCTGGCCTACCGCCCGCGGAACAAGGAAGGCTATTTCCCCGCTCCGCCTTTCGACACCTTCCAGGACATCCGCTCGGAGATGGTGCAAAAGATTGAGCATTTCGGCATCATCGTAGAAAAGCATCACCACGAAGTTGCCACCGCCGGCCAGGCCGAGATTGACGTCCGGTACGACTCCTTGACCACCATGGCCGACACCATCTCCATCGTGAAATACGTGGTGAAGAACGTGGCCAAGGCCCACGGCAAGGTGGCGACGTTCATGCCCAAGCCGCTGTTTGGCGACAACGGCACCGGGATGCACACGCACCAGAGCCTGTGGAAAGACGGCAGCAACCTGTTCTATGACGCCAACGGATACGCCATGTTGTCGGCCACCTGCCGCCACTACATCGGCGGGCTGCTGCAGCACGCGCCGGCGCTGCTGGCCTTTGCCGCGCCGACGACGAACAGCTACAAGCGGCTGGTGCCGGGCTTCGAGGCGCCGGTGAACCTGGTGTACTCGGTGCGGAACCGCTCGGCGTGCATCCGCATTCCCACCTACTCGAACAGCCCGGCGGCGCGGCGGCTGGAATTCCGCGCGCCCGACCCGTCCTGCAACCCCTACCTGGCCTTCGCCGCCATGCTGATGGCGGGCATCGACGGCGTTATCAACGAGATTGAACCGCCGGACCCGGTGGACCAGAACCTGTACGAGATGTCGGCGGCCGAGCTGTCGTCCATCCGCCAGGTTCCAAGCTCGCTGGAGGAGGCGCTGGGCGCGCTGGAGCGGGATAACGAGTTCCTGATGCGCGGCGGTGTGTTCACGGACGACCTGATCGAGACCTGGCTGGACTCCAAAAAGGTTGACGTGGATGACCTGCGCCTGCGCCCGCATCCGTATGAATTCTTCAAGTACTTCGACGCCTAGTCCGGCTTGGTATAATTGCCATACACCGAAACAATAGGGGCGAATAGTTATTCGCCCCTGCGCGCCCGCTGAGCAGGAGTGTGATGATGGCAAAGTACGAAGTGGTGCTGGTCAAGTACCCGGATATCGGCTACCCGGATAACCTCTGGTGGACGGCAGTCTGTCCCGCTATGCAGGGCTGCGTTTCCGACGGGCAAACCCGCGAGGAAGCGCTGCTGATGATTGCCGATTCGATGGCGCTGTTTCTGGAGCCGAGCCCCAATTGGGTTGTGGCGGTCCTGGACGCAGAGCAAACCCGGGCCGAGAAAGCAGTAGTGCTTGAGGAACATCGTCAGCAAGGCGGCGTTAGCGAAGTCCACTGGGTTGAACCACGGTTTATGACGGAGGAGGAAATCCGCAACAATCCACGCTTTGCGGACATTGAGTCCCCGATTATCTAATGCCACCGTATTTCCGCAATGTGAGCGCGCGGGAAGTACTGTCCGCTTACTGAGGTTGCCGAAATGACTACCGAGTATGGGTTCCCGCCGCCAAAACCCTCAACTGATTCACCGGGAAGCGTAGATTGGGATTACCGCCGCCACTCTGGTGCAATGCGTGTCGTGAGGATGGTGGCAGCAGCCTTGGCCCTCTGGCTTGGGTCCGGCCTATTATTCTGGGGGATGATTGCAGCGTTCTCTGCGGCTGGCGAAGGTAGCTACAGCTACTACACGGGCCGGTATGAGGATAACTCCGTTATGATCATCCCTGGAATAATTGCGCTTGCCTTGGGGATTCTCTGTTGGGTGGGAGCCGTATTTTGCGCGGTGAAGGCTGTTTTTAGGATTCTGGAGTTTCACGCCGAACTTTCTGCTGTAGAGATAGTGCGCCGCTGGCGTACTGCTGAGGCAGCCGACGCCGTAAATGAGACTCGGAACAGCGATAGCAATTCTCTGCCGTAACCCAGCAACGTAGCTACACTTTGCACAAAATTTATCAGGAGAACCCCGTGCTAACTGATAACCACGCCGCTGAGCGTGAATACGTGCTCCGCAGCGCCCGAGACTTTGACGTCAAGTTCATTCGTCTCTGGTTCACCGACATTCTGGGCCACCTGAAAGGGTTTGCCATTACGGTTGATGACCTGGAGGATGCCCTGGAGCTGGGAGTGGGTTTCGATGGCGCCGCGATTGAAGGATTCAGCAGCGACGAGGAGAGCGATATGCGAGCTTTCCCCGACCCGACCACGTTTTCGCTGCTGCCCTGGCGTCCCCGTCAGAACGCCGTGGCCCGGATGTTTTGCGACATCCGCACGCCGCGGGGCGAGCCGTTCATCGGCGATCCCAGGCAGGTGCTGAAGCGCAATCTGGAACGCCTGGCCTCCCTGGGTTTCATCTACTACGTGGGCCCGGAGCTGGAGTTTTTCTACCTGCGTGACGCCAAGTCGCCGGAACCTCTGGACACCTATGGCTACTACGACCAACTGTCCAGCCAACCATCATCGGACTTGCGCCGGGACACGGTGCTGAACCTGGCCGATATGGGCATTCCGGTCAAGTACTCTCACCATGAGGGCGCTCACAGTCAGCACGAAATTGACCTGCAATACACGGATGCCCTCACGATGGCCGACAACGTGATGACCGCCCGGCTTGTGATCAAAGAGCTGGCCCAGGCCGCCGGAGTTTACGCCTCATTTATGCCCAAACCCTTCACCGGGCACAACGGCAGCGGGATGCACACCCACCAGTCGCTGTTTCGCGGCAACGCCAACGCCTTTTACGATGCGGATGACGATTTACACCTGTCGGTTACGGGCAAGCGGTTTATCGCCGGCCTGCTGCGCCACGCACCGGAAATTACCCTGGTAACCAACCAGTGGGTCAACTCCTACAAGCGGCTGGTGCCGGGTTACGAAGCGCCGGTGCACGTGTCCTGGACCGTTTCCAACCGCCTGGATCTGATTCGGGTACCGTCCTACAAGTCTGGTTACGATACGTCGCTGCGAATCGAGTATCGGGCGCCCGACCCGGCTTGCAACCCCTACCTCGCGTTCAGCGTCTTGCTGGCCGCCGGGTTGAAGGGGATCGTGGAGGAGTATCCGCTGCCCACGCCCATTAATGCCGACGTAAATTCGATGTTGCCTGAAGAGCGCACCGCCCGCGGCATCACCGCCCTGCCGGCCAGCCTGGGCGAGGCCATCAACCTGGCCCAGGACAGCGATCTGCTACGCCAAACGCTGGGCGACTTCGTGTTCGACACGCTGATTCGCAACAAGAAGATGGAATGGGGCGAGTATCGCTCCACCGTAACCGACTACGAGATTTCCCGTTACCTGCCATTGTTGTGATGGGGGCGGGCTGCACCGTGAACCTCCTCAAACGGGGAGGAGAGATTTCACCCTCACCCTGGCCCTGTCACATCAAGGGATAGGGGATTAGCTGTTTCGGGAGGAAGTAGGGATGCAGTTTTCCGGCAAGCTGGTTATCATCGCCGCGCTGGCGGTAACGGTGCTGCTGGCGAGCAACATCATTGCCATCAAGCCGGTTACGCTGTTTGAGCTGCCGTTCAATCTCATTGGCAGCAACCTGTTCGTGGTGTCGGCGGCCATCGTGTGCTTCCCCGTCGGCTACATTATCAGCGACATCCTGACGGAGGTGTACGGGTTCCGGGTGGCACGTGGCGTCATTTGGCTGGGCTTCGTGTGCAACCTGCTGATGGTGCTGCTGTTCTGGCTGGGCAACATCATACCGGGCGCGGTGTTTTGGGAAGGCGAAGCGTCCTACGAGAGCATATTGGGCGCCACCACCTGGATACTGCTCGGCTCGTTCGTCGCCTACATCGTGGGCGAGTTTGTTAACGCGGCCATAATGGTCATCCTGAAAAACCGGACGCAGGGCCGGATGTTGTGGCTGCGCACCATATCCTCCACGGTGGTCGGTCAGGGCATCGACTCGCTGCTGTTTTTCACCATCGCCTTTGGGGTCTCCGGGTTCTGGGTTGGCGAAGACGGTTCGTGGGCGCCGGTGTTCAACGCCACCGTATGCGCCTGGATTGCCAAGTCAGTGTACGAAATCGCCGCCACGCCGCTGACCTACCTGGTGGTGGGCTGGTTGAAACGCACCGAGAACATGGACGCTTACGACGCGCCGCGTTCGCTGAACCCGTTCGGAGTGTTCGGCGGCGCCGATACCAACGCCGCTGCCAGCGCGAGCCCCACGGCCGCTGACTGATTCGGCATATGTGCGGAAAAGAGGACGACCCTCATCCTGGCCCGGAGGCCGGCGGAGACGGTCGTGGAGAGTTTGCGCCTGTTGGCAATCTGCGCGGCAGCGAGCTCCAGTGGCATCGGTGGGTCGCTGCTATGTTGGCCAACAACTGGCGCAAGCTGCGGACCGGGCAAGGCTGTTGCGGCAATTTGGGTCAGCCGGGTTGTTGACGGCGCTAGCGGGGGCCGGCGTGTTCGGCTAACGGCTACAGCAAATCCCTGAACTCACTCACGGTGAGACCGGCCTGAACTATGATGCCACCCATCGTAAAGGCATTGATGGGATTGTTGCGTGGAACATCAGGTCCACTTCCCCGTTGGCCATTATCACGTGGCTGCCCTGCAGTTCAATCCGGAATCCAACCCTCATGAAGGCTCGAATGGCTCTTTGGTGGTTGATGCCGGGGCAACGGGGCATCTATACCGGCACTTGAATCTCACGCAACTCGACCTGAAACCCCGACCGATGTCCTTCATTGAGGATTTGTTCCTTGCGCAGAGTGGCTCTATCCGAAACGTAATCGAGATATTCGGAGATGGCAGCGCGGATATTATCAATCGCTTCTTCCAGGGTGGCGCCCTGTGACCAACACGCGGGCAAGGCTGGACAATGTACCGCATAACCTTCGTCAGATTCGATGAGGACGACTTCGTACTTCATCAATAAACTCCGCAATTGGCTCCGCTGCTGGCTTCGCCGGCTTTGATCCCTCGTTGCTCGTAGCGTAGCACAGTCCCAACGCAGTTGTCCGCCGGAAACCGTCAATGCACGCTGAACCCGTTTGGGGTGTTCGGCGACGGCCCCGATGTCAACGTGGCGACGGCCACGCCGCCGATTGCGCTGGCTGATGTGCGTGAGAGAGGACGGCCCTCACCCTCGCGCCAGCCCTGTCCTATCGAGGCGGCGGGAGTAGAATTGACACGCTATAATGCGGTTATGCATTGCTCTTACCGCTATCGACTGGGGAGACCGCTATGACTACCCCGAAGCCCAAAATCCACCCGGCGCCTGATTACTGGGAGCCTTTCCCTCACCACGAGCGTGTACACAAAGATATGCTGCAGTCCCCTACCATCAACGACTTGCGGGAAAGACTTCACATGATTTTGGCTCCGGGGGCACATTTCCCCTGGCATCCTACTAACCTGGTTAGCGACGAAGTTCCCGTGTACTATGCCAACACCGACCCGGCCACGGGACGCACTCCTTACGTTGTTCCGGACACCCTCGTTGCGCTGGGCATTGACACGCAGGCGGTTTGGGATCGGAACGGGTATGACCAGCGGCAGGTTGGCAAGCCGCCGGATTTCGTGATGGAGGTTGCATCCCATACTACATATCTGAGGGACACTGTCGAAAAGCGGGACATTTACCGGGAGATGGGGGTTCCCGAGTACTGGCGGTTTGACCCTTCCGGTGGCAATCACTTTGGCCAGCCCATCATCGGTGAGGGGCTGGTCAATGGCGTTTATGAACAGTTCCCGGTAATGAGTTATGCCGACGGAGCCATCGGGTCAACCAGCGCGCTGCTGAACCTGGATTTCCGCTGGGGGAACGGACGCTTCCGGATACACGACCCGGCAACCGGCGCAGAATACGAAAACCCGCGGGAAGCACAAGGTAATCTGCAGGCAGAGCTAGCGCGGCTACAGGCAGAGAATCGCCGTCTGCGTGGCGACATCCCGTAGTCCTTTTACTGAATCAGACCGGACGATAAGGAGTACATTCCATGCACACTGAACAGCGCCGGGTGGCCGGCGACGGTTTGCACTACATGGCCATTTTCCCTGACGATTACGACGCCGACCACCAGTATCCAGTGGTGGTTATGCTGCATGGGTTTGGCGCCAATATGCAGGATTTGGCGGGGTTGGCGCCGTCCATCAATCGCAAGGGCTACGTGTACGTGTGCCCCAACGCGCCGATCCCGTTTGAGCTGGGGCCGGGCATGGTTGGCTACGGCTGGCATCCACCGCGGGGACAGGCTACCGATGAGCACTACGCCGAGGCGGAAGGCTTGCTGGATGACTTCTTTGCCCAGGCGTTCGCGGAATTCAAGGCCGACGACGGCCGCACGATGCTGCTGGGGTTCTCCCAGGGCGGCGGGATGACTTACCGGATGGGATTGCCACGGCCCGACCAGTTTGCGGCGTTGATCGCCCTCAGCGCCTCGCTGCCTGATCCCGAGGTGCTGCGACCGCAGCTGCCCAACCATCGCAATCAGCCGGTGTTCGTCGCACACGGCTTGCATGACCAGCAGGTGTCGATGGACAGCGCCCGTCGGACTCGTGAGTTCCTGGATGCAGAGGGCTACACTCTGTCCTACAACGAGTACAGCATGGGGCACGAAATACCGGTTGAAGTGCTGCGCGATATGGTGCCCTGGATGGAAGCCATTGTGCCGCCGCTGGTGGCGGAGACCGACCGTATTTTCTAGCGCCTGTTGACAATCATCTTGCCACGGTTAATGCCGGCCGGCCGCTGCCCGACACCCCACACCGGAGCTTTAATGCCACCGGCCCCGAAGTTCCTTTACCCCGCCGCCAAACTCAAGGTGGTAAGATACGTCCTGACAATCGCAGGAGTCCCCAGGTGACTACTACTTCCATGCGAGAACGAATCGACGAGCTCTTTGCCGACGCTCGCCAGATGCACTCCCAAGCGGTCGAACGCCTCGAACAGGGCGACATCCGCGACGCCGCGGAAAAGGCCTGGTGCGCTACGAAACGCGCCACTGACGCCCTGCTACTGGCCCGCACCGGCGAGCAGCCCGGCCCTACTGGTCTCACCAGCGACGGCCTCGACAACCTGGTTTCTTCAGACCCAGCCGCTGCGTCGCTACCGGGCCGTTACTACAGCCGCCTCAGCCAACTGCACGGCGCTTGTTTCTACACCGGCGCATGCAACCGGCACACCGAGCGTCGCATCAGGGAAACCGCCGATTACATTGCCGATGCAGAAACACTCGCCGCCGGGTAAGCGTCCGAAGGCGCTCTAACCGGCTCGTCGAACTTCACCGATACACCCCTGGCCCGTCGCTCGTGCGCATCCGCCACGGAGCAGTCGGTTTTGCATTAGAGCCTGTTAACAATTAGCAAACCCACCCTTCACTCCCGCGAAAGCGGGAGTCCAGAGAGGATATGATGAAAGAATGAGAACCGTGATTAACGACTTCGGCCACTGGATTCCCGCTTGCGCGGGAATGACGATGCTTTCGCAAATGACGGTATTTGTCAACACACCCAAGTTTCGCAATTTTCTCTTACTATCAATCGTATCTATCCTGTTCATCCATGTAAAAAAGACTACCGGAGGTACAATCTGCCATGACTATGAAAGCTGCTAGCCGACTGCGCCGGATGCTGGCGTCTGACCAGCTGATCGTTGCGCCTTTCGTGTTGAATGCCCTGCACGCCCGCATCGCCGAAGACGTGGGGCACCAGGCCGTGTATATGACCGGCGCCGGCACTGCCGCCGAACGCGGCTTTCCTGATGTTGGCCTGATCACCATGACCGAGATGGTGTCCAACGCCAAATATATTGCTGACGCCGTCAACATACCGGTAATTTGCGACGCCGACACTGGCTACGGCAACCCGCTGAACGTACACCGCACGGTCCGCGAGTACGAGTCGGCTGGCGTGGCGGCCATTCACCTGGAAGACCAGGTGTTTCCCAAAAAGTGCGGCTTTTTTGCCGGCAAGCAGGTCGTGCCCGTAGAGGAGCACGTGCAGAAACTCCGCGCCGCCCTGGACGCCCGCACCGACCCGGACTTTGTAATAATCGCACGCTGCGACGCCTACGCCGTTAACGGCTGGGAAGATACGGTGCAACGCTGCCGGGCCTATGCCGATGCCGGCGCCGATCTCGTGTTCGTGGATGGCATCAAGTCGCAGGACGATATCCAGCGTTATGCCACCGACCTAGGCGACCTGGGCATGATGTACAACGGCGACTTGGCCACCACGCAGACGATGCAGGAGTTGGGCTACAAGCTGATGATTTGCGGCAGCACCATCTGGCTCATCTACAAGCAGGTGCGCGCGGCCTACGAAGAACTGATGGCCGTCGGCAAGGTGGACCCGGAGCGCTATGGCACCCGCTGGGACGTGGCGTCGGTGCTTGGTCTGGATGCCATTTACGAGCTGGAGAAGAAGTACGGCGTGCAGGACGTGGGTACCGACGTAGCGGCGCTGGCCGCGGCCCAAGCCGCGCAGATGGCAGCCGACACCGCCGTGCCAACCCCGGCTGACGACTAACCTCGATGTTGGATATGGAGGCGGCGATGGCGACCGACCGCTACCAACTGCTGTACGACGGCGCGTGTCCGGTGTGCAGTCGGGAGGTGCTGTGGCTGCACCGCCGCCGGCCTCAGTCCATTGATGCAGTGGACATTTCGGCGGAGGGTTTTGATGCCGCGGCCTACGGGCTTACGGCGGAACAGGTGGATGCTGCTCTGTATGGCATCCGGACCGACGGGAGCGTGACGGTAGGGATGGACAGTTTGCGGGAGGGTTATCGGCTGGCTGGCCTGGGCTGGCTGATAACCTGGACAGGCTGGTGGCCGGCGCGTCCCGCGTTCGACGCCTTCTACCGAAGCTTTGCCCGCAACCGGATGCGGATTGGCGTTTGGCTGGGTCGGGGGGAAGATTGTGGGGAGCAGTGTGAGCTGTGAGGTAAGAACGACAACGGTACATAAAAAACCGGGACGCATTCAACCATGGAGGTTACAAACGTCCCGGGCAGGGTTGGCGACATGGCTATCAGTCTCCAATAGTGCCAACCTCCTCAAAAAAGCGCCAGAGGTAATGCTACTACACATTGCGTCTGACACTGCTTTGATAATACGCTAACGGCTTAGAATCGTCAAATTTTGTATAAGAACCGTGATCGAGGCAAAATATGCTGGCATTCATTGACGAAAGTGGCCTGCCAAATCCCAACGACGCAAGCACTCGCCCCGCTGTGGTTGCAGTCTGTTGTGATGAGCAGGACGCTCGGGACATCACCCGTAGGCTCTATGCCCTTAAACGGGATATCCTGCGATCGGAAAACGCTGAACTCAAGGGCAAAAATTTGCTCAAAAAGACGGCCTTCACTGACAAACGCATAAAGCGATTGTTCGCGGAGGAATTTTTCTCCACCTTAGGGACTTTACCAGTCGCCGTTTTTGCCAGCATCATGCGAAGCCCATTTAATCAACCTCTGCATATGGAAGACCAATTGGGGAATAGGTTCCGTTATTTGCTGCAACGCATTGAGTTATTGGCGGGTGAACGGAACTCATTCGCAAATGTGCTGTTCGATGGTAGGGGAACTCGGTTTGGGAGGATCAGCGGCTTCTTCTCAAACTATCTTTTCCGGTCTGTTGAAGGTCAGAGCAGCATCCATATATCGGACACTCCGGCGTTTGTTGATTCGGCGACCAGTGCCGGCATTCAAATTGCCGATATGTGCGCATACGTTGTTCGGGTTTTTCAAGAAAACGAGCTAAACTCTCAATCCCCGCCGTATTCTGACGAATATCTACTGGCTATTTGGCGGTGGTACCGAACGATCCAGCGTCTGACGCGCGACATGCATATTGCAAATGGCGAGACACGGTATGGGCTACAGTTCTTGGCTTCGGGCGAACGTTAGGATTGATCCGATAGTGGGCGCGCCATGCTTGGTTTACCAACCTGAACGCCGTTCTCGTATCGTGCGGGCTTGATCAGATGTGGTTACTCCTCGCTTTGGGCAGTTCGATAGCCTTTTGTTTTGTCAGCGTTTGCGACAAGCGTTTGCTGTCGTATCACCTGTACAGCGTGCCGCCGCTGTGTTTGTGGTGCGGCCTGACCGGTATGTCGTATGGAGTCGTTACGCTGCTGGTAGTGGGTATACCCGACGGCACGCCGCTGGCGGTGGGGCTGGCTCCGATGGCGGCCGGATTGATGATGGGATGCTCGGTAGTGTTGCTCTTCCGCGGCCTGCGGTTGATGGAAGCATCCCGAGCCATTGCCATCTCGCAGACCAATCCGATTTATGTGGCCATTCTGGCTTTGTTGTTCCTGGGGGAGCGCATTTCTGTAATCCAGTGGGCGGCCATCGGGTTGGTGGTGGCCGGAGCTGTGCTCATCTCGCTGCGATTGTTCCACGAAACGCCTTACGCCCGGATGCGCGCCCGGTCAGCAGTGGCAACGACTTCGGAAACCAACGCCGTCAGCAACCGCGGCCTGGCCCGTATCGGGAGTATGGGTCCGCTGTTGCTGTTGGTGAGCGCACTGTGTGTCGCATCCAGCTTCGTGATAGCCAAGGCCGCGTTGAATGCCGGCTTGCCGGTGCTCACCGTGTTCGGGATGCAGCAGGCCACGGTGGGGCTGGTCTTTTGCCTGGTGGGATTGACCGGCGGCCCGCGCCTGCTCTCGGCGGTTCGGCAGCCCCAGGTATTGGCGATGCTGATATTCGGTGAATCAATCATGCCGGCGGTGTCCATATTGCTTATGGTGTACGCCTACAGCCTGGGCCCGGCGTCGCTGGTGGCCGCCATGCTGGCGACCCGACCGCTGTTCGTATTCGTGGCGTCCACCGCACTGTCCCGGGTGCGCTGGCGCCTGCTGGACGAGACGCTTACCCCAAGGGCGCTGGCGGTAAAGGGAGCGTCGATTCTGATGATTGTGGGTGGCGTAGGCGCGTTGAGTCTCGGCTAACCGCGACGTTTTCCGACGTCGTGAGCACAAACGGCCTCGTTTGTTGGCCGGGCGACGCGTCGGCCGGGGGGTCGCTTACGTATATGATGCGTCTTTCGCGGTTGACGGGAATCGAATCCGTCGCATAGTGCACGAATAATGGTTGTTGTTTCGTCCGAAATTGTTGACAACCGACGCCATAACGCATATCATCCTTTGGCAATCTTTTACGCAGAACGGCATCCGGCAAAAGCCGATGGCTTTCGTGCGGGGACTACCAAATAATGGATGAACTTGACCTCAGGATAATCGGCATTCTTCAGGCGGACGGGCGTGCGTCCAACGCTAAGATCGCTCGTGCTGTGGGTGTGAGCGAGGGGACGGTGCGCCGTCGGTTGCGCCGCCTCATCAATGACGACATCGTGCACGTGGTGGCGGTGCCCAACCTGGAGAAGATGGGCTATGGCACGACCGCCCTGATCGGCCTGGAGACCGGCCCCGGTAAGTCGGACGCGGTGGCGGAGTCCATTGCAAAGCTCGACGAAGCCCACTATGTTGTGGTTGCCACCGGCCCCTACGACGTCTTCGTGTGGACGGCGCTGGAATCCGCAGAGAGCCTGGGCGATTTCCTCCGCACCCGTATCGGCGTGATCGAAGGCGTCCAAAAGACCCAAACCTTCGTGACCCTGTCCACCAAAAAGCGCTTTACCCGAGTGTAACCGGCGGCCTTTTTGCGCCTCGCACGGCCAATATTTAGGGGCGTTCCGGTTGCATTCACTACTTGCCATGCTATAATTCCGGCACTGATAAATGGCGACCCGACGGTGGGCTTTGCCACCCTTACCCGCAACACATCCTTTGAGGGAATGCCGCTATGACCTACATCATTACCGCACCATGTGAGGGCGTCAAAGATGCCGCGTGCGTAGACGTTTGCCCGGTAGACTGCATTTACACTACCGATGACGATGATATGTACTACATCAGCCCGGACGAGTGCATTGACTGCGCCGCCTGTGAGCCGGTTTGTCCCGTCACCGCCATCTTCGCTGAGGAAGCGGTTCCTGGTATGTATGAGGAATACATCCAGAAAAACTACGACTATTTCAGCAAGTAAATGACGATGCGGCGACGGTAGCCGTACCGCTACGGCCGGCAGTTCGCCGCTTCATCAGTCGTCGTCAACCGCGCCCGATTATGGTGTCAATCGGAGCGGCGCTTGGGCGACCGACCGGTTTTAGCGCCCGGCGTTATTCGTCCGGGCGCAGGTTTTGAGAATTAGTCCCTAACCCACAACCCGCCGGACCCTTACCCGCTGGAACCTATCCTGCGCCTGATGACAATTCCCGATCAGCAGATTCCCGACCGCGATGCAACGGCCAAACCCGATGTGAATATCGTGGTGTGCGCCGACGAATACGGGTGCCAGCGTTGGTACTCTCAGGGGCGCAACGCCGCCGACGTGTTGCAGGAACTGCAAGATGCCGTTGCCTCGGAGTACGGCGAACGGGTGCAGATTACCACCGCCGGTTGCATCCTGGGCTGCACTTACGGGCCGAGGTTCGATGTGGCCCGCCGCTGGTCGAGGGAGAAAGCGCTGTACGGCGCGATCGCTGGCGAGGCAAGCATCACTCGTCGAGGCCGCGTTCGGTTTGCACCCATTCCAGCCGAGTTGAGCCAGGTTATCAGCGATAATCTCCCTGAAACGGCGGTGCCGTTGGCCGAGTTGGGCGGAGTTGCTCCAGCAACCGACATCGACCTGCTGCGTGAGATTTTGCTGGATTGCAGCCGCGGCATCGACCGAGCCGGCTCCGGTCTGAACGAGGCGATGGTGATGGTTCACAACTCGGCTGCCGTGGTTTCCATCCCGGCAACACTGGCTGACCTGGCGCTGATTGACGGGGACGGTCGGCAGTCCGAGCTGGCTGACATCGCCGTGTTGACAACCGACGGAGACGGGCGGGCGGCGATTCAGTTGAGCCGTATACGGCAGGTGGAGTTTATGCACCGGATGTTGGGCAACGATCTGCCCAGCTATGCCATCTGGATGCGGGACGAATCGCTGGAAACCGTGTACCGCATTTATCTGCGCCGTTCCGACGACGAGTCCAGCAACCCCGGACGCCACCGGTTGTTCATGCAGTTGATCGACAAGTACGGCGCCCGAGTGTCTTTGTGAAGGTTGCACCGCGACGCTGGCCCACGTTGTCGCTGGCCCACGTTGTCGCTGGCCCACGTTGTCGCTGGCCCACGTTGTCGCTGGCCCACGTTGTCGCTGGCCCACGTTGTCGCTGGCCCACGTTGTCGCTGGCCCACGTTGTCGCTGGCCCATCGTGCGGCAGTGCCCAGCGTGTGGCGTTCCGGCTTCATTGCCGTTAGAATCAAGGCCCATTGCCGTTAGAATTAAGACCCGTTCCCGTTAGAATCAAAGACCCATTAGCCGTTTGGAACTACAGCCCGTTGGCAAGCAAGCAAACTCGAGGAGGAATGAATCCACGATGAGTAACATTGACTCCACGCCGGAATTTGTGCGGGAAACGTACCGCAAGATGGACGAAAAACTCCAGCAGGTCAGGGCGCGGCTCAACCGTCCACTGACCATGGCGGAGAAGGTACTGCTCTCCCATCTGGACGATGTGGACGCGGCAGACCTGCGTCCGGGAGCCAGCTATATCAACCTGCGCCCCGACCGGGTGGCGCATCAGGACGTTACCGGGCAAATGGCCATTCTGCAATTTATGCAGTCGGGCCGGAGCCGGGTGGCGGTGCCCACCACTGTACACTGCGACCACCTGATTCAGGCACGGGTCGGCGCCTCCTCTGACTTGCAGGACGCCCTGAACGAGAGCAACGAGGTTTACCAGTTCCTGGAATCGGCTTGCCGCCGCTTTGGCATGGGCTTCTGGCGGCCCGGTTCCGGCATCATCCACCAGGTGGTGTTGGAAAAGTACGCCTACCCCGGCAGCCTGATAATCGGCACTGACTCCCACACCGTGAATGGCGGTGGTCTGGGTTCGCTCGCCATTGGCGTGGGTGGCGCGGACGCCGCCGACGTGATGGCCGGCCTGCCCTGGGAAGTGCGCTATCCGCAGATTATCGGCGTGAAGCTGACCGGCGCCATGAATGGCTGGACGGCGCCCAAGGATGTCATCATCAAGCTGGCCTACGAGCTGACGGTCTCCGGTGGAACCAACTCCATTATTGAGTACTTCGGCCCCGGCACTGAGTCGATTTCCTGCACCGGCAAGGGCACCATCTGCAACATGGGCGCGGAACTGGGCGCGACCGGAGATATGTTCCCCTACGATGAGCGCATGGCCGTGTACCTGCGGGCAACGGGCCGGGCAGAACTGGCCGAAATAGCCGCCGAGCACCGGCATCTGCTGACTGCCGACCCCGAAGTCGAGCAGAATCCTGAGCAATACTACGACCGGGTGGTGGAGATTGACCTGTCCACCCTGGAACCGCACGTTACCGGCCCGCACTCGCCCGACCGGGCGCGCACCATCTCCGAGCTGGCGGCTGAAGCAGAGCGGGAAGGGTTCCCCGACCGGGTGTCCGTGGCGCTGGTGGGTAGCTGCACCAACTCTTCTTATGAGGACATGGAGCGGTGCGCCGACGTGGCCCGTCAGGCGGCGGCGCGGGGAGTTATGGCCGCATCCGGCCTGCTGGTTACTCCCGGCTCCGAGCAGGTGCGCGCCACCATCGAACGGGACGGCCAGGCGGCGGCCCTGGAAGCGGTGGGCGCAACCGTGCTCGCCAACGCCTGCGGCCCGTGCATCGGACAGTGGAACCGCCCCGAGGCTCGCGGCACGGAAAACAGCATCGTTACCTCCTACAACCGTAACTTCCCCAGCCGCAACGACGGCAACGCCGGCACCATGAACTTTATCGCCAGCCCAGAGCTTGCGGTAGCCATGGGCCTGGGCGGTCGCCTGTCGTTCAACCCGCTGACCGACCCGCTGGTTGACGCCAACGGCAACGAGTTCATGCTCCAGCCCCCGGCGCCGGCGCCCGAGGTTCCGCCCACCGGGTTTGATCCGGGCGCCGATTTATACCTCGACCCGCCGGAAGATGGCAGCGACGTGGAGGTGCGCGTTGACCCGGCCAGCAATCGCTTGCAGGTTCTGGACCCGTGGGAACCGTGGGACGGGAAGGACTTTGAGGACATTCCGGTGCTGGTCAAGACCCAAGGCAAGACGACTACCGACTCGATTTCGCCGGCGGGCCCCTGGCTGCGGTTCCGCGGGCACCTGAACAACCTGAGCGACAATATGTTCCTGGGCGCCAACAACGCCTATACCGACGACACCGGCACGGGGAAGAATCAGCTTTCCGGCGAAGAGATTGCCCCCATTCCGGAGATTGCCCGGGCGTACAATGCCCAGGGCCTGCGGTGGGTAGCCATTGGCGATGAGAACTATGGCGAGGGTTCCAGCCGCGAGCACGCTGCATTGTCGCCACGGATGCTGGGCGCTGCCGCTATCATCACCCGCAGCTTCGCCCGCATCCACGAGTCGAACCTCAAGAAGCAGGGCTTGTTGGCCCTGACTTTTGAGGATCCGGCGGATTGGGAGCGGGTGTTGGATGATGACCGGATGAGCCTGGTCGGGCTGACCGAGCTGGCCCCCGACCGGCCCGTGCGGGCAATCCTGAAGCACGCCGACGGTTCAGAGGAAATCCTCAACCTGCGTCATACGCTCAATGAACCGCAAATTGAGTGGTTTAAGGCGGGCAGTGCGATGAACCACATGAAGAATCTGGAAGAACCAGGGGAGTAGCCGCCTCCTGGCGATTCCGGCGAAACGGTTGGGGCGGCGCTTGCGTCGCCCCAACCGTAGTTAATTCGCACTACCCTGGGGCGCTGATGGAGGGGGGTTTTCGTCCTGACCCTCTGCCATCAAGTAGGGCTGTGCACTTACCCGTACCCATTTTGATTTGTCATTGCGAGGAGCGCAGCGACGTGGCAATCTCGATGAGGTTGAACACACGTCGGCGAACCATCATTGCTACGGCGACGAGATTGCCACGCTGCGCTCGCAACGACAAAGTGTGTACGCATGAGGGGTTCGGGCGCTCCTCGCAATGGCAATCAGACCAACGTCCAGAGTTTTGCACGGCCCGGCATCGCACGGCCCGGCATCAGGGGAGGGCGGATTTTTGGGGTTGGCGGCTGACCTGGTGGGCGGCCAGGACGGGAATCAGGCGTTCCAGCTGTTCGCGGGACACCTCTCCCATCAGGCAGATTTGCAACCAGTTGCGATCCCGCAGGTAGCCGCTGGCGTAGGATGTGTAGAAGCCGTGGGATTCCAGCGCCAAACCCAGTTCGCTGGCGTCCAGCTCTGCCGGCGTCAGGGCTATGGTGGTAACCGCGCCGATGCTCTCGTGTTCCGCTGCCACCAGCGTGAAGCCCAGCGCACGGAGTCGTTGGCGAATCCAGAGGCCGTCTGCTTCAATGCCGGCCAGCAGTTCCGGCGACTGCCGCTGCAACCCGGCTTCGAGGGCCGCCAGCAGATTGGACGACAGCGTGAACGGAACGGTATCGTTCGCGGAGCTGCCGCAGTGCAGCCCCAAATCCAGGTAGCGCGGCAGGGCCGCATCAGGTTGGGGACGCTCGGCGCAGAACACCAGCCCCAAACCGGGATACGCCGCCATGCCCTTGCCGCTGGCGGCGCTGGCGAGCCAGACTCCGCGCAGGTCAACCGCGGTGGCGCCAAAGCTGCTGATGCAATCCAGCGCCAGACGCGCGCCGTGTCGCTGGCAAATCGCTTTGAGCCGGGACAGGTCGGCCAGTGCGCCGGTGGAGGTTTCGCAGTGGACGGTCCACAACCAGCCACCGGGTTGGGCGGCTAGCGCGGCGTCAATCCGGCGGTAATCCAGCGGCGTGCCCCACTCGTGCTCCACTGCCGTGAAACGCAGGCCCATGCGGTTGGCGTGGTCGAACAGGCGGCCGCCAAACTCGCCGGCAGCTACTATTATGCCGGGGACGTCCATCCGGTACAATTGGGCGGCGACCACATCGTTGGCCATGGTGCCGGAGCCTACCATGACCGCCGCATGGTTGGCTCCGGTCAACTGGCACATTCGCTGCCGCACCCTCAGCATCATTTCTGCGAATTCCGGCGACCGATGCGACCTGGGGGGATGCTGGAATGCCTGCACCGCCGCGGCCGGCATTGCAACCGGGCCCGGAGTGAGGATAACCGGCGCGCCTTCCGGTGCGGATACCGCGTCGTGAAACTGGCCGGCAAACTCCATAGCAACGTTGCCCACCGGACGATACATGGGCTGGTACGGGGCGTTGTCCTCCCCCACCACGGGGCCGAAAGGGATAAACCCGATGTGGCGGTACAGCGCTTGCTGCGAAACTCGCCCCGACATTACCACATAGTCATACCCACCTTCCTGGCAATACCGCGCCATCATGGTCAGCAAACCCTGTAGCACACGGGTGCGGCGCATATCGGGACGCACCGCCAGCAGCCTGACCTCGCACAGCCTGGCATCTTTGGCCGAGGGCAAATACTGTTCCAGGTTCCCCAGTTTCTCGTCAAGGGAGAAGGGTCGGCGATCGCGGACGCACACCATACCCACCAGTTCGCTCTCGCGGCGGCAGATAAAATAGGTATTCTCCCGGTGGAAGCGGTCAATCAGTGCGCGGTCGTCGTTGGACGGGTGCTGTGGCACCTCTTCGACGAAGGATGCGTAGTTGAGTTGGGAGATTTCTTCAAATTCCCAATCCTGATCGGCCTGCTTGAACACCAGGCCGGCACCGTTATTGCGGCCGCCGGCAGGTTGGTTGCCGCCGGTTGCAACGCTGGCGTGTCCATGTGCCGCGTGTCCGTTCCGGTCTGCGGTAACCGCGCCGGTGTTGGAAATTGGTCGTGTCGAGTCGGTCATAAGCGGTTCAGCTGCAACCGGTGAGCGCGAGCGACGCCAGTTTGCCTGATAGCCGATGGTTACGGCAAGTGTTTTACCATACTAAATGAATCGAATGGCAAATGGCTTGGAATCCGGGAACATATTTACCATAATCCGAACGATGCACACCATAGCGCCAGTGCGATATAATGCCGACAATTCTCAACCTTGGGCGTTGCCGTTCGTGGTAGCGACGTCCCGGTGCCGAAAACCCGAAACGGAGGTACTATTATGTCCCACACACCGAGGCAACTCGGCCATCTGGTCATCAAGGTTCGCGACATTGATCGCAGCGTTGATTTTTACACCAACGTACTGGGGCTCACGGTCATGACGGCCCGGCCCGGCGGCATGACCTTCCTATCTGCGAACACCACCATGTCCCACGAGCTGGCCCTGGTTCCGCTGGGAATGGACGCGCCCGGGCCCGAAGACCGCCGCGTCGGCCTGGCGCACATGGCCTGGCAGATGAACTCCTTCCGCGATTTGAAGGAACTGTACGAGCGTTGCAAGGACCACGGCGTCCGCATCAAGCGGCTGGGCGACCACGGTATCTCCATGGGCGTCTACATCTACGATCCGGACGACAACGAGATCGAAATTTACTACGAAGCGCCCGAGTCGGAATGGGGCAACCGGGAAGGGTTCCTGTTCGATGGCAACTTCCCCTGGCAGCTGGAGCCCATAGAGGAGCCGGTTGCGGTGGGCGACGACTAATCGTCAACTCCGGGCTTTCAACGGTGAAATAGAGTAGGGGCGAATAATCATTCGCCCCTACGGATGATTGTGTTAGTCGCACCCGGACGGAAATCAGCAGTCCATGACGAACTTGCCTCCTCCCGACGAACCGGATATTTACGAGGCGCTGGCGGCGGCCCTGATTGAGGCCAGCACCGGCATTCGGACGGCCAATGAGATGGGTTTTGCCGCGCTGGAGCCCATGGACCGGGCTATCGAATTGACGGCTGGCACCCCCGACTTGCTGCGCCATGCCATGGAATTGTCGGAACAAGCCTGGGACTTGCGGCACCAGGCCGGGTTGCTTACTACGCAGGGTGGCGATGAAGACATCGCGCGGGCCGACGGATTACGACGACAGTCCGGCGCATTAATCGGCCAGGCTGGCGTTATATCGGCACAGGTTCAGGCCAGCGTTTTGGAAAGCCGGTCATTCATGCGGCAAAGTATTGAACAGTTGATGGCCGCATCCGAAATTCATCGGCTGGCGTTGGAGAGGGCTACTATGTTGTTGTACGCGGTACGACGGCGTCAGGGCAACGGCGATAATCCGGACGCGCTGACGGCGTAGCGCCGGGACAACACGATTATGACCAACCTACCGCCTCCTGACGAACCGGATATTTACGAAGGGCTAATCAACGCCTTGATTGCGGCGAGCACGGCGCACCGGGAGGCGTCGGAGCGCTTTCAGGTTGGATTGCCGTATGTTCACCGCGCTTTTGAGTTGCACGAGCAAGTCAGGCAGATCGTGGAAGAGTCCAATGTGGCATGGGAAGAATCTACGGAATTATTGCTTGAGGCCGTGGGGCTGGTACAGGCTGACCCGCAGGGAAATATAGTCAGGGCAATGGCTTTATCGGCTCAAGCTAGTGTTGCTTCGCGCCGGGCGAGGGCCATATCGGAGCAAACTACTGTTTTGATGCAACAGGCTTCTGCAGAATTTATGCGGGGCATGGAGGTTTGGAACGAAGGGTCGGAGTCGCTCCGGGTTGGACTGGAACGGGCTACCACATTGCTGCAATCGGCGCGGCGGCGTGAGACTAACGGCGATAATCCGGACGCGCTGACGGCGTAGATTCAAGCTGCCTTGTCCGAACCACCTCGTTACGACTACATCATCATCGGCAGCGGGATTGCCGGCCTGAACACCGCGCTGCTGGCGGCCAGTCACGGCAGCGTGCTGGTGATAACCAAGGGCCGCATCGACGACTGCAACAGCCGCTACGCCCAGGGCGGCATCGCCGCCGCAATTAGGCCGGGCGACTCGCCAACGCTGCACCAACGCGACACCCTGGATGCCGGGGCCGGCCTTTGCGATCCAGACGCGGTAGCCGTGCTGACCGGCCAAGGGCCGGAGAGCATCGCCAGCCTGATCCAGTGGGGTGTCCCCTTCGACACCATCCACGGCGAGATTGCGCTGGGTCGGGAGGGAGCGCACAGCCTGCCCCGCATCCTGCACGCCGGCGGCGACGCTACCGGCCAGCACATCGAAGACACACTGGCCGAACGAGTACGGTCTTCACCCCGCATCACTGTGATGGAGTTCACCCATGCCATCGGCATCTGCGTGGAAGGCGGCGCAGTGTTGGGCGTGGAGACGATAGGCGATGACGGCGGGTCGATCCGCGCGTTCCGCAGCTCGGTGGTGGTGGTGAGCACCGGCGGGGCCGGGCGCCTGTACGAGTACACCACCAACCCCGAAGTGGCCACCGGCGACGGCGTGGCGCTGGCGTTTCGGGCCGGCGCCGACGTGATGGATATGGAGTTCTACCAGTTCCATCCGACCGCCCTGTGGCTGAGCGGCGCGCCAACATTCCTGCTGTCTGAGGCGATGCGGGGTGAGGGAGCCATCCTGCGCAACGCCGCCGGCAGTGCTTTTATGGCCGACTACCACCCGATGGCTGACCTGGCGCCGCGGGACGTGGTGTCTCGCGCCATTGCCGCCGAAATGGAGCAGTCCGAAGGCCAACCCGTAACACTCGACATCTCCCACCTGCCCCCGTCCACGGTTGCCAGCCGCTTCCCCACCATCTACGCTCAGTGCCTGGAATACGGCGTGGACATTACCCGCGAGCCGATCCCGGTAGCGCCCGCCGCCCACTACATGATGGGCGGCATCCACATTGACACCTGGGGCCGTACCAACATTTCCGGTCTGTACACCTGCGGCGAAGTGGCCTGTTCCGCCGTTCACGGCGCCAACCGGCTGGCCAGCAACTCTCTGCTGGACACCCTGGTGTTTTCCCAACGCCTGGTGGAATGCAGCCTGGGCAACGCTCCCGAATATGCACCGCACGATGCGTCCGAGCAGAACCTCCGGGTGGACTTGGCCGACCGGGCAATGGTTTGCGCCTCCATACCGGAGCGCAGCCGGGAAAATCTGCAAAGCCTGATGTGGCGCAACGTGGGCATCACGCGCAACGGGACGCGCTTGCTGCTGTCGGCCCGCATCCTGAACCTGTGGCAGCGCACGATGCCGGCGCCGGAGACTGCCGACGATTATGTGCTGCGCAATATGCTGACGGCGGCGCGGCTAATTGTCGAGGCGGCCCTGGCGCGGCGAGAGAGCCGGGGGGCGCATTACCGTTCCGATTTTCCGGAGACTGCGGGAGAGTGGCAGCGGCACGTTGTGATTGGACGCAGTGGCCCCTCTCTACCAGTCATGACGAGAAACGTGGCGACGTGACAACCACATTGACGCAACTTATGGGGTTGTGTGCTGAGATTGCCGGCCCCATCAGAATATCAACGGACTGATGCACCTCCCGGCACATCGCCGAGCTGTGTGCAAATAGCTAAATTATATGATACGGTTATCGTGATGCTGCGTTGAGCATCCACACCGGCGTAGACAGTTCCTGCAAACAATTTGAATCGACCCGGCATGAAGTGACCATATCCTACCTACTGCTACATCATTCTGTTCAATGGAATGCCGCTGGGTAAAGAGCAATTGATTCTACGGTTTCGTTGTTGTGGCTCGATACTCACGCGTATCCACTTCGCTATTGCGAGCGCAACGTGGCAATCTCACTCCCTTTCCCTTGATGGGAGAGGGTTGGGGTGAGGGTGAAAATCCGCACTGACCACCTTCCGCTCATGGTGAGCCTGTCGAACCATCCGTTCCGCGCAATGACTGTAGGCCGGTTCGGTTTGTCAAAATAGGCACGCGTGAGGGTTCAATAGGCTTGACAATCCTCACCACCGCACGCTATATTACCGTCTATGTACTCGGAAAACATACAATTTACCATCGGGCGGGCTGGGTTTGCGCCTCGTCGCGACGGAAATGGCCGGGTATATGTCGCGTGCACATGCTCCACTAGGTCCTACTGCCCCATGTCTCGAAATGTGAAACGCCACATAGGAGAATATCCCATGATAACATTTGTCCGGAAGAAAACTCAGTTAACCCTGTACCATGAAATTGTTTCACTATCGTTGGATGATAGCGGTAACGATAAAAACAAAAGTGCTGATATGCAGGCGGAACAAGTATTAAAACGGCCAATACCGCTGCCGCCCGGCAGGCCATGACCGAGAAACTAGCAGGCGGCGATAACACGCTATCGCCGCCTGCATAGCTATACAGAACGGCGAATCCCGTTAGTTCTTACGACTTTGCCGCGAGCACTCTGTTGAGCAACAACACGGATGAGCCGATTTGGGTGCTTACATTAGAATGGAGGCTGAAATGACGATTACCGTGCCCAATATCGACAATCAGTACAGCTTGCGGACACCGGCACACTGGTTCAGACAAGGCGGTCGGGACGTATATTCCTTCACGCTGGACTTGGCAACACTGGACGGTTTTTTGCCGCATCGAGTGGAGAACGACGTGGTTCACGAAGCTAATCGCCGTCTGACACCGGGCCATGCCAAAAAAATCGAGCTGTACGTGGATGAACGCGACGATTGGCTGTCTGGGTCCATGCTCCTAGGAATAGGTCCTGATGCCATTGATTTCCAGCCCTATCAAGATGAGAGTGGTCAGGACAGCGCGAACATCGGCGAGCTACGTATCCGGGGTAACCGGGCAAGCACTATGCGAATATTTGACGGGCAGCATCGGCGCCGAGCCATAAGTGATCTGCTCAAGCGATTGGCAGACGACGGAAATCGCTCAGACAAATACCGTGCATTGCTCCAGGAGTCGATACCCATCGTCCTTTACGTAGAGGACGACATCACCGCTCTACGGCAGATGTTCGCAGACGCATCGAAGACCAAATCTATTGAATCCAACACGGTAACCAGATTCGACCAACACGATGCATTCAACCTGGCCGCGCTGTGGCTTGCGCAAGAAAGCCAGTTGTTCAATGGTCGGGTCGAAATGGAACGAACCACCGTTCCCAGAACTAGTCGATGCCTCATCGCCGTAAATCAATTGGCGGCTACATTGAAAACCCTGGATGTGGGTTATAACGGGCGCGTGCGGAAAGACCGCAACGATGCCCACATGATGAATCAGGATCAACTGCATGAACGTTGTATGGTTTGGGCCGACGAATTCATGCCGGCAGCTCGCGCGGAGTACCAGTATCTATTGACGGGGGCCACCATCAATGCGGATATCCCCCGAGTACGCACAAAGTCGTTCGCGTACAACGCTACGGCTATCCGGATTTTGGCTGGTTGCTATTACGAGTGGTGCCAGGACGGTTTCGATTGGAAGCCTTTGGCGAAGTACTTTCACGAGGTTTGTTTGGAACCGGGCCGTGGTGAAGGAGCTTTGCTGGTTGACGCTGGCGTAGTCGCCCCCGGTGGCACAACTCCGTTTCCGAGGATACAAGAAGTTACCAAGGCAATTGAGTACATCGTCTCAGCTGCGAAAGCTGCGAATAGATGATTATCTTGAATCCAGCAGGTGTTAACGGGATTGCTACGCTGTGCTCGCATTGACGCTTTCCGCAAATATCTCCGCCCGGGTAAGTTGACCACGTTCCCGCACGGCTCCTCTCCGCGTGTTTACAGTCGGTGCACAGTTCGCCAGGATGGGGGCGTCAGGAACGTCCGTGGGATGATTTAGGCGGGTGGCATTATGATGAACCGACTACCGCAGAGCTTCCATCCACCGGGCGTTACATTTCTGACTGACGTGTCGGCGGCGCGCTGGGTGGAAACGGGGCTGAGCAGCAACTTCGCCCACGTCGATGCCCTGGTGCCCCGGGGCTACGCCGCCTACGGGCGGTTATTCCACCCGGCCAGCGGGGAAGATAATCGGCGGGTGAGATGGTCTGAAGTGGCGGCGTGGGCCGGCTCCGTCGTCCATCCGCTGATGGCCTTTGAGGGTATCAGCGCTCCGAAACCTGGGCACGTGGCCGGCGCGCGTCCCTGGCTTCAGGATCCGATGGAAGACCAGATGGATGAGCAGGACGCCCTCGTACTGGCGGTTCTGCTGTCCGGTTTCACCGGTACGCCCCAGCATTGTTATTTCGGCATTTGGGACGGCTTCGGACAGTATTCACCGGGCGCAATGACTTTGTTAACCGCCTCGGGCGGTATTCCGCAGAGCCCGCCCCTGGATGTCATTTCGGCCCAGAGGTTCGACGGCGTTGGGAGAGAATATCTCCTGTATGAAGGCCCGCTCACTGCGATCGGGTCGTTCTTCAACCACTTCCGGTCGCACCCTCCGAACATCTGGTGGCCGGAGGATCGTAGCTGGTGCGTGGCTACCGATATCGACCTGAATACGACCTATGTGGGTGGTTCCCAGGCTTGCATACAGGCAATCATCGGCGAGCAATCGCTGGAAGCCCTTGCCACGTCGGGCGACGCCCCCGTGTACATGGCAGCCGACGCGATCAACCTGGGTGCAGAGTCTGCATAACTGCTCAGGGCTCCTTAACTGCTACGGACGTGCTCTTTGTGCTGACACCGCACGGTTGACGCTACGGATTCTCCGTTTGTAGTCTGGAGAAAATCCAAAGTTGATATGGCCGGTGGGACTGACCCGACGCCGGGTCGGTCCCACCGGCTTTTTGCTGTGGAACGCTGGCGTCGCATTGTGCCGGGCGTCGCATTGTACCGGCCCCTGAGATTTACATTGGGAGGTTTACGTTGGGAGATTTCTATGGGAAGGTTTGCATGATGGACGAGCAGGGCCGGCGCAATCGCTGGCCGCCCGTCATCGGGTCGATGCGGACCCGAACGGAGTTGCTGCAGGCGCTGGAAGCCTATCGCCGGGGAATCGCCGAGGCGCCGGTGGTGTGCAAATGGCTGGCCCAGCCCACGGCGATGACGCGCGGGGACGCTACGTTAGTATCGCCGGGTGGGTTTGGCGCCGAGTTCCGCAATGGTGAACCGGAGCCATCCGAGGCCGGCGGGGCGCTGACCTTTGTGGCGTCCACCGGGGAGGTGGACCGGCACGGCGATACGGTTGCGCTGGACGGTTGGAAGCTGGACGCATACCGGCAGAATCCGGTGGTGCTGTGGGCGCACGATTACCGCCAGCCGGCCATTGGGCTTACCGAGGCCGTCTGGAACAACGGTAGCGCGCTGCTGGCTCGGATGCACTTCGCGCCCACCGGATTCGCCAAAGAGGTGGAAGGGCTGTACCGGCAGGGCTACCAGCGCGGCGTGTCGGTGGGATTCCGTCCGGTGCGCTTCGAGGAGCGTCGGGATTTACGCAGTGGCGAATTTCTCGGCATCCAGTTCCTGGAGCACGAATTGCTGGAGATTAGCGCAGTGCCCGTGCCGGCCAACAGTCAAGCCTTGCTGAAGGTGGGCCAGCGTGAAGTCAGTAGCCAAGAACCGGAGGACGGCGCGGCGGCGGCGGCGGTTATGTCGCTGTTGCGCCAGTGGCGCGGGGCCGTCCTGGCGGCGCAGTAGCGCCGGAATTCATACCGGTGGAACCACCGGAAATTTAAAATCCATACACGCCATACGCGCAAGGAGTTGCAAATTTATGACGCTTTCTACCTGGGAATTGGAAACCATCAAGAACGAGGTTGCGGAGGTGCGGGAGTTCTACCGGCAGCGGCTGGACGCCGACATTCCGCCCCTGCAAGAGGAGATGAGCCGCCTGAAGCGCGCCGTTGGCGATGTCGTCGAACGGCAGCGGGAGTCGGACCGGCAGGCGCTGCTGACCCGTTATGGCAGTGGAGCCGGCAGCGCGGGCCGCGCCAGGGTGCCCTTCGGTAAATACCGGGGTATGGATGAGCTCGACCTGGCCTGTGTCAGCAGCGTGTTGCGGGCTCAGCAACGTGAGCCGGGCGATGCGAATGTCGAGGCGCTGGAGGACTGGCAATCCAACCTGAAGGCGGCTATGGACAGCACGACGGCCAGTCGCGGCGACGAGCTGGTCGCCACCGGGGAAGCCAGCGCGCTGTGGGCCGATGTGAATTTGGAAACCCACGTGGCCGCGTTGTTCCCTCGGGTGGATATGCCCACCAACCCCTTTCAGATTCCGCTGCAGCTGGGCGCCGTGTCCTGGTATCCCGGCACCGAGAACATGGCCACCACCGAATCTTCCCTCGCCACCGCACGGCAAACTCTGACGGCTTACGAGCTGGTTGCCGAAGTGCCCTGGTCGTTGACCCTGGAAGAGGATGCGGTGATTGCCATGGCCGGCGAGGTGCGCAGCACACTGGTGCGCAACGCCGTGGAGGTGATCGACGACGTGCTGCTGAACGCCGACACCACCGCTGTCAACAACATCAACGCCGATGGCGCCACCATCTCCGCATCGGCGGCCGGCAAGGGCCACTGGCTGTTGGGTTTCGACGGCCTGCTGCATCTGCCCCTGGTGGACCACACGACGCAGGGCAACAGCCACGGCGCCGGCCCGGACGCCGCCATGTACAACGAGGTGCGCGGTTTGCTGGGCAAATACGGCGTGCGCCCCTCGGAGCTGGCCTACGTCACCGACGTGAGCGCTTACATCAAGTCGTTGGGCATCGACGAGTTTCGGACGCTGGACAAGCTGGGGCCGCAGGCAACCATCCTGAGCGGACAGCTGGCACAGGTTGACGGCATCCCGGTCATTGTCGCCGAGCAGATGGCCAAGTCAGACGATGACGGCAAGGTTACGTCCGGAGACACCAACACCAAGGGTCGACTGCTGCTGGTCAACCGCTCGCAGTGGCGCCTGGGTTTCCGGCGTGAGCTGATGATCGAAACGACCCGGGATATTCAGAAGCGGCAGAACATCATGGTGGTCAGTATGCGGCTGGCCTTCATGGAGCGCACCGGCAGCCGCACCACTGCCACCCACACCGCGCTGCAATACAACATCACGGTGTAGGGGCGCACGGTTAATTGGACGTTTCACCCTCACCCCAACCCTCTCCCATCAAGGGAGAGGGGGGCAAATTGGAGGATTGAATGGCAAATATTTACGCCGACCTGGTGGCTTTGAAATCGCCGGCGATGCTGAATGTGCCGGACGATGGGTATGATGAACGGCTGCTGGCCCTGCTGGAGGGTGCGGCGCGGTGGATTGACGGTTACTGCGACCGGCGCTTTGCCACCGTGGAGGCCGAGCGGTGGTTTGACGGGCCGGGCAAGTCCGTCCTGGCGGTGCCCGACCTGATTGGCGTCAGCGAGTTGCGTGTCCGCACCGCGGCCGGCGAATGGGTGAGCTGGCCGTCGGGCCATTGGCTGCTGTACCCGCTGAATGCGGGGCCTACCGAACCCGGCGGCCGGCCCTATACGCGGATTATGCTGACGTCCGACTCCATCCGGCGGTTTCCGCTGAGCCGGGCCGGCGTGGCCGTCGCCGGGGTTTGGGGCTATGGCGATGTGCGTGAGGACCTGGGACTGCGGGTGGGCGGCTCCGCAGTGGCGGTGGACGCTGCAACTGTGTCGGTAGCGTCGGCGGGCGGCAGTGTCCTGTCCGCCGGGCATACGATTCGCATTGACGACGAGCAGTTGCACGTTGTCGGGGCGGTGCAGTCATTTGACAGCAGTACCGCGACGCTCACGGTGCGACGGGGGGTCAACGGCACAGCGGCGGCAACGCACGACGTGGGAGCCGCTGTGTCGGTGTACCGCTACCCGGCGGCCATTGCCGAGGCTTGCCTGCTGCAAGCGGCTGCCTGGTGGAGAGACCGGGCAACCGCTCCGTTCGCCGCGCCGTCTCGCAACAATGCGGACGAAGCGGCCGGCGTTGACCCCACCGCGCGGCTGCTGCTGGAACCGTACCGGCGGCGGTCGGCGGCGCTGGGGGTGTGAGCATGGCCGGATACAACAGCGCCAGCCGCAGCTACGTTGCGGTTGCTGACGCCGACGGCGCAATGCGGGACCTGTCGCCGTGGGTGGAGCGCATCGGGCCGCTGGGCCGCTCTGTCCTCGGGTTGGACGCCACCGGCCTGAACGATGCGGCCGGCAGGACGACGGCCGGCCCGGAGGCAACGCAGGAGTTCACCATCGCCGGCCGCTGGGACGATGCTCCCGGGATTGGCCCCGACGCTGTGCTGGCCGGCATCGTGGGGCTTGCCGTCGGTGTGCAGTACGGCCCCACCGGCAACGCGCCGGGGCAACGCCGCATCGCCGGCCGGTTCGTGTGTTTGTCCTATCGGGTGGTGAGTAAGGCGGGGGAGCCGGTGCGATTTGAGGCAACCTTCCGGCAGGACGGCGCCGTTGCGCTGGGAGTGTGGTAGATGGCGCGCTCAGTCTGCCGCTACTTCCTCCGGGGTGATGACTACTCTGCCGGCATCATCATGGCGATGACGAATCAGCAGGTCCATCCGCTCGTGCAGGGCTAGCATCATCCCTCTGATTTCGGCAATCTGTTCGCCTTGGGCGGCCAATTGTTGCTCAAAGCGGTCCATCCGAGCCTCGAAGCGGTCCATCCGAGTCTCGAAGCGGTCCATCCGGCTCTCGAACCCGTCCATCCGGGTGATGAGGCCGTTGAATTGGCCCTTCAGTTCGCCAATATCGCGAGATTGCCGGTACAGGACGCCGAGGATGGTAACCAACAGCAACGCGATAAAGGCCAGAAAGCCGTAAAGGATGTAGTCTTCAGCGGTAATCATCCAAGCACTTTATCGTAAGGAGGGCGTTAACGGGATTATGTCAGATAGCGCCGGCGGCGGCAACCGCGTCCGTGCACACACCAAGAATGACAGTTATAGCAACGATATTGGCGGAGGCTATTTGGGACAGTATCGCAGATGACGGCATTACGCACAAATTAGTACGCTGGTACGAAACTGCCGCCAGTAACATCAGCAAGAAGTCGTAACGTCTGCTCGTCCGCATCAACTCCGAAGGCGACAGTATCTACTGGGACCCCTGATTGCACCAGGACGTCAATGGTTGTTTGGGCGATCTCGAAATCGGTGGCCCCGCCGTCTGACATCAGCACGATCCGGTTCTGCCGGCAGACAGTTTTGCTGAAAAGGAGCCAGCGGCGTTTTTCTTGACAAAGGGGTCGGTCCGGGAGCATTCGCTGAGCTTCCTGCAAAGCCGTAAACATGGCGGTGCTGCCACTTTGGGCGGCAATAGATGGAATTGCGGTGTCCCAGGACGCTTTGTCAGGTTCAGTGAAGTCGAACAGCAAATGAGCTGAGTCACCAAACATCAGCAACGCTATTGCGCTATTGTCGGTAGGTTTGTTGGCTACTGCATGCAAGGCCTCGTGCAACGGCAACAATTTGTCCTCCATGCTACCGGAATCGTCCACGACGTAAATAACCATTGCATTATCGGTAAGCAGTACCGGCAGGACGGTCTGGATTGGAGCCGGCGCACCACCTATGGTGTTGCCAGGATCGACGTAAAAGTACCCGGCGCCGATGATAAGCAGCGCCAGCAGCAGGAAGAGGAGCAAGAACCAGGGCCATTTTCGGCGGCCCCCCCCGGCTCTTGCGACAGCCAAAGTACGCTGGGGTTGTTGTTCATGTAGCAGGGCCTCACTGGGACGGAATCAGGGCACTGTCGCGGCGATTGTACACCAACGGCGCGGTGAGAGAGCGATGTTTTGGAGGAAGAGGACAATATGGCAGGTGTTTTGGATGAATTAGTCGTGGGGCGGGCCGGTGTCTCCGCTGCTGCCCCAGCGCCCCGGTGGCAGGCGCTGGTTGACTGGTTTGGAGCGGGGGTTTGGGGCGCAGCGGACGTGGACGTTAGCGACGATGTGGTGGGCGTGGGCTGGTGGTGGGGTCGCTGTGGACTGCCGGTTCCGGAGTTTGCTCCGCCGGCAACGGTTGATCTGTCTCTGCGCAACCTGAACCACCGTTACACGCCGGGCAATACGGCGTCGCCCCTGGCGGAACAGGTGCAACCGGGGCGGGAGGTCTGGCTGCGCGCGGCCTGGCCGTATGACGATTTCGCAACCGAGGCGGGTGGCGCGCAGACGCTGGACGACCGAGTTACCGCCGGCGGCACGGGCACCTGGCAAGTTCTGGCCACCGCCGGCGGTGGTTTTGAGGCGCAGGGCGGCGAAGTCCGCGGGCTGGTTGGCGCGGGCCGGCCCTCCGATGCGGTGGCGGCGCTGGACACCGGCGACCCACTGGCGACGCTGTTGGTCCGGTTCCGGCGCGGGAGCAACGGCTTGGGCGGGTTCGTGCTGCGCTGCGCCGCCCGAGATAACTGTCTACGACTGCGGTTCACCGATGCTGCAACGGTGCTGGAGCAGGTTTCGGGCGGCGCAGCAACCGAGTTGGCCACCGGCGACGCGCTGGCCGAATCAGCATGGTATGAGCTTGAGGTAGTCCAGTCCGACGCCAGCGTCCGGGTATTCGCGACGAATCTGGACACCACGGGCTTGGTGCGTCAGGAGCTGGTGGCGGCCACCGGCATCAGCGACGCCCCGGATTCCGGCCGACATGGGTTGTGGCACGGGTATCGCAACACCGTGGACCGGTGGGGCGATTTCAGCGTGGGTCGCACCCTGTTTTGCGGTCGCATTAGTGCCATCGAGCCGGACTATGAAACGGCCACCTGTCGCATCACCGCCGGGGATGTTTTGCAGCGCGTGGACGGCATACCGCTGTCTCGCAACCTGTCCGGCGGCCCGATGCGGTCGGGAGCGGTGGCCGCGGCAATTCTGGGTTGGGCCGGCCTGAAGGCGTCCGATTATGCGGTGGACACCGGACGATTGCTGCTGTCCGGCGGCCCGCGCGCGGTGTGGGACGTAACGGCGGGCCGTGCGCTCCGGCGGCTGCAACGCGAAGAAAATGGCCTGCTCTACGTCGATGGATTGGGACGCGTCCGGCTGGAAGCGGGCTCGGTGCGAGCAGCCATCCGCGACAACGCCGCCCCGACTGCACTGGCCAGGGTCGCCGTGTCGGGAGTAGCCGGGGAGTCCAATCCGTTTGCCAGCAGCCTGCGTTGGGACGACGGGGCCGGCGCGGTGGAGAATCAGGTGACGTTCCGTTATCAGAGGTCGGTGGATAATGGTCGGCAGCTGGTCTGGAGCTTGAACGAACCGCTGGCGGTGGCGGCCGGCAGTAATCGCCTGGTGATGGCTGCCACCGACGGCTGGGACGTGGTTACCGACCTGGAAACGCCGGCCGCGGACACCGATTATCGGGCCACGGACGACGCTGCTGGTGACGGCAGCGATGTTACCGGCGATGTCAGCGTGGCGGTACTGGCCGAGGCGGATTCCGGCGTGGCGGGCCGGGCCGCAACCCTGCGCGTGAGCAACTCCGGCGCCCAGACGGCGTATCTGCAACTGCTCAACCTGTATGCTGCCCACGGCTGGCGTCCATCCGGCGCCACCGGGTATCAGCGCGCCGCTGACCCGGCGACTGCTCACCAGTCGCCGGCCCGCGTGGTGGTGTGCCGCTACATTGACCACTACGCGGCGGCCCAGGATGCTGCTGATGCCCGTTTCGCGGAACGGTCTCGCCGGCGTCCGCAGCTGCAGGTCTCGTTGCCGCTGCTGGGCGCCGCCAACCTGCGGGCCGCGCTGGAGGGACGGTTGTCCGAAGTGATAACGGCGCCGGCCGGCGCGTCTGGCGCCGCGGGGGCGTGGTTCCTGGATGGTGTGGAGCTGCAGGCATCCGCCGGGCGCGGGGGAGTGGCGCGCTGGTGGGTGACGGGGGTGTAGGGGGGTAGTGAGCTTGCTTGGGGTTATTATGATTACGGCCCTAAATCACAATAACGCAATTGCTTATTTTCATTTGCGCAAATAAGGCTATCGGTGAGATATGGGGAATCTGGAATACTTGACAGTCGCTGGCGTAGTTATTACGATTACGGCCCTAAATCGCAATAACGTAATCCCTTATTATGACTTACGTAATTTGAAGGAACTCATGCGGTATGCGTCGTACAACAACAGGACGCTATGAAGTTTGGACGTCCGGCGGGGAGGAAATCCGAGCGTTTATTCCGGCTTCCCTGCCTCCGGTTCCACCGCTGGCTTTGGAAGGAACCCTACAACAGTCCTTGGAAGGCGCGACCATCGCGTTAGGCCGGCTAGACGGGATTTCCGTTCTGCTACCGGATCCAGCCTTGTTTATCTACGCTTACGTGCGCAAGGAAGCTTTACTGTCTTCACAAATTGAGGGTACGCAGTCATCTTTGTCCGACTTGCTGATGTTCGAGTTGGATGAAGCGCCAGGCGCACCGGTCAACGGTGTCGCTGAAGTGTCCAATTATGTTGCTGCCTTGGAGCACGGGCTGGAGCGGCTGCGCAGTGACTTTCCGTTGTCAAACCGACTGATTCGAGAAATACATGGCATACTACTCTCCAGCGGTCGGGGTAGTGCGATGAATCCGGGCGAGTTTCGCACGTCGCAGAACTGGATTGGTGGTCGTCGTCCCGGCAATGCAGTATATGTACCGCCACCGCCGGCTGCAGTAGCAAATTGCATGGGTGAGCTGGAGCGGTTTTTACACGCCAGCGACGACGGTCTCCCGATGCTGGTACTGGCTGGGCTGGCCCACGTACAGTTTGAATCGATCCATCCGTTTCTTGACGGCAATGGACGCGTAGGACGGCTGCTTATCACATTTCTGCTTTGCCACGCCGGAATGCTAAAAGAACCTCTATTGTATTTGAGCCTGTACTTTAAGCAGAATCGTTCCGACTATTACGAACTATTGAATCAGGTGCGCCGCACTGGCGATTGGGAAGATTGGCTCGATTTCTTCTTAACGGGTGTACGGGAAACCGCTGAAGGTGCGTTTGCCACATCCCAGAGACTATCGCATTTGTTCACCGCCGACCGATCTCGAATCCAACATACCGGACGGCGCGCCGGCTCAGTTATCCGTGTGCTTCAAGCATTCACGGCACATCCCATCTTGCATATTTCCAGCATAAGGGAGCACACCGGGCTATCAATTTCTGCAGCCACATCGGCGGCAACGGCCCTAGTTGAAATGGATATTGTCCGTGAAATAACCGGGCAGCGGCGCAACCGGCTTTTTGCCTACGATGAGTACCTGTCCATCCTGAACGAGGGGATGGAACCGCTGTAAGCGGCGAGGATGACGGCGCGCTGTGGTATCATCGTGAACGCAAATTGCCTGCTGGCCCCACGCTGGCCGGCCTCCGAGGTGCCGCATTGCCTGATAATGACACTGTTTATGACGTAATCGTGGTTGGGGCCGGGAACGCCGCCCTCTCCGCTGCCATCGCCGCCCGCGAGCAGACCCAGTCGGTGCTGGTGGTGGAAAAAGCGCCCGAGTATTTCCGCGGTGGCAACACTTACTTCACCGGCGGAATCATCCGCTTCGCCTACAACGGGCTGGACGACATCAAGGGCCTGATTCCCGATATGTCGGAGACGGAGGCCAACTCGGTTGAGGTGGGGCAGTACACGGAGAACCAGTTTTACGACGACATGATGCGCGTTACCCACGGCCTTTCCGACCCGGAGCTGGCCGAAATCCTGGTAAGCCAGTCTTACCCGACGATGAAATGGCTCCAGGAGCACGGAGTGCGCTTCGTCCTGTCCTTTGGTCGTCAGGCGTTCCGCGACGGCGACAAGTTCCGCTTCTGGGGTGGGCTGGTGGTGGAAGCGGTGGGCGCCGGCAAGGGCTTGTCCGACCAGCAGTTTGACGTTTGCCAGCAGCTGGGTGTGGAAGTTCGCTACGCCACCGAGGGTGTGTCGTTGATTCAGGACCAGCGCGGACACATGGCCGGACTGCGGGTGAAGGGGCCGGATGGATTCGAAAACCTGGCGGCGCGCACGGTGATTCTCGCCGCCGGCGGTTTTGAGGCCAACGCCGAGATGCGCTGCCGCTACCTGGGGCCCGGTTGGGAAACCGTCAAGGTGCGTGGCATCCCCTACAACACCGGCGACGGCATCCGCATGGCGCTGGATCTGGGCGCGCAATCCTATGGGCACTGGTCATCCTGCCACGCCGTCGCGTGGGATATGAACGCTCCCACCTTCGGCGACCGGACGATTACCGAGCTGTTCCAGAAGCATTCCTATCCCTTCGGTCTGATGGTGAATCTCGACGGCGAGCGGTTCCTGGACGAGGGGGCCGACTTCCGCAACTACACCTACGTAACCTACGGACGGGCGCTAATGAATCAGCCGCAGGGCCTGGCCTTCCAGATTTTCGACGAGAAGGTGAAGCACCTGCTGCGCGACGAATACTGGATACCGCAGGCAACCACCGCCGAGGCCAACTCCATTGAGGAACTGGCGCGGTTGCTGGACATCGACCCGGCCGGTCTGGTTCGTACCGTTGAGGAGTACAACGCCTCGGTGCGCACCGACATTCCCTACAACGCCACTGTGAAGGACGGCCGCCGCACCGAAGGGCTGACGGTCGACAAGACCAACTGGGCCGAGACGCTGGACACGCCGCCGTATCGCGGTTGGGCCGTTACCACGGGCATCACCTTCACCTTCGGCGGCGTCAAGGTGAACAACCGAGGCCAGGTGGTTACCAACGCCCAGGAAGCCATCCCCGGCCTGTACGCCGCCGGCGAGATGGTGGGCGGGCTGTTCTACCACAACTACCCCGGCGGCAGCGGCCTGAGCGCCGGCATGGTCTTCGGACGCCTGGCCGGCAACAGCGCCGGAGCGGATGCCCTGGGGATGAAGGACATCTGATGATAGCGGAGCGGTTCGCCGCGTCAGACTACGTTGCACCTGACAGGGCGAACCGCCGGCAATCATTGCCGGTAAAACGGGCCGTGTGGCAAGCGTATGCACATTAACTTGCAGTTTACGGCAGTTAACTTACAATTTTGCCGGACGACGTAGGCGGAGTACCGAGTATTTTGCAGCGATAGTAGCGGTTGAGTGAAGAGACCGGGAGCGAGGTTGTCAGGAAGGACGTCGAGAAGAACGTGATTACATCATCAAGGTGCTGGCGGTCGCCCCGTGCCCTTCTCCCCGGAACAGCTGAAAGTCATCGCTAACGGCCCCAAATAACGCATCAACCAACTACTGGTGTTTTAGAGTAAATGGTGCCCTGGGGCGACACGCCGATGCCCCGGTGTTAGGGATGTGCAGAGTGCTTGGAAGCGGTTTTGATGTCTTTGCTACGGCAGAATATGGCGAAACCGCTGTGAGGGGATTGACATGGAAAATATCCAAGAAGATCCGTCACTTTGTGATGATTGTAACAGGCCGCTAGTTGAGGATAACTATTACTGGTGCGACGGATGCAACCGGTTTTATTGCGACTGTAGATACGTGGGTTGCCAACAGCCCGGTTGCGACTTCAGTTCCTGTTCTTACTGCATGAATGGGCATAGGTTAGAGCACGACCCTGATGGAACCCTCGCGTCTGAACCGTCTAATGATGGAATGTCACTACTCAATGAAATCTTTGAGTCTATGTTGCGACAATTGCGGGGATTACATGAGACGACCGGCCGGCTTACCGAACACACAGGCCGTCGTATGGACGAGATAGTGGCTGACCTCAAAAGGCTCCATAACTTGGATGCCATAACGACCGCTCGCGACCACGCCGCCGTGATCGCGGAAATGGCGGGGCTGGAATATCAAAGGCAGGTTCCCAGAAACCATATAATAGCACTGTCTACTAATCGGGGCTTGGCGGACATCGAGCGGCGCGATTTGACCAGTTTCCAACGCGCTCACCTGATTATAGAAGCCTTTGGAAATGACATGGCACTGCACTACATTGCCGTAGAAGCGTCTTTCACCGCTGGCGTCGAGGAAGTTCGCCGAGCAACCCGCAACGCCGACTACCTAACCCGTTGCACGGGGCGACCTGCGCAAGCGGTAATTGCGGCAGCGCAGATATCCCAAGAGATACGGAGCACTGTCGATACTGGGCAAGTGGCTTGGTACCGACTGGATGATCGAGATGATGATTAGGCCGGCCGCTAAAATCCTACGAACTCGATCAGAATGTATTAAATTCGTACAGTAGGACTTGATTACTGTGATAGGTTTATTGAACAGGTTGTAGAGAAGGCGTGTACAAATTATGGCACACATTGACGGCAACCGATCGCTGACGTTCACGGATCTGTTCTGTGGTATAGGCGGCTTTCATATAGCTGCTACCCAATTGGGTATGCAGTGCGTCTTCGCCTGCGATATTGACGATGAGGTACGCCGCGCCTATCGCCACAATTTCGGCATCGAACCCGCGGGCGACATTACCAAGATTCCGCCTGACTCCATCCCTGACCACGACGTTCTGCTGGCCGGATTCCCCTGCCAACCCTTCAGCATCATCGGGGATATGCGTGGCTTTGACGACGCTCGCGGAAACCTGATTTTCAACGTATCCGAAATCATCGACGCCAAACGGCCAACAGCGTTCGTGCTGGAAAACGTGCGCCAGTTGTCCACCCATAATCGGGGCAAAACGCTAGCTAGGATAACCGCCGAGTTAACCGAACTAGGTTATCGCTCTGACTCGAAAGTCCTCAACGCCCTGGACTTCGGGCTGCCCCAAAAGCGAGAACGCACAATAATCGTTGGGTTCCGAGATCATTCCACGCCGTTTGAGTGGCCCGAGCTACTCGGCGATTATCCGCCGCTATCGAAAGTTTTGGAGAGGGACGTTCCTGCCAACTACTTCGCCAGTGAGGATATACGACGTAAGCGGCAGACAAAGCACGAAAGCCCTTATGACCTGTCAATTTGGCACGAGAACAAGGGCGGTAATGTATCCAGTCATCCCTTTTCCTGCGCATTGCGGGCTGGCGCTTCGTACAACTACCTGCTGGTCAACGGCGAAAGGCGGTTGACTCCTCGCGAAATGCTCCGGTTACAAGGATTTCCGGAATCGTTTGAGTTGCCCGGCACTTACCAGCAAACCCGTAAACAAACCGGCAACGCCGTGCCCGTTCCAATGGCGCAGGCGGTTTTGGAGAAAGTACAAGATGGCTTATCAAGGGCCGCGGCTGCGCGGCGGGTGGAACAGCCCGACCCCATACCCGTTGGGGCAAATACCGGACGCTATTATTCAGTCGATCGCAAGCAACATCGTTTATTCGAGCGCGGTGGGACGGAACGACTTATCCGGCGATGATTGGGGAGACATCTTTGCCGCAGCCGTCAACGGGGAGCATTTCAGAAGCCCTCTCGGCATTGCCGATGTCGGCCTGGGTAACACAGCGTGGTCAGCAAAAACGGTTAGCTCACGAAATCCCGTTGCAGATGCTAGGGTGCGATTGATTTCAGGCCGCAATGCGCCGGGTTTTTCGTTTCGCAACGATGACCTCTTCGCAGATGTTCAAGAAACCGGCAATCAAGTTCTGCAAATCTGGAACGCTCGCGTTGAAGAGGCGACACAGCAATATCCCCAACTGCGGACGATAATCCTGATACGAGATATGGAAGGCTTCCGCTTCAAGATTTTCGAGACTCAGACAGCGCAATTCGACCCGGCTGATTACGACTGGACTCTCAACCCTAGGAATAATTTCGAGGGCCGCACCGTGCAAGGCGGAGCACATTTGTTCACTTGGCAACCGCACGGCTCCCAATTCACCATCATACGGCCAGTAAGTGGTTCCGCTCGGTCGTTTGAAGTCAGAAAACCAGGAACGCTCGACCCCCAGCAGGTGCTTGCCAATCTTGGATATTCCGATGATTGGGTAACGTTCCTATAACGGAGGCCATCATGGCCGACACCGTATCCTCCGAAGCTCGCAGCCGGATTATGGCACGGGTGAAGTCGAAAGGGATGAAGCCTGAGATGCAGGTGCGCCGGTTGCTCCACGGCCTCGGCTACCGCTACCGCCTGCATCGTTCCGACCTGCCCGGACGCCCCGATTTAGTATTCCAGGCTCGGCGCAAGGTGGTGTTTGTCAACGGCTGTTTCTGGCACCGCCACGATGGTTGCAGTAAGGTTCGCATCCCTGCTACCAACCGGGATTACTGGCTGGCCAAACTGGAGCGCAATCATGCTCGCGACGCCCGTAACGTCGCCCTGTTGGAGCAACAAGGCTGGGGGGTGCTGACGGTGTGGGAATGTGAGCTGCGGGATTTATCGGCGGCCACCGAACGGCTGGTAGCCTTTCTGGGAGGCCGCTGACTGAGTACAACGACTACGATGCTATATTGGCGGGGGCGGACGGTTGTTCGCCTTGGCTTGACTGCGCTTTTGCTAACGTCGGCAACCCACCTCTCGGAGCTGACCTGATGACCACCACCACCGCAACACAGCCCCAAATCGCCCGACGCCTGTTCACCGTGGATGAGTATATGGCTATGGGCGAGGCCGGCATTCTGAAGGAACACGAACGAATTGAACTGCTGGCCGGAGAGATAATCAAGATAGCGGCTATTGGGAACCGACACCTCTTTTGCACCGACGCGCTGACTATGCTGCTGGTTCCGGCGCTGGTGGGGCGGGCCGTGGTGCGGGTGCAGGGTTCCATACAGCTGGATGACTACGGCGCACCGGAGCCGGATATTGTGCTGCTGAGACCGCGCCCCGGTTACGAGGCGGAGTCGGCGATGCCGGCTGACGTGCTCTTACTGATTGAAGTTGCCGACAGTTCCCTCGAATACGATCGTGGCTTTAAGCTGGCCCACTACGCCGCCGCCGGCATACCAGAGGTGTGGATCGCCAACCTGCGCACGGGCGAGGTGGAAGCCGGCGCCAACCCGGTAGGAACGGAGTACACCAGCGTCCGCACGGTTCCAGCCGACGGCAGCATCAGCCCGCTAGCCTTTCCCGATGTGGCCCTGGAGTTGAGCAAATTTATGCCACCCGTTGCGCGGTAGCTATAGCGCAGTCTCACGCGTGCCCACTTTATGATGTTATTGCGAGGGGCGATGGAGACGTGGCAATTCCGTTGCATCGCAGATGGTGGCGCAGAACACGCTGGCTACGCCGACGAGATTGCCACGCTACGCTCGCAATGACAGAGTGAGAGCGCGTGAGACGGTGGGCTGCCTTGCGTCCCCACCGCCAGGAGCATACAATCCGCCCCAACAGTATGCAGCGGGTATGGGGGCATCATGGCGGCCAGTAATCCGGCGCGCTCCGGGATATTTTACGGGTGGTTTGTTGTTGCCACCTGTATGTTTATTGCCTTTTTGACCATGGGCTCGCGTAACGCCTTCGGGGCCTTCGTGGTGCCGATGGAAGCCGAGTTCGAGTGGAACCGCACCATCGTTTCCTGGGCGGCTGCGCTGGGCGCGCTACTGAACGGTGTAACCCAACCCTTCATGGGCTACTTCTTCGACCGGGTGGGCGTCCGCATTGTGGTCATGTCCGGCATTGCCATCGTGGGAGCCGCCACGCTGTTGATGTTCTTCACCGGCAGCGTCTGGTATCTGATCGCAATTTTCGGCGTGATGTCGGCGGTGGGGCAGAGCGGAACTTCGCTAACCAACACCGGCGCAATGCTCAGCAAATGGTTCCGCCGGCAGCGCGGGTTGGTCATCGGACTGAACGCATCGGGTATGTCGTTGGGTGGCCTGATCCTAGTGCCGCTGGCGGCGTTCCTGATTATTCTGATTGACTGGCGGCTCACCTGGATAGTGCTGGGAGTGATGATTCTGGGGATGGGGTTGCCGCTGGCCTACCTGTTCCTGCACGATGACCCGTCACGCAAGGGCCTGACTCCCGACGGCGATCCGGTGCCGGAGACGCCCGTGGGCGGCGTCGCGCCAGCCGCTCCGACCCAGCCGCTTTTCGCCAACCACTGGCGGCAGGCGTTCCGATCCTGGCCCATCTGGCAGATGAGCGGTTCCTACTTCATCTGCGGCTCCACCACCTTCATGCTGTCGGTGCACTTCGTACCCATGGCGGTGGAGGAGGGTATCAACCCGGTGCTGGCCGCGTGGATATTCGGGCTGATGGCGCTGTTGAACGCCATTGGAGCCACCGGCGCGGGTTGGGTGTCTGACCGCATCGGAGGCCGCAAAAACTGGCTGGCGCTGGTGTATTTCTGCCGCGGTTGCGCCTACGTGATTCTGGTGGCCTCGCTGCTGGTGCCCGGCATTCCCGTCGTGGCTGGGTTGCTGGTGTTTGCGGTGGTGGCCGGGTTATCGTGGATTGCCACTGCGCCGCTCACCACTTCGCTGACTGCCGAGGTGTACGGGCTGAAATCATTGGCCACCATCTCGGGAGTGGCGTTCTTCTTCCACCAGCTGGGAGGCTTCAGCAGCGTCCTGCTGGCCGGCTACCTGCGCGAAATGACCGGCGACTACATCCTGGCGTTCTCAATAGCAGCGGTGATGCTGTTCCCGGCGGCAATCAGCGCCTTTACTATTCGCGAGCGTAAGTACTCGGTACGGTATCAGGTGGCAGCGGCGTAGGAGGGTGAGATTGACATGACGACCATAAAGCCACGGGCCGGCATCCGCCTGTCCGTCGATGAGTTCCTTGATTTGCCCGATATGGATGACCGGAGCAAGATGGAACTGGACGACGGAGAATTGTACATAATGCCCAGACCTCGCTTTGGCCACCGGTTTTTGATGCGCTTGCTGGCCTCCTACATTCAGATGTATGTGGATGCTTTTGAGCAGCCGCCGGCAGAAGTGCACCATGAAGCGGTTACGATTCTGTCTCGGGAGCGAGGGCTTACACTGGTTCCTGACCTTATTGTAATTTTACGGGCGCGGGCTGATATTGTGGTGGGAGGCTACGCAGAAGGGGCGCCGGATATTGCGGTGGAAATTCTTTCGTCTGACCGGAACCGGGACCTGATGCGCAAGCGGCAGCTTTACGCCGAGGCCGGAGTGTGGGAATACTGGATTGTTGACCCTGCCGCTGACAGCGTTACTCTGCTGGAACTTGATGAAGGGAACTACGTGGAGCGGGCTGTGCTGACCGCCGCCGATAGCCTGACTACGCCCCTCCTCCCCGGCCTGGCCATCTCCCTGGCGGACATTTTCCACCACCGTCAGCGTCCCCTTCGCGAGGATGACTGATATGACGACCATAAAGCCACGGGCCGGCATCCGCCTGTCCGTCGATGAGTTCCTTGATTTGCCCGATACGGATGACCGGAGCAAGATGGAACTGGACGACGGAGAGTTGTACATAATGCCCAGACCTCGGCTTGGCCACAACTTTTTGTCCTTCTGGCTGTCCTGGCACATTGCAAACTATCTCAATAGTTTTCCCGAACCGCCAGCCGTCTTCTTCCAGGACGTCATCATCACTCTGTTTCCGGAGATGAGGCATCTATTCGCCCCGGACCTGGTCATCGTGCTCAAGGGGCGAGAGTCCATTTTGGGCGACCGCATGGTGGAGGGCGCGCCGGACATCGTGGTGGAAATTCTTTCGTCTGACCGGAACCGGGACCTGGTGCGCAAGCGGCAGCTTTACGCCGAGGCCGGCGTCCGTGAATACTGGATCGTCGCTCCGACCGATGATACCGTAACACTGCTGGAATTGAGCAACGACGGCTATGCCGAAAGAGCCCAGCTCGCCGCCGCTGATACTTTGACTACGCCCCTGCTCCCCGGCCTGGCCATCACCTTGGCCGACGTCTTTCACCACCGCCAGCGTCCGCAAGGGGACGATGAGTGAGGGACGGACGGCATTTCTGAATTCCGGACAGCGCCGGCACAGGTAGTGAGGCACCCTGAGCTGCCAAAGGCAAGAGAGTTTGCTCCGGCCCTCTTTCATCATCCGGCCCTCTTTCATCAAAGGAGAGGGGAGAGAGAGCCGGTGGGCGATAGTAGCGAAATCCACCGTTCACCTGCTATGATTGCAACGTATCGTGGCGGCTTGGCGCCGTCGCGCAGCGTCCTACCTGATTGACAGAGGGCTTATGACGTCCAAATCCGCCGCGCAAGTGGGCACTCCGCTTTATTTTGGCTGGTACATCGTTGCCACCTGTTTCTTTGTGTCGTTCCTGTCGGTGCCGGGGCGGCAGGGGTTTGGACTGTTCATTACGGAGATGGAACCCACCTTCGGCTGGGATCGCTCCGATATATCCTGGGTGGGTTCCGTCGGCTTTTTGATGAACGGCGCAATGCAGCCCATCATGGGCGCCCTCTTCGACCGATACGGCCCGCGCAAGGTGTTTGGTGTCGGTCTGGTAATCATGGGGCTGGCCATTATGAGCCTGTCGTTCATGATGGACCTTGAATACATGGTGAATCTGGGCGTCGTCAGCATTCCGCTGGACTTGTTGTGGTTCATCCTGGTGTTCTCCATTGTGATTAACACCTGCCTGAGCGCCGCATCTATCACCAATATGCTAGCCCTGGTGGTGCGCTGGTTCCGGCGGAAGCGGAGCAAGGCTACCGCGCTGGCCGCCTGCGGAACTTCCATCGGCGGCCTGCTGATGATCCCCTTCGCGGCGTACCTGATGGGCGTGATTGATACCTCCGGCATAACTATCGGCGGAGTGGAGTTGGCCGGCTGGCGCACCGTGTGGTTCCTGCTGGGGACGATGTCGGTGTTCCTCGCCGCGCCGTTGGCGGTGTATTTCCTGCGACCCAATCCTGAGTCGCTGGGCCTGAATCCGGACGGCGACCCGAACCCTGAAGACGCGCCGGCTGGCACGGCGCCAACCGAGCGAAGGTCCGGGTTGTACGAGGTGAACAACTGGCGTCAGTGCTTCAGGACTCCTCCGATGTGGCAGTTGTCCGGGGCCTACGTCGTCTGTGGCATCACCACCGGGCTGTTGAGCATCCACTTTATCCCGTATGCCGAGGATATTCTGCCCAACCAGATCAATTTCCTGTGGATGAACTTTGACGACAAGAAGATTTTCGCCGCGCTTATGTTCGGGGTCATGACCGGTCTGAACGCCGCCGGCGTTATCATCACCGGGTTCATGGGAGACCGGATGCGACGCAAGAACGTGCTTTCGGTAGTTTATGCCGTCCGTGGCGTGGCGTTCATGGCGCTGGTATTCCTGCCGGTGGCCGGCTATCCAATGTTGGGTCTGGTGGCATTCGCGATGCTGTCGGGTATGTCGTGGGTGGCCAGCGTGCCGTTAACATCCACGCTGACCGCCGACGTGTACGGGTTCCGAGCCCTGGGCACCATCAGCGGGTGGGTGTTTTTCTCGCATCAGATTGGCTCGTTCTTCAGCATCCAGCTGGCCGGGTACGCCTACGAGTGGTTTGACCAGAGCTACTTCTGGCCGTTCCTCATTGCCGGCCTCACGCTGATTCCGGCGGCCATAGCGGCTTACAGCATCAATGAGCACCACTACTCCGGCCGCTACAATTCTCAACCCTCAGCGCAACTGGCCACGGCGGGAGCCGGGGCCGGGGGCCGCATCTACTAACGTCCCGCTTCTAACGTCCGGCTCGTAACGCCCCGCTTCCGTCCCTCAAACCCGGAGGCAACAGGATGGCTGGTGTAGCATTGGGCATAGTCCTGGCTACGTTGGGTCTGCACCACGGTGAGGCCGACCCAACGCTGCTCCAGTGGATAATGCAGGCGCTGAACCACGTGGTGCTGGACACGCTGGGGTTCACTGAGCTAACCGTCGTCATCATCATTGGACTGATTATCCTGGCCATGCCGGCCGGGATTGTCCTAATCTACTGGGCCAGCACCCGCCGGGCCGCCGCTGTCGTGCCTGGCCCGCCAGTTGCCAGACGCGACGCGCGCCACGTCGCCGACGGCGAAGAATAGCGTACAGGCTAGTGCACCAACGCCGCCCAGCCACTCGTTGAAACAGGGCGAATCGTTGCAACGGATGATGCCCTGCTACCCGCTCCCCGGGAAAGGCTCCTGGTCGATGCACGGAATGGCGTCGAAAAAATCCCGGCTAAATTTTGATAAATGCTTGCCGGCGGCAGAGATAAAAGGTAACATACCATCCGCTGCCATAAGTGTACTGGCCGCCGCGGCGAAACACCCGGCGCGTGGCCCGTGGCCGGTAGCACTGGTGAGCCGCGAGGCCGCCGACAATCTGGAGGAGGTAACAAGCCAAATGTTCGACAAGGATTCGCTGGACCGGCTGTTTGAAGAGCTTCGCGACGAGTTCGAGTTGGAGACCGATTGGGAAGAAATTCAACGAGACGCTCATCTGGCGGTAGCCTACGCAGATGCCGGAGTACTCGGTGACCAGCAAGGAGCTCTGGATTCCCGCGTCGTAGGATACGTTACGCGCCACGATCCCAACTAACTCGCTCTGACTGAACCGGACCCGGCGTCCGGTTGGGCTCTTTGCCCCCGTCGGTTTCGCCGGCGGGGTTTCTCTTTGCGCCGGCCGGGTAAAATTCTACGGCGGCGGATCGTATCTCAACACCGGACATCGCCAGCCCGCCAACAACCGGCATACCCGGAACCGTATGCCTGCTTGATCCGGCGCCCTATCGCCGGCGCTCTATGGCCGGCGTCCCGTTGGATATGGACCGGCTGACTTTGCTCCGTTGACGCTCTGGATGAACAATCTCTAGGGTGGTGATAGTGGCAGCTAATCTGCGAATCTACGCCACCACGGAGTATTTATCCATGTTGAATTGTCGCCGTTGCTACGGCAAGAGGTTGCTGGAACTGGCCAGGCTGGATGGTGGCGACCACGCGGTGTATCGTTGCCGCTGGTGCGGGTTCCTGTTCAGCCCACCGGAGCAGGATGTGTTGTCTACCCACGACGCCGACGTGGAGCGGTCGAATCCGCCCCGGGATGCCGAGGCGGTTGGCCGACGGTTGCCCGCTGGCTCCCCGCCCCGTCGCGGGCCGGCGTCCCCGCGCTAATGCTGTTGCCGTGCGCGACCGACGGCAATCAGAACGAGAACCAGGTCAGGGCCGACATTGCTAAAAGTCAGGTCGGCCCTGACCCGATAATGTTCGCCAGCGATGTGCTGGGCGTTCAGCTGTGGCAAAAGCAATGCGACGTGCTGCGGGCGGTGTCGTGTTCCCGGCGGGTGGCGGTGAAATCCGGCAACGGTTTGGGGAAGGATTTTACGGCTGCGGTCGCCATACTGTGGTACCTGCAAGGCCACGACCCCGGCATCGTGTTGAGCACGGCACCCACGTTCCGCCAGGTGCGGCATGTGCTGTGGCGTCAGGTGCACGCCCTGCATCGCCGGGCGCCGGATGCGCTGGGCGGCCGGCTCCTGGACACCCGATGGGAGTTGGCCCAGGATCGCTACGCGCTGGGTCTGTCGGCCAACGGAGCCGACCAGTTTCAGGGTTTCCACTGCGAGAATATGTTTGTGGTGGTGGACGAAGCCGAAGGCGTCGCTGAACCCATCTTTGAAGCGGTTGAGGCTCTGATGACCTCCGCCAACCCCCGGCTGCTGCTCATCGGCAACCCCACCACCACCTACGGCGCGTTTCACCGCGCGTTCCATCAGGAGAGCAGCATCTACCACACCATCACCATATCGGCGCTGGAATCGCCCAACGTGCTGGCCGGCAAGGTTGTCATCCCCGGTTTGACCACTGCGGACTGGGTGCAGGAGCGGGTCGCCATTTGGGGATCGGACAGCCCCGTTTTCCGGGCGCGCGTGCTGGGTGAATTTCCCGACCGGAGCGCAGATGGTCTGCTCAGCGTGGCAGACATCGAAGCAGCGGCGCGGCCTTCGGATGCCACGCTAATCGGCGCCCAGGAGTTGGCGATGCCGGCCACGGTTCCGGCGCGGGTGGTAATCGGCGTGGACGTCGCCCGGTTCGGTAGAGACCGCAGCGTAATTACGGTGCGTCGTGGCAACGTGGTCGAGGACATTCAGGTTTACCCTTACATCGACACGATGGCGCTGGCCGGCCGAGTTGTAGTAGCCGTCCGCGAGCGAAATCCCGACCTGGTGAACGTGGATGAAATTGGCCTGGGTTCCGGCGTAGTTGACCGGCTGCAAGAACAGGGTATACCCGTTCACGGCTTCAACAGTGCGTTGCCGCCCGTCCGCGAAACCGCGTGCGCCAACCGGCGCGCCGAGGGCTATTGGCTGCTGCGCCAGCGATTCAGCCACCGGAATATCCGCATCCCTCACGACCCGGAGCTGATGGCCGAACTGTCGGCGTTGCGCTACACCTTCAACAGTGGCGGCAAGATGCTGATGGAAAGCAAGGACGACATCAGAAAGCGGGGGCTGCCATCGCCGGACAAAGCCGATGCCCTGATGCTGGCGTTCTGGGACCATGCTCCCAACTCGGCGACTCTGTTGTAACCGTGCTGTTGTAACTGGTGTTGTTGTAACGGGGGAGGGGACGTTTTTGACATGGATTTACAGGATGGACAGGATAGGGAGGTAAATCAGATATGGTTAGGTTAGGGAAGATATTGCCGGCTGCCCTGCGGCGTCGGCCGGTAGAGGCCGAGGCGGATGATGGTTCGCCCCCACGGCGGGTGGAACGGGCCAACCGGGCGTCGGCGGCTGACCGTCGGCCCGCTGAGGACCGTATGCCGGCCCAGGCCATTGACCAGGCGCAGGGCTGGGCGCGCCCGGAGTATGGACGATACATGGCGACCTCGCCGTCGGTGTACTCTGCCGTCAAGCTGCGCTCAGATGCAATTACCCGTCCGCCGCTGCTGGTTTATCGGGGAGGGGCGTCCGACTCACCCCGACTGCGCACACGCGTCGAGCAATCGCATCCGGTGGTGCGGCTGCTGGAACGGGTCAATCCCTGGTACACCCGCGGCGACTTGTGGCGTGCCACCGAGATTTACCTGTGTCTGTGGGGCGCGGCGTTCTGGGCCATTGAGCGCGGGCCGAATGGCGAGCCGGAGCTTTGGCCGTTGCGCCCCGACCGCATGGTTGTCATCCCCGACCGGCAGCGCTACGTGCGGGGCTTTGTGTACCGTGGCAACGCATCCCCGGTGGCTTACACGCCCGACGAGATTGTCTGGCTGCGTTACTTCAATCCGATGGAAGAGCTGGCCGGATTGTCGCCGCTGGCGCCGGCCCGTCTGTCGGCTGATATGGGGCACGAGGGTTTGCTATTCAACCGAAACCTGCTGCGCAACTCGGCGCGCCCCGACTTCCTGCTGCTGACCAACCAGGAGCTCAACGAAACCGAGCTGGAGGAATTCTACGCCCGCTGGGAGTCGCGCTATCAGGGCGCTGCCAACTCGTACCGGCCAGCGGTGGCGTCGGCAGTCCGCGACGTGAAAACGCTGGGCCTGTCGCAACGCGATATGGACTTCATTCAGGGGTTGCGCTGGAGTCTGGAAGAGGTTAGCCGCACCTACGGGGTGCCCAAGGTGCTGCTGGGCGATTTCGAGCGGGCCACCTATGCCAACGTGCAGGCCGCCGAGCGCATCTTCTGGCGCAACACCATCGTGCCTGAGGTGCGGTTTCTGGAGGAACAGCTCAACCGGGTGCTGCTGCCGCGCCTGGGCTATCCGCAACTGACCGTGGAGTTCGACCTGTCGGTGATCGAAGCGTTGCAGGAGGACGAAAACAGCCGCGTGCAAAGAGAAACCGCCCTGCTGGATCGCGGCGTTCTGACCATCAACGAAGTGCGGCGTGAGCGCAACCTGCCGGAAGTGGCCTGGGGCGACGGGGGAGGCGGCTCGTAACGGTTCGACCCGGCGGCCCCTGATGCTCGCACCTGGGAAAAGCCCGGCAGCGTTCCGGATTAGGTGGGTTTTTTTGCATGGATGAACAGGATAGACAGGATTTTTCTGATTGAGGCTTTCCTGGATTCCTGCTTGCGCCGGAATGACGAGAAAGGAAACCACCTAATCCGGAACGCTGCCTCAACGCCCGGTCCAGTTGCTATCAGCCGGTTGCCTTGCTAAACTGACCCTAACAAGAACTGCCCATCGGCGGGTGTAACTCAGTGGTAGAGTGTTTGCTTCCCAAGCAAAAAGTCGTGGGTTCGAATCCCATCACCCGCTCCAGCTCTGCTCCTTTGGGCCGTCCCCCGGATGCCGCTACCGCGCCCGGCGTAGCCCAGGGCGTGCGGCCTGATTCACACTCCAAACACATGACTTCCCGACACAGGACTTGCTTACGATGACAACTTCAACTCAACCCTGGACGTCCAGCATTACCGAAATATCAGGTTCCCACGTGGAGGTCATTACGGGCGGCAGTGGCCGTCCGCTGGTCATTCTGCATGACGAGCTGGGGCATCCCGGTTGGCTCAACTACCACCGCGCGCTGGCGCAAAACCACACCGTGCACGTTCCGTCCCATCCTGGCTTTGGCCAGTCGGATCAGCTGGACTGGTCGATGAAAATGCACGATATGGCCATCTGGTATCTGGGCGCCTTCGACAAGCTGGGACTGGAAGGCGCCGACCTGATGGGATTCTCCCTGGGCGGCTGGCTGGCCGCCGAGTTGGCAACCATGTGCCCGCAGCAGTTCCGTAAGCTGATTCTGGTTGGCGCTGGCGGCATCCGTCCACCGGGCGGCCAAATCTTTGATATGTTCGAGGTGACACCGCCGTTGTTTATCCAGGCTTCCCTGCTGGACCCCGATGGCACCCCGGAGTACCGGGACATCTGCCCCGCCGAGCCCGACGAAGACCTGCTGGAACGCTGGGAGATTGCCATGGAGGGCACCTGCCGCGTTTCCTGGCGACCCTATATGCACGACCCGGGCCTCGTACACCAGGTTTACCGGCTGGAGCGTATCCCTACGCTGCTCGTCTGGGGCGCGCAGGACGCCATCGTCCCCGTCGCCGCCGGGCAGGAATACCACCGCCGCATCCCCGGCAGCCGTCTGGAGATTATCGAAAACTGCGGCCACCACCCGGAGCTGGAAGCCACGGAGCGGTTCGTGGGGCTAGTGGAGGAGTTTTTGGGGTAGGGATGAAATCCTATCGAGGTTAAGCTATGAGCAACGAAAAGCACAACGACGAAAATGAGTCGGAAAACACCACCGCCCAAGTGCCAGAACACCGGGCAGCGGAGTTCCAGGAGCTGGAAGATCGGCTTGTGGAACTCCACGCTCAGGGTATCCTGGTAGGTGGTGACGGCCCACGCGAAAGCTTGCGCCCTATAGCGTATGTACCCGGTGCTTTGGCACGATTTATCGAAGCTCGAAGCTAGAGGCCGATAAGGCCGTCGCAACGTCCGTTAGTTGCGTATGTCGATACGACCGCAGTGATACCCATCACGTTCGGGGAGGAGCCGGCCGGGACCCCCGTTCGGCGGCGTCTCGACACCTTTCAGCATCTTATGTCGTCAAACCTGCTTGAAGCAGAGATGCGCGCTGCCTTTAAGCGCGAGGGAGAGTACTTCGACATTAGTTCGATATCAAGCATCAGATGGATTATGCCCAACCGCTGCTTGGACGCTGAAATGGGGACCGTCCTGGCGGTTGCACATTTAGAGCCTGTTCGCTTATGGCACCTTGCCACTGCACGCTTTTTCGCCAAGCTGATCCCTAGCCTGGTCTTCATAACGCTGGACGAGCAGCAGGAAACCGCCGCCAGAGACCTCGGCCTTGCCATCGCCTAGCGGCCATGCCAAACTTCACTGATACCCCCAAGTTCCTAGCAGTCGATTTCTACTGCGGAGCCGGAGGCACCACACGAGGCCTGCTGGATGCCGGCGGCTACGTTATTGCCGGCATTGATTAAGACGTGGACTGCCTCGATACCTATCTGCACAACAATGAGAATACCACCCTAGACGGCGATGAACCGGCATTCTTGGCGCTGGGTTCCCCGCCAGCGAGGACTATCCGCAGAGGCAGCAGCGTCTGCTGGGAGCGTACTTGTGAAGACTTACAATTTGTTCATTAGCCATTCGTGGAGCTACGCTGACCAATATGATCGACTGGTCAGTCTATTAGATAAGAGGCGCTATTTCGCGTTCAAGGACTACTCGGTTCCTCCGGGTGACCCAATTCACCGAGCAGCGACCGACGCACAGTTACGTCAAGCGATACGTAATCATATGGCACTTTGCCATGTTATTCTTGTTGTGGCCGGTGTCTATGCTACTTACAGCAAGTGGATCGACATAGAGATCGAGTTAGCCTTGAGTGGATTCAGGCACCCTAAGCCAATCATAGCGATTCGACCGCGGGGAAACGAGCGAATATCTGAACGAGTCCGAGGGGCCGCTGATGCAATTGTTGGGTGGAACACCGAAAGCATCGTCAAGGCAATTCGGGACCTTGGATAATGCCTGATCGAGAACAAGATCAACTTCTGGAGATCTACAAGCTCCATGCCGAATTAGCCGACCGTGTAAGCCAAAGGCGCGAAGGGGCCAACCGGCTATTCGTTAGTCTGCACGTGGGACTAGTGGCATTCCTCGCGATTCTTATGAGGTTCGGTTTTGGGGAAGCGCCTGATCGCTTGGTGCTGGGTATAGTGGGAATTCTGGGCGTGTTGCTTTCCATATCGTGGGTTGTGGTGATACGCTCCTACCGGCAACTCAATACAGAGAAGTTTCGAGTACTGCATGATCTGGAGAAGCAACTACCTTATCAATTCTTTACCCTGGAGTGGGATCCACAAGCAAGGAACAGGAAAAGCAATCGATACTGGAAACTGACTTACGTTGAAATGACTTTGCCGGTTATTTTCATCTTGCTATTCTTGGCGCTTGTTGCCTATTCGATATTCAGTTGAATCCACGCAAGGCAAACTACTACGCCGTCAGTAGCGTACTATCCCTAGAAGTCTGGCCGGAAAGCAATTGGCCGGGTTTCGCACTACGCCAAGCAGACGTATTACAGTCGTATACGGCATAATAGTGTATGCAATACGTTTCAATAACCCACTATCACATCGATAATCGACGTTAAGAAAACGACGGCCCGGGGAGAATAGGGGTTTCCGGCCACATTTCTAGGCGGCTACCTCGTCTAGCCGCCTGTTTATGTTCTTCCACTTCCACGTAATGGGTTCTCCGAGACGTGTTAGCCCGCTATATGGCCTACGTTGCGGCCTAATCTGGATGATAGGCTTGTTTAGACTACAGGCTATGTCCGTTTCCACAATAACCCCTGAAGCGTTATGGGTATCTTGGCCGATCAGGACGATTACAACATCGCATTCTTCGATGGCAGTCCGCGCCTTGTTTTTCCAGATTTCGGTCGGATACGCTTCATGCAGCGAGAAATTTAGGATGCGGTGCTGTGTTAGTGTCTTGGCCTGCGTGAAGAAGTTGTTTTTGAGGTCGTTATCCTTGTCGAAATGGAAGCTCACGAATATCTTCAGACTGGGCATGGGTTCTATATTCCGTCGCATATGGGGATGAGATTACTTGCCGGTGAGTGGGTCCGTTGATCACGATACAGAGCTGCTCTTCATACTGGCGGCAAGACATCTATCGTCTATTCTGCTCTCGATTGTAGCACGAACCTAAAGCAGGTCAGTTTGATGCAGGTTAGTTATGGCCATGATTAGCCGAACACCATGGTCCCGCGAGCAGTTGCTGGTTGCGTTTGCGTTGTATTGCCGGATGCCTTTTGGGAAGATTAGCTCCCGGCATCCTGACATTATTCGAGTGGCGGCAGCTATTGGGCGGACGCCGACGGCTCTTTCTATGAAGATGGGGAACATCGCCAGCCTGGACCCGGCGATTACCTCAACGGGCCGCAGCGGTTTGAGGGCCGCCTCCGCCAGCGACCGGGCGATGTGGGACGAGATGACCAGCGATTGGGAGAACTTTGCCGTCGAGTCCGAGCAGGCGTTGATGGCAATAGAGGCTGAGGCGAAACCGGTCAATGAAGCGCCACTGCCGGAGTATGGCGATATACCAACCGGCGAGGACAGGGTTGTGCAGTCCAAAGCACGTATTGGACAGCGATTCTTCCGGGCAGCGGTTTTAAGCGCTTACAACGAGCAATGCTGTATCACCGGGCTTGCCGTTCCGAGCCTGCTCGTGGCAAGCCACATTGTCCCTTGGAGACTGGACCCGTCCAATAGAACCAACCCTCGCAATGGCCTGTCGCTGTCTGTACTGCACGACAAGGCGTTCGACTCCGGGCTCTTCCCATCAACGATGATATGACGGTTCGCATCTCCCGCAAGCACGCAGCGTCCGCTGGAGATTTTTTCTCCGCCGCCATTGGCTCCTATAACGGACGCCCGATTGCACTGCCCGAGAAATTTGCGCCGCATCAGGATTTCCTAGCCTATCACCGGGAGCACATCTTTCAGTGATAAGGAGCACACTGCAAGGGTTGGAGAGCCAGACTTGGCTTTGGTGGTTGGCGTTGGGTTATAGCGGCTTCATTTTTTCGGCGAGCCAGTTGGAGAGTTGGGGGAAGCGGAAGGAGTTGGTGTCGAACAGCTCCATGAAGTAGTTGTAGGCTTCCGGGCTGTCGCAGTCGATGAAGTGGCCGTTCATGCGTAGGAAGATTTCCGTAACGGCAAAGGCGACCCGCTTGTTACCGTCCACAAAAGGGTGGTTCATAGCCAGGCTTTCCATTAGAGCGGCGGCTTCCTCAATGATGCCATCGTAGTACCCGATCTGGGGGCGCATTATGGCCGACTCCAACGCGCCGGCGTCGCGTAGCCCGGATTCGCCACCAAATTGGCGGGTCAAGTCATCATGTATGTCCACGGCCTCCTGGACAGTCGGGAAGTTGCGGGTCATTGGGCCAATAATTCATAGAGGTGACGGTGTTTCTCGACGCTGGCCCGGTAGTGGGCCATTACCTCAGGGCGAACACGCTCCCGCTTGCCGGTTTCGATATACAGCCGCATCGCATCTTCCAGGACGGCTTGAAAATAACGGCCCTGTTCGTTGGCTATTGCGCGCATCTCGGCCAGCAATTCAGGAGAGGCCTGGCTGGAAAATTTCTCACGCGGTGCGACCATTTCAGATTCCTCGCCTAGTGTGTATAGTCAGGCTAAGCCATTGTGAATTGACGTGTCAAGATTCATCCTGATGTGTAACGACAGAGTAGTTAGTGCGCTACATGGCTGGGTACAAAGCCGCCGTAGATTGGGTATTGACTGCAGATGAACTCGATGTAGGAAGGTTGTCCGGCATCGTTAGCGGACAGGGCGCGGCGCAACGCGGGAATCACGTCCGACGGCTCCGTGACCCGTTCGGAGTGCAGGCCCAGTTCGCCCGCCACTCGGGACATATCGAGGTCTTCCGGCCCCAGCACCCGGTGCGTGTACGGGTCATGGCCATCGCCCCAGAAGCCGGGGCCATACCCGGCGAAACCACCGTTGCTGATATGGGCCACGGTAATCCCAATGTTCTGTCGCACCGGCACTTCCAGGTTGCCAAGCATATAACCAACGCCGGCGTCGCCGGTAACGGCCACGCTCTGCCGCTCCGGGAAGGCGAGTTTGGCCGATAAAGCCGCGGCCAGACCAAAGCCCAGCGTTGAAATGTTGCCCCAGCCCAGGAAACCGCGCGGAATCAGCGTGTCGTACACTGTGCTCAACTGGTCGCGCGTGTTGCCCGAATCGTGGGTTACGAACGAATTGTGCGGGTCCAGCACCTTCATCATGTCGCCATACACCCGGTACGGGTTAATCGGCGTGTCGTCGGAAACCATCACCTCCCGATACTGAGCCAGGCCGGCGTCGCGGGCGGCCCTGACTTCGGCAACCACTCCATTGGCCGGACGCCCAGCGCCCGACGTGCGGCGCGACACCTCGTCGGTCAGCGCCTGTAGGGTGAATTTTGCGTCGCCAATCAGGGCGTGATGGGTCGGGTAGATGCGGTTGACGTAGAACTCGTCCAGGTTGCACTGGATGATGGTTTTGCCGGGGGCGTTGGGGATGCCGTGGGTGAATCGGCCGGGCGACAGGCTGGAACCGACGGCAAGGATGACATCGCTTTTGTGCAGGTATTCAGCCGGATGTTCGCCACGCACGCCGACGAAGAGCGGGTGGTTCTCCGGAAACGCGCCCTTGGCCTTCAGTGTGGTGATGACCGGCGTGTTGGTCAGCTCCGCCAGCGCCGTCAGCTCGGCAGACGCGCCCGCGTAGATGACCCCCTCACCGGCATAGATGAGCGGATTCTGCGCGCCCATAATGAGCTCGACGGCGGTGGCGACGTCGGACGGGTCCGGTGCGGACTTCCAGCCCTTGGGCGGCGTGTAAGGGTCCACGGTTTCGTCGTAGATGCCGGCGGCGTTGGGCACTGCCAGCACCACCGGACCAGGTCGGCCGCTGCGCAGCATGGTGAAGGCGCGGCGCATGAACTCGGGCACGCGTTCGGGCCGGTCGATATACCCGAACCACTTGGTAACGGTCTTCAGGCTGGTGGTTACGTCGAACAGTGTATTCTCGGTGCTGCCCGCCGGCACGCCGTCGGTGATGCACAGCATCGGCGAATTATCCTCGAACGCTTGCGCCAGGCCAGGATAGGAGTACTGCAAACCGGCGCCGTTCACGCCGCCCTGCACGGTGCACACGCCAATGCGCTCGCCGGCAGTAACCCGAGAGTAAGCGTCGGCCAGCGCCACGGCGTAACGGTCGTCGCGCATCATAATCATGGGCACGCCCTCGCGTCCCAGGGCGTTATTAATGCGGCAAACGGGAAAAGTGGAAACCCACTCCACCCCCTCCTGCTTCAAAATGCGGGCAATAGCGGTGGCAACGTCGATGGACATGGGGATACCTCGTGGTGGGTTGGGTAAGGTGCTGTGAGGAATTGTACCATTCCTCTCCTCCGTTTGGCCGCGGCGGGCTGTTGGCGGGCTTGCCCTTGGCTCTGCTATCATCAGGCCCGACGCTACTGGATACTCAATCCGTTATGACTACCACTATCAATGATACTGCCGAGGCTGTTGCCGCCTTGCTGCGGGATGGGATGCGGCATATCTCAGACCGGGGGGCGCTACTCAACGAAGCGACTACCTTGTCGCTGTTGATACGGCCGGCGCTCAATGCCTTGGGTTATCCGGCGACGCATCGTATCCCGGAGTACGGCGAGCAGCGCAACCGTCTCGACGAAGCCTGCTTTCTGAATAGCGTGAACGCCAGTCCGGGATATGCCGCTGTTATCGTAGAAGCCAAGCAGTACGAAACGGATTTTGACAAGTCGGCGGGTCGCTACGATTCTCCCGACCGGCAGATTCAGCGCTATCTGCGGCAACACAATGCCAGCGGCCCCGACACTATCGGCGTGCTCACCGACGGCGTAAAGTGGCGCATCTACCGGCGCGCCGGCAATGCCGCCAATCCGGATGTCGAGTTTCTGGTCGAGCATAACTTCCAGTCGCTGGCCAGGGCAGGGCAGACCACGCTGGAGGGTTTCGACGCCAACCTTCAGGAGTGGCTGCGGGATTTGGTTGAGCGGCTGGCCCGAACCAATATCGCCTTCCGTACTATCCCCGGCCGCAGCGCAGCGCGGGACAATCCGGCGGACCGGCTGTTTGCCGCCATATCCGAAAACCTTCGACCGGACTACATCCTACGGCAACTGCTTGACGAACCGAACGCCGTTATCCAAACCAATCTTGCCGAGGATGCGACTCTGTTGGGCGTTCGCAAGGATGTACACGATAAAGATTGGGAAACTTATACCTACACCGCCGGAGTCCCCATTCAGTCGGATAACCCTACTCTCGCTGGCAATCGCGCAGTAATCGCCGCCGTACAGTATCGCTACGACCCCAACCGGGGGCTGAGCCGCCCTGATGCGGCCCTTTGCGCCCGGACCTTTGCCAGCGCCGACGAATCCAACACGGCCATAGTGTTTGCTTACGCCGCAGCGCCGGACGGAACGATTACGGCCCGGCTGGCGGTGGCCGCCGGTGGGCAGGTCAACATGACCGCGGCTTTTGACCCCACGCTGCCATCGCCATCGGCCCGCGCCGCCATCGCCCAACTGCTGCAGCTGCTCCGCAAACCGGGCGACGGATTGACTGGCGACCGGCTGCTGGACACCCTGGAAGCGGCGCCCCTGCGGCAGCAGTTTTACCGCGAAGTTGCCCAATGGACGGGGCGGATGCAAAAGGGCAAAAACTTGGAGCAGCGGCAAGCCATCCTGCGCCATTTGGTGCGGGTGATGTTCTCCTGGATACTGAAGGAGGAAAGCATCATTCCACCGGAACTTTTTGAACAGGCGTTTATCAGCGCCAATTTAGATGACACGGGGCGTTACCATAAGGATGTCCTGCGGTTCCTGTTCCACCAACGGTTAAATGTGCAATACCCGGTGCGTTCCGGTCACAGCGTGGACGCCATACAGAATGCTATGGAGCAGACTCCTTTCCTCAACGGGTCGCTGTTTGCCGAGCATAGCGATGATGACGAACTGGACATTCTGCCCTCAGAATATTGGAGCGCCGACGAGAAGGAACCGGGCCTGTTCACCATCCTTTCCCGCTATCACTGGACGATGGACGAGCACCGGCCCGGCGAAAGCGAGCAGACTCTGGACCCGGAACTGCTCAGCAATCTGTTTGAACGGCTGATTACGCCAACCGAGGAAGGCACGGAACCGCCGCTGCGCCAGCCGCAAGGCACGTATTACACGCCGGCCGACGTGGCCGACGAAATGGTGAAAGATGCGCTGGCCGCTGCCGTCAGGGATTATGCGCCGGCCAGCGTTAGCGACGCGCAACTGCTTGACCTGTTTGGCAACGCTGATGAACCGTTGCCTAAACTCAACACAGCACAGCGCGTCAAACTGACGCAGCGCATCAAGGAGCTGCGGATTTTTGACCCGGCGGTTGGCTCCGGCGAGTTCCTGTTCAGCACGCTGCTGGCACTGCAAAGGGCGTTGGGCAAACTGGAACCGGACGCCGTCAATCCCGCCGCGGACATTATCAAGCGGCAACTGGCCGGCCAGGACATTGCGCCGCTGGCGGTGCAGATTGCCCGGCTGCGGCTGTTTATCGCCATCACCGCCGGCCGCAAGAACTCCGACACTGACGAACCTTTACCCAACCTGGAAGCGCGTATTGTGTGTGCCGACACGCTGCAAACGATCGCTGACCCGGAGTGGAGGCCCGACCGTCCGGGGCAGTTGGACACTACCGACCCGGAACTTATCACTGCGCTCACCGACGTTGCCGAGAACCGGGGTCAGTGGTTTGACGCTCACACCGAGGATGACAAGCAAGCATTGTTGACACAGGACGGGGCATTGCGCGACCACCTCAAACTGCTCCTCCAGCAGAAGGGCGAACTAGCTAGCCCCGAGCTCGTCCAGTTTGCCGACTGCCCACTCTATAACATCAACCCCACGCCGGCCCGCACCGACGCCCGACTACTGTTCTACGAAAATCCGTGGCGCGGCTTTGACATCGTAATCGGCAACCCGCCTTATACGGATTTGGACAGGTCCGCCCGCAAGATTCTGACTGATGAAAAGCGTTACCAGACGACGAACGTCGGTGATACTTATACTCTGTTCTGCGAAACTGGCCTATCACTAGCTAATCCTAATGGTGGCGTCGTCGCAATGATTGTGCCCTTTTCAATAGCCTTTGGCCAAAGACAAATGGCACTTCGCAATAAGTTCGGTAGCCTCTGCCAGGAAATTATTCTGCGCCATTATGACAATCGCCCAGACACAACGTTTAATGCAAGCCCAACAGTGAAATCCCCAGAAAACAGGCAACGAGCGACTATCTTCACGGCCATTCTTGGCAAAGCGCCCTCCCTGGTAATCAAATCCAGCGGGTTACAGCGTTGGGCAGCCGATGAGCGCTGGTTGTGCTTAATCCAACGGACTGCAACGAGCTGCCCTTCGTTTAAGCCCAATGTTGATAATAGGCTATCAGGACAATGGCCTAGGCTACCGACACCAGCGGTTGCAGATATGGTACAAGTTATTCTTGACCAGAAAGATAGTGTTGGAGAATATCAAACTGTTGCGGGTGAAACGATTGCTTTCCCCCAAACAGCATATCAATTCATCAGCTCAATACCAAAGGGCAAAATATCTCCTAGAAGTGAAAATCTGTTCACTGTTGCGGACATGGATGCTCTACGTCTGATAATGGCGATGCTTAATGGGCACGTGGCTTATGGCTGGTGGTGGGTATTTGGCGACGCTTTCCATCTCAAACCTTATGACCTCACTAGCCTGCAAATCCCGGATGCCTGGGCACAAAATCCGCAGCCTGCCATAGACATCGGCCAGCGGCTTATCGACGCAATTCCGGAGTGCATCGTAGAAATGCCCAACCGAGGCACCGTCTGGCGCAACGTGAATTTCCACCGCAAGCCGGAGTTGATAGCGGAGTTGGACCGGCTGCACATCGCGGCGTTGGGGCTGGACGAGGAGCCGCTGCTGACGCACCTGCGGATAATGCGCTCCAGCAGCAGCTGGAACTACGGCGCCGGGTAGGGAGCGGCGGTGCATGACAGGCGGCGACAGTAGGGGCAGACCATGTTCTGTTACAATTAGGCTACAAATCGGTGCCATTTTGGTGCCATTTTGGTGCCATTTTGGTACAATTGGCGCCCAGCCCGTTAAGGCTTGGGCTGAACGAACCGTAAGGAGTAGCCACTAAAATGACGATTGCCAGGAACGAACCCCCCTCCGTGTCCTGGGATGATTTGCTGTCGGCTATCAGCCCGCAGCGGGGATTCGCCAACGCCGATTTGCGGCGTATCATTGACGCCGTCACCACCGCTCAGCAGGAGGGGCACATCACGGATGAGGATGCGGAAGAACTCATCAAGGTGTTGCTCGCTGCTGTGGTAAGCGGTCGGGTGAACGCTATGGTTGGCGATTTTTTCACGCCGGATAACCGCGGGCATTGGGGTGCTCGCTTTGGCGAGCGCGTCTTCCCCTCGCACAGTCGTCGCTTTTCGTTGATTTAGCCGAAAGGGCAATATGTCAACCAACGCCAACGAACCAGAGCAGGAACCTACCGCTCAGCCCCCAGCTGCCAGGAGAAATGACAGTTCCACTGGGGAAGGCGAAGGCGCCGAGCCTCAGATGGTGCAGCTTCCAGCGGAGTTGTTAGCGAATCTGCCACCGGAGTTTTTGGAAAACCTTCCCCCCGAAATACAGGCAAATCTGCGTCGCGGACCGGGAGAGGTGGTAACGCAAACTTTCACCGCCTCCATGTCGATGATGCTGGGCAGCATGGTCAATCCCATCGCAGCCCATATCACTCCACAGCATATCGCGGATGTTATCAGCATTACGGGCCGCGAATTAGACCACGACTATAGGGACAGAAAACACTCGAGATTGGTGTGGGTTTTCTTTGCCGCTTTCGCCATCGCAGTCCTACTTGCTCTGTCGATAACCTTGACTCTCTCGGGTATGGGAGACCTCCTCCTCGACATATTCAAGGGCATCGCTATTTTCGCTGGTGGCTTTGGCGGAGGCTATGGAGTTTCCACTTTACGCCGCCGCTAGCGTCCGCCTCGCTCCGCTCACCTCCCCAACCTTGCCCCCGCCCCTGTGCCCTGCTACACTTGCGCCATCTGGCAACCTGACCCTACTCGCACGCTACTTACGCAAGGAGAGGCCGCATTATGCTGATTGGCCATTTTACTGAGCAGCCCTGGCAGGATGAAAATTCCGGCCTGATGGGCACCCAGAGCGTTGACCTGGGTATTTCCAACAGCCACTATCGCCCCGAGGTTGGCGCTCAGCTTTATAATCGCTACCTGGATGAGAAGGTTTATGCCGAGGAGATGGGCTTCGACGCCGTGATGCTCAACGAGCACCACTCCACCCCCTTCTGTATGCAGGGTGTTACCAACGTCGGCGCCTCCATTCTGGCTCGCATCACCAACAAAGTGAAAATCATCATCCTGGGCAATGTGCTGCCCATCTGGGATGACCCGCTGTGGCTGGCCGAGCAGCTGTCCATGATCGACATGATTTCTCATGGTCGGCTGGTGTCCGGATTCGTGCGCGGCGGCGGTCGCGAGAGTTGGTCCCACAACTCGCCGCCGCACTTCAACCGCGAGCGGTTTGAAGAAGCCCACGACCTCATCATCAAGGCTTGGACCGATCCGGGCCCCTTCCGCTGGGAGGGCAAACACTTCCACTATCGCTACGTGAACCCCTGGGCGCGCCCGTTGCAGGAGCCGCACCCGCAGGTCTGGATTCCGTCCACCGTGTCGGTGGAGACGGTGAGATGGTGCGCCGAGAAGCGTTACCCGCTGGTGCTGCTGGCCACCAAGCTGGAACCCACCCGCGAAGCCTTCCAGCTCTATCACGACACCGCCGCCGAGCACGGCTACGAGTCTGGCACCCAGAACGTGGCCTACCTGTGGAAGGTGCACGTCGACGAAACCGAGGAGAAAGCGGAAGAAGTCGCTCGCAAGTACCTGTCCGGCGTCAGCAACCCCTTCCTGGCCGGCAACGAGGGCGGCATCAACCCCGCCATCATGAGCCTGCCGGGCCACACGTCCCGCAACTCCCGGCGCCTGTCGGCCTCTGCCTTCGGCCCAGCCGGCCGCTTCGGCACCAACCGGCGACCCTACGAAGACCAGGTTGCCGATAGCACCATCATCGCCGGCACTCCCAAGACGGTTATCCCCAAGATTCGCGAGGTGCTGGAATACCTGCGCCCGGGCTCTGTGTTCTTCTGGGACGGCGACGGCGCCATGACCCACGAAGACCAGATGCGCAGCCTGCGCCTGATGGGTGAAGAGGTCATCCCAGCCGTCCGCGAGATGGGCAAGGAACTGGAACTCTACTCGCCCTTCGAGGTTGATGCCCGTACCAACCAACCCATCGTAAAGGCATCCGAGACGGCCACCACCACTGCGGACTAATCCGCGCGAGCGGCCGTCAGGCAGCAACCGAAGCACCCCGGAGGATGACCCTCCGGGGCGCTTTGTTATCAGCGCTGCCCGGCGTTGGCGATGGGCGCGGTTAGCGGCGGATGCGGGCCGGATGGTTGAATAATTCACCCAGCGGCAGGCTGAACCCAGGGAACAGCGGCGTAGTCAGCGTATCCTCCGACGTAAGCGCCGCCCGTTCCCGATACGAGCCTGCCACCAACTCCAGCACGGTGAGGCTGTCATCCCCACCGTCGAGAATCCAGTACTCCGGTACTTCCCTGGCCTCGTAGTGCCGTCGTTTGGTGACCAGGTCGTAATTCCGGTTCGACGAAAGTACTTCAACCACGATGTCAGGCGCTCCGTCTATGACCGTAGGGCCGATGATGTCGATACGGTCAGACCGAATCACGGTGATGTCCGGCCCTACGGCGGTATTGCTCGATAGCACTACGCCGGGTTCGTTCAGCACGATCCCCAATCCCGTTTCCATGATTTTTAGGACGAGCCGGGTAGTTAATACTACCGCCAAAAATTGGTGGTCGGGTATCGGGAAGGCAGCCATGTACAGTACCCCGTCAATGAGTTCGCAGCGCGGCTCCATTTCGGGCAGGGCCAGGAACTCCTCAAGGGTCATACGTGTGCCGGCTTGTATGTTGGTAGTGGTCATGGCAACTGCTCCACCCCGTGAAACTTGCCGGATTGTACCATTCTCACCTGTGCTATCAGGCTACTGTCACCCGCCGCCCTTCGTTGCTGGACTGCCGGATGGCGTCGATGAAGTGGTGCAGCTGAACCGCGTGGTCGAAGTCGGGGACTACGTTGCCGCCGTTGGACGTGCCCCGTATCGACGCGGCGAACAGACTGTACAGCTGCCCGACGTTGTACGCTTCCGTCGCAGGTATCTCCGGAGCCAGGTGCAGCTCTTCCGACGCCACCAGATCCTGCAGGTCGTTGCTGCCGCCCCGGGCTCCCCGAATGGTGACCTCCTTCAGCTGTGGTGAGTCCACGGACACGGCGACCAGCGTGCCCTCCTCGCCGTAAATCTCCATGCGGTACCCGCTGCCGGCCCAGGCGGTGCTACCGATTTGCACCGACGCCACACCTCCGTTTTGAAGGTTGCCACTGACCAGCACGTTGTCCGGAGACGTGGCCTCCAGGTCATTCCCGGTGTCGGTCTCGTGCCAGGTGGTGGCCTGGGTGCTCACCACGGTAGCCACGTCGGTGAAGTCGCCCACCACGCTGCACAGAGCGTCGATGGTGTGGCCGCAGGCGATGGTGAGGGTGTGGGCGCCCAGCTCGTCGTCCTTCTGCCAGGTGCGCCCCGAGTCCCGGGACAGCACACCTTCGCGCATCAGCCGCACGTGGCAGGTCATCACCCGACCCACGTAGCCGTCGTCGATAAGGTTGCGGAGATGGACAATGGCGGGATTGGCCCGGGCCTGCAATCCCACGGCGGTCTTGACACCCTGGCGTCGCGCCTCTTCGGCCATCTCGATGGCCTCGGCGGTGGTGCGGCCCAACGGCCACTCGGTGAAAACGTGCTTGCCGGCCCGCAACGCCGCCATCGTCGGTTCGTAGTGGCGCGGCACCCGCAGCGAGATGGTGGCGGCCTCCAGATTGCCGTCGGCCAGCATCTTGTTGTAGTCGTCGTAGGCTGCCCCGGCGTTGAACGCGGCTTTGGCCTCGTCCGCCGACTCCTGGCGGGTGGTGCACACGGCGGCCAGGTCGAAGTCGGGATGCGCCGCCAGCGCCGGCAGGTGAGCGCGGGGCGACCAACCCTGGTGGATGTTGGCTCCAATCAAACCGATGCGGATGGGCTGTTGTGTAGTCATTGCTGGGCCTCCCATGGGCGGATGGTGGGGTTGTGGTTACTGTTTTGGGTTGGCGTCATCGTAACATAACGGCGGGGACGCTCAGCGTCGGGGTGGTACAATCGGAGCGTTTTCAGCCGCCGCGTTACCAGGTGCTACTATGACGTTTCCAACCGACAGCCGGCTCCACTTTGCCGAGGGCTTGCCCATTTGCCGCATTTTGAACGGTATGTGGCAGGTGTCGGGCGCCCACGGGCGAATCGATCCCGCCGCAGCCATCCTCAGTATGTTTGACTATCTGGACGCCGGGTTTACCACCTGGGATCTGGCCGATCACTACGGTCCGGCCGAGGATTTTATCGGTGAATTTCGGCGGCAACTGGCGACCGAACGGGGGCCGGAGGCGTTGTCGGGTGTGCAGGCTTTCACCAAGTGGGTTCCCCGCGCTGGGCCGATGACCCGCGCAGTGGTGGAAAGCAACATTGACCGCTCGCTCCATCGGATGGGGGTGGAAACGCTTGATTTGCTGCAGTTCCACTGGTGGGATTATCGGGATAGCCGCTACCTGGACGCTCTTACTCACCTGGCCGAACTCCGCGACGAGGGCAAAATACATCGCGTGGCCCTGACCAATTTCGACACCGAGCGCCTGCGCGTCATCGGCGATCATGGCATCCGGGTGGTATCCGATCAGGTGCAGTATTCGCTCATCGACCGCCGGCCGGAAGTGCAGATGTCGCAACTTTGCGCGGAGCGCCGCATCTGGCTGCTGGCCTATGGCGCCCTCTGCGGCGGGTTGCTGTCCGACCGATACCTGGGGCAACCGGAGCCGACGCGCGCCGCGTTGACCACCGCCAGCCTGCAAAAATACAAGCAAATGGTTGACGCGTGGGGCGGTTGGGAGTTGTTTCAGCGTTTGCTAACCGTGCTCAAGTCTATCGGCGACCGGCACGGTGTCAGCATCGCCAGTGTCGCCGTCCGGTACGTACTGGACCGGCCTGCAGTGGCCGGCGTGATCGTGGGCGCACGGCTGGGCGTAGCCGAACACATCGAGGATAACGCCAGGGTCTTCACCTTTCATCTGGATGCAGAGGACTTGCAAAGCATAGATACCGTGCTGGCAAACGCGCGCGACCTGTTCCAGATCATTGGCGACTGCGGCGACGAATACCGACGCTAACACCAAGAGTGAGCGCCCTCGCCGCTATGGAGCGACGTCTACCAACAAATGCCCGTTACACATACCCACTTTAATCTGTCATTGCGAGGAGCATAGCGACGTGGCAATCTCGATGAGATTGAACCCACGTCGGCGAACCGCCGTTGCTACGGCGACGGGATTGCCACGCTACGCTCACAATGACAAGGTGGGTACGCACGAGACAAATTCCCACGCTACCCTCGGAGGTACCGATGCAAATTGGCGCAATTTTCCCCCAAACCGAGATTGGCCCCGACGCCGGTTCGATTCGCGAGTACGTGCAGGCGGTCGAGGAGATGCAGTTTGATTACCTGTTCATCGCCGACCATGTGCTGGGCGCAGACCCGGCCCACCACCAGCACGTGCAGGATCACTATTACACCCACCACAGCGTCATCCACGAATCGCTAACGACACTGGCCTTCATTGCGGCCATTACCACCAAAATCCGGCTGGTTACGGGCATCCTCATCCTGCCGCAACGTCAGACGGCGCTGGTCGCCAAGCAGGCCGCAGAGATTGACGTGCTCAGCGGCGGTCGCCTTACGCTGGGCATTGGCGTGGGCTGGAACCATGTGGAATTTGAGGCTCTCGGCGAAGACTTCTCTAACCGCGGCGTCCGTTCCGAGGAGCAAATCAACCTGATGCGCGCCCTGTGGACGCAGGATGTGGTGGACTTCGACGGACGGTGGCATTCGGTGCGTTCCGCCGGCATCAAGCCGCTGCCCGTGCAGCGTCCCATTCCGGTGTGGTTCGGCGCTGGCGGGAGCGCCGGCCCGGTGCCGCGGGACGTGGTTTTGCGCCGGATTGCCCGCATGGGAGATGGCTGGTTCCCCAGCTTTGGCCCCGACGACACGGCACGCGCGGTGCTGGGCAAGATGGACACTTACATCGCCGAGGCTGGCCGTCAACCCGAGGACGTTGGCCTCGCCGGACGGCTGCGGATGCCGGGCAAGTCACCGGAGGAGTGGCTGGCCGAGGCTGAGGGCTGGCGCAACCTGGGAGCCACCCACATCATGGCCGAAGCCCGCCGTGGCCCGTTAAGCTCCGTAAGCCAGCACATCGAAGCCATGCAGCAATTCCGGGAGGTTATCCCCGTCGGCTGGGGGCGGTAGTCTCCTGTGATAGACTACCGCACACCTTTGGTGGAGGTTTCGTAATGACTGCGCCCCGCCTCAAATCGGAAGCCGGCAAGGCTGGCCACGCGGAATCCGTTTTTTACCCAATAGATGACGAGGAACCGTTGGCCGAATCCGAGCATCAACTTTTCCCGCTGACTTATGCTCATGGTGCGCTGACGGCGTGGTTTGCCAATGACCCGACTACTTGGGTGGGAGCGGATATGTTCCTCTATTATGAGGAGGGCAACCCGCGCCAGGTGGTGGCGCCGGATGTCTTTGTAGTCACCGGCACGCACAAACGGGAAACGCGGAACATATTTCAAACCTGGGCTGAAGGGCGCATACCGGCGTTTATCCTGGAAATCACCGCTCCATCATCCCTGCACAATGACCGCGTCACCAAGTTTGAGTTGTACCAACAGCTGGGCGTGCACGAATACTGGCTCTATGACCCTACCGAAGAGGGTTTGCTGACCCCCTTCCTGCAGGGCAACCGGCTGGTCGGCGGGGTGTATCAGCCGATTCCCGTTGCGGAGACTTCAGTAGCCGGCCGATACAGCGGAATGAGCGAAGCGCTGGGACTGGAGGTGCATGCTGAAGCAGACTGGTTCCGGTTGTTCGACCCGGTGGCCGGCGTGTACCTGCGCAACCTGCAAGAATCGGAGGATGCCCTGGCGGCTGAGCGGCGGGCGCGCCTGGAGCTGGAACGCCTGCTGCGAGAGCACGGCATCGAGCCGCCAACCGTATAGATTACCGGGAGTTGGTTATCGAGAACCCGTAGTGTACGGCGTTTCGCCCAGCGGATGCTCGGCCCATTTCCCAGCTTCAACGGCGGTCAGAAAGTCGGACACCAGTTGATTGAACAGCGCCGGCTCTTCCAGGTTGATGGCGTGTCCGCACTGCGGCAGCACCGCCAGACCGCTGTACGGAATCGCCCTTTTCATCATGATGCTCGGCTCCACGCATGGGTCGTCTTCGTCGCCAATCATTATGAGCGTGGGCACCTGCAGGGCGTTCAGCTGCGGGATTAGCTGGTCAATCGTGGGACGCTTCAGCTGCACGCCGCGGAAGGTGTAGGCCGCGCCCCGGGCGTTGTGCCCCAGCAGTAGGCGCATGAACTCCTCGTAGCCCCGGGGGTCTTTCCGCTGCAACTGCACCCGCGTCGGGCCGCTGCCGTAGTCCTTCATCACCGGCGGCGTGCCTTCGGCCAGCATCCGCGCCGCCATCGCTTCGCCGCCCGACCGGAAGGCGTCGTTGTGGGTGGTGCCTGATCCCGCCGATGCCACGATGATGCCCTGGCACCGCTCCGGATAGCGCAGGGCGAAGTTAAGCGCCACGTTGCCGCCCATGGACAGGCCGCCGATGTATGCCTCTTCCAGTCCCAGATGGTCCATCAGCCGGCGCAGGTCTTCGATGGTGATGTCCTGCGAATACGCCTCCGGGTCGGTGGGCGCCTCGGAGGGCGGATAGCCGCGGTCGTTGTACGTGATGACCTGGTAGCGATGGCTGAAATAGCGCACCTGCTGCTCCCAACTCTCGTAAGAGCCGGCAAACTCATGGCTCCAGATCAGCGGGAAACCCTCGCCGGTGGATTGGTAAAAAATCTGAACGCCGTCGGAGTCAAAAGTGGGCATCGGAACGCTCCAATGTGATGCTGCTTTATACTTCGCTTCCCCGCGCCGGCCCCGTATCTTGCTCGGCATGGAGATTATTGGCCGTTACCTGCGTCAGCCAGTCGGCCAAGTTGTAAATACGCTTGCGGGGCGCCGGTTTCAAGCTACCTATGCCGGCGGAACAGCCGCCACACCGGAACCGAGAACCCCGGCAGCAGATCGCCCCCGTCCAGCACGTCATCCTCACCCAGAACCTCCGGCTCCTGCCCAGGACGGTAGCGGGTCACCGTGGTGCGCTCCGGATCGCCATACCAAACTTCCTGGCTGCCGAAGCCCAGCCACATCTGCGCCCTTTCAGCCACGTCCCTGTGTGTATCGCTGGGAGATTTTATCTCCACCACCAGGTCGGGAACCAGGACTCGGTAGCCGGGGATTGCCTCGTTAATCCGGCCCGGAGCTATCCATGCCACGTCCGGCGCACGCACCGTGTCGGGATTAGATTCCAAGCGGAAGCCGGCGTTGTCCCTGATAAAGCCGTAGTCGTTCCCTTCACAATACCCGCCTAATATAAGGACGAATCTTCCGGTCACGTCGCCGTGCCCATCTCCCGGTGGTGGCATCTTCTCGGTCAACACTCCTCGGACAAGTTCATACTCATACCCGTCATCGGGCATCAGCAACAGCTCGTCGGCGGTGATGAGCTTCGGTTTGGTGGTCATATCGCGCCAGCCTGTCGGGCGTGCCTCACGTCAGCCTTGTCTTTCTCCGCAGCATTGTAACACTGAAAACGGCCCCTCTCCCGCAGGCGAGGGACCGCAATACGGTTGCTGTGCTATGTGCCTAGCTGTTGGGCGTCAGAGCCAGCGAACGAATTTCGCCAAATTCCTTCTGCAGCTTGTCCCAGCTATCGCCCCCGTCCGAGCTGACGTACACGTAGCCGTAGATGCTGGCGGCAACCATGACATCCTGGACGTGCTGGCTGGCGGCAAACCAGTACACCACCGAGTTGGGCGTCGTCGACAGCTCCGGCGCGTCCCAGGAGGCGCCAGCGTCGCGAGTGCGGCGGATGGTGCCGGTTGTGCCGGGGATGGTGTCGCCGTTGCCAACGAACATCACGTTGGGGTTGTCGGGCTTGATTACCATGCCGCGGCAGTAGGAACGCTGGTCTTCGGCGTGGAAGCGCGGGAACTCGTGCAGCTCCCAGCTCTCTCCCTCGTCGCTGCTGGTGGAGATGCCAAAGGGCGTGGTGCAGTAGATGGCGGACTCTGGGCCGGGTTTGAGGGCCATGCCGTGGATGTCGCCGTGGAACGGGTCGGGGCCCAGGTCGGGCAGACGCGTCCAGTTGTCGCCACCGTCCAGGCTGCGGTACACGCCGTCAACCTCAATGCCGGCCCACACGGTGCGGGTGTCCCGCGGGTCAACGATGATGTTGGTCGTGCGCGGCGTGCCGATGGGACAGGGCATCCTTACGCCCAAATCCAGCTCTTGCCAGCTCTTGCCGCCGTCGCGGGAGCGGAAGGCGTTGGGGCGCGTGCCCACGAACACCGTGTCGCTGTCATCCGGGTCAACTCCCACCGACCAGATTTGCAGGTCGTCCATGGGAGATTCGACATATTCCCAAGTGAAGCCGTTGTCGTCAGAGCGGAACAGGCCGCTATCGGAACCGGCGTAGATGCGGTGCCGGTCGTTGGGGTCAACGGCCAGCGCGCGGATGTTGCACTCAGTGGGCAGTGGGGTTCGGATGCGATTCCAGCTTTCGCCACCGTCCGGGCTGACCGACAGGCCGCCTCCGATGGTGCCAACGCTGATAGTGTAGTTTCCGGACATAATAACCTCCTGATTTGTGCGAAAGTCGTAAAGCGGAAGGCTTCGCGGCGAAAAACGCCGTATGCGGGAATAATAGCACAATGGAGGAGGGGGTAGGGGGTTATATGACTACGACCAGCGTTTCGAACCTCTCCTCGGGCACGGGCAAATCATCTTCTTCCAGAACGGCGATGCACCCTTCAATCGCGTCTTTGATGTTGATGATCGCGTCTTCCTTGGTTTCGCCCTGGCTGACGCAGCCGGGCAGGCTGGGGCATTCGGTAACCCAAAAGCCATCCTAGCCGGGTAAATGACCACCTGATGAATGATTGGCACTTCCTTTTGCTACGGCAGCTGGTGTTGCATCCCGGCTTCGGAAGCCATTAGTTTTTCCGATATGGCGGGAACCCCTTGCGACTCTTGGATGTAATGGGTACTGGCGAAGCAAAGTCGTCAGACTGAGTGTTTTATAGCCGCGTTCGCCAATCGGTACTGAAGTCTAGCTCTCGTATGAACCTAAATGTGTCATAAGGGCGCACCCCTAATAAGTCGTAGTATACGTCCGGTATGTGCCGATTAGCGCGGGTACGGGTTGGCCTGGAATGCTCATTGGTCACTACGCATCGTTTTTGGACATCGACCATCGCATAAGCAATTAGAAAGGGGTCGCGGCCAATCTTTTCAATCTCATCATCAGTCAAGTCGCTCGCGTACCCTGTAACTGTTCAGACTTGGTGGGGGAATTGGTTCAAAGAGGTTCGGGGATGGCTTGCGCGAGGGGTTGTGGTTATGTCATATAACGGGTATGAATCCGGAAATCGACCTGTCCACTGCTGACCGCGATGTGCTCATCGCCATCGTCATACGGCAGGAGGCCATCATAGCCCGACAGCAGGCCATCATCGAGGGCCTGGAGCAACGGGTTGCTCAGCTGGAAGGGCGGGCCAAACCCAGTGGCGCCCGGGGGATGCCCGGTGTCAAACCCGAAGCCAGCCAGAAACCGGCCCAGCCCAAAGCGCCACGCCAGGGGCGGCCCCACGGCTTTGCCCGCCGTCGCATGACGCCCACCCGTCGGGTGGAGCATGTGGTGGACCACTGTCCCGACTGCGGAACGCTGTTGTCCGGTGGCTGGACCCAGCGCACGCGGGAGGTCATCGACCTGCCCCAGGTTCCGGCGGAAGTTACCGAGCACGTCTACATCGCCAGGGATTGCCCGGGGTGCCGACGCCGCTGCGTTCCCCCTGCACAAATGGACGGCGTGGTGATGGGCCAGCAGCGCATGGGTATCAACCTGGTCAGTCTGATTGCCACGCTCCGAGAGGAGGCCCGACTGCCCATCGCCGGCATCCAGCGGTATCTGCACACCGTCCATGGGCTGAGCCTCAGCGTGGGAGCCATCATGGCGGCGGTGCATCGCACTGCGCAAAAGGCCCAGTCCGCAGTGGACCGGATTCTGGCCCAAGTCCGCGCCAGCCCAGTGGTCCATGCCGACGAGACCGGCTGGCGTGAGGATGGACACAACGGCTACGTGTGGACTTTCAGCACACCATCGGCGCGCTACTTCCTGCGGCGGGGTCGCAACAAGGAAGTGGTGGATGAAGCTCTGGGCGACACCTTCGCCGGCGTCCTGGTCAGCGACTTCTACGCCGCCTACCACCATTACGAGGGCCCCAAACAGCGCTGCTGGGTCCATCTGCTGCGGGACATCCACGACCTGCGAACCCTCTACCCCGATGACGCGCCACTGGCGCAGTGGGCCGACGCCGTCCACGAGATTTACGACCGGGCCAAAGCCAGCGCCCATCCCCAGACCAAGCGGCGACGCACCGCCCAACTGGCCCTGGAACGGCAGCTGCTGGCCATTTGCCAACCCTTCCTTCACGACCCCTCGGCAACCCAGGCCAAGCTATGCCGACGCATCGAGCGCCATATCAAAGAACTGTTCGTCTTCGTGGCCGAACCGGAGGCGCCACCGGACAACAACGCCGCCGAACGCAGCCTGCGCCACCTGGTCGTCAGTCGCAAGATCAGCGGCGGCACCCGGTCGCAACGGGGCAGCAGCAGCAAGATGACCCTGGCTTCCCTCTTCGGCACCTGGCGCGCCCAAGGACTGAATCCCCTCGCCGCTTGCCGACAACTGCTCACTTCCCCGCAACTCTGAACAGTTACCGTACCCTTGCTCCACTGCTTGGGCGACTAAACTCGCATCAACTTCCTCACTAAGGAGCAGCGAATCTCGATTGGCCCTTAACCAATCGACCACGTCATCGTGCCGTACTGGTGGTGGATGTACGACTTCCTCATAAATCTCCCGTGGTATTTTAATCGACCCGTGCTCGCCCATGGCTACTAGTACTACAACGACGGGTTTAGGATGGCGGCTCCATCCTGCCTTCACGGCGGGCGGAGCGGCGTCTCTGGTGGGAGCGGCGCGCCCGCTCGTTGCGTAGCTGCGTATCCTCCAGCCACCGCAGCAACTCCTCTGGCCCGAACCGTTCCCGGGGCAGCATCTCCCGAACCACCCGGCACACTTGGGGACGGGTGATCCGAGGCATCTTTTTCCCCCCAAGCCTGCTGCAGGCCCAGCAGGAAAGCTCCACCCAGCAGGCACATGGCTATGTGGTGATGCCAGCCAGCCCAACTGCGGGTCTCGTATTCGTCCAGGCCCACGTCGCCCTTCTCCGTCTCGAACTCCGTTTCAATGGGCCACCTGGAACCGCCCACGTAGGCCAGGGTCTCCAGGGGAGTATCCTCGGCAGCGTTGGACAGGTAGTAGCGGGGTTCGCTGCCGTCCAGGTTCCGGCGGTAGACGGCCCATGCCTCCTGGCCCGGCTTGCCCTTTCGGGTTACCCGCACCCGCTGGGCGCAGAACATATAGCTCCGCGGCCCCTGGCTTCCCTGGGCCACCGTTATCTCCCGCCAGGCCTCATCCGGCAACTGGTCACTGCGTTGCTCCATGGTACGACGCTGCCCGTCCCTGAGCCTGGGCTTGCGGGGGCGCCCGGACCCCTGAGCCCCCGGACTGGTCCAGGCCGACTCCCACGCAGGCTCCAGGGGCCAGACCGGAGTGCTGCCCGGAACGTCCAGCACGTAGCGCATCCCCAGGGCCGCCAGGGACTCCCGAAAGGACGGCGACATCCCGAAGGCGTCGTCCCCGGCCACCCATCCGGCCTTGAGGTGGCCCAGCTCCAGGGCCCGCTCCAGCAGTTCCAGGGCCAACTCCGTCTTCGACCGGTAGCTCCGCCGCTCCTCGGGCACCGCCGCCGCCGCACAGCGGCCCTGATCCGAGGTCCAACTCTCCGGCAGATACAGCCCTTTGTCCACCAATGCCCGTCCCAGCGGGCTGACGTAGGCCAGGAACATCCCACCCTGGCAGTTGGCCACCTTGCCCAGCCGGCCGCAGTACTGCCGGGCTACCCCCACGGACTTCCTCCCCTGCTTGGGAAAGTCGCTGCCGTCCAACACCCACACCGCCTCGGGGTGCCCCAGCCTGGGGGCCAGGTATTCCTGCAGCCGCCCGATCACTGTCGCATCGGACCACCGGGCCTCGGTCAGAAAACGCTGCATCGCCCGGGCCGAGATGCCCACCGATTCCGACAGGTTCTCGGCGTTGCGCCGCTCCCCAGCCTGCACCAGCAGCCCCTGAAGATAGTTTCGGCTGTGCTCCCGCCACTGCTTGCGGCCGAAGGAGGCCGCAAAGAAGGCGTGAAATTCCTGAAAGCACTCGTAGACCCGCTTGAAGCTCGCCGCATCCATCACCCAAACCACCCACTATCATCTTGACAACTATCCTACCAAACAACCCGTCGTTGTAGTACTAGCCAATCCCAAAATTCCGGGAACCTATCAAGGGGATAGTAATCACGATTTGCGTCTATGAACACATTCGCGTCAAGAAGGTAAAGCATAATTGTTTTCCAGACGGCCTGAATCGAGCAAGGGTTGTACTTGTCTGGATTTAACCCCCAGAATTCTGGCCGCCTTGGACGTCGACAAAGCGTCAGCTCTCATCGTGCGTTGAACCAAATCTGAGATTCTATTACCCAATCGGTAGCGGCGCACAATGTAGAAACTGGGCCCGCCTTCCTGCTCTCGTGATTGCGCGCGGATACGTTCCCGATCTGCTCGCCACTGCTGACGATAAGCGGCAGTGAGTTGACCATACGTCTCTTGGCTGATGAGGTCACATCGGTATGCTTTGTAAGCTACCATAGCGCGGCTGAGATTCCTTTGGTTTGCGAATATGCTGATTCGCTCCGATATAGCTCCAAAATCGCCGCTTTGATCCAGAACTAGCTGGCCCAATTCTTCCATAGGCAGCAAAAACTCTCCGGCAACGTCATCACAGAAACGCTCAACTTCGCTTTCCGTGCGTGCGTTGCCTACGCCGGTTTGTCCTAGTAATAGATGAACCGTCTCATGCAACGGGGTAAAAGACCAAGCAGGTCTGGCATCTTGGTCGTTAATCACTATAAAGGGCGCCACTTCATCCGATATGGAAAAGCCTCTGAATACGCTGGTGTCTATCGCGGTTAGATAGTTGCCTATGTCGCCCTTAATCAGCACGAATATCCCTGCTCTTTCCACACTTGCCCGCAAAAGGCCAAACGCTGTTGCGGCGTTGCGCTGCCTGCGGTAAGCCACCAGATCCGCGTCAACCAGCGCCCGCAATGATGACAGTGCTGCCGCCGTACCATCCTCCGTCCGACGGGAGCCAATGAACTCCAGTGGTTGATCCTCCTCTGTATCCTCCAAAACCGCCCGCACCATGCTTTGCCGCGCTCTGACATCCCGCACCAACGCATCTAAGAGAGCCTCATCAGCGCCCGAATGTTCAGCGGGCAACGTGCGGAAATCCGCCCCCCTTTCCCCTTTCGCAGGAGGTTTGGATAGATAGAAGGTTAGGAGGGGACGGCGGTACTGTTGCGTCATCTTAACCAGAACCGATCGCGAGGGTTCATCTTCGCCCATTTCCAAGGCGTTGAGACGGTCTTGAGCTCTACGCTTGAGAGTATCTCGAAAACCGAGCTTTCTGGCTGCTTCGTCCAACTCAAGGCCGGCCGTCTCTCTCGCCCAGATCAGTATTTCCGGATTGACATTGGGCATGGTGGTACCTCAAATGGCACTGACGCCCCCTACCCCTCAAACGGCGTTGGCATCATCTCCACCGGCACCTCGATCAGCGTCGGCGCGTCCACCGTTAGCGCCTCCCGGATGGCCGATTCCAGCGCTTCGGGGCCCTGGACTCTGACGCCACGCGCGCCGTAAGCCTCCGCAAGCTTGACGAAATCGGGGTTGTGCAGGGCCGCGCCCACGGTGCGCCCGCCGAAACGGTTCACCTGGTCGCGCAGCACGTTGCCGTAGGCGTTGTCGTTGAACACCACCGCTACCGCGTTGATGCCGTGCTGCACCGCCGTTGCCAGCTCCTGCGAGTTGAACAGGAAGCCGCCATCGCCGCACAATGCCACCACCGGACGGTCGGGTTGGGCCACCTTTGCGCCCAGCGCGGTGGGGTAGGCGTAGCCCAAGTTGCCCGAGTAGCTGGACGTGATGAACGTGCGCGGTTCGTAGGTGGGCCAGAAGGCGCGGGCGTAGTAGCCCAGCTGCGTCATCCCGGATACCAGGATGCCGTCGTCGGGCACGGCAGCGCGTACCGCTGCCAGGTAGGACTCCTGAGGTTCGGGACGCAGCGCGGATTCGGCGCGGCGCGCGCGCAGTGCGGCGGCATCGGCGGCAAAAGATGGGCGGGCTTCGGTCATCGTTTCGGCCAGCTCGGCGTCCACCTGAGCCATCACCGTGCCGGCGTCGCCGGCCAAGCCGTAGGTGTTTGCCCAATTGCGGCCCAATTCGTCGGGGTCGATGTCAATTTGCACGACCTGCTGGCCGTCCAGCCACGCCGGGAAGGCCATCCGGCTGCCCACGCTCAGAATGACATCGAAGTTGGGTTCTGATTTGGCTACCGGATCGTTGCGGAGTCGCAGCGCGCCCAGCGCCAGCGGATGCCGGTCGCTGATGGCGCCTTTGCCCTCGGCGGTGGTGATGACGGGAGCCTGGAGCCGCTCGGCCAGCCGCACCAGTTCCGCAGACGCTTCCGACGAGATGACGCCGCCGCCGGCCCAGATCAAAGGCTGACGCGCTGCACGCAAGATGCGAGCCGCCTCGGATACCCGCTCGGCCGGCGCGGCGGGCTTGGGGTAGCGTTCGGCCTCGAACAGCGTTACGAGGGCTGCGTCGGCCATCGTTTCCGGTGGCATTTCCACCTCCACCGGACGGGGCCGCCCGGTGGTCAGCTGACGGAACGCCTCGTGGACGGCGCCGGGGGCCGCTTCGGGCGTCATGATTCGCTCCACGTACTTGGTGATTGGGCGGATGGTATCCTGCTGGTCGTTGACTTCGTGCAGCATCCCGCGGTCGGAGCCAATCAGGTCGCGTTCAATCTGCCCGCAAACCACCAGCACCGGCGATGACGCGGAGAAGGCCGTGCTGATGCCGGCCGACGCATTCAGCAAACCGGGACCGGGAACCATCAACGCGGTGCCAACGCCGCCGCTGGCGCGGGCGTACCCGTCGGCCATGTAGGTGGTGGCCTGCTCGTGGCGGGTGGTGATGAACCGGATGCCCGGCTCGTCGTTCAGCGCATCCAAAGCGTGGTAGAGCTGCACGCCGGGCAGCCCGAAAATGACTCGCACACCCTCCAGATACAGTGAGCGCATTAGGGCCTGGCCGCCGGTCATGTTGGGCATGGTACTACCTTCCTGATGTGTCGCCTGATGTGTCGAGTTGCTGAGGTGTCGTTCGGCATTTCCGCCGTGTTGCGCCGCCTAACATAGCACACCGAACCGGGCGTGTCATTGCGGGCCGCCGGCCGGTAACAGTTCAGACTTGCAGAGATCTGCCGACTATTCGGCTAGCTGTGGAGGGGCGACCAAACACGGAATTTCCACTGCAAACCGCTTCCGTCCCATCAAACGTGAACAGTTACGGCCTGACCTGTCATTGGCCCTACGCCATGCCAGCGGATATAATAGCGCGGGATAGAGCAGGTACGGCGAGCACATCCACGCCAGGCCCTCGAGGCTCACTATGACCACCGCCAGGACACCGAAATCTCCAGCGCGCTTCCGACTGCCGGATCCGCCTCAGCGCGAACCCGACGAGATGACCAGCTACGACCACCTGCACAAACCCGGCAGCGCACACTACCTGGCGTTGCACTTCGGCCGGCCCGATACAACGCTGGTGGAAGCCGACCGCTGGATCATCGCTCACCCGGACGCGTACCGATCCAGAGCGCGCCGGCCTGACCTGCTCATCGCCTTCGACGTGAACCCAGCCGACTACGAAGCCAGCAACGGCTACATCATCTCCGAGCAGGGCAAGCCGCCGGACTTCGTCATGGAAGTGGCCTCGGAGAGCACCGCAGTAATCGACGTTGGCGAAAAGCGTGAGGAGTACGCCGCCCTGGGCATTGCGGAATACTGGCGCTTCGACCAGTCGGGGGAGTATCACGGCGCCCGCCTGGCCGGGGACCGCCTGGTGGACGGTCAGTACGTGCCCATCACAATCGAGGAATTGCCCGACGGTAATCTGCAGGGCTACTGCACAGCGCTCAACCTGAACCTGCAGTGGAACAGCGGTGCGCTGGTATGGCAGGACCCGTCGACCGGCCGCCCCATCGTCACCCTCGAATCTGAACGCGAAGCCCGTGCCGAGGCCGAGGCCAGGGTGCGGGAGCTGGAACAAGAACTCCGCCGACTGCGTGACGGCTGATGACCAAAAGGGTGACCTGACGGCAGCGCCGCCCGCTCCGCAGGTTCATTCAGCCGCCCCTTAAACGTGAACAGTTACGCCGGGCGCCGGGCCTTTCGATTGCGGGGCCGCTCGGCGGCGAGTGTTGACGATTCACGCGTGGGTTCTGGTGTGCAGCGATTTCGATAGTTGGTCGGTCGCCTGCGCGATGTCGGCTACGGCCTGGTTGAAGGCCGCCTCGTTAGCTCTGGATGGTGTGCGATAGCCGCTCACCTTGCGAACGAATTGCAGCGCGGCGGCCTGCAGCTCGTCCCAGGTGGCCGGCGTTTCGGACGAGCGCAGGGTTTTGATGCTGCGGCACATTGTAGGGTTCTCCTTGTCAGCGCTGGATTATGCTATTGGGCGGCGGATGGGTTATGACATTTTCGCACAGGCTGGCGCAATTGCACGCCATCAAACGACTGTGATATTCTGCGCCGGAACATCATACACTGACGCATTGCGTCGCGTGTCCCTACCGAAACAATGGCATCAATTACGTTCAACTGCACGATCCAGGAAGGAATAATACCCCACGACCTGCGCCCGGCGCTGGCGTCGGGGTTGGCCCGTGTCTGCACTTCCATTCTGGGCGGCGCGCCGGACGATGTATCGGTTAACTTTATCGAGATTCCCCACGGCTTCGGTTTTCGGGGCGGCGAACTGTCCACCACGTCGGCAGTCAGAGGCGAGATCCCACCCGGTTGTGAACAAACAATCCGAGTGCAGTTGATGCAGGAAATTCAGGATATGTGGATGGAGCTGACCGGCTGTACGACTAACGAACTGGTCGTTTCCGCCCGAGACCGTAGAGAACAATAATCACCTCTCCCACCATCACCTCTCCCACTGGGAGGGCGCAAAGCCGCCGGAGCAACCCTGCGGCAACCACCAAGCAAGGAGTCAGCAGAATGCCGCACTACCGCTGTATCGTCCCCAAAGACACCGTTTCCTTTGAACAGCGCCAAAGTATCGCCCGCGCCTTCACCGACATTCACTGTGGGTCCACCGGCGCGCCGCGCAGCTTCGTGTCTGTTACCTTCATCGAGACGCCGGCCGGTGAGACATCCGAATTTGACACGGCCTACTACCTGGACGGCGCCAACCGCGCCGGGCGTTCGGAAGCAGTGAAGCAACAGCTGCTGGCCGACCTGACCAACGCCTTCTGCGAGATCGCCAATGTCTCGCCGCAGCAAATTGACGGACGCATCACCGAGAATCCGGCATCCTGGACGATGGAAGGCGGCTTCGTGCTGCCCGAACCGGGCCAGGAGGGCGCGGAGTGGTACGCCGCCGCGGAGGCCGCCGCCGCTGCTGACTGATATAATAGTCGTAATGGCGGTTCCGGGCAGGTGAAGTACACTGGCTGTTTCGCCGAGATGAGCCGCCGCCCTGACCGGGCTTTCATCCAAATGGACTGGATTCAGCTGAGCACGCCAGCGAGCGGATCAACCTTCCCGATCTTTCCTACGAGCAAATCCCCGCCTGATAGCGTTCGATGGTTACTCTACTCAAGAAGGTTGGGCAGTGACTGCTTAGTTTAGCGATGCAAAGGGGCAGTGATGAAGACGATGACGGTGGCCGATGACCTTTATTCGGCCCTGGAAACGGCGGCTGATCGCACCGGCCAGTCCGTGCAGGACTTAGTAACCGAAGCCCTCGAGGCCTGGCTAAACGACGTAGCGATGGACGACGCAGAACGCTCCAAAATTGAAGCGGCCCGCGCTGAAGCCAATGAGCAGGGTGGAGTAGAATTCGAGGAGTTCTTCGGCAAATTGTTGAACGATCAGGGATGATCGCGGGTGCCGTATCGGATTGAGCTGTCGCCAGCGGCTCAGCGCCAGGCCCGACGCCTGGCATCCGAAGACGCCTTGCGGGTTCGTGAAGCTATCAGTAGTCTGGTTCATAATCCTCGTCCGCCCGGCTGCGCCAAGCTGGCCGGCTTTGCGGCGGTTTGGCGGATCAGAACGGGACGTTTCCGTATCATCTACGACATAGATGACGAAGAACGGCAATTGATGGTGCTCCGAATCGCTCGACGCAACGAGGCCACGTACCGCCGATTGTAATTAGGACTAACGCAGAATGGTTACTTTACTGAAGAAAATAGTCGGCGACACGCCGGAGCGCGCCGCTGAGAAATTGCGCGGCCAACTGGTTCCGAAGGTAAACGCGCTGGAGGATGCCGTCCGCAGACTGGATGATGACGCCCTGCACGCTAAAACCGGCGAGTTTCGCCGCCGGCTGTCGGCTGGGGAAACGCTGGCCGACCTGTTGCCCGAAGCCTTCGCCGTGGGGCGCGAGGCGGCCCGCCGCACCCTGGGCCAGCGCCACTATGACGTACAGCTCATCGGCGGGGCGGTGCTCAACGACGGCAAGATTGCCGAGATGAAAACCGGCGAGGGCAAAACCCTCGTTGCAACCCTGCCGGCCTACCTGAACGCCCTCACCGGCGACGGCGTACACATCGTTACCGTCAACGACTACCTGGCGCGCCGCGACCCAGTGTGGATGGGGCCTATCTTTCACCTGCTGGGCCTGTCGGTAGGCTGCCTGCAGCACGACGCTGCTTATATCTACGACCCTGCACTGACCAGCGTGGGCAAAGGCGGCTTCCAGTTCCTGGCTCCGGTGCACCGCTCCGAGGCTTACCAGGCCGATGTGCTCTACGGCACCAACAACGAATTTGGTTTCGACTACCTGCGCGACAACATGGCGCTCAGCGTGGATGGGCAGGTGCAACGGGGCCGTCGTCATTTCGCCATCGTTGACGAGGTTGACAACATTCTGATTGACGAAGCCCGCACGCCGCTCATCATCAGCGGGCCGGCCCAGCAGCCAGTGGAGCACTACTACACCTTCGCCCGGCTCGCTCCTCGATTGCAGTTGTATGATGACTACGAAATCGACGAACGCTCGCAGGCCATCTCGCTGACCCAGGAAGGCATCGGCAAGATGGAGCGTTGGACGCGGGTGGACAATCTATACGACACCGAGAACTTCCACCTGGTGCAGTACATTGAAAACGCGCTGGTGGCTCAGGTTCAGAAGGTCAAGGATAAAGACTACGTGGTCCAGAACGGCGAGGTCGTCATCGTCGATGAGTTTACCGGCCGTCTGCAGTCCGGTCGCCGCTGGTCTGACGGGCTGCATCAGGCGGTAGAGGCCAAAGAGGGCTGCAAGATTCAGCGGGAGAGCGTTACCTACGCCACCATCACCCTGCAAAACTACTTCCGGATGTATCGGAAGCTATCCGGCATGACCGGTACCGCGGTGACCGAAGCTGACGAGTTCTACAAGATTTACGGGCTGGAAGTGGTGGCGGTGCCGACCAACCTGCCCATGGTGCGCGCCGAATCCACTGACCTGATTTTTCCCACCGCCGAAGGCAAGTGGCGCTCCGTGGTGGAGAGCATCGCCACCCGCGCCCAGTCGGGGCAACCGGTGCTGGTGGGCACAACCTCCATTGAAACGTCGGAAGAGCTGAGCGAACGGCTCCGCAAGCGCGGTGTCGAACATCAGGTGCTCAACGCCCGCAACCATGAGCACGAGGCAACCATCGTGGCGCAGGCCGGCCGGGCCGGTTCCGTTACCGTGTCCACCAACATGGCGGGGCGCGGCACCGACATCGTGCTGGGCGGCGCCGACACTGAACGCGCCGGCTGGCAGGACGAGCATCAGCAGGTGGTCAATTTGGGCGGCCTGCACGTCATTGGCACCGAGCACCACGAAGCAAGGCGCGTGGACAACCAGCTGCGTGGCCGCGCCGGCCGTCAGGGCGACCCCGGCAGCAGCCAGTTCTTCGTCGCGCTGGAAGACGAGCTGATGCAACGCTTCGGCGGTGATCGCATCAAGAATGTGATGAGCTGGACCGGCCTCAAGGATGACGAACCGCTGGAAAACAAGATTATCACCAAGTCCATCAACAGCGCACAGGTGAAGGTTGAGGGTTACCACTTCGACGTGCGCAAGCACCTGCTGAACTTTGACGACGTGCTCAACCAGCAACGGGAGGTTATCTACACTCAGCGTTCCCGTATCCTGGCCGGCGAAGGTCTGAGCGAGCGCTTGCTGGAGATGCTGCGCACCGAATTCGAGCAACTGACGGCCAACAATCTCCAGTCTCGCCACGCCGACGACTGGAACGCCGACGGGCTGCTGGAAGCATTGGGGCAGATTTGCCCGCTGCCAACCGAGATCGACACGCCGGATAAACTGTTGCAGGTGAGCCGCGAGCGAATCGACGGCATCTTGCATCAACACGCCGAAACCCTCTACGAAGCGAAAGAGCAAGACCTCGGCACGGAGCAGATGCAGACTCTGGTGCGCCTGCTGCTGCTGAAGTCCATCGACACCCACTGGGTCAATCACCTCACCAACATGGAAAACCTGCGCACCGGCGTGGGTCTGCACGCCGTCGGTCAGCGCGACCCGCTGGCCGTGTATCGCTCGGAAGGCCAGCGCGCCTTTGCGGAACTAACCAGGCAGATGCAACGGGAAGTTACCCACACCCTGTTTCACGTTACGCTGTCGCCCGAGGCTCCAGGTCAGGGCAACTCGGCGAACGGCGATGCCGCGGGTTCCGGCAACGGGCCGCAAAACAACGGCGCCAACCGCAGTGGCCGGCGACGGGATGCGCTGCGCACACCGGTCAGCCCAATGGCAGCGGTGAACGGTAGTCGCACCGTCATTGCTGCGCGCGGCGGCCGCAAGATAGGTCGCAACGCCCCGTGTCCCTGCGGCAGCGGACGCAAGTACAAACGCTGCTGCGGCGCGAACGTCTAGATTCCGTGTGCGCCAGGCTGACTGCCTGGCGTTACTTATCGCGGCGAAAGAGGCGGCGAACGATAGTCAACGGCTGGGATTGGGGCGCATCCATAGAGATTGGCTTGTTGCGTCCGGATGCCCACCCCTCCGGGTCCCGCTCGAAGGCGATCCGGCAGCCGGGGGCGCAGAAATAGTACGTTTCGCCGGCGTGTTCGCTGGCGCCGCCGTTGGGGTTGTCGGTATCCACCTGCATCAGGCAGATGGGATCGATTGCCGTTGCCATCATCTCACCGTTGCGGCGAAGCGCCGCGCTAATCAATTAACCGGTCGGACAGCCACTGCTCGATGAATGTCGACGCGATGGCATATCCGATGCCCTCGGTATTCCTATAAATAGCAGTGTTAATGCCGACTACTTCACCTTTGCTATTGATGAGCGGACCGCCGCTGTTTCCGGGATTAATGGCGGCGTCCGTCCGAACGCATGGTACATCATCGTCATTATCATCCTCATCGCTCAACCAGGGACATTCCTGTTGCGCCGATATAATGCCCGACGTAATCGACAATTCCGATCCCAATACGCCGGCCAAGGGGAACCCCAACACTACTACGGTATCACCTGCCCGGACACTTGCTTCTTCCGCAAATTCCGCAACCGATACGGACTCAACCTCCGGGTGCCGTACTTCTATCACCGCAATATCATCGATAGCTGGGTTGCCCCCGCGGACTGCAACCACCTCTAACGATTGACCATCCGGCATGACTGCTCGCATTTTGGTGTGGTCTCGTCCGTCCATTACATGGGCATTGGTGATGATGCTAACCCGCGTTTTTCCTGCGGTCTTGTAGATAAACCCCGAAGCAATCGACCGTTGAAAATAAATGATGCGCACCACCGATTGCGCCGCTTGTTCAATGACCTCCGCCAGCGTCGGTTCGGGAGTAGTCGTCGGTTGGAAAGCGGCCGTAGGCTGCGGCGTCGGTGTGGGCTGTGGCGTAGGTTGCGGTGGCGGAGTAGCCGTAGGCAACGGCGTCGGCAGCGGTTGTAGTGTTGCCGTGGGTGGTGGCGTCGGCGTGGGCTGCGGCGTGGTCGTAGGCACCTCGGCCAGAATATGACGCACCCTGGCATCCACCGTTGCCACTATATCCGGAGTTGCAGCAGGTAGAGCGGTGTGAGTCGGAACCGGGGTAAGGGCAGCAGTGACCGTTGGCTCCCCCTCGCCGCAAGCCAGCGCCAGCAACATAGCAAGCAGCACGGCTCCTGTGATTGCGGCGTTCTTTGCCGTCGCGCGGCGGTTGGCTGTCGGCCTTCCACAGGAGCGACGGGCTGGTTTGCCAATTGTCAACCGGCTCTAGTCTCCGTCATCTGCCGCCGGGGCCAACTCCGGTGGGACGGTGAACATAGCCTGGCCGTTGTCGGTATGGGTGTGGTTGGCCAAGGCCAGCAAAAGCTGATCGTGGCTGCGGCGGAATTCTTGCAGGAGTTCTTGCCTCGTTTGGGCCATTTCCTGCTTGAAATCGGTACGCAGTTCAGTCATATCCTGCCTGAGTTCGGTGCGCAGTTCGACCATCTCCTGCTTGATTTCGGTCCGCAGTACGGTCATATCCTGCTTGAGTTCAGTGCGCAGTGCATCCATGTCCTCGCGCAGTTCGGTCACGTCCTGCCTGAGTTCGGTGCGCAGTTCGACCATCTCCCGCTTGATTTCGGTCCGCAGTGTACCCATGTCCTCGCGCAGTTCGGTCATATCCTGCTTGAATTCGGTGCGCAGTTCACCCATGTCCTCGTGTAGTTCGGTACGGAGAGCCTCAATTTCCTGGCGAAGGTCAACTTGGAGTTCACGAACCTCCCCACGGCTGGGCACGTAAGCCAGTCGCACCAGTATTCCTGTTATCGCCACGAACAGCACCGCGTAAAAGCCGATTACGGCTGTAAGCAGCGGCATGAGATTCAGCTCAGGCATATTACGCTTTCTCTATACTCAGGGCTGCATCAGAAGATATCATCGCCGAAAGATTATCATCCAAAACAAGAACATGACCGCAGCCATGATCGCAGCCATGATTGGAACCCCCACGGTAAAAATCATTGGAATCAACCACAACTCTGTCATTAGCGCGAACCTCGGCGGCGCTCAATACCGTTCGGTTAAGTGTCGCTATTCTATCATGCGGGAAACCATCGACGTACATCACACCCGCGCCGCTCGCAGTCGCAGCGAGTTGCTGACCACGCTTACCGAGCTGAACGCCATCGCCAGCGCAGCCAGGATCGGGTTCAGGAAACCGGCGTCGCCGAAGAAGAATGTCAGGCTGTCGGGCACCCCTCCCAACGCAGCGAATACCGGATACAGCGCTCCGGCCGCTACCGGGATCAGCAGCGCGTTGTAGATGAACGCCCAGAAGAGATTCTGCCGGATGGTTCGCATGGTGGCTTTGGACAACCGCAGCGCCGTGGCAACCGCCATCAGGTCGTCCCGCATCAGCGTAATGTCCGCCGACTCGCGCGCAATGTCGGCGCCGCCGCCCATGGCGATGCCAACGTCCGCTGATGCCAACGCTGGCGCATCGTTGATCCCGTCGCCAACCATCGCAACGACGTTGCCCTCGGCGCGCAGTTGGCCGATTACTGCGGCCTTGTCGGCGGGCAGCATACCGGCGCGATACTCGGAGATGCCGCAAGCCGCCGCCACGGACGCCGCCACCTCGGGCCGGTCGCCGGTCAGCATTATGGTGCGCACCCCGAGTGCCCGCAGCGTCGCCACCGCTTCCCCCGCGTTCGACTTGATGCCATCTGCCACGGCAATCACGCCCAGCGGGTTGCCGTCTTTGGACACGAACATCGGCGTGCGACCCTGCGCAGCCAACCCGTCGGCGGCATCGGACAGCGCCGCCGGAATCGCGGCGCCCACGTCGGCGAGCAGGGCAGCATTTCCGACGGCAACCTTGCTGACATCAACGCTGCCGGCGATGCCGCCGGCGACGGTGGCGGTTACGCCGGCCCCCCGGTGAGCCGCGAAGTCCGACACTGCCGCCGGCGTCATCCCGTCTGCCAGCCCCCGGCACACGACGGCTCTGCCGGCCGGATGCTCGGACAGTTGCTCGGCGGAAGCGGCGTAGCGGAGCACATCGCTGGCGGAGACTCCATCCGCGGCCACCACATCGGTAACTTTCGGGTTGCCGTGGGTCAGCGTTCCGGTTTTGTCCACGGCCACCACACCAACGGCGTGGGCCCGTTCCAAAGCGGCGGCGCTGCGAATCAGGATACCGCGTTCTGCTCCCCGGCCTACTCCCACGATGATTGCCGTCGGCGTTGCCAACCCCAGGGCGCACGGGCAGGCAATGATGAGCACAGCCACCAGCGTCAGGATGGCGTACTGGAATGACGGCTCCGGCCCCAGGAACAGCCAGCTAATGGCGGCGGCAATTGCCACACCGCCCACGGCCGGCACAAACCAGGCGGCAACGCGGTCGGCCAACCGCTGCACCGGCGCGGCGGAACCCTGCGCTTCCTCAACCAGGCGGATGACCTGGGCCAGCGTCGTGTCCGCACCGACGCGGGCGGCTCGCATGGTAAACGCGCCCGTATTGTTGAGCGTGCCGGCGAATACCGGGTCGCCGACCGATTTGTCTGCCGGCATACTTTCGCCGGTTAACGCCGATTGGTCTATGGACGATGCGCCGGTCGCAATCTCGCCATCGACCGGGATTCGCTCGCCAGGACGCACCGCGAGAATGTCCCCGACTGCCACCTGCTCTACCGGAACATCCCGCTCGACGGGAACGTCGCTGTTTTCGCCGTCGGCAGTAATCAGGTGAGCCGTCTGCGGCCTCAAATCCACCAGCCGGCCGATGGCGTCGGACGTGCGCGACAACGCCCGCGCTTCCAGCCATCGCCCCAGCAGTATCAGCGCCACGATGATTGCCGCCATGTCGAAGTGCAGTTGTTGTCCTCCGATAAAGGCCAACGCAGACGGCGCCGCCAGCATGAATACCACCGCCACTGCGCTGTAACCGTAGGCTACCGACGTGCCCAGAGCGATCAGAGTGTGCATATTGGGTTGCAGGCGACGCATACCGGCCCAACCGGCAACATAGAACGGCCAGCCCGCCCATAACTGGATTGGTGTCGCCACCGCCCACAGCGCCGGGGGATACCACCAGAACGACAGCAGCCAGTCTACCCACGGTAGCAGCGGGAAACTGCCCAGCAACAGCGCGGCGGCGCCCAATGCCGCCACCGTCAACCGCCGTCGCATCGCGCGTTCTTCCTCGCTCCGCGCATCGCCTCGCTGCGTGCCGGTGGCGGTAGTGTCTAACTGATACCCGGCAGCGGCGACGGCCCGGGCCAGGGCCGCCGGCTCGACCGCGGCGGGCAGATGCTCGACAGCGGCGGTGGCGGTGGCCAAGTTTACCGATACGCTGGACACGCCGGGCACCGTCCGCAACGCCTCGCCCACGTGATGGACGCAGGCGGCACAGGTCATGCCGGCCACCGGGTACACGTTGCGCTCGGCGGGCACCGAATAGCCAGCGGCCAACACCGCGTCGGCCAGCAATTCGATGCGTGGGGCAGCGGTGGCGGCATCCAAGCTAACCGTCGCCCGTGACGTGGCCAGATTCACACTAACCTCTCCCACGCCGGGCACCGTCCGCAGCGCTTCGCCCACATGGTGGACACAGGCGGCGCACGTCATACCTGCAACGGGGATTATCAGAGTTTCGGAGCGCGGTTGGGTCATTGTTGCCGGTTGCTGGCGGGCGTGCGGGGTTCGCAACGGATTGGTTTCAGATTATATCATTGGGTGATAGTAAGCCGTGCATTTCCTTGACAGGTTATTGATTCCGGTAGCATACTGCCGCCAATCGAGGAGAGGACCATGGCCGCCTTTAATCTGAGCCCCGCGGAGTTCGCGCTCGCCGGGTACCGTATCCACTACGCTTGGGTGATTGTGTTAATCACCGCCATCATGCGACTGGTATCATCGTCGTTCCGTATGTCTTTCCCAGCGCTGGTTCCCATTATCGCCGAGGTTTTCGGCTGGAGTCAGGGTCTTATCCTGTTCGCATTCTCCCTGCAATGGGTGGTGTCGGGCATGTTCGGCCCGCTGTCCGGATGGCTTGGCGACCGCTACGGAGCCCGTTTTACCCTGACGTTGGGCTCGTCTCTGTACATCGTCAGCATGATCCTCGCGGGATTCATGACCGAGCTCTGGCATCTCTACCTGTTCTTCGGCGTAATGCTCAGTGCGTCCATGGGAATATTCCAGGTGCCCCTCACCGTTTCTGTAACATCCTGGTTCCGCCGCCACCTGGGATTGGGCATGGGGTTGCTCCAGTCGTCCCAGGGAGTTGGGCCGGTGATTGTGCCGGCCATCATGTTGGGTTTGGTAGCCTACTTCTCCTTGGGACAAGGGCAGGAATGGGCCGAAGCTTTCCCATTTTTCAAAGCCGACAGCATTGGGATCAGGATGGCGTTCTGGATTGCCGGCATAGTCGGCGGCATCATTCTTTTGCTGCTCACCCGCCTGTTCCACAACTCCCCGGAAGACGTGGGGATGCGGCAATTGGGCGCCGACCCCAACGAGTCGCTACGCGCCCCTCCCACAACGGGAAGGGTCGCCAAAGAGCGCGCACGGGTATTCCTGCGCCAGGCGAGCAAAACTTCCACTTTCTGGAATCTGGTCGGCATCCACTATTGGGGATGCGCCGGCCATGCCATCATTATCATGTTCCTTCAGGTTATGGTGGTGGACCTATTGCGCCCGGAGGGTGGATACCAAGGGGTGGACAAAGCCCTGGTCGGGGCCTCGGCCGTCGGCATCACCATCGCGGGCACCATGCACCTGACCAGCACCATAACCCGATTTGCTGCTCCCATCGCCGCCGACCTGTTCGGCAGCAAATGGGTGATGGCCGCCTGCTTCACCCTCCAGTTCGTGCCTGTGCTAATCCTTCTGTTCGCCAACGAACTTTGGATATTCTACCTATTCGCCGTATTGTTCGGCATTGGCTTCGGCGGCGAGATGTCCGCTTTCCCCATCATCAACCGCCAGTACTACGGCAGAGCTCCCATCGGCAGCGCCTACGGCTTCCAAATGATGGGGGCCGGCGCGGGTATGGCCAGCGGGGCGCTGTTGGGCAGCGGGCTGTACATCGGTGTCACCGAACTGGGGTTCCCGGTTATTTTCAACAATCCCTATTGCTGGACTATCTTGCTGTCCTTTGTCATGAGTCTGGGTGGCGTAATTGCCATTTTGCTGCTGCCCACTACCCACCGGCACCAGCTACCCGACTGGGAGGACGAACTGCCGGCGGAATTCCGCACCGATGCTCCCGCGCCGGCAGACTCGGCCCCGACTGCGGCTCCGGCGACCGGCGGCCCGGCGCCAGCCCCAGCTGGCGCCGGCGACGGCAGCTAACCCGCTGCATCGGTACTTTTTGCGGCGTCGGTTCCGGTAATGCACCGGAGCCGACGCCGTGTTCCAACGGCTCGGACTGCCCGTTAAGATTGTCTCAGCGCTTTAGCTGATGACAGTCCACGAGGAACACATGGCAAGCAACACAATCGCCATCGGCCCAGCCCTCGAACACGACCTCGCCATCATTGGGCCAATGTCCCAGCCCACCGGCGTTCCAACCGGCCCCGGCCTGGTTGTACTCCATGGACTGCCTGGCAGTGGGAAATCATACTTCGGCGAACTGGTAGCAGGACTGACCGACGCGGTAACACTTAACAGCGACCGCTTCCGCAAAGCAATCGTCAGCGGCGTTGCTCAGTACGATGGCGCAGAAAACAAGCGCTTGTTCACGGCGATGAACTTACGTACTGAGCAACTGCTGGAACAGGACTGGGTTGTGATATTCGATTCATCGGGACTCAGAGATTGGATACGCCAGCCTCTGGAGTCCATAGCCGGCAAGTATGGCATTGAGCCAGTGCGGGTTCACCTCGACCCGCCGGAATCAGTCATCCTTGAGCGGCTGGCCCAGCGAAAGGAACCTCCCGACCCGACCGACAACGTAAAAGTATGGCGCGACGTGTACGAGATGATGAAACGCGGTTGGCAGCCTATCACTGAGCATCATCTCCGCCTCACCGACCCTCGCGGTGCAGCAACCCTGGCCGACACAGTGCGGCAAATGCTGGGAGCGCCATAACGTAGCATTCCCACTCCGGCGGCGGTATCATGTCGCCAACTGTATCGAACCCCCACCAGCCGATTAGACGGCAATGACGGCAATTAATACAGGCAATCAAGGAGGCGTTACCATGGCAGACGGAATCACGATTTTGGTTGGCACCGCCGGACAGGGCGTAATGCGCAGCATTGACAGCGGCCAATCCTGGCGGCGGGTGGGCATCACGCAGGGCATCCACTCGGATGCAGTGGTGCGATGTTTGACGCCGATGCCCGGCAGCGACAGCGCGGTTCTTGCCGGCTGCGACCGTGGCATCATCCGCAGCGACGATAACGGGGACTCCTGGCACTCCGTCGACACGCCCATGAACGGCGCCGCGGTCTGGGCCATCGCGTTCGACCCGTCCAACCCACAGGTGGGATTCGCCGGCACCGGCACTCCGAATCCTTGCCGCATCTACCGCACCCGCGACGGCGGTCAAAGCTGGGAGTTGCGTCCGGTGGAGGTTGCGGCGGAGTGCCCGGCGGTCGGCGTCCCTCGCGTTACCGGCATTGCCATCGACCCCACCAACGGCAACAGCGTGTGGGTTGGCATTGAGGTGGATGGCCTGCGGCATAGCGCCGACGGCGGCGACACCTGGGAGACCATCGATCATCATGCCATCCCCAACATGGACATTCACAACGTTACCGTAACCGCCGGCCCGCCCCATCGGGTGGTCGTTATGGTCAACGACGACGTGTTTCTCAGCGACGACGATGGCGGTTCGTGGCGCAATCTCGACGTGCGGCAGAACTTCCCGCTGGGCTACCCCCGCGGTATCAAGGTCAAGGCCGACGACCCGCAGACCATTTACACGACCTTCGGAGACACCACCCCCGGTTCCACCGGCGTGGTCATGCGCTCGCAGGACTCGGGCGCCAACTGGGAAAGCCTGAATCTGCCCGTCGAACCCAACACGGCGATGTGGGTGATAAACTCCCAGCGCCAAAACCCGGACTTCCTGCTGGCCGGCAGCCGGTATGGCTACCTGTACCAGTCGGACAACGCCGGCGCATCGTGGACCAAACTCGACCGGGAGTTCAGCGAAATCTCTTCGGTGGCCTGGTTCCCCAACTAAACTTGCCAAATTGTGTTGAGCGGTTCGCACCGCAGGAGCGCTGAGTCTGGTGCGAACTGTCTTGACGCTGGCAGCCGTTTTGACGTGCATATTGGCGCTGGCGTGCGGGAAAGTTGACACCACGCGCCCGCGACGCCGGTGCCGATGCTGACGGCATTTGCCGTATCAACGCCGGCTGCCATTTCAACCCCGGCGCCGACCGACCCGGCAGCGCTCGTCCTGACCCCTCTACCGACGCTAATGCCCGTTGCGGTCGGGGGACCGGAAGCGACAGCAGCGACGGACACTCGCGATTCTGCTGCCGTGATTGCAATGCGCGACGTGGCTACGCGCGACCCCGCCTCGTGGACGAAATACGAGATAAGCGCCGATGTCATCGCACAGTTACAAGAATTTGTGATCGCAGCATCTGCGCAGCCGGCACCGGATTACCAACGCGCCCTGGCCACCTTCGCCCACGCGTGCCGCCAGGATGAGGACGCGTTCACTAAATACGTCAACGAACTCAGAGCGTTGGCGCCGGGTTCCAGAATGGGTTTGCTGACGTGGGAAGTCGACCGGGTTGGCGACCAACAGGCTGTGGTTGAGGCCCAAATCGTGTTGGGAAACCTACGGCCCGTAAAGAATCTCCAACGCTACACTTTTTCCTACGAGAACGGCCGCTGGTTGAATGCAAACTGCTAACCGTTTATGCCAGGGTTTTTGATTCGCGTAGTCGCCAGATGCCGCGAGTGGGGGCAGGTTTCAAACTTACTCTTACCCTACCATCGTTAGCGGCGATGCCGCGAGCAACAAAGATGAATAGGCAATTAGCGGTTGTAATCGGTGGCATCGGCTACGGCATCGTAGTCTGCTCTGGATAGCCAATGACACCAGATGTTAGCGCCAGGCGCAACGACATTCGCCACCGTCCATCCCAGGCGGCCACGGAGATATGGCGAACACCAGCGTAGCGGTTGCGCGTGAACTCGAGCGCGGGCAGTAAATCAGTGTCGGTGGACACAATCACCCCCACGTCATAAAGGCCGTCAATAGCCATCGCCACAAAGTCGATGCACAGGGCCACGTCAATGCCCTTCTCCTGCGCCGGCAACCCCGTCCTGCGGGGCGGGTATCTTAAACCATCGCCAGATTACGCTTGCGCCGTCCGCTTCCCACCGAGCGCATTGCCGCATATGAGCAGCGTAGGTTCTTGGTTCCACATTTGAGTCCGGGCGTCCAGTATAAATCCTGACGCCGGCTGAAACGCACGACGCTCCGCCAGGGCCGCCGCGTGCTGCTATGAGCTCGCCCAGCCGCACCGGGTTGAACTGCCCATAAGCTGCCGGCCCACCGCCCGGAAAGAAACCATCCCGCGCCCCTCGGTAGGTGTTCTGCGCGTCAATGAAAAGGACGAGTTTCAGCGGTTCGGGCACAGTCGCACATGATGAATAGAAAAATAACGCCCGCCAGCCGCCTCGCCATTGCAGGCGAGGAGACGAAGAGCAACATTAGAATCAGCGTAGTCGATGCAGTGGCCGGTGTCAACCGCGAATCGAAGCCAAAAACGCCCAGCCTATACGCGCTACGCAAACATACCAACAGATTTGCGCTATACTACCCCCATCCATAGCGGCCGACGCCGGCAATGGTCGCCGGCCGACGCCCAACTCGGAGGGATGTTATGCTGGACTTAATTATCCGCAGCGGCCAGGTGGTTACGCCCTGGGGCGTGGGCGACTGGGACGTGTGCATCCAGGGCGAGAAAATCGTCGCCATCACCGCGCCCAACACCATGACGGACGACGTTACACGCGTTATTGACGCCACCGGCAAGGTGGTCGTCCCCGGCGGCATCGAGCCCCACGCTCACATTGACGCGCCCATCATGGGGCCGGGCAACCTGCGCACCGCTCCGCCGGAACAGGTTAGCCGCGCCGCGCTGTTTGGCGGCACCACCACGCTGATGGACTTTGCCATCCATCATCCCGGCAACACCATTCCCGAGGCCATCCAGGAGCGCACGAACTCCTGGCGTGGCAACTCCTACGCTGATTACGCCCACCATCTGATGGTGCTGGGCGAAATTCCCCAACGCACGCTGGAATCCCTGCACGAGCACATCGAAGATGGCTGGGCCAGCGTAAAAATATTCACCACCAACATCCGCCCGCCCGAAATGTCCGGCGAGCCGCGCAAGGTTGGCATGGGCCACTTGCACGACCTGATGGAAGTCATCCAGCGCAACGACGCCATGCTGCTCGTCCACTCTGAAGACGACGATATGGTGCAGTATATGTACGAAAAGCTGCAGCGCGAGGAGCGCAACGAGTGGTGGAATATGCCGCTGGTGCACAGCAACGAGTCGGAAGACGTGTCCTTCCGGCGCGTGCTGCGGGTGGCCGAATGGACTGGCGCGCCGGTGTACTTCGTCCACGTCAGCGCCCGTGAAGGCATCAACGCCATCGGCGAAGCGCGCAACAAGGGCATGGCCGTGTACGGCGAAACCCTGCACAACTACGCCTGCTTCAACGCCAACAATTACAAAGAAGAGAACGGGATGAAGTACCATACCTACCCATCCCTCAAATCGCCGGAAGACGCCTCCATGCTGTGGAAGGGCATCGCCTGGGGCGGCCTGCATACGATGGCCACCGACGAGTATTGCACCAACTGGGACCTGAAAATCGAAGGCAAGACGGTGCGGGACGTTACCGGCGGCCACAACGGCGCGGAAACCCGCGTCGGCATCACCTACAGCGAGGGTGTGTCGAAGCGCGGTATGTCCCTGCAACGTTTCGTCGACGTAACCTCGGCCAACTGCGCCCGCATCATGGGCCTGTACCCCCGCAAGGGCGCCCTGGCCCCCGGCAGCGACGCTGACATCACCCTCATCGACCCCACCATCAAGAAGCGTCTCACCACGGACGACTTCCACATCAGCGACTACAGCATCTGGGAAGACTTTGAGATTGAGGGTTGGCCCGTGATGACTATCATGCGCGGCGCCGTGGCCGTAGAAAACGGCCAGCTAACCGCCCCGGCCGGCGGCGGCAAGTGGATCCCCCGCAAAATAGACCGCGAGGTAACCAACCGCCCGATTGGGTAGGGGAATTGCTAACGCAAACCAAGCCAGGGTCGCCGGGTTGAGTTATGCCCACGACCTTGGCCGGGTAAATCCGCCTCGGACATCGATCAATCGGTCGGGGAATTGCGAAGCCATCAAAACGGAAGCATTAATCTCCCAAACGGTTCGGGTCGATGCTTTCCTCAATTCGCTGCTCTGCCGGTCTGGCCGGCCCGGATTCACGGTAATTACGGTTTTACCCAGCGTATTTACGAGCATTTCTATGGGAGTCGTCAGGTCGGAGTCGTTCGATACCACAATGACGGTATCGCAGCGCAATTGATGAGCGTCCAACAGCATATTGGACGCGATATTCACGTCGGTGCGTTTCTCTTCGAATACTTCAATAGTCGCAATTTGGGGTGGGTTCGTTGCTGGCAACAAGACTCCCGATTTCTTCCGAACTGCCATGCGGCCGCGGTGCATTTGCAGGATTCGTATGGTCTCCAGCGCTCTGAAATACACGGCCTGTCTCGCTGGAGCATCTGGGTCACCAGGCGTTAACATAACCGGCGCCGCAAAGTACCGGATTACCGTAATGTTTTCTTCCGGAAACAACCTCTGGAGCATTGCCTTGGGGTTCAGCCATTTCAGAGCCGGACGATTTCTTACGGCTCCGTAATAAAAATTCAATCCGTCAATATATGCGATCGCTGGTGGCAAACGAATTCCTTAAAATGCGCAACCGCCCACTAGGGGCGGTTCGCTGCCCATCCGTCGAAACAGGATGAGGGGGTCGCTACCCAGAATACTTCATATTACCGGGTTAGTCAATCCGGATACGCAGTAGTAGCGAATCAGGCACCCCGCAGGGCATTCGATTGTAAAGCCCTAGTCGGTACACGCTGCGCTGGAACCCCAACTAACTGCTTGTCGCAGAGACATTGCTGGAGGGAAACAGATCAGGATTCCGGCTCAATGTCTGTATGAAGGAAACGATCGAATTACCCTGGGTGTCCTGCCCTCGCCTTGCGCCCCGGCAACCCCCGTCCTATACTGCGCCTCTAATCATGGATATAATCGTGTCCTGATTATCTACCCCACGTATCCGGGCCTGCGCATCTTCCCACCTGTACACTGCGGCGCCGGAGGAGGCGCTATTCGTGTCGCAGGTCGGGACATCACTATCGCCGCCGTCGCCACTGGATGACGTTCGCGTCGTGGAGTGGGGTCGAATGGTTTCGGCCCCGTTCTGCGCCAAGTTGCTCGCCGAGTTTGGCGCTGATGTCATCAAGGTGGAGCCGGCCGACGGTGGCGACCCTGCTCGTCGGCGCGGACCATTCCCCGACGGTGTAGCCCATCCCGAGCGCAGCGGCCTGTTCCTCTTTGCCAGCGTGGGCAAGCGGAGCGTTACGCTGGACCTGCATTCTCCCGAAGGACTCGCAACTCTGCATCGCCTGCTCGACACCGCCGACATTTTCGTCGAGAACCAGCCGTTCAACGTTCTCTTTGACTTCGGCATCACCGCGGAGCAGCTCCGGCGCCGTCATCCCCGTCTGATTACAGTGTCCCTGTCGCCCTTCGGACGCGCCGGCGACTATAGCGAGTACGCTGGTTACGACCTGCAGGTGAACGCTCTGAGCGGCATGAGCTTTGGCACCGGACACCCCCACCGAGAACCGCTCACCACTCCCGACCAGCAGGCCGCATACCTGGCCGGCATCGGGGGCGCCTATGCTGCGGTGGTCGCGTTGCTGGGTCGAGAATCCGCCGCAGCCAGGTCCGACGACTCCGATCCCGATGCTGCTCACAGCACGGCCGGCCAATACATCGACGTGGCCGATTCGGGCGTTATCGCCACGCTGCTCACCGGCTACCATCTGCCAACATTCATCTACCGTGGCATCGCCGGTTCCCGGTCAGGCAACCGGATGCGGCTGGGCCTGTTTCCGAACTGCGTGCTGCCCTGCCGGGATGGCTACGTGTGCATAGATGCGCCGCAGTTGGAGCAGTACCAGCGTTTCCTCAGCCTGCTGGGTGAGCCTCCCTGGATGGAAGAGCCACGTTACCGCGACCGCCGCGCCATGAGCGACCAGTACCCAGAGGAGGCCGAAAGCCTGATTGCCCCCTGGTTTATGCAGTACACCAAGGACGAAATCCTCCAGCTGTGTCTGCAAAATCGCATCCCCTGCGCGCCGGTGCTTACCTTCGACGAGGTGCTGGAATCGCCCCAGCTGCTGGAACGCGACTGGTTCCGCGAGGTTGGACATCCGCAGGCCGGCGCGTTCCGGTATCCCGGCGCGCCGGCCCGGTTGCATGGTTCGCCCTGCCGGGTGGTGCGTCCGGCTCCGCTGCTGGGTGAGCATAACGCTGAGATACTCGGGGAACCGGCGCCGTATGACCGGCAATCGGCCCGTTCAACCATCCCGAGCGTGGGCCGATGACTCGGCGACCGTTGCGCAACGTCCGCGTCGTCGACCTCGGCAGTGCGTGGGCCGGGCCGATGGCCGGTCAGTTGCTGGCCGATATGGGCGCGCAGGTCATCAAGGTGGAAAGCCGCGCCCGCATGGACGGTATGCGGCTGGGCCGTCCCCTGGTCGCGCCGCTACGGAGCCAGAACGGCGAAGACACCGCCGGCGGCGACCGGGGACTGTGGCCCGAGCTCCAGCCCGTGTTTCACGGCCTCAATCGCAACAAGCTCAGCATCACCCTCAACCTGCGCACCGACGCGGGCCGCGCCACCCTGCAACGCCTGGTGAACGTCAGCGACGTGGTGCTGGCCAACTTTTCCCCCGGCGTGCTGGAACGGCTGGGAATGGACTACGAATCGTTGCGCCGCATCAAACCCGACATCATCGTGGCGGCCATGCCGGCCTTTGGCGACACCGGCCCGCTCCGCGATATGCTGGCTTACGCTCCCATCATCCAGGCCCTGTCCGGCCACATGAGCCTGGTCGGCTACCCTCCGGAAGATGGTGAACCGCTGGTGGGCGAGTTGCAGGCGGCCTGGAGCGATACGGTGGCGGCATTGTTCACCGCCCTGTCCATCGCGGCGGCCTTGCGTCATCGCAACCGCACCGGCTCCGGGCAGTACGTGGAAGCTGCCCACCTGGAGGGCACCGCGTCGATGCTGGGCGTCCCGATGCTGCAATATCAGATGACCGGCGACATCCCAGCGCCACCCGGCAACGACGACCCTGATCTTGCCCCCAACAACAACTACCCGTGCGCCGATCCGGACGGCTGGGTGTCCATCAGTGTCGGCAGCGATGCAGAGTGGCGCGCCCTGACCGGCATCATCGCGGATGCAACGCTGGCTGACGATACCCGGTTCGCGGACGCGCCGTCCCGCTGGCAAAATCGCCGGGCGTTGGACGCGGCCATTTCCAACTGGACTCGTACCCTGCCGGCATGGGAAATAACCGAGCTGTTGCAGGCCGGGGGCGTGGCCGCCATGCCGGTAATGAACATCGCCGACCAGTTTGCCGACCCGCACCTCAATGCTCGTGAAACTTATGTCGAAATCGACCATCCTCACGTCGGGGCGGAGCTGGTTTACGGTATACCCTGGCGCTTCAGCGATACCCCGGGTGATGTTCACATTCCCGCGCCGTTGCTTGGCCAGCACAACGCCTACGTCCTCGGCGAGGTGCTCGGCATCGACGAACCCAGCCTGGAACAGCTGATGACCGAGCAGGCGGTATATTAATGCGCCCGCGTCGCCCCAAAATCTTCTACGGTTGGTGGGTTGTCATCGTCAGCCTCCTGGCCGACGGAATGAAGCACGGATCCTTCAACCGGGGCTTCACCGTATTCTACATTCCCATCGAGTCGGACCTCATATTCCCCAAATCTATCCTGGGACTGACCCCTGGCACCAGAACCATGCTGGGGTTTGCGGAGCTGCTGGGTCGTTTCATTGGCGGATTGCAGGGGCCACTGATGGGTTACTGCACCGACAAGTATGGCCCGCGCGTGATGCTGGCGTTCGGCGGGTTAATGTCGGGGCTGGGTTTCATCCTGTTGGGCCACACCGCCAACTACTGGTGGTTTTTGCTGGTATTCGTCGGCTTCATGTCCGTGGGGTTCCGTTCCGGATACAACAACGCTTCAATCGCCGCCGTCAATAACTGGTTCAGGCGTCGGCGCGGACTGGCCATGGCGGTGGTCAGCATGGGCAACGGGTTGGGCGGCGCCACCGCCCCGCTGGTTGGATTGCTGGTCGTGTGGTTGGGTTGGCGCGATTCCTGCACCGTGCTGGGATTCGCCATCCTTGGGGTTGTCCTTCCGTTGTCGTATTTCCTGCGCCGCGCTCCCGAGGAAATGGGCCAGTTGCCGGACGGCGATCCCCCGGCATCGGCCGATTCCCCTTCACCGGCGGCGAACCAGGAATCCGGCGTTACGCAGCGCCGGAGGCTCCAGTTCGGCGAAACGGATTTTACCGTGAAGGAAGCAATGCGTACCCCGTCGTACTGGTTGCTGGTCATGTCCACTGCATTCCGTAACATCGTCCATGCCGGCGCCTCTTTCCTGTTGGTGCCGATGATGGTCTGGTTCCTGGAAGGCGCCGGGCCACCGGCGGCTGAAGGGAGGTATCTCGCCATCGCAGCGGGGTTCGTCGGCGCTTTCTCCTTGGCCAACATGGTGTTCAACCCCTGCGTGGGATGGCTTGGCGACAAGATAGACCGCCGTAAAATGAGCGCCGTGTGCATGGTATCCGGCGCGCTGGCCCTCGGCTCCCTCATTACGCAAAGCGGCCACATCTGGCAACTGATGGTATTCATTGGCCTTCTGGCCTTTGGCGAGAGCGCCAATCCCCTGAATTGGGCAATCATGGGCGACTTCTTCGGCCGCCGCTCCTTCGCTACTCTGCGCGGGTGGCAGCACCTGCCCGATCAGTTGTTATCTATGGGGACGGCAATGTGGATGGGAGTCATCTACGACCACACCGGCAGCTTCTACTGGGCGCTGTTCCCGCTGGTCATCCTCTACCTCGCCGCCGCAGTCGGATACTGGTTCCTCCCGCCGCCTCGCCTGCCCGACCGTTTGCAGCAGCAGCGCGACCGGGAAATCGCCCGGAGCGTGGGCCGCCTGGCTCCCGAACCTGCCAGCCCCGGCGACTGATTGCGGCAGGCGCCCGCCGGCGCTACCCATCAGCGCGAGGTGTTGATACGCGTCGCTACGCGCGGCAGCCGGTTGCGTGGCCGATGTTCCAACAGCCCACGCACAACTTCGAACCCGGCGCCCGATTCCCACCCGCGAGTTCCGTCACGGCCACGCGTCGCCGGGGGCTGATCGAACCTTCCCCCGGCAGCTCCCGCATCTCTGTATCGCTCAAACGCGGGTACATACACCAGCAGTCCGCGCCGAAGTTGCCCCGCAGCACGGCGCCCAACGCATCCATCAGCGCCGGCGTCAATGGACGGAAAGTAAGCGCCGGTTCATTCCCGCTGCCGGCCAGCTGCTGGTCATCGGAAGAATGCGCGCCATCGCAAGATTCAAGTGGCATACGATATTCCCGGTTCCCGTCGCCCGATTGTTGCCAGAATAGCACGACGTGTTGGGTTGCCGACACGAGGACGAGTCACTTTGTGGCGGATCAACCGTCCCCGGAAAGGCGCCAACCCAGCCGGCAGACGCGGCCATATCTTGCGCGTTATGATGTAATCAACCCGCCGGAGGTTAGCGATATGACCGCCAAATCGGATGCTTTGCTCACCGACGCCATCAACGCAGTAGTCAGCCAGATTACCCAAACCCTGTTCGTGCTCCAGGAACTTGATCCACGCACGCTCCAGATCGAACGGCGGATGCAATATTCTGCCGCCTACGGCCTGATTTGCATCGGCGATGTCATTGAGCGCCATTCCCGCCAACTGGAGCCGGCCTATCCCGATTACGGTTGGGCCTGGTGGGTTGACCTCCGCAACACCCTCGCGCACCACCCTGGACGCACCAGCGTGGACGAACTGGCCCAAGCGGTAACCGAACACGCTCCCGACCTGGTCCGCACCCTCACCGGCGCCGAACCCGACTTGACGCCACGGGTTAACATTGAGGATTTACCCCTCGACGACATTGCCGACTTTTGCCGCCAGTGGGGCATCAAAGAAATGTACATGACCCCGCCCGAACTCACTGGCCTTTACATGAGCGGCCCTTTCGAGGGCATCGAACTGGCGATGCTGGTCGACTACCATGACGACGCCCCAGGCCGCAAGCGGCACTTCTCTATGGGCCCATATCTCAGCCAGCTCATCGGCATAAAAACCCACGTCAGAGGTCTGCCCGACCCACACGGCAAGCGAGAACACTATTTCCAGGATGAAATGATGGCCCAAAGGGAATTGGTCTATGTTGAATAACGCCAGTGAACCCCATGCGTACTGGCTGAGTTCTATCGCGGAGCAGGCAATAGCAGAGTGGTCATTAATTCGCAACATCGACGAGACGGCCTTGCACCGTGAACCTCTGTTGGGATATGCAGTGAGTTACGCTCTAATCCGCGTCGGCAATGTGGTGGCGAGATACTCCAGAGACCTCGAACAGTCTCACCCGGATTACGATTGGATTAACTGGATCATCCTGCGCAATGGACTGGCTCACGAGCCTTACGGCCAACCTCCAATAAATATGGATGCAGTTTGGGAAGCCGCGTCGCAATTCCTCCCCCACCTTATCCAGGCCATTACCGGCCGGCCTCCCCAGACCCTTGGTACAGCGTAACTGCCCGGCAAGTTAGTTGACCACTGCATCACACACCCGCCACCGTCTAGCCAGCCTCCTGGCCGGCGACCTGGCGTTCCATGCGCCGGCCCGGGACGCGCACCCGTTGCACGCTTTGCACCCCTTTGCCGCGCGGTTCCCCCACGGCCTGGCCGGGCACTTTATCGGCGCACTGACCGGCCCGGGCGATACGGTGCTGGACCCCATGTGCGGCTCCGGCGCTACCCTGCTGGAGGGTTGGCTCGCCGGGCGTTCGGTCGTGGGCGTTGACCTGGACCCGCTGGCCCGCCGCCAGAGCATCGCGCGCACCACCGCCGTTGACCCTCACGCCGTCCGCGACGCTGGCGACGCTGCCCTCCGACGCGCCGCCGACCTGTACGCCGGCATCGGTCGCCCCGCCGACCCGCTGGCCGCAATCCGCAGCGGGATGGACGACGCCACCACACAGTTTCTTGATTACTGGTTCCTGCCCGAAACCCAGCAGGAACTGGCCTCCCTGTCGCTGGCAATCCGCGCTGAGCCCAACGCAGACCTGCGGAACCTGTTGCAGGTGATTCTGTCTGCCACCATTGTTACCAAATCCGGCGGTGTGTCGCGCGCCCGCGATTTGGCCCACACGCGACCGCACCGGGTTTCCGACAAGCAACCGCGTCGTCCGATCCGCGCTTTCGCCACGCTAGTCAACCGGGCGGTTGACGCCTACGCCGCCGTTGATGCGGACACCGTTGGGCCCCGCCACATCATCGCCGGCGACTCCCGCCGCCTTCCCCTGACGACGGGCAGTGTGGGCCTGATTGTAACCTCGCCGCCCTATGCCAACGCGCTGGACTATATGCGCGCCCACAAGTTCTCGTTGGCCTGGCTGGGCGACCCGATCCCGCGTTTGTCCCGCCTGCGCTCACGGTATATCGGCTCGGAACGTCAGACGGTCAGGACGCCCACCGCCGCGGCCACTGGCCGGCCACTGGCGCCGGCAACCCAGTCCGTCGTTGACCGGCTGGCAGACGTAGACACCAGCAAGGCTCGTGTGCTGTTCCGATATTTCGGAGATATGGGAGACGCCATCAACGAGATGGCCCGCGTGTTGCAGCCTGGGGCCGCCGCCATAATCGTGGTTGGGCCGTCGATTATGCGGGGCGTGTTGATACCTACCCACGAGTGTTTGGCCGACCTGTCGACCCAGGCGGGACTTGACGTCGTGGCGGTGGCTCCCCGTGACATCGCCCGCGACCGGCGGATGATGCCGGCCCGCAACGGCAGCCACGCGGCAACGGCGACCGGCATCGAACGGCGGATGCACACCGAGTACATCATCGGCGCCATCAAGCCCTGATTTCCATTCATGCGTACCCACTTTGTCATTGCGAGCGTAGCGTGGCAATCTCGTCGCCGTAGCAACGGCGGTCCTCCGATGTGTGTTCGATCTCATTGAGATTGCCACGTCCCTCGACCAGATTGGGATGAGCGGGTGCTCCTCGCAATGACAGATTAAAGTGGGTGGGCATGACCCGGTTGCCAGCCGGCAACGTGAGGCCAACGCCGTCGTGGTGGCCCGGAAAACCGGCTTCCAACTGCGGCCCGGACAATCCCGGAACCGAAATCTACCAGATGTTGTTATGAGGCGTCCGGGCGCACGAATTGGCGTCCGCACGCTTTACCTCTGTTAGCTGGCCGGTGTTTCGATTGCCCAAAATCGTGCAACCTGAACAGGCACAAGCGCCATACTTTTTCTTAAAAATGGGCGGAACAATATTTCTAGCCGCGCCCCTAGCGATGGCCCTCAGCCAAACCGTAGCATATTTCCTATACACCTGCTCCGGCTGGTTGGAAACTCAGCGGCACGGCCGCATTCCACCGGCCCGAAGACCCGTCAATCCCCAGGTGCATACGGAGGCTTTTTATTTCGATGCCGGACCGCCCAAACCCTGCCCCTGCCTGGCGCGCTGTCCTGGGCCGACTCCAGCTGGAGATGCCCCGGGAACATTTCAACACGTTCCTGCAACCCTGCGTCGGCCACGCCTGGGAAGGCGACGACCTGGTGGTTGCCGCCGCCAGCTCATTCGTCGTGTCCTGGCTGGAACTGCCGTTGCATCTCGCCATGGCGCAGGAGGCGTTGACCCGGACGCTGGGTCGTGAAGCTGGCATCCAGTACCGGCCGTTGCCCGCCGTGACGCAAACGACGGCGGGCGCCGAACGCAACACCACGGTTTCCGCCATAACCGCCGCTCCCGAAGTGGGCCGCACTCCCATTCCGAGCGATTATGACCTGGGCAGCCGGGGCGGTAGTTCAGGCGGACATGACTGGACGGAAGCCAATGCCGCTACTTGCAATCCGGTCTACAGCTTCGCCAACTTCGTGGTGGGGCAAAGCAACCAGTTGGCTTACCATGCTGCCAGCGCGGTGGTGAACGACGATGGGCCGGCCGCCGGCGGTTACAATCCACTGGTCTTCTATGCCGGCCCCGGTTTGGGCAAAACCCACCTGCTCCACGCCATCGGCAACCGGGCCTTGCAGCAAAAACGCTCCACGCTGTACGTAACCTCCGAGCAGTTCACCAACGAGTTCGTGTCTGCCATCCACGGTCGCGCGATGCGCCAGTTTCGGGATCGCTACCGCAACCTGGACGTGCTGCTGATGGACGATGTCCAGTTTCTGATTGGCAAAGAGCAGACGCAGGAGAGTCTCTTCCATACGTTCAACGACCTGCATCAGGCTGGCGCGCAGATTGTGCTCACCAGCGACCGGGCCCTCCAGTCCATCAACCCTCTGGAAGACCGCCTGCGCTCCCGCTTCCAGTGTGGCCTGCTTGCCGACATCCAGCCGCCGTCGCTGGAAACCCGCATCGCCATCCTGCACGCCTGGTCGTCCCAGCAGGATGAATCCGCGTCCGACGACATCCTCGAACTGATTGCGCACCGGGTTAACCGAAACGTGCGCGAATTGCGGGGCGCGTTCAACCGCATCATCGCCATGTCCCAGCTGATGAATATGCCCATGACGGTGGAACAGGTAACCCACCAGCTGGATGCCATCGCCGGGCCTGACCACCGCCGCCTTACGCCGGAGCAGGCGCTGAATCAGGCGGCGCTGCACTACGGCATCTCTGTTGAGCAGATACTGGGCCGCGGTCGCACCGCCCGCGTAGCCGAGGCGCGTCAGATTGTGATGTACCTGCTCACCGCCGAACTCGGCATCACCCCCACCGACGCGGGACGGTTCCTGGCCGGTCGCAACCACAGCACCGTCATCCACGGGTCGAACAAAATCCGGGCTGCCATCGCCACCGATGACCGTATTGGCCGCTCCGTCAGCAGCATCAAGGACGCCCTGTATAGTTAGAATGGGTATCTCTGATCCGCGCCGTTGATCCGCACCGTCCCGCTCGCGCGATCAACCGGCCATGCCCACAACCTCAACTGACCAAGCCCATCGCCCGCGGAGGCAACATGACAACTCACCACGCTCCCATCATCCGCACCGTTGTCGGCACCGGCGAGGCCGGCTACACCGGCGATGGCGGCCCGGCCGTCGCTGCCACGCTTCGCGAACCCTTCATGTGCGATTTCGACCCGGCGGGCAACTTGTTCTTCTGTGAGTCCCGTAACCACATCGTGCGGCGTGTTGACGCGGCCACCGGCGTGGTCACCACCGTGGCCGGAACCGGCGAGAGTGGCTACACGGGCGACGGTGGACCGGCCACGGTGGCCACCTTCCACGAACCCTATTCCCTGGCAGTGGACGGGATTTTCAGCGAGAACGGCGGCAGTATCTTCATCGTGGACCGCCTCAATGCTGCGGTGCGCAAGGTCGATGGCGCCAGCGGCATTATCACGACCGTAGCCGGCACCGGCGAGGTGGGCTACTCCGGCGATGGCGGCCCCGGCCACCTGGCCCAGCTCCGCGAGCCCAACGACTGTTTCCTTGACGGGAATGGCGGCCTGCTCATCGCCGACATTCAGGACCAGCGCATCCGCCGCCTCGATCTGACCACCGGCATCATTGACACCTTCGCCGGCAACGGCGAGAAGATTCGCGGCGGCGACGGAATGCCCGCCCGACAAGCCAGCATCCTCGGCGCGCGGGCCGTGTGCATGGACGACGCCGGCAACACCTACATCGCCGAGCGCGAGGGCAACGGCGTGCGGGTGGTTACCGCCGGCGGCATCATGGGAACGCTGGCCGGCGCCGACGGTGAACGGGGATACTCCGGCGACGGCGGCCTGGCGCTGGCCGCAACCTGGGGCGCCCCCAAAGCCCTGCGCTGCGACGCTGACGGCAATGTCATCGTGGTTGACACCGAGAACCACGCAATCCGCAAGATTGACACCCGCAGCGGCATCGTTACCACCATCGCCGGCGGACAGCTCGGCGGCCATGGCGACGGTGGCCCCGCCACCGAGGCCGGCCTCGACCGCCCCCACGGATGCGGCATCGCCGCCGATGGTTCCATTTACATTGCCGACAGCAACAATCACCGGGTGCGCGCCGTGCCAACCCGGTAACCGGGAAAACGCAGCCGCCAACCGCTAACATCGCCAACCGGCCGTCGCATCACCTTGACACCCGACGCTCCGGTTGGCTACGATGACATATGTGGTCAGTGCTGCGTGCAGCATCGGCTCATCGCGTGGGGGTATAGCTCAACTGGGAGAGCGCGGCGTTCGCAATGCCGAGGTTGCGGGTTCGAGTCCCGCTATCTCCACCAATCCTCTCAGGTCCCCCAAGCTGAACGGCCACGTGGAGCGGCCCAGCGTACCCAGGCAGGGGGTTCTACCACCTCTGCGACGGCGGTCTGGAGGTCGAGCCCCTCATCCAGGAGCTACTGGCTTGGGAGGGCGTCTACAACACCCTCCGCCCCCACCATTCCCTCGGCGGTCTCACCCCAGCCGAATATCTTCACCACTACCATCCAGACCTGCTGGCCCCTGCCGCGTCTCACATGTACTGAACGAGTACAACGCCCTTCACACGGCCGGCATCATTGAGATAGGGTTGTAAGGATAACCCTTGAGTTACTCCTCGGGGTCGATGACGATATCCGGGTGGGTATCCACGCCGTAACGAGCGAACACCGCGTCGATTTGCTCCATGTCCGAGCCCGACAGGGCCCACTCCAACCCTGCGACGTTGTCCTCCACCTCCTGAACGCTGCGAGTGCCCACCAACGCGACGCTTACGGCGGGATTTGACAGGACCCAGCGCAATGCCAAGTGGGGCATCTGTCTGCCCCTGACCTCGGCGATTGGCTTCAACTCCTCCACAACTTGCAGGTTTCGCTGAAAGTGCTCCTCCGCGAATACCCCCACGTTCCAGCCCGGCCGCCCGCCCGTGGAACGCCAGTCATTATTTCCGAATGTAGTGTCCGCGTTGAAAGCGCCGGAAAGGAGACCAAACGCCAGAGGGCCGTAAACCATCACGCCGGTCCCTTGCGCCTGGCAATAGGGAAAGATATCCTGCTCCATGCGCCGATCGAACATATTGAGGCCGTACTGCACGACGTCTATACTTCGCACGGATTCGCATTCTTTGATCTGGTCCAGGGTGAAGTTGGAAACCCCGACCGCGCGAACTTTCCCCTGATGCACCAGGCTGTCCAGCGCGTGCATGGTCTCATCGAAAGGCGTGTTGGCGTCCGGCCACTGAATGAGCAGCACGTCCAGGTAATCGGTTCCCAAGTTTTCCAGGCTCTGCTCCACGGAGGCGAAGATAGACACCATTCGGCTATCCCGGCCCTTTGGCCGGTCGGAGTAGCCCACGCCGCACTTGGTGACGACGACCACGTCCTTGCGCCTGGCCCCCAGAGCCCTGCCCAACAAACTCTCAGACTCCCCCCTGCCGTATGCGGGGGCAGTGTCGAAACAGTTGATGCCCAGGTCAATGGCGCGGTTCACGGCGCCGGCTACCTCCGACTGGGAAACATCGCCATAGGTACCTCCCATCTCCCAACAACCGAACCCGAGGGCCGAAACTGTTATGTCTGTTGGACCAAATCGTCGATATTCCATCGATTTTCCGCTCCCATTCAATGAATACTGTAAATAAGTGATTCTACTGCTACGATTCTTCCTCATGCAACCCGTCGAGTTGTTGACAATAGCAGTGCCCCTTGTTAGGTTGGGCGTGGATTCGTCGATCAACAACCTATCGAATTGTAAAGAGGAGGTCCGTCTTGCCAGTCCAGCGATTCAGGCCAATGACCAAAGATTTCCCCACCTTCGACTGCGACGCTCACATCGTTGAGCCCGCCAGAGTCTGGGAGCGGGCCGCAGACCACCTCACCAAAGGCGAGTTGGAAGCTCTGAAGTCCACCATGTGGTACGACGCCGAGACCAACCAGTTGCTGGTCAACGGAAAGGCCGACGTGAACAGCTTTTCCCCGTGCCCAAGACAGGCCCCGGGATGATTGACATCGTGAGGCTAGCCGGTCCGGGACTCAAACACGACATCCAGCGCGCCTTCAACGTCCGCAACCTCAACCCGGAAACTGCCCTCACTAGGGAGCAGTCGGAATACCTGGCCCACGCCGGAGCAGACGAACCCGAGCCCCGGTTGCGCGACATGGACGTCCAGGGTATCGACCAGGTGATGATCATACCCACCAGCATTGATACCTACCCCTGGCTGCAGAACGCTCTGGGGGCGCGGGCCATGTGTAAGGCCTACAATGACTGGGCGTATGAATACACCCAGGAAGACCCGGAACGTCTCTTCTTCGCCGCCCTTATCCCCATGCAAAACCCTAAATTTGCGGCGGAAGAGGTCTACCGCGTAGCTGCCAAGGGCTGCCGCGTTGCTCTCATCCGGCCAATGGATGCCATGGGCAACTATCCGATTCAGCCCAAGTACGAGACCGTATGGAACGCGCTGGAGGATACCGGAATGGTCTATGGTATGCACCCATTCCCGGCCTCGGGAGTTGCGAAGCCGCCGGGCTACTCCGATCAGTATTCGGGTGCGGAGCTCATCAGGAGGACCATTTCCACCTCCGGCTTGCCTCACACGCTCCTGTCCAACGTGCAGAACTTCCAGGCCGAGGCGTCCCTCTGGGTCACCATGGTGTTGATGTCCGGGTTCTTCGAGAGGCACCCCAAGATCCAGGCTGCGGTGTTCGAGGCCTCTTCCACCTGGTTGAGTTTCCTGCTGGATGAATGCGACAAGACCTATCGGCTGTACCGCAATGACCGCACCTTGCCGCCGCTGAAGCAGCCGCCCAGCGAAACCTTCTTCCAGCACTGCGTTACCGGGTTCGAAGGGGACGAAGCGCCTCCGTCGCGCCTTCCCGACTACTACCGGGACATCCTCGCCTGGGCTTCCGACGTCTACCACCACGACGGAGACGACGCCTGGAGGGCCATCGAGACCATGGAGGAGTGCGAGTTGCCCATCGACGACCAGGCCAGGTTCCTGGGGGCAAACGCCCGCCGCCTCTACAATATCGAGCCGCCGAAAAAGATCATCCGGGACCGTGTTACCGAGATCCACCGCCCCGATTGGTGGCCCGACGAAGACGAAATCAGGGAAGCCCTCAAGCCGGAGTCATCGGTGACGCGCCGATAGCCGGCAGCCAATCGGACGGCATGCCATGACTACCAATAAGGACTTCTCCGTTTTCGACAGCGATTCCCACGTGGTGGAACCTCACGAAGTGTGGGAGAAGTATCTGGAGCCCGAGTATCGCGTGCTGGGCAAATACGCCCTCTGGCGAGAAGAAGGGCAGTTCGACTCGTACCTCAAAATCAACGGACGGGTGTTCCGGGACAGCGCCAATCCTAACATCCCCCGTCATGCCATCTGGCAGCCCGGAATGACCTGGGATTCCGTTGGCGAATTGGACCCGAATATCCGCCATCCGATGTGCGAAGGAGCCTCGGACCCAAAGGCCAGGCTCCAGGATATGGATGCGATGGGTATCGACCAGACCCTCGTTTATCCGACCTGGTTCGCCGAAGGCTTCCACCTTGTGGAGGACCCGGACGTGGCGTACGCACTGGCGCGGGCGTACAACGACTGGGTTTCAGATTTTTGCCAGGCTGCCCCGGATCGCCTCTTTGCCGCCGCGATGATTCCCCTTGGGAATATGGACTTCGCCCTGGCCGAGCTGCGCCGCGCCGCCGGATCTCGATGCTTCCGTGGCGCCTTCATCCGGCCCATGTTCATGGAAGAACGGTACCTCACTCATCCATATTACGATCCACTCTGGGCGGAACTGGAGACATTGGGGTTGGCTGCCGCCGTGCACCCGGCCGCCGGATTGTGGAACCCGGAGTGGACGTCCCACGGCCCCTTCGTGGAAAAGGTCAGTGGCCGGCTCTCCCAAACCGCCGGCCTGGGCGGGGGTGGAGGCGGTCCCTTTGCGGGTGGCAGCACCGGCGAGCGCAACCGGGCGTCCGCTGCGACTGGGATGGTCCCGTTGGGTCACCCCGTGGCTCCGATACTGTCCCATTGGCTGGACAACCACATGTTCGTCGCTTCCACGCTGATTGGCTATACGGTTATGCAGCGGTTCCCTGAGCTGAGGGTCGTTATGGCCCACGGAAAGGCTTCCTGGATGGAGGAAGTCCTGGAGAAAATGGAGGCATCGACGCGAGTTATTCCACTGCAGCATTACTACCCGGTCAGAACCGACCCCGAAGATATGTGGGAGGACGGCCATGTCATGCTGGGGTTTGACGCTGAGGAACGCCTGATCCAGGAGCTGCCACATTCCTACGAAAATAAAATCGTCTGGGGTTCTCGGTATCCCCACCACGACACAACCAGCGCTTGGGACGCCATCCAGGCGCTGACCCAGGCAGACGTAGAACGGCCGGCAATTGCACGAATGCTGGGCGGGAACGCCAGAGACCAGTTCGGTTTGAGCTGAGCGCCGGCTTTTCCGCTCGCGAAGGCGAGACCGCTGCCCGGCGAGCATCGGGCGATGAACATGGGTCGAATATAGTGGATTTGTGCCCGGCTTTCGAACCTTCGACATAGCCGTCGAGGCTAAAGAACTCCGCAAGGTGCGGCACGAACAGGAAGACGCTCACGATACTGAGGCACAGGTTAACAGCACTTGGGTGGGCATCCAGGGCAACCTCTTCCAGGCCGGCTGGCGCGGGGACTACCTGCTCAAAGTCCTCCTCGGTTAAGCCACGATTGGCCTGTCCCGGCTAATCAGTCGGAAGAAATGTTCGACGGGTTGTGCGAGAAAGGGGTTGTGCGATAATTGAAAATCAACGGCCTATCTGGCTTCCGAAGGCGCGCATCACGGTTTTCATCAAGCCGAGAAATTCGTGCCGTCGGCGAAAGTAGGCCCGAGGATTCGTCTGTCCCGCGGCAGATGACTCGGAACCCAGGAGCGAACCCTGTAATCAGGCCCAACCGGGGGAGCGATGACCACTGTAGGCAAAGCGCGCAGCGCCCAAGATGACGTAAAACGCTACTTCGACGGGGCCGCCGCGCGCTTGGGGTTGGACGCTGGAACCTGCCGAATGCTGTGTGAACCCTGGCGGGACTTAAGGGTTTCCCTGCCGGTGCGGATGGACGACGGGCGTATTGAGGTGTTCACCGGATACCGGGTGCAGCACAACGGCGCCCGTGGCCCCTACAAAGGTGGCCTGAGGTTCCATCCCCTGGCCGACGAGGACGAGGTGCGGGCTCTGGCAACCCTGATGACCTGGAAGACCGCCCTGTTGGATCTGCCCTTCGGCGGGGCCAAGGGAGGTATTCAACTGGACCCGCTCGCGCTAAGCGAGCGCGAACTCAACGCCGTTACCCGCCGTTATACCCAGAACGTTCAACACATTCTGGGTCCCTACCGCGACATTCCCGCTCCCGACCTGGGCACCAACGCCCAGACCATGGCCTGGATAATGGACGAATACAGCCAGACCCACGGATATACCCTGCCTATTGTAACCGGCAAACCGTTGGAAGTTGGAGGGTCGGCTGGCCGGGAGGCCGCCACCGGGCGGGGAGCGCTGCTTGTATTGCAGGAAGCGGCGAAGGACTTGGACCTCGACCTGACCCAAGCCCGCATTACCGTTCAGGGTTTTGGGAACGTCGGCTCCTGGTTCTGCCGCCTGGCTCGCCAGCAAGGGATGCGGATCGTAGCGGTGTCGGACATTAGGGGAGCGGTGTATAACAGCGCCGGCCTGGACATTCCCGCCCTGGCTGAGTTTGTGTCTCGCAGCGGTTCAGTAGACGGGTTTCCGGGCGGAGCGAAGTGTGCCCCCAACGACATTCTGGATATGGAAGCCGACGTTTTCGTTCCCGCCGCCATAGAAAACGTGATTGGGGAAGAGGTGGCCCGCCGTCTGCCCGTTCGGGTTGTCCTGGAGGCCGCCAATCACCCCACCACGCCCGAAGGAGACATTATCCTGCAGGAAAGGGGTGTGCTGGTTTTGCCCGACCTGCTGGTGAACGCGGGCGGCGTTACCGTCTCCTACTTCGAGTGGACGCAAAACATTCAGCAATTCGACTGGAGTGAAGAAAGGGTCAACGAGGAACTATACAACCGAATCGTACCGGCTTATCAGAGCGTAGCGGCCAGGTCCAGGGCCGGCGGTCTAACCCTGCGACAGGCAGCCTTCGATATTGCGGTGGACCGGGTGGCCCGCACCTCCCACTTGAGAGGCTTCGTCTAACGACTTCGGCCAGTCAAAGAGTCAGCCAGAAAGCCTTGCGGTGTCAAGGGCGGGGTGAAATGGACACCGTCATCATGCCGGAACGCATCGGCCAGAGATGCAGCCAAGTCAAGTTGCCCACGATGGCAGCACAGTCGGTATCACGCTTCACCACCGCTGGCCACGGCGGTGCCCTGCCCACCTTTCTGCCTTTCTCGTTGCCGTAAGTGCTGGAACAGGGGGCCGAGGATCGGAAGCAGCGGCGCATCAACCGACTGCGCCGGGAGTCCAGGCTGCCCTCGTGCAAGACCTGGGCAACCTTCGAGCACAACCGGGTCCCCCTGACCCTGCGCCAGCAACTGGACAACTGGCCCACGGCCAATTCGTCGAACGCGGCGTCGATGTCCTGGCCTTCGCGCTGCCCGGCGCCGGCAACACCCACGCCCTCTGCGCCCTGGGCCACCGCCGGGTGGAAGCCGGCGTTTCCGTCTACTTCGTACCAGCCTACCGTCTGGTGCAGGAACTTCTCTTCTCCAAGCGCGACCTGGACTTGCCCCGCCGACTGCGTAAGCTGGACAACTTCGACTTCCTGCTCCTGGACGAACGCTACGTGCGGCGGTCCCGGGGCATCACCTCGAGCTTGGTCATCTCCTAATGGGAGCACATCTTTGCCAACCCCACAGCCACGGCCACGGCCATCGTCCGAGTGGTCCAGCACTCCGTGATCCTGGAGTTTGACGTCCCCAGACCGCACCAACGCTGCCCAGCAACGGGGCCAGGCCGAGGAGGTGAACCGGCAAAACTGATTGACGCCAAACCGGGATATATGGTTGACGCGGGACGGGCCGTCCGTCGTTGCGCTAGGACAGTCGTTGCGCCAGGAACCGGGACGCCACTTCCCCACCGTCGGTTTGGACACTCTCAACTGAGCGGCTACCACCGTATTGGCCAGGTCGTCGGCGTAGCTGAGAATGATTCTGGCCGCAGGGCCAATGCTTGCGCTGATTTGGGCCGGCGGACCCATTGTTCCAGGGTTTCCTGTTCCCTATCGTCCAGTGCCAACTGTGGACTTGTTCGCGCGATGATCATATTCATCCTTCCGCCGCCAGTGGCAAGCCGGGGACTTCACGCCTGAATCCTATTCAACCAACTTCAGGTGCAGGACACCACGGGAGGGGACGATTAGCGGCGTTCCAGGTAGGTGGGCATACCGTTTTTGGGGCGGAGGGAGATCAGGGGGAGCATCGCGATTTTGTGGCGCGGGTCGTGGTGGACGCGCCAGCGTTGGCCGAGGGTGGCGAGGATTAGCTTGGCTTCCATCATCGCGAAACCTTCCCCGATGCACTGGCGGGGCCCACCACCGAAGGGATAGTAGGCGTAGCGAGGCAGGTTCTCGCGAAACTCCGGTGTCCAACGGTCGGGGCAGAATTCGAGCGGCGCATCGAACCAGCGGGCGTCGCGGTGCACGACTAGCTGTGGGGCGGCCAGGAGTGCGCCGGCGGGTATCCGGTATCCACCCAGTTCGAAGGGTTGGAAGGCCATGCGTGACCAGAACCAGATGGGCGGGTAGAGACGCAGGGATTCGGCGAGAATCCGGTCGGTGAAAGTGAGGTGGGGCAGGTCGGCCAGCGTGGGCGGGCGGTCGCCGACGATTGCGTCAAGCTCGGCGTGAAACCGCGATTGAATGTCGGGGTGAGCGGCGAGGAGATACCAGGTCCAGGTGAGGCAGACGGCGGTGGTTTCGTGGCCGGCGGCGAACAGGGTCATCAGTTGGTCGCGCACCTGCTCGTCGGTGAGCAGCTGGCCGGCAGACGTGTCGTCGGGTACTTCGCTTCCGAACCGCGCCAGCAGCAGGGCCGACAGAAGGTCATCGCCGGGGTGGGCGGATTTGCGCCGCTGCTGAATCAGGTCGTATGCGATTCGGTCGAGCCGCTGCATGGCGTTTCGGAATTGCACGGTGCGCGGCACGGGCAGACGATGGAGCAACCTGCGCAGGCGCGGGGGTTGATTGACGCGGGTTACGACGTATTTGTTGCCGACCGCAAACGCCTCGCCGATGCGACGCACATCATCGGGGAGGTCGAGGCCAAACAGGGTTTTGACGACGATGCGCAGGGTCAGTGCGCCCATTTCGGACGCCATGTCCACCCGCTGGCCGTCGCTCCAGTCCTGCTGGTGGTGGCTGGCGAATGTCTGCATGGTTGCGCCGAAACCGTCGATGTTGTTGCGATGGAAGTAGGGCTGCATCAGACGACGCTGTTGGAGGTGGGTGGCTCCGCTGGCGGTAACCAACCCGTCACCCATGACGTATTTCAGGACGTCGGCGTTGGGCCCCCGGCCCACCATCTGATGCTTGGTAACGAAAATCTCGCGTATCAGGTCGGGATGATTCACGAGGATGAGCAGGGCCGGTTTCACCGACATGGTAACGATGTCGCCGTAGGTGGCGGCCTGCAGCATGAAGTCGATGGGGTCGCGCAGGTAGCGGAGGGTTTGCCCGATGAAGGGCAACTCCGGAGGGCCGGGCGGAAGCTGGCTACGGTCAACGGACGGTTTCGGCGGGTATGCAACGGTGGCGGTCACGGCATGGCCTCTATGCCGCCATTATACCGGACACCGGAGGGCCGCTCTGGGTTGGCCTGGTGTGTTGAGCATCGGGGCGGGGGTCGGCTATAATCGTTGGCATGAATGTGAATTGCAAAAGTGGTTATGCCTGCTGATTATTACGAAACTCTCGGTGTGAGCCGAGGGGCCAACGACGAGGATATCCGACGCGCTTTCCGCCGGAAGGCTATGGAGTTTCATCCGGACCGCAATAAAACGCCGGGCGCTGAGGACCAGTTCAAGGAGATTAACGAGGCCTATCAGGTGCTGGGCGACCAGGAGAAACGCGCCCGGTATGATCGCTTTGGACACGCCGGTGTGAATGGCGGCGGCGATCGTCCGTTTGACGGCTTTGACCCCTTCAACGGGTTCGGCGACATTTTCGATACCTTCTTTGGTGGCGGTGGGCGCGGGGCCAGCCAACCCAGAGCCGGCGAGGACATCAGCCAGCGCATTACGCTGACTTTCGAGGAGGCGGTGTTTGGCTGCGAGCGCGATGTGGAAATAACCCGCACTGAACCGTGCAGTACCTGCTCCGGCGGCGGGAACCAACCCGGCACGGAAATCAGCACCTGTAGCACTTGCAACGGGGCCGGGCAGGTAAGGCGGTCGCAACGCAGCGTGTTCGGCCAGTTTGCCGTTACCACACCCTGCCCCAGCTGCAACGGTTCGGGGCGATCCATCGAAACGCCCTGCAACACCTGCCGGGGGCGAGGGCAGGAACGCCGTCGCCGCACGCGCACGGTTACGATACCGGCGGGAGTGGATGACGAAATGCAGGTGCGGGTCACCGGCGAAGGCGGGGTGGGCAGCAACGGCGGGCCGGCGGGCAACCTGTACGTGCAGTTGCGCGTGCAGGATCATCCCTTCTTCTGGCGCGAAGACCAGGACCTGGTACACCGCATTGCTCTCAATGTTGCGGAGGCTGCGTTGGGCGCCACCAAAGCGATTCCCACCCTGGACGGAGAGCCCGTTGATCTGGAGATTCCAGCCGGTACACAGTCGGGCAGCCATTTCAGGGTGCGGGGGTTTGGGGTGCCCCACCTGCGGCGCAACGGCCGCCCCACCGACCGGCGCGGCGACATCCGGGTGATTGTGGATGTTGATGTGCCGACGAAGCTGAACAAGTACCAGCGGGAATTGCTGGAGAATTTGGCCTATTCGCTGGGGAATGACGGCAAGGCTCCACCGACCAGCAACCGTGCTGGCAGCGGCACACGCAAGGCTCGGTCCGGCGGCGGCAAGGGCCGGCGCAAGGCGGCTGCCGAAGATACGCCCAAAGACGATGCGCCCGGCGGTAATGCACACGCCGCAGCCGAGGATGCGAACCTCGGCGATGCTGACCTCGGCGATGCGAACCGGGGCGATGCGGTAGACGCGGCGGGTATGCCACCGGGGGCCGAAGCCCCGACATCAGCCGGCCGAGATTCCGGCAACGACGGTTCCAGCGACGGCGATGCGGATGCAAACGACAAGCAGCGCGGCATTTTCGATCGCATCAAAGATACTTTTTCGCCGAATACGGACTGACCGGTTTCGTCTATACTAAATTATTTCCTGTTGAATCCGAACGCATCCGTTGCATCGCACTGGCTTCCGGTGACCCACCAATGTCCTGGCATGAGCTGAGCATCCACGTTCCCTTCGAATTCGTTGAGCCGGTGTCGTACCTGTTTGAACGTTACGCCTACGGTTTGAGCATGGAAATCGTACCCGGCGAATACGCAATCCTGCGGTCTTATCTGCCCAACCTTTCGCGCACGCGATTGGCCCACATTGAGGTTGGCGTGAAACTGGCGGCCAGCGTGGCGCCCCTGGGAGACCTGGACCTTCGGGAGCTGGATGACGATGAGGACTGGCGCAATTCGTGGAAGCAGCACTTCACGCTGTTGCGGGTGGGTCGCAAGCTGGTTATCAAACCGTCGTGGGTGGACTACGAGGCGGTTGACGGGGATGTGGTCATCGAGCTGGATCCGGGGTTGGCCTTTGGCACGGGTTACCATCCCACCACCTATACCTGTCTGGAGACGCTGGAAAATCTGGTTACGCCGGGATGTTCGGTGCTGGACATTGGCACCGGCTCGGGCATTCTGACGATTGCCGCTGCCAAGCTGGGGGCGGCGCACATCACGGCGGTTGATATTGATAACCACGCAGTGCGGGCGGCCCGCAAAAATTTCAAGAGCACCGGGATTCTGGACCGGGTGAAGTCTGAAACCGGCAGCGTGCCGGGAGCTGCTACCCGCGGCCAAGTTTATGACATTGCGGTGGCCAACATCAGTGCGAGAGGTACCAGGATAGTGGCGCCGGGGGTTCCGGGCGTGCTGGCAACCGATGGGGTGTTCGTGGCGTCGGGGATTATCGTCGACCAAAATCAGGATGCCGTCGATGCCATTAACGCCGCCGGCCTCACCGTGGTCGAGACGGTGCAGCGGGAAGACTGGGTTACCATACTGGCCCGCCATCGGTAGGGCCTGGCCCGCATCGGTAGGGTTTGCGTCGAGCTGTAAGATGGATATTGTTGCCCTGGACAGATTTGAGCTGATTGGTTCGCTGGGAAGCGGGGCCGATTACGAAGTGCGCGCCGCCACCGACCTGGACACGGGCCGGCCGGTAGTGCTGAAACGGCCGAGTCCGCAGGCGGTGCGCCGGCAGATGCACGGCCCCATCGAGGAGCGCACTACGCGCATCCTGGAGGCGTATGAGGCCGCCGGCCAGCATTGCGCGGCAGTGCCGAGGGTTATTGGGGTAACCGAGGCCGACAACCACGACGGATACTTCGGCGAAGACCTGGGGCAGGAATACCGGGTGAGGGTCGAAGAACGGGCCACCGGCATACCACTGGTGGGCGATCCGCGCAGCCGCATCCTGCGGGTGCCAATCGGGCTGGGTCAGAACCTGTTTGCCCTGCACCCGCTGGTGGCGCCGCCGGGCCTGGGGGACTGGCCAATTCAGACGCAGCTGCTGGAAGCTCAGGAGGTTTTTGCCGGCGCCGGTTATGCGCTGCTTGATCTGGGGCCGCACAACGTGTTTTATGCGCCGGGTTCCGGGAAGGCGACGCTGATTGACGCGGGCGCTCTGGTTGGCCACGGAGTAGACCGCACGCAGGCCAACCGCGGGCCGCAGGATGTACACGATTTCTACATTGAAATGCTCAAGTTTTACATCTCTCCGTCGGGGCCGCCGGCCGACGCCACCGGGTATTTTGACCCGTACAATCAGCGCCCCATCATTACGCTGGAGCAGGAGTGCGACGAACTTGGGCGGGCTTTTGCGGGTGTTGGTGGAGACCTGGCGGGAGCGGCGACGGCGTGCATTGACCGGGTTCGCAACCGCGATTACGCTAATGTCGGCGAGTTTGGCCGGGACTTGCAGGATTGCCTCCGGCTCATTACCATCCGTAACGACGATATGCCCGACCGGGATGTTGCGCTGGGCGCCTGGCGAACCGCGCTGAACCGCCTGACGGAAGAGCACTGGACGCGGTACCAATTCGATGCAGACGCCGACCTGGCCAGCCTGTAAGCCTAGTCCCGTCAAAACGACCAGCGCATCTGAAACTACCGCTACCAACATCACCACCATTAAAATCACTGATAAAATCACTGAAACTAAACCATTGCGAGGACTGCAGCATCATGCTCACCAGTTCGTTAACTACTCTGCACGACAACTCGTCCCACGGGGAGGATAGCTACCTGATCCGCGACCTTGGCGGCGGCAATTTTCTGGACGTGGTGCTGGATGGCGTTACCGGCCACGGCGGAAACGAGGCCAGCACGTCGGTGGCTGATGCCCTGAAGGAGATTGACATCTCCGGCCCGCAGGACATCGTGGCAGTGCTGAACGAACAGAACGCCGATTTTTACCAGGTTGGCGGCGGGCGCTTCCTGCTGACCACGGCATCGGCGGCGCTTTATCTGGATGGCAAGCTGCACATCGTTAGCGCTGGCGACAGTCCGATTTTTGTCATCCACCCGGATGGCTTTGAGCAGTTCAGCGGGCGGCGCGGCGGGTTGATCAGGCTGGGAGTCTCCAAGGCCATCGGAGCGGAGGAAACGCTAACGGTGTTTGAAACCACGCTGGAATTGTCGTCGGATGACCGGCTAGTGAGCTGCACCGACGGCGTGAGCGACAACCTGCTGGGTGAGGAGTTGATGGACATAGTGCGGGGGGCCGCCGATGCCGAGGATGCCAGCCAGCAGGTGAAGGCCCTCGTGGATTTCCATATTGAGCAGGGGCGCGATATTCGCTTCCGCGGCGGTCGCTTCCGCCATGACGATGAGACGGCAATCTTCCGGTTTTTCGGGGAATAGGGGAGTCGTTGCCCGGCAGCCAGGCTGGGCGGTTGAACTATCCCGTCCTGGTATTTCGTCAAACCGGCCTTGAGCCGGAGCCCGGGTTTTTGCGAACACCGGGAACCGCGGTAAACCGGGAACCGCGGTAAAAAGCGAGACGGCCGATGGCACAGACCCAAGCTCCATTGGAAGTTGACCAGCCGAACCTGGCCCTCGGCGGGCGTTTGATCCTGCCCGGTTTGTCCGTGGGCCACGTGGCGTTTCATTGGATCGTACAAAGTTTCGCGGTGGTGTTGCCGGAAATCCAGCAGAGTTTCCAACTAAACTCCGTCGGCGTGAGCGGCGTTATGTCGGCGCGGGAACTGGCCGCCGGCGTGATTGCCCTGCCCGGCGGTATCGTAGCGGATGTGCTGAGGAGGTGGTGGGGCCCGCTGCTGGCGGGTTGCCTGGTGACGTGTGCGCTGGGTCGCTGGTCATGGGAGTTTCTCCGGTGTACTGGCTGTTGCTGATCGGCATGGCGGTAGTGGCGATTTCCCATTCCATCTGGCACCTGCCCGCCGGGTCTTCGCTTTCGCATCACTACGGAGACCGACGCGGGATGGCGCTGGCCTTCCACGGTGTGGGTGGCAGCGTGGGCGATGTGGTGGGGCCAGTGGCGACCGGGGCGTTGTTGCTGTGGCTCACCTGGAACGAGCTGTTGAGCATCTATGCCGTGGCCCCCTTCTTCCTGGGGTTCCTGGCAATCTGGACGCTGCGCAACGTGGGACGAGGCCGGCAAGGGGAGGACAGTGTCGCCATTGCAGAACGCGTGGCCGCTACCAAACAACTGTTCAGAAACCCGGTGCTGTGGGGGCTGATTCTGGTGCGGGGCACTCGGGGGATGGCGCTGGTCGCATTGGTAACCATACTGCCGCTGTACCTGGACCGGGAATTGGCATTGAGCGAGTGGAACCGTGGGTTCCATATCGGGCTGCTGATTGCAATTGGTTTGGTGGCCAAGCCGCTGGCGGGTCACCTTTCCGACCGGATTGGCCGCAAGCAGGTGCTGGTGCCCGGGTTGGTGTGGTCGTGCCTGGTGGCGCTGGCTCTCATCCAGTTCAACTCGGGGATTCTGCTGATGGTTACCATCGCACTGCTGGGGCTGTTCCTCTACCCGGACCAGCCCATCGTTACCGCCTCGGTATTCGATGAGGTTGGGCGGGAAGTCGCCTCGACGGGGCTGGGCGTGGTCGCCTGCATCAGCTTCCTGATGGGTGCAGCGTCTCCGTTGATTGCCGGCGCCCTGTACCAAACCATCGGTTTCGCAGCGACCGCCTATTACATCGCGGGTTTGTTTGCGGTGGCGGCAATCATATTCCTGGTGTTGCCCCTGTCCAGGCGCGGCACGGTGGAGCAGACGGTGTAGCAGCGCGGTTGCAGGCGTCGCTCGTGGGCGACCGCAGTGGTATGCTAGACTATCGGTCGAAGTTATTTGATCGGAACTCGTGCCGGCGACTAAAACCCGGTTGCCGTCCGGTGTCTCGGGAGCGCAAGGAGTACGAAATTGGGCAAGATTAAAGTTGCCATCATTGGCGTGGGCAACTGCGCGTCGTCGCTGGTGCAGGGCGTCCATAAGTATGTCGAGGTGCCGGACGATGAAATCATCCCCGGCGTGATGCACAACCGCATCGGCGAATACCGGATTGAAGATATTGAAATAGTCGCCGCCTTCGATATTGACCAGAACAAGGTGGGCAAAGACCTTTCGCAGGCTATTTTCACCGAGCCGAACAACACCATCAAGTTTGCTGATGTGCCCCATATGGGGGTGCCGGTGGAGCGGGGCATGACCCATGACGGGATTGGGCGTTACGTGTCCGACCTGGTGGTGAAATCGCCGCACAGCACCGCGGACATCTCCGGTATTCTGAAAGAGCGGGAAGTGGACGTGGTGATTAATTATCTGCCGGTGGGCAGCGAGATGGCGACCAAGTGGTACGTGGAACATATCCTCGACGCGCGTTGCGCCATGATAAACTGCATTCCGGTTTTTATCGCTCGTGAGGACTACTGGCGGGGACGGTTCGAGGATCGGGGCGTACCAATCATTGGCGATGACATCAAGTCGCAAGTGGGCGCAACCATCGTACACCGGGTGCTGACCCGGCTGATGGAGAACCGCGGCGCCGAGATTGACAACACCTACCAGCTCAACTTCGGCGGCAATACCGACTTTCTGAATATGCTGGAACGCGACCGGTTGGTCAGCAAGAAAATCTCCAAAACCAACTCGGTTACCAGCCAGATGGACGAAGAACCCGAACCTGACGATGTCCATATTGGCCCCAGCGATCATGTGCCGTGGCTGCAGGACCGCAAGTGGTGCTACATTCACATCGACGGCAAGGTGTTCGGCGGCGCGCCGGTGAAGCTGGAAGTGAAACTGGAGGTTTGGGACAGCCCGAACTCGGCCGGCGTGGTGGTGGATGCCATCCGCTGCGCCAAGCTGGCCATGGACAACGGTCAGAGCGGAGCCGTGTACGGCCCCTCGGCCTACTTCATGAAAAGCCCGCCGATTCAGTACACCGACGCCGAAGCCCACGAACTGGTTGAGGCGTTCATTGCGGATCCGATGGTAGCGGCGGCGAGCATCGTGCGCCCCGACACCGTGCTTCCCGAGTTGGAAGCCTAGCTGCCTGCGCAGCATCGACCAGCACCGACCGGCGCTGTCCACGGCAACCGCCGGAGCCGATGCGGCGGGAGGCCGGCAGGGACGTGAAAATCGGCATGGTCTCGCCCTACGACTTTGCGTGGCCGGGCGGAGTCAACGCGCACGTCGCTCAGTTGTCGGACGAAATGCGCCGGCGGGGGCATAGTGTACGCGTGATTGCTCCGCAGACGGGCGGGCGGGCAAACGATGCGGACGCTGGCGATGGTCAGTTTATCCCCATGGGAGGCACGCTGCCGCTGTCGGCCGGCGGGTCAACGGCGCGGGTTTCCCTGGCCTGGTGGTTGTATCCACGGATACGGGGCTTGATGGCCAGGGAGTCGTTTGACGTGGTGCACCTGCACGAACCGCTGGCTCCGCTGCTGCCGTACCTGGTATTGCACCATTCCAACGCGGTAAACATCGGCACGTTTCACGCATTCTCAGACCGGCAGCGTCTGTATCGCTGGTGGCGCCCCGCGTTGAGCCGATGGCAACGGCAGCTGGACGGCCGCATTGCGGTGTCGCCGGCAGCGCGGGCGTTTGTGGCGCCGCATTTTCCCAACCACGCCTACCGGGTGATTCCCAACGGCATAGACTTTGACCGATTTGCCGAGGCTGAACCGTTTCATCAGCTGCGCGATGGGAAGGCAAACATCCTGTTCGTGGGCAGGAAGGATGAACGCAAGGGCTTGCGCTATCTGCTGGCCGCCTTTGCACAGCTAGTCGCTGGCCGGGGGGACCTGCGGCTGTTAATCGTGGGGCCAGGAGCGCCGGATCGGGAGAGCGGGCGGATTTTGGCGGCCATCGCCAGCGTTGCTCCGGGAGCAGTGCTGATTACCGGGGCGGTTTCAGACGAAGACTTGCCCCGCTACTACGCCAGCGCTGATGTATTCTGTAGCCCGGCAACGGGCGGAGAGAGCTTTGGCATCGTGCTGCTGGAGGCCATGGCGTCGGGCGCGCCGGTGGTTGCCTCAGACATTGACGGCTATCGGGACGTGGTTGCTGACGGAGAACAGGGTTTGTTAACGCCGGCGCGAGAACCGGCTGGCATCGCCGCTGCCGTCTCCCGTATTGTCGGGGACACCGAGCTGGCGGGCCGGCTGGCTGCGGGCGGTCGGCGGCGGGCGGTGGCGTACCGTTGGGAGCGCATCGCTGCCGACGTTGAGGATTACTATTATCACTGCATAGAGGAGGTGGGCGCTCGTGGCAATGCCCGGTAGGGAGCAGTTTCGCGCGGCGGTGCTGCGCTATGTGGAGATACCCGGAGCGAAGGGGATGAACGCGGTTGGGCTGACCCCAAATGTTGTCACCGTTTTGGGTTTCCTGGTGTGCGTGGCCGGCGGATCCCTGGTGGCTCTGGACTGGCCGCTGTATGGCGGCATCGTTTTTTTGGTGGGCAGCTTTCTGGACCTGTTCGACGGAGCGTTGGCCCGACTGACCAACCGGGCGTCGCCGTTCGGCGCGTTGCTGGACTCGGTGTTTGACCGACTGGGTGAGGCTGCGTTGTTCGTCGGGTTGGGTTTGTACTATCTGCTGTCCGAGCTGCCGCCGACTCAGTTGCTGTTGAGTATGCTGGCGGTTTTGCTGGGACTGGTATTTTCCCAGGGTGTTTCGTACCTGCGGGCGCGCGGCGAGGGCCTGGGGGCGTTTACCCGCTCCGGCATCATGACGCGCTCGGAGCGGGTGGTGATATTGGGCATCGGGCTAATCGCAGAGGGCTTGGCGCCGGTTCCGATTATGGTCTGGGTCATTTGGCTGATTGCCGCGGTGTCTTGCTTTACGCTGTTCCAGCGGATGTTTACGATTCGGGGGATACTGGAGAAAGAAGAAGGGTGAAGGAACGGGTTGACATGGATCGACCGGATGATTGGGATGGACGAAAGTAGCGTAACTGCGTCTAAATCCCGGTAATCCAGAGGGGAAGTGCAATGATTCGCAGAATGCTGAAGTACACATTAATCGTCATCGCGGCCATCGTCATTGGCTACGCGGGCCTCACGGTGTACGAAGAAGTAACCAAAACTGAAGCTGCCAAAATGTCGGGTTCGGTCCAACTTGCACAGGCTCAAGCCGAGAATATGAACCGGGCACTGGCGAACGTGAGGACTTTTGCAACCGACGGCACACAACAGCCCAATACAGTGGGGAGCGTCGCTCCAGCGTCCTTAGCCAGTGGGGACGCGGGCAGCGGCGGCCATTCGTCGGAGACCCAACCTCAACCGCCGGCACCTCCCGAAACAGCCAGGATAACAAATATAGACGCCCTCATCTCTGAGTGGGAACCACGCTATGACGGAGCCAAGTTGGCCTACTCCAAGTTCGAGGCTTCGATTACCAACGCCAAGGCCACCGTGGCCGATTACTTCGCCAAACAGCAAGCACTAACTGAACAGATTCAGGACCCCGCGAATCAAGCACGAGCCCGTCAAGACGACGAAAATGACCTAATCCTATACCGGAGATGGGAAGCACAGGCCGACTCTGCTCTTGCCAAAGCCCGGAAGATAGGCATCCAGCTAGACGATATGGACGCGAGCTTGAGCAAGATAAAGCTCCGAGCGGACTTTGTGTTTGATGCTTCTGCATTCCGGGAAGTTCCAGCGGCCATTGTGGAACTGGACCGGGAACTGGCCGACTTCCAAGTCGCCAGCGACAATATCAGGGCAGCCACCGGCTCGCCTTTCGAGGTGAAATAGCGATGAAAGTACAGCGGCGCAACGACCCCAAGAACAAGGAAGTTGCTACCCTCACTATCAGACTGATTGCTTTCGCCGCCACATTAATACCGCTCGCGGCGTTGGCGATGCCGTGGGTTACGCTGGACGGCACTGGAGACACGCACAGCGGTGTTGCCACAATAGCGCTGCTGGCGTCGCCCACGGGCACCTACCTTTATGAGGTATCCGCCCTGCAAGCAGCAATCCTGACGATAGGGCCAGTTCTAATCGGGTTGCTAGCAATAGTTACCGGCTACTATTACCATCGGCGTAAGTCCGTTTATTGGGCGCCGCCACTGATGTTGGTAATTGCCGTGGTCGTTGCCTACGGCACGGACGATTTGGTGGCCGTAACACAAGCAGGCTTGGTCATTGTGATGGCAGTTGCAGTGCTGCTGACACTGCACCAAGCCGCAATCCGCCTTCAGGTCGCCATGCGGCGTAGGCAAAAGCTACCCGTGGTCTACCGGACGCTGGCAATTGCAACTGGAATAGGATACTACCGTTGGTCCTAAACATAATCCCTGCCGAAATACGCTCAATATCCCAAGCACAGGTCGAGTATGTATATGTCGGAAACCACCCGACGCCATCGTTGAAGACGCTGGGAGCTCGCAGGCTCGCAAGTAGCTAACATATCGTCAAGACGTCGACAGAGGCGAAGAAGCCCGATACTGCCAACAGTCATTGCCGTCGTTATTGGCTTGGGGGTGGCTGCCGTCATTTATTGGCACCAGAACCGCGATGTTGAGCTACAAATACCGGGAGAGATACTCAACCAAGTCGCGAAACAGCGCTCACGGGAACGGGTGCCCGAATCATTTGCCGCGATAACGGCAACGAACACTCCTGTGCCGGCGGCGCGAGCAGTGGCTACCGTGCAACAAAACGAAGGCCGCCAAGCCCGTAAAAAGGCGGAATCAGTAATCAAGGCGGGGGAGTTGGAACGCAAAGTACACGCCGGAATCAACGCGGAGCGCGCCACGAGCGGGAATGCACTACAGCTACAATGGGATGACAGTCTTGGCGCAATCGCGCGGGCCCACAGCGACGATATGACCAAACGCGGATACTTCAGCCACGATACACCGGAAGGGCTGGGGCCATCGGACCGCATCGCAAAAGCGGGCTACAGTTGCTGGAAGGACAGCCACTACGGCATTGCCGAGAACATAGCGATAGAGATAGCGTCCAGAAACTTGGACAAAGTAGCTGCCGCAGCAGTCGAGAGTTGGATGAATAGCCCTGGCCACCGGACGAATCTGTTAGGCAGACAGTACGACCGTACCGGGGTTGGCGTATCCTTCGGTAAATGGAGAGGATACGACGCGGTGTATTTGACGCAGGTGTTTTGCTAACGAATAGTCACCACCGGGGAGGTGGTGAAGGAGAGTAATCCCATGGTTGCCAAACCTGTTACTGAACTGCCCGCAATTCTGCGGGATGCTATGTGGGTGGACGGCGACCCGGAGCCGGCCCCGCTGGTTCTGGATTTCCGCCCAGTGCTGGAACTGATGGCCCGGCTCGAATTGACCGAGCGGGATGTGGATCGGTGGCTAATCGAATTCAACCACGCCAACAGTGACCTGGTGGGAAAGCTGGAACTTGATGCCGAAGGAGCGCTGCTGATAACGCCTATGTTGAGAGAAGCAGGTTCTACCGACGAAATGGAAATGGTGGTCAGTTTGGGAAAGTGGGCCGAGACGCACGGCGGTAATGCCCACGGTTCCCGGTTGGGTATGCGTCTGCCCAACGGCCAACGCTATGCTCCGGATGCGGCCTGGATTTCACCGGAGCAACAGGCGAACTGTCCCCCGCCCTATCCTGCGCCGGATGACTGGCTGCTGCCTTTCTGCCCGGCTTTTGTGGTCGAAGTGCGCTCCCGCAGCGACCGTCTGGCTGCGTTGCAGCGCAAGATGGCGGAATACGTCGCCAACGGAGCGCTGCTCGGCTGGTTAATTGACCCTTACCAACGGCAGGTACACGTTTACCGCCCCGGCGTTGCGCCGGAAGTGCTGGACGACCCGGAGACGGTGAGCGGCGAGCCGGTGCTGCCGGGGTTTGTGTTTGAGGTGCGCCGGCGGATTTTTGACTTGCGCCAACCCGCAGAATGAAGCATCGGAGCGCGTTGCCAGGGTATTTCGATTATCGGAACGCGGCGGTCAAGAATATACTGGCGACAGCGTTGGTCGCTACGCTGGCGAGATTGCCACGCTGCGCTCGCGATGACATCGGGGAACAATCGAAAGATCCTAGCGGTGTTGCCGATATTGATGACATGGCCGGCGGGGGCGTAGTACACTGGCGGCGCGTGTTACGGGTGTGGCTGGGGCTGACGTGATATTGGACACTGCGCAGGAGATGATAGTTTGCCGCGAGAATTGAATGTGGGACTGGACGGCGATGGGCTGCGGGTTGCTGTCGTGGCCGCCCGTTTTAACTACGTCATCACCAAAAATCTGATGGATGGGGCGGTTGCCACGCTGGGACGCTATGGCGTCCGTGATGGGGACATCGCCACGGCTTGGGTGCCGGGCTCCTTCGAGTTGCCGGTGGTGGCCAAGGCATTGGCGCAATCGGGACAGTACGATGCGGTCATCTGCCTGGGCGCGGTCATTCGCGGCGAAACGAGCCACTACGATATGGTGTGCAATCAGGCCGCCTCCGGCATCGCGGCGGTGAGCAGAGAGACTGGTGTGCCGACCATGTTCGGCGTTTTGACCACCGAGAATCTTGACCAGGCCATCAACCGCTCCGGCGGCAAGGTTGGCAACCTGGGTTCGGACTGCGCGGTGGGAGCCATCGAATCTGCCAAACTGGTTCAGGCGATCAAGACGACCTGACTACAACCACCCAAACATTGCCGCTCGAACATTGACGATGTGAATTGCCGGGGTGCAGCCGATGCCCCGGCGATTTGCTAGGACTGCAGCGCCCTCAACTGGAGGCGATGCGGACGCATACCGGGAGATTAGCCATGGAATTCGGAGTTACCGTTCCCAACAACTGGGGCATTGAGGACCCGCAGGCCGTGATAAGTTTTGGGCCGCTGGCTGAAGAGCTGGGCTATGACTCGGTTTGGGTGATGGACCACCTGTTCAACAATGGCTACATCCGGGAGCGGCTGGGCGACAAGCCGTATTACCATCCCATGGCAACGTTGTCCCATATTTCGGCGCTGACCGCGCGGGTGCGGCTGGGCACGTCGGTGCTGGTGTTGCCCTATCACAACCCGGTGGAGCTGGCCAAGTATGCGGCGACCCTGGACCAGATGTCGGGCGGACGCGTGGTGCTGGGTGTGGGCGTGGGAGCAATGACGCCGGAGTTTGAGGCGCTGGGGATTCCAACTAACCAACGGGGGGCGTTGACCAACGAGTCGATTGACGTGATGCGTGAGTTGTGGTCGAACGAGGACCCGCGCTATGAAAGCTCCCGCTGGAGTTTCAGCGACCTGAAATTCTCGCCAAAACCGCGGCAGGTGGTTGCCGGCTCACCCCATGTGCCGCTGTGGGTGGGTGGCAACAGTCCGGGCGCGCTGCGGCGGGCGGCGCGACGTGGCAACGGGTGGCATCCGTCGGGCGTTAGCGCCGAGGAATATGCCATCGGACGGCAAACCGTTCGGCAACTGGCCGAGTCGGCCGGCCGCGACCCTGATGAGCTGGTGATGTCGGTAAGGGTGGAGGTGGAGGCGCACGGGCAGCCGTCCAGCCAGCGCGCCGCCGACCGGGCCCGATTGCCGGGCAACGATCCGGCGGGGATGGCGGCGGGGATGGCGGCGGGGATTGACGCTTATCGGCAGGCTGGCGTGGAGCACCTGGTGCTGGCTCTCAACACCGGCGATGTGTCGCGTTTGCGGGAGTTGATGCAGGTAATCGCTGCCGAGGTGATTCCACAGTTCCGTTAGGACGGGTACCGCTTACAATCGGGTCTGCACGTCGTCGAGGTCATTCAGCAACGACGTCATGGTTTCTGATTCGTTGTCATCTTGTCCGGCGCCGTAGTAGTAGCGCTGGAAACCGTCCACGATGTGTTCCACCGGCGGGTCGGGCAGAGTGCCGACAACATCCTGGCGGTGCTCCTGCGGGGTTTGTCCCTGCCGGCGCGGGAGGCCCAGGGTTGAGGCGACTTCGAGCAGGCGGTGATATACCTCGCGAGGTGTAACCGGAGGAGGCCGGCGCCGCCGCACGTTGGCAACCCGGTTCATCCAGTCGCCGAGAGCGTCGGATAAATCCTGGCCGGCGCCCTGCCAGCTGAACAGCGATTCTCGTACCTCCCCTTCGGCATAGGCTCCGCCGATGAGCCGGCGTCGGCGGAACATACGAAACAGCACCCAGCCGGCCAGCGCAACGGCAACCAGGAAGGCCAGCCATTTGAGCAGCGTCAGCATGAAGTTGGGCGGGCCCGACCCCTCCACGTCTCTGAGACTTTCGTGAAATTCCTGAATTTGGGTGCGGGCCAGCTCCAGGCCGGTGAGATCGCCGCCGCCGAAGAATCCCGACACCCAATTGCCGAAAGCGACCATTGCGGCGGCCAGCAACCCCAGCAGGAGTAGGATGGGTCGGAGTACCCACAGGCCCATCCAGCCGATGCCGCGCATGATGGCTCTGGCAACGTCGTCGAGGCCCCCGACTCCCAATCCGCCCAGGATGACGGCCACCAGGAGCACGCCGCCGATGCCGGCGGCGATAGCCATTACCCAGCCGCGGCTCATGTGGCCGGTGGAGTCTTCGGCGGTGAAGCGGCTCAAGGCCAGACCGGTGAGGCCGATGGCGAAGTAGGTCAGCAGCAAGGGGATTCCAACGATGTGGGCATTCATCAACGGGTCGGCGGCGGCGGCAACCATCACCACGACCACGCCGCGGATGAAAGCATTGCGCACCACATCCAGCGTAACGTCGTCGCGCGCAATGGCGGTGCCGCGCCACCACAACGCCAGCATGAGCAGCGTGGCGAGTCCCAGCGCAGCGATGGTGTAGAGGTCGCCGGACAGCACCCGCCCGATGGGAAACCAGCCCAAGCCCAGACTGACGCCAGCCAGCGCCAAAACGGACACGGCGCTCAAAATGAGGCCGACGACTCCGCGCAGGTTGAGGGAGAACCGAATGGTTTGGACGTACCAGGACAGGATGAACGACCAACCCATCGCCACGGCGGCGACCCACAGCGGGATGGCGGCATCGGGCAGGCGGATGGCGTTGGCGAGCAGCCGCCCGCCCAGGAATATCGCGAATCCCTCCAGGAACAGGGCGATGCAGGTAATTAGGGCGAAGCGAGCCAGCCTATCCATTGGCACCCTCCCCACCCGGTACCGGTTCGGTAACTTCCTGCGGCAGCTGGCGCCAGGGGGAATCGTCGGAGTCATCCTCCCAATCGTCACGCCAGATTTCCTCCATGGCGGCCAGGCTGGCGCCGGCGAGAAATACCTGCACATGCGGGAGCAGTCGGGCGGCAGCGGCGTGAGGTTCGCCGTCGCCGGCGTAGAACACCATGACGCGGTGTCCTCGCTGGCGGATGTCTTCAGCCTCCTGCACGACCGCCGGTGACAGGATGGCGGTGACGAATACGACGGTAGAACCTGCCGGCAGCAGAGCGGCTTCGGCGCGCAACACCGCGGGTAACTCGGCGACCCAGAAGGGGCCGGCCATTGCCAGCGCTTCCAGCGTGGTTTCCAGCTGATATTGGCCGCTGCCGGCGGGCACTGACAGCCATTTGCTAGTGTAGGAGGCCACCGCGTTGCTGACCAGGCCGAAGGTGTAGCCCTCGCGTTCGGCGTATTCCGCCACGGAGGCGGCGACGGTGACGGCGCGTTCGAAGAGGCGGCGGTTGCTGCCCTGCCAGGCCGCGTCGCCGGTGCGGGCGTTCAGGGCGATAATCATGTGTTGGGTGGCCGCCGGCTCGAAGACGCGGGTTTCCAGTTTGCCGTGTCGGGCGGTGGCTTTCCAGTCGATATGCTTCAGGGGATCGGAAGGCTGGTAGTCCCGCAGGCCGACGAAACGGCTGGGGTCGTCCTGGATGCGGCGGCGTCCCCGGGCGACGCCGAGGGGTTGCTCCCACGGAACCATCATGCTGCGGAGGTCGACCAGGCGCGGATACACCAGCAGGTATTCGACATCGGGTATGTTCTGCTCGGCGGCGCTGAAGCCGAAAAGGTCGCCGCTGCGCAGGCGGGCCGGGCCGATCCGATGGTTGCCGCGCGCCCGGCAGCGAACGCGGTAGCGCCAGGTTACCCGCTGGTAGGGCAAGAGGGAGGTAGTGATGCGGTGGTCGAGCTCGACCTCGGCGCCCACGCCGCGCCGGTGGGTGCCGCTGGTTTGGAGGCCGACGGGGAAGGCATCGGAGATGTCCAGCCAGATCATGGGCAGCAGCTTGCTGTTGTCTACCGTGATGTGGTAGTCCACCAGGTCGCCGATGAAAGCGCGGTGGCGCTCCAGGCGGCGCTGGTAGGTTACCCGACTGAAGGCGAACCGTGTCCAGTGCTTCCCGGTGAGCCAGACCAGCAACACCAGGACGCCAACCACGATAATCAGCGCCTGGCTGGCGAGGAGGCCGGCCAGAATCAGAATGCCTGCTGCGATTACCCAAAGGTCGCTGAGCATGGCGCAAGGATAACGCTTTGCCGGGAAGTAGTCATCTGTCTGGCAAAGTTGCCTATGGTATGCTTGCTGCAATCTGACGGGACTTTGCACGGCGATCTCCGTCAATCGCAGGAGGCTTGACAAGTGAATCGGTACAAACTTTCTTTCGTTATGTACGAACCCAGCGAAGATACCGAGGACAAGTTTATGGCTGAGATACCGGCCCTGCCGGGCTGCCGGGCTTGGGGCGACACTGCTGCTGAGACACTGTATTACTTGCAGAGTGTGGCTGAGGGTTTCATAAAATCCTACCAAGAGCGGGAGCTTGAATTGCCGGCCGAAGTCATGGCGACTCGGGTTGAAGTTGGCGAGGTCGACGAAGTGATGGTGATTGCGTGAACCACCGAGAACTTACTCGGAAGTTGCGCAGGTTGGGCTGCAGATTTGACCGGCAATTCAGGGGCAGCCATGAAATTTGGATAAACGTTGACAGTGATGCGACTGCGACAATCCCTAATTAGGGTGGTCGTGACTTGAAAACCGGCACAGTGCGGGCGATTTTGAGGGATTTGGGCATATCAAGGGATGAGTTCGAGGCTGCATAACGGCAACCCTGTTTTGGCCCCGTCGTGTGGTATGCTTGACGGAGTTTAGCCGGAGGATTGCGTTATGGCCCGCGTACCCTATGTTGCCCGTGAAGAACTTGACGCTGCCGGGCAGGCAATTTACGACCGCATTCGGGAAGACCGGGGTGTGGCGGAGGTTGGCCTGCAATTTCGGGCGTTGCTCCATAGCCCGCTGGCTGCCGGCTACCTGACATCGTTGGGCGCGTCGTTGCGATTCCAGTCCTCGATGCCCGATGACCTGAAAGAACTGGCCATTATTCTGGTAGCGCGGGAGTGGGATTCCGGGATTGAATGGACCGGGCACTCGGTAGCGGCGGCGCGGGCCGGCGTTTCTGATGAGGCAATTGAGGGCATTCGGACCGGCAAAGCGCCGGGTTGCCTGGAAGGTGAGCAAGCGGCCATTGCCCGCTTTGTGCAGCAGATGACACGCGAGAAAGACGTATCCGACGAGAACTTCAAGGCGGTGCACGAGTTTCTGGGAGACCGCGGCGTAGTTGACCTCACCATGACCGTGTCCTATTACACCGCGCTGGCGCTGGCTCAGATTGCGCTGCGTCCGGAGATTGGCGGAGACCGGGTTTCGACCCTTTAACCCGAGTAAGCCGCGGGTAATTCGCCGGCCTGCCGCGGGGAAACTGCCCGCACTGTAACTGTGGGCGTTGCTGCCATGTCTACCAATACCGTTGACGAACTGCTGCGCCGGCTGGCTGAATTGCTGGAGTGGCATGATCTGGGGACGGGTGTACTCACCCCGCGACCCCGGGGTGGCCGTCTGCAGGGCGAGGATGCAGCCGCCGTAGCCGCGGTCCTCGACGAACTGGTGGCCGTGGACGAGGGTTTGCCGTCCGGTCGCAGCCCGAGTAGCCTGATATTTGGGAACGGCTGCTTTGCCATCGGTCGGTATCCGGAGGCGCTGGCGGTGTATCAGGCGCTGGCCGGCGCCCGCCCGAACGACTTTGCCGTTCAGTTCAACCTGGGAGTTACGTGTTTGCGGCGGCGGCGCCCGGACGAAGCCGGCAAAGCTTTCACCACGGCGTTGGCGCTGGACGATGCCTACGCACCGGCGTACTACCAGCGCGGCAACGCGCGGGACGACACGGGGGACGCCGAGGGTGCGCTGGAGGATTACGCCACCGCAGTGAGGCTGGATCCCGAGTTTCTGCAGGCGTACTACAATCGGGGCATCGTGTTGACCAACTTGGGGCGTTATCAGGAGGCGGTGCGGGCGTTTGATGAGACGTTGGCCCTGCGACCGGATCTATCCAATGCCTACCTGAACCGGGGCGTGGCGTGGGAGGAACTGGGCGACCCAGCGGCGGCCATCGCCGATTTTGACCGTGCGCTGGAGAGCAATCCCGACAACGCTGATGCCCGGTTCAACCGGGCGCGAACCTGCTTTCGGCTGGGACGGCATCGGGAAGCCATCGCCGAATACACCGCCGCCATTGCGCTACGGCCCGATGACGTGGAAGCCCTGAACAACCGGGGACTGGCTTACGATGCGGTTGGTCAATACCAGGACGCAGTTGCCGACTACGACTCGGCGCTGGACCTGCAGCCTGATTTTGCCGAGGTGCTGAGCAATCGGGGCGCCGCGCAGGAAACGCTGGGCAATCTGGACGAGGCGCTGGCCGACTATCTGGCGGCGCAGGAGGCGCTGCCTGAGTTTGCCGTCGCTTACTACAATGCGGCGCGGTTGTACGCCGACCGGGGCGACATCGAGCGATGTGCCAGTCAGCTGGTGGAGGCCGTCAGGTTGCAGCCTGGGCTATATGCCGAGGCCGAGTCGGACGAAACGCTGGGATGGGTGCTGGATTTGACCAGGATGAAGGAGAACCGGCAGCAGTCGTAGCGCATCGGGAACGGGCTAAACGGCGGTTTCGCCTTCCTCTTCGTCGGCATCAATTACCTGCCTGAGAATGGCCTCTTCGCTGAGGCGGGCTGCTTCGGTGAGGATTGCCGGGGTGTCTTCGATCAGCAATTCGCCAACCTGCATCGTGGTCTCCGCAGTGGGTACGTGGTCGGCGTTGGTCAAAACGTTGTGGGTAATCACCACCATTGCCAGTGCGGTCAATCCCAGCATCACGGGCCAATCGATACCGCGGAGCGTGTTGAAGGCCAGCATGGTACCGAACCCGAGGAAGATGCCGACCGACGAGCGGAAAGGGGAGCGCCGGAACACCAGTACCGACGCGAAACCCACAGCGACGCCGACCAGCATGTACCAGTCCAGGTAAGCGAACGATACGCCTACCAGCACAACCATTCCATCGCCCCCCCGGAAGCCGGTGAATACGCTCTTCCAATGCCCGGCGATGGCTGCCACGCCGGCCAACATACCAATCAACTCGGGGCCACCAATCAACTCGGGGCCAGCGATAAACTTGGCAATCATAACAGCGACGGAGCCTTTGATTACATCGCCGGCGAACACCAGCATCCCACGGTAGCGGCCCACGTGCCAAAAAACGTTGGCGGTGCCAGCCCGGCGGCTTCCGGTGGCGAAGATGTCCACGCCCTTGAGTCGCGCCACCAGGTAAGCGAACGGGATGCCGCCCAAGAGATAGCCGACCAGAATCGCCGCGAACAAGCGGGGCGCCAGGCTAGCGATTTCTTCTAATATCATAAGGATGATTTATTACGGTAAGCGATATTATCATAGCATAGGCAGGTGATGGCGCTGGGCCGTTGGCGGGCCCGGTTGTGCGCCCGGTTGGTTTGAGTCATTCGCGTTTGCGGGCTGCGTATAACCAGTAACCGATTTGGCCTCGCCGCACCAGATTGCCGACGCGATCGATCAAATCGGGCGCGGCAGCGGCCAAGTCGTCGGCGAAGCCCGATGCAGGCCCGTAGGCAGGTCCGGCGAAGGTTTGCCACAGTACCAGTTTGCTGCGCAACTCCGACAGCAAAGCGGAGATTTCGTCCGAAACATCCTCACGTCCCGTCATGATGAAACCGGCGTGTTCCAGCAGGGATTGGTAACCGTCTGACGGGAGGGCATTGGTGAGGCACAGCATCATGCCCACGGCGCTGTTCAGCTCCGGCGGCAGGCTACCGGGTTCGACGGTTACGTCGGACAAACCGAGCACACCGCCGGGTCGCAGCAACCGGCTGACCTCCCGGATGGCCTCGGGTTTGTTGATGAACAGGCTGGTGGCGCACTCAATAATTACCGCATCGAAGGCGGCGGAGCGAAACGGCGGCGATTCGGCGTCGCCGCGCACGAAGCACACATCGGCGGGCACGGGTTGTTCCAGGGCGCGGCGTCGGGAGGTTGCCACTGCGTCAGCGCCCAACTCCAGTCCGGTTACGTGGCAATGAAACACCCTCGACACCGCCGCTGCGCTGGCGCCCATCCCGCAGGCCAGGTCAAGGACGCGCCAACCAGGCCGCAGACCCATGATGCGGCCCAGGCGGTTGGTTACGCGCAACCCTCCGGGATGGAGGCTATCGCCCAGAATGAGGCGAGCCAACTCCGACGAATAGAGGTCGGCGCAGCAGATTTTGGCGGCGTGGGCGTCGAGTTCCGGTTTTAGCATGGATGTACAGGATGAGCAGGATTTGATATTTTGACGCTGGCGTGGCAAACGTAAAGGCGAGGAATTATTCGCCCCTACCCAATTATTCGGTTGCAGATCGAGGTGTGGCCAGGCTGATTTTCTGTCGCCCCTGCTCCAGAGTTAGCTGGTCGCGGATTTGCTCCCGGTAGCCCACCGAGTTGTACGCACAGAAGGGGATGGCGCGGCCGTCGGGGGTGAGGATGCCGACACAGCACTTCATAACCTGCTTCACGTTGAAAGTGTAGGCGTCGAGGAAGTCTTTGATGGCAATTTGGAAGACGTGGTCTTTGAGATGGTTCATCTCGTAGGGCAGGTCGAGGCCGGGCCCACAGGCGCACTCGAACTGGCTGGCAGTTTTGGCGGAGCCGGCCACTGCGGAGGCCGACCACAAGCCTTCCAGGGCTTCCTGTATCACCGCGGCGTCGGGCGCTTTGGGTAGCGCGCGGTTGGTGATGTAGTCCAGATACTGGTCGATGTCCAGAAGGCGGGGCAAAGGTGTGATAGTGTCGCCGTCGACGAAGATGTAGGAGTTTACCTGGCACGTCGGGAAGCAGCAGGGTACGGGGACGAAATCCTCCAGGACGAAGCGGCCGGCGGTCTGGTCAACGATGCCGTGGATGATGTCGGGGATGGTTACGCGGGTCATGGGGTCGAACGGGATGTGTCGGCCCACGTGGGTTACGGGCTGGAACACGACGCCCCGAACCGCGGGGTGTTCCAGGCCAAACTCGACGATGGCGCCCACCTCGTCGGTGTTGACGCCGCGTTCGATGGCGGCGACCAGAACGGCGGACATACCGGCGTCGGCCAGGCGGTCGAGGGCCAGCATTTTGGTGTCGAGGAGGGGTTCGCCGCGAATGGTCAGATAGGTCTCCTCGCGCAGGCCGTCGAACTGGAAGTAGACCACCGGGTCCAGGGCGGACATTTGGGCGAGGAACTTGTCATCTTTGGCCAGCCGCACACCGTTGGTGTTAATCATCACCTGGCGGATGCCCCGGTCCTTGGCGGCCTGGATCATTGCGGGCAGCTGGGGGTGGATGGTCGGTTCGCCGCCGCTGAACTGGATGACTTCCGGGTCGCCCTCAATTTCGACAAAGCGGTCGAGCATGGACTCCACCTGCTCCAGAGTCAGGTTGTATCCGATGCCGGCGTTGGCGAAACACACGGGGCAGTTGAGGTTGCAGGCGGTGTTCACCTCGATGAGGCCGAGGCAAATGTGCTGTTTGTGCTCGGGGCAGAGGCCGCAATCCAGCGGGCAGCCATCTTTTACCTCGGTGCTGAAATCCAGGGGAATGGTGCCGGGCTTGTTGAAGCGAATGCTGCCGACGTACATTTCGGCATCAGAACTGATAATGCCCTCAAACCAGCCGTGGGCCGGGCACCGCTTGCGCATATAGACCTTGTTGTCGCGAATAATGACCTGGGCGTCGATGACGGTTTTGCACTCGGGGCAGATGGAGCGGGTCAGTTCGTGGAAGATGAAATCGGCGTCCTGCTTGGTATTTTTAGTATTGGCCAATGGGTGGCACTCCTTATTGTCGGGTATCCATAGAGTCAGGGGATCAACTATTTGTGCCAAATTTAGCGGGTCAACGTTTGTATCCGTGCGAATCCTGCTGACAAAGAGCCACCCAACGGACGTATCCAATCGGGAGGTTGTTCGGGATTCACTGTAATCCAAGCAGTGTCGCTACCGCTGGCACCGCCGTGCTGTGAACTTATCGTGCCGTTTGACCACAACGTCATGACAGTGTCCTTTTCGATAACCCAACAATGTGCATCGAACGGACTAACGCCCAAACATACGACCATACCGTAATTTTGATCTCTCAATTGCTGGAATTTATAAGAACCATTCCGCCACAGTGTCGAGCCTTTTATTTCTGTGCGTAGGCCTGAGATGACCCTATCGGCGTCGCTATCAGGCGACCGCGTGACGTCCAATCCTTTTGCTGCGCACCACCCGGCTACAAGAGACTCAAACACCGCTCCAGCGCTTCGAGACGGTAACGCTTTGATCCAGCCGAAAGGGCTGTGGGTCCAATTTGTTGCAGCATTCCGATAATCTTGCTCTAAGATGCCTGCAATGGCGGCAAGGTGCTGTACTTCTGGATCGTTGATGCGAATTGTCATACTTTTCCTAAAGTAGTCTAGGAGCCGATTCCGAATCTTCCGATAGGTCTGTTTTTTCAATCCCGAACGTATTCACGCCCACGTAGTCCAAGCGCTGGCGCATTACTTGGGTCGCTTCGCGGTTGTTATCGATGAGGGTGAAGTTGCGGCCTTCGCGGTACGCCGCCTCGCCCAACGTGCCGCTGCCGGCGAAGAAATCCAGCAGCCTGTCCCCCGGATTCGAATGTACCCGGACAATGCGTTGGATGATGTCGAGGGGTTTCTGGGTGGAGTAGCCGGTTTTTTCCTTGCCGGTTACGATGGTGTGCCACCAGACGTCGGTGGGGGTTTTGCCGCGAGCGGCCTTTTCCGGGCCCACCAGCCCGGGTGCCAGGTAGGGTATGCGGTCGATGGCATCGTAGTTGAAGGTGTAGCGGTTGGGGTCTTTGGCGTACCAGAGGATGTTGTCGTGCTTGGCTGACCAACGAGTTTTGCTGCGGGCGCCGTAGTCGTAGGCCCATATGATTTCGTTGATGAAGGAATCGCGGCCGAAGATTTTGTCCAGCATCACCTTACAGTAGTGGACTTCCCGGTAGTCGATGTGGAAGAAGAAGCTGCCCTGGTCGTCCAGCACGCGGTGGGCTTCCTGCAGACGGGGGCGGAGGAAAGCCAGGTAGTCGTCGAATGCGTCTGCGTAGGCGCTGGAGCCGAGGACGTGGGTTTTGTACCGCTGGCCCTGAAATCCCGTGCGGTCGCCGTCGTCGTCGCGGGTGACGCGAATGCGAGTGCGGGACTGGGCTTTGCCAGTGTTAAAGGGCGGGTCGATGTAGATGAGTTGAAACTCGCCGTCGGGCATGGTCCGCAGGACATCGAGATTGTCGCCCAGTATAATGTCGCCCATTGCGCGCCTCCGACCCGATGGCGCATTATCCGGGTTGGCAGCGAGGGTGTCAAACAGGGACGGCCCTCACCCCAACCCCCTCTTCCTGGTGGAGAGGGGGTTTTCTTCGGGACGTGTCGCCCTACATACCAGGCCCTTGCACTTTAGGAAAGGGGCCTCTCTTGAGGAGTTAATTATGAATCAGCAGGAGTTTCCGGCTGGGCCGTTGGCGGGGGTGAAGGTGCTGGACTTGACCCAGATTATGGCGGGGCCGATGTGTACGATGCTGCTGGCCGACATGGGGGCCGACGTCATCAAGATCGAGCGGCCGGGCAGCGGGGACGACACGCGGCGCATGGGGAGTCGGTATGAGAACGGGTTCGCCGCCGGCTTTCTGGCGCTGAACCGAAACAAGCGGAGCATTGCGCTGGACCTGCGCTCGGACGAGGGCAAGGGCGTGTTGCGTCGCATGGTGGAGACGGCTGACATTGTGGCGGAGAACTTCCGTCCCGGGGTGATGGACCGGTTGGGGTTGGGTTACGACGAGCTATCGCAGATCAACCCGCGACTCGTCTATGCCAGCATCTCCGGTTTTGGCGGCAGCGGGCCGTACCGCAATCGGGGCGGGTTCGACCTGGTGGCCCAGGGGATGAGCGGGTTAATGAGTATCACCGGGTTCCCCGGCGAGCCGCCGGCGAAGGTGGGAGTGCCCATCACCGATATTGGGGCCGGCAGTTTCACGGCTTTTGGCATCCTGGCGGCGTACATCCACGCCCAGCGGACGGGTCAGGGCCAGCAGGTGGATGCGTCGCTGCTGGAGGCTGGAATAGCGTTCACGGTGTGGGAGTCGGCGGAGTATTTTGCGATCGGGGAGATACCGGGGCCGCTGGGTTCTGCGCACCGGGTCAACGCGCCCTACCAGGCGCTGCGCACCAGCGACGGCTACATCAACATCGGAGCGGCATCGCAACCGACGTGGGAGCAGTATTGCCGCGCCATCGGGCAGGACGCGCTCATCGAGGATCCGCGCTACCGGGAGTCCAACGACCGCAAGGCCCGTGAAGAGGAGCTGGCGGCATTGCTGGAAGGGATTATGGTGAAACACTCGACAGACTATTGGATGGAGTTATTGGAGTCTGCCGGTGTGGTTGCCGGGCCAATCTTTGATATGGCGCAGGTGTATGACAATGAGCAGGTGTTGGCGCGGGAGATGAAGGTTACCCTTACTGACGATGAGATGGGAGAGTTGCAGAACATTGGGGTGCCGGTGAAGCTGTCGGCAACGCCGGGAAGCATACGGCACCGGGCGCCGGGTTTGGGCGAACACACGCGGGCCATCCTGCTGGAGCACGGCTACACGACGGCGGAGGTAGATGCGCTGGTGGACGGGGGGGTAGTGGCTGTTCCTTGACCCATGCCAGGGTCAATAACCCAAGCCATTTCGGAAGGAGACATCATAGGCTCATGATTCGGACAAGAATATGGTCAATGCTACGTTATGGGCTTCTAACAGTGCTACTTGGGGTGACTACATCCGCCATTGTAAACGGGGCAATTCTGCTAGCTGCGTACAACTTGCCCAAACAGGTTCTGGCCGCAGACTCTACAAACCGGGTGCTTGAAAGCGTTATGATTTTGTCAGCCGCGCTGCTTGCCACCGCACCGCTCATCGAGTGGTGGTACAATCACTTAAGCCGTTGGTTGAATATTCCTCTGGGCGACGAGGGAGGCAATCGTGAAGGTACGGATTAATCCCAAAGCGGTCATAATAGGGATCTCCTACGCCATTGCAATTCCCATAGCTGTCGTGGTGATGGGTTCCATATCCGGTTGGTGGTAACTGCACGGCTCAAGTTGTTGCCGGACCGCCTTGCCCTCTACATCCGCCGCCACGCCGCGCCTTCGGTCAACGCCAGAAACTGGCCCACCAGCGTCGGGTTGGAAATAATCAGCCCCGGCGAAAACAGCGTAGCATCCTCCAGCGTTGCCCGATCCAGCACCTGCCCGCCGGCCTCTTGTGCCAGCAGGATGCCCGACGCGATGTCCCAGGGCGAGAGGCTGTGGTGGAAGTACAGGTCGATGCGCCCACAGGCGGTGTAGGCGATGCTTAGCGCGCTGGAACCCATCAGGCGGTAACTCTGCGTCCTGGGCCAGATGCTGCTCGCCATCTCCAGCAGCTTGCCGGCCTGCTCGAAGTTGTAGCCGAGGTCGAAGCCGAGCACCGCCTCGCCGATGTCGGTGCGGTCGGATACCGAGATGGGTTCTCCGTTCAGTGTTGCGCCATGCCCCCGTTGGGCGGCGAATAGCTCATCGCGCATCGGGTCATAGGTGGCGCCGGCGACTACTGTATTGCCATCGGCGATGGCTACCACCACGCAGAAATGGGGAATACCATCAGCGAAGTTGCGGGTGCCGTCGATGGGGTCAACTACCCAAGTGTAGGGCGAGGCGCCGGGCACGGGAGCGGATTCCTCGGACAACACGCCGAAATCGGGGAATTCCTCGCCCACGTAATCCAGTATTAACCGCTCGCAGGCCAGGTCAACATCGGTTACCACGTTGGCCCGCCCTTTGAAATTAATCTCCTTTTCGGTGCGAAAACGCGACGCGGCCAGTTCACCGGCGCGGCGAGCTGCCGTCTCGCACACGGACAAAGCAGTGTTGCCGCTGCGCGACTGGGGTAGACGGTTGGCGGGAGAAACTTGCGACACCGGTAGTGGCCTCCTGACATTTTCTGGTTTGGGGGATGCGGAATGGTCCGGTCGAAAAGGGGAACCGAAAAAGTGTAGCACCGGGCGGCAAGCGACAAGACGGTCTTTGCATATTGGGCAGCGGCGTGTTTGCTGAGCAGCGTTGAGCGGCGGTGTCATTGCGGGAATTACATAATATGCGTGGTATACTGCCGCCGTGTGTACGCAGGGAAATCGGCCTCTGGTGGGAGTGGGCGTGGTGTTTGTGAGAGGCGGTCGGGTTTTCCTGGCGCAACGGCGCGGATCTCACGGGGCGGCCACCTGGGGTTCAGCCGGTGGTCATCTGGAGTTTGGCGAGACGCTGGAAGATTGCGCCCGCCGGGAAGCACAGGAAGAGCTGGGCGTGATAGTGGACCGGCTGCGGGCGCTGTGCCTCAGCAACATCATCGAGTATGGCCGCCACTACGTGGATGTGGAGTTTCTGGGTGAGATTGGCGACCAGGAGCCGGCGCCGACGGCGGACGACGCATCATTTGGCGACTATGGCTGGTTTCCGCTGCGCCATCCGCCAGAACCGCTGTTCGAGCCGATGCGCGTTGCCATCGACAGTCTGTTGTCCGGCCAGTGGTATTGCGGCGGTGATGAAGTCGTCGACGGCGCCCAGGACCATGTCCGGTCGGAGAACTGAGCCCCGTGGCCAACCGCAAATGTGTTATCCGGAAGTACCGACCGCGCCAGACGCAATCTCGCTGTCCCAACATAATCTCATCAAGAGGCGGCATCGCAGCAAGAGGCGACATTGGGTCGCGCCGGGGGTGAATCTTGGCGGCTAAAAAAGGGTGGGGTCTATTGATGGTTTACGTTGACGTGGCGCAGGAGCACGACGACGAATTCAACCGCTGGTATGACGAAGAACACATCCCCGAGCGGCTGGCGATACCGGGTGTGCTGAATGCGGCGCGGTACGTGGCAGTGCGCGGCGGGCCGAAATATCTGGCCTGCTACGAGATTGATGCACCAGAAACCTGGTATTCGGATGCGTGGCAGTATCACCTGACCAACCCGACCGAATGGTCGCAGCGGATGTCGCCCGGTGTGATCGGAGTCAACTACGTGCGGAACCTGTACCGGCTGTTGTATCCGGCGGACGTGCCGGAGGGGACTGCCAACTCGGAGATGGCGCCGGCGCTGCTGGTGGGCCGTATGGAGGTTCCGGCGGGGCTGGACGATGCGTTTAACGCCGCCTACGATGCGGAACGACTGCCGTTGTATTACAGCATCCCGGGCTACATCAGGGGCCGACGGTGGGAAGCGGTGATGGGCGAACCCAAATACACTACTGTGCACGAATGTATCGGCCCAGAGGTTGCGGACGGCGCAGAATGGCAAGCGGTGCGCGACACGGTTACGCCCCAGTGGAACGCGGAGGTACAACCCAGGATGCAGTTTGCGCCGGGTTCGCCCGGGGTTTACCGGCGAATTCTGTGAATTTGGACACTTTTGGTCAAATTGTGCATCATGTTCGATAGCGTCGAGACCGGGCATCAGGTATAATAATGGTTGTAAATTTACCAAATATTATGTCCCCGATGTACTGGCGATCCAGCATACTTATGCGCATCGCGGGCCCGGTTCGCAATTGCGGAGACTTCGTAATATTATGACACAACGAGTTCCAACAATCGGTACGGACCAGTCATCTGATTACACTTCCGACAATATACAGGTGTTGAAAGGGTTGGAAGCCGTTCGCGTGCGGCCAGGGATGTACATTGGCAGCACCGGGGTTGACGGCCTGCATCATCTCATCAAAGAGTTGCTGGATAATGCTGTGGACGAGGCGCTGGCCGGACACTGCGACCGGATTGACCTGCACCTGGCGGCAGACGGCGCAGTTACAGTTACCGACAACGGCCGGGGCATTCCGGTTGACACCCATTCCGACACCGGGGTGTCGGGCCTGGAAACGGTGATGACGACGCTGCACGCTGGCGGTAAATTCGACGGAGCCGCCTACAAGGTGTCGGGCGGCCTGCACGGGGTTGGGGCGTCGGTGGTGAACGCGCTGGCATCGCATCTGCACGCCGAAGTGTGTCGGGGCGGCATCCGGTACACGCAGGATTACGCGCAGGGGATTCCGGTATCCCTACTGGAGAAACACCAGCGTGTTAACCGGCAGGGCACCACTGTTACGTTTTACGCCGACCCGCAGATATTCCCGGAAATCACCTACGATTTCACCCGCCTGGTGGCCCAGCTGCGGCAAACCGCGTACCTCAACAAGGGCCTGGAGCTTCGCTTGGTGAGCGAGTTCCACGAAGCGGAGCGCAATGGTGACATTGAGCGATCGTTCTTCTTCGATACCGGCGTTGCGAGCATGGTGCGGAACATCAATCGCAAACGCAACATTGCGATGGCCGAGCCGTTCTACTACCAGCGCATCGCCGAGGATGCTGACGTGGAGGTGGCCTTCCAGTTTCACCACACCGACGGGCACGACAATCTGGCGGCAGATGAGCGAACCTTCGCCAACTGCATCCTGACCCCGGAGGGCGGCACGCATCTGGCCGGGTTCCGTTCCGCGCTGACGCGGGTGTTGAACGACTACGCGCGCAAGCAGAACTTCATCAAGGATGCCAAGGACTCCTTCACCGGAGATGATACGCGTGGCGGACTCGTTGCCGTTATTAGCGTGAAGCTGGGCGACCCACAATTTGAGGGTCAAACGAAAAACAAGTTGAGCAACCCGGAGGTTCGCAGCCGCGTGGAAGCCGCGACCTCCGAGGGACTGACCCGGTTCCTGGAAGAAAACCCCACGTCGGCCCGGGCCATACTGGAGAAGGTGCAAACCAACCATGCGGCCCGCGAAGCGGCGCGGCGCGCCCGAGACCTGGTGCTCCGGAAGAACGCACTGGACGGCTCGTCCCTGCCCGGCAAGCTGGCGGACTGCGCGGAGCGTGATCCGGCCAAGTCAGAGCTGTACATCGTCGAGGGTGAATCCGCCGGTGGGTCAGCCAAGATGGGTCGCGACCGGCAGTTCCAGGCCATCCTGCCCCTGAAGGGCAAAATCCTGAACGTGGAGCGGTTCCTGGACAAGGTAGAGCGTATCCTCGGACACGAAGAGATCCGGGCAATGATATCGGCGGTGGGCACCGGCGAGGGCGAAGCCTTCGACATCGCCAAACTGCGCTACCACTACATCATCATCATGACCGACGCCGACGTTGACGGTTCGCACATCCGCACGCTGATTCTGACTTACTTCTACCGGAGGATGCGGCCGCTGATTGACGGCGGGTTCCTGTACATCGCGCAACCGCCCTTGTATCGGGTACAGCGGGGGCGCAGCATCGCCTACGCTTACACCGAGGATGAGAAGGAAGCGCTCATGAAGAAGATGTCGACCGCGCGCGCCGAGCCATCGATACAACGCTACAAGGGCCTGGGGGAGATGAACGCCGACCAGCTTTGGGACACGACAATGAATCCCGAAACGAGGAAGATGCTGCGCGTGTCTGCCCATGACCTGGCCGAGGCTCACGATGTGTTCGAGATGCTGATGGGTGAACAGGTCGGCCCGCGCAAGAATTTCATCCAGAGCCACGCCACGGAAGTGCGCAACCTGGACGTTTAGATTCCCGTTCCTGACGGCGCGGTGGGAGAATGGCCATGGCTCCAACGGACGACATGGTTCTCCTGCTGTCGGAAGCGGAGTTGCGGGCCGCGGTGGCGCAGTTGGCGGCCAACATTGATCGGGATTACGCCGGCGTTGGCTTGGTGCTGGTCTGTGTGCTGAAGGGCGCCGCCGTGTTTGCCGCCGACCTGATGCGCCAGTTGCAGGCCGATGTGCTGCGGGTCGAGTACATCCGGGCCAGCAGTTACGGTAGCGGCACCGAATCGTCCGGCGCGGTCAGCATCGAGGGCACACCGCTGGCGGCCAACATCACAGGGCGGCACGTGCTGCTCGTGGACGATATTTCCGATACCGGCCACACGCTGGCGGCCGTGTCCGACCATTTGCGTGAAATGGGCCCGGCGTCGCTGCGTCTGTGTACCTTGCTGGACAAACCGGAGCGGCGGGAAGTCGCCATCGCCTACGATTACGTGGGGTTCACCGTCCCGAATCACTTTGTGGTTGGGTATGGGATGGATCTGGATGAGCGTTACCGGGGCTTGCCGGCGGTTTACTACTTTCCTGAGGCGTGAAGCGCGAGGGACGAGGTGGGCATTGCGCTTCCGCGCTCGTGATGACGGCGGGATTGGAGTCGGTCAGAAACCCACGGCCTGGCCGTCGCCGCGAGGGTCGGAGGCTCCGGTTAGGACGCCACGACGCGGGTCGCGGACGATGAGTTGCACCACGCCGTGGTACGCGCCGAGGGGATTTTGCACCACGTTGTGACCCATGCGAGTAAGGTCGCGGATGGTGTCGTCGGGCATCCCGACCTCTACGCGCAGCTCGCCGGGGCGGTTGATGGTGGCGGGATCAGTGCCGGGGAAGCTGTGCCAGCGGGGCGATTCCACGGCATCCTGCGCTTGCAGGCCGCCGTCAATGAGTTTGGTCAGCATCTGGATGCCGCACTGGGGCTGGAAGTCGCCGCCGGGCGTGCCGCCGACGATGGCCACCGCGCCGTCCACGGTGGTGAGGTAGCAGTTCAGCGTGTGCATGGTGCGCTTGCCGGGAGCGATGACATTGGGGTGGGCGGCTTCGAGGGTGAAGCCGCGTCCGGCGCGGTTGTTGAACAGAACTCCGGTGCCCGGCGCCACCACCCCGGAACCAAAGCCGTTAGAGAGGCTGTGGATCCAGCTGACGGCATTGCCGGCGCCGTCTGCCACGCAGAAGTAGGTGGTGTCCCCACGACCGTCCACCGGGGTTAGTGGTCTCACCTCGGCGCCGGCCTGGAAGGGGTGAATCTGGTCGCGCCGCATCGCGGCGTATTCCGGGGACAGCAATCCGTCCAGCGGCCAGTCTACGAAGTTGGGGTCTCCGGCCAGCCGGTTGCGGTCGGAGTAGGCAATTTTCTTGGATTCGACCAGCAGGTGAATGGCGTCAGCGGAGTTGGGCGTCATTGAGGTAAGGTCGTGGCCGCCGACGATGTTGAGCATCTCCAGCAGCAGGAATCCCTGGGACGGCGGGCGGGTCTGGTAGACGCGATGTCCGCGATAGTCGGCGCTGATGGCGTCGCCAACCACGGCCTGATGGTTGTTGAAGTCGGTCTCGGTGAACAGTCCGCCCGCGCCGTTCAGTCCCGCCACCATCTGGTCGGCCAGGTGGCCGCGATAGAAAGCGTCGGCGCCACCCTGGGCAACCTGCCGGATGCTGGCGGCCAGGTCCGGGTTGGCCAGTAGCTCACCTTCGCGGGGTGGCCGGCCGTTGCTGAGATAGATGTCGGCAGTGGCGCTGAAACGGGCCAGCAGTTCGGCGCTGTTGGCGAACACCCGGGCGATGCGCGGCGGCACCGGAAAACCGCGCTCGGCGTATTTGATGGCCGGGGCCAGCAGTTCGGCAAAGGGCAGCGTGCCGAATTTCCGGTGCAGCGCCTCCCAGGCTGCCGCTTCGCCGGGGACCGACACCGAGTGGGGGCCGGCGATGGGCATTAGAGCGAGACCCTGTTGGCGGTAATACTCGGCCTCGGCGCCGGCGGCAGCGGCTCCGCTGCTGTTGATATTGGTGACGGCGCCCGAGTTGGCATCGTAGGCGAGGATGAACGAGTCGCCGCCGAGGCCACACATGGGAACGATGGTTACGCACTCGACGGCAGCCACGGCGAGGGCTGCGTCGAACGCGGTGCCGCCATCCTGCAAAACCCGCAAGCCCACGGATGCTGCCAGGGGAGAATCGGAGGACACCATTCCATTCTGGCCGTAAACGGCGCTGCGGGTCAGGCTGGTGATTGACATATCGGGTCTCCTAAGGGCGCGCTGGGTGGTTCGCGGCGGGCCGGTGATCGGGCGCCGCCATCAGTATCGGGCGCCGGCGCCAATATCGAGGGTTCTTGAACGTGATTGGTTGACCCGGATCGCCAAGGGAACGCTTCCAAGGTCATTGTAGGGGGCCATTATAATGGATGTTGCGAGCCGGGATGCGTCGATTGGAGCGTAGCGGGGCGGGAGGCGTGAATAGATGCGAATATGGCGGGGTAACCGGGCCGGCGGGTTTTTAGTGATCACCTTTATTTGAACATCGAATGTTTGAGCATAGAAAGCCCGCGACCGGGCCCCGCGTCGGATGACATTTTCCCTGCCGTTTGATACCATCTATTACGTAGACTTGCAGATGGAACCCGTCACATTTCAGGAGTTGCCCTCTTGCCCGCCCAAAAGGCCACGCGCCAATCCGTGAAACGCTACGCACGCAATTTGAGTGTCCGTCGCACCACCCGTACCGCTATTGTTCAGGCTCGCCGGTCAATGGCTGCCGGTGACTCCAGTTCGGCAGAGTCCGTCCGCAAGGCCATGAGCCTGCTGGACATTGCGGCGCGCAAGGGCGTGCTGCACAAGAACAACGCTTCCCGCCGCAAGGCCCGGTTGGCTGCGGCGTTGCAGAAGATGGAAGCGAGTTAGCCGGCCGTTACTGCCGGCTCCTGACCGGTAATTTTGGCCGGTCGTTCCCTGGGTGACGCCACCGCGTTGACAAACGGTTTCCTCGGATTTAGAATACCTGTGCCGAACATTAGTTTTCGCGACATTACGTAATTCATTCCGGCCCGGAGGTGGTCACTGATGGCAGCGCAAAAAAGCCTGCGACCCCGACAAAAGGCGATCCTGGAATTTATCCAGCAGTTTCTCGATGAAAATAGCATCCCGCCCACGGTGCGGGATATTCAGAAAGGCTGCCAAATCAGCAGCACCTCGGTGGTTGATTACAATTTGCGTCTGATGGAGCGGGACGGCTACCTGAAGCGTCGCTCGGAAGTGGCCCGAGGCATTGAGTTGCTGGACGAGACCGGACAGCCGGTGGCCAACGGCGCGGTTCGCGTCCAGATTGTTGGCTACATCGCTGCCGGCCAGCCGATTCCGGCGTTCTCGTCGGAGGGCAGCGTTGGGTCGGTTGAGTTTGATACCGTGGAAGTCCGGCCCGAATTGAAGAAGAAGCACGGCACACTCTTTGCTTTGTCGGTCAAAGGCACGTCCATGATTGACGCGCTGATCGACGACGGTGACGTCGTGGTCATCAAGCCAACCAACACCGCCCGCAACGGGGAGATGGTGGTGGCGTGGTTGCGTGAAGAAGAAGAAGCCACGCTGAAAAAATTCTACCGGGAAGGCTCGCACGTGCGCCTTCAGCCGGCCAACAGCACCATGGAGCCCATTATTGTTGACGCCAGCAACGTGGAAGTTAAGGGGCGTGTGGTGGAGGTTTTGCGCCAGTACTAGAGGCTCTGGTTCTTCGACCGGCTCAGGCGTATGGTCGGCATACCCGCTGGGGTTAGTTGCGGCTGTTGGAGAGGGCTCCGTAGGTGGCAACCAGAAAGGGCACGCAATAGGTGAGTGGGATTTTCCACGCCAGTGCGCTGGTAAGTTGGCCCACCAAAATGGTGTCTCCCTGGTTGAGGGCAGTCAGCGCCGTTCCGACGACTAGGCCGGCGATGAGCGAGCGGCGCAGCATCGGCCAGTGTCGTATCGCACAACGGTTGCATTTGGTGATGCCGACGCCACCGCCGCGGGGCCGAAACGTGTAGCTGGAGCGGACACCCATCAGGCGGCTGCAACGTTGGCAATTCGGGCTACTCGCTTCCATTAGAATCTGGCAGCGGCGCCCACCGCGCGGAGCATCCAGGATTATGCAGTCGGCACGGCATAAGGTGATGGTTCGTGGTTCTGAAACACCCGGGTGGGCTGCCATAGCTGGCGGTCGGATTGATACTGAACCAGCGCCAGGAACAGACCTTCCGGGTCGTAGGCGCGGCGTTGTTCGCCATCTGGCCCGTCTCCAAGCTCAACGCTCGAGAAGACAGCTTGGCCGTTGCGCATGGCCTGTGCTTCGAGATGGGACAGGGTCAACGTCGGCAGTTCGCGGAGAGCCCAGTCCACCGGATGGATCAGCGCTTGCCAATCGTCCCCGGCTGCCTCGAGGCCATCGAGGGTTATGCTCTCGGGCGCCGAGAAGCCGCCGCAGTAGACGCGGGCCAGGGCGGTAACGTAACCGCCGCAACCCAACGCTGTGCCCAGGTCGTGAGCAACCGACCGCATATAGGTGCCGCGGCCACAATCGACGGTCAGGAAGAGCCGGGGCAAGTCCAGCGTGTCGATGGTGATGGCGTGGATTTCGACTTGACGGGGACGCCGTTCGACGACCTTGCCGGCTCTGGCCAGGTCGTACAATCGCTGGCCGTCCACTTTGATTGCGCTGTACATCGGCGGCACCTGGTCGATAACGCCGATGAATTGTTGCAACTCCTGCTCAATCCGGTGGCGGGAAATGCCGGTGGGGTCTGCAACGGTGGTTATTTCACCTTCGGCGTCGTAGGTGGTGCTGGATTCACCCAGTCGCACTTCCATAACGTACCGCTTCCGACCCGACACGACCTGTTCCATGAGGCGCGTGGCCTGCCCAAAGCAGATGGGTAGCACGCCCTCGGCCAGCGGGTCCATGGTGCCGGCATGGCCAACTTTTTTGCGCTGGCGGGTGATGCGTTTCACCCGCCGGAGGGCTTCCATGGAGGTGATGCCGACCGGCTTGTAGAAATTGAGGAACCCGTTGACCGTCGGTGTCATACGGTCGCCGGTGTTATACGGTCGTTGGCGGCCATTACGTCAGGTCCGTTCTGCCGAGTTTACCGGACGGTCGCTGCCCACCGTATCGGGTGGAAGTTCGTCGATGATGCGCATGAGGCGGTCGGCTTCTAGCATGGCGTCGTCCAGGTCGAATTTCAGGAAGGGGATATAACGCAACGACACTCGATCCCGCAGTTCCCGACGCAGGTAAGCGGCGGATGACCGAATACCTTCCAGAGCCTCCTGCCGTAGCGCTTCGCCCCCCATGACGCTGATGTATACCCGGGCGTTGCGCAGATCCGGCGCGGTGCGCACCTGAGTGATGGAGATGAGGCCCTTCAATCGGGGGTCGTTCAACTGGGACAGGATCAGGGCCGAAATTTCCTGCCTCAGTACCCCGTTCACACGTTCGATTCGCCTGCGGTCGGTCATAAGTGTCGCTTCCCAGGGTGGGTTCTCGGTGGCGCCGGCCGGAGTTGGCGGTCATAGCGCCACCGAACCGGTGGTTAGTTGGCGCGCTCCATGCGGTACGCCACGATAACATCGCCTTCAGCATAGTCGTTGAAACCGTTGAGCACGATGCCGCATTCGGTGCCGGCAGTAGCCTGGTTAACCTCGTCGCGGAAGTGGCGGAGGCTGGAGATTGCGCCTTCCAACACCTGCTTATCGTCTCGCATGATGCGTACCGAACTGTCGCGCACGATGCGTCCGTCCAGCACGCGACAACCGGCGATGCGAACACCACGGCGGCCTTCGAAGATTTCCCGGACTTCGGCGCGGCCGATTGTAACAGCCTCGAAAACGGGCTCCAGCATTCCCTGTAGCGCCTGTTCGACGTCTTCCAACAAGCGGTAGATTATCTGGTAGTTACGAACTTCGACGCCAAGACGGTCGGCGGTTCGTTCAGCGCCAATCTCAAAACCGACGTTGAACGCGATTACGATTCCGTGGGACGCCGCCGCCAGCTGGACGTCGGAATCGCTGACTGAGCCGGAACCGGAGTGAATGACGCGGGCCTTGACGTCGCCTTCAGACAGTTTTTCAACGGATTGGGTGACCGCTTCCACACTACCCTGCACATCGGCCTTTACGACCAGGACCAGTTCTTTCACGTCGCCGGCATCGATCTGTTTGACCACGTTGTCCAAGGTGAGGACGGTATCCAGGTTGCCGGTGCCAGTGCGTTGGCCGTGTCGGGTGGCGATTTGGCGGGCGGTTCGGTCGTCGGAAACCACCTGCAGAATGTCGCCGGCTTCCGGCGTGGCGTTCAACCCGGTAATGACGCCGGGGGAGCCGGGCAGGATGACATCCATGGGGTCGCCGCGTTCGTCGGCAATGGCGCGGACCCGTCCCCAGGATCCGCCGGCCACGATCTGATTGCCGACGCGCAGGGTTCCGGTTTGTATCAGCACGGTTGCCGTTGGCCCACGGCGTCGGTCCAGGGTGGCTTCGATGATGACGCCGGCGGCGGAGCGGTCGGGATTGGCCTTGAGCTCCAGAACCTCGGCAAGCACGGAGAGGTTTTCCAGCAGGTCGCCCACGCCATTGCCGGTTTGGGCCGACAGCGACACGGCGATAACGTCGCCGCCCCACTGTTCGACCAGAAGGTTGCGCTCGCTGAGCTGGCGATAGATGACATCGGGCTGAGCGTCGGGCAGGTCCATCTTGTTGATGGCGACGACGATGGGAACCTCAGCAGCCTTGGCGTGGGAGATGGCTTCGTCGGTTTGGGGCATGATGCCATCGTCAGCGGCAACCACCAGGACTGCGATGTCGGTGACGCGGGCGCCGCGAGAGCGGATGGCGGTGAAAGCGGCATGGCCGGGTGTGTCGAGGAAAGTTATCGGCTGCCCATCGCGTTCGACCTGATAGGCGCCGATGTGCTGGGTTATGCCGCCCGCTTCCTTGTCAACCACGGATGAGTTGCGGATGTAGTCCAGCAGGCTGGTTTTGCCGTGGTCAACGTGGCCCAGGATGGTGACCACCGGGGGCCGCTGCTTCATGTCCGCGTCGTTTTCAACACCCAGGTTGGCGGTGAGGGCGCCGGTTTCGCCGGCGGTGTCGGCCTGTCGGGTACGCACACTGTAGGCGGCGGCGGCAACGGTGGCCACCTGGTAGTCGATGGCCTGGTTGACGGACACCATAATCCCGTGGCGCATCAACTGCTTGATAACATCCACGTCGGATTGGTCGAGCAACTCGGCCAGTTCCTTGACGGTTAGTGAATCCGGCAGGGTGAGGGACCGGGGTGTATTGCGGCGTACTTCGCCACGACGGGGGTTTCGGTTACCCGCCTGGCGTTGTTCAGTGGTCATATTCAACACCTCTTCATCAACGGAGCGACTGGCGTTCCGGTTGGGTTACGCGGTTAGCGTCGCCCGTGTGTGGTTGCTGCGTTGCCGGAATCGCCAGACCCATTGTTGGCGGGGCAAGATGTGAAAGTTTCGATAAAGTATCGCCTCAGTACATTCAGGTCCTCGGCGGAGACTGGACCACGGAGGCTGCGTTCAAGGGCCCGTTTGGTCAGGGCTTTTTCCCAGCAGATTGCCTGGTGGCAGACGTAGGCGCCGCGGCCATTTTGCCGACCGGATTCGTCCACCAGGATTGGACCGCCGGGCGTGCGGACGAGCCGGATCAACTCGCCTTTGGCGAGTTTACGACCACAGGCGACGCAGCTACGTTCCGGGATGTGTCGCGCTTTCGGAATGGCGCTTACCTGATTACCGACGGCGAGCACCCGGCCCACGGGCACCGGGAACGTTGCCACCGCGACGAGCGCCGCCACCGCGTCGTCGTCGTCCCTCGCCGCCTCTGAAATCGCCAACAATGTCTTCGGCGAACCGAATCTTGCCGGCGTCGGGGGCGAGACTAGGCAACCCGGCCAGCAGGTCGCCCATGTCTTCGGGCAGCTCTTCTTCCTCTTCCTCGTCGTCGAATTCAGCCGATTCGTCGTCGATGACATCTTCGATGGTCAGGTCGTCCAGGGCATCGACGCTGAGACCCACGCCGGCGGGTTGGTTAGCCGCGGCGATGGCGGGCTCCACGGCTGCCGATTCTTCGGCGGCGATGAGCGCATCGAGGAGCGCGTCCTCGTCAATCTCCGGCTCTGCTTCGACCGGGGCCGCGACGGCTTCCACGACTGCGGATTCCGTGGCTACCGGTTCAGGAACGATGGTCTCTGGTGGGGCGAGTTCTTCGACGAGGGCCGGGACAGCCGCTTCGATGGCAGCCTCAACCTGGGCGACAACTTCAACGACTTCGCCAGCGCCTGTCGCTTCTGTAACGAGGCCAGTCTCGGCGATTGCGGCTGCCGCCGCCTCGGCGACGGGCATGGCGCCGGCCATTTCTGCTGCTTCGGCGGCGCGTCGGGCTTCTTGGGCGGCGACGACTTCCGCTTCAGCGAGGCGGGTCGCCTCAGCACGGGCAGCTTCAGCAGCGCGCGCCGCTCGGAGGGCACTCCACTGTTCAACGTTCTTGATGTCCAGGCGCCAGCCGGACAAGCGGGCGGCGAGACGGGCGTTTTGACCGTCCCGGCCGATGGCGAGCGACATTTGATTTTCTGGCACCACCACGTAGGCGGTGCTTTCGTCCGCGACGACTTCCACGGCGGTCACGTCGGCCGGACTCAACGCCCGGGCAATCAGGACACGGGGGTTCGAGTCCCACTCAATGACATCGATTTTTTCGCCCTGGAGTTCGTTGACGATGCTCTGGATGCGGTTGCCGCGCAAGCCGATGCAGGAGCCAACCGGGTCAACTCCTTCCTGGTGCGATGCCACGGCGACTTTGCTCCGGACTCCGGGATCGCGGGCGATGGCGCGGATTTCCACGGTACCGTTGCCGATTTCGGGCACTTCCGACTCCATGAGCCGACGGAGGAGGTCCCGATGGGAGCGGCTGACCACGACTTCGGGGCCGCGGGGGGTTTGCTGCACTTCAACCAGCAATACTTTGAGGTTTTGACCCTTGCGGTACCGCTCGTTGCCGACCTGGTTGTCGGGACGCATGATTCCGCGCGCGCGGTTCTGGTTCTGGGCCTGATGGGGGTTCAGATTGACGAATACCGTGGGGCCTTTTTCGACGCTCTCGATGTTGCCGTTAATCAGCTCGCCCTCATAGGCGGAGTATTCCTCGAAAATCTTTTCCCGCTCCGCTTCCCGCAGGCGCTGCATGATGACTTGGCGGGCGGTTTGGGCGGCGATCCGGCTGGCGTCGTGAGGGACTTCTTCGGACTCTGCGATTTCGTCGCCCACCTGAATGTTGGGGCGAGTTGCCCGCGCTTCGGCGAGGATGATTTCAGTTTCCGGGGATTCCACCTCATCGACCACGGTGCGCAGTGCGAAGATGCTGATGTCACCCGTGTTGGGGTTAAGTTTTACGGACAGATTTTGCCCGCCCGCCGGGTCATCACGGCGGAATGCCGAGGCCAGGGCAACTTCGATGGCACTTAGCACCTGGTCTTTGGCCAGACCACGTTCAGCGGATAGCTGATTTAATGCCATCATGAAATCGCTTTTCATCGTGGTCCCCCGCTGGTTGAGGTTCGTTTATTTTGTGCATGTCCCACGAGGCTTTAAACAAGTAAGCGGGTTTGCGCCCCGCTTACTTGTCCCAATAAACCTCTCGTTGGGGATCGGCTGCGTCCGGGTTGCTGCCATCCCACAACAGGGCGATGTTTCGCGACATTATAGCATTGGCGTAGGGTCGGAGCAATACAGGAGGCGGGTGTTGCGGGTAGTGAGGCTCGGGGTCCGGCCCTCACCCTAACCCTCACCCATCAAGGGAGAGGCGGCTCAATGGTTGCGGCGCGGGGAGCAATGAAAAGTAGCGGCGCTTTGGAGGCGCCGCCCGTCGGTGCGTGGGTTTGCGGGGTTGGTTACCACCAGATTTTGCCCTGGGTTTCTTTGGCCAGGGTTTCGTAGTCCTTGGTCCAGAGTTGGCTGCTCAGGTATTTCCACCCGCCGTCCGCCAGCAGGCACACCACGTTGCCGCCTTCCATTCGGTCAGCCTGTTTCAGGGCGCCGGCGATGACCGACCCGGAAGAGATGCCGGCGAAGATACCTTCCTTGTCCAGCAGCTGCTTGGTCATGTAGAAGGAATCGAAGCTGTTGACGAGGAGGCGGTTGTCCAGCAGGCTGATGTCCAGGATGGGCGGGATGAAGCCGTCTTCGAGGCGGCGCAGGCCGGAAATGAAGTCGTCGGGTTCCGGCGCAACGGCGATGATTTTGATGTCGCTGCGGTGCTCCTTGAGGCGGCGGGCGTTGCCCATTAGGGTGCCGCCGGTGCCCAGGCCGGCCACGAACACGTCCACGTCGGGCAGGGCCTCGACGATTTCCTGACCGGTGCCCTGGTAGTGAGCCTCCGGGTTACCCTCGTTGCCGTACTGGTAAAGCATCAGGTAGTCGTGCGGATTCTTTTCCACAATTTCCTGGGCCATGACCACACTGCCATTGGTGCCCAGGGTGCCGTCCGAGTAGACAATCTCCGCACCGTAGGCCTCCAGCAGCATGGTGCGTTCGGGCGACACGTTCTCGGGCATGACGACCTTGACTTTGTAACCCTTCAGCCGGCCGACCAAAGCAAGGGAGATTCCGGTATTGCCGGAAGTGGGCTCCAGGATGGTTCGGTTGGGAGTAATCTCGCCATCCGCCTCGGCGAGTTCGATCATCCTGAGGCCGATGCGGTCTTTCACGCTGCCGGTGGGGTTCTGTCCTTCCAACTTGGCGTAGATGTGTACGTTGGGGTTGGGGGTCAGGTTTTGCAACTCCACCAGCGGCGTGTCGCCAATGGTGGCCAGGATTCCCTTGTATGTTGCCTTGGCGGGCATGGATGCAATTCCACAGCGGCGAGAGGTGAGAACGGAGGAGGTTACACTGCGCCGGCCGCGATGGCGGCGGGTTCCGGAATTTCGGCCACGCCACAGAAAACTTCGTAGTCGATGAGTTCGGTGACGGTGGGGTTGTCGCCACAGAGCGGGCAGCTGGGGTTGCGCCGCAAACGCACTTCGCGGAACTGCATACTCAGGGCGTCGATAACCAGCAGTCGGGAGGACAGACTCTCGCCGATGCCGAGGATGTGCTTCAAGGCTTCGGTGGCCTGAATTGAGCCGACCAGTCCGGTCAGTGCGCCCAGGACGCCGGCTTCGGCGCAGTTGGGCACCATGCCGGGCGGTGGCGGGGCCGGGAACAGGCAGCGGTAGCAGCCCTCGCCCGGCAGGAACACGGTGGCCTGGCCGTCGAAGATGAGGATGCTGCCGTCGATCAACGGTTTGTTGAGCAGATAGCAGGCGTCGTTTACCAGGTAGCGCGTGGCGAAGTTGTCAGCGCCGTTGATGACGATGTCGTACTGTCCGATGATGTCAAAGGCGTTTTCCGAGGTGAGCCAGGTTTCGTGGAGTACCACTTCGACTTCGGGGTTGTAGGACAGGATGTTGTCTTTGGCCGACTGCACCTTGGGGCGACCCACGTCGGGCGTATGGTGCAAAATCTGCCGCTGCAGGTTGGAAAGCTCCACCACGTCGAAATCGACGATGCCGATTTTGCCGACGCCGGCCAGCGACAGGTATACGGCGGAGGGGGAGCCGAGGCCGCCAGCCCCGATAATCAGCGCGCTGGATTCCATCATCTTGCGTTGGCCGGCGCTGCCCACATCCTGCATGATGATGTGTCGGCTGTAGCGTTTGACCTGATCTGGGGTCAAGCGAAGGGGTTGGACCATTTCGGATTCCTCCCGGTTGGCGGTTCCTGGGTTGCGGATCGCGGCCATGCCTGGGAACGGCGCGGCCCGTTGCTACAAAGAAAAACCCGAGCCCCAAAACCGTCAGGCGGTAATTGCTGGGCGCAGGCGGGGCGAACGTTGATTCGTCTGCCCCCTATTTGGAGGGACAGGCGCAGTTGCAAAATGGCAGTTGCTGGAGCGGCATTTCGTCAGTTTATCGCCCGAATTTCAGAGTTGTCAAGCAGACCTGCCCTGGTGACTAAACGGGAACCGGCGGTTCGGCGGGCTGCAATGCTTCCCTCCGGTCTGCCGCGTCGATGAGGGCGCTTTGGCGCTCCGCGAGGTGGCTCAACGTGGTGGCTTCCAGCACCTGCTGGATGGAGTCCTCAACGGATTGCCAGATTTCTTTCTGGGCGCATGAATCGGCAAACATGCAATCGGTGGGGAGTGTCAGGCAATCCAGTGGTGAAGCGTTGCCGTCTAGCTCCTGCATGATGTCATACAGGTTGATGTCAGAAGGGGTGCGTGCGAGCAGGTGCCCGCCCTGGGGCCCGCGGCGGCTGTGGACGAATCCACTCTTGTTCAATGTGGACATCAGGCGTTCCAGATACGGCTCTGGGATACCCTGCCGGTAGGCGATGGTCGCGGTCTGCACCGGTATGTCGCCGTAGTGCATGGCCAGCTCGACCAACGCACGGACGCCGTAGTCAACTTTCATGGGGATGCGCACACCGCCACCTCCGTCTGGTTCAGATTATAACCGTTCCGCCCGAGTATGCCAACCACGCTGGCGGCCTCACAGGGCAATCGCGTCTTAATAACATTTTTAGAAATATGCTAACGTGCCGTGATCCGTTGACCGATGTGGAGGCAGGGGACCATGGCACAACCACCCAAGGCAACTATTCTCGATCATTTCGCTGAGCTGGACGACCCACGGGTGGAACGCACCCGACGCCACAAACTGGTGGACATCCTTGCCATCGCCATTTGCGCCACCATCTGCGGCGCCGATTCTTGGGTCCATATCGAACTCTTCGGCAAGAGCAAGCTGGCCTGGTTTCAAACCTTCCTGGAATTGCCCAGTGGCATCCCATCCCATGACACCTGCGGCGATGTTTTCGCCCGGCTGGACCCAGTGCAGTTGCAGAACTGCTTCGTGTCCTGGACCCAGGCCATCGCAGAGCTGCTGCCGGGTGCGGTGGTGGCCATTGACGGGAAGACGGCCCGACGGTCGTATGATCGGGCGGGTAACCAGGGGGCCATACACCTGGTCAGCGCCTGGGCCACGCGGAACGCCCTGACTTTGGGCCCGGTCAAGACTGCAGAGCAGTCCAATGAGATCACCGCCATTCCCCAACTGCTGGAGTTGCTGGAGTTGCACGACTGCATCGTAACCATCGACGCTATGGGATGCCAGCGGGAGATCGCCGAGCAGATCACCGACGGTGGAGCCGACTACGTGCTCGCGGTGAAGGAGAACCAGGGTCAGCTCTATGAGGGCATCCGAGACCTGTTCGAGGGGGCCGAGGCGTTGGGTTTTGACGGTGTGCCCTATGACTATGCTCAAACCGTGGACAAGGGACACGGACGAGTGGAACGGCGGGAATGCTGGACCATCACGGAGGCAAACTGCCTGGACTATCTGGACCCCCAGGGTCAATGGCCGCAACTGAAGGCGGCGGTTAGAGTGGTGGGCCACCGTCAAACCGGAGCGGGCGGCATCAGCCATCCCCGCTACTACATCAGCAGCCGGGCGGCCCCAGCGGAACAACTGCTGGCTGCCGTCAGGAGCCACTGGAGCATCGAAAACTCACTGCACTGGACGTTGGACGTAACCTTTCGCGAAGACCAGTGTCGAGTGCGCAAGGATCACGGACCACAGAACCTGGCCACACTGAGGCAGATTGGACACAACTTGTTGAAGAACGAAAGAACCTTGAAAGTGGGCATCCAAGGCAAACGGCTCAACGCCGGATGGAATCAGGACTATCTGCGCAAAGTCCTCCTCGGATAAGACGCGATTGCCCTGGGCGGCCTCACCCGTACCCACTTTAACCTGTCATTGCGAGGAGCGCAGCGACGTGGCAATCTCGATGCGGTTTAGTACACGTTGGCGAACCACCATTGCTGCGGCGACGAGATTGCCACGCTGCGCTCGCAATGACAGTAGGCCGGTTTGGTTTGACGCAGTGGGTACGCGTGAGCGCTGGGGACAATGCGACTTTCGCAGCCGGACGGTTAGTCAGAATCGGTAGCTGGAGTGGCGGAACGGGCGAAAACCGTCATATAGGTACCGATGCCGGTGGCGATTAAAGTCCCGTCAGCGCCGAATATCTCCATATCGCCCACGATGATACGACCGCCGCGATTCTTGATGGCGCTGCGGGCCGTCAGCTCGCCGTCCCGGGCCGGTGCGATGAAGTTCAGTTTCAGTTCGATGGTTACCGCGTGCTCGCCCTCTTTTAGCACAGAACGGCAGGCACGGAAGAAGGGCGTAGTCCGCCAGGGCCACCAGGATGCCACCCTGCACGACGCCGGCCCGCTGCCGGTGCTTGTCCTCAACGGTCATGAACGCGGTGCCCACTCCATCCGCAGACTCGCCGGGGCGAATGCCCAGCAGCTCGGCGAAAGGGCCGTCCTGCTCTTCCTGACTTCCCTGATAGCTCATTAGCGTTCACTCCATGCGGATACGCGGATACAAGGGTAGGTCGAAACATTATACAGAGGATATGTACCGGAGACCTGGTGGCGTGTGCACAGTCGCGCTAAACCGGCCCCATCCAACCGGCCCCATCCAGAGGTGGGGGTTCTGGAATCGCCGTTGCGGCGACGGTTTGCACACCGGCCAGGGATTGGCGAATTGCACGGCCAGGACGATTGCAAAGTCAGAGTGAAGGTTGTCCGAAAAGGCGGGCGATGGTGAGCTGAGGTTGGAAGGCGCAGGTCTTGGCCCGCAACGGCATGGACATTCTTTCCGGAAACCATCCGTCCCGACGCAGGAAGTTCAGGCTGGCGTTGACCAGGATGGCGGCCGGCCTCCCGGCTAATCCCCCGTCGCCGCGGTCATTACCGCCAGGACGGCGTCATCGTCGTCGTAGGCGGTGATGACGTACTCGTAGTCAACGCCCTTCTCCACGTTATCGTCGTAGTAGAGTGTGCCATCATTGACCCGTATCGAGGTCAATAACCTCATCCCATCTGAGCATGACCCGGCCTTGTCTTTCGATAAAGACCGCCGTTGCCTGATAGTCATCAGACTTGAACTTCTGCCCTGCCTGCATCGGATTCCTCTTCCCGCTACCTGGCTGACACTGCCTCCGCCATTGTCGCCAACGCGACGTCCGATGCGCTGTACGCAGTGACCCGGTATTCGTAGTCAGCTCCAACGGGGGGGTAGTCGAAGTAGTACTTGCCCTTAGCTTCCGAGCGTACAACGAACATTGGCGCTCCATCCCGCAGAAGCTCGTAATATTTCGCCCCGTCCACACGATCCCAGAGCAGCGTTACCCGCCCCCGGGCATAGAAGATCATTCCTGACATTTCCGGGAGGTCCGGCCCGGCGGCTTGCTCGGCCACGTCGGTAACGCCGACGTTCACCGCGATGCTGGCCGACAGGCCGCCGCCGTCGCTGGCGGTTACCGTCACCGCGTAAGAACTCTGGCTCTCATAGTCCAGCGGGCCGTTGGTCTGCAGCTGGCCGGTAGCCGAGTCTATGGCGAAGTGGCCTTGGTCCGCGCCACCCAAAGCGTAGGTCAGCGTATCCCCATCATCCGGGTCGGCAGCGGCTACCGGGCTGCCGATGTTGGTGTTGGCGGCGGTGTTCTCGGCCACGCTGAGGGTTGCGCTGTCATCAGCGTAGGCCGGGGCCTCGTTGACGTTGGTTACGTTGATGGCCACGGCGATGCTGGCCGACAGGCCGCCGCCGTCGCTGGCGGTTACCGTCACCGCGTAAGAACTCTGGCTCTCATAGTCCAGCGGGCCGTTGGTCTGCAGCTGGCCGGTGGCGGAGTTTATGGCGAAGTGGCCGTCGTCCGCCGTCGTACCCAGAGTGTAGGTAAGCGTATCTCCGGCGTCCGAGTCGGTGGCCGTTACCGGGCTGCCGATGTTCGCGCCGGCGACGGTGTTCTCGGCTACGCTGACGGTTGCGCTGGCGTTGGCGTAGGCCGGGGCCTGGTTGGCCGGGGCCCCGCCGGCTGTGGCAGCAACGGCCGGGTCAGACCAGGGGCCCCAACCCTCCGTGTTACGGGCGCGCACCCGCACCGTGTAGGAAGTTTCCTTGGCTATGGTCTGTCCGCTCCGGTTCACCAGGTTGTAGCCGGTGCCGGTCCCGGTGGGCGTGGGCTTCACGTCAGCGTAAGCGGAGTCTTCCGCCGAGGCCAACTTGTACTGGATGCCGTAGCCGGTAATGGGGGAAGAACCCGCCGCCGGCGCCGTCCACGTAATCCTGAAGCGTGTTTCCTTGACCTTGATGAAGCCAGGTGCATCCGGTTGGCCCGGCGGCGTGTCCGCCACATCCGTAACCGTGACGGTCACGCCGATGCTGGCGGCCAGCCCGTCGCTATCGGTGGCGGTTACGGTTAGGCTGTAAGAACTCTGGCCCTCGTAGTCCAGGGCGCCCTGGGTCCGCAACTGCCCGCTGGCTGAATCTATGCCGAAGTGGCCGTCGTCCGCCGTCGTACCCAGAGTGTAGGTCAGCGTATCTCCGGCGTCCGGGTCGGCGGCCGTAACCGGGCTGCCGATGTCCGCGCCGGTGGCGGTGTTCTCGGCCACGCTCAGGCTTGCGCTGGCGTTGGCGTAGGCCGGGGCCTCGTTCACGTTGGTTACGTTGATGGCCACGGTGATGCTGGCCGACAGGCCGTCGCCATCGCTGGCGGTCACCGTCACCGCGTAGGAACTCTTCCCCTCGTAGTCCAGGGCGCCTTTGGTTTTCAGCTGGCCGCTGGCGGAATCTATGGAGAAGTGGTCTTTGTCATCACCGCCCAGGGTGTAGGTCAGCGTATCTCCGGCGTCCGGGTCGGCGGCGGTCAGCGGGTTGGCGATGTCCGCGCCGGCGGCGGTGTTCTCCGCCACGCTCAGGCTTGCGCTGGCGTTGGCGTAGGCCGGGGCCTCGTTCACGTCGGTTACGCTGACGGTAACCGCGATGCTGGCGGCCAGCCCGCCGCCGTCGGTGGCCGTCACTGTGACCGCGTAGGAACTCTTGCCTTCGTAGTCCAGGGCGCCGCTGGTCCGCAACTGGCCGGTGGCGCTGTCTATGGCGAAGTGGCCGTCGTCCGCCGTCGTACCCAGAGTGTAGGTAAACGTATCTCCGGCGTCCGGGTCGGTGGCCGCCACCGGGTTGCCGATGTTGGTGTTGGCGGCGGTGTTCTCCGCCACGCTGAGCGTCGCGCTGGCGGCGGCGTAAGCCGGGGCCTGGTTGGCCGGGGCCTGCCGTTCCTCTTTGGCTGCGACAGGGTCGGCGGCGGCCGGCAGCGTTATGCTGACCCCTTCCGTCCATTCCCCCAGCGCCTGGCCGTCTCCGGCGAAGGCCCGCACCGAGTACCAGTAGGTCTGCTCCGCCTCCAGCTCAGAGCTTTCGGTGCGATGCCTGACTTCGCCGTCGCCGTTGGCGTCGACCACCCGGCTGGCGATGACTGTGTAGTCGCTGCCTGCCAAGTCCGGCCGGCGGCGCACCTGGTAGTAGGTTTCTGCGCCCGCTTCTTCCGGAGCGTCCCAGATGACCCGCACCCCGCGGCCTTTGGAACGCAGGTTGAGCCGCACGTTCCCCGGCTGCCCTTCCAGACCTGATTGCCCTTCGGCGTCCGGCTGCTCGTCCCCCGGAGGCTCGCCTTGAACTTCCCGCGTGGTCGGGCCGGCAGGGGGCTCGTTCACGTCGGTTACTTCGATAGTCACGGCGATGCTGGCCGTCAGCCCGCCCCCGTCGGTGGCGGTTACGGTCACCGAGTAAGAACTCTGGTCCTCGTAGTCCAGGGCCTCTTTGGTCTGCAACTGGCCGCTGGCGCTGTCTATGGCGAAGTGGGCCTGGTCGGTTCCGCCCAGAGTGTAGGTCAGGGTATCCCCGGCGTCCGGGTCGGCGGCGGTCAGCGGATTGCCGATGTCCGCGCCGGCGACGGTGTTCTCCGCCACGAGCAGCGTTACGCTGCTGTCGGCGAAGGTCGGGGCTTCGTTGTCCGTCTGCCGCGTCTGCTGCGTCTGCGGCAACGTCCGTCCCTGGCCTCCGAACTCGGCCGCCGTGGCCGTGCCGTCGCCGTTCCAGTCCGCCTTCAGTGCCGGATACTGGCTGCTGGTGCCGAAGTCCCACAGGTCGTCCTTGCCGGTAGCGGGGTCGCCGTCGCCGTCGGCGTCGTCCACGTCCACATCCCAGGAGGCGTAGATGCCGGTGTAGCCGGTGGGGCCCTGCAATTGCGCGGTGGTGTAGCCTGTGCTCAATACGGAGGAATAGCTGGATACGGTGGTGTCACAATAGATGTCTATGACCATGGGCTCGGGACCGTTCATGCCGATTAACCCGCCGGACGTGGCCCCGCCCTCGGCATCGTCGGTCCGGGTCACCTCGCCGGAAGAGTAGCTGCGCAGGATGGAACCTTTTTGCCCGTAGTCGCCTTCCCCGTAGCCGGCAATGAACCCGCCGGCAGCGCTTCTTCCGGTAACTGAGCCGGAGGCATAGCTGTCTCGGATAATGCCCCCCTCGTTGTATCCGACGAAGCCGCCGGCTTCCTCGCCGTTGACCGGCCCGGTCGCGTAGCTGGCGGCAATCAAAGCCCAAACGCGATTGATGCCGACGAATCCGCCGGTGGAATAATTTCCTTGAACCGCGCCGGTAGCATAGCTGCTTGTAATGACGGAATTTTTCCCGGTGCTTTTGGTGATACTTCCATGCTCGCCGACCAAACCGCCGGCGTTATTTCCTTCGACCGCGCCAGTAGCGTGGCTACCTGAAATGGAACCTCCTCTGGCCATTCCTGCCAAGCCGCCCACGTTCCAGAGCCCGGTCACATCGCCGGTGGCGTGGCTCGATACAATGGAGGCTATATTGCCATGGCTTGCGCCCACCAGCCCGCCAACCTCGGCCTTGCCCCTTACGGTGGCGTCGGAAGAGCCTCGCGTAATATTGGCTTCATTAGACCCCACCAGCCCGCCAACGAAAGAGAAGTTGCCGGTTATGGAGCCGGAGGAGGATGACCGTTCTATCGTGGCGTATATCTCCTGGCCCTCGCACCCGTAGCAGCCGGCCAGCCCGCCGACGCGGTCATCGCCGGACACCGTGCCTGAAACCGCAACGTCGCTGACTACTCCATGCGCATTGACGCCCACCAGCCCCCCAACATAGTGATGGCCGGTTACGTTCACGTTGGTCAGGTTGAGGTTCCGAATGCGGCCCTCGGTGAAAACCGCTCCGATTAGCCCCACAAAGTTTCCAGCAGATTTTTTATTAGGACGGTTGATGAAAAGATAGTCAATAGTGTGGTTATTGCCTTCCAGAGTGGTGTCAAACCCGGGCCTGTCGAAATCGTATGTGAAGGCGGCAATAGGCACCCAGCCGGCGCCGTCATTCCAGTACGCCGCGTCGTCGCTGTCGATAACGTTGTCGGTGTTGCTGTCAAAGGTCAGGTTGGCCGTCAGCTCGTAGCCTTTGCAGACCGGCTGGTTGGGGGTGAGGGCGCTGCCGTCGTGGTCGATGGAGTGGCAGCCCATGCCGGCGGCGGGGTTGGGGAAGGCGGCGGCGTAGCTCGCCTGGTCGCCGCTCGCCACCTGCCCGTCGCCGTTGAGGTCCCAGCGCAGGGCGTTCAGCTGGGCCAGGCTGTCAATATCGATGAGGCCGTCGTCGTCGAGGTCGTAATCGACCGGCGACTGGGCCACGCTGTCCAGTGAACGCCGCGTCTGCCGCGTCTGCGGCAACGTCCGTCCCTGGCCTCCGAACTCGGCCGCCGTGGCCGTGCCGTCGCCGTTCCAGTCCGCCTTCAGCGCCGGATACTGGCTGCTGGTGCCGAAGTCCCACAGGTCGTCCTTGCCGGTAGCGGGGTCGCCGTCGCCGTCGGCGTCGTCCACGTCCACATCCCAGGAGGCGTAGATGCCGGTGTAGCCGGTGGGGCCCTGCAACTGCGTAGTGGTCTTCCCCGTGCCCATGTCCCTTGAAGTGGTGGAGCAGCGGGATACGGTGGTGTCCCAGTAGCTGTCGGTGACCGTGGTTTTGCGGCCGTTTATGCCGATCAGCTCGCCGGCCGTAGCGTCGACCTCGGCGCAGTCGGCCGAGTTCACTTCGCCCGAGGCGTAGCTGCGTAGGACGGAACCGTCACCCAGGTTGCGGCCGATGAACCCGCCGGCATAGCGCATTCCGACAGCCGCGCCGGAGGCATAGCTGTCTCGGATAATGCCGTGGTTGTCTCCGGCGAAGCCGCCGGCTCGCAAGCCGTAGACCGGGCCGGTTGCGTAGCTGATGGCAATCGAAGTCCCATACCGATTGATGCCGATAAATCCGCCGGCGGCGTGAGTTCCTTCAACCGCGCCGGTAGCATAGCTGTCTGTAATGACGGCAGTTTCTCCGGTGAGGGGGTTATAAATTGATAACGTGCCGACCAAACCGCCGGCGGTTTGCCCTGCGACTGCGCCGGTAGCGTAGCTGCCTGAAATGGAACCCTTGGCGGCCGCTCCTACCAGGCCGCCCGCTTCCTGCCAGCCGAACCCGGTCACATCGCCGGTGGCGTGGCTCGATACAATAGAGGGTGCACTTAAGAGATTGCGCAACCCTCAATCTGCCACGGCTTGCGCCCGCCAGACCACCAACCACTCCCCAGCCCTTTACCGTGGCGTCGGAAGAGCTGTGCATAATATTGCTTCGATTATACCCCACCAGCCCGCCAACATAAGTTTTGCCGGTTACGGAGCCAGGGCAATCGCGTCTTATCCGAGGAGGACTTTGCGCAGATAGTCCTCATTCCATCCGGCGTTGAGCCGTTTGCCTTGGATGCCCACTTTCAAGGTTCTTTCGTTCTTCAACAAGTTGTGTCCAATCTGCCTCAGTGTGGCCAGGTTCTGTGGTCCGTGATCCTTGCGCACTCGACACTGGTCTTCGCGAAAGGTTACGTCCAACGTCCAGTGCAGTGAGTTTTCGATGCTCCAGTGGCTCCTGACGGCAGCCAGCAGTTGTTCCGCTGGGGCCGCCCGGCTGCTGATGTAGTAGCGGGGATGGCTGATGCCGCCCGCTCCGGTTTGACGGTGGCCCACCACTCTAACCGCCGCCTTCAGTTGCGGCCATTGACCCTGGGGGTCCAGATAGTCCAGGCAGTTTGCCTCCGTGATGGTCCAGCATTCCCGCCGTTCCACTCGTCCGTGTCCCTTGTCCACGGTTTGAGCATAGTCATAGGGCACACCGTCAAAACCCAACGCCTCGGCCCCCTCGAACAGGTCTCGGATGCCCTCATAGAGCTGACCCTGGTTCTCCTTCACCGCGAGCACGTAGTCGGCTCCACCGTCGGTGATCTGCTCGGCGATCTCCCGCTGGCATCCCATAGCGTCGATGGTTACGATGCAGTCGTGCAACTCCAGCAACTCCAGCAGTTGGGGAATGGCGGTGATCTCATTGGACTGCTCTGCAGTCTTGACCGGGCCCAAAGTCAGGGCGTTCCGCGTGGCCCAGGCGCTGACCAGGTGTATGGCCCCCTGGTTACCCGCCCGATCATACGACCGTCGGGCCGTCTTCCCGTCAATGGCCACCACCGCACCCGGCAGCAGCTCTGCGATGGCCTGGGTCCAGGACACGAAGCAGTTCTGCAACTGCACTGGGTCCAGCCGGGCGAAAACATCGCCGCAGGTGTCATGGGATGGGATGCCACTGGGCAATTCCAGGAAGGTTTGAAACCAGGCCAGCTTGCTCTTGCCGAAGAGTTCGATATGGACCCAAGAATCGGCGCCGCAGATGGTGGCGCAAATGGCGATGGCAAGGATGTCCACCAGTTTGTGGCGTCGGGTGCGTTCCACCCGTGGGTCGTCCAGCTCAGCGAAATGATCGAGAATAGTTGCCTTGGGTGGTTGTGCCATGGTCCCCTGCCTCCACATCGGTCAACGGATCACGGCACGTTAGCATATTTCTAAAAATGTTATTAAGACGCGATTGCCCTGGTTACGGAGCCGGAGGAGGATGACCGTTCTATGGTGGCGTCTATTTCGTGGACGCCGCAGCCGTAGCAGCCGCTGGGGCCGGCCGCCGCCGCGACGACGAAATCGGCAGTGGCGACGTCTTTTTCGTGGATGCCGCAGCCGTAGCAGCCGCTGGCGCCGGCCAGCCCGCCGACGTAATAGTCGCCGGACACCGTACCGGAAACCGCAACGTTGCTGACTACTCTATGCGCATTGAAGCCAAGCAGCCCCCCAACATAGTTGTAGCCGGTTACGTTCACATTGGTCAGGTTGAGGTTCCGGATGCGGCCCGGAGTGTAAAGATGTCCGAACAGCCCCATAAAGTGGCTACCAGAACGGTTGATGAAAAGATAGTCAATAGTGTGGCCATTGCCTTCGAAAATGGCGCTATATCCGATTCTGCTTTGTACCCGGATGGCGCTATATCCGATTCTGCTTTGTCCCCAGAAGGCGTTAACTGGCATCCAGCCGGCGCCGTCGTTCCAGTATGGGTCGCTGCTGTCGATAACCTTGTCGAGGTTGCTGTCAAAGCTCAGGCTGGCCGTCAGCTCGTAGCCTTTGCAGACCGGCTGGTTGTCGGTGGCGGCGTCGCCATCGTGGTCGATGGAATGGCAGCCCATGCCGGCGGCGGCGTTGGGGAAGGCGGCGTCGTAGTTCGTCTGGTCGTCGCTGGCCACCTGCCCGTCGCCGTTCAGGTCCCAGCGGATGGCGTTCAGCCTGGCCAGGCTGTCAATATCGATGAGGCCGTCGTTGTCAACGTCGTAGTCGGTGGTGTCGGATTGGGCCGCGGCCGGGCCGGGCGCAAACAGCAGCAGAGCCGCCGCGGCCAGAGTCAGCAGGAGGACAAGACCGGCGATGCCGCCCCTGACCACGCTCGCCGGAGCTCCCATCCTGCGCCAAAGTCGAAGGGGCAAAGACCGGGAGAGAGCCTGGTGGCCCTCTCGGCGCGGGACCTGGCGGATTGGCGAATTCCGGCGTTTAGTAAAAGCCATTCCTCAACACCTGTCCTTGCCCTTGATTTTGCGGTGGACAATCTAACTGACTTTGCGGTGAATTACAATCCCTTGCCCGTTTGGACAGGACGATTGCAAAGTCATCAAAGCGCCCAAACCGTTGGCCCTGATCTCGTCGAAGAGCGGGTAATCAGAATCCATTTATGGTTCGACAGGCTCACCACTAACGGATTCTCGGCTAACGGATTCTCGGCGACTTTGCAATCGTCCTGATTGCACGGCAGTGCGTCGATGCAAAGGGTGTGGGCAGGGGCTATACTGGCTAGCCGACCTGCCTGATTGCGACATTCGATGCTGTCCCGACCTGCCCGAAATGACTGCCTGCCGACATGATTAAAGGATTGCTGACGGCGTTGGCCGTAATGCTGGGGTGTACCGTGGCCCCGATTGCCCAGTTGCTGCTGGCGCCGTTTGGCCCGTTCATCGGGGCCTATCTTGGAATGCGGTTCGTGGACACGAGGGGCGCCCGGTCTTTGGCGGTGGCGATCAGGTTCGGCATCTGGCTGGGCACAGTTTCGGCGCTAATCCTGACGGTTATTGCCCTGGCGATGATGTTCATTATTGAGATGCCGGGCAAATATGTCGCGCTGCTGTGGTCTGGGGTGGTGGTGTTTGCCGTTTACGTGGTTGGGATGGGTACGCTAGGCGCCCTGTACCGGCTAATGAAAGCGCAGGCGGCTCTGGTGGCCGCGCCGGAGACCGAGTAAGAATGGATGCTGCCGCACTGCGCCGGCTGCTGCAACGGGTGCGCGACGGCGACGAGTCCGTAGCCGACGCCGTTGCGATGCTGCGGGACTTGCCCTATCAGGATTTGGGGTACGCTCGGCTGGACCACCACCGTCCGCTGCGCACCGGGTGGCCCGAAGTGGTGCTGGGAGAGGGGAAAACACCCGACCAGATTGCGGGCATCGTGTCCGCCATGACGGGGCGCGGGCATCCCGTGCTGGTGACGCGGGCCCCGGCGGATGCCTACGCCGCGGTGGTGGCCGCCGTGCCCAACGCAGAGTACCGGGCGCTGGCCCGCTGCATCGTGGTTCCGGACGGCGAAATCGTGGTTCCTGACGGCGAAGGAGAATGCGCCCGGCAGGACGGCGTGCTGATAGTTACCGCCGGCACCGCCGACCTTCCGGTGGCCGAGGAGGCCGCCGTAACCGCCGAGCTGATGGGCTGCCGAGTGCAGCGCATCAACGATGTTGGCGTAGCGGGACTGCATCGGCTGCTGGCGCAACTGGAGTCGTTGCAGGCCGGAAAAATCATCGTGGTGGTGGCCGGCATGGAGGCGGCGCTGGCCAGCGTGGTGGCCGGCCTGGTGTCTGCGCCCGTCATCGCGGTGCCTACGAGCGTTGGCTACGGAGCGAGTTTTCAGGGGTTGGCGGCGTTGCTGGGGATGCTCAACGCCTGCGCCCCAGGGGTGTCGGTGGTGAATATCGACAACGGATTCGGCGCCGGCTACCTCGCCGCGCAGATTAACCTGATGCTGCCGACGCAACCGGCCACTGACGGGCAGCCAGCCGGTGAGTAGAAACCGATGGTTGTTGCTGGGCTTGCTGGCCGTCGGGGTGTTCGCGGGCCTGCTGGCCTATGGAGACGTCCGGCAGGTTGGGGCTCTGCTGGCTCGGTTCCCGCCGGCCTGGTTTGCGGCGGCAGCAGGATTGGCGGTGTTGAACTACGCGCTGCGCTACATTCGTTGGTCAATGTACCTGCGGGCGCTGGACATTCGGGTGCCGCACTCGGTGTGCCTCCTCGTGTTTGTGGCCGGGTTGGCGTTGTCAATTACGCCTGGCAAGGTGGGCGAGCTGCTGAAAAGCGTGTGGCTGAGCCAGCGGGCCGGCGTACCCGTTGCGCAATCGGCTCCCGCCGTGGTCATGGAGCGTCTTACCGATGTGATTTCGGTTGGATTGCTGGCGTTGGTGGGTTTGGCGTTGCTGCCGCCCGCGGTTGGCATCGCGATTGGCGCAGTTCTGGCGGCGGTTTTGGCAGCGGGATTGCTGGCCGCATCGAAATACGGTCTGGCGGTGTTGCGGCTGCCCGTTTTGCGACGCTGGCATCAGCCGCTGTCGCAGTCGCAGGCCGGCGTGCGCCGGCTGATGGCTCCCCGGATGCTGGCGGCAGCGGTGGCGCTGGGAGCGCTGGCCTGGGCTGCGGAAGGTCTGGCGCTGTGGGTGATTGTGTTTGGCCTGGATGAGCAGTTGGCCCTGACGGTGGCCTTGCCAGTTTCGGCGATAGCGGCGTTGGTGGGAGCGATTACCGCGCTGCCCGGTGGACTCATCGGGTTCGAGGGCAGCATGGTTGCGCTGTTGATTCAGGCCGGAGTAACGGTGGCGGCTGCGTCGGCGGCGACGCTGCTGACACGTTTGGCCACCCTTTGGCTGGCCGTTCTGGTGGGTCTGCTGGGGTGGCTGTTGCTGACTCGGATGGGTACAGGCGTCGACACGCAGTCTCACGACGTTTCCCATCGGGAACCCGTCGTGGAGCCGGAACCCGTCGTGGGGAACGAGCCATGACCGGGCTGGCGGGCTTGCTCAAGGCTTTGCGGCCTCGACAGTGGGTAAAAAACCTGTTGGTGTTTCTGCCGCTGTTGTTCGCCGTTGACCTGGTGTGGTCGGCGGACGATTTGACAACCCTGTTGCCGCACCTGGGACGGTTGCTGGCGCTGGTTGCCGCGTTTTGCGCCGCCGCTTCCGCCGTGTACCTGCTGAACGACCTGGCCGACCGGGAGGCCGACCGTCAGCATCCGATTAAACGCCGACGCCCCATCGCGTCGGGAGCGGTTCCCGCCTGGCTGGCCTTAGTGGGGACGCTGGCGCTGGCCTTGGTTAGTTTGGTGGTTATGTACTTTTTGGGATGGCCGCTGGTGTTGGCGGGATCGATATATCTGGCCATCAACGTGGCGTATTCGGCGGGTTTGAAACGGGTAGCGCTGGTGGATGTGATGCTGGTGGCGAGTGGATACGTGCTGCGAGCGGTGGCCGGCGCGGTGGCGGTGGGGGCTGCGCCGTCACCGTGGCTGTACGCCGTAACTGCCGCCGGAGCGCTATTCCTAGTGGTGGGGCGGCGTTACGCCGAAGCTCGCCTCGCCGGCGATGAACCGTCGGAACAGCGGGGGACTTTGCATCACTATGCCCCTCCGCTGGGCGGGCAATTGCTCACGTTGGCGGCTACGGCAGCGTTGGTCAGCTACACCCTGTACACAGTTGAGGGCGAAAATCTGCCGGCCAACAACGCCATGCTGCTGACTGCGCCGCTGGTCATCTTCGGGCTTTTTCGCTACCTGTATCTGCTGAACAACAGCCAGGACGCCGAATCGCCAGAGCTGCTGATGATGCGGGATGCGCCGCTGCTGGTGTCAATCGTGGCGTGGCTGGCAGTATCAGCGGCTGTGCTGCTGCTGAACTAAGCATTTCTGCCCGCCATGCTAAAATAAGCTAGGTTCAGCTTATCAAGGAGACGCGGGCATTATGGATTGGCGAGAGCGGATTGTTAGCACACCGGGGATAGTAGGGGGGAGACCTCGAATAAAAGGCACCCGGTTAGCCGTGTCGCTCATTCTTGAATTCATGTCCGCCGGGTCTAGTGAGGCGGACATTCTGGAAGGCTACCCACAGTTATGCGCAGCCGATGTGCGGGCTTGCCTGCGCTACGCCAGCGAGAGCCTGGAACCACCAATAACGACGGAAATTGATGCTTGGATAGCAGGAGTTGCATATGAAAACGCACCAGATTAACGACTTAACGACCGGATAGCCGGAACGTATTTATGAGATTAGTTGCTGACGAAAATATACGTGGTAATGCCATTCCATTGCTTAGAGAGGCTGGATATGATGTGTTATCAATTTACGAAATCGCCACTGGAGCTACAGATACTGAGGTATTGGCCATAGCCGTCAACGAATCCAGGATCCTAATAACCTATGACAAGCATGATTTTGGAGCGCTTATCTTCAGGCATAATTTACCTCCACCACCCGGCATAATTCTGTTCCGCCTCCCTAACTTAGCTGCGGAGGATAGACCATATTTCATACTGGGCGCCATCGCCTCTCGAACCGAGTGGGAAGGACACTTCTGGGTGATTGATGAGCGCGGCGTCCGGTCGCGCCCTTTTCCTGCACAATAGCCATAACGCTGTCATCAGATATGCGCGTAGGGGCGACCCACTGGTTGCCCCTACGCATATCCGCAATAGTATAGCCGCTAACCCACGGCAACCAGTTCCCGTTCGGCAACCTGCACCGTCAAAGTCAGCCCATCGCCCGTCGAATTCTCGTCAATGAGGATGTGGTCGCCATCGTTTAACTCGCCGGAAAGCACGCCCCGGGATAGCTGATTTTCCACGTGGCGCTGGATGGCGCGGCGGAGCGGACGGGCGCCGTAGCTGACGTCAAAACCTTCCTTGACCAGCCATTCGCAGCCGGCCTCGGTGAGTTCGCAGGTGATGTTGCGTTCGGCGAGCCGTCGCTGCACCTCGCCCAGCATCAGGCCCACAATTTGACCGATTTGGGCCCGGCTGAGCGGGTGAAACACAATGGTCTCGTCGATGCGGTTCAGCAGTTCGGGGCGGAAGGCACGGCGCAACGCCTCGTTCACGGTGCGGAACAGCGCGGGAGATACCGTGCCCGATGCCGGTTCGATGTCCGGCCCGGCCTTGAAACCGAAGGGTTGGTGCGACAAATCGCCCGTGCCCAGGTTGCTGGTCATAATCACCACGGTGTTGCGGAAATCGACCGTGCGCCCGTGCCCGTCGGTGAGGCGGCCGTCTTCCAGTATCTGGAGGAGCAGGTTGAAAACGTCGGGGTGGGCCTTTTCGATTTCGTCGAAGAGGATGACCTGGTGAGGCCGGCGGCGCACCACCTCGGTCAGCTGGCCGGCATCGTCGTAGCCGACGTAGCCTGGCGGCGCGCCGATGAGCCGTGAGACGGTATGGCGTTCGCCGTATTCCGACATATCGAGCCGAACCATGCTCTCTTCATCGTTGAACAGGAATTCGGCGAGGGCCCTGGTCAATTCGGTTTTGCCGACGCCGGTGGGCCCCAGGAAGATGAAACTGCCGAAGGGACGCTTGGGGTCGTTCAGCCCCGAGCGGGCGCGGCGGATGGTATCGGCGACCGCGGTGATGGCGGCATCCTGCCCGACGACCCGGCGGTGCAGATATTCTTCCATTTGCAACAGGCGTTGGGCTTCGCCTTCCAGCAGTTGACCCACCGGGATGCCGGTCCACCGGGACACCAGCTCGGCGATGTCCTCTTCGTTGACCACCAGGTCAGGGCCGGAAGTGTGTTCGATGGACCCGCGCTCGGTGTTCAATAACTCCTCAATGCGGAGGCGCTCGGTGCGGTGTTCGGCGGCCCGTTCGTAGTCGCCCAGCTGGTTGGCCCGGAGTTCCAGGTCTTCCAGCTGGCGCCGTTGGTTCTCCATCTCCTGCACTTGCGGAGGGAGTGTGCCGGCGTCGATGCGAACCTTGCTGGCCGCTTCGTCCATGAAGTCGATGGCCTTGTCAGGAAGAAAACGGTCGGTAACGTAGCGGCTGCTCAGACGCACGGCGGCCTCCAGCGCGGCATCGGTGATGGTTACCTTGTGGTGGGCTTCGTAGCGGGGCTTGAGCGCCTGCAGGATGGTGATGGTTTCCTCGGCGGTGGGCTCATCGACGTAGACTGGGTGGAAGCGGCGAGCCAGCGCCGGGTCCCGCTCGATGTGTTTGCGATATTCGTCCAGAGTGGTGGCGCCGATTGCCTGCAACTCGCCGCGGGCCAGGGCCGGCTTGAGCATATTGCTGGCATCCAGGCCGCCCTCGCCGGCGCCGGCGCCGACCAGGGTGTGCATTTCGTCGAGGAACAGGATGACCTCGCCCTGGGCAGCGGTAACCTCGTCGATGACGGTCTTGAGGCGTTCCTCGAACTCGCCGCGAAACTTGGCGCCGGCAACCAGGCGGCCCATGTCGAGGGCCATCACGCGCCGGTTGCGGAGGGAGTCGGGCACGTCGTCATCGAGAATCTTGATGGCCAACCCCTCGGCGATAGCGGTTTTGCCCACGCCGGCGTCGCCGATGAGCACCGGGTTGTTCTTGGTGCGGCGGCTCAGGGTTTGCATCACCTGGCGGATTTCGTTGTCGCGACCGACCACCGGGTCGAGCTTGCCCAAGCGCGCCAGCTCGGTGAGGTCAACGCTGTACTTTTCCAGCGAACGGTAGCGTTGCTCGGCGTTGGGGTCGTCCACGCGGTGAGAGCCGCGCAGTTTTTGCATGGCCTGGTACACCATTTCCTGGGTTACGCCCAGCTCCTGCATCAGGCGGGCGGAGTCGCCGGAGTTTTCCCGGACGGCTGCCAGCAGGAGGTGTTCCACACTGATGTACTGGTCCTTGAGACGCTCGGCCTCTTCGCCGGCGGTTTGCAGCATCCGTTGCAGCCGGGGCGTGATGAAAATCTGCTGGGTGCCAGCCACGGACTTGGGGCTGGCTTCGAGGGCCTGATGCAGCCGGGATTTGATGACCTCTACGTCGATTCCCAACTCCTGCATGATGCGAACGGGCAACCCGTCTTCAAGGGCAACCAGCGCCAGCAGCACGTGTTCGATGTCCCACTGGCTGTGCTGATAGTTACGCACCAGTTCCTGTGAGCTTTGCAGCGCTTCCTGCGCCTGCCGCGTGAATTTTTCTGCGGTCAATACCATTTCATCACCTCCGGGCGGTATCTTTGGAAGCGGCGGTGTTGCGGGACCGGCTGGGCGGTCGCAACCGCTCCAGTTCGCCGGAGAGCGTTGCCACCTGGCTTTCTAGTTCTCGGATTCGATCTATGAGTTTCAGGGCGACTTCGGCGCCGGCAAGATTGACGCCCATTTCGTCGGTGAATGCCTTGATGCGGCGGAGTCGTTCAATGTCGGCTATGGAATAGAGGCGTTGGCGTCCACCGGAGCGAGAAGGCAACACCAACCCCACGCGCTCGTAGTAGCGCAGGGTCTGGGCGTGCAGTCCCACCATGCGAGCGGCCACGCTGATAACGAAGCAGGGTTCGGTGGTCAAGGTACTTCCAAGTGTCATTCCGGGCGTCGTTTCGGGTGTCATTATGGTTGCTCCTGCTGGTCGGACTCGACGCCGTGGTGGCGCAGTTGTTCAAACAACGTCCGTTGTTTTTCAGTCAGGTTGTTGGGTAGAACGACGTTGACGGTGGCGAAGAGGTTGCCGCGCCGGTTGGGTTCGCGCAGCTGAGAAATGCCCTGCCCGGCGAGGCGAAAGCGGCGGCCGTTCTGGGTTTCGGGCGGCAGCGTCAGTTCAATCTGGCTGCGCAGCGTTTTGACCGTAACTGCCCCGCCCAGCACGGCATCGGTGAGGGGCACGTCAACGGTGGTATAGAGGTCGGCGCCCTGACGCTCGAATTGACGGTTGGGGAGCACCGAAACCAGGAGGTTGAATTCGGCGCCCGAAGAGTTGCCGGCGGCGACGTGGACTCGACCGCCGTCGGCGATGCCGGCGGGGATGGTAACTTCGAGGCGGCGGCCGCCCGGTACGTTGAGCAGACGGGTGGTGCCGCGGTCGGCCTCTTCCAACGTGATGTCAACCAGCACGTCGGTGAGCGCGGCCCGCTGGGGCTCACGGGCGCCGCCAAAACCGGGAAAACCGCCCAAAATGTCGGCAAGGGAACCACCGTCGGCGGTAAAGGAAAAACCGCCGCGACCGCCGTTGCCGGAATCACCGGAGCGGAAGAACTGGCTGAACCCGGAACCGGCCCCGCGCTGCTGCTCAAACTGGTCGGCGTGTTGCCAGTTTTCGCCGTAACGGTCGTATTTGGCCCGTTTGTCGGCGTCGGAAAGGACTTCGTAGGCATTGTTGATGGACTTGAACCGCTCGGCGGCGTCATCGTCGCCGGGGTTCACATCGGGATGATGCTGGCGCGCCAGCCGGCGGTATGCCTGCCGAATTTCCTTCTCATCGGCGGTGCGCCCCACCCCCAGAATGTCGTAGTAGTCTGCCATTACGCTGCCTGTTCACCTGAAATTGCTAGTGCTCTCATCTTATATCAGTAGTGGAACACTGTCAATAATATGCTTTGCTAAACATCGAATACTTGATAAATAACAATCAACTATTTATAGTAAGCCTTGACGGTGTGATGCATCGTACACCATCGGACAGAAGGCCCTGGGCAAGGAGGATTATTATGACCAGTTTGCAGCGATTCGACCCGTTCCGCGAGATGCACAGCCTGCGCCAGATGATGCACAGTCCGTTGTTCACGGGGCGTGTCTGGGGTGACCCGTTTGAGCCGGAAGGCGAGCCGGCAGTTGAGGCGTGGTCGATTCCGATGGATGTGCACCGGAATGACCAGCAGCTGACGGTTACGGCGTCCCGGCCTGGCTTCAGCCCCGACGACGTGGACGTTACGATCAGCCCCGACCGGGTGCTGTCGGTCAAGGCGTCGCGTCAGACTGAAGTGGAGCACAGGTCGGACGAATACCTGATGAAGGAGCGACGTTCCGGCAGTTTCCAGCGGGCGCTGCGGTTGCCGAGCGACCTGGATCTGGAACATGCCAATGTGGATTTGGACAACGGTGTGCTGACCGTGAAGCTGCCGGTGGCCGAAGCCGCCCAGACCCGCCGGTTGACCATCGGCGCCAACGGTTCCTCCGACGCCTGCTAATCGTGGCGCCGAAGACCGGCTGACTTCGGCGCACCCCCTGGCCACTGCGGGTTGGGGGGTGCGCCGTTTTGTAGGGCCGTGCTAAAACCTGGCCGGTCTGTTGGTCGCGTTTTGCCGGATGACGATTTGCGTAACGCGCATTACCGAACCGATTGCGGATTACGTTTTCCTGAATTGCCGTGGGTTGTGTCGTGTGTAGGCAATAGATGCTCATGGGAAAATGGGCGGTCATTGGACGGATAGGGGAGTGGTCGGCGACGGCGGTGAGGTTAGGGCCTGTTCACACTAACGCAGTGCATCGAGAATGAGTGCGAATGAGATGAACCCAAGGAAGAGCGCGTCAAGCTTCTCAAAGCGGGAGAAGACGCGGCGAAATCCCTTCAACCGATGGAATAACCGCTCGATCTCATACGCCTCTGGTACATCTTCCGATCGTACCCCATGGGTGTACACGGGTGCTCAGGGGTGGCACCACCGGCATGAACCCTAAGGCCAAGGCAAGTTGGCGGGTCTCATTGCCCTCATATGCCCGGCCCATCAACAGGGACCGGCCCGGGCGTGCGGGCCAAGGCGGGTCAGCAGCTTACGCCCTTCCGGCGCGTCGTGGGCCTGTCCAGGGGAGAGCGAGAACGTTATGGCGGTGCGCGCATCCGCGGCAACCATATGAATCTTGGTGGTCCAGCCGCCCCGGGACTTGCCGATCGACTGAGGTCCGTTTTTTAGCGCGCCCGTGCCATCGGGGTGGACCTTGACGATGGTGCTGTCCATCGCTACCGCTTCGAGTTTGATGCGCACGATCTGTTCCCGCTGGAGGTGTTCAAACACCCGGTCGATCACTCCATTCTTCGACCAGCGGTTCATCCGTGTGTAGACGGTATGCCAATTGCCGAATCGGGCCAGCAACCCCCGCCACTGGCAACCCTGCTCAGCGACATACAGGATCGCGTTGAGCACTTGCAAGTTCGACAGTTTGACTTTCCCTCGCTGAACGGGAAGGACCGGTGCAATGCGTTCGTACTGAGCTTGTGTAATCTCCATGCGGGGATGCTAACATTTCATCACCGTTAGTGTGAACAGGCCCTAGAAACCGGGCCGGAAACCCCTGATTTGGAAGTGGAGTTGCGGCAGTAAAGCTGAGACGAACAAAATCAGGGACCATAGTTGTCCGAGCCGGGCGGCACTGAAATTGGCCGCAGCATTGGCGACGACAGCGTGGACAACATTGAGGACGACGCGGTGGCCGTCTGCGTCGCCACCGGTACTGCCCGACCGCCCGATTTTGCCCAACGCTAGGGTCAGGTTGGCCACCGTGGCCGCCAGGTACAGCTGGAATTTCGTCTTGACCTTACCGAAGTAGCGGGCCTGCCGGATGCCCAACTGGACCAGCCGGGCCAATCTGTGCTCCACTACCACCCGTCGCGCTCGATACTCGTCGTAGGCAGCGCTTTGCTGCAAGGCCCGGGCCTGTTGCAGCAGGGTTTCCTGGGGATGGATTTGCACTCTGCGTCCTTTTCTGCCTTGGGCCGCGATGCACTGGGGCCGCAGTGGACATACCCCACATACCGCCCCGTCGAACTGGAAAGCCTGCAAGCGGTAGACACGACCGGTGCGATCCGTCCGCTTTCCCGGTTGGCACGATGGCGTGGGTAACCTGTCCGGCCGGACAGGTGCAACTGCCCGCCGCCAGCCCAAGCTGGACTTTCCGCATTTCAAGCGGCGTAAGCAAGCGAATCTACAAGTCGGTGGTACAGGGCGACCGGGAGTTCCTGAATGTCGGGGTCGGTGGCCGACGTTGAAAAACCCTCCGACGCCACCTGTGGCTGGCGTCGGACCAGGGCGATGGCGTCCACGAAGGTCGGCGACGGCTTGTCATACCAGGCGGCCTTGCGTTGGGTCATGGGGCGCTGTTTTTGCAACGCGTGAGCGGCCAGGGTGGTCCAGGAGAAGCGACCCAGCAGGACCGGCGTGGTGCGGGCGATGGCCCGGTCGGACCACTGGCGCTGGGTCGCCACCCCCCAGGTGGGTCCGCACCTCCTGAAAGGTGACCGCCAGTTGCCAGCGCCGGACAAACCATTCCAGGATCTGGGTCGGGTCCGCCGATGGGTCGGTACACAGCAAGGCCTGGGTGGCGAAGGCGCCCTGGGGATCGCGGATCAGCACCCAGCGAATCAGGACGGGAGGCTTGCCGGAGCGGTACCAGACTGCCGTCTGGGAGGTGAGTTCCACCGTGCGGGTGGCGCCGTCATACCAGGCCACGGCCACACTGGCCCAAGTTACCTGGGGCTGGTCGAGGAGGGCCTGCAGCGAGGGTCGCCGCCCGCCTTTCAGCGGCGGGCGGCCCTGCTGACCCGGTTGACGGGCTGGCGCTGGCGCATAGAGGGCGGCGTCCAGACGTAGTCTGGCAATGAGGGTAACGGGTTCACGGAGGGATTGGCAGCAGTGGAGCAGATCCAGCACGGCGTAGCTGTGGTCGCCCACCAGCACCAGCGGTCGCTGCGGCAGCCAGCGCCTCAGTTGCATGACCATCTGTCGCGCCCAGTCGGTGAGTTTCTTGTGTCGGCGTCCCTGCTGCTGGTAGTACCGCGTCGAGGGCGCCAGCACGGTGAGCGCCGGCAAGGCCCAATGGCGTCCGGCCCAGGGCACGTGGCCCAGCCACATCAGGGAGATCCAGCGCAGGCCGCTGGCCTTGACCAGTTGCTGGCGGCTGGAACGCACCGCATCGCGGTAGATGCCCCGACCTTTGATCTTGGCGCCGCGACGCCGTTCCAGGGTTTCGTCGATGCCGAAGATCAACGGGCCGTCGCCCTGATCCAGGTGCTGGAGCAGCAGCGCCAGCAGGATGCGGGCCGCCGCACGGGACGACCACACCGCCCGATTGAGCACCTCATGGTAGCGGGCGTAGTCGCGCTGGTCGCGGCGGCCCATGACGCGCAGTGCCGCCGCCACGGTGCGCTGACCCGGGGTCAGGATCGCGCCGATCAGCAGCACCTGGGCTTTCCGCCAGGTTGGGCTGCTGAACAGCGTGGCGAAGGGAACGAGCAGAGATACAATGGCATCGGGCAGGGTGAGCATGGCTGGACCTTTAGTGAGATTTGGGTCAGGCCAGCTTACCCTGTCTTTATACTTTTCTACATTATGCGTAAAGCCTAGCCAAGGTGAAAGTCATTTTTGGGAAAGTGTTTCCGGGCGGGCCGGCCCGGCGCTCGGGCCACCAACCGGCGTCCCGCATCGGCGAAGGTCTGGCGGCTCCCGCCGTCCCCATCGGCGGCGTCGCCCATGTCTTCCTACACCGGCGCTCCGGTACTCGCTTCGCTCTGCTCCACCAGTTCCAATGCCCCCAGATTGTCGCGAGCGTTGCCGGGCAACACATCCACGGCGGTGATCAGCTGGGAGTCGGTGTCCACCACAATCGCCGCCTTGTGCCCGTTGAAGCGCCGCCGGCTGCTCTGGTGCCCGTGGCGCAGCTCCGGGTCGTGCACCGACGGCATCCGGTCCTTGCTCACCCCATCCCTGATGCTCACCCCGTCATCAGCAACATCAGCAGCAGCATCAACATCGCCATCGCCGCTCTGGCGCTCGACGTCCTGGAGCAACAACTGTCCCAGCAACTCCGCCCCATCCACTATGCTCTGCCGCTGGGCGCTGTCCTCCGGCAATTCCACCCACGCCTGTCGCGCCAATTCCAGCAGCCGGTCCGCATCGGCCACTAGCTCAGCCAGCAATCCCGCCCGCGCTTGGCGGTCCGACCAGTCAATCGTCGCCGCGCCCTTGATGCTGGACCCGAAGTACCGCTCGTAGCCCTGGCCTTCGGCCCATTCCCCGACGGTGGTGTTCGCCACGGCCGCCAGAGCCCGCAACAGTTTGACGATCCCGTCCGCCAGCAGATTGTAGGTGTCCTGCACCGCGCCCCGTCCCAGGATGCAGGTCGTGTCCAGCGCCACCCGCATCCCACGCTTTTTCAGGTAGCCCGACTGCCGCGCCCGGCGCAGGCTGCTCTCGAATACCTCCCGCACCTTCTCGTGCAGGATCAACTGTGCCCGGAACACCTGCAGCGTACTCTTGGCAAAGGGTCTATCCTCAATCTCAATCCCCAACGCCACTTTCCAACGGATGTCGAAGTCAGCCCTCGCCTTGGCCTCAGCATCGCTCACCTTGTCGTAGGTCTGCAGCAGTAGCGCCGTGGCCAGCAGGCTGGGCGGCACGCTGTTCCGGCCATTGTCCGGACCATAGATCTCGGCGAAATCGTCATCGCTGAACAGCTGGTCCCGCAGTGCGGCCAGCAAACCGTAGAAGGTGCCCTTGCCCACGTAGTCCAGATACAACCGGTCCGCTTCCCATAGGCCCTTCTGGTCCGAACGCTTTCCCAGCATTGCCCTGCTCCGCTAGCTTCGATTGCCCGGAGTATAACCGCTCGGCGGAACCGCTCCAGTTTCCGGCCAGCTTTCTAGCGGCTTGCGCTCCGGTGTCCAGCATCCGTCTCAGTGGTTGTTTGCAACTAGAGGGACCGGAGGAACTGCGAAACGGCGGTGGCTGTTTCGGACTAATACCGGACTGGGTGCAGCCTCCTTGGCAGCGTCGATTTACCCTTCAGGTCGCACCCTGAATTGGTCGTCCAATCCTTCCCGCACCTCCGTACCTGCCGCGGCAATGCCGGGGCGTTACGGCCTTGGCGGAGGTCTCGAGGCGTACGTTGGCGCCGCAACCGGTGTTTCCGTGGCCGACTTCGGCACGGACTCCTGACGCCGGCGTCCAACGGGATGAATCATAGAGTGATCCGGCGGATGTGGATGTATTCCCTTTCCGCCAGCAACTGGGAGAGATGGCCGTAGTTGGCGCCAGCTTACCGGTTCCGAGCCCAACGCACTACGCTGTCGGTCGACGCCACACCCGAGGCGTTGACCGGTAGGCGACTCCGATGGCCGTGAGCTAGAGCGGCTGCTCCTCTCTCCCGGTGGGCGGCCTGCATTCGTCGTGCGCGGCGAGGGGTTACACGCATCGGCACGGCTACCTGATTCAACCTTATATGTTCATCACGTAGGCCGTTGAGAACCTGAAATCTACCCCGCCCTTTCGGGGTCCATGCCACCGTCTTCATGGCGTGACATTTTCGGTAGCTAGGTGGTGAGGATATTTTCACTCAACGCCCACAGCGATGCCGGGCCGTTTTTGCACCGGCGATGCCAGTCCCGGTGAATTCCAGTTTTGGGCATCCCGCCGAGGATGAATATCCGCAACCTCCTTACCAGTTTCTTCCGGTGTTTTCGAAGGAGATTCCTTGAAATCAATCCGATTCGGGTCACAAATGGGCGCACGTGGCTGATGTGCCCGGCCCGCATCACAATAATCCCAAGCCGCGCTAACCACATCGAGGAGGATCCCGATGACTGATACCAAGATATTGCAACAGTTTACCGGAGAGGAAGTCGTTGCTCTTGGACCACTAGACCAGCTGACCCAGCACGAGTTGGCCAGCCGTATGCCAGCAATGACGGCCGACGAGAAGGGTGCCATGCTGGCATCGGTCCAGCTTAACCCCGACTTCGTTACCGTCATCCTATACGAAGGCAAAGTCCTCGACGGATGGCACCGTCTCCAGGCGTCCATCGAAGCTGGCACCACCCCAAAATTCTTCAGCTTCGTCGGGCAGGCACCCGTCGACTTTGTCATTCGCGAAAATCTGTCAAGGCGCCATCTCAACCGCAGCCAAAAAGCAATGGCGGCGGTGATGAGCCGAGATTGGGCTCCCCGCGGCAGGCCTCGAAAGGCGGCTGCAGGCGGAGAGTCACCGAGCGACGGGGAGCGGACCTACACCGATGCCGAAATGGCGGTAGAGGCCGGAGTATCCGCAAGCCTGATCCAAGGCGCTAAATCGGCATACACTGCCGGTATGGGTGAGAAGGTGCTGACAGCAAAATTTTCAGTCAATGAAGCCCTTCAACGAATCAAGGACCAGAAACTAAAGCAGGAGTCCGGCACCGCAACCCATGCGGAGGATGTGGATCCTGCAGCTCAGCAAGAAGACGCCGCGCTTGACGAAGAACTTCCACCCGCAGCCCGATCCGATTCTGCAGGGATAGAATCCGCGATGTCATCGCTGCCTGTAACGGCGGATTTTCGACCTTGGGCCGAGAAGGTGGTAAGCGAGCTTCGCCGCCGCTCGGATAATCCTTGCGAACGTTGCCGTTGGGACCAACTCGACCTATTATTGAAGGAAGCAGCATCGATGGGTGTTCCTGAGGCTCAGCACATCGCGGATTGAGGCCCTGAAATCGAGGCGCCTCATATTCCTCACCAGGCACCTCTAACCCAGTAGGTCTTTCGAGCCTGCCACTTAGATTTCCACCGACCCAAGTCCCGGCGGCTGTAAGCCACCGGGATATTCGTGATGCTCTGCCTCTTCAAGCTTACCGTTCACGGGACACGGGCCACTGTCGGAGGAGCGTTATTCGGATTTGCGTCCGTCTGGTCCTGGCGCCAAATCCGCTAAGGTTCAGCGCAGGGGCCGGTACTCCCGTTCCTTGTCGTGAAGCCAGGCCCTGATGTCGGAGCGGCGCCAGCCGATGGAACGGGCGCCCAGGCGGATGGGTTGGGGGAAGCGCCCGTCCCGCAGCCACTCGTACAGGGTGGGCCGGGCAATTCCGATGAGTTGAAGGACTTCGTCCCGGCGGAGGATCTGCTGGTCCTCGTCGGGTTGGTCTGGTGAAGGCATTTGGATCTCCTGCGTGTTGTCCCAGACGAAAACACGCCACGACACCAGGACCTTGATGAGGTCCTGCAAATGGCGCGGCGACGCAAGTGAACGTCTTATTCGATTGTACGTCAAACTTAACAGCCCTGGCTGTCCTCTGTCAACCGCCAGCTGTCGCTACCTCTCTCCGCCGACGAATGCCGCCCATTGATCCATTAACACCCGGCGCCGCTCAAAGAGGTCGGAGCGAAAATAGGCTGCCTCGGTAGCGTTCGACACGACATGGGCGAGCGCAGATTCCATCACAGCCTGTGGTGCATCGGTGCACTCCGCCGCCCAGTCCCTGAAGCTGGACCTGAACCCGTGGGGAACTGCCGGTATCGACAGCCGTCGTAACAAAGCGGTGAACGTCATATCCGACAATGTTTTCCCGGCTTGTCGGGAGGGGAAGATCAAACCGACGCCGGGTACGACCTGGCGGGCCTCCGTGAGGATGTCATCCGCTCTTTCCGCCAGCGGCACCCGGTGCTCTCGGCCGGCTTTCATCCGGTCAGCAGGGATGGTCCATAACAGCGCATCCAGGTCCACTTCTTCCCACGTGGCCTGTCGCACTTCACCACTGCGGGAAGCCGTAAGCACCAGAAACTCCAATGCAAGTTTGGCCATCCTGCTCGCTGATGAATCCCTGATGGTCTGCACCGCATGGGGTACCTGAAGGTAAGGTGACGCCTTGTGGTGCGCGGCCGTCCGGGGCAACTTTGGCAACACAGCCGCAAGGGCGGCGCCGGCGGGGTTGTCATCTCGATATCCCTGCGCGATTGCCCAGTCCATCACCACGCCGATTCGTTAGCGGACGCGCCGGGCGGTTTCCGGTTTGTCGGTCCAGATGGGTGTCAACACCGCCAACACGTCCGCGCTGGTAATGTGCCCCACCAGGTGGTCCCCCAAGGTCGGGAAAGCATAAGTTTGCAATGTGGCTGACCACTGGGACAGGTGTTTGGAGTTTCTCCATGTTGCCTTCCTGAGTTCGATTACCTTGGCCGTCGCTTCGCCGAAGGTCGGCATCTGCAGGCGACGGTTCCGTGCCACCGGATCTTCACCGGCCCGAACCAACTTCCGGTTCACCAGCGCGGCCTCCCTGGCCTCGGCCAACGACACGGTAGGATAACCGCCCAACCCCCGTTGACGGAGCCGACCGGCGATGGTGACACTTTGTACCCATTGCCGGGAGCCGCTGCGCTCCACCCGGAGATACAACCCGCCTCCATCAGCATACATACCGGGTCGTTTTTCCGTTCTCACGTGGGCTGCAGTCAGCGCGTTTTGAGGGTGCCTTCCTTTTCCTTTCAACGCGGTATTGCCGCCTCCGATCACCACCTGGATGGATCACATTCTACCGCCAAAAATTAGAACAAACCTAGCTCTGCCCTCCTCCAGCGGACCGGTAAGCTGCTTACAGAGTTGAGCCTGCAAAGTCCTGACCCGGTTCAATCCTTCACCCCAACTTGAAACTCCAGCGAACCATCAGCCAAAACCAGTAGCCGGATGCGTGGGCTGCGCTCCACGTCTCCGTGGTACGCGGTTGGCTCCCCGTTAGGGGAGGCACCGGTCATCGGCCGAGACGGGGCGGTGTTGATGGGCATTGGAAGGCGGCTGAGCCACGACCATGTTCACCGATGCGTGGGGATCCTCAATACTCCGGAAATGCCCTGTACAAATCAGCGCCGGTCATTAATGGAAGCTGTGGGACATCACCGTTGGAGCTGCATCATGCCCGCGTCCCCGATTGGCTCAGTTGATCTCCTTCAACGACGTAAAGGACTGATTTGGATGGTCGCTGAGGTCCCTGTCTTGGCAGAAGCTCTCCGTAAGGGTCTGCTACCTCTCGGGCTGTCGGACCGACCTCAGACGTTGAATTGAAACCTGAAGTGCGAGTTTGCTTCCGTCGTAAGGTTGGCGTTGCAACACCAGTACGGCGACACCCCTAGGGTCGACCAGCTAGGAGTTACCGAGCACAACGACGATTATTCGCAGGCCGGCGGATATTACGTCGCCGGGATTCTGTTCTACGACAGAGATCAGCGCCTGCTGGCGCCGGGTTTTACCGCGCCGTTCTTGTCACAGATCGGTCCTCAAGTCGAAGGCGATGGGGTAGCCAGGTCGCCTTCTCGACGTTAATCCAAACATCGGAATGGTAAATGGCTGCGCGTCGGGATCGGAAGGTCCGCCCGTTATTTCGGTTTGAGAATGACAACGATGCGATGTCGACCAGATTGGCGCTGCCGCTATTGGCCTAACGTCCGTACGTCCAACCTGGCTGGTTGATATCCTCGTGCCGTAGCAAGTCGAGGCCAACTCGGAGTGAACGGTCCTACACTATGAGCTACGCCCGGTGAGGGCGTCGGATCGGGCGTGGGTGCAGTGCCTAGCTCTCTCTACCGCTAGATCCAACAACCTCGACTGGAACGAGGACGTCGTTCCACCGCCCACCGTTCGACCCTTAACCGTTCTCCGTTTTGTTTGGATATGCGACCCAAGCGCCGGAGAGTCGGTACCACCCTCGCAGGCCATTTGGATTGCTCGACCCCCAGGTGTTGGGCTGTCTCACCCGGATTCCGGAGCCCGGGCCTTCGGTCCCGTAGAGGGATTGGTCGCATTTGCCCATTGGCTACCTCTTGGCGGTACCCGGTGACTGTTCCATCGATGTCTAGGGGAACCGAATTACCGTATGTACCATTTATTAGGGTGATAAGGCGGTTTTTAACAGAACAAGACAGACCGCAAGAGAGCATGCAAAAACCCCGATATAGGTTCCAAATCGGGGTTTTTGAGACGAATCACGCTCGCCATAATTAGAACAGATGGCGGAGAGGGCGTCCGCCATTTTGGCTGTATATTTGTACTTGAATCAAGGTTGTTAGCGGGTCTGTAACCTAGCAGTATACCATTTTATATACCTATTATCTCGCGTTGTTTTTGCTTCGTGTTTATCCGCCCTGGATTACTCGTTATACGCCTCGTAGCTATCCTGGGCGGGCACTACGGTGACAGAAACGATACACAAACGCTGCAAATATATCAAAGTTGTTATACCTGCTCTGCAGGGCTGTCGCATTTGGATGTTGGCGAGTTGGGGAAGGACAAAAAGGAGAAATAGTTGTCCCAGCCGGCGCGTTTGAGCTTGCTCCGCACCGAGCCGTTGGGGGTTACAGTCTGGCGATGTTCAGACCCAATTTGCGTAGCGAATCCAGACTTACCGCGCAGTTCGCCTTGCGGTTGCGGGGCCGGGCTTCATTGACACTGCGCCCAGTATCGAATGCAGTTGGTAATCAACGCCCCAATGGCTGCGCACAATATCGTTGCATCTCTCTGGGGTGAAGGAGTGGCGCGGCAAGTAATAGCGGGTGCCCGTACTGGATTGGTTTCGCGGTTGTCGGGTAACGGTAACCTTGGCCACTACCAGCAAGTCTGGCCGGCGGTGGACCGCTTGCAGCCAGGCTACGTTGTCGCTGACGGCGGCGGCTCGGCCCGAAGCACCGGTGGCTGGCTCTGAATGGACTGGCTGAATCCGGCGGCGGCCGGGTGCCCGCCCCCGCCGAACTGCCTGGCCAACTGGCTCACGTCGAAGCCGTTGCTGCGGCTGCGCAGGCTCCACTTTCTGACCGTCGACGACACATCAAAGTAAATGGCCGCGAACGGCGACTCTGGATGCGTGTTGACCAGGTATTCGCCGATTTCGCTCTGCATGATCGATGAGTTGACCACCGGAACCCGATGCTCTCCCACCTGCCCGAAGTGTGCTGACTGGGCGATCTGTCGGATGTCCTGTTGCTTGCTCCGGAGAATGGCCTTGCCGGCTTCCACCGCTGTCAGCTGGCCCTCGGCAGTCTCAAAGTCCCGGGCGATGTTGTTCCAGGTATCGAAGTCCATCTCGCGTGAGCTCAGGTAAGCGGATATGGCGCGGCTATCGTGCAGCTCCCAGGTCCAAAGGTCCTTGTCCTGGACGTAGAGCAGGAGCGTGGGCACCGCCGACCCGGTGTGGAAGTGTTCCCAGCTCAGGACCGCGCCCGATTTGGAGAGGTCAATATAGCAGTTGGGCAGTTCGGACAGTTCCTGCGCTGCGGTGATGTGGTGGTCCAGCAGGATCACGTTGTCCTGCCCATGCTTACGCTGCAGCTCGCCCATCCGCTCCCGGTCAAAGGAGAAGTCCAGGATGTAAACCCTGGCGTCGTCATCCATCTGGGGGATTGGGTCGCCGTGATTCATGGGCAGGTACTGGGCCCGTTCTCCCAGAACGCGGTGGGCAGCCCACGCAGCGCCGAACCCGTCGGGGCATGACGCATGGTAAATGACGGCGGTCTTCGCTCTTTGCATGTTTGTCTCCATACCGGTGGCCGCGGCTGTTGCGTAAAAGCCCCGGGTGGCTCGCGCATTGGCATCTCGCCTGAGCGGTCTCTGGCTCCACCTGAGGTCTGGATGCGGATTCCGAGGCTATGTCTGGATGGTGGGCATTGCAGAAATTGGTGGTGGATTGCCGCAGAGTGTGGATGTTTGACGTACCCATTGCCGGCCGTTCCGCCGGAGGAGATCATCATGACAGCCGTTAGCGGTGGAAATAATATCACCGCTGACCTTCAGACCACTGTTTCTGCGACGATGGGATACGTCCGGCGATTGGGACAGACCGGAAAACCGGCTTTGATAAAACGCCGGGTTGCTCCGGTTCAGGACATGGAGAGGTACTATTCCCCGGCGTCCGAAGTATGTGAAGATGGGGTTGCAAGTAACTGTTCAGACTTGAGGGGATCTAAAGGTTATCCGGCCTCTTGCGGAGGGGCAGCCAAGCACGGATTGTCCTCTGCAAATCAATTCCGTCCTCTCAAACGTGAACAGTTACGGTTGCAATTGCGCGTTGACGGACGTCCGTTCGATACGGGACAATTGCCGTTATCGCGCATTTTTTGCCCACCAAATTTAGTCTCCGGAGACCCCCTGTGGCCCCGTCCTCCAATAACCTGCAAATCCACTGCTGCTCGCATCCCGTCCGGCCGGGGATGACGCCATGCCAGTGAGACGGCACCGCATCGGTGATCAGATGCCGGCCGTCATCCACGCGAATCCTGACCCGGCCGCCATCAACGTCTGTCGGGACCCGGTGGCCGAGGCCAACCGGTCTGGCCGCGCCAGCGGCAAGTATGGTCCACTTCAGCGCCATCGCGTTTCACTCAACAATACTTGCTTGACTAAGGGCAACGAATTTAAGTTTAACGCCGCAACGTTCGACCCGCTCCTCAAGGTTTCGCGTGACATTCGCGCTGATTGTCGGATCCATGACATTCGCCTGTCTCCCAGTGGTGGGAGCAGGCTTTTGGTTGGGGAGAAACAGGCAGACAACCGTATCCAAGTATTCGGGCGTGGTATTGATGGTCGTAGGTGGTTTACCGCTACTCTTCACAATTGCTTTCTGGGTCTGGGTGGATTTCTTCTCCAACTGATACTGGGAACCTCCGAGAAACACGGCGTGCAGAGCCCTCCGTGTAGCCCCCAAATGAGCGTACGACGGTTCAGGGATGGTTGAGAACCAGAACAGCTCACGATGGTCAGACGGTCGAAATCGTTGTCATCGTGGGTGGAACTCCCGGCGCTTAGGTGCCTCTGAGCAGTGACCTGTACATTGATACGATGAAAGATGTGGAGATGATGGTCCGTCCGATTTGCGCTGGCCCGGGCCCGCGGGCAGAGAACAATATTGGCGTCTGGATGGGCGGTAGCGGCTGATTGGGCGGCCCGCCCGGTCGAGTTTCGGTGACGACATTGTTGACGGAAGTTCGGCGCAACCTTGTTAAAGGTCATGCTGGAACGTCTGTCAGGTGGCGCTATGCGGGTTGCACCGCGTAGGTCGAGCACGCTGGCCATTGATCTGCTTAGCATCGCTGCCGTTGGGCGTGTCGGGGTTGCCGGTGTTCCTCGGCGCAGTCCGCACAGTGCACCTTGCCGGGGATGGCGGCTTAGCGGCAGTCTCTGCACAAACTTGAGGCCTTGAGATTTCGGTGTTTTTTGGCTATGCGAGCCCGCTCGCGTTCCCGTCGCTCCGCTGGTGTGAGGCGGGCGGGACTCGGCCTCTTTCACGATTTGGATGTCGCAGTTCCGGTCGCTTTAGGCTAGGGGGTGTCGTCAAAATGGCGGCAGGGTGGTAAATTACTGGAAATGGGGAGAGTGTGGAAGGTGGGGGTATGACGGCAGCGCACCGGCGCCACGATATGACCGATGACGTTTGGGAGCGGTTGAGGCCGCATTTGCCCGGAGGAGCAGGGAAGAGAGGCCGACCGGCCCAGGACAACCGGCGGTTTATCGACGCCGTGTGCTGGATACTGCGCACCGGCGCGCCTTGGCGCGATTTGCCCCCGGACTACGGAGACTGGAAGAACACCCACCGCCGCTGCTGCCGCTGGCGGGACCGGGGGGTGTGGGCCGGACTGTTGGAGGCAGTGATTGATGACCCTGATTTCGAGTGGCCGATGATAGACGCCAGCTATATCAAGGCCCATCCCCACAGCGCCGGCGCCCAGGGCGGAAATCAGTCCATTGCCCGCACCAAAGGGGGCTGAACAGCAAGCTGCACCGGGCGGTGGACGCCCACGGAATGCCGGTAAGGCTGGCGGTGACCGAGGGTACGGTTGCCGACTGCTCCCAGGCGTTGCCCCTGATTGAGGGCATAGCAGCGGAGTGCCTGCTGGCGGACAAAGCCGATGACACCAATGAAAGCATAGCCACCGTCCGGGAATTGGGAATGGACCCGGTGATACCGCCCAAAAGCAACCGGAGAGAAAAACGGGACTATGACCGGGCGCTGTACCAGCTGCGGCGCCTGGTGGAGAACGGATTCCTGGAATTCAAGCAGTGGCGCGGAGTGGCAACCCGGTATGCCAAAAAGACGGCGTCATACTTGGCGGCCTGCCAACTCCGCGCAGTGATGATCTGGAGCAAACTCTTTTGACGACACCCCCTAGGGTGCCGTGCTCGCTGCGATGTTGCTAGTTGCAGATTTGCGGGTTTTCTTGGCCTTGCGCGTAGTTTTGGGCGGTTCCTGGTCTGCCGATCAACTCGGCATCGGCAGGTCGACCTCGTATTCGAAGGTATGTCCTACCACCCACTTGTGCGGGCGCACCTAATGATGGAGGTGGGAGTCAACGACCTGTGCGAAATAGACTCACCCGAGGATTATCTCCAGCATTCGTATGCGCGATTGACGAAGGCAGATGGCAGTATCTTCGCAGGGTCGACGTATAAGATCGGTTACGATGTTATCTGCCAAAGCACGTCGTAGCCACCCAACTACCGGGCCGGAGCGCAGACATAATGACGAACGAAAGAGAAAGCCCAAACAATGCTCGGTTCCCCGGCAGGATGTGCCTTTTTGCTTGACGTATCCGCCAATTTTCATCCCCCATTAGGAGCACTTCGCAGAGCCTAGGAGCCTGTCTGAGGATTAGTTTTCAGAGACTAATAGCGTCATGCTTTGACCTGTTTCTTGGATAATAGGCCTTTATATGTGGAATATCGTGATAATAACCTTGATCGAGACGATTATCGTTTAGAACATTGTTTCTCAGACAGGCTCCTAGTATTACAACGACGGATGGTGTGATAGGATGACCGGGGAGTTGGTAAGGCTTGGGAAAGTGAGGTAGGGAAGTGGATGCGGTAGCTTTTGAGCAGGTAGACGGGGCCTTCCAGGATTTCCACGCTTACTTCGCTGCGCGGTTTGGTCGCCGGGAGACCCGGGACCACAGCCGCCATTATCTCCAGGCCCGGCTGGTGCAGTCCGGCGAGCGGCGCAATGTCGAGAATCTGTCCGAGACGGTACCGGCGTCAGCCAGGGCGATGCAGCGGTTTCTCACTGAATCCCCCTGGTATGACGACGCAGTCATAGGACGTCTTCAAGAGTACCTGGCGCCCCGGCTGGGACATCCGGAGGGGTGTGGGTGGTGGACGGCAGCGACTTCCCCAAGCAGGGGGTGAAGTCGGTGGGAGTGGCTCGGCAGTACTGCGGCCGGCTGGGCAAGGCGGCCAGCTGCCAGGCTGGGATGTTCCTGGCCTACGTCAGCCCGCTGGGTCGGGCCCTGGTGGACAAGCGGCTGTATCTGCCGGAGAGCTGGACCTCGGACCAAGACCGGTGCCAGACAGCAGGGGTGCCGAAGGAGAGGCAGGGCTACCGGTCGAAGACCGGGTTGGCGCTGGAGCTGCTGCAGCGGGCCCTGGAGCGTGGCCATCTGAGGGCGGGATGGGTTGCCGGGGACGACGCCTTCGGGATGTCGCCGTCCTTCCGCGAGGGACTGGCGGCCCTGGGGATGCGTTACGTCCTGGACGTTCCGGCGGGCTTTACGGTGTGGTCTGAGGAGCTCGAGCGGACCAGGCCGGCCTACCAGGGCCGGGGGCGCCCCGCAAACCCAGGCTGGTGGGCGGGCAGCGGCGCACCATGGCGGAGCGCAGCGCTGAGTTGCCGGAGAGGAGGCCTGGCGGGAGATAACGGTGGCCGAGGGTAGCCAGGGTCCCCGCAGCTACCGGTTCAGCGCCCAGCGGGTGCGTCCCACCAGCCGGCGGAAGCCCGGCGAGATCCACTGGGCCGTCTATCGCCGGAATCTGGACGGCAGCGAGCCGCGCTACTACCTGTCCAATGCTCCGGAGGATACCCCACTGGAGACCCTGGCCTACGTGAGCGGCTCCCGGTGGCGCATCGAAACGGAGTTCGAGACTGAGCAGAGCGATGTGGGGCTGGACGAGTACGAGACCCGCACCTGGGCGGGCTGGCATCACCACGTGGCCCTCTGTCCGCTGGGCGGCGCTTTTCTACTGAGCCTGCAACAGGCTTGGGGGAAAAAGATGCCCCGGATCACGAGGCCGCAGGTCTACCGGGTAGTGCGAGAGATGCTGCCCCGGGAACGGTTCGGTCCGGCTGAGCTGCTGCGGTGGCTCGAGGATACGCAGGATAGTAGCGAGCGGGCCAGGCGCTCCCATGCCAAGCGCCGCGCCGCCTGCGGTCGCGACGCCACCGGCATCCCTCCTTGAACAGTCGTTGTAGTACTAGCAGTCAACTCTGCAATTCAAGGGTTAGGGGCCGGGGGTTGACTGGCCGGCATATCACCACCGTGCCAGCACCATTCAAGGTTGTCCTCCATCAACCGCGCGTTGCAATCCAAACGACATGATGTGCCCCTCCCTTGCGGTTGCTTCTACCACGCGCCCGCACCTTGACTTCATCCACCTCGAAACCAGCACGGCGCAATCGTCTGACGAACGCCGGTTGAGGACCGGCAGACCACATCGCCAATACACCGCCGTGCCGCAACGCCGCGTAGGTAGCGGTCAGCCCCGGCAGGCTGTATAGCCAATTGTTGCCCTTTCGGACCATCGCCTCCGCGCCATTGTCAATATCAAGCATGATGGCGTCGTAGTCACCTCCGGCGGCCTTTATCAGCTGGATAACGTCAGTTTCATGGAGTTCAGTCCGGCCATCGTCAAGAGGCCGGCCAGCCAGATCGGCAAGCACTCCCCGGTTCCACTCAACCACGCCTGGCACCAGCTCTGCGACCACCACCCGGGCATCGTGGCCGAGGACGTCCAGCGCCGTTCTCACCGAGTAGCCCATGCCCAGACCGCCAATCAGAACGCGGGCGCTCGGTTGTTTCACCAGGTTCTGACAGGCCAGTCTGGCCATATCTTCTTCTGACCCGTAAACCCGGCTGTTCATGAGTTCCTGGTTATCCGCTTTGAGCGAGAACTCAGAGTCACGTTGGTACAAAACGAGCTCCGCTCCTCCGCCAGGGGTTTGTGCCCGGCCGAGCACCTTCCAAGGGTTCATTGATACCTCACGATCATGTCTGGAGTAGCCGGGGCGACATCCTCGGCGGGATTCGATTCCGTAACCACTGGACCTCCGGGGTGATATCTTCAAGCGGTTCGGTCAACCAGTTCGTGCAGCCGGTCGTTCTCATGAGCCGTTGGACTATTCGATGGTTCGTCGGGTGATTGGGCCGGTCGATGGCCAGATGTCCTGTCGTCAGCAGGTTACGCCCCAGGCTTGTTTTCGCAAGGGAATAAACCGACAATAAGAGCTTCAGCTATTCTCATCTAATAAGCCCCAATCCACCGAGAAGGTGAGTGTCGCGGCGTGCTAAAGGGGTAAGTAAAGCGCTCCTGTGCTTCGGGGATAACGGTTTCCGCAACACAAAACCGTCCCCAGACCAGGACCACCCAATAGATGCTACCACCCCGACCGCATCCGCATCGCCTTTGACGACCGCCGCCTGGTCAACAATGCTGGGCTGATCCTGCCAGCCATCGGGGCCCTGCATCTTGGACTGCCCAACTGGTTGACCGGCACCTTGACTTGGGCCGCCCCCCAGGCCGAGCCAACACCGGCGACAAGATGATGATCCCGGAGGCCTCCGCCCCCTGCTTTCACGGGATAGACCCACATCGTGGACTGGGAAACGGTAATCCGAGGGGGTTCCCCCGCGTGTACAGGGAGCCACCTCGGACGTTGGGCTGGCTGGTGTACGGGTCCTGGGTTCCCCCGCGTGTACAGGGAGCCACCCTGGGTGTGAGCAATACATCGGATGATAGCCTGAGCAAACCCTGTAAGCGCGGGGATAGACGGCGACGTCGGAATCGAGGACACCCATGACATCGAGGACATACCAAGTGGCCAGCTGCTACGCCAAGCCAGGGAGGAGCTTGCGGCAGGCGATGTCCGGCAGGCTTCTGAGAGAGGCTGGGGCGCGGCCGCGCAGATAGTGAAAGCCATCGCGCCGCACCACGACTGGGAACACCAAGGCCAACGGGAGCTGTTCCAGGCAGTGGACCGTCTGCGTAGAGAGACCGGTGACACAGACATCCGGCGGCTGTTCAACGTGGCCAGCGCTTTACACGTGAACTTCTACGAAGATTTGCACAGTGGCGAGAGCGTTGCTGAAGCCCTGGACGACGTGGAGCGGTTCGTGAACAAGCTGGACGCGCTGGTTTTAGGCGAGTAGCGACGATTTCCCCCGCACACACGTGCAATAGGCGATACGTTCGAGTTCACCTTCATCCTCCCCAAGCCGGCTAACTCTGGCGGCAGGTATTCAAAGCAACGCAAAGCCGCCAAGCCCGGACGACAAAAGCGAACTGGCACCGCCGATCGCAAGTCGGCCACCTAGTACTCGGTCAACGTTGGAAAGGCAGGGGTAAAGGCGGTGGAGTTTTGCTCTGGCGTCGTGGGTGCTGAACCGCCAGTTGATGGTGACGCCCGCTGCGTTGCGCTCGGTCTCGTAGGCCGTGATTTGGCGTTGCAGGGCGTCGGCGTCGGGGTTTCTGCCTTTGAGACAGGCCCGGCTCAACGCGCTGAATTCGATCTCCGCCATGTTCAGCCAACTGGCGTGTTTGGGCGTGTGGTGAAACTCCAGCCGTTTCGCGATGCGCCGGGCCGCGGCGGCCGGAAAGGTCTCGTAAAGGGAAGCCATGCGGTGGGTATTCAGATTGTCCAGCACCACTCGGACCACTGGGGCATTGGGGTAGGCCACGTCAACCAGCCACTGCATCTGGTGGGCAAAGTCCGGCATGGTACGCCGTTTTGTGATCGCCACGTGGCGCCAGCCCGCCAAGGGTTCACAGACCAGGAAGATGTCGCGGGTGCCGCCACGTCGATACTCATAGTCCTGCCGCCGCGGTCGTCTCGGTTGAGGAGGCAACGGCTCCCGTACCTCGGCCAGCAACTGAGTGGAAGTCTCGTCAAAGTACAGCACTGGCCGGTGGGGGTCGTCGGGTTCGGCATACAAGTCCAGCACGTCCTCCATGGCCGCCACAAACTCCCCCTTCACTCGGGGAATGCACCACTGCTGCTTTCGCCAGGGCTTGAGGGTGTTTTTTTGAGCCTGAGCCTTACCGCCTCGTGGGACAGCGACGCCACCAATCCCAACTCCACCACCTTGCTGGCCAGCAACCGCACTAGCCAGCAACCGCAGGGTCCAGTGCTCATGGCCCTCGGGGGCGTCGCTGCACGCCAGGGCAATCAGATGGCTTCACCCTGATCATCCAGCTTGCGATACCGGTTGGCTTGGGGGTGGTCGTGCAGCACGCCGTCCAATCCCTCCTCCCAATACCGGCGTTTGGTGCGGAACACCGTGCGCGGCGACGTGTCCAAGGCTGCGGCCACCCGTGAGACGCTCCATCCGTCGTCAGTCTTGAGCAGGGTGCGCGCCCGATTGATGATCCGAGCTGAGCGCTGACCGCTACGGATCAACCGTTCCAGTTGGGCCCGATCTTCCGACGACAACCGTACCGCATATTTCTCCGCAACCATAGATGCCACACCTACCGCACGCTATTTGACCGCCAGCGTGGCAACCATCGCCCGTTTCATCCTTCATCTACCTTTTCAATGTTGACCGAATCCTAGTACTGAGTCAAACTTGTATGGGCAGAAAGAGCGCGACGGAGGCCAAGGTTGCTAAGCTGAAAGTGAAACAGCGGTGTGGGAGGTGTGGCATCTATGGTTGCGGAGAAATATGCGGTACGGTTGTCGCCGGAAGATCAAGCCCAACTGGAGCGATTGATCCGTAGGGGCCAGCGCTCGGCTCGGGTCATCAATCGGGCGCGCATCCTGCTCAAGACTGACGACGGATGGAGTGCTTCGCAGGTGGCGGTGGCCCTGGACACGTCGCCGCGCACGGTGTTCCGCACCAAACGGCGGTATTCCGAGGAGGGGTTGGACGGCGTGCTGCACGACCATCCCCAAGCCAATCGGTATCGCAAGCTGGACGACCGAGGTGAAGCCCACCTGATTGCCCTGGCGTGCAGTGACGCACCCGAAGGCCATGACCACTGGAGCCTGCGGTTGCTGGCTAGTGCGGTTGCTGGCCAGCAAGGTGGTGGAGTTGGGATTGGTGGCGTCGCTGTCCCACGAGACGGTAAGGCTCAGGCTCAAAAAAACACCCTCAAGCCCTGGCGAAAGCAGCAGTGGTGCATTCCCCGAGTGAAGGGGGAGTTTGTGGCGGCCATGGAGGACGTGCTGAACTTGTATGCCGAACCCTACACCCCCAACGGCCGGTAGTGTGCTTTGACGAGACCTCCACCCAACTACTGGCCGAGGTACGGGAGCCGTTGCCTCCTCAACCGAGACGACCGCGGCGGCAGGACTACGAGTATCGGCGCGGCGGCACCCGCAACCTCTTCCTGACCTGCGAACCCCTGGCGGGCTGGCGCCACGTGGCGATCACAAAACGGCGTACCATGCCGGACTTTGCCCACCAGATGCAGTGGCTGGTTGACGTGGCCTACCCCAATGCCCCAGTAGTGCGGGTGGTGCTGGACAATTTGAACACGCACCGCATGGCTTCCCGCTATGAGACCTGCGACGCCGCCGAAGCCCGGCGCATCGTGAAGCGGCTGGAGTTTCACCACACACCCAAGCACGCCAGTTGGCTGAACATGGCGGAGATCGAGTTCAGCGTGTTGACCCGGGCCTGTCTCCAAGGGCGTAATCCCGACGAGACTGCCCTACAGCTAGCCATCAACGCCGATGAGGCCGAGCGCAATGCGGCGGGGGCCACCATCAACTGGCGGTTCAACACCCAGGACGCCCGAGCCAAACTGCATCGCCTTTACCCCTGCCTTTCCAACGTTGACTGAGTACTAGTATCGGCATAAACTCACCACCCAAAGCCTGTCGTCGAATTGCCTTGGTCTCTCACGTTGTCAGCATCGCGCGCTTCATCGTTGCAGCCACAAAATATCATCAATTACCTTGTCTCAGCTTGCCACGACGCGCTCGGACATCACTTGATACGACAAGACCCCTGACACGACATGAGCCCGGCCTTCAAGGTCTCCTGGAACATGGCGTACCGAGCGCTACTGCGCAGGGCCCTCGGCAAGTTGGCATACCTACCCATACACCTGAGGGTTGGCGCACGCCTCCATCGGCTCACCCGCCAGCCCGGCAACCAGATTCCTGGCCGCCAGCTGCATCGTGCGCAACCGTGTCGGCAGCGCGGCGCTCCCGATGTGTGGCGTAATCACGAGGTTTTCCAGCGTCAGCAGCGGGTCATCCATCGGTATCGGCTCCGGTGAGGTAACATCCAGCGCCGCGCCGCCAATTGCGCCGGAATGCAGCGCTTCGTACAGCGCCACCGGATCCACCACCGGCCCCCGCGAGACGTTGATCAGAATCCCGGATGGCTTCATCTGGGCCAGTTCAGACGTGCTAATCAGATGGTGCGTCTCCGGTGTCAACGGCACGCTCAAAATAACGAAATCCGCCTCGGTCAACAGGGTTGGAAAATCCACGTAACTGACCGCCAACTCGGCTTCCACGTCCGGGTATCGGGTGCGGGAGTGGTAGATGATGCGCATATCGAATCCACGGCCCCGGCGCGCTATCTCCCGTCCGATTTGGCCCAGACCGACGATGCCCAGGGTGGCCTCATGCACATCCTGACCCAGCCAGTGGGTTGGGTGAAACGCCAGCTGCCATCCGCCGCCCCGCAGCCAGCGTTCGCTCTCGGAGGTACGCCGCGCCGCTCCCAGCAGCAGCGCGAAAGCCAGGTCGGCGGTAGATTTGGACAGCACTCCCGGTGTGTTGCCGACCGGAATACCCCGCCGAGTGGCCTCGGCCACATCCACGTTGTCCAGACCCACCGCCAGCTGGCTGATGGCCTTCAGATTTGGCGCCGCATCCATCAGCGCCGAGTCCACCCGGTCCATTATGGTGGTCAATATGCCATCGGCGCCGGCCGCCCGGAGGTGCAACTCGTCCACCGACGGGGGCCATTCGTCAGGCCAAACTTCCACATCAGCGACTTGCCGCACGATGTCCAGCGCGTCGGGCAGCAGCATCCGGGTAATGAAGGCTTTGGGGCGGGCCATAAACACTCACAGAATTCCGTCGTGGGGCGGCAACGGTCGATCAATACCGCAGGGCAGCTTCGGGTGGTTCCCGTTTGGGCAATCAACGTTTTGATCATTGTAGTTGCCCGGTGATGCCAGTGCCAGCCGGTGACCAGACAATGCCGCTGGCCAGCGCCGACAACTGTACCACCCTGGCGGCATTAAATTAGAGCGGCCGCCGCCTGAAAAGGCGACGACCACTCTCCTACAAGATGCCGGCCATAGAGGGCAGACCGGCGATTGTTTCGACCGAACTCCCGTTACGCGTGGCGACGGAAATGCCTGGCGTAACCGCCGTGCTGGGCGATCTCGCGGCGAGACCGGTCGCGCTCGGACATTGGCGGCCCCGAAATGGCGTCCCACCAGCGCACGAGAGTGGCGGCGATGACGGTGTGGATCAGAGGCTTTTTCGACGGCGTCCACTGTTCAAGCAGCTCGGCGGGACTTTCCGGAATGCCCGAAAGGTCAATCTCGACGACTGGGGTTGCAGCGACCACTGCCGGCTGTTCGACGACGGCGGTGCGGGATTCGGTTTCGATTTCTTTGATAGTGGTCATGTGGCCTCCTGAACGCTGGGCGATACTGCCGTGGTTGTTTTATCTATAAGTATGATACTGAGCCGAGTATATCTTGTCAAGCAATACAACAGTATTATCATTATCCATTTATCTGATGAACTACATTGGCCCTCAACGCGTCAAAGCCATAAAAAATACCGACCACTGGGCAGTCGGCGCGGGTAGGTGAACATCCTTTGCACCTGATTCAGGCGCCGGCGTGCGCTGGCGGTTACGGCGGTTACAAACCGAGTTTGCCCGGATTCAATATGCCCGCCGGGTCCAGCATCCGTTTGAGGTCTCGCAGCACTTCGCGACCGGCGCCCTGTTCCCGACCCAGCAGGTGGTTCAGTTTCACGCCCACACCGTGGCAATACTCCATGATGCCGCCCATATCCTGCGCCAGTTCCAGCACCTCGTCCACCGCAGCAGCGAGGTTTTCGCGCACCGCCGCATCCTCAGCGTTGCGGCGACCCCGGTGGCCCCCGTCAGCCGGCACCACCAGCATCGAGAAAAACTCCGGCCGACTCCACAGGCAGTACTCCACCACCTCGATGCCGCGAGCGTCCAGCAACTCATCCGCCCGCTGGCGGTATTCCAGCACCCGGTCTGCGGGCAGGCACATATGGAGATAGTCAAACGTGCGGCCCCACTGCCGTTCCCAGCGCACTTTGCGCGGCATACCCAACGCGTTTGCCCGGTAGTTCAGCGCCGAATCGTGCCGGTGTCGCCAGTAATTCAGCGTGGATTCCGGGCCCACGTCCGTACCACCGGCGGCCTGGCACACCTCCATCGTTCGCACCAAACCGGCGTCCACCCCTTCGCGAAATCCCTCGAACAGCAGATGCAACAGGATGCCTTCGTCGTCTTCGGTCAAATCCAGCAACGCCGGTTGGATTCGGAGCGCCATCATCTCGTTGACGGCGGAAAACCCGGCATCGAAGTTCTCAAACTCCACAGTGGCGTATGCGCTGGCTTCTGGCAATCGAAACACCCGGACGGTCGCCCGGGTAATCACGCCAAACACGCCCTCAGAGCCGATGAACAGATGCTTCAGGTTCGGCCCCGACGACAGCTTGGGCACGGCTCTGGTTTCGATGACTCGGCCATCGGGCAACACCACTTCCAGCGCCACAACCTGATCGCCCATCGGCCCGAAGGCCGCCGCACGATAACCCACGCCGTTGGTTGAGATGGTTCCCGCCACCGTCGCTATCGGCACGCTGTACGGGTCATGACCCGGCATCAGGCCGTGGGGTTCCAGCGCTGCGTACAGGTCTTCCAGCACCATGCCCGCCTGGACTTCCGCCGTCATCGACGCCACACTTACCGACAGCAGGCGATTTAGCCGGCCCATGTCCAGCAGGATTCCGCCCCGCACTGGCAGCACGGCGCCCATCACTCCGGTTCCCCCGCCGTAGGGAATCACCGGTATGCCATTCTGCTGGGCGAACGCCACCACCTCGGAAACTTCACCGGTGTCGGCGGGCCGCACCACCACGTCGGCCAGACGCGCAAAGACTGCGTCGGCGTAATACGCCCGATAGGGTGTCAGCGCGTCCGCCGAATATCGGTCAAGTGAGCCGTCGTCAGTCAGGACGTTTTGCGGCCCTACTATCGAAACCAGGCTACTGGCTACAGAATGCCAGTCCACCAACACCGGCAACGGGAAGTCGGACACCGGCTAATCCCTATTGGCGCGTTTGATATTGCCAGTCGGTACCCTGCGGGCCATCCTCCAGCAACACCCCTGATTCGGCCAGCTGATCCCGAATTGTGTCGGCCATCTCGAACTGACGCGATTTGCGCAGCTCCGATCGAATCGACACCAGCATATCGATGAACGGGGCCGCTGCCAGTTGCGATGCGCTGTCGTCGCGCTCGGCAAACGTCAGGCCCAGCAGACTGCCCAGGCGTCTCAGGGTCGCCTGCGCCTCATCGAGGCGATTGCCGGCATCTCGGCCCCGGTTGATGTCGCGGGCCAGGTCGAACAACGCGGCTACCGCCTGCGGTGTGTTGAGGTCATCATCCATGGCAGCGAAGAAACGGGTGGCATAGGGCGCCGCATCAACCTGGGCGCCGGAACCGTCGCCAGGCGTCAAAGCGTGGTGTACGCGGCCCAGGCTGCGTTCCACGGCGGCGGCGCCTTCGTCGCTGTAGGCCAGTGGGCTGCGGTAGTGGCTGCTGAGGAAGTACAGGCGGATGGAATCGGGATGGTATCGCTCCAGCGCCTCAACCACCGACACCAGGTTGCCCAGCGATTTGCTCATCTTGTCAGAGCCCAGCTGCAACAGGCCGTTGTGCATCCAGAAACGGGAAAATGGCTTGGCGCCGGTATAGGATTCGCTTTGGGCAATCTCATTTTCGTGGTGCGGGAACACCAGGTCCTGCCCACCCCCATGAATGTCCAACTGCTCGCCCAGGTATTCCAGCGACATCGCCGTGCATTCGATATGCCAACCCGGCCGACCCGGTCCCCAGGGGCTCTCCCACGACGGTTCACCCTCTTTCGCCCTTTTCCACAGCACGAAATCCATTGGGTGTTCTTTGTTCTCGTCAACCTGGATGCGGGCGCCGGCAATCATGCTGTCCAGCGTGCGGTGGCTCAGCTTGCCGTAGTCCTCCTTGCTGGTAACTCTGAAGTAGACATCCCCCGCCGCCGGATAAGCATAGCCGGCAGCAATCAGCCCGCCGATGGTTTCCAGTATCCGTGGAATCTCCCGGGTTGCCCGCGGGTATTCGGCGGCCCGCTGGATGTTGAGGGCGTCCATCGTCTGAAAATAATCGCCGATGTATTCCTCAACCAGCGCATCTTCCGAGATGCCGGTTTCGCTGGCGCGCTGAATGATTTTGTCGTCAATGTCCGTGAAGTTCTGAACGTGGCGAACCTCGTAGCCCCTATGCTCCAGGTAACGCCGCAAGGTGTCGAAGACCACGTAACTCAGGGCGTGGCCCACGTGAGTTGACGAGTACGGCGTTACGCCGCACACGTACATCTTGACCTGATTGCCGTTCGCCGGGACGAACTGCTCAACCTGACCGCTCAGTGTGTTGTAGAGCTTCATACTGAATTAAACTGCTGAATTTAGTAGCGGAAGTACCGCTGTGTACCATCTGATGTATACCATCCGATGTTACGGCCTGGATAGCAGGGCGACCGCAATGGCGGCGATGCCTTCTTCCCGTCCGGTAAAACCCAGATGGTCGGTGGTGGTGGCCTTGATACTGACTAGCTGCTGCTCAATTGCCAGGGCATCCGAAATTCGTCGTCGCATCGAAGCGATGTACGGCGACAACCGAGGACGCTGCGCCAGCATTGTAGCATCAACATTGGCAATGCACCAATCGGCCGCCGAGATGATGGCCACGGTGCGTTGCAGCAAAATCAGGCTGCTGACCCCGGCCAGCGACGAGTCATCCGACGGGAAATGCGAGCCGATGTCGCCCAGGGCAGCAGCGCCCAGCAAGGCGTCGATAATAGCGTGGCACAGCGCGTCTCCGTCGCTGTGGCCAGCGAGACCTCGCGTGTGCGGCACCGCAACGCCGCCCAGAATCAGGGGGCGCCCATCCACCAACCCGTGGGCGTCGGCGCCGGTCCCGACCCGATTGTTCACCAGTTAACCTGAACCGCCGTCATCGAACCCAGCAGGCTGCCCCAGGCTGCTCCTATGAAGCTTGAGATCGCTCAATGGCTTTCAACTTGCGGTTGGCGGCTTCCAGTTCGTTCAACGCTGGCCCGTGCAGGATGATGGGTGCAAAGGCCATGCCGGTCGCGCCCACGAACAACATCGTCGACGCTACGGTAAACGCCATGGCGGGCGGGTTATCATCAGCGAACAGCTCATGGAATTGTTTAGCCCGCTCCGCCAATTGCGCGGGCAGGGTGTGGTCAATGTCGAATTCGACCGCCGAAAGCATCACGACCGGGATAACCGCGACGACGGCAACCAGCAACCAGAGCACTTCCCAGAACAGAAACCGATTCCGCTCGCCGTTTACCTGCCGCCGAAGGTACTCCAACCGCCCCGGGGTCACTGCCAGATTCAGGCGGTCAGCGCTGGTATGCAAAAACCTAGCGTACTGTTGATAGCGGGCTCGGTTCGCGCTTCCGGAAGCCATTTACCACCTTCCCGAAATAGCCCGCGCCGGGGAACCTTGCTTCCCACGCCGGCAAATATTCATTTCGCGATTTGGCATACAACTCATGATTGCCCTTTTAATAGTAACCGATTCAATAGTAACCGGGGCAAGGTTTTCGGCGCAAGGTTTGTCCCGGCGGGTGTTGGGCATTTTACGATGCAACGCTGCCGATGACGTGCGTTACCAGGGCCAAATCTTCCGGGGTAGTTACCTTCAGGTTGTCATAGCTGCCCTGAAAAACGACCACCGGACGGCCCATTGCCTCCACCATGGCGGCGTCATCAGTGTAGTCGCCAGTGTAGTCGCCAGTGTAGTCGCCGGCGGCGGTTTCGTGAGCGCTAACCAGCAAATCGTACTCAAACACTTGCGGAGTTTGCGCCGCCCAGAGCGTCGCGCGCGGCGGGGTGTCGGTTATCAATTGCCCGGCGCCCACCACCTTGATGGTGTCCTTAACCGGAACCGCCGCCACCGCTGCGCCGCATTGCCGCACTGCGTCCAGCCCCCGGGCCAGAATAGCCCCGCTGATGCAAGGGCGCGCGCCGTCGTGAACCGCCACCCATTGGCATGGCCCCAGCGCAGTCAAACCGGCGCGAACCGAGTCCTGCCGGCGAGCGCCGCCGGCGCACACGGCGGCAATCTTGCGGACGTCAAACTCCTGGATGGTGGCCTCGGCGCGAATCACCGACTCCGCAGCCACCACCAGCACAATGCGTTCCACCACATCAGACGCCGCCAACCGCCGGAGCGTGTGAACAATCAGCGGCACATCCAATATGGGGGCAAAGGTTTTGTCGGTGTCGCCCATGCGGGCGCTGCGGCCGGCCGCCACTACCACCACACCCATGCTGTCCGCAACCATCCCGCGGTCCGCGTCGTCCGTCTTGTTGCCGGTTCTACTGTTCATGGTGATGCTTCCTGCTCCCAACCAGCCTCGGTGCGACCAACGGGTTCGCTGCAACCTGTCTGTGATTTTAGCATTAGCCGGCCCCTGCAATGGTTGGCGTGAATACTCTGCATCGTTTATGCTAGAGACACCGGTACGCTCGGGGTTACCGGTGCGCAGGGAATTTACACATCGCTTTGACCGACGCCCAAACGCGCTGCAACTCACACGCACCAAAGGGGGAATCATGGCGGCTTTAGAACGAGCATACCGATCACAAACCTACAGTTCCGGAACCCACGGCCGGGCAATTTGCAACGCCCGCAACCACCATTGGGTGGCCGATGACGGCGGCGGGGACTCCATGTACTCCGGCGAATTGTTCCTGTCGGGCATCACCGCCTGCGCGGTCAACATGGTTGAGCGCATCGCCGTCTCCGAGGATGCTCCGGTCAGCTTTATGGAAGTTTCCGCCGAAGCCTTCCGAGACCCGGATTCGGTTCCCGGCGATATGACCTTGTACGCCGATGTGCGCATCCACTTCAAGATTTGGGGTGTGGACGATGACCAGGGCAACCACCTGGTTGACCTCTGGAAAAAGCGTTGACCGTTGTACGGATCCGTCGCCGTGGCGACGCCGAGTACCTCTGTTACTGCTGAATTCGTTGCCGGCCACCGGGACAAGTACGCCAGCTAGACGCTGACTCCCAGACCGTTGGCAGGACGGGCGCATCGTCCGTCCTGCTTGCGGCTGCGCGCCCGCAACAACACATCGAATCCAAACGAGTCGGCGAACGTCGTATTCACTTGCGGTGCCCGCCGACTTTTTGCACCAAAACGGCCACCGCAAAGCGTTCCGGGGAATCCGGCAATGGCCGGCCTGACGCCGGCGCTGCGGGCCGGCACGGCTAATTGTCCCCGTGACCTGCGCCCCGTGCCCCACCCCCGGGTGCCCCGCGCCGGGCCGGCTAACAACACAGTCCAGGAACTGCTATCGACACGCTGCTATCAATCCTGACCTCCGGTTTTTCCGGAGACGGCTCCAGCCTGCTGAAAGATTTCGCCGTGGCCATGGCCATCGCTGCCGGCGGTTTGGCCTTGGCGCGTCTGGCCCGGCAACCCCCGGTATTGGGTTATTTGCTCGCCGGCCTGCTCATCGGGCCGTTCACTCTGCCCAACCCGCTCATCAGCAATCTGGACACCATCGGTCTGCTCGCCGAACTTGGGTTGGTGCTGCTGCTATTCGGCATCGGGCTGGAGCTGGGCTGGCGTCGAATCCGGAGCGTCGGCTTCCGGGTATTGATTATCGGCGTTGTCGAAATCAGCGTGCTCACATTTTTCGGCGTGTGGATTGCCAGCGCACTACCCGGCATCGACGACAGCCATGGCTTGTATCTGGGCGGCGCCATCGCCATCAGCAGCTCGGCCATCCTGCTGAAAGGCTTGCGGGATGGCGGCAATCTGCGCTCCGGCTGGGGTCAAACCATTGTTGGCATCCTGCTGGTTGAGGACTTCGCCGCCGTCATATTCCTCACGATCCTGACCGGCCTGGCCACCACCGGTTCGGCGAGCCTGGGGGATGCCGGTGTGCTGGTAGCCAAACTGGGAATTTTTTGCATCGCCACGCTGGTATTCGGCACGCTGCTGGTGCCCCGTTTAATGCACCTGCTGTACAGAACGCAATCCGACGAGACGCTGCTGGTGGCCAGCCTCGGCCTGTGCTTCCTGCTGGCGTTGTGCGCCAACCTGCTGGATCTTTCCGCGGCGGCGGGGGCGTTCCTGATTGGCGTGGTAATCGGCGACACCGAGGCGGCCGGCCGGGTGACACGGCTGGTCAACCCGGTTCGCGATATGTTCGGCGCGCTGTTTTTCCTGTCCATCGGAATGCTCATCGACTACCGCACCCTTGATGATTTCATCGTGCCGGCCCTGGTGGTCGTTGGCGTGTTTATGTGCGGGAAGATTACCGCCAACATCATCGGTTCAATCCTGGCCGGGCGTCGCCCCACCGATGCGGTGCGAGTCGGTATGACAATGCCGCAAATGGGCGAATTCTCGCTGGCTATCGGACGGGTCAGTCCTGCTGATGCCGTCGGAGGATCGGTGCTGGGCCCGGTGCTTGCCATCGCCACGGCCATAACTTCAGTGTTGGCTCCGCTGACTACCCGCGCCGCTGTACCGCTCTGTCACTGGTTAGAGCGGCACTCTCCGGCAACCATGCGTCAGGTCAATCTGGCCATCCAGCTGGGAGTAGAAGCATTCTGGTCGGCGCTTTCCTTCCGGGGCATCATCGGCACCCGACTCCGCAACCTGGGGCGTCGCATCATCATCAATATGACCATTATCGCCGTAATCACGGCGGCCGGCACGACCGCCCTGTACGTCAGCCCGGCCCTGTTCGGCGATACCTTCCCGGTATCCCAGGGAACCATCGGCCTGATTCTGGTCGGAATCGTCGTCGGATTGAGCGCTCCACCGTCAATCAACATCTGGCGTTCGCTCAGGACTCTGGCCCGCCTGGCCACCGGCGTCCGCGAAGCATCCGACAGTGGCAACGCCAATCTGCAACTGCTGCGTACTTTGGTTCAGAACGGTCTCGCCACTGTGTTGCTCGGCCTGTTGGTCATTCTCTATCTACCCTTCACCTTCCGACTGTTCGCCCTGGGCAGCGCCACCGCTCCGCTGTCCATAATCTTGCTGCTGGCCCCGGCGCTGGCAATGGGCATCATCGGCTTCCGGGTGCATCGTGTACTGGAGCCGGCCTTCCACGATACCTTCGCCTCGCATCCCGAGGGCGCCCCGCGTCATCACTACGGCGATGACGACCACGCGGAGCTTATCGACGTGGAATCGCCGGCAGCGCCCCGGCGTCTTTCCGACGAACCAATCATCGGATTAGCCTCTCCCGCCGAGCGCCGGGCTGACTTGCTGCTCGCCGCCGCCGTCGAACACCTTGACGAACAGGATGAACTCTGGAAGCTGCTGGAGGACCGCATCGAAGCGATGACGGAACGCAATGCACACCGGGAGTCGCACCAGCGCGCCGAAACCACAGCGGTTGCACCGGAACGGCCGTCCAGCGCCAACGCTCCGCTGGACGGCGATTAGCGCACTGTCCGGCGGGCTTTCCAGCCCAACGCACCCGCCAACGCCGTGCTACAATTGGCCCAGCGCTCCCCAAACGGAACCTGCCCAACAGGAAGGTCCTCTGATGCGTATTTGCTCTTTTCTGCCGTCGGCTACCGAGATTGTCTACGCCTTGGGGTTGGATGACCAACTCTATGGCGTTACCCACGAATGCGATTACCCAGCTCAGGCCAAGACCAAACCCTGGGTGGTCAGGAGCGTATTTGAGGGCACCAACCCGACCAGCGGTGAAATCAGCCGTATTATCTCCGAGCGGTTGGCTCAGGGCCTGGGCATTTACCACATCGACCAGGATATTTTGGACGTTGCCGACCCGGACTTGCTGTTGACCCAAGCCATCTGCGAAGTTTGAGCGGTTTCCTCTCAGCAGGTCGCTGAGTCCACCGCCAACATGACCAAAGAGCCCCAAATCCTGTCGCTGGACCCGCAGTACCTCGGCGACGTTCTGGAGGATGTGCGCCGCGTCGGACGGGCCACCGATTCCGAAGCAACCGCCGACACGGTGGTCGCCCGGATGCAGGGGCGCATTGACACCATCACACAACGGGCCGCGCTGGCCGACCGTCAACCCCGGGTGCTCCATCTGGAATGGACTGACCCACTGATGTGCGGCGGACACTGGGTTCCCGAGATGGTTGAACTGGCCGGCGGCGCTAACTGTTTCGGCGATAAGGAATCCGGTTCGTTCCCGCTGGAATGGGACGCCGTAGTTGAGAGTCAACCGGACGTAATCGTGCTGATGCCCTGCGGGTTTGAAGTGCCCCGGGCCCTGGAAGACGTTCCACTCCTGGAGGCGAAGGAAGGCTGGTCATCGTTGCCCGCCGTGCAAAACGACCGCGTTTTCGCCATCGACGCCAGCAACTACACCAGCCGGTCGGGCCCCAGACTGGTAACCGGCCTGGAAATACTGGCGGAGATGATTCACCCGGAGCTGTTCTCCGGTTTGATCCCGGAAGCCGGCGCGCGCCGAATCTACCGCTCGTAGCCGCACCCCGGCTAGTTCAGGCGCGGCCCTTTGAACGGCGTGTTCTGTTCAATCTGCTCGCTGACGATGCGGTTTGCCTGACGCATTAGCGTCAGCAACATTTCCAGTTGAGCGCCGGCGGTTGGAGTTTCCAGCAGCGACTGTCGAACGTCGGGCGGCAGCGGCAGGCTAACGGCCAGAGTGGCGGCGGCGGTACGCGCCAGTGCAATAGCTTCGTCGGGCACCGTAATCTCGCGATCCCATCCACCGGCCATTGCGGTCAAATGTCGTTGCAGCACCACGAATTGCTCCCGCACCCCGGCCACCGTGGTCGCCGACACCGTTCCCTCTGCATCCTCCAGAAAGCGAACCAAACCCACCAGGTGGGGGGTGGTCTGAACCGTATCCAGCAGCTCGAACCGAGTCTCGCCGCGAGTCAGGATATTCAGGCGTCCCTCTTCCAGCCGTTGCACCTGCGACACGCGGGCGGTGGTGCCAATGGTATGCGGCGTGGCCGGCTCCCCAACCTCGTTGCCATCCTGGATGAGCAGCACACCAAAAGGTTCATCGCGGTCGGCGCACGCCCCAATCATCGCCTTGTACCGCTCCTCAAATATGTGTAACGGCAGGGGCATACCCGGGAACAGAACCACGTTGTTCAGCGGGAACAACGGTAGCTCGGCGTGGCTGCCTGGCGGGAAATCGTCAGGATTAATCGGCATGATGCCGGAGTATAACCCCGGGGACATACCGGCGCAACCGAACGGCGGGATTAGTAACTGTTCAGAGTTGCGGGGAAGTGAGCAGTTGTCGGCAAGCGGCGAGGGGATTCAGTCCTTGGGCGCGCCAGGTGCCGAAGAGGGAAGCCAGGGTCATCTTGCTTCTGCTGCCTCGTTGCGACCGGGTGCCGCCGCTGATCTTGCGACTGACGACCAGGTGGCGCAGGCTGCGTTCGGCGGCGTTGTTGTCCGGTGGCGCCTCCGGTTCGGCCACGAAGACGAAGAGCTCTTTGATATGGCGCTCGATGCGTCGGCATAGCTTGGCCTGGGTTGCCGAAGGGTCGTGAAGGAAGGGTTGGCAAATGGCCAGCAGCTGCCGTTCCAGGGCCAGTTGGGCGGCGCGTCGCCGCTTGGTCTGAGGATGGGCGCTGGCTTTGGCCCGGTCGTAAATCTCGTGGACGGCGTCGGCCCACTGCGCCAGTGGCGCGTCATCGGGGTAGAGGGTTCGCAAGTCGTGGATGTCCCGCAGCAGATGGACCCAGCAGCGCTGTTTGGGGCCGTCGTAATGATGGTAGGCAGCGTAGAAATCGCTGACCAGCACACCGGCGAAGGTGTCCGCCCAGAGCTTCATCCACCACCTCCTTGTTACGACCCCGCCGCAGGAAGTAGCGCGCCGATGGTGTGCTGAAAGTCCACACGTAGCCGTTGTGGCCATCCTCACGCCAGCCGGTCTCATCGGCGTGGACCACTGGACTGGCGCGGATCTGGGCGAGTATCCGGTCCACGGCGGCCTGGGCCCTTTGCGCGGTACGATGCACCGCAGCCATGACGGCTCCCACGCTGAGGCTCAGCCCATGGACGGTGCGCAGATACCATTGGATGGCGCCAATGGGCAGTCGGGCCTCCTCCCGCAGCGTGGCGATCAGGCTGACCAGGTTGATACCCAGGCGCTGCTGGCCCAGCACCACGCCATCCAGTTGCGCGGTGGGAACGCAGCGGCGGCGGCAAGCCGGACAATCCCTGGCGATGTAGACGTGCTCGGTAACTTCCGCCGGAACCTGGGGCAGGTCGATGACCTCCCGCGTGCGCTGGGTCCAGCCACCGGACAACTGCGTTCCGCAGTCGGGACAGTGGTCCACCACATGCTCCACCCGACGGGTGGGCGTCATGCGACGGCGGGCAAAGCCGTGGGGCCGGGGCTGGCGTGGCGCTTTGGGCTGGGCCGGTTTCTGGCTGGCTTCGGGTTTGAGACCAGGCATCCCCGGGCGCCACCGGGTTTGGCCCGTCCTTCCAGCTGAGCAACCCGCCTCTCCAGGCGCTCGTTGATCGCCTGCTGCCTGGCTATGATGGCCTCCTGCCGTATGACGATGGCGATGAGCACATCGCGGTCAGCGGTGGACAGGTCAGTTTCCGAATCCATGCCCGTTATATGACATAACTGATGTTACGCAGCCTTGGGGAGTTGGAGTTCGTCAAAGGCCTGGCGAACCGCCTTGAGATATATCCGGGTTCGCAAGGCAAAATGATTCAGCTGGTGGGTCATACTGAGCCATTCCAAGCGACAGGCCGAGTAGATTGCCATGAAACAGTGGTTGCTTTGAGTTCGGACGGTCTTCCCCGGCGACTTGGCCAGCGCGGCGTTGCCCTTGAGCGTCTTGTGAAACGTCTCCACTTTCCACCTTTGTTGGTAGATCGTTCTAATGCTCTCGCCTTCACTGTCCAATTCGCTGCAAGCCAGATAGAGAGTCCCAGTGCTGCCGTCTTTGTTCTTAAAGATCTGGCGCAGCAGCAGGACCGGAAAGTCCAGTCCCCGCAGCCAGCCGCGCACTGGTTGACCTTCCGGCAGGTCCAGCGTGTCGATCCGGTGAAAGCTGCCCTGAAGTTTCGCTGCATGGCTCAATGCTGCTGTCCGGTTGGATTTGAGCGCGATAATGAACTCCTTGTTCAAGTCCTTGTGGCTGAAACTCAGGTTTTCTTTGGACGAAAACCAACTGTCGGCCAGCACATAGCGATACTCCAGCCGGTTCTGCTGACACACCTTGAGCATCCGGCGCATCAGTTCGTTCTTGGAGACCGCGCTCCTGCGCTTGAGCCGACCGGTGTTCGCATCCTTGAACATATTGGGCTTGCGGATGATTTCGTAGGCCACTGGCAGCGTTATACTCTGCGCGTGGTAAACGCAGTTGAGGATGCTAATGCCCTTGATGGTTCGGTTCTTGCCGTGATCGAAGTGCCAGGTGACGATCTCGTTCTCGTCGGTATAGGGCTTTTCCTCAATGGTATCGTCAAATATCAGCGCGCCATTGGGCGGTTCGACCTTTCGCACCATGAGCTTGACCAGCTGCCAGAGGGTCCTGGAGTCGTAGCCCTCCTGGGACAGCAAGCGGGTTATCCGGTCATGGCTGACTTCCCCTTCCAGCATATTGGACAGGCCGGTGGCTGTCGCCGCCCCAAAGGAGCTCAGCAGGTAATCGCTATAGAGTTCGGTCAGTTCTTTATTCATGCTTCAAAGATAGCAGTTTCTGCAGCCGGTGCGTAAGGTCAGTGACATAACCACAACCCCTCGCGCAAGCCATCCCCGAACCTCTTTGAACCAATTCCCCCACCAAGTCTGAACAGTTACGCGGGATTAGTAACTGTTCAGAGTTAAGGGGAGGAGAGCAGTTGCTGGCAGGCGGCGAGGGGATTCAGTCCTTGGGCGCGCCAGGTGCCGAAGATGGAAGCCAGGGTCATCTTGCTTCTGCTGCCTCGTTGCGACCGGGTGCCGCCGCTGATCTTGCGACTGACGACCAGGTGGCGCAGGCTGCGTTCGGCGGCGTTGTTGTCCGGTGGCGCCTCCGGTTCGGCCACGAAGACGAAGAGCTCTTTGATATGGCGCTCGATGCGTCGGCATAACTTGGCCTGGGTTGCCGAAGGGTCGTGAAGGAAGGGTTGGCAAATGGCCAGCAGCTGCCGTTCCAGGGCCAGTTGGGCGGCGCGGCGCCGCTTGGTCTGGGGATGGGCGCTGGCTTTGGCCCGGTCGTAAATCTCGTGGACGGCGTCGGCCCACTGCGCCAGCTTTCGGTCCTTCGGATAGAGGGCCTTCAGGTCGTGGATGTCCCGCAGCAGGTGGACCCAGCACCGCTGTTTGGGGCCGTCGTAATGGTGGTAGGCAGCGTAGAAATCGCTGACCAGCACACCGGAGAAGGTGTCGCCCAAAGCCTCATCCACAACTTCCTTGTTGCGACCCCGCCGCAGGAAGTAGCGCGCCGATGGTGTGCTGAAAGTCCACACGTAGCCGTTGTTGCCGTCCTCACGCCAGCCGGTCTCGTCGGCATGTACCACTGGGCTGGCGCGGATCTGGGCCAATATCTGATCCACTGCGGACTGGGCCTTTTGCGCAGTGCGATGCACCGCAGCCATGATTGCTCCCAGGCTGAGGCTTAGCCCATGGACGGTGCGCAGATACCGCTGGATGACGGCGATGGGCAGTCGGCCCTCCTCTCGGAGCGTGGCGATCAGACTGACCAGGTTGATACCCAGACGCTGCTGGCCCAGCACCACGCCGTCCAGTTGCGCCGGGGGCACGCAGCGGCGTCGGCACCCCGGACAATCCCTGGCGATGTAGACGTGCTCGGTAACTTCCGCCGGAACCTGGGGCAACTCGATGACCTCCCGGGTGCGCTGGGTCCAGCCGCCGGACAACTGGGTTCCGCAGTCGGGACAGTGGTCCACCAAATGCTCCACCCGTCGGGTGGGTGTCATGCGACGGCGGGCAAAGCCGTGGGGGCGCCGCTGGCGTGGCGCTTTGGGCTGGGCCGGTTTCCGGCTGGCTTCGGGTTTGACACCGGGCATCCCCCGGGCGCCACTGGGTTTGGCCCGCCCTTCCAGCTGAGCAACCCGCCTCTCCAGGCGCTCGTTGATCGCCTGCTGTCGGGCTATGATGGCGATGAGCACATCGCGGTCAGCGGTGGACAGGTCAGTTTCCGAATCCATGCCCGTTATATGACATAACCACAACCCATCGCGCAAGCCATCCCCGAACCTCTTTGAACCAATTCCCCCACCAACTCTGAACAGTTACCGGGATTAACCTCGCCAGCGGCGACGACCCGGCCCGTCGAAAACACTATTGACGGCTTGCGTTATTGACGGCCCACGTTCGCCGCCGCCCGTTCCGGAACAGCCACACAAACAGCCCCCGTCCTTGAAGGCGGACAGGGGCTTGTAAACACCTGGAACTTGCCGGCTGCTTACTTTACTGGTGCAGCATCCGGAGGGCGGTTGTGGATGGCCTTGGTACCCTTCTTGAAGATACAGGTCCGGATGTTGTTTTCCAACTCGGTCGGGTCGCCCACGCCCGGATACCGGGCCTGCGCGTCGGGGCTTCTCAGGTACTCGTACATCTTTTCAAGGACTTCATCCTCGGACTCCCCGGTAACGATAGTCTTGTCACGAGGGTCGGACAGAAAATTGCTGGGCCTTGCGTAATAGATATCGGGCATAATTCCTCCTCTTGGGACAAGGATGCCGGTATCATATCCGGCGTTCACTTGCAGTAGCAGATTGATACACCATTAACCGCTGCGTTGTCAATGGTATCCGAGACTGACCAGCAATTCGCTGCATCACCAAACCGCTCGGCTGCTCCGGCGGGCCACCGCCGCAAACCTGCCGCGGCAAACCCGCCGGAACGCGCCCGCCGGTTGCCCCATTCCGGTGTTTGGATTACGATAGTAAGGCGGCGAAACCCGGTTTCGCGGCACATCTGGCTGAGTGTGCATTGATGGCAGAACCTACCAAAGTCCTGGTTACCGGAGGCGCCGGCTTCATCGGTTCCCACCTGGTTACTCGTCTCCTGGATTGCGGGTGCTCCGTGGTGGTAATTGACGACCTTAGCGCCGGCCACTTGCGCGACGTCAACCACCACGCGGTCTTCTATCACGCCGCTATCAACGACTCCAGAATCGAACAGATTGTCCAACGGGAACGCCCGGAAACCGTGTACCACCTGGCGGCTCAAAGCAGCGTTACCAGATCGGCGGCCGATCCGGTGACCGACGCCGATACCAACGTAGTGGGAACCGTGCGACTAATCTCCGCCTGCGCCTCCGAAGGCGTGGACAAGTTCATCTTCTCATCCACCGGCGGTGCCCTCTACGGCGATCCGGAAATTATCCCCTGCAATGAGGACACCCCGGTCAACCCGCTCACTCCATACGGAATGTCCAAGTACGCCGGAGAACTCTACCTGAAACTATATCACCGCACCTACGGGTTGGACTATACGATCCTGAGGTACGCCAACGTGTACGGCCCCGGCCAGAACCCCCACGGCGAGGCTGGAGTGGTCGCGATTTTCGCGGGCCTAATGCTGGAAGGCAAACGACCCACCATCTACGGCGACGGCACACAGGAGCGCGACTTCGTTTTCGTTTCCGATGTCGTCGACGCCAACATCGCGGCCATGCGCCGCGGCGACAGCGGCACCTACAACATTGGCACCGGAGACCCCGTTAACATTGGCCGCGTGTACGAGCTGCTACAGGAATTCACCGGGTTCGACGAGGAACCGTCCTACCAGCCCCGTCGACCGGGAGAGGTGTTCAGCATCGCCCTGGATTCCGCCCGCGCCGCCAAAGACCTGGATTGGAAGCCCACCGTACTGCTGGAAGAGGGCCTCAAACTCGCTGTCGATCATATCCGCGATTCCACGACCCGACGGCCGGCCCGAGTCAGACTGACCCCCGACCGGCGGCGCGACTAGCCGACCACCGACACCCCAAGGTTTACCACCCCAAGGAGGAACCATTCCGATGGCACAGGACTACGACGTTGTCATACTCGGCGCCGGCGCAGCCGGTATGTCTGCCGGGCTCTATTCCACACGCGCCATGCTCAGCACAGTAATGATTGAGAGCATCGGCCCCGGTGGGCAGCTCCTCATCACCGACGAGATTGAGAACTATCCCGGCTTCCAGACCGGCGTCAAAGGCCAGGCCCTGGCTGACGAAATGTTTAGCCAGGCTGACCGCTTCGGAGCCAAAATGGAATTCGCGGAGGTTGAGGCCGTCGAGAATCTGCACGACGACCGCAAGCTGATTCGCACCTCTGAAGGCGACTTCACTGCCCGTGCCCTCATCATCGCCACCGGCGGCTCGCACAACAAGCTGGGCGTTACCGGCGAGGACGAGTTCAGCGGACGCGGTGTTTCCTACTGTGCCGTCTGCGACGGCAACTTCTTCCGGGGACAGGATGTGGTGGTGGTCGGCGGCGGCGACGCGGCAATGGACGAGAGTTTCTACCTCACCGGTATCTGCAACTCGGTAACCGTCATCCACCGTCGCGACGAACTGCGCGCCACCAAGGTCCTGCAAGACCGCGCCTTCGCCAACCCCAAGTACAAGTGGCTCTGGAGCCATGTCGTCGAAGAGTTCGTCGGCAATGATGTGCTCGAAGCCGCCCGTGTCAAAAACCTCAAAACCGGCGAGGTCTACGACTATCCCACGGCTGCCGCTTTCATCTACGTGGGCTTCCACCCCAACACCGAGTATTTCAAGGAAGTGTTGGACATGGACGAACTCGGCCACGTCTACGCCGACATTCACATGCGCACCAACGTCCCCCGCGTTTACGCCTGCGGCGACGCCCGGGCCGAATCAACCCGCCAGCTCGGCGCTGCGGTGGGGGACGGCATCACGGCGGCCCTGGCCGCTTTCCACGACCTGTCGGCGTAGAATTTTGTGAGGTTCGGTAAGATGACGACTACAAGCCTTCCCACCGTCAGCAGAAGCCGGCGCAAGTTCAGCGTTGCCGATTACTATGCTATGGCCGCGGCCGGCATTCTGGCTCCGCAGGAGCGCGTTGAGTTGCTAAACGGAGAAGTAATCGAGATGGCCCCCATCGGAGAACCCCACGCGTTTTCCGTGGATTGGATCACGGAACAGCTATTCCTCTCTTTAGGACAACGTGCGATTGTGCGGATCCAAAATCCGCTGCTTCTCAACGACAGGAGTATGCCGCAACCCGACTTGATGCTGCTTGAGCGTCGGGATGACTTCTACCGGCACCGACATCCTTCACCCGGCGATGTGCTGCTGCTTATCGAAGTATCGGATACTACGGTCGCCTTTGGCCGGACGGAGAAACTTGCGCTATACGCAGCGGCCGGCATACCGGAAACGTGGGTCGTCAATATACCGGGCCACCGCATAGAGTCATATACGGAACCGGAGAATGGGCAATATGGTACGGTGCGCTACTTTGGCATCGGTGAAAGCATCTCCCCGCAGGCCTTCCCCGACATTGCCATAGACATCGAGCCAATTATGCAGGGCTGAACCGCAATCGGGTTTCCGGTTCAACTTAAGCAATTACAGCAGCCGCGCTAATTCCCGGGCAAGCAGCAATGCGCTCCCCCCGATGGTTACCGCCAGCACCGCGTATCGGAACAACCCCAAGCTCATGCGCCGCGCTACCACTGCGGCTACGCCCGAACCCAGCATAACCGCGATTGCCAACACCCCGATGTTCTGCGCCGTGTCAGTAGAAACCAGCCCGATGGCCACGAACATCACCATGGCCAGCCCGGACGCCAGGAAAAAATACAGCGCCAAAGTCCCGCGCATCGTGTCCCGCGACCAATCCTGCTCAATGGTATAGAGTCCGCCCAGCGGCCCACCAACGCCCAGCGTGGTTACCATCAGGGCGGTGGTGAACCCGCAAACCGGAGCCGCCCAACGTTGCCTCGCCCCCGGCAGGCTAATCTGAAACAGGCTCATCACACCCAACACCAGGATCAACCCCACAATCGTCAGCCGCAGAATGACCGGGTTGGCGGCATTCAGCAACGCCACGGCGATGGGCACCGGAGGCAAGCCAGCCACCACGAAAAGCCAGCTATCTTTCAGTCGAACGTGTCGCCAGGTTTGTATAACCGTCAGACCCGTCGTCAGAACAATCATGGCGTTGATGATTACCACTGCATCCTGGGGGGCCAGGAACAGCAGCAACACCGGCATGGCCACCATGCCGACACCGAAGCTGATGGTGCCCAACACGATGGAACCCAGGAAAATTATCCCGAGGCCAATAACCAGTTCCCAGCCAGCCAGCATAGGGCAGCGTCCAACCGGGAACCCGGCTAGAGCGTGTTGAAAAAACCCATCTCGGCGGCCCGACGCAGGGTGCGTTGCACCTGCACCACCGGCGGCCCGTTGCGAGCCAGCAAAATGTGGGCGTGGTCATCCGGTGAGAGAGTTAGAGAACGCTCGCCGTCCAGCGCCACCGTGCAATTCCTCGGTTCAAGGTCAACCGGCACGCCTTCCTGCAACATACTCCAGTCGGCAATCCCCACCGACTCCACCAGGCCCGGCGCCACCGGCGCAATCACAGTGGTCGCCCTCCTCGGTATCTTTCCAGCGGCATCGGGGGGACCCGGCCGGTAGCGCAACCCGCCAACGTCTCTCATTGATATGGGATACAAGCGCCCGCCGATGGACGACAACCCAATCCCGGCCGGCTCGGCTCGAGTCAGGAACACCTCGTGAACCGTGTCAAGATTCCAGATGGCCCGCGTCGCCACGAACCGCTCCCGGGAGATTGCAACGTCCACCAGCGCCATGTCCAGATACTCACCATTGTTCCAGATTTGCAGCGTCTTGCTCACCACCGATGTATCGGACAGACTCATCCGGCCCGACGCCACCAGCCCGGCGGCAATTCCGGCCAGCGTCCCTTCGACCATCACCGGAAAGATGTTGTTGGTGCCGGTGGAAATCGCCACGATGGGCAGCCGGTTGGTGCCCACCGCCACGGCGCGATTGGTTCCGTCGCCGCCCAGCGTAATCAGGCAATCCACGCCCAGTTCGGCCATCATGGCGGCAGCCCGCGTGGTATCCCCCTCGGTATACAGCGCGTGCATCGGCAGCATTTCAGGGACAATGTTGACGCTGGGATCGTCGGCGGCCCGCCGGCACAGGTGGCCGCTGTCGGGCATCGCCACCACCCGGTCAATGCCGGTAGACTGCAGACCGACCAGCGCCCGGCGAATCGTATTCACCTTTTCCCAATCGGGCACAACCCGGCCCTGCGCAACCAGCCGTCGAATGTCTTTGCTCGCGGCGGGATTGGCAATAATTCCCACGGTTCCCATGTACGAAACGCCTTACCCTTCGCCGACAATGCTAGAATGAACGCCGCGCTAGGTTGAACGTCGGTAGAATGCGCGCCGTTAGAATAAACGCCACATCGGTCGCCCACTATACACCATCACATCATCTGCCCCGACACGTCATCTGCCCCGAACCGACATTGCCCTCGCCCTTACGCCCACCCACAGGAGCAACGCCAATCATGGATTCCGAACTGGCTTTCGCACCGGCTGTCGACATCCGGCAGATGATAGCGGACCGGGAAATTTCCGCCGTAGAGCTCACCGAGTTTTTCTACCGGCGCATTGATGAACTCAACCCCAGGCTCAGCGCCTACCTTGCCCTGTGCCCCGACCAGGCGCTGGCCGATGCGCTAGCCGCCGACGCCGCCGTCCGCAACGGCGACACGCTGGGGCCGCTGCACGGCATCCCCATCTCCATCAAAGACCTGGAAATGACCAAAGGCATTACCACCACGCTCGGCTCTGCCATCTTTCGCGACCGGGTGCCTGAAATCGATTCCATCGTCGTGGAGCGGGTCAAAGCCGCCGGCGCCATCATCCTGGGCAAGACCAACACGCCCGAGTTCGGCCAGTCTGGCACCACCGAGAATCTGGTTAGCGAACCGTGTCGCAACCCCTGGAACACCGACTACACCCCCGGCGGCAGCAGCGGCGGAGCGGCGGCGGCGCTGATTTCCGGCCTCTGCACCCTGGCCACCGGCAGCGACGGCGGTGGCAGCGTTCGCATCCCGTCCAGTTTCAGCGGCGTAACCGGCATCAAACCCTCCCACGGGCGCGTGCCCCGCTACGGCGGGTACGGCGTGCCGTCGGTCAATCACTTCTCGCAGTCCGGCCCCCTGAGCCGCACCGTCCGCGATACCGCCCTGCTCCTCCAGGTACTGGCTGGCCCCGACTCCCGCGACCCGAACACCATGACCGACACCCCGCCTGACTATTTGTCTGCGCTGGAAGGTGGCGTGAACGGCTGGCGTATCGCCTGGAGCGCCGACCTCGGCTACGCCGCGGTTGACCCGGAAGTCGCCGCCATCACGCGGGCCGCCGCCCAGGTTTTTCAACAACTCGGCGCCCACGTCGAAGAGGCAGCGCCGGAAATGGAAGGCGACCCCTTCCCGGCATTCTCCACAGTCTTCGGCACCGCATCCTATACCTCCTACCGGAATCTCTATCCGGAGCGACGGGATGAGCTTACCCAATATGTGCGCAACACCTTCGACTCCGCCTCGAAATTGTCAGCCGCCGACCTGTCGCAGGCCCTGGCCTACGTGGACCGGCACAAACGGCGGTTCGCCGATTTCTTCAACGACTATGACCTGTTGCTCACCCCGGCAATGGCGGTTACTGCCTTCCCAATCGGAGAGCATCCAACCAGCATCGCCGGCCGCGACGTGGAACCCTGGTGGGGCTATCTTCCCTTCACCTTCCCCATCAACATGAGCGGGCAGACCGCTGCCAGCGTCCCCTGCGGATTCTCCGCCGCCGGTCTCCCGGTTGGCCTGCACATAGTGGGTGCCGCCGGAGCCGAAGCCCGCGTCCTCCGGGCCATGGCCGCCTTCGAGGAAGCCCAACCCTGGGCCCACCACCGCCCGCCAGTAAGTTGACAACCCTTTACCCCTCGAATTACCCCTCAAATCAAAAGCGCCCGCACCATGGGAGCGGGCCAGCAAAAGAGTAAACTCCCGGCCCCAACAAAATAATCCTGTATATCCTGTCCATCCATGTAAAAACCCGTCTCGCGCGCTCCTCCTCTCTCCCACTGGGAGAGACGACACCGGCGGACACCCTACCCGGCCCAGTTCAACGTCGCTATAATGACCGGGCAAACCTTCCAAGATTCAACGGCGTCAGACCACCCGCGTAGTCTAACCCCAACGTATTCCGACACTGACGTATTAAGGAAAAGACAATGGTTACCACCTACTCGTGCATCAACACCGAAACCGTGACCCGTGCCACGCAGATGGGCCGCAGCGAGGTTGAAACCCACATCGGCGTCATCACCATGAGCCGGCCGGAAGTGCTCAACGCGCTGAACCTTCAGCTAGTACGTGAAATGGACGAGGCGGTCACCGCCTATGAAGCAGACGACAGCGTGGGCGCCATCATCATTACCGGAGCTGGCGAACGGGCCTTTTCCGCCGGCGCTGACATCCACGAAAACCGCGAACTCGGACCGGAAGAGCGGGAGGCCATGCAGGCGGAACGGGCCCAGTACACCTGGCACATGTTCACCTGCTCCAAGCCGGTTATCGGCGCCGTCAATGGCCTTTGCTACGGCGGCGGCACCGTGCTGGCCACCACGCTGGACTTTCTGGTGGGCTGCGAAAAAACGAGCTTCCGGTTCCTGGCCGTGAACTACGGGCAAATGAACGCCACCTGGAGCCTTCCCCAGCTGGTCGGCATCAACCGGGCCAAAGAGCTGCTGCTGAGCGGACGCGAAGTGTTCGCCGACGAGGCCTACCACATCGGTCTCATCAACCACCTGATGCCAGCCGAGGAGTTGATGGACCGCACCCTGGACATCGCCGCCGGCATCGCCCGCAACCGTGTGGAAGGTTTGGCCAACATCAAGCAGCTGCTGCTGGAGCACTCCGGCCTGCCCATTGAAGAGCAGTACCAGAACGAAATCATGGGCCGCACCGGCAGGTTCAAGGGCCTGTCGGTGGAAGAGGGCTTCGCCGACTTCCTGGACCGCAAAGGCCGCAAACCCCGGGCGGGCTAATCGGTCATACACAATACAGACGCATAACCAAGGATCACCATGACGACTCAAATCTATCGCCAAGCGTGCCAGGAATTACTGGCTCAAGGTCTGGCTGAACTGGTACAGGGCGACTCTCGCCAAGCGTCGGAAAAGGGCTGGGGCGCTGCTGCCCAAATGGTCAAAGCCGTCGCAGAGGGGCGTAACTGGGAACACAAAAGCCACGCCGCGTTGCATAACATCGTTAGCCGGCTGGCCGACGAAACCGGCGACAATGATCTCCGACGGCTGTTTCACGTAGCAAACAGTTTGCACATCAATTTTTACGAAAATTGGAGTACCGTCGAAGACATTCGAGTAGGGCTAGAGGACATCCAGCGATTTCTTGACAAGATGGAGCCGCTGGCGTGATTCGATTACTGCCACTGAATACGGCAAGCTACGTTGCAGCCATGCTGCGCAAGCCGCGGGCGGGCTAGCCGCACAACCGGGAACAGCCCCACGACGATGTGAGCGATATGACCTCACAAACCTGCCAACAGGCCAGCCGGCAGCTCTTGGCCCAGGGACTGAGCGAGTTGGAGCAGGGCGATACACGCCAGGCTTCCGAAAAAGGCTGGGGCGCCGCTGCTCAGATGGTGAAGGGCATTGCTGAGAGGCGAGGCTGGCAACATAAAAGCCACGCCGACCTGCACATCGTTATCCGCAGGCTGACAGACGAGACCGGCGACGACGACATTCGTCGGCTGTTCCAGGTTGCCAACAGCCTGCACATCAATTTCTACGAGAACTGGGAACCGGCCGGCAGCGTTCGGGGTGGACTGGACGATGTCCGGCGTATGCTGGACAAGCTGGAACCATTGGAGTAATTGCGTTCTCCCTTGCACAAAGTAGCTAGATCAATCGGTATCCTGTTGTTGTTCGCGATAGGGTGCGTTGCTCCGAATCCGACACCAACCCCAAACATAGACGCAACCTTGGCAGTTCGCGTCCAGGAAGAAGTACGCACAGTAATGGCGTCAGTTCCTACGGCCACCCCGATTCCAACTGCAACACCATTTCCTACCCCAACGCCGGTGCCGACCGCTACACCGTTCCCTACGGCGACGCCACAGCCAACGCCTACGCACACACCGTGGCCTACTGCGACGCGACGCCCGACGCCAAGGCCGACCGCTACCCCGTCCATCGCGGAATTGAGTGAACGTTTGGAACCATGGGTAGTCTTTATATCAACCTCCGACGGGTCTGGTACGGGTTTCTTCGTTCAGGATCCGTCACGGAGGTCGGATTGGTACGTAGTAACCAACGCTCACGTTGTTGATGCCAACCGATTTGTTACAGTGAACTGGTCTTATAGAGGGATACCGAACCTATCAAGCGTTCGGGTATTGGGTGTTGATGAGTTTGCCGACGTTGCATTGCTGGACGTAGGCCCCAACGATTTTGACTTGAGTGGGATATATTGGGACAGCGGCCTTGAATACCTGAATCATCGGGGCGAGGGGATAACGGTGTCCACAAATATCCGGCAAGGAGCAGAAGTTCTGGCTATGGGGTTCCCCGATGGCGGTGGTGGTCGCACCACAACGAGAGGGATAGTTTCGTCGGAAAACGTGTACGATCAAACGTACCGGGAAGGAGTCGGTTTTATCAAAACCGATACTGCGATTAATCCGGGCAACAGCGGCGGCCCGCTGATAACACGCACCGGCGAAATTATTGGAATGAACACCTGGGGTCGGACGGATTTAGAAAATGTTGGGTATGCGCTGCCTATGCAGGAGATTTTGAGCCGTTTCAGTGCTTTGAAGAATGGGCAAAGCAGGATAGCACCCACCCCGACACCTGCGCCCACGCCTATCCCAAAAGCTAATTTCACGGATGGGTCATTCCTAGCCGCTCTCACTTGGGATAACGGTCGGTACAACCTTACCGCGGACGGGTATATCTGCGTTGATTGGGTAAAGCAGATATCGTCTGAGCGGTATGAGTGGTACTCCGAGTGCGGTTACTCCGGCCAACAACAGAATGGTGCGGTGTATGTTTGGTATCAAAACCAATGGCTAGAGGCCTATTGGGTTGAGCTAGAAAATCGCCCGTATTAAGACGCTGATTTATGCCAACCCCCGTCCCGCCCATCGGGTACCTGACCGAAGACTCGCTGCTGGCTCCGGATGGTTCAACCGTCCGGCTCCTGCTTGATGTCCGGCACGGCGCCACGGCTTGCAGCATGGTAGAGGTCAGTATTCCGCCCGGCGGGGTGAGCCGGCCCGTGCGACACCGCACCGTGGAAGAGGCGTGGTACGTGGTTTCCGGCGCTGGGGAGGTTTGGCGTTGTCCGCCGGACGCACTCCCCGCCGATATTCCCCCGGTATCGGTTACCCCCGGCGACGCCCTGGTGATTCCAGTCGGGTGGGCGTTTCAGTTTCGGGCCTACCCTGGTGGGCCATTGCGGTTCCTGTGCGTTACCATGCCACCGTGGCCCGGCATGGACGAAGCGGAACGCGTTGATGAAGGTGGGCTCGGTGAACCCACCTTGTCGCCTTCGTGACGGCTGATCCGGCTGCGCGGTCACTGCCGATGCTGGGGCACTGCCGCCGCTGACTTTACCCCTGTCGTCGGACTTCGATCGTCTCGCCGTCGGCCAACGCGACACGCCGGTACTGTATGCCCATTTTGAGCATCCAGTATCCGAGGGTTGCCGGGCTGACCCCGAGCTGGGTGGCCGCTCGACTCATCCCCAACTGATTTACCAAGTCGGGCACGAGGTTTTCCAAGGGCCGGCCCTGCTTTTCCTCAACACTACGCATCAGCTTGGTCTTTTTTATTCGCGGTGTCGCCATACGTTTTATCTTCCCGTCAATTGCAAATCGGTAGCGGCGCAAAATCCCGCTGAGAAAACCTGACGAGCCTATGTTACACCACCACCTTCGGCGCCCGCATCGCATTGTGTGTGCGACCTGTGAGTATTTTGCGATACCGGGTGGCGACCGATTACCAAACGCCACCCGGATCGCATTCTGCTGGGTTATATTTTGGAAATTACCCGGAATCGAGAGCAATGACAGGTCGATTCGTCATCCTTTTAATTCGACCGACTGCGTTCTGCCCGCAGGTCGTTAGGCAGCCGCGCCCGTCAGGTCTGCCACCATGGGCATCACCTTTTCCGCCAGCAGATGCGTCGATTTGTCCCAGCCTTCCTGATCCTGCCAGTGGTCGTACACCAGCATCAGCAGCGCGCCGAATCCGCCCACGTCACCGTATAGCCGGCGCAGCTTCGCCGCCACCGTTTCCGGAGAACCAATCAGCCAGAGGTGGTCGGCCATGTACTCAATGTTCACCGCGTCGTCCGGCACTTCCGGGTCGTGCTTGAACACGGTCATCAGGTCGAACTCCCGGAACAGCGGCAGCAGGTAGTCGTTCCACACGCGCCCCAGCATCCCGTTGAGGGCCTTGTCGCGAGCCTCTTCGTCGGTATCAGCAACGTACACGTCGCGGACCAGCCGCCAGTCAGCGCGCGAGGGGGTCCGGTTGGAACGCTGCGCTCCCTCCTCAATGGCTTCCCAATGGCTGCGACAGTAATCGGCATTCAGGGCCAGGCTCATCGGAATGAACCCGCGCTCGCCGGCAATCATCAGCGTGGGGGACTTGTAGCTGACGGAAGCAACCCCGATGGGAGGGTGCGGCTTCTGGTACGGGCGCAGGAAGTATTCCAACGATCCCAGCATGGGCCCGGGCAGGTTGACGTTCCAGTATTTGCCCTTGTACTCAAATGGCCCATCGCTCTCCCAAATTTTCAGGATGATGTCCAAAGATTCGCGAGTCATATCGCGATGCACGCCGTTGGCGCCGTCCACATCGAACAGCTCCCAGTCGCTGGGCAGGCCGCTGGCTCCCACGCCGAACAGGAACCGGCCCTGCGACAGGTGATCCAGGTAGGCAACCCGGTGCGCCAGTTCCGCCGGATGATGGAACGGCAGCAGGTGCGCCCCAGAACCCAGCTTGATGCGTTTGGTCTGCATCAATGCCTGGGCGATGAGTAAATCCGGCGCTGGTATTGGCTCCCAGGGGGAGGTGAAGTGCTCGCCAATCCAGGCCTCTTCAAACCCCAGTTCGTCGCACAAGGTCAGATACTGCAGGTCCCACTGGTGGGAGTCGAAAATGTTCCGTTCCGGCGGGTGGGACGGCATCATAAACAATCCGAATTTCATGGTTCCTCCTGCGACTGAATTCGTAGATAATCACTCGGTCGTTGCCGTACCATATCACAAACCAACCGGCCCTGCCCCTTATGTTATAGTTCGCTATCCATTGCGGGAGAGGTGGTAAATTGACGACAGTGAAAATAGGCGACAAGGTTCGGGTCCACTACACTGGCAAACTCGACGACGGCGAAGTCTTTGACTCATCTGAAGGCGGCACGCCGCTGGCTTTCACGGTTGGCGACGGACAGGTTATCCCCGGTTTCGACAACGGTGTCATCGGCATGGCGCCGGGCGATTCGCGCACCGTGCACATACCCTTCGTAGATGGATACGGCGAGCATCATGACGACGGCATAATGGAAGTGCCGCGCAATGAGTTCCCCGACGATATGGAACTTGAAACCGGCTCCCGGGTGCAGGGTCAGCAGAGCGACGGCACCGTGGTCAGCTTTACCATCATGTCGGTCACCGACGAAACGGTTACTCTCGACGCCAACCACCCGCTGGCCGGCAAAGACCTGACTTTCGACCTGATGCTGGTGTCAATCGAGGAGTAGCGCGCGCGGGTCAGACTGCGGGGCGCTATGGAGCAGTGGCTGTCCATACCAAAGTGGGTATTGCAGTTGGTAGTGCGCCTAGCGCCTCGGCGGATAGTTCAGTTGACATCCGCCGGGGCTTTGATCATCGCGCTATCGGCAATAACCGTGTATTTTGCTAATTTTACGGCGGGTGACGACCTACTACTACTGCGAACCGCAAGATACGCAAAGCTATTTCTGATTATTGTCGCAGTGACCGCCGTCGCAATAATTATCGGGAGCTGCTTGTTCCACCTTCTACGAATTGACTTCCCTGACGGGAAAGGCGGCGAGCGGTGAACCAGTTGCGGGCCATTCCCCACAGCGTAATCGCGCCGGAGATGTTCCAAACCATACCCACTATCGCAAGGGCGAAAGCGCCGGCAAGCAGGACATACGGGCGGCCGGTAACAAAACCTGACAGAACCACTAGGAACGCCGCCAGAGCGCAGGCGATGAGGGGAAGGTTCACCCGGTTCATCAGCTTAAATCCCTCGTCACTACCATAACCCGCTCGGTCGGTGATTTCAGACACACTGACGGGCGCGATTTGCTCACTCTGTGTATCAGGCGTAACCATCATAAACTCTCCATTACACCCTAAATATACCAGATTTACCGCCGCACCTGTTGCCCCAGCGTCTCGTAAGTAACGGGGGACGTTACCACCAGACCCGCGTCCACCGGCAGCACCACGCCATTGATCCAGCGGGCTTCGTCGCTGGCCAGGAACAGCGCCGCGTTGCCCACGTCCCATGCGGTGCCTTCGGTGCGTAGCGGCGCCGCGCTGGTGCGAATCTGTCGCAGGTCGTCGTCCATACGGGGCGCCACCATCGGCGTGTAGACCAACCCCGGCGCGATGCAATTGGTGCGGATGCCGTCCGGCCCGTGGTCGGCGGCCATCGAAATCGTCAGACCAATCACCGCCGCCTTGGACGCGGTGTATGGCGTACTGCTGTGCGCCCTCAGGCCGGCGATGGACGAGATGTTGATGATGGAACCGCCGCCGGCTGCGACCATGTGCGGGATGGCATATTTGCTGGACAGCACAATGCTCTTGACGTTAATCGACATCACCTGGTCCCAGTCCGCTTCGGACACTTCCACCACCGTGCCGCGTCGCGAAATCCCCACGTTGTTGTCCAGAATATCCAGCCGACCGTATCGCTCGATGCAGGCTTCCACCATGCGCCGGCAATCCTCGGCATTGGTAACGTCGGCCTGAATCGTGGACGACACGCCGCCTTCCGCCTGAATCATCTGCTGGGTTTCCTCGGCCCGTTCGACGGTCAGGTCGGCCAGCAGAACACGCGCGCCCTCGCGAGCGAACAACGTCGCCGTCGCCCGCCCGTTGCCGATCCCGGGCCCGCTGGAGCCGGCGCCGGTTACGATGGCAACTTTCCCTTCCAGTCTTCCGCTACGTTCAGGCACGATTACGTTCTCCGTTTATTGGCACTCTCGGTTATCGAAACTTCAGCCGGCCGTCTCTTCGGACCAACCGGCGGACGAACCGGCTCTGATTACGCTGCGATGGGGCGTGAAATAATCCACAAACTTGCGCAAGTGTAACATACCATCAGCCCCAGCATTGGCAGCTGGCTCAGCAGCGCCGGCCGCCGTTCCCCGTACAATCGCACCGCCTGAACATGGGCCAGATAAACCCCGGCAATGTGTCCAATAACGATAGCTGCGATGGAGAAATACCAGATGAATGAGGGCGACAGGATACCGATGTTTATAATCGCCCCAGCCGTGCCGAACAGATCCCAGCCCCAGCCGAACGGGTCGGACACCAGCACGATGAACCGCTGGCCGTTGATGAACAAAAACCCCAGGAAGTGGGCAAAATGATAGGCTAGGGCAATCGGCAGCAACGAAAACACGAACACCCGCACCAGCTGCCTCGCCTCCGGTTGAGCCCGGCCCGATAGCAGCGCCATCAACGCGCAGGTGGCCGCGAACAGCGCTCCAAACAGGGCCGGCAGCCCGAGTACGCCGATGAGATTCGCGATGTAACCTCCGAAGGATGGCGTCTGCAATACGAACCAGGTGCTGAACGACAACCACTCTGGTGTCGCCGACAATCCGTCAAACGACACGGTGGACAGCAGCAGGACCACCACGCAAACAGCCGGCAGCGTCACTGCGCCGATACGGTTCAGACCCACACCGGGCGGCCTCACATTGAACCGCCGCTGCAATGGCTGGGCCAGCGCGTAGCATTCGTAACAATCCACACAGTCGCCGGCGTCGTCGGCACAACCGCCAGCGGAGGAACAGGCGACGCAAATCGACCGCGCAGCGCTAACCTCCCTGATACTGACCTCCGTGATGGCGAACCGCGCCATGAACCCGTACACCACGGTGAACCCCTCGGCGTTGCGTAGCCACACGTCGCGGCCAAACAGGTACATCCCCAAAAAATTATAGACGGTGTAAATGACGAGAATCCACGCCAAGGCCCTCGGGCCAGCGGCGCCGGCAATCACTGTTTCCAGTATCGCAAACGCCAGGAACACCAACAACGCCGGCCACAGCCCCCACTTGGCCGGATAGGCCAGTTTGGGTTGGGCCAGCGCGCCCGGCTGCAACGAGCCGGCGGCCCGCGCCAGAAATCCCCAGGCGATTTTCCACGGGTTCACCAGCGCCCAAAGGTTTCCGATGATGGCCGTGAAAAAGCTCAGCGCCACCCAGAAGGCCACGTACACCGCAGCCGGCGCCGGATTCAAGGCCGCCCGCTCGGATCCGAAGAACCCACCGAATATGACGTAAACGGTCAGCGCCACCGATATGGTTCGGACGGTTGCCAGACTCCAGGAGCTGGCCAGCCATCTTACCGGCGCAATCCGCAGCAGGTTGTAGCGCGGATACTGGCGATGCTCCGCGCCTTCCCGCAGAAACACCGCCGCAATCAAGAAGGACAGCGCTACTGCAGCCGCGCCGGCCATCACGAAAAATCGCAACGGCAAGGGCAGGTCGTATCGCTCGCCGAATCCGTGGGCCATTACGGGTTGCGCGAACGCAGACCCGCACAACACGGCTAGTCCAACCGCCGCCAGCGCCGCCGTCAGGCGCGGTTTCACACGTCCGCTCCGCCAGCAGAGAGTCGCCAGACGGCGTTTGCCGAACACCGCGCCGTGCCGCAATGCACCCCAAGCATTCCCTAACACTACGGCACCCAACACTACGGCTGCTCCCGTCCGCGCCGGCTCACCGTCAACAACGTCCAGATACCCACCGCCACGATGAGTACCAGCACCGCCGACACCCATACCCACTGGATGCGGGTGGCTGGTTCCCCGACCTCCACCGGAATCAAAAAGGATTCCCCGCCCTGGTCTGATGAAACCTCAACCAGCACCTGCCAGGGGCCCACCACGTCAAAGGCCACGTTCGTCTCGAAGTATACGATGGACACGTCATTGACGACCTCCCGGGGCTTAACCTGCCGTGAACCCGCCGGCCCCGACGCCGATATAAGCACCTGAATGTCAGTGTCACGCAGCACGCGGTCGGCGGCGGCATCAAAAACCTGCATCGACAGGTGGGTTTGCGGGATCACCGGCCGGGCTGGAATAATACCCACCACCAGCCGGTATCGGCCCTGGGTTTGGTCGTACAATAGGGTCGATGCTCCGTTGGCATGTGCGGTGTTAACCATCGCTGGCAGTACCCCAGCCGGCAACACCCGCGCCGGCAATACTTGGGACAACAGCGCCGCCGCCACCAAGACCAACACCGCCAACATCGCAACCCGTAACAAAGTAACTCGTAACCAACCCGGCATTTGCGAAAGCATCCCAACCCGCTCTGAATTCAGGCCAGCATAGACGCGCGGCGAACGGCGACAACGATAGCATACCGGCGTGAAACCCGGCAACGAACCGGCAAACGTAGCAGTTGCACTCGGAAAGGCCCATATTAGCGTCAAATCGGTACGATAATCAGCATAAACTTGACGCTGGTATGCCACCATGATTAAACTTTCGATAACATACGGCGCCGGCGAGCGCCATTCGGAGAAATACCATCGCAATTCAGCAATCTAACGGCAATTCCACATTCAGCGAAGACGTGGCGTTATTCATCGACTGGGAAAACTTCAAGATTAGTCTCGCAGTTCGAGGCCGCACTCCCAACGTCTCCGCCCTTAAAGAAGAAGTGGCTAACCATGGCCGCGTGGTAGTCAGCAAAGCCTACGCCGACTGGGTGTCCCGTTCTCCCGAACTCAGGGGTGCCAGCCAGTTCATCCTGGATCCACCATCGCTATACGCTGCTGGAATTGAGCCGGTGTATGTGCCCACGCGGTTGCCGCCGGGCGGTTCTTTCCAACCCGGGCGCACCATGCGCATCAAGAACAGCGTTGACGTGAAGATGACCGCCGATTGTATAGACACGGCGCACAACTTCCCCAACATCAACACTTTCGTGCTGGTGTCCGGTGATTCCGACTTCATTCACGTCATCAACTCGCTGCGCGCCGTCGGCAAGCGTGTACTGGTGGTGGGCGTGTCGTGGGCCACCTCCCGCCGCATGGCCGACCATGTGGACGGTCTCATCTTCTACGACTCCGACGTTGATCCCATCAACGTGCCGGAACCGGCCTTCCGCGGCCGCATCGCGCCTCCGGCGCCATTGGCCAATCCCGGTCGGCACCAGCTTCCTGAGGTGATTCGGGCCATCGAGGACGTCATCCGTTCCGAACGCGGAGCCGGCCACACGCTGCTCCTCACATCCCTGAAACAGCGCCTGGTCCGGCGCATCGCCGGATTCGACGAACGCAAGCTCGGTTTCTCCGGCTTCAAAAAGCTGATGCTCCGAGTCGCCGAAGAAGGCAACATCAAAATTCGCAGCGTTGACCTGGTGGACTGGATCCTGATGGCCGACGAACCCGACCCGGTGCCCGAAAACCGCGACGATGATGACGACCTGCCGGAGGAAGTGGGCGCGGACGGCTATGACTACACCGGCGAAGACGACGACCGGGACGACGCCAGGTATCCATCCCAAACGCCGGTTTCCGATGAAGACGATGACGAATCACCCGACGACGCAGAATTGCACGAAGACGCTCCATCTGGCCCGCCGGCAAGACAGCCGGTGCGCGCCGCTCATGACGCCCCACTCGAACCGGCACGGATGTCGGCGGCGCTGAACGGGGCGGTTGCCGCCCTGGACTTGCCTGCGTCCGAAACCGGCGCCGGCGCCGCCGAACGCGTTGCCGACCTCATCGTGATGGGTCACACTCTGGAAGAGCGGGACGGCGCTGACTCCGTGATGTTCAACGCGCTGTGCAACGAAATCAGCCAGGCCCTGACCGCCGGCATCGAAGCTGACGACTCGACCATCATTGAACATTGGGGAGACAACTGCTCACGCACGTTCATTACCCGAATGGTGCGCACCCTTGCCTCCAACGGGGTGTTCCAGTACCGCAACGTCAACGTGCGCGACGAGTCCACCAACCGCTCGCGGCGGCGACGGGTGTTCGGCCTGAACCGCTCGCATCCTCTTACGGGCATTGCGCTGTCCGCCCGGCTCGGTTCCGGTTACGCCGAGTCCGCCAGCGAATTCGCCGCCACCAATTTCGCCGCCGGCAACGAGGCCATCGCCACCCCGCCTCTGGACGGACACCACTCCGCCGAGGCCGACAGCGGCGAATCGGCAGACGATGCGGAAGCAGCCGTCCTGTTCACCTAACCAATCGGGCGGACGCGTTGTCCGCCCCAGGTTCAGCTACGCCAGAGCCGCATCCAGGCCGCCGTACCAGGCGTCGGCGAGGGCAGCTACCGGCAGGTCAACCAGGTTGCCAATCTGCAGGCGGGCGCCGCCAGTCGTGCCTAGTAGCAGCGCGGGCACGTCGGCGGCGCGGGCGGCGTTCATCAGAGCCGCCAACCGCTCCGGCGCAACGGTTACGACGATGCGAGCACCGGCCTCGCCGAACAACGCCGCATCCCACCGGCGCGGCAGTCCATCCACCAGTCCGGTCGTTGCGGTGAAACCAGTCACCGGGCCATGCTCAATTCGACTGGCTCCGATAATTGCGCACTCGGCCAAAGCCACCGCCAACCCGCCGTCGGAACAATCGTGCGCCGACAGAGCCGTGCCCTCGGCAATCAGGCGTCGGCACAGCCCCTGCACGCGCCGTTCCAGCGCGAGATTGATGCGGGGGCGACCGCGCACCATACCGTGCAAAGTGTTCAGATATTCGCTGCCGGCCAGGTCAGACGCCCGCGCCGTCAATCCGTCGGCGCCCAGCAGGGCCACGGCCAGCCCGTCTGCCGGGAAACCCGACTGGCAATGTCGTGTCGCATCCTCCAGCAGCCCCAACCCGCCCACAATGGGGGTGGGGAAAATCGCCGTGCCCTGGCTTTCGTTGTACAGACTCACGTTGCCGCTAACCACCGGAACCTGCAAAGCACGGCAAGCCCGCGCCATCCCGCGGATGCACTGCTCCAGCTGGTAATACACCTCCGGTCGTTCCGGATTGCCGAAATTCAGACAATCGGTCAGCGCCAGCGGTTCGGCACCCGTGCAGGACAGGTTGCGGGTGACTTCGGCAACCACCATCTGCCCGCCCCGGTAGGGGTCCAGGTAGCACTGCCGACCGTTGCCGTCGATGGCTACCGCAATGGCGCGGTTGGTTCCTTTGATGCGGAGCACTGCGGCATCACCTGCGCCCGGCGCGACCACGGTGTTAGTCTGCACTTGATGATCATACTGGCGGTACACGCCGTGACGGCTGGCAATGTTTGGGGCTGCCATCAGTAGCCGGAGTGTCGTACCGGCATTGGCGGGCAACGGCACGTCGCTCAACCGGAGTCGTTGCCGCTGCAAGTCTGCCTCGGTGGGCGCGCCACTCAGCCGATACTGCGGCGCAGTCGCCAGATGCTGCACCGGCAGGTCAACCAGCGGCTCCGCGCCGTCGGCAACCCACACCGTCTCATCGGCGGTTATCGTACCCACCACTTCGCGAGCCACGTCCCACTTGTCGAACACGTCGTTTAACGCCGGCACGTGCTCCGGAGCGGCCACCAGCAGCATCCGCTCCTGCGACTCCGACAACATCACCTCGTAGCCGGTCATGCCGGTCTCCCGCCGATGCACCCGGCTAATGTCCAGAGCGATGCCCCGACCACCCCGTGCCGCCGATTCCACCGCCGCGCTGGTCAGCCCGGCGGCGCCAAGGTCTTGCAGAGCGTGGACTTTGCCGGTGCCCAAGGCCTCCAGGCAAGCCTCGATCAGTACCTTCTCCAAAAAGGGATTGCCCACCTGAACCGTGGGACGCAGTTCCTGCTCCTCTTCAAACGTGCGCGAGGCTAGGCCCGATGCGCCGTGAATGCCATCCCGTCCGGTGCCGGCGCCCACCAGCAACAGCACATCCCCCGACCGGTCGGCGGCGGCGCTGGCCAAATCGTCAATGCGCGCAATGCCAACGCACATCGCGTTGACCAGCGGGTTCAGCGAGTAGGAAGGGTCAAAGTAGATTTCGCCAGCCACATCGGGCACACCGATGCAGTTGCCGTACCAGCCGATGCCATCGACCACGCCCCGCAGCAGCCGTCGGTTGGCGATGCTGTCGGGTGGGCCAAAGCGGAGCGAATTCAGCAGGGCGATTGGCCTCGCCCCCATCGCCAGAATATCCCGCACGATGCCGCCCACCCCGGTGGCGGCGCCCTGCAACGGCTCCACCGCCGATGGATGGTTGTGCGACTCCACCTTGAACACCACCGCCAGCCCGTCGCCGATGTCGATGGCCCCGGCATTCTCTGCGCCGGCCTGGGACAGCGTGCGCGACGAACGGCTCGGCAGCATCCGCAGCAACGGGCGTGAATGCTTGTAGCCGCAGTGTTCGCTCCACAGCGCGCCGAACATACCCAACTCGACCGGCGTGGGTTCCCGGTCCAGTCCGTCCACGATCATTTCGTATTCAGCGGGAGAGAGCGCAATCTCGTCCAGCATTTCCCGGCTCACGGGCATTTCAATTCTCCGCAGTGCGTGGAGTTAGCTATTGCCAGCCTGAATCAATCCACCGACGACTACCAGGGCCACGCCACCGACGGCCATCAAAGTTCCAATCACCAACTCCCTGGAAATAATTTCGGTGCGCCGCAGGAATATGCGCGCCAGCGCCAGCGTTACCAGAGGATTTCATGACACAATGGGACTGAGTACCAGAATGCTGGAACCTTCGCGGCTAATCGCGAAATACAGGCTCATCACCGCGCAGGCGGCGGACAAACCGGCCAGAAACATAAACACCGAGCCACGACCGGCCCGCGTTACTCCCGCCACCGCTTGCCGTCCGAACCACGGCGACAGCACCAGCATGGCGAAAAACATACTGCCGGCCGCCATTATGAAAGGAGAACCGAACAGGTTGGTCAGCACTCGTCCGCTCAGCGTCCCCGCGCCGTAGCAGGCCGCCGACGTTAGCGCCAGGCCATAACCAAGAACGGACTTCCAGTCTCGACCCCAGCTTTGCTTCAGGAAGTTGCCTCCCGTCAGCCCCAGACCGACCACCACCACGACCGTCCCGATGCCGATGAACACGGTCAGATGTTCGTCAAATCCCGGCACCCCAATCTCGGTGAATACGATGGCGTAGAACGCTGAAAATAACGCCGCCGCCCCAACAATCGGCGTAACGCGAGCCGCCCCCACCAGGCTGATGGCGATGTACTGCTGCGTGCGCCCGCCCATGTAGGTGAGGATGCCGTTGCCCAGAAACCAAACCATCGCGATGGCCGGCAGGGCGATAACCGCCTGAAAATCGAACGCCAGCGCCAGCGCCAGCGCCCCCGCCAGCGTTGTCGACGCCACCAGCGACACGAGCGTGCCGGGCATTGGGGACATCCCTTGCATCCCCACGCGGGCAAAAATGGCGGCGCTGCCAAATCCCAGCACAGAAATGCACGCCAACCCGATGGACAAAAGCATCGGTTAGCGCCCGGCTCCCACGTCGGTCATGGAACCGAAAATCAGGTTGCCATCGTCGGAACCCAGCAAAAGCTCACAGCTGCGCTCCGGGTGAGGCATCATCCCCAGCACATTGCCCCGCTCGTTCAGGATGCCGGCGATGTTGTCGACCGAACCGTTCGGATTGGCGTCGGCCGTTGCCACGCCGTCAGCATCGCAATAGCGAAACAGGATGCGGCGCTGCTCCTCCAGTTCCTGGAGAGTCCTGGCATCGGCAAAGTAGCTGCCCTCCCCGTGGGAAACCGGCACTTCCAGCACCTGCTCGGGCGCGCAACGTCGGCTGAACGGTGTATCGGTGCGCTCCGTGCGGAGGCGCGTCCACTGGCACCGATATTGCAGATGTTCGTTGCGACGCAATGCGCCCGGCAACAACCCGGCCTCGCAAAGTATCTGGAACCCGTTGCAGATGCCGATTACCAGGCCGCCGGCTTCGGCAAATTCTTTGACCGCACCCATCACCGGCGAAAATCGGGCGATTGCTCCGGCGCGCAGGTAATCTCCGTAGGAAAAACCGCCCGGCACGATAATCGCGTCGTAGCCGGTCAGGTCATCATCCTGATGCCAGATGTAATCGGCTTCCTGGCCCAATACGCCGTTCACGGCGTGGTGGCAATCGGTTTCGCTCCAGGTGCCCGGAAAGACTAGGATGCCGAAGCGCATGGCGAGAATCAGCCAGCAGTTTCCAGCAGCCGCGCAACGACAGCATTGACATCGCCGCCGTCGGCCTTGCCGCGCACCTGCGGCATAATCCTTCCCATCACCTTGCCCCGGTCGGAAAGCCCGGTGGCGCCCAGATCGGCAATAGCCTGGCGGGCCAGCGCTTCCAGTTCTGCCACGCCCAACTGCTCCGGCAGGTATTCCTGCACCACTGCCAGCGCCGCCGTTTCCTGCGCTACCAGGTCGTCGCGGCCGCCATCGCTGAACATCTGGATGCTTTCGCGCCGGTCCTTGACCTGCTTGGCCACCACATCCACCACGCCAGCTTCATCCAGCTCTTTGAGGTTATTCTTTTCGACCAGCTGAATCTGGCTTTTGAGGAACCGTAGCGCGTCCAGCCGTTCCTGATCCCGTGCGCGCATTGCGTGGCGAATATCTTCTTCCAAACGTTCCTTAATGCTCATAATCGCACCGCCACAATATATGCCGCCAGGCCCAACCAAAGGTGGCTTGAGAGCCGGCTGGCCAGCCCATTCATGCTACAACGCGAGTGCCCCCAAAGCAACCGTGCTATAATTTGCTAAGCTGCCGAAGTGGCGGAATGGTAGACGCGCCGGTCTCAAAAACCGGTGGGAGTAAATCCCGTGTCGGTTCGAATCCGACCTTCGGCACCACTTTCTCAATAAGGGTCGATTGCAAACTCAAACAAGGTATCAATAACTTGCGTATTGACAGATATCGGCCGATTTTGCTGGACAAATGCTGGACAAATCCCCAGCACCGCACAGTAAGAGGGCGTAATCAACAGCAATCGACGGCATGATCGCGCCCGGGGTTTCCGGGCGCGATTTTATTGTTCGGTGGCCGGGAATCACTCACATCCACGATGCCCCGCATAGCTTGGTACCGATGTAAGCCGACGGCCGGGACCGCGTCGACTCTTCCCTTCAGGTCCGCGGTTGAACAGAGAATTGCGTCCCAGTTTCAATCCGGCAACGTGACATATTAGCGGGTGCGGTGGCGGCGGTGGCGGAAAATTGTCCCGCAGGAAGGTGAGGTGTAGGCGGCCAACGCCGCACCGTGTCGATCGCCAATGGCTGCTGGTTGATGCTGGACGCCAGCCAGGCTGGACTTTACGCAAAATCTAGAAAGAGCAACGGACGCCCCCGCTCTGGCGCGGCGCCACCTGTGGCTGGCGTCGGAAGGTTTTTGACTGTCCGCAGCTGATCCCGATATTCAGGAACTCCCGGTCGCTCTATACCATCCACTAGCAGACGCCCTCGCTCATGCCGCTTAAAATGCGTAAAGTCCAGCCAAGCAATCAGCGCAGAACACCGGGGCCCGGACGGCTATACCTTGGACGTTCTGGATTTCACCGAATAGGACGCACCAGATCACGCCAAATCCAGCACCATCTCGCTGTTCTGGCGGGAGCCGACTCCATGAGCCAGCAACCGCAGGGCGTCCTGATCGCCATCGACTGGTAGAACATCAGACGCGGTGGGCAGCTCTGCCACTGCAACGTGAGGCCGGCCGAGCTGTGCCGGGCCATGCAAGACGTGGGCCGAGTTTTCGGAGAGGTCGTGGGAGGCAAGGCCTTCGGCGACTGGTCGCTCCGGCCCGAGGACGGACGGGAGTTCGCCGAGCATGATATCGTCCCTTATCACGCTCCTCGGACCAGCACCGGCAAGGACCGGTCCGACCCGGCCATCCTGTTGGAGGTCTACGAGTGGATCCGGGACCGTGAGGACCGCGGCACGGTGATCCTGGGTTCGGGTGACGCCGACTACCAGGCCCTGGTGGACCGAGCCCGCGTCCACGGGCGACGCATCGTGCTGTGCGCCTTCAGCCAGTCGGTGTCCCGGGACATGCTGGCGCGGCCCCGCTATTCCCGCTTGAGGCCGAGCTGGGTATCCAGTTGGCGGAACACGGCGACGTCAACCTGGACCTCACGGCTGATTCCGAGGAGGGCGACGCCGGGCATCGACGATGTCCTGGTGCGGTTCATTCAGGAGATGTACAAGCTGGAAGGCCGGCTGAGCCTTGTCGGCTACAGCATGCTGTGCAATCAGTGGATGCTGGATTGGGGATTGCCTGGAACGAGCACGAGTGCAGCCGGCCGATCGACGAGTACCAGTAGGATGGGATCGTGGAACGCCATGAGGTGGTCAACCGCAACAACCCCGATTGTAACTGTTCAGATTTGAGGGGAAGTGAGCAGTTGGCGGCAGGCGGCGAGGGGGTTCAGGCCTCGTGCGCGCCAGGTGCCGAAGATGGATGCCAGCGTCATCTTGCTCTCGGTACCACGTTCCGACCGGGTGCCCCCGCTGATCTTGCGGCTGATAACCACATGGCGCAGGCTGCGCTCGGCGGGGTTGTTGTCCGACGGCACGTCCGGTTCGGCCACGAAGACGAAGAGTTCCTTGATGTGGCGCTCAATGCGCCGGCACAGCCGGCCCTGCAGAGCTAGCGGGTCAGCCAGGAAGGGCTGGCCGATGACCAGCAGCTGCCGCTCCCAGGCCAGTTGAGCGGTGCGCCGTCGTTGTGCCTGAGGATGGGTGAAAGACCTGGCCTCGACATAGAGCTGATGGACTGCCGCGGCCCACTGGGCCAGCGCGGTGTCCTTGGGGTAGAGCGCCACCAGGTCGTGGATATCCCGCAACAGGTGGGCCCAGCACCGTTGCTTGGGGCCATCGTAATGGTGGTAGACGGCGTAGAAATCGCTGACCAGTACTCCGGAGAATGACTCGCCCAGCGCTTCGTCCACCACCACCTTGCCCCGACCCCGCCGCAGGAAGTAGCGTTCGGTGGGGGTGCTGAAAGTCCAGACGTAACCGTCGTTCCCATTTTGACGCCAGCCGGTTTCGTCGGCGTGGACCACTGGGCTGGCGCGGATGCGGTCCATGATCGCGGCCACCGCTGGTTGGGCCTGTTGCGCGGTCTGGTGAATGGCCTCACAATGGCCCCCACGCTGAGGCGCAGCTGATGGACGGGGCGCAGATACCACTGGATGCTGCGGATCGGCAGGCGCCCTTCTTCCCGCAACGTGGCGATGCGGCTGAGCACGTTGACGCCCAGGCGTTGGCGCCCCAGTGCCACGCCGTCCAGTTGTGCTGGGGGTATGAGCGGCGTCGACACGCTGGGCAGGTCCTGGCGATGAAGACATGCTCGGTGACTTGCACCGGAACCACCGGCAACTCGATGACTTCCCGGGTGCGCTGGACCCAGCCGCCAGTCAGGTGCGTCCCGCAATCGGGACAGCTCTCCACCACGTGCTCCACCCGATGGGTCGGTGTCATGCGCCGGCGGGCGAAGCCGTGGCGTCGCTGCTTTCTGGGCTGCTGCTGCGCTGGCGGCTGGCGGCCCGAGCTGGACTTGAGGCCGGGCATTCGGGGCGGGCCGCCCGATTTGGCCTGGCCTTCCAGTTCGGCAACCCCCCGCTCCAGCCGTACAATCATCACCTGCAACTCGGCAATGACCGCCTGTTGCTGCACGATGATGGCGATGAGAACATCGCGACTGGCGGTGGTCAGGTCAATTTCGGTATCCACTCCCTCTATATGACATAACCACCGCCACCCGTGCCAGCGTCTGGCAGCCCGCCTTCGGCCAATTTACTTCACCAAGTCTGAACAGTTACTGTGTGACAAATCCTCTTGATCACGCGGTGATACCTGAATCACTGCGAACTGAGTCCCTTCCCTCTGGATGGGGAAAGGTTCGAATGGTGGTGAAAACCCAATTGTCACACACCCTCTCAGTAATGCGACTTGCTGATCCGTAACCAATCCGGCACCTCCTGTACCGGATGATTACCACTTGGGACCGGCAAGAATAGTCGTCGCCAACCGGCAAGACTAATTGTCGTTGATCAGGTGCTGGGTTCGATGCGCTCCGGTTCGCCGCAGGGATGATGGGGCTCTCCGTTTAAGGATGTTCTGAACAAGGCCCCTTTTGGGAGGTTCGAGTCGTTCGCGGTATAGCGCAGGCATAGCTGGCTTCTGGGTGCCATGCCGTCCAGATGAAGCCGGGCTTGGTCCGCCACGTCACGGGCACTATGGGATGGTCCCGCAGGTTCTGGCCCACGCCGGAGAATCGTGGACTACGGGGATGCCCAAGCTCCGAAGGTGTTCCGCCGGTCCGACGCCCGAAAGCATCAGGAGTTGGGGGGAAGTGATTGCGCCGCCGCTGAGAATGATCTGGGCGCCCTCGACGGTGAACTTCTCGCCGCCGCTCTCTACCTCCGCGCCTACGGCCTGGTTGCCTTCGAAGATGATCCGGTGGACGGTGCAGTTGGGCCGGATCGTCAGGTTGAGCCGGTACCTGTCCGGGTCCAGGTCCAGGTAGCCCAAGGCGGGCTCCAGCGGATGCCGTTGGGGTTGTTGTAGGGCGTGGGGCCGACTCCCGAGGCGTCCGGGCTGCTATGGTCCGGGCTGTCGGGGAAACCGTACTCCTTACAGGCGTTATAAAAAGCGTGCTGGGCCGGGAGCCAGTCTTCCGGTTTGAAGCACTAGGCGATGATCGGGCCGTCGGTGCCGTGGAAGTCGTCCTGGAAATCGGTATCGGTCTCCAGCTTGCGGAAGTAGCCGAGAAGGTCTTGGAAGCGCCATTCGTCGTTGCCGAAGGACGCCCAGGTGTCGTAGTCCTCGGGGACTCCCCGGAGGAACATCTGGCCGTTGATGGCGCTGGAGCCGCCGGTGACCTTGCCCCTTGGGACCATAATCTCAGGGGCTTTATCGGTGCCCCTGCCGACGAACTGCCAGTTGTGATCGCTGGTCATAACGTCGACGGTTGTGGCGTAGCCGTGCTTGACCTCATCGGGGATGTGTTCGAAGTTAGGGTAGTCTGGTCCGGCTTCCAGCAGAAGAACGGAGCGGTTGGGGTCTTCGCTCATCCTGGTGGCGACGATGGAGCCGGCGGACCCAGCCCCGATGACTATGACGTCGTATTTCAAAGCGGCCCTCCCGATTTTAGGTCGCTCCGGTAGCTCGCGGAATACCCAGAATATGTACCTTAGCGGATAGCAGCCATGATACCGGAACGGGGTGAACAGCTCCGGGCAACAACCGAGTATCGTGCAACGGGCAACTATGGCCTCGCACAGTCGCGGCGGAAACCATCTGACGACGATCTAGGCCAGCCCGAAATGGGATTTCGAGGACATAACAGAACTTGATCGTTCAAGAACGGCCGCTGGGCTTATAGCTTAAGTTTGTAGGTTCTGGTTCAAAATCGGTCGCGCTCGTCCTTTGACTATGTTATGAGCGCGACTCTCTCACTCAACCGTCCAATCTAGTGACCCTACTCAATCGATTTCTCCACGTCTCTTAGAGGAGAGTGCATAAAGATTGCCATCATGGGACGCCACGTATAGCATGTCTCCTACCACTACTGGGCTGGCTGAGATCTTTCCGCCCGTCTTGAAATTCCATTCCTCTTTGCCCGTAAAGGAGTCCAAGGCATAGAGAATGCCATCCTCGGAGCCGACCAGTAACGTGTTTCCGGTCACGATTGGACCAGCCGTAATCTTCTTGTCCAGTTTGGTTGCCCACCGCTCCGAGCCGGTCCCGATGTCGAGGGAGACGACCTTACCCCCGGAGCTAGCTACATAGACCGCGTTGTGGGCAGTGGCAGGACTGAGCGCCACGCGGTCACCGATGCTGGAGGCCCAGATAGCCCCCTGTTGGCTAGGCACACTAGGCAGCAGACCCCACACAAACAGATTGACCCTGATGGTCCACCAGGCACGTTCCAGAGGATAGGTGCTGCTATTCCAATCCAGCGACCATACGGTCCCTCGATGAGATACGACCAAAACTTGGTCCTCGTGTATCGTAGGGGCTCCCATTATGGGCCAGCCCGCATCGTAGACGAAACGGGTGCGACCGGTTTTCGCCTCCACGATGTGGAGCAAGCCATCCTGAGAAGTCACGGCCACCCTATCATCACGGTAGGCCACCGGAGCGACAATCCATCCCCCAACGGTAAGGGTCCAGCGTTCTTGGCCGGTGGCGGCGTCGAGGGCATATAGCTGCCTATTGGTGGAGCCAATATAAACCGTCCCATCAGCCACGATAGGCGAGGCAAGCACCGGGTTGCCGAGGTCCTTTTCCCACCGTAGCTCGCCGGTTTCCCGGTCTAGAGCGACAAAGCGTTTATTCCGTAGACCAAAAAACAGCAGGTCACCGGCGATGGCCGGAGAGGTGTCGGAAGGGACGAGAGTAGGGAATTCCCATACCGGCTGGCCAGTATCTCCTTCCAGAGCCAAGGCACGACCATCCCCGGTAGTAATATAGATCCGGCCTGCCACGACCGCCGGTGCAGCAAGAATGGGGCGGGCCGTGTTGTAAGTCCACTGCAATTCTACCGGCGTCTGAGGACCTTGGTCCGGAGTAGATGCGCTATTCTGGGGCGTCCGTCGAATCTGGGCCCAGGTCTCGGAGCCGGTATGAGCGCTAATCCTGGTGGTAGCCTCGGGAGGGGGAAAATCAGGGCGATCAAATTAAAGCTGATCGTAACCCACCAGAGAATCAGCCCCAAGACTAGGGCAATGCCGATAGTCAAGGCACGACGGCGCGTGCTACCCCAGATGCGGCGCCATAGATGCGGACGCTCTTTGGCCGATATTGGGATGAGAGTCGTCATCTAGGCGCGCCGGTTGACGCGGCGACATGAATCTTCAGGGTGAGGTGTCCGTAATTGGGAAGCACTAACTTTCGTTTCAAAGAACCCCTCGCTTCGTTGGGGGCGGCGGGATTTTTGCTCGTCCACAATCGTCGAGCCGCCTGGTAAGGACTACTAGACTAAAGCCAAGGTGGAATCTGCATTTGGGGACGATGCAGATCCATGTACGCGACCCACCGAAGTCCTTCCACCGTACCTGGAGGGCATTCCTGCCCCGGCGCTTAACCTATCCCCAAATGCGCGTTTCACCTTGGTATCAGTTTAGGTATTGCCACGCAGTTTGGGGTCCAATGCGTCCCGGATCGAGTCGCCGAACAGGTTGAAGGCTAACACGGTGATGGTAATGGCAACTCCAGGGAAGATAACCAGCCACCATTCCGGCTTCAGAGTGGCTGCCACCGCACCACCTAGCATGTTGCCCCAGGTGGCGGTGGGAGCGGGCACTCCGACACCCAAAAAGCCTAAGGACGCTTCCAGCACGATGACCCCTCCCAGCTGGGCGGTCACCAACACCAACCAGGGGCCCAAGCACTGGGGCGCTATGTGTAACCCCATGATTCTCACGTCGGAGGCCCCAATGGCCCTGGCGGCTTCTACGTACGAGTTCTCCTTAACGGAAAGGGACACCGAGCGAATCACCCGAACCGATAACGGAATGCGGGTAATGGAGATGGCCAGTATAACTGTGAACACTCCTGCTCCCAAGCCCAACAACAGCACCATAGCCAGGATGAGAGTGGGGAAGGACAAGAGCAACTCAATGATTCGCTGGCTGTAAATATCGAACTTTCCGCCCAGGTAACCGCTGGCGATACCCCACATCGCGCCGAGTGTGTCCCCAACTATGACAGCGACGAAGGCTACCAACAGAGATATGCGCGCTCCATAGATGACCCGGCTGAGCACGTCTCTGCCGACACGGTCGGTACCTAGTACTACAACGACGGGTTTAGGATGGCGGCTCCATCCTGCCTTCACGGCGGGCGGAGCGGCGTCTCTGGTGGGAGCGGCGCGCCCGCTCGTTGCGTAGCTGCGTATCCTCCAGCCACCGCAGCAACTCCTCTGGCCCGAACCGTTCCCGGGGCAGCATCTCCCGCACCACCCGGCACACTTGGGGACGGGTGATCCGAGGCATCTTTTTCCCCCCAAGCCTGCTGCAGGCCCAGCAGGAAAGCTCCACCCAGCAGGCACATGGCTATGTGGTGATGCCAGCCAGCCCAACTGCGGGTCTCGTATTCGTCCAGGCCCACGTCGCCCTTCTCCGTCTCGAACTCCGTTTCAATGGGCCACCTGGAACCGCCCACGTAGGCCAAGGTCTCCAGGGGAGTATCCTCGGCAGCGTTGGACAGGTAGTAGCGGGGTTCGCTGCCGTCCAGGTTCCGGCGGTAGACGGCCCATGCCTCCTGGCCCGGCTTGCCCTTTCGGGTTACCCGCACCCGCTGGGCGCAGAACATATAGCTCCGCGGCCCCTGGCTTCCCTGGGCCACCGTTATCTCCCGCCAGGCCTCATCCGGCAACTGGTCACTGCGCTGCTCCATGGTACGACGCTGCCCGTCCCTGAGCCTGGGCTTGCGGGGGCGCCCGGACCCCTGAGCCCCCGGACTGGTCCAGGCCGACTCCCACGCAGGCTCCAGGGGCCAGACCGGAGTGCTGCCCGGAACGTCCAGCACGTAGCGCATCCCCAGGGCCGCCAGGGACTCCCGAAAGGACGGCGACATCCCGAAGGCGTCGTCCCCGGCCACCCATCCGGCCTTGAGGTGGCCCAGCTCCAGGGCCCGCTCCAGCAGTTCCAGGGCCAACTCCGTCTTCGACCGGTAGCTCCGCCGCTCCTCGGGCACCGCCGCCGCCGCACAGCGGCCCTGATCCGAGGTCCAACTCTCCGGCAGATACAGCCCTTTGTCCACCAATGCCCGTCCCAGCGGGCTGACGTAGGCCAGGAACATCCCACCCTGGCAGTTGGCCACCTTGCCCAGCCGGCCGCAGTACTGCCGGGCTACCCCCACGGACTTCCTCCCCTGCTTGGGAAAGTCGCTGCCGTCCAACACCCACACCGCCTCGGGGTGCCCCAGCCTGGGGGCCAGGTATTCCTGCAGCCGCCCGATCACTGTCGCATCGGACCACCGGGCCTCGGTCAGAAAACGCTGCATCGCCCGGGCCGAGATGCCCACCGATTCCGACAGGTTCTCGGCGTTGCGCCGCTCCCCAGCCTGCACCAGCAGCCCCTGAAGATAGTTTCGGCTGTGCTCCCGCCACTGCTTGCGGCCGAAGGAGGCCGCAAAGAAGGCGTGAAATTCCTGAAAGCACTCGTAGACCCGCTTGAAGCTCGCCGCATCCATCACCCAAACCACCCACTATCATCTTGACAACTATCCTACCAAACAACCCGTCGTTGTAGTACTAGTACTACAACGACGGGTTTAGGATGGCGGCTCCATCCTGCCTTCACGGCGGGCGGAGCGGCGTCTCTGGTGGGAGCGGCGCGCCCGCTCGTTGCGTAGCTGCGTATCCTCCAGCCACCGCAGCAACTCCTCTGGCCCGAACCGTTCCCGGGGCAGCATCTCCCGCACCACCCGGCACACTTGGGGACGGGTGATCCGAGGCATCTTTTTCCCCCCAAGCCTGCTGCAGGCCCAGCAGGAAAGCTCCACCCAGCAGGCACATGGCTATGTGGTGATGCCAGCCAGCCCAACTGCGGGTCTCGTATTCGTCCAGGCCCACGTCGCCCTTCTCCGTCTCGAACTCCGTTTCAATGGGCCACCTGGAACCGCCCACGTAGGCCAAGGTCTCCAGGGGAGTATCCTCGGCAGCGTTGGACAGGTAGTAGCGGGGTTCGCTGCCGTCCAGGTTCCGGCGGTAGACGGCCCATGCCTCCTGGCCCGGCTTGCCCTTTCGGGTTACCCGCACCCGCTGGGCGCAGAACATATAGCTCCGCGGCCCCTGGCTTCCCTGGGCCACCGTTATCTCCCGCCAGGCCTCATCCGGCAACTGGTCACTGCGCTGCTCCATGGTACGACGCTGCCCGTCCCTGAGCCTGGGCTTGCGGGGGCGCCCGGACCCCTGAGCCCCCGGACTGGTCCAGGCCGACTCCCACGCAGGCTCCAGGGGCCAGACCGGAGTGCTGCCCGGAACGTCCAGCACGTAGCGCATCCCCAGGGCCGCCAGGGACTCCCGAAAGGACGGCGACATCCCGAAGGCGTCGTCCCCGGCCACCCATCCGGCCTTGAGGTGGCCCAGCTCCAGGGCCCGCTCCAGCAGTTCCAGGGCCAACTCCGTCTTCGACCGGTAGCTCCGCCGCTCCTCGGGCACCGCCGCCGCCGCACAGCGGCCCTGATCCGAGGTCCAACTCTCCGGCAGATACAGCCCTTTGTCCACCAATGCCCGTCCCAGCGGGCTGACGTAGGCCAGGAACATCCCACCCTGGCAGTTGGCCACCTTGCCCAGCCGGCCGCAGTACTGCCGGGCTACCCCCACGGACTTCCTCCCCTGCTTGGGAAAGTCGCTGCCGTCCAACACCCACACCGCCTCGGGGTGCCCCAGCCTGGGGGCCAGGTATTCCTGCAGCCGCCCGATCACTGTCGCATCGGACCACCGGGCCTCGGTCAGAAAACGCTGCATCGCCCGGGCCGAGATGCCCACCGATTCCGACAGGTTCTCGGCGTTGCGCCGCTCCCCAGCCTGCACCAGCAGCCCCTGAAGATAGTTTCGGCTGTGCTCCCGCCACTGCTTGCGGCCGAAGGAGGCCGCAAAGAAGGCGTGAAATTCCTGAAAGCACTCGTAGACCCGCTTGAAGCTCGCCGCATCCATCACCCAAACCACCCACTATCATCTTGACAACTATCCTACCAAACAACCCGTCGTTGTAGTACTAGGAGGTACACCGAATCGGGAGGGTCATTGATGGCTGTAAAGTGCCCCTCGATCGGGTTGTAGGGGGCTATCAAGGGTGAAGCGACCGCACCCAATATTATGACCGCCAGGATTACCCCACTGGCAAGGCCCACTGGCTGCTTTCCAGCAAATCTGCGAAGTCCCCGCAGTACCCCCACGGTATGCTCCGTGACGGTAGTAACAGGCTTAGGTGCGGTTACCAGGACACTCGGATTCTCTGCCATCTTTCAACTCCCTGGGGCTCAAGCCGGATGTGTCTGAATGCTCCGGTGGTCGGCTCGTGTAGCGGCCCCTGTCCACTTGAATTCCCGCCCCGCGCCAAATAGGAGGACGCGGCCTGGAGGTCTTAGGGGTCCGCCACGAACAGCCAGGCCCAGTTCATTCTGAGTAGAGTTAGGTCTGGACCCATCTTGATAAGCGGGGCGGTTTCGAATGGACGGTCACAGTAAATCACTGAGTGCGAAGCCGATCCGCTGTTCCAACCGGGGTCACGTGGTTACGTTCTAGGAGTAACGAATCCTGGGGTCAAAGAAGGCATAGGAAATGTCCACCAAAAGATTCAGCACCACGAAGATCAGGCCATATAGCAGGACCAGGTTCTGGATCACGGTGTAGTCCCGTTCCGTAAACGCGACCACCAGCGTGGATCCCAGCCCCGGTACTCCGAAGGATTTTTCCACCACGACCGACCCGCCAAGCAGAAATCCCAAGAGCACTCCCGACAGGGTGATTACCGGTAGAATGGCGTTTCGCAGGGCGTGACGCAAGATCACCCAACGCTCCGCCAGCCCCTTGGCCCTGGCAGTGCGGATATAGTCATCTCGCAGCACCTCTAGGAGAGTCGAACGGACCATGCGCGCTACGTAAGCTGCCTGACTGAGGGCCAACACCAGAGCTGGGCCCCACACGATTTGTAAGTTAGCCCACGGGTCTTCCCAAATCTGGACGACTCCAAAAGGCGCCTTGTAGTGCCACCCTAGCAGTAGCACGAGTACGATCACCGTCCCCAGCCAAAAGTTCGGGATTGCCAAGAATAATATGCTGAAGAATCGGGCGACGTAATCGGAGAAGCTATTTTGTTTGACCGCAGCCAGGATTCCAACAGGCAGGCCGATAATCCAGGCAAGGACGATCGCCAGAAACGCGATCTCCGCAGTCAACGGGCCCCGGTGAGTTATGGTTTCCATGACCGTGTCACCTCGCCAGAAGGACTCTCCCAGCTTCAGGGTGGCCACGTCTCCCATCCAATTGACATACTGCTTCCAGAGAGGATCGTTTAGGCCCAAGCTTTCCAGAAGCCTTTGCCGGTCCGCTTCACGGAGCATTTGAAACCCGTCTTCATCGCTGAACATGACCGCCAGAACGTCTCCGGGCAAGATACGCATTGCGGCGAAGATGATGATGGTTATCGCGAAAATGGCGGGCACCGCGAGTATGAGCCTACGCAGGATATAGGTTTGCATCTTCCTACCTTTACTCGAGTGGGATGAGCCGGGCAGGGGTAATAAGTGTCATCGCATCAGCATGGAGCATCTCGAGGCTCGGGAGTCCTCCTACTGGTCGAGCCACATCGTATCGTACCGGTTGCAGTTATAGATGCCGCAGCCGGACTTCCGCACTACACCGCCGACGTAGTCGTACCAGGCGTTGAAGATTATGCGCCAGTGATGCGGAGCCATTGGCACTTCTCGGTCCAGAATTTCAGTTGCCTGCTGCCACAGAGCTACGCGCTTTGTTTGGTCCAACTCTGCGTCAATCTGGTCCATCAGGGAGTCAAACTCGGCGTTAGACCAACGAGAGAGGTTTTGAGAGCCCCCGGTCTTGTAGAAGTTGGTGCCGTAGTCCGAAGGGTCCATTAGGTTGGTGCCGATGGAACCCAGGCCGATGTCGAAAATCCCGGTACGCATGTCTTCCTGCCACTGTCCGCCTTGAGGTGCCCTCAAAGTGGACTCGATGTTCAGATGGACCCTCAGCATCTCTTGGACTATCGGCGCCATCACATCCTCCCGGGGAGCCCATCCCCCACGCACCGAGAAGTCCACGTCCTTGATACCTTCGGCGTAGCCAGCTTCAGCCATCAAGGCCTGGGCCTCCGCGATGTCCGCATTTTTCTCGAGCGTAAAGCCCGGTTTCATCAGCAACACCTCGTCTGTAGGGGAAAAGGGCATATTCGGAGGGGACCAATCAACCACGACCTTGCCGAAGAGTCCCTCCGTGGCTTCCATGATCGCCCACCGGTCCGTGACCAGGTGAATTGCCCGGCGCACTCTAGGGTCGTCCCACGGTGCTCCTTTCTCTATGTTGAACCACATGGCGTTGGCGGCGGCACCTTGCCAAATATGCGCTGTTGTAGCGGGGATATTGTTCATCTCGTCGATGGCTTCAGGGCTGATGTTCCAACAGAAATCTACCTGGTTGGCGATACAGAGGGCACCCCGTTGAGCCGTTTGGACAGAATAGATGGTCACACCATCAAGGTAGGGCAACCCGTCTACAAAGTATTCGGTATGCCGTTCGGTTTCCCACGTCTCTCCTTGGGTGAAGTCTACGAACTTGAAGGCCCCGGTCCCAGGGCCACCGCCTTTGAGTTGTCTTAGGTCAAACCCGTTCTCCTCCAGGGTTGTTTTCGGGTGAATTACATTCCACTCTACCGCGAATGCACCCAGGAAGAAGCCGCTCGGTCGTAACTGTTCAGAGTTGCGGGGAAGAGAGCAGTTGCCGGCAGGCATTGAGGGGATTCAGTCCTTGGGCCCGCCAGGTGCCGAAGCGGGAAGCCAGTGTCATCTTGCTGCTGCTGCCTCGTTGCGACCGGGTGCCGCCGCTGATCTTGCGACTGACGACCAGGTGGCGCAGGCTGCGTTCGGCGGCGTTGTTGTCCAATGGCGCCTCCGGTTCGGCCACGAATACGAAGAGTTCTTTGATATGGCGCTCGATGCGTCGGCACAGCTTGGCCTGGGTTGCCGAGGGGTCGTGAAGGAAGGGTTGGCAAATGGCCAGCAGCTGCCGTTCCAGGGCCAGTTGGGCAGCGCGCCGCCGCTTGGCCTGGGGATGGGCGCTGGCTTTGGCCCGGTCGTAAATCTCGTGGACGGCGTCGGCCCACTGCGCCAGTGGCGCGTCATCGGGGTAGAGGGTTCGCAGGTCGTGGATGTCCCGCAACAGATGAACCCAGCAGCGCTGTTTGGGGCCGTCGTAATGATGGTAGGCAGCGTAGAAATCGCTGACCAGCACACCGGAGAAGGTGTCGCCCAAAGCCTCATCCACAACTTCCTTGTTGCGACCCCGCCGCAGGAAGTAGCGCGCCGATGGGGTGCTGAAAGTCCACACGTAGCCGTTGTGGCCATCCTCACGCCAGCCGGTCTCGTCGGCATGGACCACTGGGCTGGCGCGGACTTGGGCCAGAATCCGGTCCACTGCGGACTGGGCCCTTCGCGCGGTGCGATGCACCGCCGCCATGATGGCTCCCGCGCTGAGGCTCAGCCCATGGACGGTGCGCAGATACCATTGGATGGCGCCGACGGGCAGTCGGGCCTCCTCTCGCAGCGTGGCAATCAGACTGACCAGGTTGATACCCAGACGCTGCTGGCCCATCACCACGCCGTCCAGTTGCGCCGGGGGCACGCAGCGGCGGCGGCAAGCCGGACAATCCCTGGCGATGTAGACGTGCTCGGTAACTTCCGCCGGAACCTGGGGCAACTCGATGACCTCCCGAGTACGCTGGGTCCAGCCACCGGACAACAGCGTTCCGCAGTCGGGACAGTGGTCCACCACATGCTCCACCCGACGGGTGGGCGTCATGCGACGGCGGGCAAAGCCGTGGGGCCGGGGCTGGCGTGGCGCTTTGGGCTGGGCCGGTTTCTGGCTGGCTTCGGGTTTGACACCGGGCATCCCCCGGGCGCCACTGGGTTTGGCCCGCCCTTCCAGCTGAGCAATCCGCTGCTCCAGGCGCTCGATGACGGCCTGCTGTCGGGCTATGATGTCCTCCTGCCGTATGACGATGGCGATGAGCACATCGCGGTCAGCGGTGGACAGGTCGATTTCCGGATTCATACCCGTTATATGACATAACCACAACCCCTCGCGCCAGCCATCCTCAAACCTCTTTCAACCAATTCCCCCACCAAGTCTGAACAGTTACCGGCGCCTCGATAATATTGCGTAAGGCTGGTGAGTATGCTATGGTAATTCTCGTTTTGCCGCCCGGAAGCCGGGCGTAGCTACGAACACCAGCAGCAGCTAAGAGGCTACGATGCAGATCTGTACTACTTCTACCAGCTCTCGATCCTGGCGCGCGATATGTGGGGGGGCCGGTTGTTGGGCGCGGCAACGCCGGTTGCCGCCCGGTTGGGCCTCGTAGCGGCGCTGGGCGCGGTCGCCACGGCGCTGTTGCTCTTCGCCACGGCCAACCCGGTTGGGGCCCAGTCCACCAACGACTACGACAACGACAATGACGGATTCATTGATGTGAACAACCTAGCCCAGCTGAACGCCATCCGCTGGGACCTGAACGGCGACGGTGATGTGGCAGCCGGAGACCTGACGAGCTACCAGGCCGCCTTCCCCAGCCCGGCGGCGGGCATGGGCTGCAAGCCTACCGACCACGACGGCGACCCAACTACCGTCGACCAGCCGGTCTGCACCGGCTACGAGCTGATGAATGACCTGACCTTTGACGAGAATAGGGACAACGCCATCGACAGCGGTGACGCAACCTACTGGGACGGCGGCGCCGGCTGGGAGCCTCTCGTCTCGCTTGACGCAGGTGGCACCGTTCTCGGCGCGTACGCCGCCATTTTCGAGGGCAACAGCAACACTATTGACTACCTTTTCATCAACCGCGATGCGCTGAACTATGTGGGGCTGTTCGGACAGCTGGATAATCCGGGCCGCATTCGCAACCTCACTCTGACCCACGTCAATGTAACCGGCGACGACTACGTTGGCGCGCTGGTGGGATTCAACATGGATGGGGTTGTCAGCTCTGTCACCGCCTCGGGCGATTTGACGGGCGATGATTACCTCGGTGGGTTGGTTGGCCACAACGGCTGCATTACCTTCTGTAATGGATTAGTCGGTACCGCCAGGGTCGAGGGGTCATCCTTCACCGGCAGCGTGACCGGCGTCAAACTCACGATTACCAGCGATGAGCTTTACTATGAGTTTTACCGAGCCGGCTCTCAGCACATTGGCGGGTTGGTAGGACATAATGCCCACCACATTGTGAACAGCTATGCCGACGCCACAGTAAAAGGCAGCTCCGGGGTTGGCGGTCTGGTAGGTGTAAACAACACTCCCGGCTTGGTCATGCGGGCGCTCGCTGCGAGCACAACTGTTTTGACATCTATTACATCGAGTTATGCCCTGGGCGACGTGACCGCGGAATACATCGTAGCGGGAGGTTTGGCAGGACAGAGCGTAAGTACTACCATTTCAGAAAGCTATGCTACCGGCGATGTTTCCGGCTCTGATATTGTCGGTGGATTGGTCGGCTACCATGAAGATGCCAGGACTTCCGACAGCTATGCTACCGGCGCGGTTGACTCGCAGGGCTCCGGCGGCGGATTGGTCGGCAAGAGTAAAGGTAGCTCTAAAATTACCGACAGCTATGCTACCGGCGCGGTTACCAGCCCCTACGCCGGCGGCGGATTGGTTGGCCTCAATGAAGATGACTCGCTTATTGCCACCAGCTACGCCACCGGCTCAGTTGTCGCCAATCTGGCCGGCGGCCTGGTCGGAGACAACTACTCCATTATCCGCGACAGCTACGCTTACGGCCCGGTAACCGGAACCCTCTACGCCGGCGGCCTGGTCGGCTGCAATTTGGAGGAGGGTTCCATCCTGCGCAGTTACGCCTCCGGCGAGGTCAGCCTGGCCAGCGGGGCGGAGGACGACCCCCAGGCCGGCGGGCTGGTGGGCATGAACGGCGCCGACGCCACGGCCACCGACAGCTATTGGGACACCACCGTATCCCGCCAGACCAGCAGCCCGGTGGGCACGGGTCACACCACCGCCGAGTTGCAGGCCCCCACCGGCTACACCGGCATCTACGCCGTCTGGAACGTGGACTTGAGCGTCATTACCGGCGACAGCGGCGACACCGGCAAGGCCGACCTGTGGGACTTCGGCACGGCCATCCAGTACCCGGCCCTGAAAGTGGACTTCGATAACGACAACTCGGCCACCGAGGCCGAGTTCGGCAGCCAGCGGGTCAACCGCGCGCCGGTATTCACGGATGGCCCCACCACCCAGCGCATGGTGCGAGAGAACACCGCCTCCGGCGTCGACATCGGCCTCCCCGTTTCGGCCACCGACCCTTACGATGGCAACGTGCTGGCCTACTCCCTGGACAGCACCGGTGACCAGGCGCACTTCGGCATCGTCACGGGCAGCGGCCAGTTGCAGACCCGCAGTCCCCTGGATTACGAAAGCGTCAACACCTATACGGTAACGATAACGGTCACCGACGGCAGCCTAACCGACAGCATCGTGGTAACCATAAATATTGCGGACCTGGAACCGGAGAGCAGCTCGGCGCAAGCGGTGGCGCAGGGCGTGGCCCCGCCGCAAGGACCAGCCGGTCCGCAGCCGGGCACGCTGGCCCTGCCGGAGCAGCGGCTGGCCGGCCGGTCCGTAGCGGCCCCCGACGCCTCCATGCTGGTGAGCTGGACAGCCGATGAAAGCGCCGACGACGCTACCTACTACCGGATACGCCGCCGGGTGGACACCGACGGCTCCCAGTATCAGATCATCGTGCGCAAATTAAGCGACAACGGCGAACTGGACGCCGACGATACGTCCGGCCAACTGGCCTACCGGGACAGCGGCAACAACCTGCTGCCGGGGCAAAACTACCTCTACGGAGTCCGGTCATTCTTCGGCGACGGGAGCCGCTCCCGGTGGACCACCACGGCCGGCGGGGATGGCGCTGAGACTCCGGCCCCGCCGGTAAACCAGGCTCCGGCCTTCGCCGACAGCAGCGTTAGCCTGAGCGTGGCCGAGAACACCGCAGCAGGCACGAACATCGGCAACGCCAACACCGCCACCGACCCGGACACCGGCGACACCCTCGCCTACACGCTAGGCAGCACCGCCGACGACGGCCACTTCGCCATCGACAGCAGCACGGGCCAGCTCAAGACCCAGGGCGCCCTGGACTACGAGTCCAAGACCTCCTACGCGGTGACGGTAACGGCCACCGACGGCGGCGAGTTGACCGCCAGCATCTCGGTAACCATCACGGTAACCAACGTGGCGGACACGCCGCCGGGCCGGCCCGACGCGCCAACGATCAGCAACGTTGCGGAGACATACTTCCGCATGACCTGGACCGCTCCGGCGGCGGGCTCTTCCGCCATCGCCGGCTACAGCATCCAATACAAACTGGCCTCGGAGGATGATTCGGCCTACGCCGACGTGAAGCCCACGCCTTCGGGAACCGTCACCGGCTACAACGTAGTGAACCGGAGCGGGCAAACCATCACAGCGGGGACTTCCTACGCGGTGCGGGTGCGGGCGAGGAACTCTGAGGGCTGGAGCGAGTGGTCAAATCCGGCCATCGCGGCCACCGTAACCCCGGCTCCGGTTAACACCGCCCCGGCCTTCGCCGCCAGCAGCATAAGCCTGAGTGTGGCGGAGAACACGGCGGCAGGCACAGCCATCGGCAAGGCCATCACCGCCACCGACTCGAACGCCGGGGACACGCTGGCCTACGCCCTGGGCAGCACTGACGACGACAGCCACTTCGCCATCGACAGCAGCACGGGCCAGCTCAAGACCCAGGGCGCCCTGGACTACGAGTCCCAGGACTCCTACGCGGTGACGGTAACGGCCACCGACGGCGGCGAGTTGACCGCCAGCGTCTCGGTAACCATCACGGTAACCAACGTGGCGGACACGCCGCCGGGCCGGCCCGACGCGCCAACGATCAGCAACGTTGCGGAGACATACTTCCGCATGACCTGGACCGCTCCGGCGGCGGGCTCTTCCGCCATCGCCGGCTACGGCATCCAATACAAACTGGCCTCGGAGGATGATTCGGCCTACGCCGACGCGAAGCCCACGAAAGCGGGGATCGGCACCGGCTACAACCTGGTGAACCGGAGCGGGCAAACCATCACAGCGGGGACTTCCTACGCGGTGCGGGTGCGGGCCAGGAACGCCGAGGGCTGGGGCGAGTGGTCCGAGGCGGCCACCGTGACCACCGCCTTGCCGCCAAACCAGGCTCCGTCCTTCGCCAGCAGCGCCACTGCGGTGAGCGTGGCGGAGAATACGGCGTCGGGTACGGCCATCGGCGACGCCGTCACCGCCACCGACCCGGACGCTGGGGACAGCCTGACCTACACCCTGGGCAGCGACGCCGACGACGGCCACTTCGCCATCGACGCCGGCAGCGGCCAGTTGCAGACCAGCGGGGCTTTGGACTACGAGGGCCAGCGTTCCTACACGGTAACCGTAACGGCCACCGACGGCGGCGGGCTGACGGCCAGCATTGCCGTTACCATCACGGTTGACGATGTGGACGAAACACCGCGTCCCGGCAACGTCCAGGCGGTGTTGCAGTCCGATGGGTCGGTGCTGATGACCTGGGAAGCGCCGGCTGGAGCCGGGGATGATACCTTCTACCGGGTGCGCCGCCGCCTGGACGCCGCCGACAGCAACTACCAGGTCATTGCCCGCCGGGTGGAAGACGCTGACAACGACGGGGCCGCCGAGTACCGGGACGAGGGCGGCGACTTGGTAGCTGAGCAAAGCTATCTTTACTCGGTGCGGGCCTTTGACGGTAACGGAGATAGCATCGGTAAGTGGACGGATGGCGTGCGGGTCTCCATCCCGGCCAACTGACCAGGCCGCCGCAGGCGAATAACTGAACCGCAGCGGGGCCAGGCAGATTTGCCTGGCCCCGCTGCGTCTGCCGGGCGTGGCACACCTACCGCTAAATCAGTTTCCCGAAAACAAGCCCTACCTCACGGAGCAATCGCTGGTGGACCTAATGGGTGCCGAGGGGATGATTTCCAGAACGTCCTGGGCCAACCCTTCCTCGAAACTCGGCTGCTCACCCTGATGGATGATCACGATTTCAATGCCCTGCAACTCGCACAGCGTGAACACAAACTCAGCACCGAAGCGCCACAGGCGATCCTTGTGCGTAATCACGAGTCGCTCTACCTTCCGGTGAAGGATCAGTTCCAGCAGCTCCTGCAAACCTTTCTTCCGGTAGTTCATACCGCTACCCAGGTCACGGATCACCTGGGCACGCCATCCTTTCGTAGCGCAGTAGGCTTCTGAAGCCGCGTACTGGCGGTCAAGATCAGCTTTCTGGTTGTGGCTGGACACACTCTGGCATAGCAGACGGTCAACGGTTCCTCAGCAGATGCTGCAACGCTTCGACCGAAGAGGTCGGCTATGGCGTAGTACCTGTTACCGCCTTATGTCTTCCGAGCCGGTAGCAGTTCACCGTTGGCTTCCCACTTCCTTAGTCGTCCCGGCGTAGTGCCAAGCATCTTCGCCACCTCGCCTATTTTTACAAGCCTATGCTCTTAATGGAGCATAATAACCTGAGTTCGGGATAGGGATGCCTCCCAAAGAAAGAACAGGTATCCTTTCTGGTAGACGAACACCAAGGAGGCATCTACTATGAGTCTACTCAATCTGTTCATCGTTATCAAACGCCGACCACGCAAAATCCGAGTAGCGAAATCGCCTCGGCGTTGGCGGGCCGGCGGCCCCGGTGGCCGTGAGCGACGGCGGCAACGCCCTTCTCACGGTAAGCCGCCAGGATGCGCCTAGTGTGGCGAGTGGTGACACCCATCAGGGTGGCCGCCTGGTCCAGCGTCATGTGCTCATCGAGCAAACTGTTCAGGACCTGAAGTCTTGCCTGTTCTTTTGGATTCAAAGTCACATTCTCTATACGGTGAATATGACATTTCTGCTGGCCAGTTAGCCCCAATCCACCGAAAAGATGAGTGTGGCGGTGTGCTGAAGGGGTAAGAAAGTGCTCCCGCGCTTCGGGGATAATGGTTTTGTAACAGCAAACCGTCCCCAGAATCAGGAGCACCCGTTAGATGCTACCACTGGAGCACCCCGACCGGATCCAAATCGCCTTCGACGACCACCGCCTGGTGGCCAATGCTGGGCTGCTCCTTCCGGTCACCCTCGCCCAGCACTTGGGTCTGCGTGAACTCGTCGACAACCACGTTGACCTCGGAGCTGCGCTGGGCCGGGCGAACACAGGAGACAAGATTGTGACCCTGGTGGCGTCTGCGCTGGCTGGCGGCGACTGCATCGACGACGCCGACGCGTTGCGCGCTGGCGGGACGGCCCGGGTTCTGGGCTGTGTGGTCAAGGCGCCATCCACCCTGGGGACGTTCCTGCGCAGCTTCCGGTGGGGCCACGTGCGCCAGCTGGACAGGGTGAGCCGAGAGTTGCTGGCCCAAGCCTGGCAGGCTGGAGCGGGACCCGGCGACGGGCCGTTGACCATCGACCTGGACTCCACCATCTGTGAGACTTACGGGCTGGCCAAGGCAGGGGCGCGCCACCACAGCTACACCGGCCAGCGGGGCTATCACCCGCTGCTGGCCCGGGCCTGGACTACTGGGGCCGGCACCGGCGACGTGCTGATGTCGCGGCGGCGCGAGGGTCGCGCCAACACCGCTCGGGGCGCCGCCCACTTCCGGCGCGAGACGGTGGGGCGGGTACGCTACGCTGGCGCCAGAGGACAACTCACGGTGCGGGCCAACAGCGGCTTCTATGCCCACGCCCTGGTCGCGGTCTGCCGCGCAATGGATGTCCGCTGCTCCATCACCATTCGCCAACATAAAAGCCGGCGCAATCTCATCGAGGTCATACCCGAGACGGACTGGACGCCGATTCCTTACTGGATGGACGGCGCCGCCGCGGTGGCGGAGACCAGCTACACCCCCTTTCAGAGTGCGCCCAACGCCGCACCGGTGCGGCTCATCGTCCGGCGGGTGAAACCCACGCCCGGTTCCCAACTGGCCCTCTTCGCCGCCTACAGCTATCACGGCTGCATCACCGACCGGGACGGGGCAACCCTGGCACCGGAGGCCGACCATCGGCGCCACGCCGAGATCGAGAATGCCATCCGCGACCTCAAGTACGGCGTGGGGTTGAACCATCTCCCCTCGGGCCGCTTCCCCGCCAACGGCGCCTGGCTGGCCGTCCAGGTGATGGCACATAACCTGGCACGCTGGACCGCGCGCATCGGTCTGGGCGAGCAACTGGTAACCACCCAGACCCTGCGACGACGCTTCTTCTCCCTCGCCGGACGGCTCACCCGCTCGGCGCGCCGCCTCACTTTGCATCTGCCCCAGCGCTGGCCTGGGGAGAACCAGTTCAGTCGCGCCCTGGCACGGTTGCGAGCAATTCCACTCCTAGCCTGACGGCACCGCTGGTGTCAACGCCGACGGAGATCTGAACCCACTCACCAGACTACCCGACCGCCTCGCAGACTTGCGCCAGGCTGGTCCCCAAGCGTCTCTTGCTGCACGCTACCCTGACAATTTCGCCCAGCATCGCCACCGCGGGCCGCCATCATCGTAGCTGTGCGGCTACCTCACGCCGCCCGCATCCCCATCTATTGCAATCAGGCCAGGCCCGTTCGCCTTCCCTTGCCCATCATCCCTTGTGTCAACGTCACGGCCCATCGCTTCGGTGGATTCGGGCTTAGTCGCCGGAGAAGAGGCGTGTCAGCGCCGCCTGTTCCAACGCCTGCATCTCTGCCCGCGGCGCGTCGTCGAAGTGGTCGTGGCCCAGCAGGTGCAATGCGCCGTGCACCAGCAGCAGCGCCACCTCCCGATGCAACGGCACGCCCTGCTCGCCAGCCTGTCGCGCCGCTTGGGGGATCGAGATTACGATGTCGCCAAGCGGGGGAGGCTCGCCGTCGGGGATGGGGAAAGGGAAGGGAGGGTCGCCCTCGCCCCAGTCCTCTCCCATCGAGGGAGAGGGGGATGTATCGTCACCTTGCCATTCGCCGGGGTGCTGCGTGGAGAAGGACAGCACATCGGTAGTTTCGTCCAGGCCCCGGTATTGGCGGTTGAGTTCTCGCACCGTGGCATCGTCGGTGAGTAGCAGGCTTACCTGCCCGATTGCATCTCCGGGCAGCGCCTGGGCCAGGCTGTGTCGGACGGCGGCGGCCAGCCACGCGGGATCGCCGATAACGCGGTCGGCGTTGGACGCGCAAACATCGTCGAGCCAGCCTGCGGCCAGGTCAACCTGCACGTCAACAACGATTTGGTTCGGCAAGGGAAACATCATCAAATCAGCAGCACCATAGCATACCCATTGTTTAAGCCGGTTCGATTAAGTATGTTTTTCTAAACTGATCGGCAAACTACTGACTTATGCTGATTTGATTGCTAATCATCGACGAGATTCTGGTAACGGTCATCGTATCTGTTTGCGATGATTGATTAGTGCATGAAAGGAATCCAACACGGTGGGATGGCAGGGCAATCGCGTCTTAATAACATTTTTAGAAATATGCTAACGTGCCGTGATCCGTTGACCGATGTGGAGGCAGGGGACCATGGCACAACCACCCAAGGCAACTATTCTCGATCATTTCGCTGAGCTGGACGACCCACGGGTGGAACGCACCCGACGCCACAAACTGGTGGACATCCTCGCCATCGCCATTTGCGCCACCATCTGCGGCGCCGATTCTTGGGTCCATATCGAACTCTTCGGCAAGAGCAAGCTGGCCTGGTTTCAAACCTTCCTGGAATTGCCCAGTGGCATCCCATCCCATGACACCTGCGGCGATGTTTTCGCCCGGCTGGACCCAGTGCAGTTGCAGAACTGCTTCGTGTCCTGGACCCAGGCCATCGCAGAGCTGCTGCCGGGTGCGGTGGTGGCCATTGACGGGAAGACGGCCCGACGGTCGTATGATCGGGCGGGTAACCAGGGGGCCATACACCTGGTCAGCGCCTGGGCCACGCGGAACGCCCTGACTTTGGGCCCGGTCAAGACTGCAGAGCAGTCCAATGAGATCACCGCCATTCCCCAACTGCTGGAGTTGCTGGAGTTGCACGACTGCATCGTAACCATCGACGCTATGGGATGCCAGCGGGAGATCGCCGAGCAGATCACCGACGGTGGAGCCGACTACGTGCTCGCGGTGAAGGAGAACCAGGGTCAGCTCTATGAGGGCATCCGAGACCTGTTCGAGGGGGCCGAGGCGTTGGGTTTTGACGGTGTGCCCTATGACTATGCTCAAACCGTGGACAAGGGACACGGACGAGTGGAACGGCGGGAATGCTGGACCATCACGGAGGCAGACTGCCTGGACTATCTGGACCCCCAGGGTCAATGGCCGCAACTGAAGGCGGCGGTTAGAGTGGTGGGCCACCGTCAAACCGGAGCGGGCGGCATCAGCCATCCCCGCTACTACATCAGCAGCCGGGCGGCCCCAGCGGAACAACTGCTGGCTGCCGTCAGGAGCCACTGGAGCATCGAAAACTCACTGCACTGGACGTTGGACGTAACCTTTCGCGAAGACCAGTGTCGAGTGCGCAAGGATCACGGACCACAGAACCTGGCCACACTGAGGCAGATTGGACACAACTTGTTGAAGAACGAAAGAACCTTGAAAGTGGGCATCCAAGGCAAACGGCTCAACGCCGGATGGAATCAGGACTATCTGCGCAAAGTCCTCCTCGGATAAGACGCGATTGCCCTGCGCCCGCGGGCGTTGCTGGTGGCGGTACGATGTTTCGGTGTACACTGGCCGAAACCCGCATCGGAGCCGATAATCCGGTTGCCTTAAAACCGTTAACCACGGCAGTTGTCGTGCCCGTGTACTATCCCACGGACGAGCCTTTGCCTAGGAGGAACATTGCAATGCTGGTAGACCTGATTCGCCTCACCGCACCCGACGGCATCGAGCTGGACGGTGCCTATTTCGCTCCGGCGGCGGGATCACAGCCGGCCGGCCCCATTGATGCGGCGCTTTGCGTTCACGGCTCCGGGCGTAATTTCTACACACCGGCCACGGCGAATATGGCCGAAGACTTGCGACAGCAGGGCTATGGCGCGCTGACGCTGAACACCCGCGGCCACGACACGGTTTGGGTGGACCGGGCAACCGGAGCCGCGGAAGGCAACGCCTTTGAGATTCTGGACAACAGCCGGCAGGATTTGCGCACTGGCCTAGATTATCTGGCCGGCCAGGGCTACCAGCGCATCGCCATCATCGGGCACAGCATGGGCGCCGTGAAGGTTGCCTACTATGCCGCCGTGGAGGACGACCCGCGGGTTGCCGCCGTGATTCCCGTATCGCCGGTGCGGCTGTCCTGCTCTTACTATCTGGAATCCGCCGACGCCGCCGAGTTTCGCGCCAATCTGGAAACCGCCGACCGCATGGAGGCCGAAGGCCGCGCGCTGGATCTGTTTTACGTAGACTTTCCCATCAAGGAGCTGTTCTCGGCGGCGGCCTACCTGGACAAGCACGGGCCGGCGGAACGCTACAACGTCATTCAGCACGCGCCGCAGATTCGCGTACCGCTCTTTGTGCTGTCCGGTTCGCAAGAAACTCACACCCGCCTGCTCGACGCGCCGCAGGACATGGTAACCGCCGCCGTCAACAGCCCCCGCGCCGAGTATCTGGTGCTGGAGGGCGGGAACCACTCCCTGACCAACATGATGCCGGCGGCCGGCGCGGCGGTGCTGAACTGGCTGGCATCGCTGCAATTGCAAGCCGCCGCCGCTGCCGACTAGAGCTTGTTGACACGGCTTCAGATATGACACACTCGGCCGACGACATCAGCATCACGCCGATTGGCTACGTGCGGAGCCGGTTCACCGACTATGCGCCGTCGGACGAGATGCGGCCCCATCCCAGCGAGATTGTGGTGTCTGCCGAGTTTGCCGACGGCCTGATGGGTCTGACGGCCGGCGACCACATCCTGACGCTGTTTGCGCTGCATAAGGCCCGGGAGCGTGGCTACGATTTGCAGTTGCATCCCGGCCACAATCCGGAAAACCCGATTCGTGGTGTCTTCGCCACGCGCAGCCAGTACCGCCCCAACTTCATCGCCGCCACCGTTGCCACCATCGAGCAGATTCACAGAGACCCCAACACGGGCGACGCGACGCTGGTGGTGACGGGTCTCGACGCCCAGGACGGCTCGCCGGTGGTTGACATCAAACCGCACAGTCCGGGGTTTGACGAGGTTGCGCCAGGATAAGGGGTTTTTGACACTGCTACCCGGTTTCCTATAACATCATTTGACGTCGTCGACCGAGATTTACCGTGAGTAAAAATGGCAACCGCGAACCTCAGCACGATATATGGAGCGTACCGGCCGGTAAACTGAGATGGTACATAACGTTACTAATAATATCCGGGTCTCTATTGGCCGGGTATTTCATTGCCGGGGAGCTAGGCAATCCTGACCACAGCACCAACCAGGAGTTAGCGAAAGCGATTGCTGCCGACATTTTGCTTTCCTATACTGTCGCGGCCATTGGCTCATTCGTAATAATACAGGGAGTTGAACAGATTATGGTCGTGACCCACTTTTTTAGAGAACAGACCCGTAAGCTGGTTGAACAAAGGCTAGAACGCGAACGGCTGGAACGGGAAAGACGGGAGCAGGCGCGGGCCGAGGGCCGTGCCGAGGGTTGGGCCGAGTGGGCGGCGTGGAATGAACGCCGGATTGAGGCGGAACGGAATGGATTGCCGTTTGACGATGCTCCACCACCGGCCGGTGATGCCGGCTGACTTGGCTCGCCAGGAAAAGAGTAGTCCGCAATGCCGATTTACGAATACCGGTGCCAGTCGTGCCATGTGGTCAGCAGCCGCTTCTTCAAGGTTGCTTCTGCCGCTACCGGCGTGTGCTGTGAGCACTGCGGCGGCGGGATGTCGCGCATCATGTCGTCCTTCACCAGGGGGCGCACCGATGGCGACACGTTGCGGGACCTGGACCCGCGTTACTACAAGATGGTGGACCATGCGCTGGGCAACGCCCCGGCCGGGTCTGACCCCGACCACTACCTGCGCCAGATGGCTCCCTTCTCAGCTGCCGAAAAGACCGGCGACCCCTATTTCAACGAATAGATACCGCTCATTAGACGCGGCTGAATAGACACCGCTCCCGAATTACAGCCCGGCAACCGGCTAGCCGCACTTCTTGAAACCGGCGACCCCAGCGACAGTATGGCCAGGAGGCACACATCGGATGACTGCCGACCCAATCGCATTCCCATCGCTGGAGTGGTTCGAGGCGTTGCGGGAGATGGTGAACGATGACCCGACGTACCGTCAATTCGGCACGGTGGATGCCCAGATGGGCGTCAAGGTGTCCGACCGCGTCTACATAGTTGCTTTCGATGCGTTCCAGTGCAACTCGGTGCGGGCGGGTACTGAATACGATTTGATCAATGTGGACTTTTTCCTGGAGATGACACCGGAAGCGTGGCGCACGATGCTCGACGACATCAAGGCCAACGGCGGCGCCGGCCCTGGCCAGACCCTGGTGAGCCTGGATATGCTGCACGAGATTTCCAACAACGCCACCGGAGACCAGCTGCGGGCCGATATGTTCTTCCGATACAACCAGAGCTTGCAGCACTTTTTTGACCTGTCGGCCAACCTGAATACCGTGTACCCTGACTGAATCGATCGGGACTGAACCGGCCGGCGCCATTACCGAGCAGCGCCCATTTGCCGTCCGGCGATTTTTACGGGCGGCGCACGCGAGGATATTTCACGCCAGGATAATTCACACGAGGATATTTGATGACCACGACCGCAGTTCTTGACGAAGTAGGAATGAACCCGGTGGCGGTGCAGGAGCTGGAAACGCTGTTCCTCCGTCAGATTGACCGGGGTTTGCACCCTGGCGCGGGCCTGGCAGTGTATCGCCACGGACGCCTGGCGGTGGACCTGTGGAGCGGGCGCGCCGACGATGCGTCGGGCAAGCCGGTAGCCGCTGACACCATGTTCATCCTGTACTCGTCGACCAAGCCGCTGGCGGCGGTGTGCCTGCACATCCTGTGGGAGCGCGGCAAGCTGGGCTGGGACGACAAGGTTGTGGACTATTGGCCGGAGTTCGCCAAGCACGGCAAGGACGCCGTTACCATCCGGCACGTCCTGACCCATCGAGGCGGTTTCCCGGAGACGCCTCCGGAGCTGTCCTGGGATCGTTGGCAGGATTGGGACTACGTGGTGGAGTGTATGGAGAACATCATTCCCGACTATCCATCCGGGCAGGTGATGGCCTACCACCCGCGCAACTTCGGCTGGGTAATCGGCGAGCTGGTACGGCGCATCGACGGGCGGCATATCGGCGTGTTCCTGCGGGAAGAGGTGCTGGACCCGCTGGGCCTGGTGGACGGCTATGTTGGCCTGCCGCCGGAGCTGGAAGACCGGGTGTCCCGCATCCACGCCATGGACGACTGCGACCGACCGGGCATGATTCGCCCCTACAACCGCCCGGAGGTTCACCAGGCAGTGCATCCGGCCGGCGGCGGCATTTTCACCGCCCGCGACCTGGCGCGTTTTTACGCCATGTTGGGCAACGGCGGGGAGCTGGACGGCGTGCGCATCATGAAGCCGGAAACCGTCGCAGAAGGAACCATGCTGCAAACCGAGGCTAACGACTTTTCACTCGGGACCCGGATGCGCCGTTCGCTGGGTCTGGTGCTGGAGGATAACCGCATGGGAGCGAGCCCCACCGAGGGCGCCGGCACCTTCGGGCATGGCGGCGCGGGTACGTCGGTTGGCTGGGCCGACCAGTCGATGGGCCTCGCCGTTGCCTATATCACCAACGGATTCCGGGCCAGCGCAACCAACAACCCGCGTCTGGCGGCCATATCGCGGGCAGTACGGGCGACGTGCAACTAACGGCGTTGGGCCCCGCGATTGTGGGCGTCGATGCCTGAAATCATTTTGCATCTGGCGTTCCGGGCCGACTGGGATGCTGGCGTCGCCTCTGGTGTGTATCAGGCGCCGTCGCTGGCCGAAGAGGGGTTTATCCACGCCAGCGCTGATGAGGCGCAGCTGCTGAGGGTAGCGACGCGTTTGTTCGCGGGCCGCACCGATTTGCTGGCGCTGGACGTAGCTGTCGACCGATTGCCGGCCGAATCGCCGGTAATTCGCGAAGCGGCGCGTTCCGGCGAAATCTACCCGCACGTTTACGGCCCCATCAATCCGGACGCGGTGGTGCGGGTGCGCAGGTTGGTACCCGATGACGGCCAGCCGGGCGGATTCGCGCTGGTGGATATGGCTTGAGGGATTAGGGCCTGTTGGCAATTAGCAACCCCCCCGTCACTCCTTAGCAACCCACCCGTCACTCCTGCGAAAGCAGGAGTCCAGAGAGCGTATAATGAAAGAATCACAACCATGGTTAACGACTTCGGCCACTGGATTCCCGCTTTCGCGGGAATGACGGTACTTGTCGGGGAAGGATCTGATGGACTTACGAGGGGTAGTTATGCGCGGTTTGTTGAGCCGGTTGACGCTGGCGTCGCTCTTTATTTTGGTTACGGCAGCGGTGTCGATAGGCTGCGGCGGGGAAGTCGATGCGCCGCTGCCGGTTGGCGAGCCGGGCGTTGGCGCCACCGCACCTGCTCCGGAGGCTGCCACACTGCCGCCGACGGCGACGACGGCGGCGGCAACGGCTATCCCGACGGCAGCGCCGACACAAGCGCCTGATGCCGCGGCAGGCGAACGCGGCAACGAGTCGCTGGTGGTAATCAGCTCACGGTCGGTATCCACTCCGTCGCGCCTGGAGTTGGTTGGTGGCGGGGGGTTCAACCGGTCGCCAATGCCTCAAACGATGCCGACCGAAGGCGGCCTGACGGTTTCAGCCGTTGGCTCGGTAACCGTGGCGGCGGATGAAGTCTATGTGGTCATAGTCCCGGAACAGAACTATGGCCCTTCCGGTCCGCAGCAGATGACTGCCGACGACCGCCAGGACATCAGAGACAACCTGGCGGCAATAGGCGTGCCGGAAGAAGCCATTGAGTTCGAAGATTTCGGCAGATATGGCCTTTCCAGCGTTTCCGTGGAAGTAGAACTGAGTGAATTGGCGGCTCTGGGCGAGCCAATTCTTGATGCGGTGGAGGAAGTAGTGAGGCGGTCCGAAAGCCACGGGGTGCGCTATAGTTTGTCGGCGGAGAACTGCGACCGCGCGCTATCCCTGGCCCGCCGGGAAGCAGTGCCGGCCACTGAAAAGGCCGGTGATGATTTGGCGGAGGCCCTGGGGGTGGAACGTGGGACGGTGATCGGGGCGCTGGAGTATCCGCCGCCAAATTTGGAGTACAGGCTGCCGGGCGTTGACATTGAACCCTGTGCCGGTCTGTCCGGTGACCCCTATTCCGGCCCGGCTCCCTTCGACGCTGAGGCGGAGGTCGAGGTATCGGTTAACCTGCAGGTAACGTACCGTATTCGATAGGACATTACATACAACCATGATTCCAAGCATGGTTCGGCTCGCGTCGTTTTGCCGGCGCCAGGGGCCGGCGGAATGTTGTACACCTACGACGGCAGTCAACTAGCCGAGATCCGAAAAATCATCGCCGGACTGGCCAGGCTCACGCCGGACGATATAGCCGTTCGCGATACTGCGGTGGCAGATGGGAAATGTTCGGTGGCGCTCTGGCCGCTTTGGCCCCTGGCGCTAGCCGATCCAGCATTGTGGGCCACCGTGGTTGCCGACGAACGTATCGCTGAGTTTTCGGTGTACGGACTGTTTCCCACGGCCTACGACCTGGTGTATGGCGATGATGGCCCGGCAGCCGAGGTTCGGTACGACGGGCGGACTCGCGGGAGGGTGGCCATCATCAGCGGGCGCAGCGGTGGCGAGTCCGCAAGCGTCGTAATCAAACCCCGCCAGAGCCAACGGGAGGCTGAAATCGCCGCCATCGCGGGAGAGCTTGGTGTTGGTCCCGGGCAGCTGCCCACCATCGACGGATTTATCACCGAGGAGTATGTGGCTGGGACATTCCTCACCGACCTTGCGCCGGAGTCGGCAACGACGGAGCGAATGCGGCGGATTGGAGCCGCGCTGGGTGATGCCATCCGGAGCCTGCACGGTGCCGGGATTTGCTACAACGACGCCACTATTTGCGACCCTGAAGGCCGTTCGCACCTCATTGTGCAGCTGGACGGTTCGATCCGCCTGATTGATTTCGGCGTGGCCCTGCTGCTGGACAACCACCCACAGGGATTGAGCTTCCAGGATGCCTACAACGCGGCGCGCACCGATCCGATGTTCCGGTTGTTCCGGCAGATGAGCGACGGCGCTGACGATGCCGCTCTGGGCAAGTTCATTGCCGACTACGGGAGCCGGTTATCCCGTCAGACGGTGGCCGAGATACAGGCGCGCGACTGGCGCATTGCCGATGAAGGGGCGACGATGATTGCGTCCCGGTTTGGGCCGGGGGCCGCCGATGCGCTGCGGGCGGGAATGGCGGCGGCTGTAGGGTAGGAGGGAGCGCCGGGGTTGCGGTTTTTACATGGATTTACAGGATAGACAGGATTGGTTGCCGTCTATTTGGGCTAATTTTGGGTGGCGCCATCAAGCCGCCGCAGGGTATGGCAAAGGCGGGGTCAGAACTGCGTGCCTTTTGGGATTGATGGGAGCGGATTTTCACCTTCTCACATCGAGGGAGCGGTAATTTCTTATTGGAGCGTCAGCAGGTACTCAGTGAGGTTGTCCACATCCTCGTCGGACAGAACGATTCCAGCCATCGTGGCCTGCATTAGGCCGACCGTAAAGTCCTGGTCAATCCCTTCGTCCGCTGCAGTGACCGTGTAGGCGTCGGGTTCCAGGATGGACTCACGGATATATTCCTCAGCGGAAAGCCCCGGGATGCGTCCGCCGGCGGTTGAGGCGACGTGGGTCAGGTCCGGACCCAAAATCCCGGCGGTTACGCCTTCGATGGTGTGGCAGGCAGAACAGCCGCCGGCGCCGATAAACACCTGCTGGCCCGGTGATGCGGCCGCGCCAGTCCCGCTTGCAGGTGCAGGTACATTGGAACCCGGCAGCCCAGGCGTGGGCGCTACCAACGGGGTGAAATGTTGTTCAGCCCCAGCTTCGTGATGCTCGAAAGGCACACGGCGTTCTTCGGCAAACCCGCGCGGCGTTGGCCTGAATATGCTGAAAAGCAGTCCCAAAGACAAGGCTACGATCAGCCCCAGCATGAGGCCGGCGACGAATATCTGCCAAAGCAGCTTGTGTTCAAACTTGAGGTGCATGAAGAAGGCGACGACGCAGAAAAATTTGAAAATCGACAAGATGACCAGCGGAGCGATAACTACGCTGCTGCCTTGCAAGTCCTTGGGCACGATGATGAGAAATTCGACGAGAGTAATAATCCCCAGGAAAATTGCCAGCACACCGTACTGCTTCAGTCCGCCGTGTACGCCCTCGGGGACATGGCCGAAGAAGAAATTGCGGATGCCGGCGTCGCCGTGTTCGGCGTGCTCGTCGTGGGCCAGGACACCCTCCTGACCGGGGTTACTACTCATTGCGCGCGTGCCTCCTCGAACCTTAACCGATCAATCCGGTGAGCCAGGACCATCCCTGCGCCGCGGCGTGGCCGGCGTCGGGCAGCGGCCCGGCATCAAAGCCGCCGATCAGATATAGCAGGGTGAAAATTACAATCCAGACGATGTCAACGAAGTGCCAGTACAAACCGGCAATGTCCACATCCAGGTCGGAAGGGCGACCGGCGGGGTTGCGCGCCGCGATGATGGCTATGGCAATCAACCAGACCAAGCCCAGCGTAACGTGCGCCCCGTGGAAACCGGTGAGCGTGTAGAAAGAACTGCTAAATAGGTTCGTTTCGTAACGCAATCCTTCGACCCGAAACGCGTTGAACTCGTAGACCTGGAAGCCGATGAAGGTGGCGCCCAGCAAGATGGTAACCACCAGCCACTGGATCAACCGGCGCTGGTTCCCGTTGCGGGCGGCGGCCACCGCCATCACCATGCCGAATGAACTCATCAGCAGCACGAAGGTGCTGATGGTGGTTACAGGAACGTCAACGATGTCCGCAGGATAGGGGCCGACCAGGCTCTGGCCGCGATACACCATGTAGGTGGCAATCAGGGAACCAAAGAACAGGCAGTCTGAACCGAGAAACACCCACATGAGGAGTTTCCGGTGGTTTATGCCAGTGGTGGTTTCTTCTGCCACCGGCGGGGCGTGTCTGGTTTCTACGTGGGCCAACGCGCGCCTCCTGGGTTAGGCAAGTATAAGTTTGGTTGCCATCGGAGCAGGGTCGGTTAATGGCAGGGTCGGTTAGTGGTGGCCTTCGGCGGCGTGCTCGGCGGCCGGCGGTTCGTTGGACCAGCCAATCACGCCGATGATGGTTATTAGCCCGCCGACGAAGCTGATGGGGAACTTGATGTAGTCCCAGTCAAATTCAATCAGCAGGCCACCCGCGATCCAGGCGAGTCCGAACGCAGCCACCAATGGCCAGTAGGACGGGCTGGGCATGTGGATGGTAGTGGGGTCAACGTGGGGTTCTTCGGGCACGGTTTCGCCGTTGGCGGCAGCGGCGCGCTTGGTAATCCAGTAGGGGTCCTGGCCGAGCACCACGGGAACCTCAGCGAAGTTGTACACCGGGGGCGGCGACGAGATGCTCCACTCCAGGGTGGGGGCATCCCACGGGTCGTTGCCGGAGGGTTCGCCCTTCCTGGCGCTGCGGATGAAGTTGTGCATGAACACCAGAATGCTGGCGACGATGAAGAAATAGCCGATGGTGGCCAGCAGGTTCATGCCTTCCCAGCCGAAGCCTTCGGCGTAGGTGTAGATGCGGCGCGGCATACCGTTCAGGCCGGCATAGTGCATGGGGAAGAACGTGAGGTTCATTCCAATGAACATCAGCCAGAAGTGAACCTTGCCCAGGATTTCGTGGTACATCCGACCCGTCATCTTGGGAAACCAGTAGTAGATGCCGGCGAAGATGCCGAAGATTGCGCCGCCAAACAGCACGTAATGGATGTGGGCAACGATGTAGTAGGTGTCCTGTTGCTGGAAGTCGGAGGGTGACACGGCGTGGGAAACGCCGGAGAGCCCGCCGACGATGAACAGGGCTACGAATCCAATTGCCATCAGCATCGGGGTGCGCAAGTCGATGGAACCGTGCCACATGGTGCCAATCCAGTTGAAGATTTTGACGCCGGTGGGCACGGCAATGAGCATGGTGGTGATGGTGAACACCGAGTTGGCGATGGGGCCGAGACCCACGGTGAACATGTGGTGGCTCCACACGGCCCAGCTCATGATGGCGATGACGATGCCGGAGAACACAATGACCGGGTACCCGAACAGCGGCTTGCGGCTGAAGGTGGGTATCACTTCGGACACGATGCCCATGGCCGGCAGAATCAGGATGTAGACCTCGGGGTGTCCGAAGAGCCAGAACAGGTGCTGCCACAGGATTGGGTCGCCGCCGGCGGCGGGGTTGAAGAAGTTGGCGTCAAACTGCCGGTCGGCGGTGAGTTCGATGAGGGCTACGGTGATGATGGGGAAGGCCAGCACCAGCAGGATGCTGGTAACCAGGGTCATCCAGACGAACACCGGCATACGCATCAGGGACATCCCCGGCGCGCGCATATTGATGATGGTTACGACGAAGTTGAAACCGGCGGCCAGCGATGCGACGCCTAGCATCTGCAGGCTGAGCGCCCAGAAGTCCAGGCCCTTGCTTTCGCTGAACGGCGCGGAGGTAAGGTTGGCGTAGGAGAACCAGCCGGCATCCGGAAGCTGTCCAATCAGGAAGCCGGCGTGCATCAGCAACGCTCCGAACAGGAACACCCAGTAGGAAAAAGCGTTGAGACGGGGGAATGCCACGTCCCGGGCGCCAATCATCAGGGGGATCATGAAGTTAAAGAACGTGGCTCCAAACGGCATAATTACCATGAAGATCATAGTAGTGCCGTGCATGGTGAACATGGCGTTGAACCACTCGGCGGAGATGAGGGAGGCATCCGCGGTTGTCAGCTGCAAGCGCATCAATCCGGCCTCGATACCGCCCACCATGAAGAAAATGAAGGCCGAAACGCCGTACAGGGCGCCGATACGCTTGTGGTCAACTGTAGTTAGCCAGCTCCACAGGCCGGTGTAAGTGGTGGGGCGTGGGATTACGCCGGTGATGGTAACCATTGCTCAGGTCCTCCGCTGCTACTCGTTCGGGGGTGCCGATTGGGTTGCATTAGCGGCGATGGGTGTCTCCTGTTGGTGTTGCCTTGAGTTGGCGTCGGTGAGAACCGATGTCGATAGTGGCGATGTCGGTAGTGGTCCGGGATGTTTACTGCTGTGCCAGCAGATATTCCACCAGGTCGCCCAGTTGGTCTTCGGTCAGGTCAGCCCGATGGTCGAGCCGGTTTTGATAAATCGGCGCCAGCTGCGACATGCGGTTGCCCGGTTTGATGGCCTCGGGGTTCCGAATCCATTGCCGGAGGCTTTCGCGGTTCAGGTCTATCAGGCCGGCGCCGATGGTGGTGCGCAACCCCAGATCGGTCAGGTTAGGGGCAGCGAAGGCCGCAGCGGGTTCGTTGCCGGTGCGGACGTCTTCCAACCGCTCCTCAGCGGGTTTGCCGAGCCACTTAGTGTAAGCAATATAGGTGTCCATTCGGCCGCTCTGCACGCCCTGCCCTTTTTCGTTCACCGTGTCAGATGCGCCGACGGTGTGGCAGGTGACGCATTGGCCTGCGCCCAGGAACACCAGCTGTCCGCGGCCGGCGGCGGCCGACAACTCGTTGGGCTGCCCGAATGATGCCACCCAAGCCTGATATTCATCTTCCGGCATAGCATGGACGCGGAACTTCATCTGAGCGTGGGCGGTGCCGCAGAACTCGGCGCATTGCCCGTAGTACATACCGGCGTCTTCGGCCAGGAACCACATTGCGTTGGCCCGGTTGGGCACCACGTCCTGCTTGCCGGCGAGTTTGGGAATCCAGAAGCTGTGAATCACATCGTCGCTTCTCAGCTCCATAATAATGGGGCGGTCGACGGGAATTCGCATCTCGTTGGCGGTGGTTACCAAGGTATCGTTGCCGTCAGCGTCTTCATACCGGAACTCCCACCACCACTGGTGAGCAACGGCCTGAACCGTGAGCGGTTCTTTGCCTTGCTCCTCGGCCAATGCAATTGCTGCCCCAGGTTCCAGCCGGAACAACACGATAACCGACCAGATACCCAACGCCAGAATGAGGATGGTGGGGACGACAGTCCAGGCAATTTCGAGCGGCGTGTGTCCGTGGGTTTGCGGCGGCAGCGGGTCGCCTGGCCTGCGTCGGAAACGGACTGCGGCGTAGAGGAGCGCGCCTTCCACCAGCACGAATACGGCAACCATTGTCCAGAGCAGGACGTTGAAAAGCAGGAGTTGTTCCCGCGCCACCGGGCCGTTGACGCCAAAGGTGGATTGGGGGGCGTCGGGGTCGCATCCCAGCGCCGCCAGCAGCAGCACACTGCCCAGAACGGCGAGCATCGCCAAGGGGCGCCAGGAACGGCGACGGGTCGGAGAGTCGGAAGCGCTGCTCATCGTGAAGTTCCCAGTGTCACACGGGCCGGAGCCCTCACGGATGTCGGTTGGTGAGTCTTCCTCGGAAAAGGGCAGCAGCCCCATCGTGAACCCCCGGATACTACGGCTGCAGCCGGCCATAGTATGTGCAAAATTTCACTAGCGGCGGTAACAATAGCATAAGACCAAATGCCTGTCAATTTGAGACGAACACTTTTTAGCCCGATTTACAGCACGGCGTCCACCATCACGGCCACGAACAACAGGGCCAGATAGGCCAGCGAGTAGAGGTAGGTCGCTTTGGCCCGGCCCGACGCGTCGCGCCGCCATAATCGCCAGGCCAGCCCGATGAACGGCGCACCCAAAACGGCGGCCGATACGACGTAGATTGTGCCCACATGCGGCAGCAATCCAAACATCAGGGTGAGCCCGGTAAGGGCTATGGAGTAGAGGAAAATGTGCAAAGTCGTTTGCTGGCGCGATGACACCACCGGGAGCATGGGCACGCCGGCCCGGGCGTAGTCGTTTTGAATCAGCAAAGACAACGCCCAGAAGTGGGGGGGCGTCCAGAAGAACACGATGGCAAACAGGTACACCGCGGGCAAATCGACAGTTCCGGTGATGGCGGCCCAACCTACCATCGGCGGTATTGCGCCGGCCGCTCCTCCGATAACGATGTTATTGGGTGTGGTTCGCTTGAGCCACAGCGTGTAGACGAACACATAAACCAGCGTGGCCAGGAGCGTCAGACCCGCCGCCAACAGATTGACCAGCGTGGCCAGGAGCACAAATGCAGCCACGTTGAGTCCGATGCCAAAGGCCAGCGCATACCGGGGGGCGACACGTTCTCCGGCCACCGGGCGGCTTCGAGTCCGGTGCATCTCGCGGTCAATGTCTCGATCCAGCTGGTGGTTGATGGCGTTGGCTCCGCCGGAAGCCAGCGCCCCGCCAATCCAAACCCAGGCCAGCATGGTTAGCGAGGGCACACCCTCGGCCGCCAGGAACATCCCGCCGGCGGCAGTAACCAGCAACAGCGATATGATTTTCGGTTTGGTGAGGGTCACATAGTCGCGAATGACAGCGCCGGGAGACCGTCGGGTTGCAGACTCAGCGGCCAACGGCAGCGCCTCGGCGTCGGGCAGGATTGGCGGTATCATTTGCGCCATGCTAGTTTGCCGCCCCCGCGGTTACTGCCTCCGCACTGTTGGTGCGGCTGCCACTAATCGTGCGTACCGAAAAGTACGCGACAATCGCCAACGCAGCGGCGGCGCTCCACACCCCGGTCGCCGCCGTCAGGTGCAGCGCGCGCCAGTGGGGCTGGAAGTCCAGCCAGATGGTCGCCGCGCCAATTATCACCTGGGCGGCGAACGCGGCCAGGGTTGCCCAGGCCAGCCATCGCACGCTGCCCGGACGCGGCGGGCCGAACGCGCAGCGCCAAACGGCATAGAGCAGCAGGATGCCCAGCGCCAACACCAGGTAGCGATGAAGCATATGGATGGCGGTGAGGTGCTGCATGGGAAAAGCCTGCCCCTGACACAGTGGCCAGGTAATGCACGCTCCGGTGGCTCCCATCGCCGTGACCACCGATCCGGATATGATGACCAGGTAGATGCCCACCGCGCCGGCAATGGCCCAGCGGTGGTACCCGTCGGTCTCCGCGCTATTGCCATCCGAGCTATTGCCAACGAATAATCGACGGCTGATTGGAGTGCGAAATGATGCAGTCATTACGAATATGGAAACGGACAGCAACGCCAAAGCGGTGCCCAAATGTACGGCCACGACTCCGCCGGGCAGGTGGGTCAGCACGGTTACGCCGCCGAGGAGTCCCTGCACGATTAGCAACGGTACGGTGACGGCGGCGGGCCACCACACCCAGCGGTCACTGCGATAGGCAACCAGCGCGACGATGGCCGTCGCCAGCACCAGCGGCCCGACGATAGTCGACGCCACGAATCGGTGGGTGTATTCAATGACGGCAGTGTATTCAAGGGGAGGCAGAACTTTTCCGTAGCAGAGGGGCCAGTCGGGGCAGCCCAGCCCGGAGCCGGTAACGCGCACCACGCCGCCGATGACAACCAGCAGGAAAACGGAGATTACGGTTGCCGTGGATAAACCTTGAAACCAGGTCAATTTCCGTTGCTGTCCGCTGCGGGTGCGTCCGGTAATTCCAATCGCTGCCATGTGCAACCTTCGAGCCAGCCGGGCCGAGGTCGTCGGTACACTGGGTCGTCCATCAATGATAAAGCACGACCGGGCAATTTGCTACAATCAACGCCGGCATCCGGGAGACCGGCATCCTTTAAGAGAAGGACAGACGATTTTGGCATGGATAGACAGGATGGACAGGATGGATGGGATTGGGTTTTGAGCGGCTGATTTTGGTCCGGTTTGCGCTGGCCGGCTTTATTGCCCTCGCCCTACTGGCCGGTTGCGGCGGGGCGCAAACCAATGGGAACGGACACGGCGACGGCGATGCATTGTATCCCAGGCTGCCAAAAGTTACCGGGCACATCGACCTGGTGGAGGCCAATCCCGAAAACCCGCGCCACTTCCACACGCTCCGGGTCACCGACGGCAATGGCAAACGTTGGGAGTTCCAGTCGGAAGGTTGGGTGGGCGTCTCAACCGGCCACCTGAAAGACCATCAGATTCAAGGAGCAGCAGTTATCGTGTGGTACGAAGAGCAGGCGGGCGGGGCGCTGCTAGCCAGGTTCGTTGCCGATTGAGAGGAACGCGCCCTTCTCCCCCGGCTCCTCGCGCGATGGGAAAGCGGGACAGGGTGCTACAATCCGGGCTATGAGTACGCATTTGGATGTTAGTGACCGGCAGTATGTTGAATCGGCGGCGACGATTTTGCGGCGGCATGAGAATTTTGAGGCGGAGGCCAACATTACTACGGCGGTGCGGGATTTTCTCATCCTGACCGGGCTGGCGAAGGGCGACGAAATCATCGAGGAAAACCCGCCTTCCGACGGCTCCCGCCGCGCCGTTGACCTCACCGCTCTGGACACCTTTATCGAGTTCAAGCGTCGCATCGGCACCGCCGGCGGTTTCAACCCCGACCCGGCCCATGTTGAGCAGCTGGACGACTACCTGGAGCTGTCCAAGTCCGCCGGCAAAGGCGTTCGCACCGGCATCCTCACCGACGGCCGGTACTGGCTGCTGCGCTGGCCCAACGCCGGGCCGGTCAACACCGCCGTTCCCTATGGCTTCACCCTGGAATCGCCCGACGGATGGCTGCCGCTGTATGAATGGCTGCGGGACAGCGCCCTGTTCGCCCTGGACCGCATTCCCGCCGACCGCGCCAGCGTGGAGCAGTACCTCGGCCCCCAAAGCGCCGCCTACCAGCGGGACATCGACACCCTGGCCGCCCTTTACGCCAGCGCCGCCGACTACGAAACCATCAACGTCAAGCGTCGCCTCTGGTTCGACCTGCTCCGCGCCGCCCTGGGCGAAATCGCCCACGACCAAACCGCCCTGAACAACCTGTTCATCCGCCACACCTACCTGAGCCTGGTCATCGGCATGGCGGTGCAGGCGTCCTTCCGCATCGACATCCGGCAAGTGGCCGCAACCGACCCGTCGGATTTGCTGCAGGGCCGCCGTTTCCGCGACGCCACCGGACTGAGCGGCGTCATTGAGTCCGACTTCTTTGCCTGGCCCGATGAGGTCGGCGGGCATGACCTGATTAAAACGCTGGCCCGGCGGGTGGCCCGGTTCGACTGGCAAAACGCGCCGCCCGACATCGCCGCCATCCTCTACGAAACCGTCATCCCGCCCGACGAACGCCGCACCCTCGGCGAATACTACACTCCCCACTGGCTGGCCCGCACGATGGTGTCGGAACTGGTGGACGACCCGCTCAACCAACGAGCGCTGGACCCCGCCTGCGGCTCCGGAACATTCATCGCCGCAGCAGTAACCCACTTCCTGGAAGCGGCTAACCCGGCTCTGTCATTGCGAGGAGCGCAGCGACGTGGCAATCTCGATGGCGTAGCGCAGCGCTTAAACGACACGCCGTCCGCACCGGAACGAGATTGCCACGCTGCGCTCGCAATGACAGATGGGACACACTCCTCCCTCGACCCCAAAGAACTCCTCGACCGCCTGCGCGACGCCGTAACCGGCATCGACGTGCATCCCGCGGCAGTGCACCTGGCCCGGGCCGCGTGGGCCCTGGCGGCCCGGCCGGCCATCGACGCCGCGGTGCAAGCCGGTTACGACGCCTCCGGTTCGGCCCCCGTCTATCTGGGCGACGCCCTCCAGCTGCGCTTTCGCACCGGAGACCTGTTCGCCGCGCAGCAGGTTACCATTCAGGTCGATGACGAATCCAACTCCACGCTGACCTTCCCGGTCAGCCTGGTTGACCGTGCCGACACCTTCGACTCGCTGATGAGCCAGGTAGCCGCCGATATTGAACGCGGCGACGACCCCCTGCTGGCCCTGGACGACCACGGCATCAACGATAAGCACGAGCGGCAAACCCTGACCCAAACCATCGCCACGCTGCAACGCCTCCACAGCGAGGGCCGCAACCACATCTGGGCCTACTACACTCGCAACCTCGTGCGCCCGGTGGCGTTGAGCCGCACCAAGGTGGACGTGGTTATCGGTAACCCGCCCTGGCTGAACTACAATCAGGCTGCCGACATCCTGCGTACCGAGTTGGAACGGCAGAGCAAGAACCTTTATGGCATCTGGGTGGGCGGCAGGTATGCCAGCAATCAGGACGTGGCCGGCCTGTTCTTTACCCGCAGCGTTGACCTGTATCTGAAAGACGGTGGCGTCATCGGTATGGTACTGCCCCACAGCGCGCTGCAAAGCGGGCAGTATGCCAAATGGCGCACGGGAGCGTGGCAGTCGCAGGCTACCGGGCGGGGCCGCAACCGGGTTGCCGGGCGGACGCTGGCGGTCAACTTTGGACACAAAGCGGCGTGGGATTTGGAGCCGCTGGAACCCAACACTTTCTTTCCCATTGCATCCTGCGTGGTGTTCGCCGAGCACAAGGGAGTAAGTGGAACGGCGACGCCGCTGGCCGGGACAGTGGAACACTGGGAGGGTCGGGCCGGCGCAGACGATGTCCGACGGGAACGGAGCGGTATAACCGATACGTCAGTTAGCGGGGATTCACCTTATGATGGTTATGCCCGTGAAGGCGCGTCAATATACCCACGCTGCCTGTTTTTCGTTGAGGAAACGGAGAATACCGCCATCGTTCAGGCTGCCCAAACGATTACCGTGAACCCGCGCCGGGGTTCGCAGGACAAAGCGCCCTGGCGCAATTTGGACCTGATGGCCATCACGCAACAGACGGTTGAAAGCAGTCACATTTATGATGTGTACTTGGGCGAAACTGTGGTTCCTTACGCCACGCTGGAACCCTTGAAAGCGATTCTGCCGGTGCGGCAGGGAGAGTACCAGATACCGACTGATTCCGATGGGCCGGGCGGCACCCGCCTGGGGGGATTGGAACGGCGGATGCGAGGGCGATGGCAGACTATCAACACATTGTGGGAAACTAACAAACGTCCGGCTACAAAGTTAGACTTGTTGGGACAGATAGACTACCAGCGAAAACTATCATCGCAGTTGGAATGGCAAAAGGATAATGGAAGCCGACCTATCCGAGTAATCTATACATCATCAGGCGAGCCAACGGCAGCCTTGATGAGCAACGATACAGCTACGGTTGATAAGACCATCTACTGGATAACCTGCAAAGATATACACGAGGCCAATTACCTGCTGGCAATTATCAACAGCGATGCACTGTATGAAGCGGTACAACCATTGATGTCCAAAGGGCAGTTCGGGGCGCGCCATTTGCAAAAGCAACTATGGAAGCTGCCCATACCGGAGTACGACAACAGCGAGCCGCTGCACCGGGAGATTGCCGAGGCGGGGGCGGTAGCGGCCCTGGGCGCATCCGTCCAACTGTCCCAACTGCGTACCCAACGCGGGGCGTCAGTGAGCGTAACGATAGCGCGGCGGGAGCTGCGGGCGTGGCTGCGCGCGGGGGCGGAAGGGGCGGCGGTGGAGGAGTGCGTGGCGCGGCTGCTGGGTGGTGGGATACAATTGACGCCGGGGTTGGGTGGCTGATATGCGCAGGCTATTGGGGATGTTGCGGTCCTATCGTCGAGGGGCGGCGATTGAGGTTCTGGTAGTAGTTGGAGTGCTGCTGTTTCTGGCGGGGGCGGCACTGGGGTTGAACTACTGGCTGACCGACGACAGCCGAACTGGAACCAGCCCCACCGACATCAGCAGAATCAGGGATGTAGTCGGTATCGTCCAAGCGTTTGTCTGGGCCTTTCTAATCATAGCCGGTGGGATTTTCGCCTACCGGAAGCTGCAGCTGTTCCGCGATTTCGAGCCTCACCTGACCGTCACGCATTCGGTTACGCACCGGCTTATCGGCACGCAGTACATGCATATTAGCGTAACAGCGACACTGCACAATAGTTCAAAGGTCAAGGTTGAAATCCGCGAAGGGTTCTTTCAGTTGATGCAAATTGCGCCGATAGATGATGATGACGTAGAACAACTATACAGCCAAGTATTTCACAGTAATGATAGTGTCGACATTCTAGATATTCAATGGCCTTTGCTTGATATGCTTCCACGTGCATCAAGTACAAACGCACTAGTCATAGAGCCCGGTGAAACTCACCTAGAGCTGGGCGAATTTATAGTGTCAAATGAAGTTAAAACAATTCTACTATATTCATACTTCTATAACTCGAAATCTTTTGAAGGCTCGCAGTCAGCGCCAGGTTGGACTGCTACCACTGTCTATGATATAATAACCGGCAACTGACAGAGTAAAATCAGGTGCGGGGGTTTTATGAATTCCAAAGATGAACACCTTGCGATTAGGGTAGTAAAAGACAGGTTGGAAACCAGAGGGAAGAAAGTCAGGCCATTTGAGGGAATGGAGCCTCGGAAAAGCCCGCCGAAGGCTTGGAATTCCGACAAGCCGCCGGGGGGCAAATTGCCTGCGGAGGCAAAGCCGTCCAAGAAATCCTGAGCACCCCAGTAAGATTCAGAAGGAGTTCGCGAGGAGGGAGGAGGTTTGTATACCTGACAAAGAGAGAAAATTGTTTGCGTCCCGATAGATGATTTGCGGAGTGTCAGGCATCTCTCAACCTACGGATAGCATCCTCGGGCAGCATATCTCCAGGCTGCCAAGGCACAACTCCCCGAGCACGCCGGTACGATCCGGTTGGGGTGTCAATCAGGATTTCCACACCCAAAATGTTGCGGATTGCGGTGGGCCTTCCAGTGTGCCCCTCTCGAGATATTTTGCCGCTCACTCTCGCCCGTTGACCCCAAGCCTCCCGCATCAACTCTTCCTGGCCCGGTGACAGGTAACAGGCCACCGCTTTATCATGGATAGTGTCGTACAGATTGAACCTCAGGCCGGATCGGTTGCTCAAAGTTTGGACCCTGCCGGTAATCGATCCGATGGCAACCGTCGGAGCGGGTCGAATCAAGTTGTGGCCGTTGCGATAAATCGTATAATCTCTATCGGGTGTTTCAAATCGCACATACTCTATGGTATTTGTCAGGGTCTTAATGGCATCGGCAGCGCGCGTAACTTGACGATTGGATCCCGGCAAATCTTCATGCTGTGCCAACGCAGCGCCGATATTTTCATAGTCATTTATCACCCGTTCTACCTTAAAAGGGTTGTCGGCTTCGCCTCGAAACGTTGCAACGGCGCTCCCCGCCTGCAAATCCTCCACTATCCAAGTGACGCCGGAGTTCCGGGGCGTCAATGCACCGACCAGACGCCGGAAAGCGTCGATTCCTGCGGCAAAATCCTTTAGCTCGACGCGCCCGCCGAGTTCAAATGTGAGCGTATTCTTGGCCATGTCCCGTGTCCGAACGAGCCGCTTTGACGCCTCGGAATAGCCCCCCCCCCATTTGATGTAGAGGGGTTTTGGTGCTTGTTATAACAGAATATCATCCAATCAACCATTGACAGCACGCGGGGTCACGGAGTGCTACGCTGAGCCGCTACCTTGCCGCTGTGTTGCAGCCGGCCAGCGGGATTTTTGCGTACCGCAAGTTGCAGTCGCTCCGTGTCAGGGACAGCGGCGTTGCGCGGTTGACAAGCCGGGTCGCGTAACATACCATTGATTTACCCCCCCTATCGATTCGACGGTAGGGTCGAGGCCGTCACTGGTGGCGGCCTCTGTCATTTTAAAAACTATCGATGCTTACCAATTTTTACATTGACGGGTTTAACCTGTACTACCGCGCGCTCAGGAATACTCCGTTCCGGTGGCTGGACTTGCGTAAGTTGGCCGAAATGCTGTTTCCAAACGACGAAATTCGCCGTATCTGCTACTTCACTGCCTTGCTCAACGAGCGGCCCGATAATCCCGGCCAACCCTGGCGCCAATTGACGTACTTGCGGGCGTTAGAGACGCTGCCTGGGTTTGAGATTCACTACGGTACGTTTCGGCCACGAGTGAAGACGCGCCGGTTGGCGGAGCCGATACCGGGGCTGCCGGAGTATGTCCGCATTATGGACTCGGAGGAGAAGGGGACGGACGTGAACTTGGCGACCCGTCTCCTCGTTGACGGCTTCAACGGAGCCTTCGAACAGGCCGTCATCGTGTCCAACGATTCCGACCTGGCCAGCCCGATGCGATACGTGCGGGATGAGTTGGGGCTTAAAGTTATGGTGGTCAACCCTGACAACAATAACTATACACACCGGGATTTGGAGGACGCGGCGACCTACATCAAGCGACTCCGAAAAAGCCATTTGCGACGCAGCCAGTTTCCGCCGATGGTTGCTGACGCGCAAGGTCGGATAACCAAGCCAGCCAGGTGGTAGCGCAGCTTGTTCAGTTGCGGCCCGCCAGCACACAAGTGGCGAAGCAGTGGGTGAAACAACGGGATTGCCACGCCCCTCGCCAGCTGGGGATGGGGAAGTACCCTTCGCAATGACGGTCGGGGCGCAGGGCGTCGCGCGTTGAAGGTTGCCCATAGGGGCGGGTTGGCATAAACTGGCGGCGGTAGCATCAATCCATAAGCATCAATCTATATTTGGCGGGAGGAAAACGTATGCCGCTGCCTACTCCATTGAAAGGTATCCGAGTGGTGGACTTTACCTGGGTGCGGGCCGGCCCCTGGGCAGCGCGCTGGATGGGTACTCTGGGCGCCGAAGTCATCAAGGTGGAATGGCCGCTGAACCTGGACACCCTGCGGCAGAACCGATTCACGGTTCCACCGGGCGTAGAACCCGGCCCCAACTCCACCGGACAGTTTGCCGACACCAACGCCAACAAGCGCGGCATCAGCATCAATACCCGCACCGAGCAGGGCCTGGAACTGGTGAAGCGGCTCATCTCCGTGTCGGACATCGTGATTGAGAACTTCAGCAGCCGCATCATGCGACGCTGGGGGCTGGGTTACGACGAGCTGAAGAAAATTCGCCCCGACATCATTTATGTGTCCATGGCGGGATTCGGCCAGACCGGGCGCTACCATTGGTACGGCACCATGGGCCCGGCGGCGCAGGCGTTGAGCGGTTTGACACATCTGTCGGGACTGCCGGGCAAGCCGCCGGCCGGCTGGGGCTGGTCGTACCTGGACGATACCGGCGGTATGTACGGCGCAATGTCCGCCCTAACCGCCCTGCGCCACCGGTCGGCCACCGGAAAGGGACAGCACGTCGACCTGTCGCAGATGATTACCGGCATTACGCTGACCGGCCCGGCGATGCTCGACCGTACCGTCAATGACCGGCCGGCGCGACGGGAGGGGTTCCCGCCCGGCAACCGCACCGTTTGGCCGGAAACCGAGGTGCTCAACAACTATCGCGGCCCCATCGCCGCACCGCATAACGCCTATCGAACGGCGGGCGGAGCCTACAACGACTGGGCCGCCATCGCCTGCCTGAGCGATCAGGAATGGCAGAATCTGGTGGGCCTGATGGGCAGTCCCGAATGGGCCGACCGCCGCCTGGACACCATCCAGGGGCGGCTGGAACACCAGGAAGAGATTGACGACCGCATTGAGGAATGGACGAAGCAGTTCACCAAGTACGAACTGACCGACCAGTGCCAGAAAGCCGGCGTGCGGGCGATGGCGGTGCAGAGCAGCCAGGACCGGGTGGACAACGACCCGCAGCTGCGGCACCGGGATATGTACGTTCCGATGGACCACCCCATGCTGGGCCCGTGGAAGTTCCAGAACGCTCCGTTCAAGATGCCCAAATCTCCGGCACAAATGTCCAGCCCACCGCCCATGATCGGACAGCACAACAAGGATGTGCTGGAGGATTTGCTGGGCGTTAGCCACGATGACCTGCTGGATGGCTACGAGAACGGCATCTTCTGGCCCACGACCATGGACCGGTTCCCCTATATTGAGGAGGCGCTACGATGACTTCCGCTGAAAACGGCAATCAGCCGGTAGACTTGGGCGGCGCCAGGCCGGTAGATTACTCGCTGCCCGGCCCGCTCAACGGATTGCGGGTGCTGGAGATTTGCGACGAAAAGGGTCAATTTTGCGGGAAGCTGCTGGCCGACCTGGGCGCAGACGTGGTCAAGATTGAGCCGCCCGGAGGCGAACCCTGCCGCAGTTTTGGGCCGTTCCTGAACGATGTTCCACACCGGGAGCGCAGCCTGTCGTTCTGGCACTACAACACGTCCAAGCGCGGCATCACACTGAACCTGGCGGCCCCCCAGGGGCAGGAAATCGTCAGGCGGATGGCAGCTTTTGCCGACATTGTGCTGGAGAGCCACGCGCCCGGCTACTTGGAATCGCTGGGCCTCGGTTACGAGCAGCTGTCGTCCAACAACCCGGGGCTGATCATGTGCTCGCTGACGCCCTACGGACAGACCGGGCCGTGGCGCGACTATATCAGCAGCGACATCACCCACCTGGCCGGCGGCGGTCAGATGGCCTCGTCGGGATACGACGAAGTGGACGTGCCCAACGCGCCGCCCATCGCGCCCGGCGGCGGCAATTCCTGGCACATCGGCGGCAACTACGCCTACATCGGCATGATGGCTGCGCTGTACTATCGGTTCGTATCCGGCGAGGGCCAGTACATTGATGCGTCAATTCACGAAGCCTGCGCTCTGACCACCGAAGGAGCCATCGCCATCTACCTGTCCACTGGACAGGTGGTGCAGCGGCATACCGGAAGGCACGCCGCGGCCGATATGTCGCCGGCCATCCAGTTCCCTACCGGAGACGGTGGTTGGCTGAATACCACGCGCTCCGGCACCAACCTGACGCCGGCTCGGCTGAAGCTGCTGGCCGACTGGTTCGGGCAAACCGATATGGCCGAAGACCTGGGTGATGAGCGGTATCAGGACCCGGATGTGATTGCCGAGGAGAACGACCACATCGTGCAGGTGATGAAGAACTTCTTCAGCAACTCCACCCTGGAGGACGCCTTCCACGGCGGCCAGCAGCGGGACTTCCCCTGGGGAGCCATACGCAGCATGGACGAAATCGTGGGCGACGACCACCTGACCGACCGGGGGTTTTTCACCCAGGTGGAGCACCCCGAGTTGGGTCGGAGTTTTACGTATCCCGGCGGCGCCGCCATCTACAACGGATCTCCCTGGCGCATCAGCCGCCGCGCGCCGCTAATCGGCGAGCACAACGCGGAAATACTGCAAGGCGAGCTGGGCCTCACGTCAGGCGAAATGCTGCTGCTGGCGGAGGGCGGCGTTATCTGAAGCTGTCTTCGTCCAACTAGCGGATACGAACAGTGCAGTGGCGTTCAGCACGCTGCACCGTTTTTCCTACCCCACGAACAGGTCTTCGGGGAGGAAGGCGGACACCGTGTAGTTGGGCACGTCCACCACGTTGCTTACCTTCAGGTCCACGCCGACGCTGCAGATTACGTAGGCCTGGTTGCGGGTGAAGCCGCGCTCCTGCAGCAGGTCGATCATGTTGAGCAGGGCGTTGCGGCAGGCCAGGGTCAGGTTTTCGCCGTCGTTCACGCCATCGTCGGTCACTGGCATACCCATGGTGGCGATGAACCTTTGCGGCGCGGCCCATTGCGGCGCGATGTAATAGTCCTCGCGGGTGAAGCGGGGCCAGCGGATGTTGCGCTGCTGGGCTTCGCCCTTGAGCAGGCGGAACCGCACGGTGCAGGTGGCGCCCATTTCCACCGCAGTTACGCACACCTCGCCGTCGCCCTGGGCAAAGTGGGCATCGCCGGTGGAGAACAGCGCGCCATCGACAGCCACCGGCAGCAGCAGTTTGGAGCCGGCCGAAAGTTGTTTGACATCAAAGTTGCCCCCATTCTCCCGGGGCGGCAGGGTACGCAGGCCGTGGGTGGCGCCGACGCCGGCAATGGGCACCGAGCTGGCGATATCCGGAGGCAGGGCCACGCCACCGCGCGCCGCCAACGCAGCCTCGCGGCGCGTCCAGGCTTCAAGTTGGGTATGGCTGGGAGCCACGCCGGAGACACCCATGAAGGGTGCGCCGGGGACGCGGACGCCGGGGATTTGCGCGGAAGTGGCCCAGCCATCGGCAATGTTCCAATGCACCATGAAGGGCTCGGTGAAAATATCGCGCAGGAAGCCGAAGCCAGGCACGATGCAGCTAAAGGCGTGGGGCTGTGGTGCAATGTCAACAAACTCGACTTCCAGCAAATCGCCGGGCTGGGCTCCTCTGACCAGAACCGGGCCGGTAAGAGGGTGAATAACGCCGGCATCGACGGTATCGAAAACGGTCTCGGTTACGCCGGGGTGAAGTTGACCGTCGAAGGCGTCGCGGGTTTCCAGCACAACCTCTTCACCTTCGTTAACCTCCAGCACGGCGGGGATGTCCGGATGCCAGCGATTGTGGCCTGTGTTAGACTCCTCACGCAGCGGCTTGCTGCGGTCGATAGTTATGCTTGGCATTGATCCGACCTCCTGTTGCGCTTTGCGAATCCGTCCTGTTGACCCATCGAGGAGTTTGTACCATGACTTCCACTGCGAACGCTTCCAATCAGTCCGCGAATCCCGAAATTATCGCCGCCAACCTGGCTGCGGTGGAAGCGCACTTTCATTCCGAGGCCACCAACGAGGTCGAGGCGGCACTGGACCTTTACACCGATGACGTGGTGTGGGAGGCGCCGGCGCGAGGTTTGCGATTCGAGGGCAAGCGGGCCGTTGCGGACAATTATACCCAGATGTTCGCCAAGATGGCGGATGTGGAGTTTAAGAATCTGCAGCGCTTCGCCACAGAAGACCGGGTGGTGGACGACAGCGTGGTGCGGTTCCGGCTGCTGGATACCGGCTACCTGCCGCTTGATCCCGGCACGCAGGTAGAAATGCGGCTGGTGCACATCTTCGAGATGCGGGGCGGGTTGATCAGCAAGGAAATTGGCTACGAGATGTGGAGCGCGGTGGGTTAGCAGAGGAGAGTAGTGGCGCTGCGGGAATGCCTGACGATTGACGATGATAAAATAATGGCATCAACACACTCCGTTGGCGAATCACAATGATAACGCCTGAACTCTATATCCTGTACGGCTTTCTAGGGAACCTCTGAACAATAAGCAGCCAGACGGGATTTCGGGCAGTTGAAAGTTTTGACCTGCTCGGAGTCGCGTTTTGGGGCTATTTTCCGGTCATTTCACCCCGGTTGAGCGGGCTTCCCACCCGATTCCGGCCCCTCATTCGGCTCCCACCCGGATTTGGGCCCACTACCCCCTGGGTCAACCGGCCGCCAGCCAGCGTTGGCCTTTCTTCAGGTTGGACAGTCCCAGCAGCAGGGCCAACCGTTCCGTGTTCTTGGCCAGTCCCCGATAGCGTACCTTGCCGTAGCCGAAGTGTCCCTTGACCTCCAGGAAGGGGTGTTCCACCTTGGCCCTGATTGACGCCTTGACCCGCTCCGCCCAGGCCGCCAGGCTCCCCGGTTCCAGCTTCCGCCGCTGGCTGGGCCGCATTGCTACTCGCCAGTCCACTGCCAACCCCAGGTTTTCCTCCCGTTTCTGCACTCCCACGTACCCCGCGTCGCCCCACACCTGCAACTCCCCGCCGTGCAGCAACTTGTGCGCCTCGGTCACGTCATGGACGTTGGCCGGGGTGGTAGTCATGCTATGCACCAGGCCCGTCGCGGCGTCCACCCCGATATGCAATTTCATCCCGAAGTGGTATTGGTTCCCCTTCTTGGTCTGGTGCATCGCCGGGTCCCGTTCCCTGGCCTGGTTCTTGGTCGATGATGGCGCCTCGATGATGGTAGCGTCCACGATGCTTCCCTCCCGCATGCGCAGCCCCTGCGACTCCAGATGCCCATTGATTTCCGCAAACAGCCCTTGCCCCAATTCGTGACGCTCCAGCAGGTGGCGGAAGTGCAGTATCGTGCTCTCGTCCGGCAACGGCTCCCTTAGTCCCAGCCCCACGAAGCGGCGGACCGATTCCGCTTCATACAATAGGTCCTCCATCGCTGGGTCGCTCAGGTTGTGGAATACCTGGACACAGTGCACCCGCAACATCACCGACAGGGGGTAAGGCTGCCTTCCCCGGTCTCCCTTGGGATAGTAGGGACGGATGCGCTCTTCCAGCCTTTCCCACGGAATCAGCCCGTCCATCCGCTCCAGGAACACTTCTCGGCGGGTCTTGTGCTTCTTCCCGGCGTATTCCAGGTCAGCAAAAGTTGGCTCCTCCAGCATATCTTCACTCTCCAGTCAATCCAGCGTTTCAGCCGTGGTTTCATCCAGCGTTGCCTGACCAGTATTATAATGGCTTGACGCGCAGATTTGTTCAGAGGTTCCCTAGCCTTCATTTCCCTGCTGCTCGTTACGCTGGTGGGAACCACTCTGCGTACCGCTCAGGATATTGGCACACTGAAACGCGGGCAAACTGCGCTCGGTGAAAAGATAGACCATGTTGAACAAAGCCTCAACGCTAAAATTGACGGAGTTGAACAACGCCTCAACGCTAGAATTGACGGGGTTGAGGGTAGGCTGGATCGAGTGGAAAGCAGGCTAGACTTGATTGATAATCGGCTTTTCCTGCTCGCGCAGGACGTTAGCGAGATTACAGGTTCCGTTCAGGCCCTGCACGAGCGGGTTGACTTGGTGATGCGACATCGGCACCAATCCACCGGCGAGGTAGTTCTGACGCCGGAGGAACTGCCAGCAGATTGATGATCGACGCTCTAACCGACGTGCCCGAGTAGCGGCGACACTGACTCCACCAGCGTCGCCGCCCTTGTTTTACGCCCCATTACCTTACTCTGACGGCGCCTGGTGCGCCCAGGTGAACCCCTGCGTCGGCTCGTCAATCAGGCGCCATTGCGGGAGTTTGAAGCCATCTTCCACCGGCAGGAAACACGCCTCGACGCGCTTGCCGATGCCCACGTTTTCTTCTTTCTCCATGTCGAAGTTGACGTCCATCAGGTTGCCGGTGATGCGCAGGCCGTCGTGTTCGTCCGGCTGGCCGCGCTGTTCGTCCAGCTCCACGAGAACGATGGCGAAGGGAGTCAGGTCCCGGAAACTGGGTATCACGGTGTGGGCTACCACCTGGTAGGAATAGATGGTCCCTTTGCCGGAAACCTGCTGCCACTCCCAGTTAAGGGAGGTGCACCAGGGGCAGCCGGGGCCCGGTTCTCCGCGCAGCAGTCCGCAGTCGGAGCACTTTTTGACCACCAGGCGGTCTTCGGCTGCTGCCTCGAAGTATCCTTTGTATTCAGAGTCGTTGTCGGGGATGCTCAGGTTGATTCCCCGGTAAGTATAGTTGGGCATGGTTATTCTCCAGGGAGGGACTGGGATTAGTTCAGGATGTTGCCCATGATGAGGGAACTTCCCACGGCCGGCGTTCCCCAGCCCATATTCATGCTGATTTTGGCGTCCTGCACCTGACGGCATCCGCCTTCGCTATAGTCGTAGGTGTGTTCGCCGTTGGCCGCGCCCGGGCAGTAGTCGTCGACGGTGCCGCGCAGTTGGCGCACGTTCTCGATGACCATGTTCATGCCGTGGGTGTAGCCCTCGCAGAGATGGCCGCCGCTGAGGTTGTTGGGACGGGCGCCGCCGAGGTTGATGACGCCGCTGGTTACGTAGTCCTTGCCCTCGCCCTTCTGGCACCAGCCGTAATCCTCAAACTGGAGCAGCACCGTGTAGGTGAAGGCGTCGTAGCATCCGGTGAGGTCAACGTCCTCGTGCTTTACGCCGGCCAGCTCAAAGACCCGTGGGGCGATGTAATGGCCGGCGACCCGGGTGATGGGGCCGTGCTGATAGTGAAAATCGCCGCCCGGTTTGGTGCCGCGACCCTGCACTCCTTTGACGTAGACGGGCTTGTGCTTCAGGTCTTGGGCGCGGTCGGCGGAGGTAACGATGACGCAGGTGGCGTTGTCGGTTTCGAGGCAGCAGTCGAAGAGGTGGGCCACCGGGCGGATTATCCAGCGGGAATTCACCACATCCTCAACGGTTACCCGGTGCTTCATCAGGGCTTTGGGGTTGTTGGAGGCGTGATTGGAGTGGGCCACTTTAATAGCGGCCAGGTCTTCGCTCTTGACGCCGTACTCGGCCATGTGGCGGGTGAAGGTATAGGCGAATTGCTGCACGGCGCTGATGAGTCCGTAGGGCCGCTTCATCAGGTCCATGCCCCCGATGGGAGCGGACGCCCGAGCGCCGGTGCCGCCGATACGAATGTTGGAATAGCCGTTCATGGAGCGGAAAATCGCCACGGTGTCGCACATACCGGCTTCGATGGCGCCGATGGCCAGGCCGACCAGCGCCTCGGTGGACGAGCCGCCGCCGGAGCAGTCCATGTAAAAGTTGGGCCGGATGCCCAGGTCATACTGAATGGAAGTGGCCGGCGTGGAGTCGCCGCCGTGGTAGCTCAGCATCCCGTCAATATCGCCGGGAGTGAGACCGGCATCGTGCATTGCGTTGCGGATGGCTTCGGCGCCCATGGCGCGGGTGGTGCGTCCGGAAGCGCGGCTGTATTCGGTTTCGCCCACTCCGACGATGCAATATTTATCTCGCGGGTTACCTGCCATATCGTTCCCTCCGTCAGACCGTAATCAGGCGCCGCACCATCGGTGCTGACGCGGTGCCGTTACGCTAACACGGCGGCAGAGGGGATTCAAGGCGGGGAACTATGCGCAGAAGCTCGGCAAAATGGCCCGTACCGATTGGTCAATGCTGGCCAGAATGGGTTGCATTGCAACATCCCGAATCACATCGTTGCGGTTGATACGACGTTTGGCCGACTGCCGCTCGGCCATGCTTATGTGAGGTAGGGATTTCATTCAGTCGAGTGAGGCCAGGTTTTGATAGCGAGTTCTACCATGATAACGGTCCTATCTTCGATGGCGTCTTCAGTCCAATCGGCGTCGGATTTGTCGAGTAGCTGTCGGTTGAGCTCTAGTTCCCTGTGATTTTCCAACAACTCTCGTTTCTCCGCCCACGGGAGCTCTCGTTGCTTCGCCGTCATCCGCGTTCTCGTCAGCGTCAGATTGCCCAGAAATCCGACGCGTTCCCGGCGTCGTCGCAAGCGGGACTCAGTAGCTCTTCCAGTCAAGGGATAGCCGTTACTCAAACTGGATTCACTCGCGGGCATGAGTGGTGCAGTATGTACCTTGAAATCCAACGGAGGTTTGCCGTTGTCGCGTCGGAGTCGGTTTTCCAGAGCGGTCAACACGACGTTCTGGCGGGTAACGCTCATTCCGTGTGGCATCGTAGTTAACTTTTGCTTGATCTCCTCGTCCTTCGGCCATCTCGCGCTATCGATAGTGATGCTACTGAGGGCGTCGCGGATTGCGTCACTATGCCTTTGAGCTTGCTCATTTGCATTGTGAAGGTGATACAACAGGGACACCATGGTGTTCATCAAAGTCGCACCGACATTCAAGTTTGCTAATATCCGTCGGATGACGTAGCTCTCAATTATACGGAGTGTGACCTGTCGTTCTCTGCGGTCAACGGAATTGTCTGGGTCCCACAGCCACAGGATTATCGGCATTACAGCGCCGATCCCCATGTCGAGTAGTCTTTGCGATGAGGGCATTGAGTCCTGGAACCTGTCGCAGTATACCTCCCTAAAGACTTTTGAAGCAGGGTTTAGTCTGTCGGTCAGATATTCTACCTCGCGACCGGCAGCCTTTGTGCTCTGCAAATAAGAGCGAAATTCCGGAGCGACCCTATTGGGTGCAATACGTCTTTCCAGCCGAGCGGTTAACCAGTCGCTGAGGAAATAGTCCAGTTCGCTGGCCCCATCTTTTTCTTCACGCCAGTATTGATCCTCAAAGTCAACGTTCCAAAGGATTTTGGAGCGTTCTTCGTCCTCGACTACGGCACCTTCGTACATGATAGTGTTTTTGACCAATTCGGACTGCTTTAGCCGCTCAGCGCGGGCGTTCAGCGTCTCAAACACGACGTTGGGTTGTTCCGATGGATCCAGCAAGAGCGCAGCCGTCTCCATTTTCTTTTCCAAGGTATTCAACAGGTCTTGACAACGTTCATGTCGGTCTTCGCTTTTTCTTAAGTAATCTACAACGGCGTCATTGAAAAAAGCGTAACAGTCGGCGATACCGCTTGCGGCTTCAGTGTCGGCATACCCGTAGAGAACTTCGAGCAAGGCCGCGCGGTCACGAGTAACTGTTCAGACTTGGTGGGGGAATTGGTTCAAAGAGGTTCGGGGATGGCTTGCGCGAGGGGTTGTGGTTATGTCATATAACGGGTATGGATTCGGAAATCGACCTGTCCACTGCTGACCGCGATGTGCTCATCGCCATCGTCATACGGCAGGAGGCCATCATAGCCCGACAGCAGGCCATCATCGAGGGCCTGGAGCAACGGGTTGCTCAGCTGGAAGGGCGGGCCAAACCCAGTGGCGCCCGGGGGATGCCCGGTGTCAAACCCGAAGCCAGCCAGAAACCGGCCCAGCCCAAAGCTCCTCGCCAGGGGCGGCCCCACGGCTTTGCCCGCCGTCGCATGACGCCCACCCGTCGGGTGGAGCATGTGGTGGACCACTGTCCCGACTGCGGAACGCTGTTGTCCGGTGGCTGGACCCAGCGCACGCGGGAGGTCATCGAGTTGCCCCAGGTTCCGGCGGAAGTTACCGAGCACGTCTACATCGCCAGGGATTGTCCGGGGTGCCGACGCCGCTGCGTTCCCCCTGCACAAATGGACGGCGTAGTGATGGGCCAGCAGCGCCTGGGTATCAACCTGGTCAGTCTGATTGCCACGCTCCGAGAGGAAGCCCGACTGCCCATCGCCGTCATCCAGCGGTATCTGCACACCGTTCATGGGCTGAGCCTCAGCGCGGGAGCCATCATGGCTGCGGTGCATCGCACCGCGCGAAGGGCCCAGTCCGCAGTGGACCGGATTCTGGCCCAAGTCCGCGCCAGCCCAGTGGTCCATGCCGACGAGACCGGCTGGCGTGAGGATGGACACAACGGCTACGTGTGGACTTTCAGCACACCATCGGCGCGCTACTTCCTGCGGCGGGGTCGCAACAAGGAAGTGGTGGATGAAGCTCTGGGCGACACCTTCTCCGGCGTCCTGGTCAGCGATTTCTACGCCGCCTACCACCATTACGAGGGCCCCAAACAGCGCTGCTGGGTCCATCTGCTGCGGGACATCCACGACCTGCGAACCCTCTACCCCGATGACGCGCCACTGGCGCAGTGGGCCGACGCCGTCCACGAGATTTACGACCGGGCCAAAGCCAGCGCCCATCCTCAGACCAAGCGGCGACGCACCGCCCAACTGGCCCTGGAACGGCAGCTGCTGGCCATTTGCCAACCCTTCCTTCACGACCCTTCGGCAACCCAGGCCAAGTTATGCCGACGCATCGAGCGCCATATCAAAGAGCTCTTCGTCTTCGTGGCCGAACCGGAGGCGCCACCGGACAACAACGCCGCCGAACGCAGCCTGCGCCATCTGGTCGTCAGTCGCAAGATCAGCGGCGGCACCCGGTCGGAACGGGGCAGCAGCAGTAAGATGACCCTGGCTTCCCTCTTCGGCACCTGGCGCGCCCAAGGACTGAATCCCCTCGCCGCTTGCCGACAACTGCTCACTTCCCCGCAACTCTGAACAGTTACGGTCACGACTGTTCGCGTGTCTCACTTTGGGTGTTTTGATGTTGACACCGATTTCGTTCCAGATACGAGAGAGGAATTTTTCAGCGAGGTCAGACATCCCCAATTCTTCGGCAGCGTCTCCCGCTGCTTTGAGCAGAATCAGCATTGTAGTCATACGTTGTTGGCCGTCGACGACAATGTATCCCGGCGGGCGTCCGTCGGGATGTGCACTACGTTCCTGTATAACTACAGGCCCCATAAAGTGCGGCGGTACTTCCTCAATGGTTTTAGCCTTCGTTATGGCTTTTGCCGTATTCATGATGTCATCCCAGAGAGGAGACCACTGTTCTTCCTTCTTCCACGCATAGGCGCGTTGGAATTGTGGTATCACGTATTCCACATCTCCCTCTAACATGGTGGCGAGAGTAGTGACTTCGGATTTCATTTGGCGTTAATTCCCCTTTCGTTTAGATGGGTGTCATCTTATCAGCGTCTTCACAGCATCGCTCGTGGTACGTCCACTGTGCAACCCCACCTGCGCAGCCTCGTCTTCCGGGTCGTCCTCGGGTTCACCAGCGTCCGGCGCGCGATGATGGTAACTGTGACGTTCTTATCCTAGGCCAACTGGCTGAGGTAGGGCGATATTGAGTACCCGGACACTACGGCTCGAGTCGGATGGCCGGTCAATTTTTCCAGCAACCGCGCAGGGTCCATGGCTCGCATAATGTCACGTTCTCCAATTCGGTGATTGTAGCTGGTAGCTGGCATCACGCGCAACTGGCCGATAATCTCACGCGCCAACTGCCAGTTAGGTTCACCAGTGATATTTGGTTGCAACATAGTCATCTGCGCCTCAGGCGTACATTACCTGCATGGCCTGGCGGACGTCGGTGATGGTTTGTTGGGCGATGGTTCGTTCGCGCCCGGTGCCGGCGCGCAGCACGTCGCGCACGTAGTCGGGGTGCTCGGCGTACCACGACCGGCGCTCTCGGATGGGTTCCAGGAAGCGGTTTAGCGCGTCGGACAGGCGGTCTTTGACCTCCACGTCACTGACCGTGCCGGCGGTGTAGCGCTCCTTCAGTTCGGCCACCGCATCGGCATCATCGTTAAAGGCGTCGTGGTACAGGAAGGCCGGGTTGTATTCGACCACGCCGGGGTCGGTGCGTCTGAGCCGCGGGTTTTCGCCGGTGGTGTCGGTAACCATGCGGCGGACCCGCTCCTTCACCGTACCGGGATCGTCGGCCAGGTACACCGCGTTGTTGAGACTCTTGCTCATCTTAGCCCGGCCGTCGGTGCCCACGAGACGGGGGACACGGCCCACCCGGGCGCGGGGCATGGGAAAGACCTCGCCATAAATGCGATTGAAACGTCGGGCGATGTCGCGGGTGTACTCGATGTGTGCGACCTGATCCTCGCCCACGGGCACCAGGTGGGCCTTGGGCAGCAGGATGTCGGCAACCTGGCTCAATGGGTAGTTGAAGAAACCCAGCGTAACCGACTGGTTTTCCGATTCCAGCTGGCCGATTTCCGCCCGCAGCGTGGGGTTCTTCTGGTGCTGGTTCAGCGGAGTCAGCATACTGAGGAACATGGTCAGCTCGGCGTGTTCCGGCACGTAGCTCTGGATGACGAAGGACGCCTTTTCGGGGTCGATTCCCACCGCCAGCCAGTCAGTTGCCACGTCTAGAACCGACCGTTGAATCAGGCCAATGTCGTCCAGATGGTCGCCCATGGCCTGATAGTCGGCAATCAGGAAGAAGCATTCGTACTCGTGCTGCAGCTGAATCCAGTTTTCCAGCGCGCCCAGATAGTGGCCCAGATGCAGTTGTCCGGTGGGTCGCATACCGGTGAGGATGCGTTGCTGGTTGGGCATAGATAATCTCCTGAGATGGGGTTGCGGTTTGCAATGGGGTTATACGCCGGTTACTTTTATCAGCGCGGAGAGGAGCAGGCCGGCCATCCCAATCCAGAACCACGCGACGGTTCGCAGCAGGGACTTGGGCAAGAACTTTTCGGTGCGTTCCGTCCATTCGTAACAGACTGAACCCAGGAATCCGACGGTCAGCACAAACAGCAGATACGCGGCCAGTTCAGCCAAGGCTAGCCATTCTTCTGCCGGCGCGCCAGAGCAATTCCAATCATAATGGCGCCTCCGACCAGAATGGCTATCCCCACGAAGGTGAAAACCGTGTACTGGTACTCACAGGCGGCGTCGGTGGTGGTTGGCAAGGTGCAAAAGTACTTGTAGTAAAGTTCTTTCATTGCCAATCCTCCTTCGTCGTCAAGCCGGACAGGGCGCGGGCGCGGTGGCGCGTTTCCGCGGGCAGATTGTCTCGCAACCGGCGGTGCTCTTGCAGGTATTTTAGCAGGCCCTCGGTGGCGGATGCTTTGCACTGACCGCACAGCAACTCGCCGGCGCGACACTGGCGTTGCAGTTCGGCGAAATCGCTGGCTCCGGTGGTGGCGTGGAAAGCGTGCAGGCTGGCGACGCCGCAGACGCGGGGGTCAGGATTGCCGCCGAGTCGCCGCTGCTCTGCCAGCGTCTGGCGACCACCCGTGTAGGCCCGCCCGATGCGCCGGCGCACTTCGTCGGCATCATCCTGATATGCGATGCTCCCCGGGGGCACGCGGTTGGTCATCACCTCGACGGCTGAGCCGGTGCGCGGGTCGTGGTAGGTGGTAAGGCTGCGCACCATACGCAAGTACAACGCCGACGGCTTGATGAACCCGAACTCCTCGGCCACGTTGCGGGCCATGCGGACGTACACATCACCGCCGAGGCCGTCGAGCGCCAGCGTGCGGCACGGCCCGCCTGACTCAGCCTGCTGGGTGTGCAGAATGTCGGCCAGGCGCAACAGGGGCAGGAAGGTATCGGTAGCGCTGTCGCGCAAGCGCAAACCCAACGCCGAGTTGAGCAAGCTGAGGGGGATGGCGCTGCCCAGGGCGAATGCCGTTGCCGTGATGGCCGGGCGATCCATCTGCAGGTAGGCGTCGGTGCGGTGCAAATCGAGGCCGGCGGCGGCCAGGGTAAGCAAACGGTCGTGCATGGCCTGGCGAGCGGTGGCCCGCACATCGGGGTGGCCGGTGTCAGGCCGGCCTTGCCGCCGCTCCTGCCGAGTGTCGCTGATGGCGGCGTGGGTCAGTTCCAGGTCACGGAACCCGAGGACGACCTGGGCGCCCAACGACTGGAAGTAGCGCAGCAGGTCGGCCAGCGCACCGTGGCCCAGGTGCATCGGGCCCGCCGCCGCCATCGTTGCGACAACCTTGCAGCGTTGTCCATCGGTGAGCGCTTGCAGGAACAGGTCGGCGTCGCGGCTGCCGACAATCTGGCCGGTTTCCATATAGGGATGGGGAGCATCGAACCACTGGGCGAGCTGCCGGCGCTGTTCGGGGTAGCTTTCGTTGAGCCCGGTTACGCGCAGCTCCTTGATGAGTTCGTTTTCCCGGGCCAGTGGCTGGTCGCCGGTACGCACCACCAGCGACGGTATGGCCATGTCCTGCTCTTCGGTGCGCGACTCCGGAGAGTCGGCGTCCAGGATTTGCCCGTGCAGCCGGCTGAGCCGCTGGGCGATGTCGTTGAGGGTGCGCTCCTGCACGGCACGGGCGTTGGAGAGCAGCAGGCGGGCGATGTCTTCCGCCGTCTCCGCAGACAACCCCAGTTGGCGGGCACGGCGACGGGCGCTAACGAACAAGTTTTCCTCGACCGCCGGCTTGTGAATGGTATCGCTTTCCAGGTACTTTTCGGCGGCGACGTTGCGGGACGCTTCGATGCGGTCATGGGTTAGGTTCAGGATGAGGTCGTGGCTGCCGGCGATGACGGAGCGTTGCTGCCCACGATATTCGGCGTAGGGCAATCCGGGCGGCGGCATCTCGGATTTGACCAACGCCGGGTCTTCGCCAGCCAACAGGCGCATCACGCCTTTCTGCACATCATCCACCTGGGCCAGTCGACGCCAGTCGGTTGGCACCAGGGCGGCATCCTGCCCGTCCAGAAACTCGGCCAGACGCGGCATACGCGACGCGTACATCGCCATCGCCGCCGGCATCGACAAGCGGGGGCCGAGCAGCAGCGCCGGGATCAAACATCCCTGCCGGTATCCAGAAAGGTAGGCAGCAAGATACCGTTCGCTTCCGGTCGCCGGCGCTTCACGCAAGTAGTCGCGGTGGCGTTCCAGGGCAGCCAGGTCGAGCAGAGCCGCGTGTCCGAGCAGCAATCCGTTGTTGCCCAGCGCCGCGCTGCCTGCTGGGTCTGTGGCCACGGCAACGGTTTGCAGCTCCCGCCAGGCGCCGGCTATCGCATCAGATACCGCAGCCACGAATTCGCCCGGAGCGCCAGCGCCCCGCAGCCACGCTTCGGCGATGGCAGCCGACACGCCCGGACGGTTGGCCCCATCGGGGGGGCCGGCCAGCAGCAGCAACGCCGCGGTGTTGATGACAGCCGGATCGGTATGGTTGCCCCAGCCGGCGGCCTGCAGTTCGGCGGCGGTTACGGTGATTCGGCGGGCGGCGGCCAAACCCTGGGCAGCCGGGTGGCTGGCGTAAATGGCGGGCAAAGATGCCGCCAGGCGGTGCGCGTCGGGCGTGTACGATTGCGTGGTAGCCATTGCGGTAGATATTCAGCCGGTGGTTGGCTACATAATACCAGCAACGGCGGGGAAGGCGGTGGGCGGCGGGGCGTTCACCCACGGCCCCTGCTCCAACCACGGAGACGTTTGTATAACCGTCGCCCCGGTGCCGGCCGGAAGATGGCAATTGCCAAACGCTACACCGTCGGCTACGAAACAGCCAGCCCGGTGGTCAGTTTTCACGGGACGAGCGCAGACTGGTGCTGGTAATAAGCAGACTGGTGCTGGTAATAAGATGACCGCCCATGCGCTCTGCGCCGTTGGAGCCTAATCATACCCGGGCGGGCATAGGGACACTCCCAACGCTTGTTCGCACCATTGGGCCGCGCCCAACAGCTTACCCTCCTCGCAGGGCAGGGCCCCGAACTGGACGGCCATGGGCAAGCCCAGCTCGCTCAGTCCGGACGGCACGACAACCGTGGGCAAACCGCTGGAGGTCCAGGGCACCTGGAAGGCGGCGTCGCCGGTGGTGTTGAGGTCCTTGGGTGCGGGTGAAACGGTGGCCGGCGTCATGACGACATCGACCTGCCTTACCATGTCCACCATGTCATCGCGGAACTGACGTCTCAGCCGCTGCGCCTGGATGTACTTGGACGCCGGCATTATCAAGCCCATTTCGATGGCGGAGCGGATTCGTGGGCCATAATCGTCGGCCCGTTCTCGGTAGAATCGTTCGTGGTAGGCGGCACATTCCACGTGCATGACGATGCGCTGGGCGCTGTGGCACGAGGCGAAGGTGTCGGGCAGCGACAACTCCACCACATCCGCTCCGGCATCAGCCAACCGTTGGGCCACCTGCTCAGTATGGGCCCATACCTCGGCGGTGGCGGTCTCGGCGAAGTATTCACGCGGCAGACCAATCCGCGGCGGATGATTATGCTGGGCCATCTGTCGGGTGAAGTCGGGAACGGGCAGGTCAAGTGATCCAGGGTCGTTAGGGTCCACGCCGCTCATCGCGGTAAGCATCAGGGCGGCGTCGGCCACGCTCCGCACCAGGATGCCGACATGGTCCAATGACCAACTGACCGGAACGACGCCGTAGCGGCTGATGCGCCCGTAGGTTGGCTTCAGGCCCACGATACCGTTGTAACCGGCGGGGCGGCAGGTGGAGCCGCCGGTTTGCGACCCGGTGGCGGCGGGCGCCATTCGGGCGGCCACGGCTGCCGAGGAGCCGCTGCTGGAGCCGCCCGGGGTATGCTCAAGGTTCCACGGATTGCGGGTCGGCGACGGATCGGAGGTGGCGAACTCGGTGGTAACCGCCTTGCCCAGGATAATCCCGCCGGCCCGGCGTATCCTGGCCACCGACGTGGCATCATAGTCGGGGACGAACTCAGAGTAGATCCTGGAGCCGGCGGCGGTCAGCATCCCGTCGGTGTTGAAAATATCCTTGAGCCCCACCGGAACGCCGTGCAGTGGCCCCAGGGGATCGCCGCGTTCCACCTCGGCCTCCCGGCGGCGGGCCGTTTCCAGCACTTCCTCTCGGTCGATGGTAACCCAAGCGTGAATATCGCCGTCGAAACGGTCGATCCGGTCGAGCAACGACTGGCACAGTGTTACTGGCGAGAGTGTGCCCTGCCGTATCTGCGCGGCGGCCTCGGAGACGGTGAGTTCGTAAGGTTCCGGCATCGTCGTCCTCGCAATCAATGGGCGGTGTATTGATAAAAACCTGGTTCCAGGTCCACATGCACGGAAACCTGGTCGATTTCCCAAATTTGATGGGCCGTCTGTTCCAGGACATCCTGCAACTCGGCGGCGCGCCGTTCTCCGAACTCGGCGACGGCCCGTTCCCTCAATTCTGCAAATATATCATCGACAGAGTCACCGGGCTTCATAATGAACCTCTGGTTGTAATTTCCAGTTTTGCGGCATTCTAACAGATGGGAGTCCTCGTGCGCCTGTCATCGTCCCGCCAGCCGCCGATACTCCAGCTTTGGATAACCCCCATCGAGATTGCCAGCGTGAGCAGGCGGTTGGTGGCGGAACCTCCGTGCTATAATCACGATGGATGTGGTGGTTAACGGTGCTTGGCAAGGCCGTGGTGAACAATCCCGCTATCTCCACCACTCACGACCCTGCCCCTGTAGCTCAGTTGGATAGAGCGGCGGCGTCCTAAGTCGCGCGTCGGGGGTTCGAGTCCCTCCAGGGGTACCACATCTTCCCAGCTGCACAGCGTCGGTCAGTCGGGCTTTGACCCCCGGGGTCGTTCCAGTTGTCCGGGCGTGTGTCGCCGAATTACCGGATAATGGTTGATCCATAATGGCTACGCTGTCTCGATCCGGAACAGCGTGGATACCTCGGATGAGAGGAGGTGCCACATGTCTCGCCTAGAAGGAAAAGTCGCCCTCATTACGGGAGCAACCGGGGGGATTGGTCGGGCTGCGTCCCAACTCTTCGCCGATGAAGGTGCGCGCGTCGTGTTGGTCGACCTTGACGAGTCAGCCCTCCAGGATGCGGTGCAGTCAATCGGAGCAGACCGGGCCAGTTATCACGCTGCCGATGTAACCCAACCCGATCAAGCCCAAAGCTACGTCCAGGCCGCAGTAGACCGCTGGGGCGGCGTTGATATTTATCTGGCCAATGCCGGGATTGAAGGTTCCATATCCCCGATACCCGACTATCCCATCGATGTGTTCGATCGTGTAATGGCGGTCAACGTGCGCGGGGTCTGGTTGGGCATCAAGTACGTTGTCCCTGCCATGCGGGAACGCGGCGGCGGCAGCATCGTCATTACGTCCTCCACCGCCGGCATCGGTGGCAGCGCTGATATGTCGGCCTACACCACCAGCAAACACGCCGTCATCGGCCTCATGCGCACCGCCGCCCTGGAGGGCGCACCCCTGGGAATCAGGGTCAATACCGTCAATCCTGCGCCCATCGAGACGCGAATGATGCGTTCTATAGAGGAGATGCGCGTTGCCGCGCTGGACGACGCGACGGTAACCGTCGAACGGACGAAGCAGGCTGCTGCGGCACGTATTCCGTTGCGACGCTACGGCAACCCTGAGGAAGTGGCCAGGCTGATGCTCTTCCTCGCCAGTGACGAAAGCAGCTTTTGCACCGGCGGCGTGTACATGGTAGATGGCGGCAGGTCCGCCGGCAGCCCCTGAACCCACCGACTCGCCGCGCACCGGCGACTGGCCCTCCCCTCGGTACGCGCATCCCGCCCCAGAGACATCCGGGTGCCACCCACAGCCGGCCAACGGCACGGGCCCAGCCAAGTGAGGGAAAACTCCCTCAAAAGCAGTTGTCTGGCTGCCCCGCCTGGGTTCGAACCAGGGCTTACAGCTCCAAAGGCTGACGTGCTACCACTACACCACGGGGCAATTGCGCTACGTCTATCCCAACCTGACGCACCTATCATTGTGCGACGCTGGCTCCTTATCGTCAAGGTTGCCCCACGGTCGTCGTCCACGGTTCTTTAACACCGTCCACCGTTCTCCAACACACGTTAGGGTATACTGCCGGCCACATCAAAACCCACACCAAACCCACTCAGGAGCGAGGTATCGTCATGGAAACGGTAGGATTTATCGGACTGGGCAACATGGGCGGCGGTATGTCCGCCAACATACAAAAGGCCGGCTATTCGATGGTCGTATACGACCTGCGCGAAGAGGCTGCCCGGCCCCTGCTGGAAGGCGGCGCGCGCCTCGCCAACACCCCCGCCGAAGTCGCCGCGGCCAGCGACATCACCTTCACGTCGCTGCCCGGCCCCTACGAAGTGGAGTCGGTTTCCCTGGGCGAATCAGGGGTGCTGGAAGGCATTCGCCCGGGCAGCGTCTACATCGACCTGTCGTCCAGCCGGCCCACGCTCATACGAGAGATTGAACCCCAGTTCCGCGCCAAAGGGGCCTTCGTCCTGGACGCCCCGGTCAGCGGCGGCAAGACGGGCGCGGCGTCGGGCAACCTGGCCGTCATGGTCGGCGGCGACCGGGAGGTGTTCGACCGGGTGAAGCCGGTGTTGGACGCCTTTGGCGACAAGGTTTTCTACGCTGGCGAGATTGGAGCCGGCAGCGTGGCCAAGCTGGTGCACAACATGATCGGCCACAGCGTGCGCCAGGCCATTGCCGAAGGACTCACCTTGGGCGTAAAGGCCGGTGTTGACCCTGAACCCCTGTGGGAGTGCGTGCGTCGCGGCGCGCTCGGCCGTATGTCCTTCCTCCATGAAGGACTCGTCCGCACCATGTTCCGCGGTGAATATGAGCCGGCCAGCTTCGCCCTTAACCTGGCCCACAAGGACATCTCCCTGGCTACTGAACTGGCCCGCGAGTACAACGTACCCATGCCCATGTCCACCCTGGCCCAGCAAATATCCCTCACCGCCATGAACCGGGGTTGGGCCAGCTCCGACAGCAGCAGCACCGTGCGACTGCAGGAAGAACAGGCCGGCGTAGAAGTGCGCGCTCCCCACGTGGACCCGGAACGCGCCGCCCGCTTTATAACCACCCACCCCGACGCCGAGTAACCCAAAAAAGCCCCTCTCCCTTTATGGGAGAGGGGTTTGTCGTGAGGGCGGCGCTACCTCCTAAGCTTTCTGATAAATCTGGCTGCCGGCCTCGCGGAACTCCGCAGACTTTTCCTCCATCCCCACTTCCAGCGCCGACTCTGGCGCCATCCCATTTTTCCTGGCGTACTCCCGCACGTCCTGCGTAATCTTCATCGCGCAGAATTTTGGGCCGCACATTGAGCAGAAGTGGGCTACCTTGGCCCCCTGCGCCGGCAGTGTCTCGTCGTGGTAATCGCGAGCGGTCTCCGGGTCCAGCGCCAGGTTGAACTGGTCATCCCAACGGAACTCAAAGCGGGCCTTCGACAGGGCATCGTCCCACTGCTGCGCCATCGGATGCCCCTTGGCAACATCGGCGGCGTGGGCGGCAATCTTGTACGTGATAACGCCGGTTTTCACGTCCTCCCGGTGCGGCAGGCCCAGGTGCTCTTTGGGCGTCACGTAGCACAGCATCGCCGTGCCGTACATCCCAACCATCGCGGCGCCAATTCCCGACGTGATGTGGTCGTAGGCCGGCGCGATGTCGGTAACCAACGGCCCCAGCGTGTAGAAGGGCGCTTCATGGCACACTTCCATCTGCCGGTCCACGTTCTCCTTGATTTTGTGCATCGGCACGTGGCCCGGGCCTTCGATCATCACCTGCACATCCTGCTCCCAGGCAAACTGGGTCAGCTCGCCCAGCGTCTCAAGTTCAGAGAACTGCGCCTCGTCGTTGGCATCCGCAACGCTGCCCGGACGCAGGCCGTCCCCCAGCGAGAACGACACGTCATAGGCGCGCATAATCTCGCAGATTTCGCCGAAGTGGGTGTACAGGAAGTTCTCCTGATGATGCGCCAGACACCAGCCCGCCATGATGGAGCCGCCCCTGGAGACAATGCCGGTGAGGCGGTTGGCCGTCAGCGGCACGTAGCGCAGCAGCACGCCGGCGTGGATGGTGAAGTAGTCAACACCCTGTTCGGCCTGCTCGATGAGCGTGTCGCGATACAACTCCCAGGTCAATTCCTCGGGGTTGTCCCCCACCTTCTCCAGCGCCTGATAGATTGGCACCGTGCCGATGGGCACCGGCGAGTTGCGCAGAATCCATTCCCGCGTGGTGTGAATATCCTTTCCGGTGGAAAGGTCCATCACGGTGTCGGCTCCCCAGCGGGTGGCCCACAGCATCTTCTCGACTTCCTCGTCAATGGAAGATGTGATGGCCGAGTTGCCGATGTTCGCGTTCACCTTCACCAGGAAGTTGCGGCCGATAATCATCGGCTCGGACTCGGGGTGGTTGATGTTGGCGGGAATGATAGCCCGGCCGCGCGCCACTTCTTCCCGCACGTATTCCGGGTCGATACCCTCCCGGATACCGATGTATTCCATCTCCGGAGTAACCATACCCTGACGGGCATAGTGCATCTGCGTTACCGACTGGCCGTGCTTCGCGCGCAGCGGTCGCCGCGTTAGCCCGGGGAAGGGCTGTGCCTGGTTGTTACCCCGCGCCGCAATGGGATGGCCGCCATACTCTTCCACGCCGCCGCGAGCCATAATCCAGTCCCGACGCAACGGCGGCAGCCCCTGCCGCAAGTCCAGCATGGCCGCGTTGTCGCTGTACGGCCCGCTGGTGTCATAAACCGACAGCGGCGGATTATTCTCCTGCCCAAACCGTCCCGTAGTAGGATCCAGCGTAACCTGTCGGAAGGGCACCCGAATCGACGGCTGCGATCCCTCCAGGTAAATCTTGTTGCTGGCCGGGAAAGACGACTTCCCCTGAAACGCCTGCGTGTACTCCGTAGTCTGAACCATTACGCGCCTCCTCAATATGTGGGCTATATTGGGCCGCAACAAAATGGGCCGCCAACGTAAAAAGTTGGCGGCCCGTCATTGGCTAACCTACAAGCCTCGATTCCCTACGCTGGCATTACCCAGATCAGGTTCGCAAGGGTCGGAGACATTGTGGTCTCCCTCTCAGCCCGGCTCAACCGAGCTCCCCTACGTGCCCTACGGCTTCTGTTGTTAACCCCGGTTCCCCGGGTAGGGCCATCATACGCACCCCATTCCAGACTTGTCAACCACCGCCCCTAACTCACGCGTACCCGCTTTGTCATTGCGAGGAGCACAGCGACGTGGCAATCGCGACGAGGTTGAACACGCGTCAGCGAACCGCCTTTGCTACGGCGACGGGATTGCCACACTACGCTCGCAATGACATTAGGGCACAATCAAAAGGCCCTGCGTCCTCACTCGTACCCGCTGCAATCTGTCATTGCGAGGAGCACAGCGACGTGGCAATCTCGACGAGGCTGAGCGCACGTCGACGAACCGCCTTTGCTACCGCGACGGGATTGCCACGCTACGCTCGCAATGACAAAGTGGGTGCGCGTGAGGCCACAATCCCCCTTGAAAGCCCCGTATCCCGGCCATACCGTTAGGCCCGGTTCCCGCTGGTGTACACTGTCGGCATCCAGACGCGCTTCATCCAGTACCAGCGCCCCCAGTACCAGCGCCCCGTGCGGAGGAAACCAGGTGGACAACAACCGGAGCGGCCAAACGATCAATATCGAACCGCCGCTCAAACGCAGGTTTAGCTTTCTCCATCGTGTCGAGGACCACGTCCAGGCAACCACGTTGAGCGGCCTCATGGAGATGGTGCCGCTGCTGGTCACCATCATCGTCCTGTCCGTCGGCATCGGATACGCCGACCGTTTCGTCAGACCCTTGGCCTTCGTGAAAGGCCAACCCTGGGACTTCCCGGGTATCGGCCTCATCGCCGGCATCGTCATTTTATATCTGGTCGGACTGCTGATTTCCAACCGGGTCGGTCGATCCGTCATGACGGCGAAGAACGCGCTGTTGAACAGTATCCCGGTGGTTAAAACCATCTACGGGGTTACCCAACAGGTTTCCACGTCCCTAACCTCGCAATACCGGTTCAGCCGGGTAGTGTTCATCGAGTGGCCGCGCGACCACATGGTTGCCCTCGGTTTCGTAACCGGCCTGGCCTACTCGGAGTCCACGCAACAATCCATGGTGGTCGTCTACATCCCAACCGTGCCCAACCCCACGTCGGGCAACCTGGCATTCGTCATGGAAGACGATCTGATGGAAACCGACATCACAGTTGAGGATGCCATGCGGTTGGTGTTTTCCGGCGGCATCGTCCTGCCCGATTCCATAAGCCTGGCCCGCGTCCCCCGGGTGCGCGACGATGGCGAACTCGTCGGCCGGTTTGAAACCGACCGGGGCTGATTGCACCGCATTCCCTGCCGTTGGACTATGTACCGTCTCCCACCGCCGCTTCCAGCTCATCCGGCGCACCTTGGGTTACCCCCAGGCTCGGAGACCGGGGCAGCACGATAATCATTTCGGTGAACTCGCCGGGTTCAGAGTTTACCCGGATCGTTCCGCCGTGCTGCCGCACAATGTCGTTGGAAATTGCCAGCCCCAACCCGGTGCCGCGGTCGGTGGGTTTGGTCGTGAAAAACGGATTGAAAATCTTGTCCACCAAGTCGGCCGGTATGCCATTCCCGTTATCCCTGATTCGAACCTCCACCTGTTCTGCCTCACGCCGCGTCGTTAGCCACAGCGTCGGTTGGAAGGAGGCCGCCAGTCCAGCCGCCAGGCGTTTCTCCGCGGTGGCGTAGCAGGCGTTGCTCACAACATTGAGAAATACCCGACCCAGATCCTGCGGAACCACGGATACCTCACCCACCTCTGGGTCAAGGTCTTCCCGCCAGCTCAGCTGAAAATCCTCGTCGGATGCCCGCGCGCTGTGGTACGCCAGCCGCGCATTCTGATCCAGCAGCCGGTTGATGTCGGTGGGCTGCTGCTCCCCGCCGCCCCGTCCCATCATCAGCATATCGCTCACGATCCGGTCGGCCCGCTCTCCGTGGGAACGAATGCGCCCCAGATTCTCGTTGAGATCCGACGCAATTTCCCGAACCAGCGCCCGCTGACCCTCATCCAGCTTGTCGATGTTTTCCTCCAGCGTTTCCTGCAATTCAGCCAGCAGGTCCTCCGACCCCTCGGAAAAATTCTTGACGAAATTCAGCGGGTTCCTGATTTCGTGCGCCACTCCGGCGGTCAACTCGCCCAGCGCCGCCAGCTTCTCGCGCATCACAATCTGATCCTGCGCCCGCTCCAGCTCGGCCAGCACCGACTCCAGCTCATCGTTCTTATCCTGCAACTCGGCAGCCAGTTTCTCCACCAGATTCAACCGCTGCACCTCCAGCGCGTGGCGACGAAACACCTCCAGCGCCGCCGCCATGTCGGATATTTCGTCCCGGCCCCCAACTTCAACCTGTGCTTCCAGGTCGCCGGCGGCCATGCGGCGCATCCAGTCGGACAGTATCTGCAAACGACGCAGCAACACCCGCCCCACGAACAGCCACGCAATCAGCAGCGCACCCCCGATGCTGACCCCGGTGATGGCCAGCAACAGCGTGCGTCCGGTCAACAACGCCTGCGCCGACGCACTCGTTGCATCGGCAGCGCTCGCCTCCGACGCCGCCACCAGGCTGTCAACCTCACCCACCAGCCGCACTGCGATTTCCCGGTTGCCGTCCCGCAGTTCCAGTTGATGCTGGGCCAATCGGAGCTGCTGCGCCAGCAGGTCGAACCCGCTGTCTGCACCCAATCCCAACTCAAACAGCCGGTCATACACCGGCGCCACTTCCGTGTGTAAGGCAGAACCTTCCAGGGCGGACAGGTTGCGATCGATTCGCCAGCGGGCAGCTTCAAAACGTTCCCGCAGCGGTTCCATCGTCGATGCGTCCGACCGGTTGAACGCGCCAACCAGCAGCTCGGTTGCGATGTTGCCGTCAGTTTGCAGCTCGGCCAGATAGCGGTAACGGTAGAACTCCGCCGGCGTAAAATGTTCTGCAGGTGAAACGGGCGTATCGCCCAGCTCCCGGTAGCCCGTCATCGTGTAGAACAATTGGTCATCAATGCCGGGAATCACCTCCCGGTCCAGTCGATTCCGCAATCCGGCCAGCTCCACCCACATCGCGTCGCTCCGCTGAGCAAGCTCCAGGAGTTTCGCTTTGTCATCGCCGATGGCATCCAGGTTGGCAATCAGTCTGTCCGCGTGCGCTCGCACCGGCCCCAGATGCTCACCGCTCAAATCCGATCTTTCCAGGGTTGCCAGCTGCCCTTCGAAAGCCTGATGCGCCTGTGCGATGCCGTCGGCAACGCTTTCAATTTCCGACGGTGTCGCCGCCGCGATCAGCCGCGTTCCCGCCGCCACCAGCGTCCCGCTGTACCGGGCCACACCGAACGCCGCCGCCAGCTCTGGCACCGTTCCTTCGTTGACCCTACTTTGTACATCGCCCACCCGGTCAAAGGAATACCAGCCCACCAAACTGGCCGCAATTGTGAGCAGTACGGCTCCGCCAATGCCGGCATACAGTTGGGCGGACAGACGAAATCGACGTTGCAAAATCCAGCGCATCTAACCGTCCACTACCGCCCATCCAGCAGCGTGCTCACCGGATAGTAGCTGCGATCTTCACCGATTTTCGTCAGAAACACCGCGTCTGATCCCTGGTTGTCGCCATCCCCGTAGCCGAGTTGAAACCCGTCGATGTCAATGGCATCAGCCCGCCCAAAACTCTCCAGAAAGCACGACCGATTAACCGCCCGGCCACAGCTTTCCAATCCGAAGATAGCCAACCGCCCGGCCAAATACCCCTCAAACGACACGAACCCCGGCGCAGCGTCCGGCGCAAACTCCGCCAACGCCCGCCGGTATCTGGACGCTACCGGCAGCGCGTCGTCCGTCGGAAAGGGTACCACCTGCGTCACATAAACTTCCCACGAGCCGTCCCCCAATTGTTCGGCCAAAGCGTTGCTGCCCGCGAAGGACAGCGTGAAAAAGAAACCGTCCATCCGAACGTGTCGCGCCCAGGAGATCAGGGTCCCCACGGGTTCGTAAGCGCCAATCAAAATTACCGCTTCTGCGGGAACGAGTTGCAAATCCAGCAGCGCCGTCTTCACCGCCGTAGTGTTGCGGGGATAAATCCCAATACCCACCAGGGTCATGTCGCGCCGAGCTAGCGCCGCCCGCACCCCCTCGTAACCCGCCCGCCCGAAGGAATCGTCCTGGTACATGATTGCGATCCGTTCAATCCCCAGATCTTCGGTCATACGGGCCACCATTTCCTCGGTTTCCTGGTCGTAAGATGCCCTCAGGTTGATCACGTTGTCCCACTTGGGGTCCCTCAAAAAGGCGGCGCCGGTGAACGGAGCGATATACGGTACCCCAGCGGCGGCGGCCACCGGAACCGCCGAACGCGACGTTGGCGTGCCCACCGCTCCAATCAACGCAAATACCGTATCCTGCTCGATAAAGCGCTGGGTATTGGCGATGGCCGCCTCCGGTTCGTAGGCGTCGTCCAGGGATGCCAGCAGCAACTGCCGACCGTGAACGCCCCCCCGCCGGTTGACCTCATGGAAAGCAGCCTCAATGCCCAGGCGCATATTCTGCCCCAGCTCTCGCGCCGGCCCGCTGAACGCCGCCGACTGCCCGAAGCTTATGCTGGTCTCCCCAACTCCGGGTTCCGTAGTTCCCGGCTCCGCAATTCCCGATGGCGTTACTCCCGGTTGAGCCGCCGACACCGGCCCAGTCTGAACCGGCCCGACACCCATCCGCGCCGCCTCCACACCCGGATCACCGCCCGTCAGATCAGACGAACAACCCAGCATTCCGCCAACGGCCAGCGCCAACGCCGCCAACGGCACGATCCAGAATCGGCGCAATCCGGCCAGACTCAATGCAAAATTCATCTATCGCGGAGCGCAACCAGCGCCACGTGGTTCTTGCCACGCTCGCGCTTGTACCGCATTTCATCCATCATCGAACGCACCAGATGCAGACCCAAGCCGCCCACCGGCCGCTCTTCAATCGGAGCGTTCGTATCCGGCGCCGAGGCATCAACAGTTGGGTCGAAGGGGCTGCCGTCGTCAACTACTTCAATAATCAGACGGTCCGGCTCCGAATTCAGCGTTATCTCAATCTGCCGAATGTCGTCATCAATCCCGTAGTTCCCGTAGTTGTTGATGTTAAGCGTCAGTTCTTCCAACACCAGATTGGCCTTGAACACCAGTGCCGGGGGCCAGCTCTCACGCTCACCCATCGCCTCCACCTCGGCGGCTATGACATTCAGGTCAAAGCCTTGGGTGGTCAAGCGCAGAGAAAGTAGCTCTGTCACGACCCCATCCCCTTCTTCCGGTGCAGCGTCAGGCATGTAATGTCGTCCGACTGTGCCCGGTCCCCGGCGAAAGCCCGCACCGCCCGGAATACTTCTTCGTTCACCTGCCGGGCATCCTCCGGAGGTGTCGCCGCAAAAACCGCCCGCAGACGGTCCATCCCGAACTCCTGGCTGTCGCCGTTCATCGCCTCGGTAACTCCGTCGGTGTAGAGAAACAGGGTGTCGCCGGGAGCCAGCGCCGCCGTCTGCTGCGCATATCCGAGCCCTGAAACCAGGCCGAGAGCAACCCCGCCCGTCAGCGGCAGCGTTTCCGAACTGCCGTCGGCGTGAACCACCAGCGGCGGATTGTGCCCCCCGTTAGCATAGGTAAATTGCCCCGTCGCCGGGTCGTAGGCCACGTAGAACACCGTTACGAACATCGCGGTTTCGTTGCCGTCCAGCAGCAGGTTGTTCACCTCCGCCAGCACCTTGCCCGGCTCCACGTTGCCAATCGCCGCCCCTTTCAACTGTGTGCGGCAAGACATCATCATTAGCGCCGCCGGCACCCCCTTGTCCGAAACATCCGCGATGGCCAGGCCGATGAGCCCGTTTTCCAGCCGCATCAGGTCAAAAAAATCGCCCCCCACGTTGCGGGCCGGCTCCATATTGGCGAAAATCCCGTATGCGTCACTCTGTGGAAATGACGTCGGCAGGATGGACTGCTGCATCTGCCTGGCAATGTCCAGTTCGTTCTGCAACGCAACCAACTGGTCCCGGGACGACAGCGCCTCCCGCCATGCCTCCATGTGGCTCAACGTGCGTTCGATGGTAACCCGCAAATCATCAAAATCCAGCGGCTTCATAACAAAGTCGAACGCCCCCCGATTCATCGCCGTCCGGATGTTCTTCATATCGCCGTAGGCGGATATGATTACTGACCGAATGTTGGGGTCAACGCTGGGAATCTGTTCCAGCAGTGTCAGGCCATCCATCTCCGGCATATTGATGTCCGTAACTACCATGTCTATGTCGCGCTCGCTGATCAATCGCTCCATCGCCTCAACGCCGTTGCCGGCAAAAAGCAGCTCGTAGCGACCAGACCGGATGTCCCGGCGCATACGCTGCATGAAAAGGGGTTGGATATCCGGCTCGTCGTCGACCACCAGTATCTTGTAGGGCCCTTGCAACATCGCGCCTTGCCTACCCAGATATATCCAGCGGTTTCAGCGGTCAGGTCGGATTCATCGCGCCGGCGGTGGTGAACTCGCGCCGCGCCGGTGCGGTCAGCCACCCAGGGCGGTGATGGCCTCACCCAGTGTCGGATGCACGGAAATAATCTTGTCGAACCCGCTAATCTCGAATATCTCGCGCACCGGATCAGACAGCGAGCACACGGCAAGCTTCGCCTGCTGCCTCTGCAACATCTTGGCGGTGAGCAGGATGGCCCGCAGCCCAGCGCTGCTGATGTAGAAAAGCTGCTTCAGGTCCAGAATGACGGTGCGGTCGCTCTCTTCGATGGCCTGCTCCAGATCGTTCTGGAACTCTCGGGCGTTGGCGCCATCCACTCTTTCTTCAGCGGTAGCAACCAGGATGGCCCCCGTGCGCTCGGTCTTGATTCCCATCTATCCTAACTCCGGTTCACCCGTCTCGACCGGCAATCCGCGCCGGGGCGCTGGCAACGTACCAACTTCGGCATCATACCGACTTCGGCATCATCCAGATGTGAGTGGTGGGCCTGGATGGACTCGAACCAACGACCTCAGTCTTATCAGGACTGCGCTCTAACCGCCTGAGCTACAGGCCCACGTGAGTATAACTTATCAAACTTACCCAATACGCGCAACCACATCGTCGTGCTCACGCGTACCGACTTTCATCTGTAATTGCGAGGAGCGCCCGCTCATCCCGAAGCCGTCGAGGGGCGCGGCAATCCCGATGAGGTTGAACACACGTCGGCGAACCGCCGTTGCTACGGCAACGAGATTGCCACGCTGCGCTCGCAATGACAGATTAAGTGGGTATGCGCAAGGCCGCCTTGATGAACAAGCGCCATTCAGCTGTTCTGGCCGATAAAGTGGGTACGCGTGAGGCCGCCTCTTTCCTTGACCGCCCACACCGCCTATGCTAGCCTCGCATCAGGAGAACGCCGGAACGGCTGGGTGGCCGCCGCGAGACGGCAATCGTTTCGGGGAGGAAAGTCCGGGCTCCACCGGACAGGGTGCTGGGTAACTCCCAGGCGTTGATGCGCGCCAGCGTAGCGGCGACGGACAGTGGCACAGAAACATACCGCCGGCTACGGCCTCGGTCGCAATCGGCAAGGGTGAAATCGGGCGGTAAGAGCGCCCGGTCGCGTGTGGCGACGCACCGGCGGCCAAACCCCACCTGGAGCAAGGCCAAATAGGGGGACCATGAGCGTCCGGCTCGTCCCCGGGTTGGCTGCTCGACCCCAGCGGCAACGCTGCCCGCAATCCGGCTCACACCGGCTAGCGGGGGCCTCGGCTAACACCGAGTTGGGCTAGATAGATGGCCACCATCCCGCCCCAAAAGGCGGGAAACAGAACCCGGCTTACAGGCCGCCCGGCATTCTCTCATTCATCTTCATTCCAGCAAAATCCTGTCCCGCAAACATCCCGTCCCGTAAAATCCTGTCCATCCTGTTCATCCATGTAAAAAACCAACAACGGAGGGTCAAAATGGTCAGAACCAACCGGGCCAAAGCCAAACTCCTCGCCGGCCAAATCGCCGTCGGCGGCAGCATCAACTTCTACGCTCCCATCCTGGTCGAAATGTACGGCGTCCTCGGCTTCGATTGGGTCTGGATCGACTGCGAACACGGTTCTTCCAATGACTCTGAATCCGAGAACATGATTCGCGCCGCCGAGCTCCACGACATTACGCCGGTGGTGCGTGTTCCCAACGCCCAGCCGTCCACGCTGCTGCGTTTCCTCGACCGCGGCGCCCAGGGACTCATCGTCCCCCACGTCAACAACCGCGCCGAGGCCGAAGCCGTGGCCCAGGCCGCCCACTACTATCCCATGGGCGACCGCAGCAGCTCCACCGGCGGACGCACCAACCGACTCGGCAGCGGTTTGCCTCCCGCCGAATACTACGAAGCCGCCAACCGCGAAACGCTCATCATCGCCATGGTCGAAACCCCCGAGGCAGTTGCCAACGTGCGCGACATTGCCAGCGTCAACGGCGTGGATGCCATCCTGGTCGGCAGCAGCGACCTCACCCAGGCCATGGGTATGCCGCTCCAGGCCGATGTGGACGCCGCAATCACCCAGGTCATCGACGGCACGCTGGCCGAGGGCAAGATTATTGGCGTGGCTGGCGCCGGCATGACCGCCGACAACGTGGGGCGCTTCCAGGAATTCGCCAGCCGAGGCGTGCATCTGATGTCGGTTAACATCCAGGATTTCGTCCGCCAGAGCGCCACCCGCTTTCTGGCCGACATCCGGGCCTAGCCTCCATCGCCTCCACCATCACCAGCCACCAGCACACCGCCGCAATCCCGCCGCCAACCAACGCCGTCACCATCAGCCACCGTCATCGTCATCGTCAGCACACCGCCGCAACGTGTCAATCCGGCCGCACCGCTCATCCTGAACGTAACTGTTCAGACTTGGTGGGGGAATTGGTTCAAAGAGGTTCGGGGATGGCTTGCGCGAGGGGTTGTGGTTATGTCATATAACGGGTATGGATTCGGAAATCGACCTGTCCACCGCTGACCGCGATGTGCTCATCGCCATCGTCATACGGCAGGAGGCCATCATAGCCCGACAGCAGGCCGTCATCGAGCGCCTGGAGAAGCGGATTGCTCAGCTGGAAGGGCGGGCCAAACCCAGTGGCGCCCGGGGGATGCCCGGTGTCAAACCCGAAGCCAGCCGGAAACCGGCCCAGCCCAAAGCGCCACGCCAGCCCCGGCCCCACGGCTTTGCCCGCCGTCGCATGACGCCCACCCGTCGGGTGGAGCATTTGGTGGACCACTGTCCCGACTGCGGAACGCTGTTATCCGGCGGCTGGACCCAGCGCACCCGGGAGGTCATCGAGCTGCCCCAGGTTCCGGCGGAAGTTACCGAGCACGTCTACATCGCCAGGGATTGTCCGGGGTGCCGACGCCGCTGCGTTTCCCCGGCGCAATTGGACGGCGTGGTAATGGGCCAGCAGCGCATGGGTATCAACTTGATCAGCCTGATCGCCACGCTCCGAGAGGAGGCCCGACTGCCCATCGCCGTCATCCAGCGGTATCTGCACACCGTCCATGGGCTAAGCCTCAGCGTGGGAGCCATCATGGCTGCGGTGCATCGTACCGCGCAAAGGGCCCAGGCCGCAGTGGACCGGATTCTGGCCCAAGTCCGCGCCAGCCCAGTGGTCCATGCCGACGAGACCGGCTGGCGTGAGGATGGCAACAACGGCTACGTGTGGACTTTCAGCACACCATCGGCGCGCTACTTCCTGCGGCGGGGTCGCAACAAGGAAGTGGTGGATGAAGCTCTGGGCGACACCTTCTCCGGCGTCCTGGTCAGCGATTTCTACGCCGCCTACCACCATTACGAGGGCCCCAAACAGCGCTGCTGGGTCCATCTGCTGCGGGACATCCACGACCTGCGAACCCTCTACCCCGATGACGCGCCACTGGCGCAGTGGGCCGACGCCGTCCACGAGATTTACGACCGGGCCAAAGCCAGCGCCCATCCTCAGGCCAAGCGGCGCCGCACCGCTCAACTGGCACTGGAACGGCAGTTGCTGGCCATTTGCCAACCCTTCCTTCACGACCCCTCGGCAACCCAGGCCAAGCTATGCCGACGCATCGAGCGCCATATCAAAGAACTCTTCGTCTTCGTGGCCGAACCGGAGGCGCCACCGGACAACAACGCCGCCGAACGCAGCCTGCGCCACCTGGTCGTCAGTCGCAAGATCAGCGGCGGCACCCGGTCGCAACGAGGCAGCAGAAGCAAGATGACCCTGGCTTCCCTCTTCGGCACCTGGCGCGCCCAAGGACTGAATCCCCTCAATGCCTGCCGACAACTGCTCTCTTCCCCGCAACTCTGAACAGTTACTCCTGAACCTGTCGAAGGACAGTTCTCCTCTGGCATCGCGAGTGCAGCGCGGTAATCTCGTTTTGATGCCAGATTCGCCGGTTGTAACGACTTGCCAACGTCGCTAAACTCCCCGCCATAAATCCCGCAGTCGCCGAAATCCAGGACACGAACATGGTCTCCCCTACCACCGCTTACCGCACCGACGCCTGCGCCGCCGTTATCGCCGGACTCGAAAACATCGGCGTCGAGTTCGTCATCCACATACCCGACAGCTTCGGCGCTCCCGTCGTAACCCATTTCGAGGCCGCCGAGGGTGTCCGATGCTTTCCGGTGGCGCGCGAAGAAGAAGGCATCGGCATCCTCTCCGGCCTCGCCATGTCGGGACGCAAGGGCGTCATGTTCATCCAGGACGTTGGCTTGGGCAACTCCATGGTGGCCCTCACCACCTTCGCCATGGCCTACCACATGCCCATGCTCATCCTCGCCATCCGGCGCGGCGGATTCGGCGAGTTCAACGCCGCCGTCCACAACTACTCCGAAACCGCCCTCGAAATGGTCGAATCAATGAAAATCAAAGCCTCTGCCCTCGACTACCGAGTCCCCTTCGACCAGTGGCCCAACGTCATCAAATCCGCCTACGACTACGCCCAAATGACCCGCCGACCCATAGTGGTTTTTTTGAATTTGAAGGACTAACCGATCAAATCCCCTCTCCCTCGATGGGAGAGGGTTAGGGTGAGGGTCATCTCGTCCAATGGGGGAGGGTGAGGGTGATCTCGTCGGAAGCAAAATTCACACCACTACCACGACTCCCACAACCAAAGCCCCAACCCTGAAAACCTGCCCAATCCTGTAAATCTTGTCCATCCATGTTGATAGCCAAATGACCACGCCCAGAATCGACGCCCTGCAAACCATCTCCACCGAGTTCGCCGCCGAGCCGGTGGTTTTCACCTGCGGCTCCACCAGCCGGGAAATGGCGGACCTCGACCGCCGCGCCAACCACCTCTACGTCGTGGATTCAATGGGCCTGGTCAGCAGCATCCTGCTCGGCCTCAGCCTCGGCCTGGAATCCGCTGGACACCGCAAAATCGTCGGCGTCGAAGGCGACGGCGGTATGCTGATGAACCTCAACTCCCTCACCAGCATCGGTTACCTCCAACCGGATAACCTGCTCCTCATCGTCCTGGACAATCAGCAGTACGCCTCCACCGGCGGCCAGGCCACCTTCACCACCCACCTCGATCTCGCCGACATCGCCGCCTCCTGCAACCTCAAAGTCTGGCGTGCCGACGACCTTGAAACCCTCCAGCAATCGCTAACCGAAGCCGTCGCCACCGCCGGCCCCGCCTTTGTACACATGAAAATCGCCCCCGGCAACGCATCAGGAATCCCCCTGCTGCTGGATGACCCGGTAACCCTGGGCCACACCTTCACCCAGTGGCTGGCGCAGGTGAGCTAACCAAACTTCCGTCATCACGAGCGTAGCGTGGCAATCTCGTCGCCGTAGCGACGCCGGTTCGCCGACGTGTATTCAACCTCATCGAGATTGCCGCGTCGCTATGCTCCTCGCAATGACAGATCAAAGTGGGTATGCAAGGGCCGCCATCCCCTCATGCGTACCCACTTTTCATGCGTACCCAATTTGTCATTGCGAGCGTAGCGTGGCAATCTCGTCGCCGTAGCAACGGCGGTTCGCCGACGTGTGTTCAATCTTATCGGGATTGCCACGTCCCTTGACGAGCTCGGGATGAGCGGGCGCTGCTCGCAATGACAGATTAAGCGGGTACACGTGCGGCGGCGTAACTGTTCAGACTTGCGGGGAAGAGAGCAGTTGTCGGCAAGCGGCGAGGGGATTCAGTCCTTGGGCGCGCCAGGTGCCGAAGAGGGAAGCCAGGGTCATCCTGCTGTTGCTGCCCCGTTGCGACCGGGTGCCGCCGCTGATCTTGCGACTGACGACCAGGTGGCGCAGGCTGCGTTCGGCGGCGTTGTTGTCCGGTGGCGCCTCCGGTTCGGCCACGAAGACGAACAGTTCTTTGATATGGCGCTCGATGCGTCGGCACAGTTTGGCCTGGGTTGCCGAGGGGTCGTGAAGGAAGGGTTGGCAGATGGTCAGCAGCTGCCGTTCCAGAACCAGTTGTGCGGTGCGCCGCCGCTTGGTCTGGGGATGGGCGCTGGCTTTGGCCCGGTCGTAAATCTCGTGGACGGCGTCGGCCCACTGCGCCAGCTTTCGGTCCTTCGGATAGAGGACCTTCAGGTCGTGAATGTTCCGCAACAGATGAACCCAGCAGCGTTGCTTGGGGCCGTCGTAATGGTGGTAGGCGGCGTAGAAATCGCTGACCAGCACGCCGGAGAAGGTGTCGCCCAGAGCTTCATCCACCACTTCCTTGTTGCGACCCCGCCGCAGGAAGTAGCGCGCCGATGGTGTGCTGAAAGTCCACACGTAGCCGTTGTGGCCATCCTCACGCCAGCCGGTCTCGTCGGCGTGGACCACTGGGCTGGCGCGGATCTCGGCCAGGATCCGGTCCACTGCGGCCTGGGCCTTTTGCGCGGTGCGATGCACCGCAGCCATGATGGCTCCCACGCTGAGGCTTAGCCCATGGATGGTGCGCAGATACCATTGGATGGCGCCAATGGGCAGTCGGGCCTCCTCTCGCAGCGTGGCGATCAGACTGACCAGGTTGATACCCATGCGCTGCTGGCCCATCACCACGCCGTCCAGTTGCGCCGGGGGCACGCAGCGGCGTCGGCACCCCGGACAATCCCTGGCGATGTAGACGTGCTCGGTAACTTCCGCCGGAACCTGGGGCAACTCGATGACCTCCCGCGTGCGCTGGGTCCAGCCGCCGGATAACAGCGTTCCGCAGTCGGGGCAGTGGTCCACCACATGCTCCACCCGACGGGTGGGCGTCATGCGACGGCGGGCAAAGCCGTGGGGCCGGGGCTGGCGTGGCGCTTTGGGCTGGGCCGGTTTCCGGCTGGCTTCGGGTTTGACACCGGGCATCCCCCGGGCGCCACTGGGTTTGGCCCGCCCTTCCAGCTGAGCAATCCGCCTCTCCAGGCGCTCGTTGATCGCCTGCTGCCTGGCTATGATGGCCTCCTGCCGTATGACGATGGCGATGAGCACATCGCGGTCAGCGGTGGACAGGTCGATTTCCGGATTCATACCCGTTATATGACATAACCACAACCCCTCGCGCCAGCCATCCCCGAACCTCTTTGAACCAATTCCCCCACCAAGTCTGAACAGTTACGCGGCGGCACCCCAGGTTGCACCCGGCCCAACCGCGCCATATAATCATTCGTTGGCGGCACCCCCATACTTTGGCGCTCGGAGTTCAGCCTTTTGACCTACCTTGACCTGCATTGCCATTCCGTCGCGTCCGACGATTCTCGCGCCACCGTCGAGCAGTACCTGAAGTGGATTAGCGTCCTGCGCAAGCGCGGCTTCACCGTCGACGGCATCGTGCTCACCGAACACCGCCAGTACGATTTCGACGTGGACTACTCCCAGCTCGCTGACCAGTACGGCGTAATCGTCTTAAAGGGCGCCGAGCTTGACACCTGCTTCGGGCACATGCTCGTTTACAACATTACCCCCGGCCTCGCCAAAGACATCGATTTCGGCGACGTTAAGATGGACGGACGCGAGCTGATCAAGGCCGCGCGACACCACGGCGGCTACGTCGTACCAGCCCATCCCGGGCGCTTTGGCATCGGCCTCGTCGAGTACATGGCGCAGGGTGAGCAGTTCGACGACGTATCAATCGTTGAACTCCTCAACGGCGGTAGCAAGCCCGAAGAGAACGTGCGCGGAGAGGAACTCTGCCAGCGCACCGGCTACCGCGGCACCGGCGGCAGCGATGCCCACCTCGCCAGCCACATCGGCCGCGTCGTCACCGAGTTCCAGGCCAACATCTCCACCAGCGAGCAACTCGTGGACGCTCTCATCTCCGGCGAATTCCGCCCCGTCAGCATCGAAGAAACCGCCGCCGCTCCCGTCAGCTAATCCAGCCCTTTGGAGCCATCCCATGCCCACCCAGATCGACTACGACTACGACCACTCCCTCTACGGCGTTGAGCACGAATCCGGCCCCTTCGACGTCACCCCCGAAATCATCACCACCTATACCCGCAGCGTCGGCGAGGATAACCCCATATTCACCGACGCCGACGCCGCGCGACAGGCCGGTTACGCCAACATCCTGGCCCCGCCCACCCTGTGCGCCCTCTTCGAGCGGGGCGAATTGCCTGACATCAACCTGCAGTTCAGGGGGCGCCAGTTCCACGGCGGCCAGCGCGTCGAACCCAAGGCGCCAATCGTGGCCGGCGATCGCCTCACCGCCTCATCCCATCTGAAAGACGTTTACACCAAAACCGGTCGCTCCGGCACAATGGTTCACGTCGTTTGGGAAACCACCTTCCGTAACCAGGACGGCGCCATCGTCGCCGAAGTCCAACGCTCCCAGGTCGTCAGAGAATAGGTTACTCTCGCCCCCTGGAGAACCATACAAAACCGTCGTTCGGGCGCAGGCCGGAACTCATGAGCGCACCGTGGCGACGGTCGTTGTGCTCAGTCCGGAATTGCCACGTCGCTTCGCTCATCGCCTTCGCTCATCGCAATGACAGATTACGCAATGGTCTCCCCCGGAAGAGAGCCGGGGCGAGGGCCGCCACCCTTACCGGAGTACACCTCAATATGCCAGAATCCGCCAAACTATATTTCGAAGACACCGAACTCGGCGACGAAATTGGCCCCATCATCCTGTCGGTAACCGACGAACAGGTCATCGACTTCTGTTCCCTGTGGGGCAACCCACACCCCAACCGGTTCACCGACCAGGCCGAGGCCGAGCGCATCGGACTCGCTGGTCCCATCGTGCCAGGCATCATGAGCATGGCCCTCGTTTCCCGGGCTCTCACCGACTGGGCTGGCCCCAACACCGTCGCCGACCTCGACCTCGTCTTTCGCGGTTCCGTTCCCCATAACCAACCCCTGCACGTCGGTTTCCAGGTTAGCGACACCAGCCAGGAAAACGGCGTCAATCAGATTCAGTGCGACATCACCATGACCGGCCCAGTTCCCGACCGCCCCTATATTATTGGTACCGCCCTGCTCAACCTGCCCTCCCGCGACTAACCAGCTACCGCCGTCCAAACCCGCTCCATCCGCCTGGCGGGACCGGGCCGGGTGCGGACGCTGCGAGGGGAAAACGCAATCATGCTGCACAAGCTCCGCCAGGTCGCCATGATGGTGAACAACCTGACCGATGGCATCGACCTCTATGGCCGCATCCTGGGCATGCAGCCGTCCCGCACCGGTACGTTGCCCCAGTTCGGCCTCGATAACGCCATCCTGTCCGCCGGCAATGGCACCTTCGTCGAGTTGCTGGCTCCGAGCCATGATGCCCCGGTTGAGACCTCCGCCGGCGCTCGCTTCCTCCAGCGTCGCGGTGAGGCGCCTTATCTCATCATCTTCGAGACCACCGAGTACGACCAGCTCATCCCCCATCTGCGCGATATGGGCGTGCGCATCACCGGCGAAACCGAGCAGGAAGGCTCCCGCTCCGCCTTCCTGCACCCCGCATCCTGCAATGGCGCTTTTCTGGAAATCGTCGAGGTTACCGACCCCGCCAATCCCTGGCCCGCCGCCGGCCCCGACTGGCAATCGGACGGCCACCGGCCCGCTACCTCCCAGCTCCGCCAGATGGCGGTCATCGTCCACGACCTGGACGCCGCCATCGACCATTGGGCGCGCATGTTCGACCTGCAACCCACCCGGCGCTTCGAGATCAGCTTCACCGACCTGGAGATAGCCGTCCTGCCCCTGGCCGACCGGGAAACCTTCATCGAACTCGCCCAGCCCACCAGCGCGGACTCGCCCTCCGGAAGGTTCCTGACCCGCTATGGCGAAGGCATCTACCTGACCATCTACCAGATTGCCGACTCCCTCGCCACCGACGCCTACCTGCAAACCCAGGACATCCGGTTCACCACTTCCCGCCGCACCGACAACTACGTCAACCTCGGCTTCAACAGCATCTGGCTGCATCCCGCCACCTTCAAGGGAGCCTTCACCCAGCTGTCCCAGGTGCTCAGTCCCGACAACCCCTGGCCCCCGGCCGGCGACGACTGGTTCAGGCAATAGCCCCATGCACACTGGCCCGGCCCACAGCCACACCCACTCCCGCGACGGCCAAACCCACACCCACCAAGGCCACGCTCCCCAGGCCGTTACCTTCGAAGACCTCACCGTCCGCTACGGGCGCACCGTGGCCTTGCAGAACGTTTCCTTCTCCGTGGAAACCGGCAGCCTCGCCGGCGTCGTCGGGCCCAACGGCGGCGGCAAATCAACGCTGCTCAAATCCGTCGTCGGCCTCATCAAGCCCCAGATGGGGAGCGTACTGGTGCACGGTGAAGCGAGCATCCGGATGCGCAAGGACATTGGTTTCGTGCCGCAGATGGAACAGGTGGACTGGAATTTTCCGGTTTCAGTCTGGGACGTGGTGATGATGGGACTCACGCCTCAGCGTGGCCTGTTCCGCTGGCACAACAAGTCCAACAAGGCCGCCGCCGCCGCCGCTCTAGAAACCGTTGACCTGGCCCACCTGCGGAAACGCTCCGTCGGCGAACTCTCCGGGGGCCAACGCCGCCGCGCCCTGCTCGCCCGCGCCATCGCCCCCGATCCTTCCATTCTCCTCCTCGACGAACCGATGAACGGCCTCGACCCCACCGCTCAGCATGGCTTCCTCGACATCCTGGACCGCCTGCGGGCCCGGGGCGCAACCGTCATCATGAGCACCCACGACCTTACCTGCGTCTCCGCCCGCGCCAGCGACGTCGCCCTCATCAACCAGAGCCTCATTGCCTACGGCCCACCCGAAGAAGTGCTGTTGGAATCCGTCCTCGCCGACGTCTTCGGCCACCAGTTGGTAGTCCACACCGCCGGCGGAGCCTACGCCCTCCACCACCACGACCACCAAATCCGCTGGCCCGGTCAGCCGGACGATGTTGCCCACCGGGACTAACTGCCACCCACGCCTGGCCGACGACTACCGCAAATCGCCGGTTGCCTCGGCGCGCCAACGGTGTTCTTAACTGTCATTTTCGCCTTAACGCTGGTCCAGGTTTTCGTCTCCGCTGCCGCCGCCGTTATCGCCACGGCAGCGGGGAGCGAACCTGCGAGTTACCGAAAAAGCGCATTAGTCGGCGCCGTGATCGGAGTCGCTTTCGCAATCGCCAGGTTCTATCTCGTCAGCTTCATCAGCGCCGTTGCATACTTAATCTCTTTCCTGTTACCCACCGCCGTCGCCATAATTTTCGTCGGAATTCTCCTCACCACAGCGCTTGCCACTCTGTCCGGAGCCGTCGTGGCCGCGCTGGGAGGTCGGTCCAGTCTCACCATCCGCAAAGGAGCAATCGTCGGAAGCGGATTCGGACTGCTCATCGGCATTGCAAACACAACCGTGACCTTTGGCCTGTTGGCTGCCGCCATACCGTCCATAATCGCCGTGGGCCTCGACAAGCCCGCTGGATTGATATTCGCATTGGTGAATGCCGCCGTTGGGGTGGTTGTCGACATCGCATTGGCCGTCATCGCCTTCCGCTTCGTCCGTAGCCGGATAGCCCGCAGTGCGCCACCCGAACCGACCTGACTTCTGTTAAGATGTCCGGACACTGCCCCGGTCTATGCACTTGATGACTTCGTTCAACAACATCGATGACCTGCTCCGCATCCTGGACGAAAATCCGCAGTTGCTGGATGCCGTGCGCGCGCGCGTTCTCACCCGCGAACTCCTCGCCCTCCCTGAAACCGTCGCCCGCCTCGCCGACCGGGTGGACCAGATTGCCGTCCGGCTAGACCAGCTCATCGAGCGAGTTGACCAACTGGCCAGCCGAGTTGACCAACTGGCCAGCCGAATGGACCAGATGGCCAGTCGAATGGACCAACTCGTCGAAAGCCAGGAGCGGCTCGAAAACAACATGGGCTCCGTCCGTACCCAGATGGGTGACATCAGAGGCCGCATCGTCTATGACATCGCCCGCGACGAAGCGCCCTTGCTCGCTTCTGATTTGGGCCTCACTTACGTCGCGACTCTTACACGCCGCGACTTGATGAACCTCACCGAGAACATCGACACCGATACCATCGAACGCGATGACCTCAGGAGCTTCCACCGCGCCGACCTTGTTTTCCAGGCCACCAATCAATCCGGCGAGACGAACTACGTGGCTGTCGAAGCTTCCTTCACAGTCAACGGACGCGACACTCACCGCGCCCGGCGTAATGCTCGATACCTCACCCGCTTCACCGGAAGCCCGGCCATTCCTGCCGTCGCCGGCGTCGTCATCGACCATCATATCCGCGATGCCGTCACTTCTGAACATCTTTTCTGGTACGCCATCCCCATGGGCGATCTGCAACCCGAATAAACCCCTCACTAACACTACGGAGATCAGATATGTACGACCTCAGCGGAAAAGTAGCCCTCGTTACCGGCGCCGGTGGGCGCCACGGCATCGGTCGCGCCATCGCCACCCGTCTGGCCGCCGAGGGCGCCGACGTCGTCGTTACCGACGTCGAAGCATCCCTGGACGCAATCCGCACCGAAGACCGTCTGGACGGCTGGGAGGGCTTGCCCAGCGTGGTCAAAGAGATTCAGGACATGGGTCGCCGCAGCAGCGGGCTCTACTACGACGTCGCCGACAGCGCCCAGGTCCACGCCATGGTCAACGAGGTCCTCGACGAGTACGGCCAGATCGACATCCTGGTCAATAACGCCGGCTCCCGCCCTGGCCGCGACCGGGTACTCATCGTCGAACTGGAAGAAGACGCTTTTGACGAGGTGATGCGCGTCAACGTCCGTGGCACCTACCTGGTCAGCCGCGAGGTTGCCCGCCACATGGTCGCACGCGGTGGCCCCGGCAAGATAATCAACATCTCCTCAGGCGCCGGCAAGCGCGGCATCGCCCGCTACGGAGCCTACTGTGCCAGCAAGTTCGCCGTCATCGGCTTCACCCAATCGCTGGCCCACGAAATGGCCCCTTACAAGGTCAACGTCAACGCTATTTGCCCGGGCCTGGTGGACACTGAACGCGTGGACTTCATCGCCGCCGCCCTGGCACCCGAGGGCGTGTCCGGCGAGGAACACCGGGCCCTCATGGTGCGCGAGCGCGAGCTGCGGGTCCCCATGGGGCGCATCGCTCAGGGCGACGATATCGCCCGCGCCGCCGCCTTCCTCTCTTCCGCCGAATCCGACTATATGACCGGCCTCTCCATCAGCGTCTCAGGCGGCTCCGAAATGAGCTAACCCCAGACCCCCGCCCCTCACCGGCGAGGGGCGGGGGTTAGTATTCGTAGAACATTTGCTGCAGTTCGGCGCGGTTGGTGGTTACCGTCAGGGCCAGCATCAGCAAAAGACGGGCTTTCTGCGGCATCAGATTGTCTGACACGATGAAGCCCTGCTCGGCTTTGCGTGGTGTCATCACGACGCGGCCGGCGCTGGAGCGGCTGGCGAGCACTACCGGCATCCCGTCGGCCACGGCCTGCTCGGCGGCGGTTATTACGGCGGGCGGGAAGGTGCCGGCGCCAAACCCGGCCAGCACCAGACCGGCTGACCCGTGGGCGCGCACGGCGTCGATCAGCATTCCGTCGGCTCCGGCGTAGGCGTACACGATGTCCACCCGCGGCAGGTCGGTGCGGCCATCCACTGTGAAGGGTGTGTCGGTGGTGTGTTTACGGAAAGGGCGTCGGTAGAAAACCACCTGGTGGTCAGAGTCGGCATAGCCCAGGAAACCCAGCTCGTTGGGCTTGAAGGTTTCCACCCGCAGCGTGTTGGACTTGTAAACGTCCCGGGCGCAGTGAATCTCATTGTTCAGCACGGTCAGCACACCCATGCCGGCGGCGTCCGGCGTGGCGGCGATGCGCACGGCGTCCATCAGGTTCAGGTCGGCGTCGGTGCTAATTGACGTGGGCGGGCGCATTGCTCCGGTAATCACCACGGGGCGGTCGGTTTTAACGGTCAGGTGCAGGAAGTAAGCGGTCTCTTCCAGCGTCGCCGTGCCGTGGGTAATCACGATGCCGGCAGTGTCAGGCTCGTCGCGGACGATGGCGTGGATACGTTCGGCGAGCGCGATCCAGTTGGCAGGGCCGATGGCGGTGCTGCCCACGCTGACCATATCCTCGGCAATGATGTTGAAATGCTCGCCAATCTCCGGAACGCGCGCCAGATTATCGGCAATCACCAGATGGTCGCCAATTTCGGGGTAGCGGATGTAGTCCATCCGGTCCGGCCCGACGCCGGCGATGCTGCCGCCGGTGGCGATGATGTGGACGGTGGGGTTATTAAGCATAGCGACCTCCCAAAAAGCAGTGCGATAGCATACGTTCGGTTTTTCAGGCTGCTGTATTGACCAGCGGCTCAATGGCGCTGGTGTCTGTTTTGGCGCGGGCCACGTCAAGGTCGTACATCCGTTGCAGGTTCAGCCAGAACTCGGGAGACGTGCCCAGGGCTTGGCCGAGGCGCAGTGCGGTGTCAGCAGTAATGGAACGGCGCCGATGCACGATTTGATTAATGCGTATTGGGGCTACGCCAATAGCCTGCGCCAGGCGGTACTGGGTAATGCCGAGTTCATCCAGCATCTCTGCCAGATGCTCGCCGGGATGAATGGGGTCAGCCGCGGTCATAAGTCCCTCCCTAATGATAGTCGGTGACCTCGATGTCCATTGCCCCCTGGTCCGTCCAGCGAAAGCAAACGCGCCACTGATCATTGATGCGGATATTATGCCGGCCCGCGCGGTCGCCATGGAGAGCCTCCAGCCGATGAGAAGGAGGCAACCGGAGGTCATTGAACATTGTTGCTGCAACAACACGCTGCAATCTCATTCGAGCGCGCCGTTGAATATCGCTCGGCAGGTGCCGCATACTTTGACCGTTGAAAAAAGCCTCGGTGTCACGGTTCCTGAAACGATTCATGGACTTCCATATTAACGCAGCGCGTTATTGAATTCAAATCCACATCTCATCCACCCTGTCCATCCATGCGAAATACCACCTCTCCCCCTGTGCTACCATACCCCCGTGCGAGCCCTGATTCTCTCCGACATACACGCCAACCTGGAGGCCTTTGAGGCGGTGCTGGCCGATGCCAAACGCCGGGGCGGGTACGACCGCGTGTGGTTCCTGGGCGATCTGGTGGGTTACAACGCTGACCCTTCCGCCTGCATCGCCCTGCTGCAAAGCCTGCCCAGCGTGTCCATCGCCGGCAACCATGACCACGCGGCGGTGGGCAAGATTGATCCGATCCTGTTCAACGGCGCCGCCCGCGCTGCCGCTATATGGACGGCTGCTCAACTGTCCGGTGCGGAGCTGGAATACCTGAACGGCTTGCCGGAGGTGCAGGCGTCAGGAAAATTCACGATGGTGCACGGTAGCCTGCGCGACCACGTGTCGGAGTACCTCCTGAGCCAGGATGCGGCGCTGGCGACCTTCAGTCTGCTGCCGACGCAGTTTTGCCTGGTTGGACATTCTCACATCCCGCTGTTGTGGACTGAGCTGGGCTACCGCGTTGAAGGCGGTCTGCTGAACCTGTCCAGCCCGTTGCGACTCGAACCCGGCCAGCGATTGATTGTCAATCCGGGCAGCGTCGGTCAGCCTCGGGATGGCGACTGGCGAGCGTCATACGTGCTGTATGACAGCGACGCCGGGCGCTGGCCGGGCGCGATGGAACACTTCCGGACGGAGTACGACATCGCAACGACGCAGGCGAAAATACGGGACGCCGGCCTGCCCGAATCCCTGGCCCATCGACTGACGGAAGGTCGTTAAAGGGCAACTTTTGCATCCGCTTATGTTGGAAATGGCGTAACAAAAGCGTAACCATTTCGTAATGCCCCGTTAACGCGTTGGCGGCAAAATTGGAGTATGCCCGGAAAGTGCAGTCGATATAACTAGCCGCATCGCAATGACAATCAGCAACCGCCCCAACGTCCAGTCTCCGTCCGCCCGCGTGCTGCTGCTGGGCAAAGGTTGGGATGACGTAGACGGCGCACTGGTAGCGGCCGCCGACACCGGCAACATCGTGCTGCTGGGACCGGAGCTGGACTACGTCGCCTCCCACTACTATAGTGGCGAGGTTCCTATGGTGCTGCTGCTGTCGCCCGAGGCAGAGGGCAACTTTCCCAACCGCGACGACAATGCGCCACCGGTTTTGCGCTGCGTGGCCGGCGAAGACCTGGATGCGCCCGACCTGTACCACGATTCGGACGATTTCGTAGCTATTCCCTGCGCTCCTACCGAGCTGATCAAGCGAATCCTGCGACTGGCCCAACGACAGTCGGACGCTACGGCCGCTGCCGAAGCGATACGAGTGGGCAACATTATGCTAAACCCGGTGACTTACCAGGTTATCGCCAACGGCCGGCCAGTGGATTTGGCGTGGCTGGAGTTTCAGCTCCTGCACTTCCTGATGCAGAACGTGGGCAAGGTATTCACCCGCGACCAGTTGCTGGCCAACGTGTGGGGCGTGGAAAACATTGGCGGCACGCGCACTGTGGACGTACACATCCGGCGGCTGCGCTACAAGCTGGAAACCGGCGCCACCACCTACTTCCGCACCGTGAAGAACGTTGGATACGGAATGATGCAGCCCTTATCCACCTAGCGGCAGCCCCGGTCTGATTGCGGTATTTCGGATCGGTTTTTCGGAGTGGTTCGCTTACCACTCAACGGGCAGGTTGACCACACCGCGAATGTTCAGCAGGTTGTGGTATTCCAGCCGGTCGGGGTCGGAGGCGAACTTGAACGGGGGGAATTTGCGGGTCAGGGCCCGGAATGCCTCCTGACCCTCCAGCCGGGCGAGGTTAGCGCCCAGGCAGTGGTGGATGCCGCCGCCGAAGGCCACGTGGGGGTTCGGGTAGCGGGTAATGTCCAGGTCTTCCGGGTGCTCGAAGGCCATGGGGTCACGATTCGCGGCGTTGATGATGGTCATTACCTTGTCGCCCTCGCGAATTTTCTGGCCGGCCAGCTCGATGTCTTCCAGGGCAATGCGAGGGGCGCGCTTGACCGGAGAGTCGTAGCGCAGCAGTTCCTCGGTGGCGCGCACCAACAGGCTGTCGTCCTCCCTGAGCATATTCCACTGTTCCGGGTTCTTCATCAGGGCCATAGTACCGTTGCCCACCAGGTTGATGGTGGTCTGGTGACCGGCGATGAGCAACAGCAGGGTGTTGCCCAGCACTTCTTCGCGGGTCAATGCGCCCTCGCGTTCGCCGATGGCCAACACCGAGAGCAGGTCGTCGGCAGGCTCACTGACGCGGGCTTCCACCATTGGATTGACGTAGTCATTCAGCGTAGTGATGGCCTCGTGGACGCGCGTATGCCGGTCGGGGGATTCCTGGTCCAGAGACAGCAGCTGACGGGAAAGGGTGCGGAGGAACTCGCGGTCGCTGCCCGGCATACCGAGCCAACTGGCGATAACCAGCACGGGCATGGCGTTGGCGAAGTCCGTCAGTACGTCCATGGAATCGTGGTCAGGGTCAAAATCCTTCAGCAAATCCTGGATGATGTTCTGAACCATGGCGCGGAAGCGATTGTCGATGTATTTGGGATTGAAGACCGGATGCACGGTGCGCCGCATCCGCAAGTGGTCGGGCCGGTCGCGGCGGATGAACCAGTTGTTCATGTAGTCAAGATTGTACTTGTACTTGGGGAAGTCAGACTCCGCGATTGGCGGACTGGGCGCCTTGTCGTCGCGCAGGAACACTTCGGAAGAGAACTGCTCAGGATGGCGCAACGCCCAGACCACAGCCTGATATGAAGTTACTACCCAAGTGTCGAACTTGGCGTTCCAGTAGACCGGCGCTTCTTCCCGCAGCATGGCGTAGTACGGGTAGGGGTTGCGCAGATTTTCCGGTGACAGCAACTCATCGTGAATCCGGTCTCTCAACATCTTGGCAGCCTCGCAGAGTGTCAGGTGGATGGATTTAGGAGTAATGTAGCCAGCAGCGGCAACGGTGTCAAATGCGTGCAACGACAATATCCGGACGTATCAGCCGGCTATTCGAGCCCATCGTCAGAGGCTGCGATTTCGTTGTATTCACGCAAAAATGACCTGGCCATTGCCACCAGATCTATAACCAGCGTTCCGGTGAAATCACCGGCCTCAAGCCCGTGAGCAATGGCGTTCCGGTATGCCATGGCGATCAACAATTGGCGGTAATCATCTCTGTCCATAGCACCATGGGCGACGGCCATTCCGAGGATGTAAGCCGGGTTGGTGGCCCGCGTGATGGTGATACCCTCTACGGCGACCAGCATTCTGACGACCGCTTCGGTTGCAGACCAGGCCATCAGCAAAGCGGCCTCGGCAAAACCGGCATCAAGGATGGCTTCGGCTTGGGATAGCCGGCCGATGATACCGGTTTCGTCCAGTGCCCGGGCATCTTCCGTTACAGCCAGTCCTTCCGGTTCTCCGACCAATTGCAGCTCGAAACTCCACCCAGGACGGGAGTTGATGATGCGCTCGAACTGCCTCAGCGCAGGATTAGCTGCTAGCGATGGCTGCGTCTTTATCTCAATGACCTTTGTTTCGTCCTCCTTTTTGACCAGTAAATCGGCCCGATAACCGGGGAGAAACTCGATCGGTGCTTCCCGAGACACCTGATAGCCTTTAGCGAGGTACTCTGCGGCTTTGATGTCGGCAAACTGCTTTTCGGTGATGGTAAGGTCGTCAATCACAACGACACCTCCGAAATCGGCGCGTCGCTTATGCGAATGTACAGAAACTCAGTCCTTTGACTGAGGAATTCAATAAAAACTGGTGATTGCCCCGATATTTGAAAGTCATCATTCTTGTCCCGCTTGCGGCAAATCAAGTCGGTTATCTGGCCGTCATCGGCATAGACCAAGCCTTTCAGCCCGTCCAGGATGGGTTTCGGGATATTATCAACGTCTAACTGCACGCTGTCAAAAATGTACACGATACTGACCATAATCGCCCCGACAGCAGGAGGTGAGCCGTCCCAATAGTATTCAGCGGCGTTGCGCACATCTTGAGTCCACTGCCGTATCCGTTCCCCGCGGCGGGCTTGCTGTGATACCGGTGGCCCTTCCAGCGTAAATTCAAATGGCAATGCCATTCGCGACGTCACTCCAACACCCCGTCTTCCGCCAACTCCCCATACTCCTCCTCGCTCAACCCCACAATCTCCATCAATCCATACTCCGTGTCCTGGCCCAGCAGGGGAGCCGGGCGGTCGAGGCGACCGGGGGTGGCAGACAGGTGCATCTCGCTGTAGTCGGTGGCGTAAGGGCCCATCTCGGGGTGATCCAGCCAGGTAAAGTGGTTGCGGTGCTGCAGTTGAGCGTCGTCAAAGAGGTCGTGGGTGTCGTTAACGACGCCGGCGGGTACACCCACCCCTTGCAGCCGTTGCATCAGGGCGCGTCGATCCTGGGTAACCGTCCACAGGGCGATGATTCCGTCGAGTTTGTCCTCGTGGGCCTTACGAACGCGGAAGGTGCGGAACTCGCCCGAGGGCGCATCGGTGAACCCATCGGCGACCATCGCGTCGCGCAATGCCGCCCATTGCCGGTCGGTGAATGTGGCAATGGCGACCCAGCGGTCTGATTCCCCGTCGGGTTCGGGCCGGCAGGGATAGGCGCCGTGGGGCGAAGCCGCAGGATGGCGGTTGCCCACCAGCTCCGGTTCCCGTCCGTTCACCGCGCGGTCGAGCAGCATCGACCCGCCGAAGTGCAAGCTGCATTCCAGTTGGGACATATCCAGATGGGTGCCGTCGCCGGTGCGCCTTTGCCGGTCGACGGCGGCCAGGATTGCGGAGACGGCGAACTTGGGACAGACGAAGTCAGTGTAGGCGCCGTATGGGTTTACCGGGCCCCGGTCGGGCCAGCCGATGATGTTGGTGTAGCCGGCCAGAGATGACAGCACCGCCCCGAAGCCGGGCTGCGCCTGCATCGGGCCGCCGCGGCCGAGCATTGACGCACTGAACAGGATGATGCGGGGATTAGCTTCGCGCAGCTGTTCATAACCCAAACCCCAGCGTTCCAGCGTGCCGGGCGTGAAGTTCTCGGTTACGACATCGGCCCACCGTGCGATGCGCAGGATGAGCTCCGGCGCGCGGGGATGGCTCATATCGATGGACAGGCCGAACTTGTTGGCGTTGTAGTTGGCGAAGTAACCGGAGCGGTTGATGCCGGATTCGCCGCCGGCGAAAGGTCCGGCGCGGCGCAGGGTTTCGGGACGGTTGCCCGACTCCACCCGCAGCACGGTGGCTCCGTACTCGGCCAGGTACTTGGTGGTCATGGGGCCAACGGCCACCCAGCAAAAGTCCAGAACCTTCAGTCCTTCCAGCGGCAAACTTGCCATTACCCACTCTCCGTTACGTAACTGACATGGATATACAGGATGCATAGGATAGGAACGATTCATCCTGTATATCCTGTTCATCAATGTAAATACTCAAATGATTCCCAGCTCGGTGAGGCGGGAGAGGTCGGCGTCGCGCAAGCCCAATTCTCCGCAGTAGATGTCCCGGTTGTGCTCACCGACGCGGGGTGGTGGCCGGCGCACGCCAACGCGACTCGGTTCGGTGAGGTCTTTGACGAAATGGCCGGGGTAGGTGACGGTTTCGCCGAGGTCGGGGTGCTCGATGTGGTCGTAGTAACCGCGTGCCTCCAGCTGGCGATGCTCCAGAATGTCGCCGGGCGTGGCGACGGGAAACAGCAGGATGCGCCGTTCCAGCGCGCCATCCGCCAGTTCGTTGCGAGTGTGAGTCATAAAGAAGGGAGCCACGGCGGCGACGGTTTGCTCCATTATTTCGGCGCGGGCGGTGCCGTAGCCGAGTTCCTCCCAGTTGACGGCATCCAGGTACGCGCTGCCCATGCCCTCCTCGGTCATCCAGGCCAGCATGGCACGCACGCTACGCGCCGCGCCGGCAGTGCCACCGCCGGGCTGGAAGTTCACGAAACCATCTTTACAGGGCCAGTTGATGCGGGTGAAGGTTCCGCCGGCGGACTCGCGATAAGCGCCCATGCGCCGCAGCACGGTTTGTTCCAGGTCCCAGTACTGGGGAGCGTGGGCCAGGGTGCGGGCCACCGCCTGCTGGCAGGACACATCCACGTGCTGACCTTCGTCGGTGAGCGCGCGGTGCGTGTGGGCAATCATCGCGCCGGCGGCCCCGGCGGCGCTGCCGTGCTGATAGAACTGGGGCATACTGACCCGCAGCGGAGGCCGGTCGCTGTCGCCCGTAAGGTGCATGAACCCGCCCAGGGCCATGCCCACGATGTCTGACGCCAGATAATCCGCGTAGGGGCCGTCTTGTCCGAAGGCGGTTATGGACACCATGACGAGTCGGGGGTTGATGCCCTGCAGGTCGCGCCAGGACAGGCCCCAAGAGGCCATCTGCCCGGGATCGGCGGATTCGATGAGAAAGTCGGCGCTGGCGACGAGGCGGCGAAGCAGGGCTACGCCATCAACAGTGGTGATGTCCAGAGAGATGCCGCGCTTGTTGGCACAGTGGGCCCACCAGAACAGGCTGCGCTCCACGCCCGGATCATCCTGGTAGAACGGGCCGATGCGCCGGGCGTCGCTTCCGCCGGGGGGTTCCACCTGCACCACATCGGCGCCCAGGTCGGCGAGCATCTTGCCGCACAGCAAACCGCGACTATCGGTAAGGTCCAGTACCCGGTAGGGGGCGAGGAGACCATCTCCGTAAGTGTTGTTGTCATTCGAGTTGGTCATATTGTTATGGAAATTACCCCTTCCCGTCAGGGGGTCGCCCTAACCCTAATCTTCGCCCATCAAGTGAGAGGGCGTTTGGGGTTGTCGCCCCTCACCCCAACCCTCTCCCAGAGGAAGAGGGAGACGCCCGTTTGCTGCGGGTTTTGCCCCTCGCCGACCGGGAGAGGGGTTGGGTGAGGGGCGACTGCACCTAGAACGTGGCCAGGGGGTTTACCGGGGAGCCGGTAGCGTTGTGCCAGCGCAGTGGCGCTACGGTGAACATGAAATCCCAGCGGTTCAGCCGGCGGCAGACCGGCGCCAGCTCGTCGAAGTTGGCGGCGTCAATCAGCCACAGGCCCATTCCGACGATGCCAACCTTGTGGATGGGCAGCCCAACGTAGGGGTACTGGCTGGGGGCAACGTCCCACGAGGCGTCGCAGGCCCCAATGGACACGCCGCGCTCGCGGAGCCAGGGCAGGGTTTCAGCGTGCAGGCCGGGCCGGCCCTCGGCGGCGGATGGCGCGCCGACTTCCTGACGGCGTTTGTACCAACCCAACCGGATACAGAGCGCATCGCCCTCGGTAACGCGCACGCCCTGGGCTTCCTCGGCAGCCTCCAGGTCGGCGGTGTATACCGGTTCGCCAGCCTCCAGCCAGTCCTTGCCCTTAACGGCGGTAATGTCCAACAGGACGCCACGGGTGATAACGCCGTTTTTGGCGGCGTCGATGGCGCCGGCGGTGGCTTTTTCTGCCGACGTAACCAGGCTGGCGGCCTTGCCGTTGTACATCTTGCCGTTCCAGAACTGATGGCACAGGCTGTCCAGGTGTGTGACGGTCAATCCGTGGTAGGACACGCCGAGGAAATCGCTGGCGCCGCCGCCACCCTCCGCGGGTGCCGACTCGCCGGTATTAACCATGTAGTGCAGGGGCGGGATGCTGGTAACATCGGGCGCAATCTCCGGCACCAGAAGGCGCGAGCACGTCACCGTAACGCCCTCGGTAACCAGCCCGGCGGCCTGTTTCCGCTTGGCGTCGTTGATGAGATTCAGCGTGCCCAGTTCATCGTCGTCGCCCCAGCGACCCCAGTTGCTCAGCGAATCAAACCAGCCCAAAACTTCCTGTTCTGATGGAATGTGGGGTGTGGTCATTGTTGGCCTCCTGAAAATTGACTGCGGGAAAGAACAGTCGTCGGTTTACGTTCGGTTGGCGAATTCGCCCCCATTATGCCCAATCACCGCGCAAGATGCCATCTGGCTTCAGGCCTCACGGCTTCCCACTTTTGCAGTCCCACCTGGCCGTTTGTCATTGCGAGGAGCGTTGCGACGTGGCAAATCCGGAGGGGCAGGGCACCCGTGTGGGGCAAAGTGTTACCGGCGGGACGAGATTGCCGCGCTGCGCTCGCAATGACAGATCGATCTGGGTATGTGTGAAGGCTTCAAGCTTCCCGCAGCCGTCGGGAGAGGAGGCACAGGAATACGGCCGCCGTTCCGACCAGGCCCAGGGTGAGGGCGGTCATTGGAGCGCCGATCTCGCGAGCCATCCACCCGTTCAACCAGCTGGCCGGAAAGTGGGCCTGAATCGACAGCACGCGCAGGCCGCCCATGCGTCCCCGGTACTCCGGTTCGGAGTTACCCATGAGCACGGTCATAACGAGCAGAAGAGAGCCGGCGCGGGCGATGCCGGTGAGCAGTTTGACGGCCATTGCTATCGCGATTACGACCTTGAGCGGCAGCAGGCCGGGCAGCGTGAGGATAACAACGGCAAAGAGAATCATGGAACCGTGCCAGCCGTTTACCGCCCACACCAGCCACCAGCCCTGCCGCCGGAAGTTGCCCAGGCCGGCGACGACCAACGCTCCGATGACTGCCCCGGCGCCCATTGCGCCGTTGAGCAGGCCCAAAACCTCCGGGCCGGCCCCCAGTACCTTGTCGGTGATGATCGGCATGAGGGCGGACGTGAACGGAAACCCGGTTACGTTGTACATGGCGGCCACGATGAGGGCCATCATCAGCTCCTTGCGCTCCCACACGTGGGCCAGCCCGGCGGCCACTCCCCGGAGTATTTCTGCTGGCGTGGTGTGAGTAAAGGTAGTGTTGCGGGTTCGCACCATCAGCGCCAGCGCGCCGCTCAGCAGGTACAAACCGGCGATCAGTCCATAGAGGCCACCGGGCGTCAGCGGCGTGTAGAGGAAGCCGGCTGCAATGGGGCCGACGAACTGGGTAAGGTTCTGACCCAATCCGAGCAGGGCCACCGCATTGTTGAGTCGTTCCCGAGGGACGGTGTCTATAATGAGCGCGTTGGAAACGGGGAGCTCGAAGGTGCGAAACGCGCCGCCGCCGATGACGATGGCGAAAACCATCCAGACTTTGAGGATGCCGGAGATTAGCAACAGCATCATCAACACTGCCAATGCCGCCGCCACGAATTGCATCAGGGCCATGAGGCGGCGCCGGGGTAGACGGTCGACGACCGCGCCGGCGAAAACGGACAGGAAGGCGAGGCTGAGGGCGGCGGCGCCGATCAGGCTGACGAGAATCTCGTTGCCGTTGGTCAGCTCGAGCACCAGCCAGGATACGGCAATGACCTCCATCTGGCGCCCAATCATGGCGATGTTGGCCGCGATCCAGACCAGCGAGAAATCGCGGCGACGGAACGACTGGAAGGTCTCCGTGGCGCGCGCGCCCATCAACGTGGCCAAAAAGCTCTCTCCTGCAAACCGGCGCCGATTATAACACCGGCTGCCGGCTTGGCAGTCGGGGACGGGGGGTTAGCGATGCCGTCGGAAGAGTTGCCAGACCGGAGAGGTGAAACCGGGCAGCAACTCACCTCCGTCGAGGACATCATCCTCGCCTAACACTACCGGCTCCTCGCCCGGCCGGTATCTGGTTACGGTAACCGGCTCCGGGTCGGCAACCCAGACTTCCCGGCTGCCGAAGCGCTGCCACATGGCCGCTCGCGCCGCCATATCCCGCGGCGAATCGTTGGGAGATTTGACTTCCACTACCAAGTCGGGGGCCTGTTCAGGGTAACCTACGGCGGTTTCTGCCGGGTGTCCGGGGGCAAACCAGGCCACATCGGGAGCGCGTACCGTGTCCGGGTTGGATTCCAGCCGATAGCCGTGGTTGTCTCCGACTGTGCCGTAGTCGTTGGAGTCGGAATAGTGGCTGAGCGCCGCGCCAAATCTGCTGGATACGACCCCGTGTTCCTTCCCTGGTGGCGGCATCTTCTGGGTTAATACTCCTTGCACCAGCTCGTACCGATACCCGTCATCGGGCAAGGCCAGCAGTTCAGCGGCGGTTATGAGTTTCGGGGTAGTAGTCATAATGCACCAGCCGGTCGGGCAGCGTAGGTCTGACAGCGGCATTATAGCAGCGATAGCCGATCCGGCCGGTTCACCGATTGCTACGCCGCCATGCCCATCTCTCGCAGCCGGATAACCAGATACTCTTGCGTCCTGCCCCCCTTCACCCGGTTGCAGTGGGCGCACAGCAGCTGCAGGTTCTCAATGTGGTCAGTGCCTCCGCCGGACTGCGGAATAACGTGGTCAACCTCCAGGTGGCGAAACTCGAAGGCGGATTTGCATCCGTTGCAGCAGCCCTCTTGCTGGCCAAAGAGGACGTGCTTGTTCTGGCGATAGGGACGGGGCGCGTCGATGTCGGTGCGCCGGGGAATGTCGGTGCGGGCCGTTACCAGGCGGTTGTGGAACAGCTCGCCCATGGTCTGCTGCAACCGCATATTGACCAGTTCGACGGCTTTGGGCGATATGTCAATGTCAATCCACCGCCGGCCCAAATTCTCGGCGGCCACGCAGGCCGTGGCGCAGCCGCAGAAGGGGTCCAGCACCACGTCGCCCTCGTTGCTGGAAGAAGATATGATGTCCAGATTGTCGCCCGTCCAGATGTTCTTGTCGGCAAAGTTGGTCATTTTGTGGCTCCGCTATCCAGTACCCCACACGGCTGCCGGCTATGACCTAATCCGTCTGACATACTCATCATGCGTGCCAATCCACACCCAGATGAAGTCATCGCTATCTTCAATGGCGAGCGCTCTATATGAACGCCCGACTCGAACGGACCAGAGTGTACCGACCTTCTTGAATTGTAGTGAGGGGTGCCTTGGATTCGCTTTGAGCCGGTCAAAGTTCCGTTTGGCAACTCTCTGGATTGGTTCTGGAAGCCGGTCGAGAAGTTGCCGGAACTCGGGTGTTGCCCGGTGCATCAGAGTTCTTGCAGTGTGCCGTCTGCTTTGGCTTTGGCGGCTTGTGCGACCAGGAAGTCCAACTTTCCGTCACGCGAATCTTCTGCTATCTCCAAGTCCCACTGCGCACAGTCCATTTCATAAAACCAGCGGCTCAATAGGGCATAGTCGGACCTGGGGAGCTCTAAAATTGCTTGCTGAATTTCCGCTACGGTTTTCATCTCCGATTCTCCTTTTAGCTCTCCGTATCGAGTATCCCATACGGCTGCTAACCATTACAACAGAGGCGGCGTGATACAATCCGGCTGTCGAATTTTGAGCGCAAACGCGCATCTCCGGGGAGGTTTTGAGATGGAAATTGGTGTCGGACTGGACCATACGCTGGGCATGACTTGGGATGACCAGGTGAACCTGGCGCGGGAGGCTGCGCAGCTGGGTTACGAAAGCATCTGGACACCCGAGAATATCGGAGCCGACTCCTTCCAGGTCTGCGCGCGCCGTTGGGAAGCCAGCGCCGAGGTGGTGTCCGGCGGCCTGACCACCGGCATCGGCGTCTCGCCGGTCATGTACCGCACGCCCATTGGTTTCGCCATGTCCGGCGGCACCGTCAGCCAGCAGACGGGTGGCAAGTTCATCATGGGCATCGGAGCCGGCAGCGCCTACCGCCCCGCCAACCGCCGCGACCTGGGCTTCCCCCGCGTGTCCGCCCTGAACCTGATGCGCGACTATCTGACCACCGTGCGCGGCCTGGTGCGGGGTGAGCGCGTCACCTACCAGGGCGAGCACATCAACTACCAGAACATCCGCATGGCAATCCGTCCCGCTCCCAACACACCGGTCTATCTGGGCACCCTGGGCCCCGAAATGCTGCGTCTCGCCGGCGAACTGGCCGATGGCGTTTGCCTCAACTGGTGCACGCCAGACCAGATTGCCTGGAGCCGTGAGCGCATCGCCGAGGGCGCGGAACGAGTCGGCCGCGACCCCTCGGAGGTCAAGGTCGTCGAGTACATCCGCATCTGCGTGGATGATGACGAGGAGGTGGCCCGCAACGCCTTTGCGAAAAACTGCCTGGGCTACCCGCTGGGCGCCGCCGTCCCCACCGAGCGAGAACGCGCCTTCGGCTACCGCGCCCACTTCGAGCGCATGGGATACACCGAGGAGCTGGCCGGCGCCGACGCCATCCGCACCCGTGGCGGCGATATGGACGAAGTGGCCGCCGCCTACCCGTCGGATGCCCTGCTGGCCGTCGGTTACTACGGCAAACCCGACGGAGCCGCCGCCGCCTTCGCCAAGCTGGCCGAGGGCTTGGACGTGGCTCTCGTCCGCGTCATCGCCGCCCGCCCCGAAATCGCATCAACGCAGGCCGTAATGCAAGCCTGCGCCCCGGAGCAGGTGCAGGCGGCGCTGGCATGAGCCGGCGCAAAGAAAAAGCGTGGATGGCCGTCGTTTCGGTTGCCATCTCTATCGGATTGACGTAGTACACGGCGGCGGAGGTCGGGCTGGGAATCTGGGAGGCGATTCTAATTGGCCTGATGATGAACTGCCTGATGTGGGGGATGCTGCTCTGCGTAGCGGACGAAACGTCGGAGTACAAGCCGGTGATTGCGCCGTTTCTGGAACGTCATTTGCTCAAGCCTCTGGAAGAACGGCGATGGGAAAAGTGGCGTGAAGAAGGACAGGCGCAAGCCCATGCCGAAATACGCGCCCGATTGAAACAACGCGGCCTGAACCCGGACGATTTCCTGCCCCCGGAAGATTCTGAAAAGTCGGGATGAAACTATGCAAGCCACCACCAGAATGCAACGTTTCCTGGCTGCTATGCAACAATCATACCGGTTGGTACAGGAGCACGGGACACGTTCCAATCAGAAAACCAGAGTGCTCCACGGCTGGGTTCAGGATGAGCTCGGCGATGATTACACCTTCACCGGGCAGTCCCCGGAGAGCACTCGCGAGGCGAATGTGGGCGGGATGTACTACGGCAAAGACGTTGACGTTCTTGTTGCGAGAGACGGGCAGGAACTTGGCGTTGTCAGCATCAAGTTTGTCATCTCAAATTACTGGCAGAACTCCATCAACTATTTTGAGCAGCAGATTGGCGAAACTGCGAACCTGCGTCGCAGAAACATCGTGTACGGCAACCTGTTCTGTGTTACCAATCCCATACCGTACAAAAATCGGGCCGGTGAAATTACCAGAAGGGAAACCATCAGAGATCACGATATTCAACGGTACGCCCGCCTCCGGGCTGACCACGAACACATCCACGCTCCTGATGAAATGGCCATCGGCGTTGTTACCCTTGACACCGACCAAGACGCCATAATGGGAGTTACTGACCCCGTGGCTTTGGACATCAGCGAGGATAGCCGCGCGGCTCTGGCAAACGAGCTGAACGTGGACCTCTTTTTCACCAGAATGGCCCGGCGCATCGAGTTGAGGCACTTGTCGCCATGAGCACATCGGCGCGCAAACGGCATGGCGTCGTCTATACACCGGCGCCGGTCGTCGAGCTAATCCTGGACAACGTGTTGCCGGCAAACTCAGACGAATTGGCGGCGGCGGCAATCTGCGACCCGGCCTGCGGTGATGGGGCTTTCCTCACTGCCGTTGCCCATCGTGTGCTGGCCAGATTGAGCCGCGCCGACGCTTTGGCAGCACTGCGGCGCATGACCGGCTATGACATTGACCAAAATGCCATAGCCCGATGCCGGGCTCAGCTGGATACAATCATTAATAGTTGGTATCCCAGCGAGCGTATCGACTGGAACCTTTCCGTGCGGAATGTCCTCCAGCGCAAGTTGTTCAACGACGACTACGGCCAATTCACGCACGTAGTTGGCAACCCTCCCTACGTGCGAGTTCAACATTTGGAACAGTCCGGCCGTCAACGCATCGTCGGACAGTGGAACGTAATTCGCGGAGCTACTGATTTATACTTGGTATTCTACGAATTGGGTCTCGGACTGGTGCGCAGTGGTGGAACGGTAGGATACATTACACCGTCCAGCTGGCTGCGCTCCGATTCCGGCTCTTTGCTACGCAGTCACCTAGTTCAGTCGCACAAAGTTCAAAAGATTATTGATTGCGGTGAACATCAGGTTTTCCCCGGTGTAACAACCTACACTGCCATCGCAGTTATTCAAAAACACGGGAAAACGGAATATATCCCCGTAGAAAAATACGACGGGCTGACAGTTGCCAATGGAGGCGCCGTCATATTGGATAAAGACGACCCTTCAAAGCCCTGGTGGGTTGCGCCAACCGATGGCGATCGAGAAAGGATGCTCAGCCTTGCCAGGCGCGGAGTACCTCTTGACGATGTTGCCGACATTCACGTCGGCATTCAGACCCTGGCCGACCGCGTGTTTATCCGGCCCGCCGCTGATACTACCGGACTGGAACCCTGGATTTTGCGTCCCATCGTCAAAGCCTCCGTTATGAAAGACGGCCATGATCCCGTGCGCCGTGCCGTTATCTTCCCCTATGATGACCACGGCAAACTGCTGTCCGAAGTGTATATCGCCAGCCAGGCCCCCGCCGCTTACGAATGGCTTGTATCCCACAAAACCCGCCTGCTGAATCGTGATAAGGGCAAGTTTGACCCGGCGCGCTGGTACGCCTTTGGCCGGCACGTATCTATCACCTCCGGCTTTGGCGACAAAATCCTTACCTCCGGCATGAATCGCCGGCCCAATTTCCAGCTTTGCCCCGACCCGGACGCCACCTTTTATTCTGGCTACTGCGTCAAGCCCAAGCCCGACGTTGATATGGGTCGCTTGCTGGCGGCACTCAACTCTGACGATATGGACTTCTTCATCCGCCATACCAGCCGGCCCTATCAGGGTGGCTGGATGTCCTACGCCAAATCCTTCATCAAGGACTTTCCGGTGCCCCAAAGCGTATTAAACTAGACCGCAACCTTACACCCCCGGGAGGCCATCATGCACGTCGGAACCGCCACCATCTTCCAGAACCCCGGCAAATTCACGACCGACTACCAAGTTTATCGGGATGAACTGCGCCTGGCCGACCTGGCGGAGCCACTGGGGTTTGAGTCAATCTGGGGAGTGGAGCACCACTTCACCGACTACACCTTGTGCCCCGACGTGTTGCAATTCCTGACCTACATGGCCGGACGCACCACCAACCTGCAGCTGGGCAGCATGGTCTGCGTGCTGCCGTGGCACGACCCCATGCGCGTCGCCGAGCAGGTGTGTATGCTGGATAACCTGAGCGACGGCAGGTTCATCCTGGGCGTCGGGCGCGGCTTGGCCAAAGTGGAATACGACGGGTTCCGTATCGACATGAACGAATCGCGCACCCGGTTCATCGAGTCAGCCGAGTGCATCCTGAGCGGGCTGGAGAGCGGGTTCTGCGAGTTCGACGGCGAGTACATCAAGCAGCCCCGCCGGGAAATCCGTCCCAACCCCTTCCGCAGTTTTCAGGGCCGCACCTTCGCCGCCGCCATCTCGCCGGAGAGCAGCCGCATCATGGCGCAGCTCGGCGTGGGTATGCTCGTGATTCCGCAAAAACCCTGGGATGAAGTCGAGCGAGACCTGACCAACTACCGGGCCGCCTGGGCGGAAAGCCACGCCGGCAACCCGCCAGCGCCGGTCGTGGCCTGCTGGACCTTCTGCCACGAGGACGAGGACTACGCCCGGGAAATGGCCCGTCGCTACATCGGCGGCTACTGGAACACCGTAATGGACCACTACGAGTTCAAGGCGGACGTGCACAAGAACATCAAGGGGTACGAATACTACGGCAAGGTGGCCGAGAAGATGTTCGATTATGGCGACGACGAGGTGGTGGACTTCTTCGTGAACCTGCAAGTGTGGGGCACGCCGGAGCAATGCTACGAAAAAATCCGCCACATCCAGGCGCGTACTGGCCACGACAGCTACGTCGGCGCCTTCAGCTACGCCGCCATGCCCTACGCAGCAGCCGAAGCGAATATGCGCCTGTTCGCGAAAGAGGTGATGCCGGAGCTGAAGGCCCTGGCGCCGGCGGCCTCCAATCTGCACGGATGAACCGGATAGACCGGATTGGCGACGGGACTTTGGTGAGATGACCGGAGAGGATGGCAAGCCGTGGTTACCCCCAAGCCAGGTGTCAAGTACACCTATCAGGATTACCTGAACAGCTCCGATGACGTTCGCTACGAACTGATAGACGGTGATTTGATTTTGGCTCCAGCGCCAACCACACCTCATCAGAGGGTTTTGATTAATTTGCTTTATGCGATCGGCCCATTCGTCCGGGACAACGGCTTGGGCGAGGTGTTCGTTGCGCCGACGGATGTCTACCTGTCCGACACCAACGTGGTGCAGCCCGATTTGCTGTTCGTTGCGGCGGGCCGGGCCGGTATCATTACCGAGCCCAACATCCACGGCGCGCCCGACTTGGTGGTCGAGGTTGCATCGCCCTCCACGGAGGCGATGGATCGCAACGTCAAGATGGAATTGTACGCTCGATTCGGTGTCGCTGAGTACTGGATGGCACATCCCGTCGAAGCAACGGTTGAACAGCTGAGGTTGGCTGGCGAACGGTACATAGTCGCCGGACGATACGGCGCTACCGATATTTTGACTTCCCCGCTTCTCCCGGGATTGCAGGTGGACCTGGGGCGCGTTTTCTAGACTCGCTACCGCGTGCCCGGAAAGGCCGTATTTTGACCACGAGGTTGTAGTAGAGGAATTGACTCATGCCCGTTTGGTTTGAGAAACAGACTGTAGGCGAACTTATCAATCAGGCCGCACGGCGGTTTGGCCCGCGGGAGGCCCTGGTTTATGAGGGCCGGCGCTGGTCTTTCGACGCGTATCGGGACGAGATCGACCGCGTGGCGCGGGCGCTGATCAACCTGGGCGTGCAGGCCGGCGACAAGGTGTCCATCTGGATGCCCAACCGGGTGGAATGGCTGTTCCTGCTGGGCGGGGTGGCCAAGATCGGCGCGGTGCTGGTTCCCATCAACACAAGGTTCCGCACGTCGGACATGGAATACCTGGTCAACCATTCCGACTCCGCCGTGCTCATCCTGATGGACCGCTCCGGCCCGGTGGACTTCGGCGGGATGGTGGCCGAGGTAGCTCCGGAAATCGCCGGCGGCGACCCCAACAACCTGCGCCCGGCGGCCTTCCCGGCCCTTCGCAACGTCATCATGCTGGGAGAGCAGCGGCCCGCCGGCGCCATCGCCTGGGATGCCATGCTGGCCGGTGCTGACGAGGTGCCCGCCGACGAGCTGGCCCTCCGGGAGGCTGCTGTTAGCCCTGACGATACCTTCCTGCTAATGTACACCAGCGGCACCACTGGTTTCCCCAAGGGCGTGATGCACTGTCACAACCCCATCCGCACCATCACCGACGCCGCCAACCGCATGGCCATGTCGCCCCGGGACACCATCCTGATGTACCTGCCGCTGTTCCACTGCTTCGGCCTCTACGAAGGGCCGTTGATGTCATGGGTCACCGGCGCGCGTATGGTGCTGACCACCATGTTCGACGCCGGCGAGGTGTTGCACCTGCTCGAAGCGGAAAAGGCCACGGTGCTCAACGGCTTCGATTCCCACTTCTTCGACCTGACCAACCATCCCGAAATCGACCGGGTGGACGTGAGCAGCCTGCGCACCATCCTGCTGGCGGTGGGCATGGCCAGCAGCGAGCCGGTGGCCCGCGCTACGCAGGAAAAGCTGTGCCCCAGCCTGTCGGCCTGGGGGATGACCGAGGTGGGCGTCGGCGCGACCCGCACCTTCCTGGACGCCCCCATCGACGACCGTTGCATCGAGAGCGGACACCCGCTGCCCGGCTACGAGTTTAAAGTCATCGACCCCGACACCGGCTGCACTCTGCCCCCCAGCACAATGGGCGAACTGTGCGTGCGGGGCTACGCGCTGATGCAGGGTTATTACAAGCGCCCGGAGGCCACCGCTGAAGCGATTGACGACGACGGTTGGCTCCACACGGGCGACGTGGCGACGATTCGGGACGACGGCAGCGTGCGCTTCCTGGGGCGGTACAAGGATCAGCTGAAGGTGGGCGGCGAGAACGTGGATCCCACCGAGGTGGAAGCTTTCCTGCTGGAACATCCGGCGGTGAACAAAGTGCAGGTCGTGGGCGTACCCGATGCCCGGCTCACGGAAGTCGCCTGCGCCTGCGTGGTGGTGGAACCCGGGCAGGCCATCACGGAGGCGGACCTGGACGGTTTCTGCCGGGGCAAGATGGCCAGCTTCAAGATACCCCGCCACCTGGTGGTTGTGGACGACTACCCCATGACGTCCAGCGGCAAGGTGCAGAAGTATCTGCTGCGCCAGATGGCGGCAGAGCAGCTGGGCCTGCCGGTCAGCTGATGACACCCTACATCGGCATCACGGGCTTCTCAACGGACGGCGAAGTAGCAGAAGTATTGCAACATCTGCCGGCGTCGTCGGCCCGGCTGCTGATGTGCGGAGCACTACTGAGCAACGCGCTGCTGGCCGGGCGTCCCAGCGGCGCTCCCGGGCGCTGTCCGCTGCCGGACACCATCGCCGGTATCTTTTCTGATGACCCGCGTTGCCTGAACCTGGTGCATTACCGACCCCGGGCCGGCTCCAACCTGGCCGATGCGTTGATCCGCGCCAGCGACCTTGGCGGCCCCAATTGCCACGGCGTGCAAATCAACGCCACCCGCGGTGAACCCTGGCCCGACCTGGGCGCGCTGGCCGAATACCGCCGCCTCAGCAATCCACGACGCATCGTCTTGCAGGTGGGGCGCGAGGCCATGGAATCGGCCGGCCACGACCCGGCTGAGATCGCCCGCCGCTGCACCGACTACGTCGGTTTAGTCACCGACGTGCTGGTGGACGCCTCGGAGGGATTGGGCCTCCCGCTGGACGCTGCCCGTTCCGTGAGCTACCTGGATGCCATCGCGTGGGACGCGCCGGAGCTGGGCTTGATGGTAGCCGGCGGCCTCTGCGCCGACAACGCCGAGCAACTGCTGGGCCCGTTCGTCCCCCATTGGACCCACGTCAGCATAGATGCCGAAGGGCGGCTGCGGGACGATGACGACCGGCTGATTCCCACTGCTGCCGGGGCCTACGTCGTCGAGGCGATGGGGGTGTTGGGGTGAGGGCGGAACTCCACCGCTGGTTCCTCACGCGTACTCACTTTAGTCTGTCATTGCGAGAATGCCGTCAGGCATTCGCGGCAATCTCGCTCCGGCAGTGGCCGACCCACGCTGCAACGCCCTTGCTACGCCCACGAGATTGCCACGCTGCGCTCGCAATGACAGTAGATCGGGCCCTTCCCGGTTTGGCAAAGTGGGTACGCGTGAGCCGCTGGTTCGCATTGCCAGTTCCGTACCAATGTGGCAATCTGGCCGCACGACGCGGCAAGCGCCAACGGAGGGGAACCAACATGACAGCAGTCAATACGGTATTGGGGCCGGTGGATTCCGCCGACCTGGGATTCACCCTGAGCCACGAGCACATCACGCTGGGAGCGGCCGGCACGGCGGCAACCTATCCTGGATTCCAGGACATGGCGGCCATCGCCGAAGGGGCGACGGCGGCGCTCACCGAAGCCTACGCCGGCGGCGTTAGGACCATCATCGACGTTACCACCCTGGACCTGGGACGGGACGTTGCCATGATGCAGGAAGTGAGCCGACGAACGGGCGTCCACGTCATCGGTTGCACCGGGAATCACCTCGCCATCCCGCGCATCTTTTGGGGCGCGCCGGTGGACAAGGTCGCGGCCCTGTTCATCAAGGAAATCGAGGAAGGCATCGAGGATACCGGCGTGAAGGCCGGCATCATCAAGGTGGCCAGCGACCGGGGCGGTGTTACCGAAAACGAGGAGATCGTCCTTCGCGCCGCCGCCCGAGCCGGCAACGCCACTGGCACACGCATCAGTACCCATACCTGGTCGCCCGACCGGGTTGGCGAGCAGCAGGTGCGTATCCTGAAGGAGGAGGGTGTCGACCTCAACCGGGTGTACATCGACCACAGCAACGACGATACCGACGTGAGTTACCTGACCGGCCTGCTGGACGAAGGAGTCTGGCTGGGCCTCGACCGTTATCCGGGCGGACGCACGCCGGAGACCCCCCGGTGGGAGGCTCGCACCGAGGTGGTCAAGCAGCTTATCGACGCCGGATGGGCGCACCGTCTGATGCTGTCCCACGACCACTCGACCCCGGTGGTGCAGCCTTCGGAGGAACTGCGACGGGAGCGGGAGGCGTTCAACCCCGACGGCTACCTGTTCATCACGCGCAACGTGCTGCCCCGCCTGCTGGAGCTGGGTGCCACCCAGGCCGACGTGGATGCCATCATGGTGGATAACCCGCGCAACTTCTTTACCGACTAATGGGCGCGCATTGGGCCCCTCTTCCACTGGAGACCTTTGAGTAAACTGTCATTGCGAGCGAAGCGTGGCGATCTTGTTGGCGAAGAAAACCCGGTTACCGGATCGAGATTGCCACGTCGCTTCGCTTCTCGCAATGACAACATTATTCTACGGTCTCCAATGGGAGGGAGTTGGGGTGAGGGACGGACGGCAGGTGCGGGCAATTTCACCCTCACCCCCGGGTCAAGCCCGGGGCAGGCTCTATCCCTCTCCCATCAAGGGAGAGGAGATGATCGCTTATCAGGAGGCGTACTGTGAATATTGGCTTTTCGCTATCCAACAACCAGGGTTTGACCGACGTGCAGGACGTGGTGCGCACCGCCGTCCGCGCCGAGGAGCTCGGCTTCGATTCCGTCTGGGCCAGCGACCACGTATTCAACGTCAGCTACGTTTATGAACGACTCGGCAACCGCCCGTACTACGACCCCATGACCATCCTGGCCTTTGCCGCTGCCCAAACCCAGCGGATTATGTTGGGCACCAGTGTCCTGGTGCTGCCCTACCACAATCCCATGCGGCTGGTCAAGCAGGCGGCGACGCTGGATCAGCTGTCCAACGGGAGGGTGGTGCTGGGCGTGGGCGTCGGCGTCATTGACACCGAGCTGGAAGCCATGGGCGTTCCCTTCGCCGAGCGGGGCGCGTATACCGACGAGTCCATCGAGATTATGAAGACCCTGTGGTGCGAAGACGATCCGCGCTACGACGGGCGTTTCTTCCAGTTTTCTGATATGGCCTTCTCGCCCCGCCCGGTGCGTCCGGAGGGCGTGCCCCTGCTCATCGGCGGCACCAGTCGGGCGGCCATCCGGCGGGCGGCGCGCCACGGCGACGGTTGGCATCCTACCGCCATGCCGCCGGAGGACTTAGCCCAGGGCTCCGCTACCTCCACGAACAGGCCGAGCGCGCCGACCGGGATCCGGCGACCATCCCGGTGTCGGTCAGCGTGCCGTTGCAGGGCGGGAGGCCGGGCCGTTTCACCCTGGGCGCCACGCCGGACGAGATGCGCGCCAACGCCCAGGCCTTCGCCGACGTGGGAGTCGCCCGCATCGTGGTATCGCCTTATTCCGGCGACCCGGCGGAAGTCTTCCCCGCTATGGAAACCATAGCCGCCGAAGTAATGCCGGCGGTGGCGTGAGGGGGACAACGGAACGTTGCCGCTTACGGAGCCTCCAGGAGAAGTTCCGGTCTGGTGGCAAAATGGTTGCCATCCCGCATTCACGGTTTCGGAGTTTCAGACATGACCACTACCAACCCAACCACCGCACCCTACGGCTCCTGGCATTCGCCCATCACCGCCGATACCATCGTGGCCGAGGCCGTGGGGTTGGGACAGGTGGCCATCGATGGCGACGCGGCGCTGTGGACGGAATCGCGCCTCTCCGAAGGCGGGCGCTACGTCGTCGTGCGAATGACGCCCGATGGGCACGTTACCGAAGTGAACCCGCCGCCCTTCAACGCGCGCACCCGCGTCCACGAGTATGGCGGCGGAGCGTGGCTGGCCAACGGCGGCGTAGTCTGGTTCTCGAACTTTGACGACCAGCGCATCTACCGGGTGGAGGCTGGCGGCGGGCCCGTGGCCATCACGCCCGCTGGCCCGATGCGCTACGCGGATGCCGTGCTGGATAGTGGCCGCAACCGTCTCATCTGCGTACGCGAAGACCACACCGACCCGGACAACATCGTCAACACCATCGCCGCCGTGCCGGCTGGCGGCAATGGGGAACAGACGGTACTGGCGTCGGGCTGGGATTTTGTCTCAACACCCCGGTTGAGTCCGGACGGGAGTACGCTGGCCTGGCTGTCCTGGAATCATCCCAATATGCCCTGGGACGGTACGCATCTCCGGATGGCGTCGGTGCTGGCGGACGGGTCGTTGGGCGAGGCGACGCTGATGGCTGGCGGCGAGAGCGTCTCGGTGTTTCAGCCCGAATGGTCGCCCGACGGCGTGCTGCACTACGTGTCCGATCAGACGGGTTGGTGGAACTTGTACCGCTACCAGGATGGCGAGCACGAAGCCCTGTATCCGGATGACGCTGAATATGCCCGGCCTCAATGGATGTTTGGCACCCGCACCTACGGATTTGCTGGCAACGGCAACGTGGTATGCTCGGTGAACCGGCGTGGTGTATGGTCGCTGAACTTGCTGAACCCATCGGTCGGCACAATGACGGCTCTGGACGTGCCGGCTACAGAAGCCGGCCGCGGCGACCTGGCAGTATCAGGCCGGACGGCCATCGTGATTGCCGGCGCGGCCGACCGGCACCTGTCTCTCATCAGGGTAAACCTGAGCGACGGCTACTGGGACACCCTGCGGCAGTCCTCGTCAACTGCGGTGGATGCGGGCTACATATCCCCGGCGCAGAGCATCGAGTTTCCATCCAATGACGGCCGGCCGGCTTACGCGCTGTATTACGCGCCCCGCAATCCCGAGTTTGCGCCGCCCGACGGCGAGAAACCACCCCTGCTGGTGTCGAGTCACGGCGGGCCGACGGGCGCGGCGTCGAGAGTGCTGGATATGTCCATCCAGTTCTGGACGACGCGGGGGTTTGCGGTAGTGGACGTGAACTACGGCGGCAGCGTGGGTTACGGGCGGGTCTACCGTCAGCTGCTCAACGGCAACTGGGGCGTGGTGGATGTGGACGACTGCGCCAATGCCGCGCTGCACCTGGTGCATCAGGGTCTGGCCGACGGCGACCGGCTGGCGATACGAGGCGGCAGCGCCGGCGGCTACACGACGCTGGCCGCGCTGACGTTCCGCAACGTGTTCGCCGCCGGCGCCAGCTACTACGGCATCTCTGACCTGGAAGCGCTGGCATCCGACACGCACAAGTTTGAGTCGCGCTACCTGGACCGGCTGGTTGCGCCGTATCCGGAGGGGGCGGAGACGTACCGGCAGCGTTCGCCCATCCGCCATGTGGAGCGGTTGTCCTGCCCGATCATCCTGCTGCAGGGTCTGGAAGACCGCATCGTACCGCCCAACCAGGCCGAAATGATGTTCGACGCGGTGCGGGCCAAGGGTCTGCCCTGCGCGTATCTGCCCTTCGAGGGCGAGCAGCACGGATTCCGGCGGGCCGAGAACATCAAGCGGGCGCTGGAGGCGGAGGCGTACTTCTACTCCAGGGTGTTTGGATTCCAGCTGGCCGACACCGTGGAGCCGGTGGAGATCGAGAATTTGTGACGCTGCCGGATGCAGGATAAAAGCTAGTGGGTGGTAGAATCTAAAGGTGGCCGCCGAATCGCAAATCGACCCGGAATCTTTGGTTGCACGCATAATCGCCGAATTGCAGGCGAATCCGGATGCGCAGCGATTGCTTCTTCGTGTCCTATTGACGGAGGAATTCCTCGGCATGCCGGTCCGCCTCGAGCGTATCGAGGCCGACATAGCTGAGCTGAAAGTCGATGTGGCCGAGCTGAAGACCGATGTGGCCGAGCTGAAGACCGATGTGGCCGAGCTGAAGACCGATGTGGCCGAGCTGAAGACCGATGTGGCCGAGCTGAAGACCGATGTGGCCGAGCTGAAGACCGATGTGGCCGAGCTGAAGACCGATGTGGCCGAGCTGAAGACCGATGTGGCCGAGCTGAAGACCGATGTGGCCGAGCTGAAGACCGATGTGGCCCAACTGAAGACCGACGTAGGAGATTTGAAAGGCTTCGCGCTGGAAACACTATTGCACCGTCGGATCCGGCCACTGATCAGCCAACGCTTGGGGTTGAGGCGGACGCGGGTGATGCAAAGCCCGGCGCAGGAGCCCGTGCCCGCCCTGACTGATCCCGTGGAAACCGGTGCGGATAATGGTGTGATTACCGGTCGTCAGGAAAACAGAGTCACCGAAACTGACATTATCGTTCGGGCCCAAGGACAAGCAGCGCCAACGCCGGTTTGGATATCTATCGAAGCGTCAAACAAAGTCGCCGCGGGCGATATCCGCCGGGCGCGGGAGACAGCGGATATCTTGGCTGCGGTATTCGACGAAGAATCCATCGCGGTGGTGGCGGGGTACACCATTGACCCACCCGATCAAGCTCGGGCCGATGCTGCCGGAGTAGTTTTCCTGCAAGTGTCGGAGCAGGTCTGACGGTCACGCCCTCGCCCCGACTATTTTCTGGGTTTTCACCCTGTCCCTCTCCCCTCAACGGAGAGGGGATTTTTTTAGTAGGCCGCGTGCAGCACCTCCATGATCGGCCCCGCGTCGGTGATGGGCTTGGGGTTGGTGCTCAGGCTGCGGTCCTGGAGGGTGGCGGTGGCGATGTATTCCAGGCCGTCTTCGGGCACGCCCACCTCACGCAAGGTGCGGGGTAGCTCCAGGTCGCGGCACAGGCCGTCCACCGCATCCGCCGCGGCCAGTCCGGCTTCCTCGTCGGTCATGGCGCTGTTGGCGACCCCGATGGCCTCGGCGATCATACGCTGTCGGTCGGCGCAGGCGTCCAGGTTGTAGCGCATGGTGTGAGGCAGCAGGATGGCGTTGGCCTCCCCGTGCGGAACGTCGTAAAGGCCGCCCACATGGTGGCAGGTGGCGGTATTCAGGCCCAGGCCGCCGAAGGACGCCAGCGAAGCCATAGCGCAGGCGGTTTTGGTGGTGAGCAGCGTGTCGATGTCGCCTTCGTGGCATTTGGGCAGGTTCTCAAAGAGCAGCCGAATCGCGTGCAGCGCCATGCCGTCGCCGATGGGGTTGCGCCCGGTGGAATAGACGGTCTCGATGGCGATGCGCAACTGCCCGATGGCGGTGGACACCAGGATGCGCAGAGGAGTGGTGGCCAGGGCCTGGCCGTCGATGATGACGGTGCGGTGGGTTACGCCGTCGCCGGCTATGCTCAGTTTGCGGCCCTGCTCGTGGTCAGTGATACCGCCGCCACCGCGACTGAACTCGGCGCACCCCATGGTGGTGGGCACGCTGAGGATGGGCAGCTTGGGCGACGGCGTGGGCGGCACTATAATTTTGTCCGGCGGTTCGAAGATGACGGCATAGTCGCGGATGTCTCCGCCCTCGGCCAGCAGCGTGGCGATTGCCTTGGTGGTGTCATGGGTGCTGCCCCCGCCCACGCTGATGAAGACATCGGGTTGCGTCTCTTTCGCCATCGCCGTACCCTCTTCGACCGTTTGCACCGGCGAGTGCGGCGAAACGCCGGAGTACGTGCCGACGTAGCGGGACCCCAGCGCCTCCTGAACCCGTGGGACTACGTTGCAGGCCCGCAGGATCGTTGGCCCGCAGGTGATCATCGCCCGGCTGGCGCCCAGGGCGTCCACGGTGGCCGGCAGCGCATCGATGGCAGATTCGGCGCAGATAATGTCCTGGTGCAAAGGGTTATAGCGATATTGCAGTGTACTGTCAGCCATGCGTGTCTCCCTCGCGAACGTGTCGTACACAGATTTTATAACAGTGTTGGCGGTATTTTAAACTCACGCCCAGACTTGAGGTACAGACGTCAACGCTAATGTGAGCGTAAACAGTGCCGAGGCTTTTGTGAGTATAGCCGCTAACGGCATCAACTCGGACCTGCGTTTCTGCCCACCTCCATTTTGTCGTTCAGTTCTTTAGCTTTTTGGCGGTCAAGTTCCGCTGCATCTTGACCGCCAAGCTCTTCGTACATCTCGGCCCTTCTCTCATACATATCACCCAGAATCATTTCGTCCCAGAATTTGTGACCTGTCTTAATCGCGGTCTCAATGGTTGCGAAATCGGCTTCTGCAAGTTCTATATTACCAAGTTTAATATGAACCGATGCACGCATGATATGCAGGAATCCCAGACTCCAAGCGCTCGTATTCGAATGGATCGCAGTACTATAATCCGAGAGTGAATCCTCCAAACGGCCCGCTTTGCAGTGGGCAGCAGCACGATATTGGTATGGTTCGCTGGCTGATACCTGCAGATCAATAGCCCGTGAGTGATCGTCGATTGCTTCCTGAAACCGCTCAATCTCCAGAAAAGTATCGGCGCGACATTTGTAGGCAAAAGTGAACTGTGGGTTGCGCTCGATAGCGATGTTGAAATCACCAATCGCATCGTCGTATTGCTTCAAGTTGTGACGTGCCACTCCGCGCAGGGCATACGCCCTCATGGGTTTGGCAGATTCCGGTGCCAATGCGATGGCATTGTCCAGGTCTGAAACCACTGAGAGCCAGTCTCGTGATGAACTGTACTTGCTGTTCCCAATTGCCCGGTTGATGTACGAATTGTATCCCCTCGGGTTGTCTGTAACATCCGGCGAAAATGGCCATCGTGGGAGGCCTATGTAGCGATGTAAATCATCATCGCAGTCATCGCAAACAGGTTCGTGGTTCACTTGGCAAAGCAACTCGCGAGTCCATTTACTAAACAGCCTGTTGCGCCGGCAGTGGTCGCAACGTTTTCGACTCCTGGTGCCGATGCCGATGGCACTGTGGACATCGGAGTGGCAGTAATCGCACACAGCTTCGTGCTCATGAGGGCAACCGCTTCCTTCTGCCCAGCGGCTCCAAGGGCGAAACTTGCCGCAGCGTAGGCAGGGTTTTCCTAGGTCTGCGCCACACTTCGGACACTTATGGTGTGCGGGGTGGGCCATAAAATTGCATTGGTGGCAGTAGCGCACCGGCGGGTCTCCGGCCACCGGGTTGCCGCGGCGGGCCAACGACCATTCGCGATGGTCTTCGGGAAGGCCGTGTTCCTCAGCATTGCCGGCCAAGTCCAGAACCAGGCAGTCGCCGCCGTCTGGCTTGGGCCGCAGGCCCCGGCCAACCATTTGCAGGTACAATGCCAAGCTTTTGGTGGGGCGGGTTATCATCACGCAAGATGCGCCGGGCAGGTCAAAACCCTCGGTGGCTACGGCCACGTTGACCAGCACCGTGAGATTTCCGTTCTCGAAATCTGTAATTGCCCGCTTCCGGTCGTCCGACGACGTATCGGACAGTATCGCTGCCGCGGAAATACCCCTACCAGTGAACTCCCGCACCAGGTTGTCGGCGTGTCCTTTGGAAACGGCATAGGCTACTGTCTGCCTGCCGGCGGCATTGGTTCTCCAGAAATTAACGGCAAGAGTCGTCATTATGAAACGGCCGCCATCGCCGTCGTCACCGTTGGCATTTGTGATACCGCCTTCGGTGTAATCGCCTATAGTCCCAACGACTCCGCCGGCAATCCTGTCATCCGGCTGCGGAGCATATACGCTCGAGCATGCCAAATACTCATCATCCTGCATCTCGGCTGTTTGAGGCCCAGTGACAAGAGAATGAAATAGGTGGTCGAATCCATCCCGCAACGACAGCCGCCATGGCGTGGCGGTCAATCCCCAAACCTTGCCCGGCCATTGTTCTATCGCCCGTTCCCAGCCGGTAGCCGGGGCGTGGTGCGCTTCATCAATGACCAGCAAATCGTCGGGGCCGTAGTTATCCCAGACTCCCGACGAATCCTTATTCCGACGACTGACGGTTTGTGCTTTCAGGATAACGACACCGTTGACGATACGGGGTGCTGGCCGGCGTGGACTCCAACTGTCGGTGCCGCTCATTGCGGATACCGACCAGTTTGACGACAGCCGGTCTTCAGTCTGATTTGCCAGTTCTTCGCGGTGCGTCAGCCAAACCGCTTTGCGCCCGTCAACGAGAAAATCCTTCAGCAGGGCACCGGCAATCTCTGTTTTGCCGCCGCCAGTGGGCAACTGCATCATAACCCTCGCTCTGTCCGGGGCGAGGGCGGCCTGGGATTTTTCCAGCAATTCTTGCTGGTAGTCGTAGAGATTTCTCATGCTCATGGATGTGCTATTCCGGCGCTACTGTCCCAACCCCCGCTGCATACCGCGCAGGTAGCCAGCTTGGCCGCCGTGCTGGTTAACTTCCCAGATAAGCAGTCGGAACATATCGACCACGGCCATGGTTTCGCCGCGACGGTTGGTCATTTCGGTACTTACCAGCGAGGCGTCGTCGTGCTCGGCCAGGAATTCCAGCAGGTTGTTGCGGGCGGTGTTGGCGTATTCCAGCAGCACGGCCTTGTCCGGACATTGCCAGTTGCCCAAATCTTCCGCCGAGTATCCGAAGCCCACGTCCATGGGCTCGGGTTGTTTGCCGAGCCGCTCAGCCCATCCGGTTTCGTAGAGTTGGACGCCGCCGCGACGGGCCAGCGACTGCACCCACATGTCCAGCGCGCGTCCGTAGTGCCACAGGATGAAGCCGATGGAGTGGCACTGGTCGTTGGGAGCGAACTCGATCTCGGCCTGGGTCAACCCGTCCACATAGCGTTCCATCCATTCCCAATGGCTATCGAATGAACCTTTGATAAATTCTTGCAACGCCATTTGTCTGCCCCCACAAAGCAACTATTTAACTATTGCATGGATATACAGGATGAGCAGGATTTAATGACCCCTGACTAACAATCCTGTGCATCCTGTCCATCGATGTAAATTCAGTCCCAAACCCTTACGTCCTCCAAACCGGCGGACGCTTCTCCAGAAATGCCGAAATACCCTCTTTGGCATCATCGGCCAGCAGGTTGTCCACCATGACCTGGCTGGCGAACTGGTAGGCCGCCGGACGGTGCATCTCGATTTGCTGGTAGAAGGCGGCCTTGCCCAGGGCGAGGGCGTGGGCGCTGGCGGAAGCAATCTGCTGGGCCAGCAGCATCGTCTGCGCTTCCAGCTCGTCGGCCGGCGCGATGCGGCTGATCAGGCCAAATTCCAGGGCTTCCTGCGCCGAGATGGGCCGGCCGGTGAGCAGCATTTCCATGGCCTTTTTGGGCATCACGGAACGGGCCACCGCCACGCCGGGCGTGGTGCAGAACAACCCAATCTGGACGCCTGGGGTGGCAAAGGCGGCGTTGTCAGCGGCCACGGCGATGTCGCAGGTGGCAACCAGCTGGCAACCGGCGGCGGTGGCCAGTCCCTGCACCTGGGCGATCACCGGTTTGGGCAGCAGGCGGATAGCCTCCATAACGCGGGTGCAGGCGGCGAAAACGTCCGCGTATTGCTCGGCGTCGCCGTCAACCAGTTCGTTCAGGTCGTGGCCGGAACTGAACACCGGCCCCTCCGCGCGGATGACGACGACGCGGGCGGCCGGGTCATTGGCAATTTCAGCGAGCCATTCCTCCAACGCTGCCAGGACGGCAGACGACAACACGTTGCGTTTCCTGGGGTTGGTCAGCGACAGTATGGCTACGCCGTCGGGAGTTCTATCGTAGCGGACAGTGTCCGCCGGAAGTTCAGCAGGGGTTGCTGGGCGGACCTGTCCATGCTCGACGGGGGCCACTGCAATGGTTTTACCTTCGGGGGATATAAACTCAACGATGTATGCCACGTCGTGAGGATGAACGTGTACGACGGTGCCAACGTCGCCGGCTCTGAGCCCGTACTTCAACAAATCTTCGGTAAGCGCGACCAAGCCAAGCTCACGAATCATATCTACGTCTCCAGCGGATAGGCGGTAACGATCCGGGGCGGATCGTAGCCGTGATCAATCATCCAAACGGTTCTTATCCGCGGATTTCGACCGTCCGGTGTTTCGATAGTACCATGAATAACAAAGAGCAGGCCGTGTTGAGTTTCATAGGTAGCGACGATTCCATGGTCCCTTCCGTGGGCCAGCAACGCCTGCTCTAAAAGGCGCCACTGTGTGCGATTGAACCCGAACCTGACAAAGAAACCTGCCTTGCTGCCACCCTTTGGATGGTCATCCGACAGCAAATAGTCCACAATTTTCGCCGGTTCGACATGCGCGTGTTCCGCGTTGGGCAGTCGCATACTTTCGCACGCTAGCGGGCCGCCTACCCCCGCGGCAAACCCAGCCCCCTACTCGCAATAATGTTTCGCTGCACCTCACTCGTGCCGGCTGCGATGGTGTGGGAGAAGGCGCGCAGCCAATGCTCCTGCATATCCGCTTCCAGCGGTGTCCACTTTTCGTCGCGCAGCCCACCGTACATGCCCATGATTTCCAGGCAAGAAGCGGTGGTGCGCTGCACGGTTTCGCTGCCGAATACCTTGGACATCGACGCTTCTTTGTTGGGCACCAACCCCTCGCCCTGCATCCAGGCCACGTTGTAGGCGATGAGCCGGGCAACTTCGGTTTCGATGTAGCGGTCGGCCAGCACGTTGCGAACCCAGGGTTCCTGACTCAGCGGCTTGCCGTTGCGGTTGATGCCGTCGGCCCACTGGCGCGTGTCGTCCAGATGGCGGCGGGCGGCTGCCGAGTAGTCGATTCCGGAGCGTTCAAAATCCAGCAGGGTGACTGCGACGTACCAGCCGCGGTTTTCCTCGCCAACGATGTTGCGTGCCGGGACGCGCACGTTGTCGAAAATCACCTGATTGAACTCGTGGCGACCGCCCATGTTGATGATGGGGCGCACCTCAATGCCGGGCGTTTTCATGTCGACCAGGAAGAAACTGATGCCCCGGTGCTTGGGCGCGTCGGTATCGGTGCGTGTCAGCAGCATGATCCAGTCGCCGCGATGCCCCATGGAGGTCCAGATTTTGCTACCGTTGATGACGAAATCGTCGCCGTCGCGGATGGCGCGGGTGCTCAGGGAGGCCAGGTCGGAGCCGGATTCCGGTTCGCTGTAGCCCTGGCACCACTGCACTTCACCTTTGGCGACCAGGGGCAGGTGTTCGGCCTTCTGCTCGTCGGTGCCGTGAATCATCAGCGTGGCGCCCATCATGCGGACACCGAAGTTGTCGCGGCCGGGGGCCCGGTGATAGGTCATTGCCTCGTTGAAGATGGCGGTGCGAACCGGTGAGGCGGCCTGTCCGCCGTACTCCTCCGGCCAGTGCATGGTGAGCCAACCCCGGTCGGCCAGCTTGCGGCGCACGTCCAGTGTTCGCTGCCAGTTATCCTCGCCAGCGCCCCGTTCGCCCAGTTCCCATTCGGGAACGTACTCGTCGGAGATAAACTGACGCAAATCGTTCTGGAACGTAGCGTCCTCAGTACCGAACTGGAATTCCATGGTGGGTCTCCTGTGCTGGGAATTTCGGCTATCTTACCACGGCGGTCAGATTTGGCTGTATCCGCTGCCCGGCCCGCGGGTGTCGTCTACTCCCCAGCCTCGGCCTGCTTCGATCCAGCCGAATTCAAGCAGAATCTGCTGGCTGTAACACACTCGACCAGTGACTTTTTCCGGAGATTCCGATGCTAGCAAAAGCGTGGCCCGGGCCAGCATCTCCGGCGGTTCGCCGCGTGGGTCGTCCATGCCATCCACCAGGTGGTGGAAAACCGTGCCCGGGGTCGGTACTACCAGGGAGGGCGCCACCGCGGTTACCGAGATACCGTGTTCGAAAACTTCCTGGGCCAGTCCCTGGGAGAACCGTTCCAGGGCGGCTTTTTCCGCCCCATAGCAGGTCCCGTTGTTGGTTGGCGTGGTGTACGGACCCCGACCCGGGCCGACGGCGGCGCCGGAAGATATGTTGACGATACTGCCCGACTCGCGGGGGATCATGTCGGCCAACACCAGCTGACTGAGAATGAAGGGGGCGTGGAAGTTTACCGCCCAGGATCGCATCCAGCGATTGACCGGGAAATCCTTGATGGGCAGGTAGTAGGTGAGGGCGGCGTTGTTGACCAACACGTCCACCGGGCCGTAGATGCGACGGGTTTCCTCCACCAGCATCTCGCAGTCTTCGGGTAGCGAAATGTTGGCGGCCACCGCAGTGGCCTCTCCGCCGGCTTCCTTGATATCGGCGATGGTTTTGGACAAGGAACCTTCCAGAGGGTGGTCTCCCTCGTTCACCGTGCGGGCAGCGCAAATGACGCGGGCGCCTTCGGCAGCGAACAGCCGGCTCACTTCGGCGCCGATGCCGCGGCTGGCTCCGGTTACGATCGCGGTCTTTCCTTCGAGTCTGGGCATATTGCGTTCGTCCTTGGATGCAATTGGTGATCAAACAGGCGAGCTATCGTTGGCACCGTTACTGGATTGCAGATTGGGGGGCGGCTCATCGAAAGACTCCCCAGCAGATTCGGCCTCCGCTTTGCGCCTGACCCAGTCCATCCATAGACGGTTGGTTGCATCGCGCCCCTCTTTAAGGCCTTGCTTGCGGCCTGCTTCGCGCCCTTCCTCGCGTCCTTGCTCCAAGCTTTCCTCGCGATTACGGAGTTTGATGAAATGTGCAAAAACCATTGGTATTCCCTCTACGACAGCGATGGACAGCTACGACAGCGATGGACAGCGGGAACGCGATTCCGACCGTGACGGCGGCGGCAGATATGATGATTGTAGCAGTTTCGTGCCAGGCGAGCGGCTCGCTTCCCGAAGTAATAATTCGCGAGTAGGAAACGATGCTGGTGAGTGTGGCCCAGAGAATCAGGAAGGTGGACAGGAACCTGCCAATATGTTGGGCCACCACGTCGAACGGACTACCGCGTTCTACCTGCTCCTCCTCCAGCTGAAACCCCACATCAGGTATCCAGCAGGTCGGTCAGCAAACTCTCGTTCATCGTGAAGCTTTCCGCTGCACTGGGGAAATCGCCACCGCGTACATCCTCGGCGTACCGGCGAAACGCCGCCGACACGTCTTCTGCAAGGTTGGCGTAGCGGCGGGCGTGCTTGGGGAGAAACTCGGAGTACAGCCCCAGCATGTCGTGGAACACCTGCACCTGACCGTCGCAATCGGGCCCGGCGCCGATGCCGATGGTCGGGATGGTCAGCCGTTCGGTGATGACTTTGGCCAGCGGGCTCGGAACACACTCGAGCACCACGGCGTACGCTCCGGCGTTCTCCAGCGCCTGGGCGTCGTCGAGCACCCGCCGCGCCGCCGCCTTGGTGCGTCCCTGCACCCGGTATCCTCCCAACGCGTTCACCGACTGCGGCGTGAGCCCGATGTGGCCCATCACCGGCACGCCGGCGTCGACGATCCGCCGCACGGTATCGGCGATCGACACCCCGCCTTCCAGCTTGACGGTGTGAGCGCCCCCCTCCTGCATCAGCCGGCCCGCGTTCCGCATTGCTTCCTCGGCGTTCACCTGGTAGGCCATGAAGGGCAGATCGGCAACCACCAGCGCCTCCTTGGCGCCTCGACTCACCATGCGGGCGTGATGCACCATGTCGTCCATAGTGACGGGTATGGTGGAATCATAGCCCAGCACCACCATGCCCAGGCTGTCACCAACCAGCAGGATGGGAATTCCGGCGGCGTCGGCGATGCGGGCAGCAGTGTAGTCGTAAGCGGTAACCATGGGGATTTTCTCCCCAGATCGCTTCATCTCGGCCAGTCGCGTGATTGTAATAGCCATGGTGGGGCGATTGTATCAGGCCGACCCGTCGCCGGCGACTGCATCGACCAAACGCGCGATGCGCTCGGCGTCGATTCCCCTGCTGCGAGCCAGGGGCAGGGACGCCAGGGTGAGCTGGCGATACAAGGGCACGAGATGTGGGGCGTGGCGCGCGAGGGCATCCATGTGGGCTTGCACGGTGGCGGCGTCGCCGCGGACCGCCGGGCCGGTTACGGCGCCCTCCGTACCGGCGTTGGCGATAGCCTCGATGGTGGCCCTGGCCAAGGGAATGGCGGCCTGTGTACCGTCCTCCCGGCTCAGGCCGAGTTCAGACCAGAGACTGATGGCGGCGTCGAGCAGCGCCGTAACCTGCCCGCACCCCAGCACGGCGCTGGCATGGTACAGAGGGCGCATATCGTCGGAGATGGTGATGGCGCGACCGCCGAGAGTTTCAGCCAGGCGGGGCAGGTAGTCTTCCAGCCAGCCGGTGGCGGCCACGGCGAAGGTTACTCCGGTGAGCCGGCGGGCGGCGTCGGCCGGCTCGCTCAGGCCGGCGAAGGTTTGAAAGGGGTGCATCGCGCCCACCGCTGCGCCGGACGCCGCCGCTGACGCCAGCAACTCTACCGATGCCGCCCCGCAGCAATGGGCAACACCCTGGTCGTTGCGCCACCTCACAGACCCGGCAACATCGGCGATGACACCGTCGGGCGTGGTAATGAACACCAGATCGCAAGCATCGGCAACGTCCTGGGCTGCGTCCAACGCCTGACAACTGCTGACGCGATCGGCCAGCCAATTTGCGCTGTCCCGACGGCGGCTGGCGGCGGCGGTTACGTTGCAGCCCACCCCGTCCAGCGCCAGGGCGAGACCTCGACCCAACGTGCCCACGCCGATGAAGCCAATCCTTAAGTCGCGGTTCGCCGATATGTTATCGCTGGGCATCAGAGTTCCTGAATCGACGGGAAGCCGGCCAGGCCCGTTGCTGACTGCAAGGCGTCGATGACCGCCAGGGCGGTAACCTGGGTTGCGGCGGTAACGATTGCCACGAGGTCGGCCGGCGCGGCGTTTTGGCCGGTGGCCAGGCAGAACAGCGTATCGCCGTCGGTGGGGGTATGGCACGGTCGGATGGTCAGAGCCAGACCATCGTGGGCCGAGGAAGCGACGAAGTTGGATTGCATCTTGTCCAGCGCGGCGTCGGTGGCGACCACCCCGATGGTGGTGTTCGCCAGGAGGGCAGCGGCGGCGGCGGCCTCGCCGTTGAGCACTACCTCCACGGGGTCCGACATCCGTCCACCATCTCGGCGTGGGCCGGCGATCAGTGTGCCGTTGTAGTGGTCGTAGACGCCGCCCCAGGCGTTGACGGCGACCGCTGCGCCGACCGACACGCCATCGGCCAGGGTGATGCTGGCGGAACCGATGCCCCCTTTGATGGCCCCGGCGGCTCCCAGGCCCTTGGCCACCGTAGCCCCGGTTCCCGCGCCCACCGTGCCCGCGACCAACGGAGCGTTGGATGCGACCGCCCCGGCCGCGTAACCCGCATCCGCGTCGGGCCGCACGGAAGGCTCGCCGATGCCCAAGTCGTAAAGGATGGCCGCCGGCACGATGGGTACTCGAGCGTGTCTGGTTTCAAACCCGATGCCCTGCTCTTCCAGCCAGCGTTGCAAGCCGATGGCCGCCGCCAGTCCGAATGCGCTGCCGCCACTGAGCATCACCCCATGCACCCGGTCAACGCGGCGGATCGGGTTGAGCAGGTCGGTTTCGTGGGTGCCGGGCGAACCGCCGCGTACCGCAACACCACCCACTGCTCCGTGGCGGCACAGTATCGCGGTACATCCGGTGGCGGCGTGCCGATTGGTCCAGTGCCCGGCCTCAATGCCTGGCACGCTGGTGATATTCCCGCCGCAGTCGATGTGGTTCATTGCATTATTCGCAAAATGTCGGGAACCGGAGGGTTTGGGCGACATCGTTGGGACAGAGTATCGTCATTCTATCGGTGATTGAGAATAGGCGGGCAACAGAACCGGACGGCTCGTGCATACCCACTATGTCATTGCGAGCGCAGCGTGGCAATCTCGTCGCCGTAGCAACGGCGGTTCGCCAACGTATGTTCAACCTCATCGAGATTGCCACGTCGCTATGCTCCTCGCAATGACAGATTAAAGTGGGTACGCGTGAGAAGCGGACGGAGTCACACGCCGCGACACCGCTGCGCTGTTGCCAGCCGTTACTCGCCGGCCTGAATGTCGGACAGCAGTTGTTCTGCACGTTCCAGCATCAACTGCTGCCGATCTGCGTTGACGCCACGGCTTTCAAGGTACATACGCAGGGCCGCCATTGGTTGCAAATCCGATGAGTCGATTGGAGCGCGCCGCCGTTCCTGGTCGGTAACTTCGCGGGAAATGCTGGCGACGTAGTGCGCCGAAGACAGGGCCGGCCGCAGGTCTGCATCGCGCAGGCGTGCCGATTGCTCACCGGACAACGTGATGCGCAGCCGCACGATTGCACCGGCGACCTCCCGTCTGCCGATGGCCCTCACCACGAAATCGGTGGGGTTGGCCTCGGCGTCGGGAACGGTCGCCGCGACGGTTACGAAGGGACGGGCGCCGATGGGATGGAACTGAAAATCTTGCAGCCGCTGACCCTGCGGCGCCTGGGGGTTGATGTCCACCACGCAGAAGCCCTTTTCGTCAGATTCCTCCGAGAAATCCACCCGCTGCAGGCTGCCGGAATAGGCCACCACCGGAGCGGCAGCGCGGAGCACCTGGTGTTTGTGGATATGGCCCAGCGCCACGTATTCCAGCTGAGGCTGGCCAATGGCGCTCATGTTCAGCACGTGGTCATTGCCCAGCATCATCGAGCGTTCGGTTCCGGTGGTGGCGCCGTTGACGGTAACGTGGCCGGTGAGAATCGCCGGCGTGTCCGGGTCCAGCGTCTCAACGTTGCGCATTATCGCCGCGGTCATTCGGTCTTCGGTGGCCTGACGGATTTGCTCGATGGACAGTCCCCGTGATTCATCACGGGCCAGCATGGCTCCCCGGGTGGGCCAGGGTACGGCGACAATTTGCACCGGCCCGGCGGGGGTATTGATGGTGTGGTTAGCCAGACGCGAGCCGACGTAGACGTTGGGAACATCCAGCGTGGCGAATATCTCAACGGCGTTGGCCCGGCTTGCCATTGCCGGCAGGTCGTGGTTGCCGGCGAGCAGAAAAGTGGGGATGCCGGCGGCGGAAAGTCGGCGCAGGCGGATGGCCAACTCCCGCTGGTGGGTTTGCGATGGGTCGCGCCCTTTGTACGCATCGCCGGCCAGCACCACCAGGTCAACGCGGTTGGATAGGGCAAACTCGACCAGTTCGTCGAGCGCGGCCAAGAAGTCGCCCAACCGCGTGGACAACCCGGTGTTGGGATCGGTGCGACCATAGTTCTCGACGCCGATATGCAGGTCGGAGAAGTGGAGCACGCGCATCGTTATCGCTCAGCCATCTTTAGTTATAGAGTTGCGCCAAGGGCGGCGGCCCCCACTATACACGTTGAACCTGACACGTTGAACCTGGCCGGCTGGGCGTTGCCCAGTGAACGTTGCGAAGCTGGGCCGGCAGAGGGTTCAGTCGATTGGAAGTGGGCCGTCGCCTCACGCCTATCCACTTTTCATGCGTACCCACTTTGTCATTACGAGCGTAGCGCGGCAATCCCGTCGCCATAGCAACGGAGGTTCGCCGACGTGTGCTAAACCTCATCGAGATTCCCACGTCCTTCGACGAGTTCGGGATGAGCGGGCGCTCATCCCAATGACAGATTAAAGCGGGTATGCGTGAGAAGCCGTCGCGCGTTGACACCAGAATTATGCCTGCTAGACTGAAACTGTTGGCGATATGCCGACCGGAGCAGGCAAAGCCATGACCACGCCGCAACAACTTTTCACCTTGCAGGAAATCGACCACCGGATTGACAACATCGATTCCGACCGCGTGCGGGTCGAAAAACGGCTCGCGGCCGGAGTCAATCGGCCTGACCTGACCAGCCAAGTCGAACAACACCGTGCGCGCGCCGCTGCAATTCAGGCCAACCTGGGAGCCCAACGAGATGAGGTTGAACGACTCCGTGAACGGCTGGTTGGGTTGGAAAGTCGGCTCTATAACTCCAACACATCCCGGCGCGACCTGTCCGCGATCCAGCGCGAGGCTGATTCGAACAAATTCCAGGTGGCCCAGAAAGATGAGCTGATACAGGAACTTGAGGAAGAACGGCGGACACACGAAGCGGCCGCCGTTACTGCGCTGGAGCAGATGGAATCGGCGGAGTCAGGATGGGAGTCGGAGGTTGCCGACCTCAATAAGCGCCTGGTCCAGCTGGCCACCGACCGGGACGAAGCCATCGGCCAGCGCGAGACCATGGCCTCGATATTCCCGGACGCTGATATGCGGCGTTACGAGCGGCTGCGGTATAACAAGGCCGGCACGGCCATCGCCCTGGTGGACAACGGTCGCGTGTGCCTGTCGTGCCGGATGACACTGCCCAGCAACGTGCTGCGCCAGCTGCGCGACCGCGACGCACAGGTGCCGTGCAGTACCTGCGGGCGCATCCTGTACCAGCAATAGCCGGCACGCCGATTGGTTGACCGGCATCCCGTAACCGTCTGCTGGATAGTTTCCAGCAGTTGCGTGCTATAATTCGGACAAATTTCGTCCCCTGACGCCGCAGTGTCGGCGGCGAATCTGGGCCGCAGGTAGTTTGCCGATGAAACCTTTGCGTATCGCGAAGTTGCACCTGTCTCCGGTTACGGCTGATATTCCCCACAATCGCGACCTGGCCGAACGCGGGTTGGCTCTCGCCGCCGAGTTGGGCACCGACTGGGTAATCACGCCCGAGCTGTTCATTACCGGCTACAAATTCGCCGAGGTCATCGGTACGGACTGGATACTGCCACAACCCGATGACTGGATGCAGGGTTTCTGCCACCGGGTGGCCGAGCTGGGCGTTACCGTGTTCCTGTCGCATCCGGAGCGCGACCCGTCGGCCGGGTTGATGTACAACACGGTGTTCGTCATTGGGCCGGATGGCAACATCATCGGCCGCCACCGCAAGGTAAAGGCGCTGAGAGGCCCGGAATCCTGGTCGTCGCCCGGCGCGGAGATCGCGCCCATCGACATTCCCGATGGGGACGGAAGCGGTACTGCGGTGGGAATAGTCATCTGCGCCGATGCCTACAGCAATGACGTGGCGGGCATCCTGAAGGACCGGGGGGCGCAACTGTTGGTTTCGCCCGCCTCCTGGGGCCCCGGCGACTGCGGTCCCGTGGGCGAGTGGGAGCAGCGCACGCTGGATACCGGGTTGCCCATCATGGTCTGCAATCGCTCCGGCTGGGAAGCCGATGACCTTGATTTCACCGAGGCAGTAAGCGTGGTGGCCAGCGGAGGTAAGCGGGTGTTGCAGGCGATTTGCGGCGAGGATTCGGCGGTGCTGACGTTCGACTGGGACCTGGATACGATGACGCCGCTGTCGGCAGAATACGAAACGCACTGGTTGTAGGGCCAATGAATCCGGGGACTGCGCCCGGCGTCTAATCCACCGCGTGCAGCATTCCGTCGTTGGTGCGGATGAAGAGCCGACCATCGGCAAACGCCACCGGCAGTTCCACCGGCGCTCCGAGGTCAAGCTTCCATACCACCGTGCCGTCGCTGCGGTTGAGCGCGTACAGCATTCCGTCGCGCGCGCCGAAGTACACCCGCTCGCCCAACACCACCGGGGAGCTGACGATTGGGCCGGCGGCGGTGAACCGCCAGTGTTCCTGGTCGGTTTTAGCATCGCGGGCATAGAACAGTCCATCGCCGTCGCCCAGGTAATACACGCCGTCGGCAATGGCCGGGGAGGCAATCACGCCCTGGGAAGCCCGTTCCTCGGGGAAGAACCGCCAGATTTCGCCGCGCTGGGCGGGTGGAGCTGGCACCAGCGGAACCTGCCAGATCCAGAGTTGCGCCCAGGCACGCTTCACCCAGAACAGGCCCGGCAGCCCTTTGGCCCCAGCGTCAATCGCGTACAGCGAACCGCCGGACGCCAAGTACACCAGGCCGCCGCTCACCACGGGCGGACCGGATGCCGAGCCGGGCGAACGGAACCGGAACCGCTTGCGCCCCGAGTGGGCGTCAATGATGTGGAGATTGCCCTCATCATCGGCGGCGAAAAGGTCTCCGTCGTGCACTGCCGGGGTTGTCTTCACGTTGCCATTAATCCGGTGCTGCCACAGCTTGTCGCCACTCTGGGCGTCCAGGGCGTAAATCCGGTTGCTGGCAGACGTTACGTAAGCGATACCGTCATGCACCAGCGCCGACGCGGTGATGGGTAAGTTAGCCTGAAACTTCCACACCACCGCGCCGGTTTCCCGGTTCAACGCCAGCATTCGGTGATCGGTTTGCCCCACGTACACCAGGCCGTTGTTCGATAGCGTCAGGGCATGGTCCATCGGGCCGGGGGTGTCCACAGTCCACATGGGTTCGCCGGTGTGGGCATCCAGCGCCATCACCTTGAAATGGCCGCCGGCGTAGAGCACACCGTCCATAACCAGCGGAGCCGAACGGGTCGGGGTTCCCAGACTAACCGACCATGCCAGTTTTCCGGACGGCTGCTGCGGCACATCGGCAACGTAACCGGTCAGCGAGGTTCGGTACCCCAACATTGACCACTGCCCAGCGGCGGACGCCGAAGTGGCCGCCGTGTCTGGACTGCCGCTGAACCAGCGCACCGGATTGGGCAGGCTGAACCAGTTGAACCAGATTACGATGGCCAGCACCGCCGTGATTGCCACCATGCCGGTGGTCAGGATACAGCGCTTGCGGTTGCGGGCGCGGTGGTCGACACGGGCGTGTTCGACCCAGCCGGGCACGATGTGCCCAAGGTCTCCATCGTGGGGTTCCTGAGGAGTTTCCGGAGATTGCGTGGACAACCGTGGGCTGACCGGATTCGGCCTGAACAGATGGGAAAGCCGCCTGGCTGCCGACAGCAACATAGTAAACATCAACATAGTGGCTACAAATATAAAGGCAGGGGCGAAAAAATGCTCGCCCCTGCCTGGTGTGGATTACCGGGTGTAGATTGCCGGGTGTGGATTACGGTTTTGTAGGTTGCCGGTCTGTATTGAATCGAAGACGCCGTCAATCTAGACGTTGCGTTGCTTGGGATCGAGGCGGTCCCGCAGCCAGTCGCCCATCAGGTTTACCGACAGGACGGTGAACAGAATTCCCAGGCCGGGGAAGAAGGATACCCACCAGGAGTCGATGATAAGCTCGCGACCGTCGGCGACCATGAGTCCCCATGCCGGGTTGGGGCGGGGGATACCGGCGCCCAGGAAGCTGAGGCCGGCTTCCAGCAGGATGACGAATCCCAGCTGCAGGGTTGCCAACACGATGATGGTATTAATCAGGTTGGGGAATATGTGCCTCAGCATGATGCGGAACTGCGACGCGCCCGCCACCCGCGAACGGGCGATAAAGTCCTGCGTCTTGAGAGCCAGGGTTTCTCCGCGCACGAGGCGGGCGTACCGCGACCAGAGGAACAGGCACACTACTATCAGCACATTCTCGATGCGCGGGCCTAGCGTTGCCGCCAACACCAGCGCTACCAGCACGAGTGATATCGACAGTGACATATCCACCAAACGCATCACCACGGTGTCAATCCAGCCTCCGTAGTAACCGGCCAATATACCCAGTACCGTGCCGATGATTCCCGACACGAAAATAGCCATCAGCGACACCACCAGCGCCAGTCGAGCGCCGTGGACAATTCGACTGAAAATGTCCATCCCATTCTTGTCGGTGCCCAGCAGGTACTTCAGGGAACCGCCCGGTTTGACCAGGATATGTACCTGATCGCCAACCACCGGCACGGTGCCATCGGGTTTGCCGGCGACGGATCCGTCGCCGATGCGGATCGTGCGTTCAGCGTCGGTCAGCTTGATCTCATTTTGGCGGTTGTTTCGGTCGACCCGCTCCACCACGGTGCGGATGGAAACCTGGTCGCTTGACCACGCCGGAGGCACCAGACGGTCGTCAAGGTCGCCGCGCCGCGGATCGTGAGGCGCAATCAGTTCAGCGAAGATTGCCGGAATTATCAGGAACACTAGGAGCAATGTGAGGGGAAATAGCGGCAATCTCCTGACTTCCGAGATCCAATGTCTGATTCTGGAACCGCTGCTTGCTGGGGCGGCGGCACCCTCCGCAACCGGAACTGCTGGTACTGGTGACGTGGTGATAGCCATGGTTTCATCCTCCGCCGTGTGCGGTTGCCGATAAAGAGGATTTACAAGTGGGTGGATTCGCTGTTCGGCGCAATTTGAGTGTGGTTAGAGACAAGTCACTGTTCGCCTACGAGTAGCGAATCCGCGGGTCCAGGTAAGCGTATAAAATATCAACGGCCAGGTTGGCCAGAATATAGATGGACGACCCGATGATGACTACCGCCTGTAGCACTTGGAAGTCCCGGCCTCTCACCGCGCCCACCGCTAGTTGGCCCACGCCCGGCCAGGAGAACACCGTCTCCACGATGACCGTTCCGGTGAACAACCCGCCGATGATAATGGCGAAATAGGTTAGCGGCGCGATAAAGGCGTTACGCAGGCAGTGCTTCCAGACGACTTTCCATTCCGGCACGCCCTTGATGCGCGCCAGCTTGACGAACTCGGTGTCCAGCACGTCCAGCATGGACGACCGAATGAGCCGCAGCAGGGCGGCAACCTGGAAAAATCCCAGCGTAAACGCCGGCATTATCAGGTGGTCGAAACCTCCCTTGCCGGAGGATGGCAACCAGCCTAGCTTAACCGCGAAGAGCCACAGCAGCATGATGCCCAGCCAGAAGCTCGGTACGGATTGGCCCAGAAACGCCAGCCCCTTGCCTTGATAATCCAGCCAGGTGTCTTTGCGCGCCGCCGTAATCACACCCAGCGGCACGCCGATTACCAGGGCGATAACCATTGCGAGACCGCCCAACTGCAGGGTGGCCGGGAACCGGTCGGCGACCATGCCCATGGCGGTTTGCCCACCGAAGGCGTAGGAGTCGCCGAAATCGCCCTGAACGGCGTTGCCCAGGAAGACGAGGTAGCGCATATGGAGCGGCTTGTCCAGGCCCCACTTTGCCTTCAGCTCGGCAATGTCCTCCGGGGTCGCTTCGCCCATTGGCAGCATGACCGACGTGGGGTCGCCGGTGAGATTGGAGAGCATAAACACGATGACGCTTACCAAAAGCACGGCGATGATAGCCTGCCCGACGCGGTACAAGATAAACCGCTGCATTTTCGCCTCCTCAGTTATGTGCCAGAGGGATCGACAGAATTTCGGAGTCGGGTGTCGTTGGGGCCGCAAAGCTCCGGCCACACCCGACCAGTGGGGTCAATCGGTCATTAGGATTGAATTCTGCGGACTACCTCGCGATTTTGGCGTACTCCAGGTGCCCGAATACACCGGTGAGGCTGCCGAATTTATACTCTCCGACTTCCTCCGGGTTGATGACCAACGTGGCGCGGACGTTCACGATAGGGATGGTGCGGTAGGTGTCGTAGATGTCGTCGCCCATGCGTTGCGCCAGCCGGTGGCGTTCTTCCGGGTCGGTTTCTTTCAACAGCGCTTCGTAGGTTTCGTCATACAACGGGTCTTCCAGATAGGCCACGCCACCCTTGGGGATGCCGAGGTCTGGATTGGTTGGGCCGGTGTAGTAGTAAATGCGCATATTCGCGTTCATTTGCCGCAGCGTTTGACGTACCGGCAGAACGAAGTGGGCGTCGTGCCGGCCGCGAAATGCGTCCAAGGCGCGGGCGAATTCCACTTCTACCAACTCTACGTCAATACCGATGTCCTCGAACGATTGGGCAACGGTCTGAGCCACCTCGATGGTTTCGGGCAGACCGGGCAGGCTGGATTGATAAACTTCCATGCTAAAACGGTTTTGGCCGTTATCTCCGGGGAATCCGGCCTGGTCCAGCAACTGTTTGGCCAGTTCGGGATCGTAGCCGTATTTCTCGTCGAATTCTTCCTCCCAGCGTGGATTCCAACCTTCCAACGAGTGGTGGTAGATGGTGTTGTACATCGGTTCGCCGCGGCCCTTGAACAGCTCGTTGATAATCTGTTCGCGGTTAATGGCCCGGTTCAGGGCCTCCCGCACCAGGTTGCCCGTTTCACCGGGCGCCGTCCAGGGTACCGTGTCCGGTTTCCAGTTCACCTGGCTGACGTAGTACTGGCCGAAAGGCAATATCGTGAGGCCGACGGAAGGCAATGGGCTTTCGATGACTTCCATGCTGTTGTCGATGGCCTGCTGGTGCAGCACCTTGGGCACGTCCACCATGTTGGCTTCGCCGGTGAGCAGCATGGCGAGACGAGTCAAATCTTCCGGGGCCGAAGTGAGTTTGAGATTTTTGAATTCGGGGTTCACCCGCCAGTGGTCATAGGGGACCGCTTCAAACACGGCCGTATCTTTCAGAGTGCGGCTGACGAATTGATAGGCTCCGGTGCCGGCGGGCCCGGTCTCGAACATGGCATCGCCTTGGGCAGTATGTTGGGCCGAACTTCGGACGGCGGCGCAGGGTATTACAAGAATGTTGAACCACCAGGAGGCCACGTCCACCTGCGGCGCCGCCAGCCGCATTTTAAAGGTGTGGTCGTCAATCACGTCCATGTCGCCGTTTGCGATCATCTCGGTCATTGAATCGGCGCCCATGAACTTGGTGAGCGCCGCCTTGCATCCGGCCAGAGGATCTGATGCTTGCTGGTCGATGGTCAGAATCACGTCCTGCACGGTGAATTCACCGTGCCCGAAATGAAAGGGAATACCCTCCTGCAGATGGAAGGTATATTCCCTGGCGTCGGCGCTAATTTCCCAATCGCGGGCGAGTTGCGGGTAAATTTCAGTAACGCCGGTTTTGGGGTCGATGGTGGTCAGGTTTTCCCACATGGGGCGCATCGGTAGATGGCCGCCGCTGGTGGCCAGCCAGGGGTAGTAGGTGTCCTGGGGCAACGGGGTGACCACCAGATGCAGCATGATTTCTTCCTCGGCCGCGCCCGGCGCCACAGTGGGCGCGGCCGCCGCAGTGGCATCGCCGCTGGAAGCAGGCGCACTGGTAGGGTCAGCCGACGCGGGTTCTTCGGTGGGAGTCGCTGGGTTGCAGGCCAGCAAGGCGGCCAAGGACAGCATCAACAGTGGTAGCCCGAACGTGTGAAGCAACCTGGTCGCCTGAAAAGCCCTCATATGAATATCCCCCGTCGATTGAAGCTGAGGTAAGGTGTCAGATGCTTACGCCGCAAAACGGTAGCATCGGCAACTTGTGATGTCAATTATGGCTAACAGGGGGAGTTCCCATGCTGTGAAGTGATGAAAATGGGGGCAGAATTACGAAATCCGCCCCCAAAAAATCGGCAATCGACATCTTACCGGGCAGCCTTGACGTATTCCAGATGACCAAACACACCGGTAATGCTGCCGAAAACGTACTCGGCCACTTCATCGGGGTCCACCACGAGGGTCGAACGAATGTTGACGATGGGGATGGCGCGATAGTTGTCGTAGATATTATCGCCCATTGCCCGAGCCAGCCGATCGCGTTCATCGAGGTCAGTTTCCACGAGGAGCCGGTGATAGGTTTCGTCATAGAGCGGGTCTTCTATGTATGCTACGCCTCCTCCGGGAATGCCGGTCGCCGGATTAATGTCACCGGTGTAGTAATAAATCCGGGTGTTGGCGGTGATGGGCCGAAGGGTCATCCGCACTGGCAGGATGAAGTGGGCGTCGTGGCGGTCCCTGAAAGCGTCGATGGCTCGGGCGAACTCGACCTCCACCAGCTTTGCGTCGATGCCGATGTCCTCAAAAGATTGCGCCACGGTCTGGGCGACTTCAATGGTCTCCGGCAGGCCAGGCAGGCTACTTTGCCACACTTCCAGGCTAAAGCGATTCTGCCCGTTATCACCAGGGTAGCCCGCCTGATCCAGTAGTTGCCTGGCCAGCTCCGGGTCGTAGCGGTACTTCTCCGCAAACTCTTCCTCCCACCGGGGGTTCCAGCCTTCTAGTGAATCATGGAAAATGGTGGTGTACATGGATTCGCCGCGGCCCTTGAACAGCTCGTTGATAATCTGTTCCCGATTGATGGCCCGGTTCATCGCCTCCCGCACCAGCCTTCCCGTTTCACCGGGCGCCGTCCAGGGTTCGGTTTCCGGGTTCCAGTTGACCTGGCTGACGTAGTACTGGCCAAAGGGAACAATGGTGAGGCCGACCGTGGGCAGCGGGCTTTCCAGAATCTCCATACCATCGTCAATGGCCTGCTGGTGGAGCACCTTCGGAACATCCACCATGTTGGCCTCGCCGGTCAGCAGCATCGCCAGGCGGGTCAGGTCTTCAGGAGCGGTGGTAATTTTGAGATGCTTGAATTCAGGGTTCACGCGCCAATGGTCGAAAGGCACAGCTTCGTATTCAGTAAACTCCTTCAACTCGCGTGCCACAAACTGGTAGGCGCCGGTTCCCGCGGGGCCGGTCTCGAACATGGCATCCCCTTCGGCAGCGTGTTGCGCCGAACTGCGAACCGTCATGCACCCTATTTGCAGAATGTTGAACCACCAGGAGGCTACATCCACCTGTGGCGCCGCCAGCCGCATCTTGAAGGTGTAGTCGTCGATTACCTCCATATTGCCGTTGGCGATCATCCCCGTCATAGAGTCGGCTCCCATGAACCGCGATAGCGGAGCTTTGCAGCCAGCCAACGCGTCGGACATCTGCTGGTCTGCCGTAAGGACTACGTCGGCCACGGTGAATTCTCCGTGCCCGAAGTGGAACTGGACGCCCTCCTGGAGGTGGAACGTGTACTCGCTGGCATCGGGACTGATCTCCCACTCGCGGGCCAGTTGGGGCAAAACGGTTGAAACCCCGCTTTCAGGCCAAATGGTAGTCAGGTTTTCCATCATGGGTCGGAATACCAATTGACCACTGCTGGTAGCGAGCCAAGGATAAAAAGTGTCCTGGGGCAACGGCGTGACCGCAAGGTGAAGCATCGTATCGCTGACTGCCACGGCGGGAGCCTGGGTTGGCTCCGGCGCGGAGGTAGCGTCGGCTCTCGAAGGTGCACTGGTAGGGTCATCCGATGCGGGTTCTTGGGAGGGAGTTGCCGGGTTGCAGGCCACCAACATGGCCAAAGCCAGCAGCAGCAGGGTTACGGCAATACGTGGAAAGAGGGAGCTCCGAGGATTTGTCACGATGGTACCTCCCGTGTGTGTCGGTTGTTCACGCACCATGTCGGATCGTCGATTGATACTTATGTAAAAATTGCGGGTTTTAACGACATATTGGGATTATTGACAGGACAAATCCGTCGAACAATGATTAGGTCAGAGATTGCTGGTTCGTTTCTCGTAGAACGGTAGCATCGGTCAAACGTAATGTCAATTATCAATAATATTGATAATCATGCGGGGTATAGATAAATTTTGCGGGGGGCGGTACGAACACCGCCCCCCGCATCGACCAACTGCAATCCCGTTACCGGGCTAGTTTGACGTATTCCAGATGCCCAAACACACCGGTGAGGCTGCCGAATTTATACTCGCCAACTTCTTCGGGGTTCACCACCAGGGTGGCGCGCAAGTTGACGATGGGGATGGAGCGGTAGGTGTCGAAGATGTGATCACCCATTTCCTGCGTAATGCGATGGCGCTCGGCGGGGTCGGTTTCTTCCAACAGCGCTTCGTAGGCTGCGTCGTACAGCGGACTTTCCATGTAGAGGACACCTCCCTTTGGTATGCCGAGGTCCGGGTCGGTCGGGCCGGTGTAGTAGTAGATGCGGGCGTTGGCGTTGATCTGCCTGAGAGTCTGGCGCACGGGCAGAATGAAGTGGGCGTCGTGCCGGTCTCGGAACGCGTCCAGGGCGCGGGCGAATTCCACTTCCACAAGTTTCACGTCAATGCCGATGTCCTCAAAGGACTGGGCGACGGTCTGTGCTACCTCGATGGTTTCCGGCAAACCGGGGAGACTGGACTGGTAGACTTCCAGGCTGAAACGGTTTTGCCCGTTATCGCCGGGGTATCCGGCCTGATCCAGCAACTGTTTGGCCAGTTCTGGGTCGTAGCCGTATTTGTCATCAAACTCGTCCTTCCAGCGCGGGTTCCAGCCTTCCAGAGAATCGTGGAAGATGGTGTTGTACATGGGCTCGCCGCGGCCTTTGAACAGTTCGTTGACAATCTGTTCCCGGTTAATGGCCCGGTTCATGGCCTCCCGAACCAGGTTGCCGGTCTCGCCGGGCGCCGTCCAGGGTTCGGTGTCCGGGTTCCAGTTCACCTCGCTGACGTAATACTGGCCGTGGGGGATGATGGTCAGACCGACCGTGGGCAGGGGGCTTTCAAAAACTTCCATGCCCTCGTCAATGGCCTGCTGGTGCAGTACCTTGGGCACGTCCACCATGTTTGCTTCGCCGGTGAGCAGCATGGCCAGGCGCGTCAGGTCTTCGGGCGCAGTAGTGATTTTCAGGTGCTTGAATTCCGGGTTGACCCGCCAATGATCGAAGGGCACCGCCTCATACTCGGTGAATTCTTTCAGCTCGCGGTGCACGAATTGGTAGGCGCCGGTGCCAGCGGGCCCGGTCTCGAACATGGCGTCGCCTTCGGCTGCGTATTGAACCGAACTGCGAATCGCGGCGCAGGGCACCACCAGAATGTTGAACCACCAGTCCGCCACGTCAACCTGGGGCAACGCCAGTTTCATCTTGAAGGTGTAATCGTCGATGACTTCCATGTCGCCGTTGGCAATCATCTCGGTCATCGAGTCAGCGCCCATAAACCGTTTCAGCGGCGCTTTGCATCCGGCCAGCGGGTCTGACATTTGCTGGTCAATGGTCAGGATGACGTCGTCGATGTCAAATTCCCCGTGGCCGTAGTGGAATTGAACACCCTTGCGCAGGTGGAAGGTGTATTCGCTGGCATCGGGGCTAACGTCCCAACTGGCGGCCAGCTGGGGTTCGATGACGGATACGCCGGTTTCCGGGTCGATGGTGGTCAGGTTCTCCCACATGGGGCGGAAAACCAGGTGTCCGCTGCTGGTGGCCAGCCAGGGGAAGAAGGTGTCCTGGGGCAGCGGTGTAACCGCCAGATGCAGCATCGTATCGCTGACGGCATCGGCGGGGACTTGGGTTGCAGCCGGCGCGGCAGTGGCGTCGCTGCCGGCTGGCGCGGCCACTGTGTCAGCAGGTGCGGCGGCATCGTTGGTGGGGGTGGCCGGGTTGCAGGCCAGCAGTGCGGCCAGCGTTAGCGACAGGATGATGGGGATGGCTAATCGAAGCCAGGCGGCATTGTGAGGAACCACCATGTTTGCACCTCTAATAATTGTCGGGAAGCAAATCAATTCCAGTGTTGGTCTCAATACCAAAAAGACGCTGCGGATAACGCTACCATCCGGTTAGTAGGGTGTCAATTATCCGAGTTTGTGAGTAACTGTTCAGACTTCGGGGGACCTGAGGGCGATCATCCAAGTCCGACGCGCCAATTCAGACAGGAAACGGCAAGTCACATCGAACGGTCTCCCAAAGGATTCCCTCAACTCTGAACAGTTACGTTTGTGATAGTAATTGCGATATGTAATCTGTGCTTTACCCAATATTGCTACGGAAAGCGTTGTCATCATAATCGCACGCGTCGAAACGCTGAACATGTTCGAGACAATTCGCAACACGGTGGTGGCGATGCCTGGGCGGTGGACGCGTGGCGAAAAAATGCGACGGGTCAGGCAGTACCCAGCGGGCGCAATTCCGGATGGGGCTGGCCGGTTGCAGTGGGCCGCCGCGCCTGGAGCGCCGACCCGGTTGTGGAGCAGGTGGCTGCGCTTGGGCACCCGCAAAATAGGCAGCCAAAAAACTCGGAAACTTTCCTCAAACGGCAGTTGGATGATTGTTGACACGGCCAATTGAATGTGATAATTTTCACGCGCCTTAAACAGGCTGCCAATTTTCGCTCCAAAGCTCCGGCCACGCCGTGAGCTTGCCGCTGCACAGCGAATCAAATTCGAGCGCAGGTTTTCCTCCCAAATGCAAACCGTTCCCCATGCGATGACCGCCGCGTTCTGGGCCGATGTCAGCCTCTGGCTGACATTCCTCTGGATTTACTTTCCCCTTGTCATCATATTTGCATTCAGTATGCTCATTGCACACGGGTTGATTCCGTCAGGCGTTCAGACGGGCACGTATCCAGCCGTGTTCGGGCGTTTGCGGTTACCCATCACGGTCGTCGGCATTGCCGCTCTGGCCGGCGCGGTGGTGATGATGGCGTTCACGGTGATGCAATCCCCCATTGCGTTGCTCAACGTGTGGGACCGCTTGTTTGTCTAATCTCGTTAACCGCAACAACGTCCGGTCAAACTTAACAGCCCGCCACCGTACTTTTCACCAAACATTCACCCTCTTCACTGAACTAACCTGATTCGATGCCGCCCCTCCCGCCCATCCGACAATTGATTCCAATGGCGCTGGCTGGCCTGGTAGCGACCGCTATCGTCGCCTTTATAGTGGTGGTGTTATTCATTTCCTGGTTCTCCAACCCGCCCTTCGGCTGGGGCAACGCTCCCGACCAGCCAATTCCGTTCCCGCACACCGTGCATGCTGGCGTGGTTGAAGATGGCGGGCACGCCGTACAGTGCGAATTCTGCCACCGCAACGTAACCACGGGAGCCGCCGCGACGGTGCCGGCCGTGGAAGTTTGCCTCATCTGTCACAAGCAGATTAATGGCGGCAACGTGACGGCCGCTGCGGAGCAGGACCCGAATACTGCTATCAACATTCAGCGCGTTCTCGACAAGCACGCCGACGGTCGACCTATCGACTGGGAGCGCGTGCACCGGGTGCCCGACCATGTACGTTTCGTTCACGAGGCGCACCTGCGATTCCTTACCCAGGGCGAACCCCGCACGGTTACGCTGCCGATTGGCGATGAGATGCCGCTGGCGCTGCCGTTGGAAGTCACAGAAGCCTGTTCGGTATGCCACGGCGACGTTGCCCAGATGACGGAAGTACAGCCGCAGGTTCAACAGTCTTTGAAGATGGGCACCTGCCTGGATTGCCACCGCCAAAACGACGTCAGCACTGACTGCACGATTTGCCACAAGTAGGTCGCACGCTAACCGCGTCTATTGTTATGATGAAACTGACACGCCGCAACTTCCTCGCCTGGGCCGGCATCGCCGCTACCGGCGCGATTGCCTGTGACCTGTTTGATGATGAACTGCGGGTGCAAAGCCCGGTGGCGATCCCGGAAGACCTGGTTAGCGGCCGCGACAACTGGTATGCCACTTACGACAGCTCGGTTCCGGGTGGACAGGGCATCCTGGTTCGGGTGATGGAGGGGCGCGCCAAGAAGGTTCGCGGCAACCCGAAGTTCCCCACCAACCAGGGCAAGCAGTCGCCCGCCGCCGACGCCATCTTGCAGTCGCTCTATCATCCCGACCGGATTGCCGGCCCGATGCTGCGCAACGGCCCGCGCGGTTCCGCCCAATTCCGACCCATTACGTGGGAAGAAGCGCTGGATCGGTTCTACGCGGCGCTGGACGAGCGGGGCGACGGAATGTTGCTGATTACTGAGCCGCGCAAGGGTGGCTTCGCTCGCATCAGCAATGAATTCGCCACTGCTTTCGGTGGCCGCCACCTCGCCTTTGACGCGTCGGACGACTCGGCGTACCGCCAGGCCGTGCGAGATGTACTGAATGGCGACGTTTTGCCCTACCATGACATTGCAAATGCCAGCGCGCTGGTGAGCTTCGGCAGCGACTTCCTGTCCACTTGGGGCGCCCCTACGGCGTACTCGGTGGCCTACGGAAAGTTCCGCTCGCAGGGTCACCGGGGTCGGCACGTTCATTTCGACCCGCGCTATTCCCTGACCGCCGCCAACGCCGACAAGTGGGTGCCGATTGCGCCGGGTTCCGAAGGCTACGCTGCCCTCGCGGTGGCCTGGTCTCTGATGCAGTCCGGCGTAGCGAAGGGCGATGTTGACCGGCTTACCAACGGTCGAGGCGCCGCTGCGCTGGATGATTTCCGCCCCGATGCCGTCGCTTCGATCCTGCAAATCCCTGACGCCGCGCTGGGCGGCGATACTATCGCCGGCTTTTTTGAGCATCTGGCCGGATACCTGGCGGAAGGCGGGCTGGCAATCGGCGGCGGTGGCGCCGCGGGCGCTTACAGCAACGGAAAATTCAACGCCGAGGCAGCGCTGGCCTTGAATCTGGTCATGGGCAACATCGGCGCGCCGGGTGGTTTGATGCCGGGCGCAGGTGGACTCACCAGCATGACGCCAGCCAATCTGCCGGCCATCGGCACACTGAACGACTGGCGACAGGCCGCCAGCGCTATCAACAACGGATCAACGCGCCTGGTGGTCGTGCATAACGCCGACCCAGTGTACGGGTTGCCGAGCGGGGTGGGTTTTGGGGATGCCCTGCTCAACGAGAACGTGGTGGTTTTCAGCAGCAGCAGTTTCGTAGACGAAACAACCGCGATGGCAGACGTGGTGATCCCGGACCGGGCTGCGCTGGAAGACTGGGGCGACGATATACCCGAGCCAGCAACCGGCGGACGCATCTACGCCGTCCAGCAGCCGGTGGTAAATCCGCTCAGCGACCTTGACCCGCGCAGCTTTGTCGATGTGATGCTGAGTTCGGCGAGCGATTTGGGACGAAACGCCAACCTGCCGTGGGCCAGCTACGAAGAATTCATTCGGGCTGCCATCGCGGATATGGGCGGCGACTTCACCGAAGTCTTGCGGAACGGCGGTATGTGGGATACCTCAGCGACGGCATCAAGCGGCGCACCGGCCGGCGGTCTGCTGGCCGACATTGCCAGTCGCGCCGCGCCCGCCGACAGCATCGGCGCCGGCAATTTCCAGCTGATGCCCTATCCCCACCACACCATCCTGGACGGGCGCAACGCCCACCTGCCCTGGGCGCAAAGCACACCGGACCCGCTGACCACCGTCACCTGGCAGACCTGGGTGGACATCAACGAGCAGCAGGGCCGAAGTTTGGGTCTTCGCGAGGGAGACGTGGTGAACATCGCCACCTCTGCTGGCCGTATTCAGGCGCTGGTGTACCTCAATCCTGGTATGCCGCCGGGGATCGCAGGGGTTCCGATGGGCGGTGGCCGGCGTTCCGGTTCCGATTACGCAACCGATCGCGATGCCAGGGAAAGCAGCAATGTGATGTCGATACTGGCCGTATCGGAAGTCAATGGCAGCGGCGGGTTGGCCTGGAGCGCCAACCGTTGCTCCATCACCGCCGTTGGTGACAGCATGGCCGTTTCCAAGATGGAAGGCGACTATACCAGCCGCGAGGTTGGCGAACATTCCGCCGAGCAAGTTTTCAAGAGCGTTAGCGAGGAGGAGAGTCACTAGGCGGGCCGGACTGTCCCAACGTCTGCCAGCCGGTGATGAAATAAGATGCCCAACGCCCAGTTCGAGCACCAATGGGGCATGGTCGTTGACCTGGACAAATGCACCGGCTGTCAGGCCTGTGTGGTTGCCTGCCAGGCGGAGAACAACATCCCCATCAATACCAAGGACTACTTCCTGCAACGACGGGCCTACGAGTGGATCCGTATTGAACGTTACTGGGAGGGCGAGTATCCGAACGTTAAAGCCCGGTTCATGCCGGTGCTGTGCCAGCATTGCGAGAACGCCCCCTGCGAACCGGTGTGCCCGGTGTTCGCCACCTATCACAACGAAGAGGGTTTGAACGTTCAGGTGTACAACCGCTGCGTTGGCACTCGCTATTGCATCAACAACTGCCCCTACCAGGTGCGGATGTTCAACTACTGGCACCCCAACTGGCCCGACCGATTGACCAACCAGCTGAATCCGGACGTTACGGTTCGCACTCGTGGTATCACCGAAAAGTGTACCTTCTGCGTGCAGCGCATCCGACGCGGCGAGCTGCAGGTGGAATCCCGCGACGGGCAGCGGCTCAACGACGAGCGCATCGCCGGCGGCAACTATGACCCGGCCTGCGTGCAAGCCTGCCCCACCAACGCCCTGATGTTCGGCGACATGAAAGACCCGGACACCGCGATCCGGCCGTACTTCGACGATGTTAATAAGTACCCGGGACACCATGAACACGACCGGCAGACCCGGGGTTATCGCCTGCTGGAAGAGATGAACACGCGGCCGAGCGTGGTTTACCTCAAGAAGATTGATCAATATCCGCTGGAAGGCGAAGGCGCTTCCCATGGCTAGCGAAACCCAAGCCCACGGCGACCTTAACACCCACGAGCACGGCCACTTCGGGCCGGAGATGTGGGTTATCCCAGAACCCACCACGCTGGTTTCCGATGTAGTCGAGAAGCAGCGGGCGCCGTCGGCGTTGTTCAGGGCGGTGTTGATTGTTGGCGCGGCGCTGACGCTGTTGGGCGTCATCGGTTTCGTGCTACGCCTGGCCTCCGATGGCTTCTCGGATCACACCGACTGGGGATTCTACGTGGCGGCGTTTGCCTTCGTGTTTACGCTGACCTCCTCGGCGCCGCTGGCGGCTTGCGCCTTCCGGTTCACCAAGAGCCACTGGCGACGGCCACTTTCCCGCATCGCCGAGCTGTTCTCGCTGGTCAGCATCGTCAATATTCTGCTGTTCATACCGGCGCTAATCGCATTGCCGGACATCCTGAACCCGCTGGGGGCCAGCCACGAAGCCCTCGACATTCGCCGCACCATCTGGTTCCGGGTGCCCATCGGCGCGCCGGTTGGCTGGCAGCTGTCGGGAATGGTGGGCCTGGCCGTTTGTTCCCTGGGCATCCTGTGGGTGGCCGCAATGCCCGATATGGCGCAGAGCCGCTCCCAGGTAACGGGGTTCCGCGCCTCTCTCTACCGAGCGCTTTCGCGCAGTTGGTACGGCACCAAGCGCCAGTGGCAAATCCAGAAAGCCGGGCTGGCGATCCTCGGAGCCTTTTACTTCATGCTCCTGGTGTTCATGCAGTTCCTGGTGGTCAGCGACTTCGCAATGTCGATGATACCGGGCTGGAAAGACTCGATCCTGCCGGCGTTCTACACCGTCATCAGCTTCCAGGGCGGTCTGGCCATAATTATGCTGGTGGCTTACGCAATGCGTCGCTGGGGCGGCTACCGGGAGTACATTGGCATCGCGCCGTTCTGGGCGGCCAGCAAGGTATTGCTGGGCCTGACGCTGTTGCACACCTACCATCTGTTCGCTTTCTTCATCACCTACTGGTATGGCCGGCTGGAAATTGAGGTGAACATCCTCAACTATCTGATGTTCCAGTCCTATGCCGGCATCTTCTGGGTGCAGCTGATATTCACGTTCTTCATTCCGTTCCCGATACTGGTATCCAACCACGCGCGACGCCTGGGGTGGGGCGCGCCGCTGGCCGCCGTGTTCATCATCATTGGGTTGATGCTGTTTCACATCCGCATCTTTGCGGCAGCGTTTGCATCGGCCCCGGGCGAGGATTTGTACAGCTTCTTCATGCTCACGGTGCCCCAAGCAACCTTCCCCGATCTGTGGGACATCTTCATGATTCTCGGGGCCTTCGGCATCGTGATGCTGGTGTTCCGCCTGGCGATGATGCTCTTCCCTCCGCTCTCACTGTGGGAGATGAAGGAAGGCTCCATGTATCAGCGAATCGACACCCTGTTCCACGGGCGATACCTGGTGTTGGGCAAACCCGAATAGCGCCAACAACGCCGAAACGGACTCACTTTGCCAGGCAAAGAATAACCACTAATCCCGACTACACAACCAGGTAACCACACACAAGAGTAAGTCAAAATGCAGGAAGGCAAAGCCCTACCCGCAGCGCAGATCAACCGGGACCTGCTGCGGTCCATACTGGAAACGCCCCAATGGTTCTGGCCGGTAGTGACGCTGCTGGGCCTGATCGTGCTGGCGGCGGCCATCACCATCGGCGTGATGATAAACCTTGGTTTGGGCATTACCGGCCTGAACTACAAGGTGGTGTGGGGTTTCTTCATTACCAACTTTGTGTTCTGGATTGGTATTAGCCACGCCGGCGTGATGCTCTCTGCAATCCTGCGACTGGCCAAGGCGGAGTGGCGCCGGCCCGCGACCCGCGCCGCCGAAGTGTTGACCATTTTCTCGCTGATGACAGCGATGATAATGCCCATCATCCACACCGGCCGGCCGTGGCGCATCCTGTACTGGGCATTCCCTTACGACTTTGCCCGTGGCGTCTGGCCGAACATCCGCACCCCGTTGGTGTGGGACCCGTCGGCCATCCTCACCTACCTCACATCGTCGACCATGTTCGTAGCAATCGCGCTGGTTCCCGACTTTGCCGTGCTGCGCGACCGGACCACCGGCTGGCCGCACCGCATTTACACCCTGCTGGCCATGGGCTGGGAGGGCAACCCGCGCCAGTGGAAGCTGCAAATCATTGCCGGCGTGTTGCTGTCGGCCCTCATCCTGCCGGTTTTCGTGTCCGTGCACTCCATAGTGTCCTGGGACTTCGGCATGGCGGTGGCCATCAAATCGTGGCACAGCACGGTGTTCGCTCCCTACTTCGTCGTGGGCGCGGTTCACTCCGGAGTGTCGGCAGTGGTGTTTGCGCTGATCCTGCTGCGCTGGGCCTACGGCTGGCAGGACTATATCCGCCACGAGCACATTGACGCGCTGGGCCGTCTGCTCATCGTGGTGGCGACCGGCTGGTTCTACTTCCTGGTAATGGAAATCGTTTTCGGCATCTATGGTCTGGAGAACGACGAGCTGGCGGTGCGTGCGCTCCAGTTCCTGCCCGGCGATAGTGGTGTGCCTTACAACATCTGGATGATTGTCTTCGTGGGTATCACCTATTTCCTGCCGGTTATTTTGTGGCTGCCCAGGGCATTCCGGCGCAACCTGTGGATAATGTCGGCTGCGTGTATCTCGGTAAACGTGGGCATGTGGCTGGAACGCTACCTGCTGTTTGTGCCCGGCCAGGCCAACAAGCAGTTCCTGACTTTCACGTGGAACGACTACCTGCCGCAGTGGCCGGAGGCGCTGATTGTGGGGGCTACGTTTGCCTTCGTTTCGATGCTGATGCTGCTGTTCAGCCGGGTGTTCCCGCTGGTGCCGCTTTACGACGTCAAGGAAGGCGAGATACTGAGAACCGAAATCCGAATTGGTCGGCGCGTTGTGCCGGCTACGTTCCGTGAAGATTAACTGGAAGACTAACCGGCTTGCCGGTCTGTCAACTGCATCCAATAATTGAGTACAATCGGTCACACCGAACCGCATCAACCAGGCTAAATCAGGAATTATCGTTATGGCAAAACACGCAATTCTGGGGCTGTTCCAGGACGCCGAGTCGGCCGCCAATGCTGGCGACGAGCTCAAGTCCGCCGGGATTGCCGACACTGAGTATGACTTTCTGACCGATGCGCCCTATCCGGAAGGCGCGTTTGGCGAGCGCGAAGAGAAGCACCGGCTTTACCTGTACCCGTTTATCGGAGCTCTCCTCGGCCTCACGTCCGGGATTATGATTACCGCCATGACGCAGGTGGCCTACCCACTGGTAACCGGAGGCAAGCCCATCCTGTCGTTGCCGCCAATGGCCATCGTTTGCTACGAAGGCACTATGTTGGGCGCAATCCTGTTCACCGTTATTGGCATCGTGTTCGAGTCTCGCCTGCCCAAGTTTAAGTTGGGTCTCTATGACAACCGCATCACCCAGGGTTTCATCGGCCTGCTGGTTAACGCCGAACAGGAGCAGGGCCCGCAGGTGTTGCAGATACTGAACGGAGCCGGCGCTGTCGATGTCAAGTCGGCGGACGACTAAGCTGACCCATCAGGTACTGACGAATATCAAGATGAGCAAATTGATGACACGCGTGACGGCAATGGTATGGCGGCTACCGGTATTGATGGCGGCGTTGGCTGCCGTCGGGATGCTGTTGGCCGGCTGCTCGCAGGGTGCGTATCCGCTGGATATTTTCTACGAGATGCACTACCAGCCATCCTACAAGGCCCATGAGCCGCCGCGGTTGAGTCCGCCCGCATCGGCGGTGCCGTGGTACGGCTCCACGCCCCCGCAGCCCACATCATTTGCGGGTTCCGGCAAGCATCTGTTTGAGGTCAACTGTGTGATGTGCCACGGGGCGGCCGGCCAGGGCGATGGCCCGGTGCTGGCGCGCATGGCGGTGGATTATGGCTACCGCACCACCGATGCGCCGCTGCTGAATCCCATCCTCACCTCTCCCGCCGCCACCGGGCTCGACCGCGACGCTTTGCGCGGCGTGCTGACCGGCGGTGTGAACGTGATGCCCAACTTTTCCAAGCTGCTCACGCCAGACCAGATTGAGCTGGTGCTAGACTATGTTCAAGGCTGCATCCAGCAGGGCGACGCCGCTGCGTGTGAGTAGCGGCATTACTAATGTAGTCAACATATCAGGATGGTCGTTATGAGCCGTAGCGCAATTACCAATGCCGACAAGTTGAGCGCTTACGGCTCTTTTCAGGATAGCCTTCGGGCCCCGGTTCACCGCTGGTTTACTTACCCAGCCGGCTATTCACACAAGCTGGTTGAAAGCAAAATACGGGAATACGGGCTGGGAGGGCAGCATTGGATCGCCGATCCGTTCTTGGGAACGGGCACAACATCAGTGTCGGCCAAAGTGGAAGGCGTTAACTCTATTGGCGTCGAAGCGCACCCTTTCGTGTTTTGGGTCGCGAAAACCAAGATGCACTTCGAGCACGATATTGACGCATTGCCGGGGGATGCAGAGCGGGTTCTGATCAACGCCAAAATGATCCATGCTGATGGCGTACAGTGCGACGGAGTTTGGCCGGAGTTGGTGTACAAGTGCTTTGACGAGGAGAACCTGAAACGACTGTATGCTTTACGGACGGCTATCCTGGAATATGAAACGGACCTGACCCGGCAAGATTTTTTAAAGGTGGCGTTAACCGCTACCCTTCGCATCGTAACTTCCGCCGGGGCCGGCTGGCCTTATATCGCGCCAAGCAAATTCGCTGAGCGGCTGGTGCAGCGCAACGCGTTTGTGGAGTTTGAAAAGCGGTGCGCAATGATGGTCAACGATGTCGTCGCTACCAGGATATGGAGCGTTCCGTATTCCGAGCATAAACTTGTCAACGGCGACGCTCGTAATTTGGCCGAATACGTGGCACCGAATAGCATTGACTTAATCCTGACCTCTCCGCCGTACTTGAACAACTACGATTACGCCGACCGAACGCGGCTGGAAACCTACTTCTGGGGAATGTACGATAGCTGGGGCGACATAACTCATGAAGTGCGCGACCGTCTGATCATCGCCGCCACTACACAAATACGCCGGAATTCAATGGACAAAGTGCGTTGGTGTCCGGGAGTCAAAGCAGTTAGCCTTCCGTTACACGCCGAGTTGATGGATGTCATTCAGCGACTTTCGGAGTTGCGATTGGTTAAGGCCGGTAAGAAGGCTTACGACCTGATGGTAGCCGGTTACTTTGAGGATATGCTACAGGTAATTCTGGATGCTTATGCGGTGCTAAAAACCGGGCATCCGTTTGTATTGGTGTTGGGGGATTCTGCCCCCTATGGCGTCCACGTTCGCACGGACGAAATCATAGGCGAATTGGCTATCGCTGCGGGTTTTTCTAATTATGACGTTGAAGTTATCCGTACACGAGGCGACAAATGGCCCGGAAATACCCAACGACATAAAGTTCCCCTGCGAGAAAGCATAGTAACTATCACCAAATAGGGGACCGGCGATGACTTCCAATGCCCGGAGTGTGTCGAATCCAGCAAGTGCGTTGGGTGAAGCGGTCGGCAAACTGTTCGAATCAGCCATTCTACGGGGTCTCCAGGAAGAGGTTGAAAGGCGAAACTATACCATTCGGCCAGCACGGTTGACCAACGGCACTGGCAATACTTACCAAATTGACGCGGTGGTATCTGACGCCGATGGCAACCCTATCGTCATCATTGACCCGAAGTACATCCGCTATACCAAGCACAACCGAGATAAGGGCAGTTGGTTGTGCGTTGCCCACTATAATCTCCGGAAAACGTTTCCTACGATACGCAAGTCAATCGCCGTTCTGGCCGGGCGTTGGTCAACACCGTCCAAAGCTTTAATACGCAGCTTTGGTGTCGAGACGCTGGAGGTCCCGTTTGGTAGCATGGTATCCGTGTTAAGAGAGTACGGGGTCAATTTCGCTTGGGGCGAAAAGGACCGTGAAACTCCGCGCAGTTCTTGGGAGCGTTTTGCCCGCCTGGATGATAACGCGCTTACAGCCCTGGCACACGATTTGGCGGAGGGTATAATTGACCAGTTGCAGACCGCGGTGGTTCAGGTATTGGATGCCGATATAGCAACGCTACCAACCCGAATATCCGGTGTTGAAGTCCTGCTGAAAACCGACCGTGACGAAATGGTTCTACTGACGTTTGATTCCATAGCTACTTCATTGCAAGCGATGGCCCGGCTTGTATCTGATCGACCCGACATCAGCGACCTGCTGGAACCGCGCGCTCATTAAGGTCTGCTTTGCCATCGCCGTCGTCGTCGCTCTATGGGGAGTATTCTACGCGGAGGCGATAGCGCAATCTGGGGGCGGCGAAGCCAACCGCCCCCCCGCGGCATACGATGAAGCCGAGGCGCAAGCGATTGACCGGATGCTGATGTGCCCGGTCTGCCCGGCGGAGAGCATCGACCAGGCCCAGGTGCCCCTGGCCAGGCAGATGCGCGCCCAGGTGCGGCAGTTGCTCGGTGACGGCGCCTCCAGGGACGAAGTGCTGGACTGGTTCAAAGCCCGCTACGGCCCGGGCATTGTGGCCGAACCGCCCCGCTCCGGGTTCAACCTAATTGCCTGGATTGTGCCGGGGGTTGCGCTCATCGCCGGGCTGGCCGGTGGAGTGATGGCCTTGCGAGCCATGCGCCGCCGCGCCGACGATGAGACTGCCGGCAATCCGACCGACGTTGACCCGGCATTGCAGCCGTACCTGGCCGCCGTAGACCGCGACCTGGCGCTGGACGCCGGCGACCGGGAGGCGCGCAACGATGGGTGATCTCGGAGCCACCTGCCTTTGGATGGCGCTGGCATTGGCTGGCTATGCGTTTGCGGCCTCGGTGGCCGGCCAGGCGCGCGGCGCACCGGCCCTGGTCGATAGCGGGCGTAAGGCGTGCTACGTTCTGGTTCTGGTGTTGCTGGTGGCTACCCTGGCGCTGGTGCAGTCCTTCATCACCCGCGATTTTTCGCTGGCCTACGTTGCCGCTCACAGCAACCTGGCGATGCCCAACATCTACACTTGGGTGGCATTTTACGCCGGCAACGAGGGCTCACTGCTGTACATCGCCTTTGCGCTGTCGGTAATGGCGGCGGTGGCAATCCGGCTGGCGCCGGCGGCCACCCGCCCGACGTTGGCCTGGACGGTGGCCGTCCTGATGTTCATTGAGCTGTTCTTCATTGCGGTGATGGCGTTCATGGCCAACCCGTTCCAGCGGTTGCCCTTTGCGGTGCCCGACGGCCAGGGTATCAACCCGCTGCTCACCCACTTCGGGATGTTCTTCCACCCGCCGGCATTAATGGCCGGGCTGGTGGGGATCAGCATACCCTTTGCATTCTCGCTGGGCGGACTCATCGGCGGGCGCGGCGGCGACGAGTGGATTGACGCCGGGCGCGCGTGGGGCGTTGGCATCTGGGCGTTGCTGGCTGCCGGCCTGCTGCTGGGGTCGTGGTGGGCGTACACCATCCTGGGATGGGGCGGTTTCTGGTTCTGGGATCCGGTGGAAAACGCCGCCTTCATGCCCTGGATTGCCCTCACCGCCTTCGTACATTCCATCATGGTGCAGAAGCGCCGGGGAATGTTCCGAATGTGGAACATCGTGCTGATTGACGTGGCCTTCGCGCTGGCGCTGTACGGGATGTTTATGAACCGCGGCGGGCCGGTGCCGTCGGTGCACTCCTTCGGGGCATCGACGCTGGGTTGGGTGTTCCTGCTGTTCCTCGCGGTAGGCGTGGTGGTTCCGCTGGCGATATTCTTCTGGCGATACGACCGGATGCGCAGCGCCCAGCGGCTGGACTCACTGCTGTCACGGGAAGCAGCGTTCCTGCTGAACAACCTGCTGCTGCTGGGCGTCGCCTTCGCCACGCTGTGGGGCACCGTGTATCCGCTGCTGTCCCGCCTGTTCGCCGACCAAGAAATCACGGTGGCACGCCCCTTTTACGATCAGGTCAACGGCCCGCTGATGCTGGCGCTGGTGCTGCTGATGGGCGTGGGGCCGCTGCTGCCCTGGCGTCGGGCCAACCTGCAATCATTGCGGCGTGCGCTGATGTTGCCGGGGTCGGCGGCGGCAGCAATGGTGGTTGTACTGCTGGCAGCGGGAATTCGCCAACCCTATGCTGTAATCGGTTTTGCCCTGTGCGCCCTGGTCGCCACTGGCATCGTAGCCGAGTGGGTTCGTGGCGTCGCAGCCCGCCGCCGCAGCGCCGGCGACAACCCGGCCATCGGATTCCTGCGGTTGATTGCCGCGAACCGACCACGCTACGGCGGCTACATCGTGCATCTGGCGGTCATAATGGTGGCGCTGGGCGTGGTAGGCCAGTCGTTCTACGGGGTGCAGCGCGACGTGGTGCTTGCGCCAGGAGAGTCGGTTACGGTGCGCGACTACCGCATGGAATACGTGGACACGACGACCTTCGCGTTCTCCGACCGCACCGAATTCCGCTCCACGGTGGAGTTGTATCGAGATGGGGAGTTGCTGGAAGTGATGCAGCCGCGCCGCACGTTTCACCCCGAACAGAATATGGCGGCTACCCGAGCGGCCATACGCTCGACGCCGGTGGAGGATTTTTACGTGGTGCCCAGCGAAAACATGGACGGTGGCGCGGTGGGTTTCCGAGTCCTGGTCAATCCGCTGGTGTGGTGGATGTGGGTCGCTGGCGCGGTGATGATTGCCGGTACAGTGGTGGCCTTGTGGCCGTCCCGCGTTCCGGAGCGCCGGTCCGTGTCAGCCCCGGCGGTTGCCGGCCCCACCGCCGCCGACTAGTCTGGACAGGCGGGACGAGATTCGATGCAGCTGGCATTAGCCATCGCAGTGGCATTGTTCGCGCTGAGCGTGGTGGCGTGGCCGTTGGCAATCGGGGCGCGCAGAAACCGGGCCGACACCGCCGCCGACTTTGAGCCTGCCAACACGAACCGGGCCGCCCTGGAAACCGTGTACGAAGCAATCCGCACGTTGCAGGTTGAGCACGATCTCGGCCGCGTCACCGATGTTGATTTTCAGGAGCAGCTGAATGAATACCGGAGGCAGGCCGCGTTGATTCTGCGGGATATGGAACGGGAGAAGGGAGAGACGCCGGATGGCTAGTCAACCGACGCCAACGACGCCGGACGACGAGCGGCCCAGCATCAGAGACATTTGGGAAGTAGCCCGCCTGCCGGCTCTGTTCGCCATTATCACAGCAGCGGCGGCCTGGCTTATCTGGTACTATACGAATACGCCCTGCACATTGGAGCTGGCAGAGCATACCACCTGCAACCCGGCGGCGATTGCCCGGTACATCAACGTTGATATCTACGGACGGATGCTGACTTACGCGGCGATTACCGCGGCTGCGGGAGGAGTTTGGAATTACAATATGTTCACCAGAATGCGCGCGGCTATCGCTGCAGAGAAACAACGGGCTGATACAGAGAAACAACGGGCTGATACAGAGCGACAGCGGGCTGACGCAGAGCAACAGCGGGCTGCCGCGGCACTGCAGCAGATGGCAGAGTATCGTCAGCAGGTTGAGGAAGAGCGCCGGCAGGCCGCAGAAGAGCGACAACGGCGAATGGAAGAGGACCGCCGCGTAACGATGCAGCAAAACGCCGAAATTAACCGTGCGATGCTTACCGCACTCACCGAACTGACGGGAGAGATTGCGCAGTTGCGCCAACAGAGTAACGGCAACGCTCAAAACGGGCATTAATCTACTGCCATTGCCCGCTGCCTGACGAATCGGCTGCTCCATTCTTTGAGCTGACTGTTGCGCCTACAACGCGCCATACTGGCCGCGATGGTTGTGGCTATGCTTTTGGCGGTAGCTCCGGCGACTCTATACTCGCAGTCGTTGGAAACGGCGCCGGTAACCGGCGTATTGGTCAATGGTACACCGGGCGGCCCGACTCCCGCCGGCGCAACGATGTTGCTGCACGTTTTCGGGTCGGATACGGCGTCAGTTGACACTCATGAGGCGTTGACCAACTCTGAGGGAATGTTTCAATTCGACGATGTGTCCGTGCCTTCAGAGGGAGGCAGTGTGGCGCTGGTGGCGGATTATGGAGGCGCGCGGTACCGCAAGGTCGTTGCGCCGGCCGAGTTGACCAATCCACTGTCGTTAATCGTTTACGACGCCACTCAGGATGCCAAGGTGGTAGCCACTACCGAACAGTCCATTATTGTAGCCGGAGTGGACGCCACGACCCGGCGCATAGCTGCGGTACAGCTCTTTAGCCTTGAGAACCGCAGCGACACTACCCTGGTGCCCGATTTGACGGCGATGCCGGTGTTGGGTCAGTTCAGTTTCCTGCGGTTCTCGTTGCCGCCCGACGCATCCGACCTGGACGTGGCTACGGATCTGGTTGGCGGTGAAGTGATTCCGGTGGGCACTGGATTTGCCATCACCGCGCCGGTGCCACCGGGGGAACACCAGGTGAGCTTCACCTTCACCGTTCCCTACGAGGGCGATACCCTGGCCTGGCGCGACAATACGCTGCAAGGGGCCGACGCGTTCCGGCTGCTGATTCCGGCGGAGTTTGGCGGCATCGGCGTAGGCGGATTGCCTTCCGGGGAAACGATTGCAGTCTCCGACGTGTCGTATCGGGTTTGGCAGGCCAATAACATCGCGCCCGGGGGAGGCGTCAATCTGGCGCTAACGGGCTTGCCGGAACCAAACCGGTTATTGCTGATTGGCAACAGCCTGACGGGATTGCGGTTCTGGTATGGAGCGGTTCCGGCCCTGCTGGTCGTTTTGCTGGCGGGTCTGTTGGTTTGGGGCGTGTGGCATCGTTCGGGAGCATCGACGCCGCCAGGCCCGGCAGGGGCGTAAGCGACGATGTCCCGACGCGGCTGGATTGCGCTGGGTACCGCGGCGGCATTGATCCCGCTGTTCGCCCTGCTGGCGTGGGCGTCCGTTCAGCAGCAGGGTCAGCCCGCCGGCGCGGGCATCAACCAGAACTTCGGGCGAGTAGACGTCGATATTACGCCGGCAGCTGATTTCGCGCTGGAGTTGCCGGATGGCGGTGTGGTGCAGTTGTCCAACTTGCGAGGCAAGGTGGTGATGGTAGACTTTTGGGCATCCTGGTGTGGTCCCTGTCGACAGGAATCGGAGTTGCTGAATCGGGCTTATGACGGCTATGCGGGCCGGCCGGTGGAATTCGTCGGTGTGAACATCTGGGATACGGCTGAATCCGCCGCGGCTTTCGTGTCCGAATTTGACGTGAAGTATCCTACGGGTATGGACGAGTCGGGCAGCATCGCCCTGGACTATGGTGTACGCGGCATTCCGGAGAAATTTTTTGTGAGTGCGGATGGTATCATCCGACAGAAATACGTGGGCCCAATGCCGGAGGCGGTGTTGATGACTACGCTGGAAAATTTGCTGGCCGAAATCGAGTCCGGCGGCTAGGCTGTGTTGACATTTCCCCGTCATTCCCGCGCAAGCAGGAATCCAAAGACGCTATCAGCCAACTACGTTCTCTTTGCCGGGACGTTCCTGGATTCCCGCCTTCGCGGGAATGACGGAGGTAAGTCGGGAATGACGGGAGTAAGGCGGGGATGACGAAATGGAGTATGCCGAACCGCCTCATATCGCAAATGCCAACATGGCCTGGTTCCTCACGCGTACCCACTTTAATCTGTCATTGCGAGGAGCATAGCGACGTGGCAATCTCAATGAGGTTGAACACACGTCGGCGAACCGCCGTTGCTACGGCGACGAGATTGCCACGCTGCGCTCGCAATGACAAAGTGGGTAAGCACGGGGGGATAGTTCCTTGCGGTCAACAAATCGCTTAACTGCAACGCCCTCAGACCATCAATCGCAGCGCCGTGGGAGATACCGCCAAAAAATGACTACACCAGGCAGTAGCGCCAATACCGGCGCGTCGGACTTGGCCCTGGCAATGGACTGGGGCGGGACCTGGGCGCGGGCTGCCTTGATTGACCGGGAAGGCCGACTGCTGTGGCAGGACCGGGTCGCCAATACAGCCGGAGCGACGCAGGACGACCTGTTGGCTGCCGCCGGCAGTCTGCTCCAGCAGGCGCAGGCTCAGGCGGGCGACCGACCCATCGCCGGCGCCGGCGTAGCGCTGGCCGGCTCCATTGACGCTGCCAGCAGTATGTTGCTGTCCTCGCCCAACCTGCCGGCGTTGAACGGCGCCAACCTGCCGGAATTGTGGGGGCCGATGCTGGGTATGCCCGTGTGGGTGGGCAACGATGCCAACCTGGCCGCGCTGGGCGAATATCACTATGGGGCCGGGCGTCCGCAGCCGCCGAATCACCAGGCGGCGCGCACGCTGGTTTACCTGACTTTCAGCACGGGTGTCGGCGGTGGCATCGTCGACCGTGGCGCGGTGTTCACCGGAGCGGCCGGAGCCGCCGGCGAGGTGGGTCACATGACCATTGACGCCCGTGCCGATTCTCCTCCGTGCAACTGCGGCAACAACGGCTGCCTGGAAGCCTTGACGTCCGGCACGGCCATCGGGCGCGCTGCGCAGGCTCGCCTCGGCGATGCGACACCGGGTGCGCCGCTCCAGCAGGCTTATGAGTCGGATGCGACGGTAACGAGCGAAGCTGTATTCGCCGCCGCTGCCCGCGGCGACGTGGTGGCGATAGAGGTGGTGGACGCCGCCGTTGGCGCGATGATCGTCGGGTTGGGCAACGTGCTGAACCTGTTCAACCCGGACGTGGTGGTAATTGGTGGCGGCGTAACCGAGGGGTTGGTTGCCCTGGGCCTCGTGGAGCACATCGAAGTGGGAATGCGCCGCCGGGCGATGAGTTCGGGCCAACGGGCCTTTCGCCTGTCGGTCGCCACCCTCGGCGAGAACGTGGGCATGGTGGGCGCGGCCAGCCTGGTGTGGTCGCAGGTGGATCGAATCTAGACGTGGGCAGGCTGGCCGCGCGCTCCCCGACTAAACGATGTAGCGGCCACCCACCACGTTCATGCGGTCGCCGGTGATGTACGACGATTCGTCGCTGGCGTAGAACAGGCAGGCGTTGGCGATGTCCTGCACGGTGGCCTGACGCCCCAGCGGGATGCCCTGTAAGTGTTCGTCAGAGCCGCGCGCAACGTCCTGAAACTCGGGATACCATTCCGGGTGAGCGCGGCTGGTGTCGGTGGAACCTGGGTTGACCAGATTGGCCCTGACACCGTACTGAGCGCACTCGGCGGCGACGGCTCGGATGAGTCCAAGCAGGCCATGCTTGGCGGTAGTGACGATGGCAGTTTCCGGTCGACCGGTGATAGCAGCCTGCCCGCCCAAACCGATGATGCTGCCGGACCCGCGTTCTATCATCCCCGGCAGCACACCGCGAATGAGGTAGAAAGCAGCGTGCAGGTTGGTGGCGATAACATCCTGCCACTCCTCTACCGACACTTCCAGCAGGGGTTTGTGGGGGCGCACGGCCACGTTGCTCACCAGCACATCCACCTTGCCCAACGCCTGTATGCCCTCGGCCACCATGTCAGCCACGCGGTCGGGGTCGCCCACGTCGCCGATGACAGTGTGGGTGCGGACGCCGAGTTCACGGCACTCGCCGGCCACCGCCTCCAACTCCTCGGCAGACTGCCGGGTGTTGAGGATCAGGTCGGCGCCCTCGCGGGCGAAGGTGCGGGCGATTTCGGCGCCAATATTGCGGCTGGCGCCGGTGATGAGCGCGGTTTTGTTTTCAAGTCGCATATTTGTTTCCTTGACTAGTCTATTTGTCTTGTCGGTTCTGCCGCAGCAACTTTCTCCTTAACCACACTATGAAAGCCCAGACCGGGACCCCACCCGCGGCTCCCAAAATCCCAAGGAAGAGGTCAATATCGAAACGACCGATTAGTGCAATCGGGACCAGAGCAATTCCGGCTAGGCATAGTCCCGCAACAACGATGCCGACGGTAGCCAAGATGGCTTTGCCAACATATGACCAGAACTCCACTTATGCCCTGAAGTTGGTGGTCAGGACCAAGACGACGCCAGAGACTGCGCTCACGAATCCACCAAGTCCGGCAATGGAACCACCGACGACTGAAGTGATTGGCGACCAGTCGGGTACCACGAATTCCCCGGTCAGCAGAGCCAGCATACCGATAAAGTACACCACCATCGACAACAAAAAAATCCGATCCCACATGATGTCGCCTCCTCTGCGTGTGTAATCAGGATAAAACCGGAGGGTACGCTTGTCAAAACAAATCGGGGGCGACCAAGTGCCGCCCCCGAATCAGTGTTAGCGCGCTGCCGGTATCGGTCAGTAGGGGCCGTACCCCGGAACGTTGATGCAGGCCGCGACGTGGTCGGGCAAGATTTCCCGCACTTCCGGCATAACCCGCGAGCAGTCTTCGGTGACCATGGGGCACCGCGGATGGAACACGCAGCCGGACGGAGGATTCAGCGGGCTGGGAACCTCGCCGGTCAGGATGATGCGTTCTCGTTGAGCGTCCAGCACCGGGTCGGGGATCGGCACCGCTGACAGCAATGCCCGCGTGTACGGGTGCTGTGGGTTTTCGTAAATGGCGTTGCGGTCGGCAATCTCCACCAACTTGCCCAGGTACATTACTGCCACCCGGTCGCTGATGTGGCGCACCACCGACAGGTCGTGGGCTATGAAGAGGTAGGTCAGGTTGTATCGTTCCTGCAAGTCTTCCAGCAGGTTGATAATCTGGGCCTGAATCGACACGTCCAGTGCCGATACGGGCTCGTCGCACACTATGAACCCTGGGTCGACCGACAGGGCGCGGGCCACGCCGATGCGCTGGCGTTGTCCGCCGCTGAATTCATGGGGAAAACGGTCGGCCATGTAGGGGTTGAGGCCAACGTTAGTGAGGAGTTCGGCCACACGCTCGCGGTATTCGCGTTTGTTGTTCACCAACCCATGCACGGCAAGTGGTTCGCCGATAATGTTGCCGGCAGTCATGCGGGGATTCAGCGAGCTGTATGGATCCTGGAAAATTATCTGCATCTGGCGGCGCATGGCCCGCATCTGACCGGTGCGTGCCTGAGCCACATCAACCCCGTCGAACAGTATCTCGCCTTCGGTAGGCTTGTACAGGCGGAGGATGCAGCGCCCGGTGGTGGTTTTACCGCAACCGGATTCGCCCACCAGGCCCAGCGTCTCGCCCCGGCGCACGGTGAAGCTGATGTCGTCAACCGCCTTGATATAGGCTACGGCGCGCTGGAACAGAATTCCGGAGGTAACGGGGAAGTACATCTTCAGACCGCGCACTTCCAGAAGCGTATCGTCCTGGCCGGTCGGCGTTGACGCGGCTTGTGGCATCTCGGCTGTGGTCATTTCGTAACTCCTTGTCGGAGGTTTGTCAGCGATAAACGGGACGGCGAAACAGCGCGATTAGAGCTAACTGCTTCCGCCGCCTGCGTAGCTAAGTGCCTGAATACCCAGCTTGTCTGCCTCCCAGCAGGCGGAAACGTGGGGCTCTTCGCCGGTGGTTAGCACCGGCAACAAAGGCGGTGCGTCGGTAGCGCACTTGTCCACCGCGAAGCGGCAGCGAGCACGGAAGGAGCAGCCTTCGGGAAGGTTTACCAAGTCGGGAGGCTGCCCTTCGATGGGTACTAATTTAGCCGCGGCCCCCGACGCATCCGTCAACCGCTGGTCGAGGCGAGGAACCGAGTCCAGCAGCCCCACGGTGTAGGGATGGCGCGGATTGGTGTAAATCTCCAGCGCGGTTCCGCGCTCGATAATCTTGCCGGCGTACATCACGTTCACGCGGTCGGCGTAACGGGCCACCACGCCGAGGTTGTGAGTGATGATGATGAGGGCAACGCCCAGGTCAAGGGTGAGGGATTTCATCAACTCGAGAATTTGGGCTTGAATCGTAACGTCCAGCGCGGTGGTCGGCTCGTCGGCGATGATGAGCCGTGGGTTGCAGCTCAGGGCCATGGCAATCATTACGCGTTGGCGCATTCCGCCGCTGAACTGGTGGGGGTACTGACGAATCCGCCGGTCCGGGTCGGAGATACCAACCCTGGCGAGCAGGTCAATGGCGTCCCGGCGAGCTTCGTCCCGCGACTTGCCCATATGCAGCTGGATGGTTTCGGTCAACTGGCGGTCCAGGGTGAGCACCGGGTTCAGCGAGGTCATGGGTTCCTGGAAAACCATGGCCATTTTGGCGCCCCGGATGCGGCGCATATCGTCCATATCGACCTGGAGGATGTCTTCTCCGTCGAACAGGACTTCACCGCCGATTGTTTTGCCGGGCGGGTCTGGGATCAGGCGCATCAACGAAAGGGCGCTCACACTCTTGCCGCATCCGCTTTCGCCGACCAGTCCCAGAGTTTCGCCGGGCATTACCTCGTAGGTTACATCGTCAACAGCCTTCACCACACCTTCGTAGGTGAAGAAATACGTTTGGAGATTTTTAACCTCAAGCAGCGGTTCCACAGGGATGCTCCTTATAGTTTGGGTGATGAGGCCGGCGCCGAAGGCCGGCGGCGCTACACGGATTGGGTGTCAGCAGGTTTGGTCGGGTGTTGATTTGATGGAGGTGGTTCGGTTTGGAGTGGGGAAGTTGAGGATTATATTATCGGGCAAATTACCATACAGTGCAGAGGGCTGCAATCCTATTCAGAGGGCTGCAATCAGACACTGAACCTGAATCAGGTTGGCAGATGATTACACAACGTAGCGGGAAGCGTCAACATATTTGATTGCCTCACGCGTACCCACTTTAATCTGTCATTGCGAGGAGCGCAGCGACGTGGCAATCTCGATGATTTTGAACACACGTCGGCGAACCGTCGTTGCTACGACGACGAGATTGCCACGCTACGCTCGCAATGACAAAGCGCGTACGGTTAGGCGATAAGCCCCGGTTGACCTGTCCTCCTTGGCCAGCGTATGGTGGCTATCTTGATTGGAGTTGGTGAAGGACTGGCGTCGGCTTCAGCGATTACGCCCTTTTCCGCATGATGGCGCCCGACGGGGGAGCAACCCATTGGTTCGAATCCCCAATGCTCCGGTACTGGTGGTCCTGCAGGATCGGAACTTCCGGCTGCTGTGGGCAGCCAGATGGATCCACGAGACTGCCCGGCGCATGGAACTCATCGCGCTGGGTTACCTGATTTACGAACTCACCGACTCGGCCTTTCAGGTCGGATTAATCCCAGTTTTTCTCAATGGGCCGCGGCCTCCCTTATCGCTGGTGGCCGGAATGCTGGCGGATCGATGGGACCGCTGGCGCATTCTGGCGGGCATCCACACCTTCTACCTGCTCGTTGCTGCCGGGTTGCTGGTTCTCCTAATCCTGGAGCTCGTTCAACCGTGGCACGTGTTTGCAGCCATCCTGTTGCAGGGGACGGCCAAGGTTTTGGACGATCCCACTCGGCGGGCAGCCCTGTTTGACCTGGCGGGACAAGAACGCATCGGCCATGCCATGTCCCTGGACACCATTACCAACAACATCGGCAAGATTCTGGGGCCGGCTGCCGGTGGGCTGATGGTTCAATTCTACGGGTTCCCCGGAGCATTCGCGGTGGTGGTTGCCCTGGACCTGGCGGCGGCGCTCCTGATTCTGAGGATGCGACTGCCGGCCGGATCCGCCGCGATGATGCGGGACATCAAGTTCTGGCCGGGCATCAAGTCCGGCATTGGATACTCCTTCTCCAACAAATTCGTGCTGGGGGTGCTGTCCATATCCCTGGTGATGAACGGAATGGTGTTGCCGCTGCAATACTTTATACCGGTGATTGCCACCGACGTTTTGAGGGTGTCGCCATCTTTGGGAGGCCTGCTGGGATCTGCCGACGGCATCGGCACGTTGATTGGAGCGATAACCATTTCGGTACGCCGGAGTTACACTTTTCACGGGCGTTACTTCGTGTTTGGAGCTTTGATCGTGGCGGTGGGGGTGGCGGCGGTAGCGTGGTCGCCCTGGTTTGCGATTTCCTTCCTGCTGCTCTTCAGCTCCGGAGTGGGCCAAGCGGGATTCAGCACCATGCAGAGCACAATTCTGCTGCTGTCCTCGCCAGCGGAGATGCGCGGGCGGATTATGGGTTCACAGGGATTGGTGAACGGCCTGGGACACCTGATTGGCGGCGTGGAGATTGGAGCCATCGCCCAGGCCTTCAGCATCTCGCTGGCCGTCGGGGTCAACGCCGGTGTCGGCCTGTTGCTGATGCTGCCGGTGATACTGCTGACACCATTGGTGCGGCGTCCGGTGGTGGCGCACCAACGCCTGGCAGTACCATAGGAACGATGCGGCGGAATGATGCGGAAGAACGACCCGGCAACCCGGTGGAAAACCCGCCTGGCAACTGACTCCGGTCAGCGCCGGCGTCCACGCCGACGAAATACTAACGTGTGCCCACGTTGTCAAACCAAGCCCACGTCAAACCAACCCACCCCCCTGTCATTGCGAGGGGCGCAGCGACGTGGCAATCTCGCTGAGGTTGAGCACACATCGGTGCGGCAGCGCTGCCACGGCAACGGGATTGCCACGCTGCGCTCGCAATGACAGATTACAGCGAGTAGGGAGGAGCACCATGCCTGAACGCGCCAAAACTACCACCCTGAGCCACTTGACGCTGGAGTCCGGCGACCGGCAGGACGTACCGCATAGCGAGGTTACGGACGCCACCGTCCAGATGCTGACTCCGCTGCTGCAAAGGGCGTTGGCCGGCGACCCGCAGGTGGTGATACCGCCCACCGGTTACTGGTTCAAAGCCCGGCAAGCAACCGCAGACGAGTCGCCGGACGAATTCCTGCGCGTTGAGTTCGGTACCGTTTCCGGCGGGGTTAAACCCATTGTTGACATGACGGTTCGGCCCCCCGCAGCCGGCGGCGACGCGGCCATCATGATGACCAGCATCGGCGGATGGTTCGACGCAATCGCTACGGGCGCCCTGGGCATCAGAGCCGATGCGGATCGCGTCGCCAATGAGATTACCGAACTACAGGGGTGCATCGCCTGGGCGTGGTTGGAGATGCGGGGATATGCCGACCGGGACCAGACGCCGGCCAACCCCCTGGAAGTGTTGTTCGCAGCGGGCGGCGGAATGTTGACAACCATCGTGCAGGAGCCGGGACAATCACCGGAAGTCTGTTTCCTGGTGCAGAACACGCCGGAAGCCGTCCGTCAGCTTACCCCGGCCACGCACATTCAGGCGCAGACCCGATTGTTCAAGGTGGGCGATGTGTACCTGGTGCCGCTGGTTGCGCGCGTGGGGGACACCTGGTACGAATCCTGGATCAATCCCTACGCTGACCAGGGACAGGGTTTGGTGGAACTGGAAATACTGGCGGCGCAGGACCGCATCGTCTTCCTGATTTACGATGGAACCTCGCTAAACCCGGCACACACCATACAAATACCCAACCCGCTGACCGGCGAAATGGCCGAAATCCGGCAGAGGCTCGAAGGAGTTGCGGCCTGGACGACCGAGGATTTCGCCGTGGCCCGGGAGCAACTGTACGCCGCCTACCCCACGCCCCAGGATCTTATAGCCGGACGGGACTGGCCCCCCGCATAGGCCGGTGGTGTGTGCCTGCTAGTCGGGGGATAACAGGGGGCCCCGGAACCAGTGAACCCAGCTCCGGGGCCCTGGTTATCTGTTATCGTCCTTCAGGCTGTAGATGGCGCCGGGACGCCCGCCCGCCGGCAGCCCCAGCGGCAGGTGGACATTGAGCAAGTAGGGACGTTTCTCCTCATCTACTATCCTGAGTCCACGCTCGATGGCGTCGCCGATGGTTGCCTCGTCGGTGGCGTCCATGGCCTCTACGCCGAATCCTTCGGCAAGTTTCACCGGGTCGATGTTGTCCAGCACTACGCCCCGGTACTCCCCGGTTTCCTTCATGTCGGCGTTGGCGTTGGCGAAGGAACTGGCAACGATGCCGTAGGCGCCGTTGTTGGAAATCACATAGAGCACCGGGATGTTGTGGCTGGCGGCAGTCCACAAGGCTGAGTCCGAGTAGTACAGAGAACCGTCTCCGACCAGGCCCACCACCGGCTGGTCGGGGGCGCCCAGCTTGGCGCCGATGGCCGCTCCCACGCCGTAGCCCTCGGAGCCGCCGGCAGGACGAATGTACTGGTTGTTGCCCAGCTCACCGGAATTCTGGAGGAGGTCCTGGCCGACGGCGAACTGCTCGATGGTTACGAGGCCGCCGCCGCGCCGCTCCAGACTGTTGTCCAGAGCGTCGGCGAGGACGTAGGGCCGGACTTTCCCCTGCTGGGCAGCAACCCGCTGGGCGGCGTCCCTCCGGCTAGCGCGCAGGGCGGCCGCTTCCTCGCGGGCCCAGGCGCGCCGCTCTGCCAACTCGTCGTGCGACGACTCGGTCATTTCCAAAAGGCGCTGGGCCGTGCGCTTTTCGTCGGCCAACACGGCCAGATCAAGCCCCGGTATGTTCTCCAGGTTCTCCGCGTTGGAACCCACCGCGATGGTGCGTTCGGCCTTGAAGAACGCTGCGTAGTCGTCGGCAGTGCCGGCCCCGTTGTGGCGGACGCCCCAGCACAGAATCAGGTCCGGGTCAATGTCCGGCGCCTGTTCCAGCCGCCGCCCTCCACAGTGCAGCGGATGTTTGATGGGAACGCCGCGCAAGTCGCCCACCACCGGGATGCCAAAACGCTCCGCCAGCGCAGTTACCTCCGCGTCGGCGCCGCTCTTCCAAATACCGTCTCCGGTGTAGAGCAGGGGCCGTTTGGCGTCGCGCAGCGCCTGGGCGATGGCTTCGACGTCGCGGTCCGATGGATAGCCGCTGCGCAGTACCGGCAGGGGCCCGTACATGATGTTGGCGGTATGCTCGGCTGGGCCCAGCAATCGGTCGTAAACGGCCAGATGAACCGGCCCCACGGGCGGCGTCATCGCCACCCGCATGGCGCGCTCGATGGCTGCCGGCAGACCCTCCGGCTCGATGACCGTCCAGTTAGCCTTGGTGAGGGGCGCGCTGATGGCAGTTGGCCCGGCGTTGTGGGATACGTCCAGGCTAATCAGGTCGGCAAAGCTGCCGGTGTCGCCGGCGAAGGTGATTACCACCACGGGCAGGCTGCCCGTCCAGACGTTGATCAGCTGTCCCATCGCCTGGGCCAGACCGGCGCCCAGGTGCACCACCATTACGGCGGGGGCAAGGTTAGCCTGGGTGTAACCCCCAGCCATCGCCGTAACCGCACCCTCGTGCAGGCCGAGAATACCGTGAATATCGGGCCGGGCGTGCAGCTCGTTGAAAAACAGGGCTTCCCGGGATCCTGAATTGTTGAAAACGTACTTCACGCCCAGCGACGCCAGTTGCTCCACCATGAGACGGGAGGCATTGGCCGTCATTTGCCGTGTCTGCATTCGTTCACCTTCTCGTTGACCATTTATAGCGTCCGCCGATTACCGCCGCAGGGGTGCCCTGGCCGGCCAGCGGTTTTGTTGTTTGGGTTTCGCCGGCAATAATACGGGCAATAGTACGGCGGAAGGCGCCGGTTGTCCAATGCGCCGCCGGCTAGCAGCCTGGCGAACCGTTGCAACAGGCCGGAGAAACAGGCCGGTTTTTGCCAACGGTACGAGAACGGCTGGCCTCACGCGTACCACTTTAATCTGTCATTGCGTGGAGCACAGCGACGTGGCAATCTCGATGAGGTTGAACACGCGTCGGCGAACCGCCGTTGCTACGGCGACGAGATTGCCACGCTACGCTCGCAATGACAAAGTGGTTGCGCATGAGAACGGCTAGCGGGTTGCCAGGGGGGAAGTCCTGGAGTTTGCCGAGTTACATTGGCAGGTACACGGCCTGTCCCGTCGTGGCGCTGTGGTACACCGCCTCTGTCCACTCCATATATAGTGGACGCCGGTCTCAAAGGCCACCATGTCGACCTTCTCCGTGCCACGGATGGCGTTGGTGAACTGCTCCTCCACCCGGTACCTGGCCTGTGTTTCCGGTGGGTTGGGGACTTCGGTCAGTTCCCGGTCGCCGCGCTGGCCGGCCCACACCTTGCGCTGGGGATCGACGTGGATGGTGCCTTCGGCGCCGAACATCCAGATGTGATTTCCCCCGTTCAGCCCGGAGGTGGCGCTCATCTGCATATGGACCTGGGCTCCGTTGGCCAACTGATACAAAATGTCAACGTGGTCGGGAATGGCGACCGAGGTCGGATAGCCATTTTCGTCCCTTCGGTAGGGCACGTGCACCCTGGACATTGCCATCACCCGGTCGCCCCGACCCAGCCATCGCATCATGGACTCGTAGGATGCGCCGATGTTCAGCGTGTTGTAGCCGCTCAGCGACCGGTCATGGCGCCAGTGCAGCGGGCTGTCAAAGTCGGCGAAATTGTTTTGCAGGGACGTGAAGTCTACCGACAGCAGCTCGCCCAGGCGCCCGTCGTCAATCAAACGCTTCAGCACGTTGTCGATAGTGTAGCTCGTTGAGGTCGGGGTTAGCTGACAAACCAGGTCGGGATGGGCCCGGGCAGCGGCGAGCATATCGCGAGCCTCCGCAGCGGTGGAGGCCATGCGCGCCTCGGTGAGCACGTGCTTGCCAGCGGCCAGGGCAGCCAGGGTCATGGTACGGTGCATATAGGGCCAGGTGCCGATGCACACGGCGTTGATATTGTCGTCGTCGAGCAACTCCCGCCAGTTCCCATACACGGTTGGGATGTTGAATTGGTCGGCGATGGCACGCCCTGACTCAATGGACCGGTTGGCTACCGCCACGATCTCGCAGTCATCCACACCCTGAAACCCGGGGATGTGGCGCACCCGCACGTTACCGCCCGCTCCAATGAGACCCACGCGGATTTGTTCGTCAGCCATCAGTTATCTCCTCAGCAAATTCGCTGGAATCGCACGGTCAAAACGTCCGGCAACACCGAATTGCAATCATCGCGTTATCCGGGTTCCGGCGGACTGCTGTATAGCTGTATAAGCGAAGCGAGTGTAGTGTTCGGCTGTTGGGCTGTCAAACAGCGCCATCTGTCACGCGTACCCGCTTTGTCATTGCGAGCGCAGCGCGGCAATCCCGTCGCCGTAGCAACGGCGGTTCGCCGACGTGTGTTCGACCTCATCGAGATTGCCACGTCGCTATGCTCCTCGCAATGACGAGTGGGGGTGGGCTCTACGCAATGACGAGTGGGGGTGGGCTCTACTCTCAACGACAGATTAAAGCGGGTACGCGTGAGGAGCGGGCGCTATTGCCCCGGACATACTCGGGATGTACACTCGGTTTCGGTTTAGGCTTTGCCGGGAGGTGTGACGAATGCCAATATCCGATGTGACCCTGAAGAGAATGATTGCCGAGTACGGCGGGTTCGAGTTGTCTGACGCTGAGCTGGAATTGGTCCGGCCAGAACTGGAAAGCTACCTGACCGAACTGCAGAATCTGCGCGACCTGGACCTGTCATCGGTTGCCTCCGCCCGGTTGCTCAGAGCGGGGGAAGGGGGTAATGAATATGCCTAACTCCGAACTGCTCAAGCTGACCATTTCCGAAATCGCACCCATGATCCAGGCGCGGGAGGTATCTCCCGTGGACTTGACCGAGGCAGCGCTGGCCGAAGCGGAACGGCGACAGCCCATGTTGAATTCCTTCATAACCATCCTGCACGAGCAGGCGATGGCCCAGGCCGAACAGGCGGAAGAAGCCCTGTCGCGTGGGGAATATCTCGGCCCGCTGCACGGAATCCCCATCGGCATCAAGGACAACATCGCCACCGGAGGGATAACCACCACCGTCGGCAGCAAGGTCTTGAAGGACAATGTACCTGACGAAGACGCCGAGGTGGTGCGCCGCTGCAAGGACGCCGGGGCCATCATCCTGGGCAAGGAGAATCTGGAAGAATTCGCTGCCGGGGCCACGTCCAACAACCCTCACTATGGCGCGGTGCATAATCCCTGGGGGCTGGATCACATTCCGGGCGGTTCCAGCGGCGGCGGCGGCGCCAATGTGGCCGCCGGTGTTACCTTTGCTTCCCTGGGTACCGACCTGGGCGGGTCGGTGCGGCTGCCCGGCGCTTTCTGCGGCGTGGTCGGCCTGAAACAGACCTTTGGCCGGGTGAGCCAGCGCGGACTCCTGGTGACCAGCTTCAACGGCGACCACATTGGCCCGATGACCAGATCGGTGCGCGATAGCGCGTTGGTTCTGCAGGCCATTGCGGGCTACGACCCCCTTGACCCCAGCACCGTGCCGGTTCCGGTGGACGATTACGCCCTGGTACTGGAGCGTGGCGTCCGCGGGCTGACTATGGGGATCCCATCCAACTACTACTTCGACCTGCTGGACCCGGAGGTGGAAACAGCCGTCCGCCGGGCCATTGCCGCGCTGGAAGAGCTGGGCATCGCCAGCCGCGAGGTCAGCGTACCCAGTATGCAATACGCCGGAGCCCTGCGCTTCGCCAGCATGGCCGACAGCGTGGTAACTCATGAGACAATGATTGAGTCCAACCGCGAGGACTACAGTCCCGACACGCTATACCGCACTCTGGCCGGCCAATTTGTGCTGGGCAGGGACTATTCCAAGGCGATGAAGGTTCAGCGAATCATCAAGGAAGAACACGCCAGGGTTCTGCAGGAAGTAGACTTCCTGGTAACCCCGACGACGCCCCTGCCGGCTCCCCGCATCGACGCCGACACCATCATGGTCGGTGATGAGCGTCAGAAAGTCAGGGGCCCCGGTTCCGGTTTGGTATCGCGCAACACGAGTCCGATGAACGCCACGGGGTTCCCGGCCATCACGGTTCCCTGCGGCTTCAGCGACGGCGGCCTCCCCATCGGGCTACAGTTCATTGGACGCCCCTGGGACGAGGGCACTTTGTTCCGTATTGGTCAGGCTTACGAAAATGTTTCGCCCAGCCGAGGGCGCTGGCCGTCCCTGGATTGATAACCGTTTTGACGCTGGTTGCCCTTTTCGACGCTGGTTGCGGTGTAAGGGCGACCAGTGTCGGGTTGCTTCGACCGCCATCGTCAGGCAACAGCGCCGGTTGCTTCGGCCGACCGTTTACAGGAGTGAAAATGCCATGACCAGCCAATCCGCCGCACCGAAAGACGCCCTCGCCGCCAGTTCCAACAAGGCAATTGAGGCGTCGAAGCAGGCGTTGTTCGACCTCTCGAAAGATGTCCACTCCCACCCGGAGTTGAACTATCAGGAATACTACTCGTCCAATGCTCTGGCCGGGTTTCTGGAGCAGCATAACTTCCAGGTGGAACGGGGCATCGGCGGCGTGGAGACGGCGTTTCAGGCCACGATACCGGGTGGCTCCGGCGATGGCCCAACCATCGCCGTGCTGGCGGAATACGACGCCCTGCCCGAGATCGGTCACGGTTGCGGGCACAATCTCATCGCCATGGCGGCCATGGGCGCCGCGCTCGGGCTGCAGGCCAACGCTCGAGATTTGCCGGGTCGCGTGGTAATCATTGGGACACCGGCTGAAGAGGGCGGCGGCGGCAAGATAAAGCTCCTGGAGGCCGGCGTATTCGACGGCGTGGACGCCACCCTTTCCTCCCATCCATCTTCCAACCGCACCGTCATACCCTCGGCAGCGCCGGCGGGAGAAAGCTGGAGCCTGGCGATGGTGGGCTATCGGTATATGTACCACGGCAAAGCCGCTCACGCCGCCGCCGCGCCCGAGGCCGGCATCAACGCGCTGAACGCGGTTATCCATCTTTTTACCGGCATCGACGCCATGCGCCAGCACCTGCGGGACGACGTTCGTATTCACGGAATAATCACCGATGGGGGCATGGCTCCCAACGTGGTTCCGGAATTCGCCGCCGCCAACTTCATGCTCCGCTGCCGGGATCGTCGCTACCTGAGCGACGTGGTGGTGGACAAGGTGAAACAGGTGGCGGAAGGTGCGGCATCGATGACCGGGGCGCGCCTTGAGGTTCAGGAGTTTTATCCCTTCTACGAGAACGTTCAGCCCAACGTGGCGCTGGCGCGAGCCCTGGGAGCCAATGCTGAGGCGCTGGGTATCAGGCTGGACGAGCCGGTGGCGGGCCGGCCGGGCAGCGGGGCGTCTACCGATTTCGGCAACGTCAGCCAAATAATGCCGGCCTTTGAATTGAGGTATGCGGTTAGCGAGGAGCCGGTGGCATCCCACACCAGGCAGATGTGCGAAACCGCCGTCACCGACCTGGCTCTCTCCAACGCCCTGTCCGTAGCTAAAGCGCTTAGCCTGACGGCTGGCGACCTGTTGCGCGACACTTCGTTGGTGGAGGCCGCAAAGGTCGAGTTCGCGGACAGAACCGGCTGACCAGGTTCCCGGTCTCGAGTGCGGTGAAACACGAACCTCCGGATGTGGAGACCCACATCCGGAGGTTTTTACTGACCGGCGAGCACCCGTGTTCGCCGGTGTCAGGCATCGGAGGCAACGAAGAAACGGTCATCGCAAGGCACGGAGTCTCCCGGCAAGGTAGGGAGTCTCCCGCGGCGCCGATTATTAACGCGAGAAATCTGGGAGTATTCGCGATGTGGTACGGTGTTTCGTGGTGGGGAAGGTGAGACTCGAACTCACACGCCCGAAGGCACATGATCCTAAGTCATGCTCGTCTACCAATTCCGACACTCCCCCAAGGCACGATGGTTGGTCTGGGAGATACTTGGTGACCCGCCTCGGGGTCGAACCGAGAACCTGCTGATTAAGAGTCAGCTGCTCTGCCAGTTGAGCTAGCGGGCCATATATTTGACTGCGTGAGACAACGCCAAAACAGGCTACCAACATCGGATATTGGTGTCAATATTAACACGCCCTTCACAATTAACACGCCCCTCACGCGTACCCGCTTTAATCTGTCATTGCGACGAGCGCCCGCTCATCCCGAGCTCGTCGAGGGACGTGGCAATCTCGATGGGGCTGAACACACGTCGACGAACCGCCGTAGCAACGGCGACGGGATTGCCACGCTACACTCGCAATGACAAAGTCGGTACGCATGAGTAACACGCCCACCACTCGGTCAATCCTGCTGGCCGTCGACTACCCGGTCGCCAGATTGCCAATGGCTTTGACGCGCACCAAGGTGGCGTTGCTGGGCACGTAGGTCAGCGGAACCTCATCAATCTCCACCACTTCTACCGACGATGGGTCGGCCCCGGCGGCAACTGCCCGGGCAACAGCGGCGGCGGAACAGTCTGCGATGGCCTGCTCGCGGCCGGTCTGCTCCAACGCGTAAACCCGCTCCACCTGGCCGCCCACTTGCGCGATGGCCGCGCCGATGGCGTTGGCCACGTCAGCGTGGGCCGGCCGCAACACCCGGGAGGCGCCGGCAATGGAATCTCCGAGCAAAATGCTGCCGCCACCAGCCAAAATGATTGGGACATCATCGTGGCTCAGCTTCACCCGGTCGATGGCCGTCTCCACCAGATTCTGAATGGCCGCCATCGCCTGATTTACCGGTGCGGAATTTACTTGCCCGCTGCTCGCCGAAGATGGCGCCAGGCGCTCAACGCGGCGGGGGTCGCCCACCGTGGCCCGCCCTTGCGCCACCGCCAAGTCGGTGGCGGTGGTGGAATTGCCGCCGAAAACCAGCGCCTCTTCCGTCAGCCGGTATCCGACGCTTTCGGGCCCGATTTTTAGCGGGTTCCATTCCACCAGGCTGCCCCCGCCCAACGGGATGGACAGCATATCCGGCATACGGAAATTGGTGCGAACGCCCGCGATTTGCACCGCCACAGCCGCTTCTCTGGGGAAACCCCTGACCAGCGCGCCGACGTCGGTGGAAGTGCCGCCGATGTCTACCACGATGCCGTCGTTGACGCCCGACAGGAAGGCGGCGCCGCGCATACTGTTGGTTGGCCCAGAGGATATGGTCAGAGCCGGGAACCGCGCGGCAAACTGGGTGTCCATCAGCGTGCCGTCGTTCTGGCTGATGTACAGTGGCGCGGACAGTCCCAATGATCGCAGGGCCTGCTGGATGCCGGCGATGGTCAGCTCGGCCATCTCTCCGAGGCAGGCGTTGAGCGCCGCGGCATTTTCCCGCTCCAGCAGACCCATGCGGCCGTTTTCGTGGGAAAGGGAAATGCGGAGTTCCGGCGCCTCCTCCCGAATCACCGCCGCCGCCTGAATTTCGTGGGCGGTATTGACCGGAGAGAACACGCCGGAAACGGCCACGGCCCGCACGTCGCGGCGCCGCATATCCTGCACCGCAGTCCTGATTTCTCCGACCGCCAGCGGCGAAATTTCGCGCCCGTCAAACTCGTGCCCGCCGTGGACCATGTAGGTGAAACCTCCAATGGCATCGCGCAACGGTGTTGGCCAATCAACCAGCGGAGGGAGTAATTTGGTGGCGGGTAGCGCCAAGCGGATTACCGCGGTGGGAGACAAACGCCGGCGCTCGAGCAGTGCGTTGGTAAAGTGGGTGGTTCCCACCATCACGGCGTCGACGGGTCGGACGGGCGGAAGATACGCCAGCAGTGCGGCCAGGGCGTCGACGATGCCGGCCGTTACGTCGGCAGTGGTGGGCAGCTTGACGGCCCCCACCAGGTCGGCGCCGTCCATCAATACGGCGTCGGTGTTGGTGCCTCCTACGTCAACGCCGATAAACAAGCGAAACCCCGGCGCTACACCGTGAGGGGGGCATAATCGGTCTCGTATCCAAAAACCCGGGGCCCGGCCACGGCCAGACCTTCGGGAGTTGTCCAGAGAGCCGGGGCCGGGAACCCCAGAATGGTTACGCGCAGCCCGTAACGCATCAGCTCGGTGGTAATCGGCTCGCCCAAGTCGGTGGCCACGGCGCAGATCAGATCCGGTACGGTACAGACAATCTCTCCATCCCGTCGTGCGATCAGGTTTTCATTCTGGAACTCGATGACCATTCGCTCGCCGGCGTAGGAATCCAGCCCGTCGATGGACAGCGTGCCGCGCGCAAAACCGGCGGTGGTGCGCCGATCCACATCGACGACCTTGCCGCTGAATAATATCCGGCCCGGACAGGTTTCCAGGATCGCAGTCAGAGGGTCGTCGCCCCGGGCCCGCGCGCTCTGCACCGCATCACCGAGGTCCCGCGCCAGGGACAGTGTCAGCGGCACTGCGGTACGGCGTACCTGGTCAGCGCTCATCGGTGCGACGGCATAGCAGGCCACGCAACCCATTTGAACAGTGATGGAACGCGCCAGCCGTTCAGCCCAGGCGGGGCTGATGGTTTCCCGAATTACCACCGTATTGCCTTTCTCGTCGGCCAGCGCCATGGGGCACCAGGGCACTCCGTAGACGAAAAAGGTTTTCATCTGGAACTCCGGGAATGCCCGACCCATGCCGTCGGCGTCAACTACGGGCAAACCGGCTATTGCCGCCGGGATCAGAGGCTCCACCGAGTTGCTGCCGCCAATCTCGTTGGAGATCAGGGCCGTGGCTTTCGTGCCCGTGTATTCCTCAATCGCACGCAACGCGTGGTAGGACTGGAGATCGCGCACCTTCTCGATGCCCACCGTGGGGGCGCCGATGCCGCCGACACACACCACCCGGGCGTCGCCGGGCAGTTCATCAGGAGAGAGGACGGTCACCGGGCCCGATTGCCGTATCGCCTGCCGGGCCCGCAGCTGGCCAATGTATGGGTTCCCGCCGCCGCCGGTGCCCAGAATCCCGGCGCCGATGGCTATGGAGTCAAGAACATTTTCCGTGGCTAGCCACATATCGCAACACACCGCGTCGGGCTGGAATGGGTCACGCGTACCCGTTTTAATCTGTCATTGCCAGGAGCACAGCGATAACCCGTCAATGGGAGAAGCACAGCGTTAACCCGTCATTGCGAGGAGCATAGCGACGTGGCAATCTCGATGAGATTGAACACGCGTCGGCGAACCGCCGTTGCTACGGCGACGAGATTGCCACGCTACCCTCGCAATGACAAAGTGGGTACGCATCGGGCTGGAATGGCCGGGGAACCAGCGGCAGTGTATTGGCGACGGTTTTTGGTGTCAACAACAACGCTACGGCATCAACGCTACGGCATCAACGCAACGAACACCACGCAACGGCCGCTGGCACTGCGCCAACGCCGTTGCTCTGGTCGGGCAACAGGCGCCTGCTCCAACCGTTTCGACAAAGTCTGAGTAGTCGGCCTAACCCGTAATCAAACCGTTACAAATAATTAATCCAGCGGCAACACAAAAATGGGAAGGTGTAATAATAGGAAAGTACAATGGCCGTCGCGTCTCAATCCGGAGCGTGGCGGCCCGCATACGGCTCCTGGGGTAGTTGAATCGCTATGTTGACCAGTTCAGTTGTTTTGAAAAAACGGCCTCAACGAATGCCTGAATCCCGACGGTTCGGTGAAGCCGATTTACCGCGGTTTGATGGACAGTCTGGAGACCCTGGGCGTCCCCGAACTACGGCAGCGCTGGCAGACCGCCAATGACCGCGCGTCCATGGACTCGTTCACCTTCCTGCTGGACCCCAAGGAGTTTCGCACCGTTCCAACCGACTGGATTCCGCGACTGATTCCGGCCCACGATTGGGACACGATAGCGAGCGGGGTGGCCCAGCGCCTGAAGGCCATCAACAAATTCCTGAAAGACCTGTATTGCGGCCAACAGAACATCGTTCCGCCGGACGTGATGTTCTCAAATCGGCCGGCACGTGATGCCGGAGTTGACGCAGGGCTACGACATCATCCCCTACGACATCAGGGCTGCCTACCGGGAGATGTTCGTCCCCGGTGCGACACGGACGCGCCCACCTGCGTCCTGCTGACCGATAGCAAGTACGGCGCCGCCTTCTTCGAGCATCGTTACCTATCCGAACTGCTGGGCATAACGCTGGTTGAAGGTTCCGACCTGTACATTGGTCCCAACGGGCGCGTGCTCGCGCGGGCCATGGGCGGCGACTTTGAAGTTGACCTGATTTATCGTCGCATCGAAGACCTGGAACTGTTCGTGCCCGGTTTGACTGAAGCCTATCTCAACCACAAGGTGGCGCTGGTGAACGCATTGGGCGCCGGCGCCGGCGATGACAAGCTGGTCTTCCTGTGGGTGCCTGATATGATCCGGGATTACCTCGGCGAAACTCCCATCCTGGAGCAGGCGGTGAGCTACGACCTCCGTTCCGCTGAAAACCGGCAGTACGTGCTGCAAAACCTGGAGTGCCTGGTGCTGAAAACCCGCCAGGGTTACGGCGGCCTCGGAGTGTTCATCATGCCCGACCTCGGCCTGATGTATCGCAACCGGCTGGCGCAGCAATTGATTGAACAACCCCAGGTATTTATCGCTCAGGAAACGCTGGACTTCTCACAACATCTGGTGTTTGATGACTCAACCGCCGAATTTGGCGAACGCTACGTTGACCTGCGGGTGTTCGCCATCCAGAACGGCACTGGCGAAGTAACCGTGTTTCCCGGCGGGTTGACGCGAGTATCCGAGCCGGCCAGCCGCGTCACCAACAACTCATCAGGCGGTTCATTCAAGCCGAGCTGGGTAATCAGGTAAACGGCGGAACTGTCCGGGTGCATTACGCCTACGTCGCCAGGTATCAATACTCTGACGTGGTGGCGCGCAACGACAATTTCCTGCGTCTCTACGCCTACTCCGACCGTTACCAGACGGCCGGCGCCTGCTACATCGGCTCGTCTCCCATGGGCAGCATGATTGGTTATCCCGACCGGCTGGGCAATCAGGTTAACCGCATCCGCATCACCGCCCCGCATGAGCAGCTGATAATCACCGCCGTGGGAGAGGTGCGCCTGTTCACCACCGCCCCGGAAGTTTACGATATTCCCCTGGCGTCGGCGCAGTACGACGTTGCCGCTGATGAGTTCCTCTCGCCGTCGCTGCTGGTCAACCCCAGCAGTGTCATGTCCGCGGCCAGAAAGGCCAACGACCACGCCGATACGCTGCTGGCTACCGTGGGCAACGTGAACCGGTGGGTGCACGAACGCGTCCGTTACCAGCGGGGATCCACCTCGGTGAACAGCACGGCGGCCGATGTGCTGAACTCAATGGTGGGCGTGTGTCAGGACAAGACGCACCTGGCCCTGGGTATGTTGCGAGCGCTGGGCGTCCCCGCTCGCTACGTCAGTGGCCTGCTGACGCGACAACCCGGTGAAACTCACGCCTGGGTGGAGTTTCTGCACCCCGCGTTGGGCTGGCTGGCCGCCGACCCCACCCGTGGGGTTGTCATCGACACCGGCGCTGATTATCTCAAGTTTGCCGTGGGCCGGGACTACTCCGAAGTACCGACGGTGTCCGGGTCATTCGTCTCCAGAGGAGACGGCCAGCTGGAATTTGCCACGGCGGAAGTGTATTTCGACCGCAACAGCATCGATCTGGTCGATGCGCTGTCGCTGCTGACACCCACTTTGGTATGACAAGCACGACGCGCAGCATGAGGTTTGGACGCAGATGGTAGAATTAAGGGCTTTGGGATTCAACAGCGACCGGTGGCTGACCGACTCACGGGTGTACAACCTCATCTGGCTGGGCCGGTGGCTGGAGCGTGCGGACAAATTGTGCGGGTGGTGAACACCTTTGCCCGCATGGCCGTCGACCAGGGCAGCGATATGCCCACCTTCCAGCGGTCGCTCAACAACGCGGCGTCGATCCGCGGCATTGCGATTGACGACACCGGCCAGGCCTTGACCATGCTGCTAAAAGACCATAGCGCCTCCTCCGTTTACCACAGCCTGTCCACCGCCCGCAGCAACGCCACCCATGTGGGTACGCTGGAGTTGATTCGCGCCATCCACGACACGCTGGCCAAACTGGAGGACGAATCCATCCCGCTGAATTCCGCCCAGGATGCGCTCATGCTGACCACCGACCTGATGCAAGGCATTGGCAACATCCACCAGGTTATCGACGACAGCTGGTTCCACCAGGAAGCCATATCCGAAGAGGAAGTTTTCCGTCGGTTCGTGCAGCAGCAGTAGCGGGGGAGTCCTGCTCTTACCGGTTTTATTGCCGTCTGCGGGCCCTCAAAGCGATTCGGAAGTTCCACCAAGTAATTAGCGGCGTGATGACAATGGTGGGCAAAATCCAGGGCAGCCATACCGGGTCGAGGTCTACGTTCACCACTGTCACCGCGGTTACGGTGGCAATCGTGCCGGCCAGCATATTGGTTAGGTGTCGTTGTATCCGCTGAGTATTGCCTCGCATCCGACCCCTGGTCAAGCCGAAGTAATACGCGCCGTCAGCGATGCTGAGCGCCACCGCGATGAATCCGAAAATGAGCATGGTGACCCATTGCCCGTCCCCGGCGTTTAGCAAAACGACGCCGTAACCCCACATACCCAGGCCGGTGCCTCCCATGATGCTGGCGGTGCCCCAGTCGAACAGCTGCGGAATCCCCCGGCGGTTGCGGGCAAACCGCCAGCCGGCAAAAACCAGGTAGAAACTGAACACTGCAATGAGCAGCAGGAATATGCTGGAGCCGAGTATCGACAGTGGCAACGCCGTCAGAAATATCACCGTCATTGCTAGGGCAAATATCCGCCCCGCCAATACGTGATAGCGTCTGCCCTTTGCGGTGATTATGGCTACAGCAGCAGTCAGCAGGGCAATTGACCCGGCAGCAATATGTACGATGAGTAAAATTAAGCCGACCATGAGTTACATTTGCCTGCGATGGAAGCGGTTGCGGCGGAGCGGCAAGTTTGGTGGAGGCTAGGGGATTCGAACCCCTGACCCCCTGCTTGCAAAGCAGGTGCTCTCCCACTGAGCTAAGCCCCCCTGTTGCCCGGCCAGTCGATTATATCAGACGTAACTGAAGCTCCTGATGGGGGGCCGCCGGCGCGTCCGGCAATGCCCGGCGCGGTTTTACATCCCAACGGCCAGCGGGTATCATACGGCGCAATCTTGCACGACATCCGACCGCCCGATTCGCAGCATTAAGGAGCGCTCTAATGAGAGGAGTAGCCATCGTTTCCCCAGTCCGCACCGCCGTCGGTAACTTCGGCGGCAGCCTGCGCGACATCTCCGCCGCCGAGCTGGCTTCCACCGTCATCCAGGCTGCCCTGGAGCGTAGCGGCGTAGACCCATCGCTGGTCGATGACGTCATCCTCGGCCACGGCTACCCCTCCGGGGAAAACCCCGCCATCGGGCGGCTGGCCGGACTCAAGGCGGGCCTGCCCATCGAGGTGCCCGGCTACCAGCTGGACCGGCGTTGCTCCTCCGGTTTGCAGGCCATCCTGAACGCGTCAATGCTGGTGCAGACCGACAACGCCGATGTTGTCATCGCCGGTGGTGTGGAGAGCATGAGCGGCGCCGAGTTTTACAACAACGAATCCCGCTGGGGGGCCCGTTTTGGCTCGGTTACGTTCCACGACCGCCTGGCGCGCGCCCGCGTTACCATTGCGCCCGAAGAGCGTTTCGGCCCCATACCCGGCGGCATGGTGGAAACGGCGGAAAACCTGGCGCAGCAGTACGAAATCCCGCGACAGGAGCAGGACGAGTTTGCCCTGCGCAGCCACCAGCGCGCCGTGGCCGCCCGCGACGCCGGCAAGTTCGACGCCGAAATTGTGCCCGTCAGCATTCCCCAGCGTCGCGGCGATCCCAAAATCTACAACACCGACGAAGGCCCCCGCGCCGACACCACAATGGATGTGCTGGGTCGCCTGCGCCCGGTGATGACGGACGGTTGCGTCACCGCCGGCAACGCCAGCAGCCAGAACGACGCCGCATCAGTGTGCCTGGTGGTGGCGGAGGACAAGCTCGAAGAGTTGGGCCTGACCCCCATGGCGTTCCTCCGCGGCTGGGCGGTTACCGGTTGCCATCCCGCCACCATGGGCATCGGCCCCGTTGCCGCCGTCAACAAGGTGATGAACAAACTCGGGATGACTCTGGGCGATATGGACCTTATCGAACTCAATGAAGCTTTCGCCGCCCAAGTTTTGGCCGTGCTGCGCGAGTGGCAATTGCCCCATGAGGACAACCTCAACGTCAATGGCTCCGGCATCTCGCTGGGCCATCCCATCGCCGCCACGGGCGCCCGCATCCTCGCCACCATGCTCCACGAGATGGAGCGGCGGGACTCACAGTGGGGACTGGAAACCATGTGCGTCGGCGGAGGCCAGGGCGTGGCCGCCGTGTTCGAGCGGCGGTAGAGCGGCGGATTGCTGTGGCCAGCGGCATAGCCAATCCGAGGCCAGTTATGACCAAGCGATTTCTGCCGAGCAACGATTATGCGCTGCTCACTATGTTGCCCGACCCGTCCAAGGTGCCGGATATGCGACGCAGCCGTCGTATGTCGGAACTTTTCAGCACTCTCCATAGCCACTTCAACCGGCGCCCTGACGTTCTGGTGGGAGGCAATGGCTATTTGTGCCATGACAACACCAACCCCGCCGATTGGGTAAAGATGGACTTCGTGGTTGCTTTCGGCGTCATTCCGGATGCTATTATCGGGCGCAACGGCTATATGATTGGAGAAGTGGGCAAGCCGCCGGACTTCGTGCTGGAGGTAGTTCCGGAAATCCTCAATCCTGCTTCGCCGAATGAGTTCGGATTGGTGGCGGATAGGTTCGGGGAAGTCAGGCCGGATGAAATCAGGCTGGACTACGATTACTCCCGCAACCGCGCGGGTTACGCCGGCTACGGAGTAGGCGAATATTGGCGGCTGGTTATCCCCTCCGACGAGCACCAAGATCGAGCGCTGGCCGGCCTACGGCTGATTGACGGGGAGTATCAGCCCATACTACTCACCGATGAGCCGAACGGCGAGATACGGGGCTACAGCCCGGCGCTGGACCTGTACCTATGTTGGGACGGGGACCTGCTGCGCTGGTTCAAACAGCCCGGAGGAAGGTATCTACCCAATTTCTCGGAGCTGGCTGATGCGCGAGGCGCTGCCATCAAAGAGGGGAATGCCGAAAAAGCGTTGCGGGTAGCCACCGAATACCAGCGGTTTGTCGCCAATGAGCGAGTACGGCTTATGGAGGAAATGTTGCGGCGACGCGGAGCGCAGCCTTCCCCGGACGACTTCTTTGAGGAACGAAATAAGCTGGTCAGGGAAATGGCAGAGCAAAGGTATGCTTATGCAACTGAGCAAGCCTTCATCAATGGGCGCATCCACCAGCTTGATCAGGAGCCGGGCTGTTAGCCACATTGCCCGGTACAATTATTTCACACCCGTACCCCGGACTGAAGTCAAGAGCATCGTTATGGCAACAACCTATCAGGAAATTATCCCGGAGCAGGCCGACCTCATCAGGAACGCGCCGCTATTCTTTGTCGCCAGCGCGGACCCTGAATTTGGCGATGGGCCGGACGGCATCGGCCCGGTGAATCTGTCGCCCAAGGGCGGCGTTCCGTTGCACATACTGGGGCCGAATTGCGTCGCCTACCTGGACTACACCGGCAGCGGCAACGAAACCGGACGCCACGCCAACGCTAACGGCCCGGTTACGGTTATGGTCTGCTCGTTCACCGCAAGCAACGCGGCCATCGTCCGGCTGTATGGCCGCGCGAAAGCGACGCCGCTGGATGAATCGCCGCACCGCGAGCTGATGCTGGCCCACGAAGCCGAGAGTATCAACTTGCCCACGCGTCAGGTCATCGAGATCGAGGTGGATGCCACGGCAACCAGCTGTGGCTACGGCGTTCCGGTGATGCAGTTCGTCAAGGAACGGACTGTTGCTGAACGAGGACGGCGGTACAAAGACCGCTAATCACAAGTAGAGGAATAATCACATGCCCGGCAAACAAGAACTAGCAGACGTTTTGGTGATTGGGGCCGGCGCATCCGGCGCCGCCTTCACCTGGAGCCTCACCCAGGCCGGTGTCAAGGTCGTCTGCCTGGAGCAGGGCGGCTGGGTTCCGCAGAACGCGTTCCCGGTCAGCGAGCCCGATAGCCAGCTCCACTGGCAGACCGACTTCCATCCCAATCCCAATTTCCGGGGCCTGCCGGAGGACTATCCGGTCAACGAGGACGACACCCCCATCGCTCCGTACATGTACAACGCGGTGGGCGGCAGCACCATCCACTGGGGCTCGCATTTCCCCCGCTTCCATCCCTCCGACTTCCGCCTGAACTCGCTGGACGGCGTGGCTGACGACTGGCCGATGGACTACTTTGAGCTGGAGCCATACTACGACCTGAACGACCGGATGCACGGAGTCAGCGGCCGGCAGGGCGACCCGGCCTATCCGCTCAAGCCGGTGCGTCCCACGCCGCCGCTGCCCATCGGACGCGGCGGCGAGCTGCTGGGGCGGGCGTTCAACCGGCTGGGCTGGCACTGGTGGTCGGCGGACAACGCCGTTAACTCCACCACCTACGATGGACGCCAGGCGGACGTAGGCGAGTACCTGCGTTCCCCGTCCGGCAGCGACATTATCTTCTGGCCGCGCGCGCTCAAGCAGGGCGCCCGCCTCATCACCCACGCCCGCGTCCGCGAGATTCTGGTGGACAACACCGGTCGTGCCACCGGAGCGGCCTACTATGACCGCCACGGTGAGCTACAGGCGCAGTACGCCAGGGTGGTGGTACTGGCGTGCAACGGCATCGGTTCGTCCCGCCTGCTGCTCAATTCCCGCAGCGCGCTGTTCCCCGACGGCTTGGCCAACAGCTCCGGACAGGTGGGCCGCAACCTTATGCATCACCCATGCGGCTACGTGCTGGGTTTGTTCGACGAAGACCTGGGGTCTGACGACGGCCCGCGCGGGTCGTCGATGCTCAGCCAGGAGTTTTACGAGACCGACGCGCGCCGCGGGTTCGTGCGCGGTTATGATATGCAGGTTTCCAACGTCGGCGGCGCCCCCCTGCAGATTGCGCTGGGCGGTCTGGTCGGCGAAACCGTGTCCTGGGGCGATGGCCACCACCAGGACTTTGCCGAACGATTCCGTCGTCAGATGGGCATCGTCATTATGAGTGAAGACCTGCCGGAAGCGCACAACCGCGTTACCCTCGACCCGCACCTCACCGACAGCGACGGCATCCCGGCGCCCAAGATTGACTACACCGTCAGCGACAACACCTGGGCCATCCTGGACCACGGCATCGCCCGCGCCAGCGAAGCGCTGGAGGCGGCCGGGGCCACCCGGATCGTATCGTCGCGGTTGCGGCGCAACGCTGGCTGGCATCTGCTGGGCACCGCTCGCATGGGCGCCAACCCCGACACCTCGGTGGTCGACCGCTGGGGCCGCGCCCACGACGTGCCCAATCTGTTCATCATCGACGGCAGCATCTTCACCACCGGCGCCTGCATCAACCCTACCACCACCATCCAGGCCCTGGCCCTGCGCACTGCCGACTACCTGTCCGGTGAAGGAGCAGCTGCAATTTCCTGACCCGTCCTTCCACAGAAACAGCCAGCATATTTAGAAACAGCCAGCCTTATTGGTTCGTCCCTGCCATCGCCACCGACACCAACCGGCCAGCGGATGCCGACGGCCGGCACCCGGTCGCCGATATGCAAATAACCCCCAAACGCCTCCGGCTGCGGGAGTTTGTCTGCGATGACTGGATCCATGTGCTGGCTTACCAATACACTATGCACAGGAGAAATCATGCCTAAAGTGGTTCACTTTGAGTTGCCCTTTGACGATGCCGCACGCGCCAACAAGTTCTACGCCGACGTATTCGGCTGGGAATCCAGCAAGTTCGACGGGCCCGAGGAATACTACTTGCAGCAAACCGGTGACGACGACGAACCCTACGGTATCGGCGGCGCGTTGATCGAGCGGGCGGCGGCCCTGAACCGTGGCGGTACGCTGATTGTGCTGGGCGTGGACGACCTGGACGCCTACATCAGCAAGGTAACCGCCGCCGGCGCCGAAATCGTCACGCCGCGCACCACGATTCAGGGCGTGGGCTATTTCGCTAACTTCCGCGATACCGAGGGCAACGTGGTCGGGATGTTCGAGGACGACAACAGCGCGGTGTGAGTCTGATGTCGGCCCGCATTGACATACCGTCTTCGGAGATTGCTGAGTTCTGCCAGCGCAACCGGGTCCGGCGGCTGGCGCTGTTCGGCTCGGTAATCCGCAATGACTTCACACCACAAAGCGACGTGGACGTGCTGGTGGAGTTTGAGCCGGGTTACGCGGCGGGGTTCGTGTTTTTCCAGATGCGACGGGAGTTGACGACGATGTTAGACCGGGAAGTGGACTTGCATACCGCAACTTCCTTGAGTCCCTACTTCCGGCAGGAAGTGCTGGACGAAGCGGAGGAAATCTATGTCGCGCCGTGACCCCATGGTAGCCGTCCAGCAGATGCGGGACCACGGACGAGAAGCGATGGAGATGGCGCAAGGCCGGCATCGGGTCGATGTGGACCTGGACCGGATGCTGAACCTTGCGCTGGTAAGACTGATGGAAGTTCTGGGGAGAAGCCGCCCGACGTGTCCCTGACGAATTTCGTACACGCTACCCGCACGTTCCGTGGCAGGATACAACCGACCTCCGCAACGTGTTGATCCACGATTACGACACTGTGGACTTTGATGAGCTGTGGAGAATCATTCAGGTTCACCTCCCGCCGTTGGTGCAACAGCTTGAAGTGACCATCAGCGAGAATCCACCGGCAAAATAGGAGAACAATATCATGGGCCGTGTTGATGGCAAGGTAGTTCTGATTAGCGGCGGCGCTCGCGGCATGGGCGCCGAGGAGGTCGGCCTGTTCGCCCGCGAGGGCGCACGAGTCGTTTTCGGCGACATTCTCGATGACCTGGGCCAGCAGGTGGAGGCCGACCAGCGGGCCGCCGGCCACGATGTCGCCTACGTCCACCTCGACGTTACCAGCGAAGCCGACTGGCAGGCCATCGTCGCCATGGCTGAGGAGCGCTACGGTAAGCTGGACGCGCTGGTCAACAACGCCGGCATCAGCATTTCGGTGGAAGGCGGCGCGCGCAACATCCCCCTGGAGGAGACCACCGAAGAGCAGTGGGATCGGGTCATGGACGTCAACTCCAAGGGCGTATTCCTGGGCACGAAAGCCGCGATACCCGCCATGCGAAGGGCCGGCGGCGGGGGATCCATCGTCAACATATCGTCCATCGCCGGACTGTCCGGAGCGTGGTCGCGGTCGCACCCCTACAACGCGTCCAAGGGCGCGGTGCGCCTGTTCACCAAGGCCACCGCCATCCAGCACGCTGCCGAGGGCATCCGAGCCAACTCCGTTCACCCTGGCCCCATCATGACCCCCATGAGCGCATCCACTTACGATGACCCGGAAGTGGCGGCGCAGCGGCTGGCCCTAGTACTACAACGACGGGTTTAGGATGGCGGCTCCATCCTGCCTTCACGGCGGGCGGAGCGGCGTCTCTGGTGGGAGCGGCGCGCCCGCTCGTTGCGTAGCTGCGTATCCTCCAGCCACCGCAGCAACTCCTCTGGCCCGAACCGTTCCCGGGGCAGCATCTCCCGCACCACCCGGCACACTTGGGGACGGGTGATCCGAGGCATCTTTTTCCCCCCAAGCCTGCTGCAGGCCCAGCAGGAAAGCTCCACCCAGCAGGCACATGGCTATGTGGTGATGCCAGCCAGCCCAACTGCGGGTCTCGTATTCGTCCAGGCCCACGTCGCCCTTCTCCGTCTCGAACTCCGTTTCAATGGGCCACCTGGAACCGCCCACGTAGGCCAGGGTCTCCAGGGGAGTATCCTCGGCAGCGTTGGACAGGTAGTAGCGGGGTTCGCTGCCGTCCAGGTTCCGGCGGTAGACGGCCCATGCCTCCTGGCCCGGCTTGCCCTTTCGGGTTACCCGCACCCGCTGGGCGCAGAACATATAGCTCCGCGGCCCCTGGCTTCCCTGGGCCACCGTTATCTCCCGCCAGGCCTCATCCGGCAACTGGTCACTGCGTTGCTCCATGGTACGACGCTGCCCGTCCCTGAGCCTGGGCTTGCGGGGGCGCCCGGACCCCTGAGCCCCCGGACTGGTCCAGGCCGACTCCCACGCAGGCTCCAGGGGCCAGACCGGAGTGCTGCCCGGAACGTCCAGCACGTAGCGCATCCCCAGGGCCGCCAGGGACTCCCGAAAGGACGGCGACATCCCGAAGGCGTCGTCCCCGGCCACCCATCCGGCCTTGAGGTGGCCCAGCTCCAGGGCCCGCTCCAGCAGTTCCAGGGCCAACTCCGTCTTCGACCGGTAGCTCCGCCGCTCCTCGGGCACCGCCGCCGCCGCACAGCGGCCCTGATCCGAGGTCCAACTCTCCGGCAGATACAGCCCTTTGTCCACCAATGCCCGTCCCAGCGGGCTGACGTAGGCCAGGAACATCCCACCCTGGCAGTTGGCCACCTTGCCCAGCCGGCCGCAGTACTGCCGGGCTACCCCCACGGACTTCCTCCCCTGCTTGGGAAAGTCGCTGCCGTCCAACACCCACACCGCCTCGGGGTGCCCCAGCCTGGGGGCCAGGTATTCCTGCAGCCGCCCGATCACTGTCGCATCGGACCACCGGGCCTCGGTCAGAAAACGCTGCATCGCCCGGGCCGAGATGCCCACCGATTCCGACAGGTTCTCGGCGTTGCGCCGCTCCCCAGCCTGCACCAGCAGCCCCTGAAGATAGTTTCGGCTGTGCTCCCGCCACTGCTTGCGGCCGAAGGAGGCCGCAAAGAAGGCGTGAAATTCCTGAAAGCACTCGTAGACCCGCTTGAAGCTCGCCGCATCCATCACCCAAACCACCCACTATCATCTTGACAACTATCCTACCAAACAACCCGTCGTTGTAGTACTAGTGCCCCTGGGCAGGCGCGCGCATCCCATCGAAGTGGCCTATGGTGTGCTATACCTCGCCTCCGACGAAGCATCCTTCGTAACCGGCGCCGAACTGGTTATCGACGGCGGATGCATCGCACAGTGATACTTTGGCATCCTTGCCATCAGGAGCGGGCATGAGAATCGAGACGCTGGCGATTCACAGCGGGCGCGCCGTTGATCCCGCCACCGGCGGGGTTACGCCGCCAATTCACATGTCCACTACATTTGAGCGTGCCGAAGATGGAACGTACCCGCTGAATTTTGTCTACAGCCGCTCCGGAAACCCGACGCGCGGCCTGCTGGAGCAGTGTGTGAGCGACCTGGAAGGCGGAGCATCCGCAGCTGCCTTCGCCTCCGGCATGGCCGCCATAATGAGCATTTTCCAGGCCCTGTCTCCCGGAGACCACGTGATTGTCCCGCAGGACATTTACCACGGCACGGCCAAACTGCTCAATGAAACGCTGGCCCGCTGGCAATTGCAATCCACCTTCGTTGACATGACGGACATCGAAAACGTCCAGCGGGAAATCAACGGTGACACCAAACTCGTCCTGATTGAAACTCCGTCCAATCCGCTGCTGAAGATTACCGACATTGCGGCGGTAACTGGCGTGGCCCGGCAGCACGGGATTATTAGCGTCTGCGACAATACGTTTGCGAGTCCCGTGCTGCAGCGGTGTCTTGACTTGGGGGCCGACCTGGTTGTTCACTCAACCACCAAGTACCTGGGAGGGCATGGCGACGTTACCGGCGGGATCGTAGTTTCAGCCCGCGCAAACGATTTTTTCGGTGAGATTCGCCGGATTCAGCAGGACGGCGGCGCCGTTCCGTCCCCCTTCGACTGCTGGCTGCTGCTGCGCGGGATACGCACGCTGCCCTACCGGATGCGCGCTCACTCGGAAAACGCCGCCAGGATCGCCACGTTCCTGGACAGCCACCCCAAAGTGCTGGAGGTATTCTATCCCGGTCTCAAAGGCCACCCGGGGCACGAGCTCGCGCGACGGCAAATGACGTTGTTCGGTGGAGTGCTTTCCTTCCGGGTTGACGGCGGCAGAGCGGCGGCGTTCGCGGTGGCCGCCAAGACTGCCCTCTTCACCCGGGCCACCAGCCTGGGCAGTTACGAGAGCCTCATTGAGCACCGGGCGTCCATAGAGGGGGCAGCCAGCGCCACACCCGCTGACCTGCTGCGCGTTTCAGTCGGACTGGAACACGCGGATGACCTCATCGCCGACCTGGAGCAAGCCCTGGGGTAGCGGCAACGCCGGCGTCGGCCCTAATCGATGGCGGCTCGACCCGTATTGAGGCTCAACCCGTAAGGAAATTCACAATCCTGGGGTTCACCTCTGCCGGCTTTTCCTGGTGCATGAAATGGCCGGCGCCGGGGATTATTACCTTCTCCAGACCGCCGGTGAAAAAGGCGTCCATGGCCGTGCTCTCGAACGCGTCCAGCCTCCTGGGACGGTCTCGGGTGCCGTGGAGCGCCAGGGTGGACACGGTCACCGGGCCGGCGGCAACCCGCGCTTGTTCCTCACGTAGCGCTGGGTCTTGCAACGCCGGACTGTATCTGGCCCGATAGTACCCCAGCGCCGCTTCAACCACGCCGGGCTTGCGAAAAGTCTCGCGGATGCTCTCCAGCGCCGACGCCGGGATGTCCCACTCCGGCGAGGCATCACGCCACCACTCTTCGACGAAGGCAAAATCGTTGTAGGCTACCGCTTGTTCGGCAACGGGCAGCTGGAAGAAGTAAGAGTGCCAGGTCCCCTTCAGGTATTGGTAACTCATGGAAAGGTCATGGTCCACCTGGCCCGAGGCTATGATGACCAGTTTGTTGACCTTGTCCGGTTCCAGAATCGTCGCGCCGGTAACCGCGCCGGCTCCCCAGTCGTTACCAATCAGATAGGCGCGTTCGTCGCCCAGCGCGCCGATCAACGCCAGCACGTCCTTGCACAGTAGCACGGCATGATAACGGCCGTCCGCTGGCGGCTCGGTCGGCGCATATCCCCGCATAAACGGAGCCACTGCCCGGAACCCGGCCTGGGCCAGGTCGGGCAGCAGGTGGCGAAACGACCAGGCGTGGTCGGGGAACCCGTGAAAGCACAGCGCCAGCGGCCCCTCACCCATTTCCAGGTAATGAAAATTAATACCGTTGGCGCTCACCGTTCCAGTTTTGAAATCAGGCATCGTAACTCACAAACTCCTGCGTGCTATTCTCACGCGAATTCACCTTAACCTGTCATTGCGAGGAGCGTAGCGACGTGGCAATCTCGATGAGGTTGCACAAAAGTCGGCGAATCCCTGTTCCTACGGAGACGCGATTGCCACGCTACGCTCGCAATGACAAAGTGGGTAAACGAAAGGCGTGCTATGCGCTTGAACCGGCGTAACGGCCCAGGAAGTTCCTGATTGCGGCGAAATATTGCCGATACCCGACGTACATCAAATCGTTGTGGCCGGCGCCCGGAATGATTTCCAGATGCTTTGCGGCGGTCTGGATTTTGTTGTGCATATCGACCGCGTCGCGCAATGGTGCGCTCTCGTCCCACTGGCCGTGGATTACCAGCGTGGGGATGGAGATGGAATACGCCTTGGCGTGATACGCCGCTTCCATCGCTTCGATGACGGCCGGCTCCAGTCCATCGGCGAAGCGGCCCAGGTTGGGTCGGCCACTCTCGATGATGACGCCGTTAATCTGGTCGGATGCCTGGGTGGCCAGTTCGATGGCCGAATGTCGGCCCATGGAGCGGCCCATCACGTACAGCGGCCCGGTGAACTGGAGGTCCCGCATGGTTCCGCGCAGCCACCGGAGAACCTGGTGGGCGTCGGAGAGCATGGTTGAGAAGGCCGGCGAACCGCCGGCGGCGCCATAGCCTCGGTAGTCGGCCAAAAAGATGTTGGCGCCAATTTCGTTGTAGTGGGGTGCGATGTCATCGTAAGAGCACACCGTTTCACCGTTGCCGTAGAAGAACAGCACGGTGGGGTTCGACCGGCCCACCGCAAAGAACCGGCACGACAGAACGATCCCGTCAGCAACGGTAATTCCGTAGTCCACCGCCCCCTCGGGAGTTTCAGTCCAGTGGCGGCGCGGGTAAAAGGAACGACCCGACGCCGCGGAACCGTCCAGAACAGAGTAATCGACAGTGGTCATGTCCATGCCTCCTCGAATGCGTCCGGGGATGCCCCAGGGGATGCCAGCAGGATTATACTACGGGCCGTCGTCAGCTGCGGTTGAGTTGCGATGACGTGGCTACGACAATCAGCCGGAGGTGAACGGAATTGGCGAAAATGGAAATCGGACTCTACGACGTCCTGGATCAGGCACAGATGGAATCCCATTCGGTGGCGGCGGATGTTTACGACGAACACATTCGCGGCGCGCAGGAAGCCGAACAGATGGGATACCGATACTACTTCTCCATCGAGCATCAAACCTCGGACGTCAGCTTCCTCAGCGCCCCCAGCGTGTACCTGACCGCCCTGGCGAGGGCAACCAGCGCCATGCGGTTCGGTGTGATGATTTACCAGTTGCCTTTCCATCATCCAATACGCCTGGCCGAGGATGTGGCGATGCTGGACCATCTGTCCAGAGGACGGGTTGAGTTTGGCGCCGGCACCGGAGTAACCAGCCACGAATTCCTGCGCTGGAAGGTGGACTTCAACCGCCGGCGCGACATCAGCCAGGAAGCCCTGGAGGTAATTCTGCAGGCCTGGACCAAAGACAGCGTTACCTACGACGGCGAGTTCTTCCAGTTTGACGAGGTACTCACGACTCCCAAGCCCTTCCAGCAGCCCCATCCGCCGGTCTGGTTCGGCTGCCACAGCGCGGCCAGCTTTGAGTACGCGGCACAGCAGAATTTTCACGTTTCCCAAAACATCGACACGGATCAGGTAATTGCCGACAAGTTCGATACGTGGCGCGGCCTTTGGCGGGCGGCGGGCCACCAAACGGCCATGCCCAAAACCTTCCTCACCCGCCACGTTCACGTGGCAGAAACCGACGCCAAAGCCCGGGAGCAGGCGGAACCACACCTGGCTACCGCCATCCACCCGTCCGCTGTTCCGGAGGGCAAGGGACTCGACATCATTGGCGCAACCCGAATCGGTTACGGGCCCGAAGGTATGCGGGGCGGAGATCCGGGCACTCCGGAACGGGCTGAACTGCGCCGGATATTCGCCGAACGCGCCCGCTCCTATGACTTCTGGGTAGACAACGGCATCGCGCTGGTGGGTAGTCCCGATACCGTCGCCAGGCAACTAGAGGAGCAACACCGGCTCATCGGCCACGACATATTCTGCGCCCGGCACCGGTTCGGATACATCTCGCCGGACGCGGCCAGGCAGTCCATCAAACTCTTCGCCAACGAGGTGATGCCCGCCTTCGCCTGACGACCTCGTTAACCTACCGCACGGGAGATGGTCCCAGGTGCGAGCCGGCATCCACCATTATGGTTTCGCCGGTTACGTGTTCGGCGCCTTCCAGCAGCCACACGACCGGATCGGCCACGGCTTCAGTGGTGCCGGCCGTCTTTAAGGGGGCCGACGCGGCGTAACGACTGATGAAGGCATCGTAGTTTTCTTCGCCCAGGCCCTCCCGCCACCAGCGGGTCTGCATCACCCCTGGACACACGGCGTTGACCCGGATCTCCGGGGCCAGCGCGCGGGCCAGGGATAGTGTCATCACGTTCAACGCCGCCTTGGACGCAGCGTAGGCGATGGAGCTGCCGGAACCCGTGATTGCCGACACCGAGGATATGTTGACGATGGCGCCCTTACCCTGTTGCTGCATGGCCGGGGTTACGGCCCTAACCATCTGGTAAGCGCCAACCACATTCACCGCGAAAATATTCAGGAAGTCCTCGGACGAGAGCCCCTCCAGGTCAGCGTGGGGCACAATTTTGGATTGGGCGGCGTTGTTGACCAGCCCATCGACCCGGCCCCATTCTGCCAAGGCCCCCGCCACCATCCGCCGGCAATCGTCGTCCACCGAGACATCCGCCTGGCACACGATGGCTTCTGCGCCCAAATCGCGGCACGCCTGCGCGGTGGACAAAGCCTCGCTTTCGCTTTTGGTGTAATTGATGACAACCCGGGCGCCCTTGCCGGCCAGGCGTTGGGCAACCGCGGCGCCCAGGCCCGTGGCCGATCCGGTGACAATGAAAACCCCGCCGGCAACATCCATCGTTATCCCCCGTTGTTATCCCCCGTCGCCATATCCGTTACTCTGTGGGCACTCGCGCGTTGTAGATCCGCCCGTACCACACGAACCCGGCGATTGCCAGCGCCGCCAGCACGATGAATACGATACCCAGCACCGCCACCAGTCCCGCAAAAAGCGCGCTTTCGCTCTCGATGGCCCCAAACGCTGATGAGGCAATGACGCGGATGACGATGACAGCGATGGCCAGCCCGACCAGTCGCCAACGCCAGATGGCCAGTTTCTGTTTCACCAGCTTCTGTCTCAACGGAAACCTCTAACTCGTGGAGATCCCAGCCCCTCTCCTACGTGAGACCTTTGCACGAAGTGTCGTTGCGAACGAAGCGTTACAACCTATACGGGGTTGCCGCTCATGCGTACCCACTCTGTCATTGCGAGCGTAGCGTGGCAATCTCGTCGCCCTTGTAACGGCGGTTCGCCGACGTGCGTTCAACCTCATCGAGATTGCCACGTCGCTATGCTCCTCGCAATGACAGATTCAAGTGAGTTCACGTGAGTGCAACTATCCTCATGCGTACCCACCCTGTCATTGCGAGCGTAGCGTGGCAACCCCGTCGCCGTAGCAACGGTGGTTCGCCGACGTGTGTTCGACCTCATCGAGATCACCACTCCGCTGCGCTCCCCGCAATGACCGGTTACGCAAATGCCTTCACACGGTGAGGGTATGAGCGAGGGTCGTTCCCGGCCTCAAGCCACATCTCTACACACCTACACACTGATGCTGTACACCCGCGCGGCGTTGTCGTGGAACATGGCGGCCCGTTCGGTGGCCGAATATCCGCTGGTCATCCGCTTGAAAGCGTTGTACATCACGTTGTAGGAATAGGATACTTTGTCCGGCGGGAAGTTGCTTTCAAACAGCGACCGCTCCGGCCCAAACTGGTCGATGCAATAGGTCATCAACGGCGCCAGGGCCGCCGACAGTTCCTCGGAACCGATGGGCGCTTCGCGGGTGTGCCAGTCGAAACCGTAGCGCGGCTGTCCCACTCCGCCCAGCTTGATGACCACGTTGGGACACTTTGCCAGGGCGGCGATTCCTTCGCGCCAGGCGGGCAGCACTTCGTCATCGCGGTTGCCGTAGGGGCCGACCCGCATCAGGCCGCCGATGTGGTTGGAAACGATGGTGAGGTCTGGCACCGAGTTGGCGAAGTCCGCCAGCTCGGCCAGCTGCGGGAAGTAGCAGGTGTTCTCGTACACCAGTCCCCGGCGCGCCAGTACCTGCGCTCCCGCCTGGAATTCGGCGCTGGCCATCTGATGCTCCGCGCCCCGATTTTCAATCTCCGGATGGGGATCCCAACCCACCGACTGGCGGATGCCCCGAAAACGGTTGGGGCTGGCCTCGTGCAATGCGTCCAGCACCCGGCCGACACCGTCGCCCAGATTGAGGTTGGCGTGCCCGATGATGGCTGCCGCCGCCCTGGCCGGGCCGTACAGTCCGGTGGCGCTGGCCGCCGCCTGCCCCTGCACGAATTCAACCTCGCCGACGGGTCGCAGCTCCTCGGGCCCATCGGGTCGATACATCGACCTCGCCTCGAGGAACACCGTGGAACGCACGTTGTGGCCGCTGTTCAGGTCTGCCGCCAGTTCGTGCAGCAGGTAGCGATGGTAGGGGATGCGCTCCATGCGAAAGTCCCAAAAGTGGTGGTGGGCATCGCAGATGGGCAGGTCCGGTTCAAGGGTGGGTTCAGTGGTTAAGGCTAGCCAGTCGTTGTCTCCGTATGGCATCTCTGCACCTCCGTGCCTATGTGTGGAAGCCCAATGCTAACACATTGGCAGCGGGGCCCGGTTGCAGCTTGCGCTGACCGGCGCGTGGGCGGGCCGCGGCGTATGGGGCGTATGGTAGGATGGGCGCAAGACACGCGAAGGGGGAAAATATGGCAGACCAGATTCGCCTCGGCATCATCGGCGCCAACATTCATCGCGGTTGGGCCGTCCGGTCGCACCTACCCGCAGTGGTCGCCAGCCCGGAATTCGAGCTGACTGCCGTCTGCACGACCCGCATGGAAAGCGCGGAGGAATCCAGACAATTATTCGGGGCCAGGCTGGCCTTCGACGACTACCACGCCATGCTGGCCCACCCCGACATAGACGCCGTTGCGGTTAGCCTGCGTGTGCCGTCTCACTATGAGCCAACCATGGCGGCCCTCAATGCCGGCAAGCACGTTTACACCGAGTGGCCGCTGGGCCGCACCACCGCCGAGGCTCAGGAGATGGCCGACGTAGCTCGCGCCAGGGGCGTTCGCAACATGGTTGGCCTCCAGTCCCGCGCCAACCCCGTATTGCTGCACCTGAAAGACCTGGTGGCCGGCGGCTACGTCGGCGAGGTGATGTCCTGCCACGTCAGCCGCATCGCCGCCGGCGCGCTGGAGCGTCAGTCCGACCGCACCTGGCAGCGAGATGCGGAATTGGGGGCAAACACCCTGACGATTTCCTGCGGCCACACCATCGACGCCCTGCGGTTCGTCGTCGGCGATTTCAGCCATGTGTCATCTGTGGTCAGCACCCAGGCCAGCCAGTGGTACGAAACCGACACCGACCAGATGGTGGATGTAACCTCCCCCGACAACATTCTGGTCAGCGGGCGGCTGGCCAACGGCGGCGTGGCATCGGTGCATATCGCCAGCAACCCGTGGGTCGGCAGCGGTTACCGTATGGAGATTTACGGACGTGAGGGCACCCTGATCGCGTCCTCCGAAGAGTCCCCCAACCACGACAGTGTCCGATTACAGGGCGCTCAGGGCAACGACACCCTGGCAGACCTGGCGATCCCGCCCGACTACACCTACGTGCTCGAAGGAATGCCCCGGGGCGCCGCTTACAATGTCGGCCAGATGTACTACCAGTTCGGACGCGCCATCCGTGAGGGCGATGCCTGTCAACCCGACTTCGATGAAGCGGTCAGGCTGCACCGCTTCATCGACAATATCCAACAGGCGTCTGACCAGTCTCAACAAGTGTCGGTCGATTAGCCGGCAGCCAACCGGAGCCTGTTGACAATTACCAAACCAACCCTCCATTCCTGCGGCCATGTAATGAGGCTGCGGCTGAGCTGAAACAAACCGTTCGGCCCAAGGTCCGAAAGGAGACCGTATATGACCGCCGCACATCAGAGCCCGACCAGTGAACGGAAGTCCAGCGCCAGATTCGTGGAGCCGGAAACGGCAGTGGCAGAGCGCATCGACCAGCTGATATTGGCACATCCCCATCAGCAGAACCTGCTTCAGTGCAGGAAAAGCCAAGCCGCCTGGCTGAAGCAAACGATGGGACTTCATTGGGATTGCAACCTTCCTCAGCCCTTTGTCGGGTTTGACTTGGAAGAAGGCTTGTTCATCGCCGAATGGCAATCCGATATGGAGTGCAACACGTTGACCATCGACGCCGACAGTCACCAAGCCTGGTACAACCCATGGCCGGCCGCAAAAACGGACGCCGCGCTATCTGAACAGATTGACCTGGACACGGAGGAAGGGTGGGAATACTTGCGGAATGCCCTCACGACAACCCGACCATAACCACGGGCGGTCCCTACTACCGTCAGGTACACCCAAATAATTTCCAGGACGGCCGGGCATTGTCCCCGGCCTTTGTGTTGCAGGACACAGGCTGCCATCTGACTCTCTCGTTAAACGACGGAGCGCGAACGACCCCCGAGGACTGCCATCTTGAGTACACCCGGAATGGAGGCAGGTTGTCGGCAGCAGTTCTGGAAATCACGGCGCAGGAGTTGGGGTCTTCCGGCGCAAACCGCATAGTGGACTCCCCCAACGAGCAGACGCCGGCCCACGTCGATGCCATTTACGAGAGGTCTTTGAGCAGACGAGAGCAACGAAACTCCGGGCAGCTCCTCGCGGCGGCAGCAAACATGAGAGGCCCGGTCTACCGCCCAAGCCAAGGATAAGATGTCCCGCAGTAGCGAAATCATCTCACGAAAGAATGAGAACCGTGATTAACGACTGCGGGCACTGGATTCCCGCTTTCGCGGGAATGACGGTATTTGGCGCCGGAATGACGGTATTGGTCAACACACCCTAGCCGGCAGTCAATTGCCGGAGTCGAAAGACGCTACGCCCCTACGCCCCGGTCCACTCGAATCCCAGGTTGGCGTAACGCACGAATACGGTGCCGCCTGGTGCGCCCAGCGGCCCGTTGACCGCCAAGATGGCTATGGTGTGCCGGTTGCCGGGCTGGGCGTTGTCGGTTACTTGGACTCGCTGTGGTACGTTGAAACCCTGTACGGTGGCCCGATCACGGTTGCACTCGCCGTCGATCCAGATTTCGCCGTAGTCGTCGACGCAGGTCTCGAACTGCACCCGCATCCCGCCGGTCGGGTGGCCTGCCACCGATTCGGGGATGGTGATGGTGGTTCGGTACCACACGAAACTGAATCCGTGGGACACGCGGTCCGGCAGGTTGTAGCAGACGGCCCAACCGGAATCGTCGTAATCCGGCAACCGAGCCGGGCTGCCCTCGTTCTGCTCCACCAGCCCCTCGTTGATCTCGCCGGGCACGTAGCCCCGGGCGAATTTCCAGACCGCGCCCGTTGCCGCCTGTCCGGTCGCGTCTCCGATGTTAATGGTCGCTCTGGGCATATCTTCACCTTCTTTTGGGAATCACATACTTGGTTACCCAAGACGCGTTTATGCCGGCTCAGTGACCGACGGCGGGGCCATTCCCACCCGCCAAACTCTTGCGCAAGATGTTGACCGCCGCGTTACGGTCAGCGTCGTCATAATGTCCACAGGACAGACAAGCAAACGCTTTGCCGTTCCTGTTCTTTGCGTCAATCACGCTGCATAACGCGCAGGTCACGCTGGTGTATTTGGGGTCCACTTCTACCAACCGCCTACCGGCCCATTCTGCCTTGTAAGCAAGTTGCTGACGTATCAACCCCCAAGTTTGCGTCAGTATTTCCCGATTCAAGCCGGACTTGGCGGCAACGTTCCGGCCCGGTTCGTCAATCGTACCGGCGGCGGATCGTGTCATATTTGTGATTTGCAACGCTTCGATGCCGATGTGCCCGAAACTGCGGACGATCCCCGTCGTGATCCGATGACAGGCGTTGCGGTTGCTGATTCGTGCCCTGCTATGGGCATTTGCCAGTATCGCCTTGCGCTGCCGCCATCGCCTGCTGCCCTTGTTGCACTGTGCCAAACGCCGTTGCTTCTTGCCGATGTCTGTGCGGTTGCTGCGCCGCCGCTTGATTTTGTGGGGTTCGGAGAACTCAGCTTGAGGAGAGGACTCCGCCACGTCCGGGGAGACCCTCAGGGTCTGCACCGATGCCAGTGGGCGTTGAGAGGACTCCGCCACGTCCGGGGAGACCGTCGGCAGACACCAGCACCTTGCTCTGGTTGAAGAGGACTCCGCCACGTCCGGGGAGACCCCTTCACACGCGATAGTGTTTATTGGCGCCCCGGATGTAGGGATTTCTGCCGGGTCAAGCCCGGCGGCGGGAATGTCCTCACCCGCCATAACGACCTGCCCGGTGGATAATACCATCCGGTCAGTAACGCCCATATCAATGCCGACGCAAGCCGGGTTGTACGGCAACTGATCCCGTTCTACCGCATACCCCAAACTCACCATCACTCGCCGGCCAGCGCGGGTAATCCGCAACGTCTTCAAATCAGCCGACGACGGCAACTCCCGTTTGCTCGGTATCCTGATGGCCGGCAAACCCTTGATGCGCACAGTGCCATTCCGAATCATAGGCGACCGCACCTCTGCCATCTCGAGGGTGCGCCAGTGTCGGGCCGACTTGAACCGAGGATAGCAGGGTTTTTCACCTGCCTTCACGCGTCGGAAGAACGCATTCTTGGCACGCTCCAACCTCTGGAGGACACCACGCCCTACGTTTACGTCCAGACCGGCCCAGAACGGGTCATCGGCGCGCACTCCGGTAAATTCCTTGAGCTGGTCGTAATGTGTTGGTGTCTTGACGTCCCCGCGCTTGGTGCGCTGTTCGATAAACACCCAATTCTTGCCGTCGCGCGTGCGGACGGGTTCGTTGGTCGTGGCATCGGCCCAATGCTGCCAGCCCGCGTGAACCGAATAGGAGTCGCGCCATTCTTGCAAACCAGCGTTGTACAGCGTGGCATTCTGGCGCAGTACGTTGTCCAGTTGAGCATACGCGCTCTTGGACAGGTAACCGCGTACTTGATAGGTTGTATGAATAGTCGCCATGCTTGCATCTGATACTACTGTCGCGCAGTTGTCAAGGTGTTTGGGCCACCGATAATCAACTATGTAATTCCCATCTTAAACTGGCGACGCAGTGTCCGCCGGTTCATCTGATTCGTGCTGGCAGATTAGTACCACTTGCGGTTGGATAAGGCAAACCCGCCCAGCCGCGCGTACAACTCCCACACCACGTTGGAATTGTGCTTTAATGCGGCTGGAGTGGGGCCAACCAGGCTCGACTGGGTTCCGGAGCATTCCGCGCCCGTAGCATCCCGCGCGAGGAGGTACGTAACGTGGTCATCAGGAAAGGTACTGCCCTGTTGGTGGTTTACGCCGACGTTGACATTGAGAACGACGCCGAATTCAATGCCTGGTACAACCAGGAACACATCCCCGAACGGCTGAGCGCTCCCGGATTCCTGGACGCGGCCCGCTACGAAGCGCTGCGCGGCGGCCCACGCTACCTGGCGGTGTACGAGCTGGAGTCCGCGGACGCCCTCCAGACCGACGAGTATCTGCGCATGAGCCGCAACCCCACTGAGTGGACGCAGCGGATGTCGCCGAATGTGGTGGGCCGTGGCACGGTGCGCAACGTTTACAGCCAGATTTATCCGTCCGCCAGCGACCCACACAATCTGGGCCGCGGCATGGCGCCGGCCCTGCAAATCGGCCGAATGGAAGTGCCGGCGGACATCGAGGACAAGTACAACTATTACTATGACAACGTGCGCACCCCGGGCAATCTGAAAATTCCCGGCTGCCTGCACGTGCGCCGTTACCACGCCGTCGAGGGTAGCCCCAAGTACCTGACGATGTACGAATTTGAGCACGAAAAGGTGCCGGAAACTCTGGCCTGGGAAACCCAGCGCGGGCAGGACACGATGCACGAGTACATCGGGGGCTCCTACGGACACGCTCCGGGTTCACCGGGTGTCTATCGCCGGGTATTCCCCCCACGGGCCTTCTGACCCATTCCCGGTCGGCCCGGCCCACGATTCGCAACGGAGATGACGTAAATGCCTCGCCCACTGACGCGCCAGGAAGCCCACGATTTTCTGGACAGTAAACCCGGCTGGATCGCGCTCACCACGCTGGATCCGGACGGGTATCCCCACACCGTTCCACTCGGCTACTTCCGGTTGGGGGACGATATACTGATTGGTGTCCGCTCCCATACCCACAAACTGGCTAACATTGAGCAAAACTCCAGGGTAAGCCTGCTCATCGAAACCGGCAGCTCGATGCGCGACATCAAGGGCCTGATGGTGCAGGGCAACGCTACGGTACACTCCGAGCCGAGCGAAGTCCTGCATTACTCCCGGGAGGCAGCCAGGCTCCGGGGCGCCGCCGAACCCGACCTGCCCACCGAGCCGCGACCCGGCGCGTCCTATATCAAGGTTACGCCGCATCGTTTCCGCTCCTGGGATTACTCCGGGGATGTTGCTTAGCGAACGCTTCCCGGTCTGGCCCGCTCAGCGGTCCGGCCGGCGGGCCACTGGCAACCCACGCCGATTATCATAGATCGAATATCACAGGTCGAATATCAGCACCCACATGGGGCCTTGCCCGATGTCGTAGGTTTCCAGGGGCTCCAGTACGCCGCTGTCCTGGGCGACCCCGTATGCGGCCAGTCGACCGGAGTCCAGTCCGGCAGCGTACAGGTAGTTCCCGGTGGGGTCCAGGCTGAAGGCCCGTGGCACCGGTTCGGTAGCCGTCCGCCCAATCGCCGTCAGCGTGCCGTCCGCCTGATCCACCGAGAACCCGGCGATGCTGTTGTGCCCGCGGTTCGGCGCGTAAAGGTACTTACCGGAGGGTGTTATCTGTATCTGCGAGCAGGAGTTTCTGCCGTCGTAACCCTCCGGCAGCGTGGGCGCCGTCTGGAACGGATCCAGCGTGCCGGTGGCCGGGTCGAAACGATAAGCGGTTACGCTGCAACCCTGTTCGTTGGAAGAATAGACCACGTCCAGATTGGGATTGAAGCAGATGTGGCGCGGCCCTTCCGGTGAATTGGGGATGACCCGGTCCGGATTGTTGGGGATCAGGCGGCCCGTGGCCTCGTCGAACCTGAACTGGAAAATGGCGTTCATGCCGGATTGGGAACCCTCGGCGATGTGGGGCACGAAGGCGTAGCGGTTCGTGGGGTCGGTCTGGATGTAATGCGCGCCGATGCCGGTTTCCAGCCACTCGGTGGGCGTGGCGTTGAGCATCCCGTCAGCGTTGAAACCGTGCACTGCGGCGCGCGACTGATAATAGTAGGCGGACAACAGGTGGTTGCCGGTGCGGTCGATGAAGACATGCACCGGGTCGCCCTCCAGGCCCACGCTGCTCAACAATTTCAGGTTGCCGGTCATCGGCTCGATGCTAAAACTGGACAACCCGAACTCACCCGGCAGGCGTCGGCCGGCAAACAGATAACGCCTTTGCGGGTCCACCGCCAACGGCGCCGGCATCCCGGCCAGGGCGAAATCGGCCCGCTTTTCCAGAGCGCCGGTGTCTGGCTCCACCACATACTGGGAGATTCGGTCTTCCCGCTGGAGGGATATGTACATATAAGTCGTCATTGCAAAAATTCCTCGTCTGACTGTTTGCCGCCCATCCTAACACCCGCGCAAGCTGACTGCAGATCTCATGCGTACCCACTTTGTCATTGCGAGCGTAGCGTGGCAATCCCGTCGCCGTAACAACGGCGGTTCGTGGACGTAAGTTCAGCCTCATCGAGGTTGCTACGTCCCTCGACGGGCTCGGGATGAACGGGTGCTCCTCGCAATGACAGATTAAGTGGGTACGCGTATGGATTGCAGCTGTTTGGCCCGTTGGAAGGTGTGACGCACCGAACTCCGGGCAATAGTTGGGCGCGAGCGTACTGCCATCCGGCGCCCCCTAGTGCTGGCCGATGAATTCCAGCACCAGGCCGTTCCAGACCGGCGGCCGTTCCCAAAACCCGGCGTGGCCGGCATCCGACAGCGACACCAGACGGCCGGTTGGGATATGCGCGGCCAGCATCCGCATCAAAGCCGGCGGAGATAGCAGGTCGGACTCTCCCGACAGTACCAGCGTTGGAACCGACATGGTGGCCAGCCGAGCGTAGGTGATGGGTTCACGCAGCGGTTGCGATGGAACCCGCCCGTAGGGTCGGCTGGCCAATTCTATATCGAGCCAACGGGCGGCTCCCTCCGGATTGGCGCCACGATACGACGGCCCCAGCTCACGCAGTTCAACCGGCAGGTTCTGTATCTCCGCCGGACGCAGCCGCGTCTGCACCGCCAGGTATTCGGCGTCCTGCACGCCACCGATGGTGTTAGCCGCCACCAGACTGCGGACGCGTTCCGGATGTCTTAACGCATAATCCAGGCCGACGATCCCGCCGGCGGCAGTGGCCACCAGATGCACCCGCTCCAGCCCCAGCGACTCGACCAGCCCATGCAGGTCGTCTCCGGCGAAACCCGGCTGCTCGCTGGGATCAGTCGGCTGCGAACGTCCCCACGTGCGCCGGTCATAGGTGATGCACCGGTAACCCGCAGTCGTGAAAGCGGGCAGCTGATGTACCCAGCTCTCGCCGGTGCCGGACGCGGCGTGCAGAAAGATTACGGGAGTACCCGCGCCGCCCGTGTCCTCATACCAAAGGTTTACTCCGGGGAGGTTCAGATGCGGCATAACGTTACAACTCCTGCGGCGTGCTGGGCCCGGCGGCGGTTGTTTCAGGATTGCTCCCGGCGGTTCAGCCCACGCGTATCAACTTCAATTTGTCATTGCGAGGAGCGTAGCGACGTGGCAATCTCGATAAGGTTGAACGCACGTCGGCGAACCACCGTTGCGACGGGGATGAGATTGCCAACCCCCGCATCGAGTACGGAGTAGCAATGACAAAGTAGGTACTCATAAGGGCGGTTCAGGGGTTGATGAGGCCCGACCCACGCCCGACGATGAAGGTTTCCCGGCGCTCCACAAAATCCGCCACCACGTCCGTCAGCGCCTCTGGCCGGTCCGCCATAATGTCGCGTGCTGCGTCGTATACAAAGCTGATGTTGCAGTTCTGGATACTTTCCTTGTACACACTGGCAGCTTCGGGGGCCACCGTGCGGTCGTTGAGTCCAAACACCACCAGGGTGGCGCAAGCCACGTCGCCCAACCTGCTCACCGCCTCGGCGTCGTGGACGCCTTGATGGGCCTCTCCGGCGGGTAGAACGATGCTGGGAGAGATGAGCACCAGTGCGGCCACGTTATCGGGCGACCGCAGCGTGTGCCAGAGCGCAACGGCGGCGGAGTCTGCCGCTCCGATGAGGGTGTATTGCTCGCCCGTTAGGCCGGCGACCGCCAACGCCGTCAGGTCGGCCACCTGCTGGGCATTGGTGCGCCTGCCGCCGGCAACTGCCGCGGGAAGTCCGGCCAACTCCAAGCGCACCACCCGACAGCTGCCGGCCAGCGCTTCTTGCAGCTGCGACGCGTTCCATCCGCCGTCATCCAGAATGACCACCAGGTCGCCGGCCCCCGCTGCCCAATAGCGAGCCGGGGTTCCGGCCACATCGACCTGCCCCTCCTCAACTACCACCGATTGCCTCCGATCCTTACTGACCGCAGCAAATTAAAACTCCCGGATGCGGGGCAGTACCTCGCGGCCAAACAGGTCGATTTCCCGCATCACCTCCCTATGATCCACGCCCGGCTGCTGGAAGAACAGGTCCACCACGCCGGCGCCGGCTTCGTCGCGGAACTGCTTAATCTGCTTGACCACAGTGTCCGGGCTGCCCATAAAATTCAACCGGCCGGCCACGCCGACGACATCGCCTTGTGGGCTGCCGGCCACACCCGCGCGCAGGCTGGATCCTTCGATTGCGCGTGCCGCATCAACCGCCTGAGACACGCCGGGACTCATGGCGATGCCGCCGGGGGCCGGGCCGCTGCCGGTGCGGGCCGCCAGCCAGTCCTCGGCTTGCCGGTCGGTTTCGGCCAGATAGATGCTGCCGCGAAACACCACCTGGTCCGGCTCCGGCTGCCATCCGGCCTCGTCGCACCACTGGAAATACTTGCGGGTGATGGCAGCCATCCGTTCTGCCGGCACGAAGGAGACGCCGAGTCCCAGCCGGTGCTCGGCGGCGTACCGCACCGTATCGTCGCTGCGGGTGGCAACTATCACGGGCGGGAGCGGCTGCTGTACCGGCGGCGGCCAGACTGCCACGGTGCGGTATTGGTGATACCGGCCTTCCCAGGAAAACGGCTGCGGCTCGGTCAGGGCCTTGCGGATCAGATCCATGCCCTCGAACAGGCGGCCACGCCCCTCGGCAGGATTCACTCCGTAGGTTTGATCCTCATTCGGTGTTCCCCGCAGGAACCCGATGATGAGGCGGCCATTGGTCAGGTTGTCCAAAAGGCCAAGTTCCTCCGCGCACCGGATCGGGTTGTTCAGCGGCAACAGCTGCCCCAGCATCGCAATCTTGACGCGTTTGCACCGCTCGGCAACCGCCGCCGCCATCACCGCCGGCGTGCCGGTGGCAATGCGCCCGGAATAGTGATGCTCAGAGAAGCTAACCCAGTCGAACCCCAATTCTTCGGCAAACTCGCATTCGTCCATCCCTTCCTGGTAGCTGCGCACCGACGTTTCCGGGTCGTGGTACGCCGGAGGGATGGGCCAGTTGGCGGGGAACCGGTGGCGCTGGGAATAACCCATTGCGCCCAGATAAGAAGCCTTCATAGTTGCCCTCCATTCACCACGGTAGCATGGAATGTACCGATTGCTGGTGAGCGTAAATCTGATTGCGGCCAGTGGGGTTGTGCGGCGGGCGGGGCCGGCAGCAGCCCGAAGTTGTCGAGTTTTTCGTTGCTACGGTTGCCAGTGCGGGGGGAGGCTGGGCGCGGGCAAACCGAACTGCCGGGTTAACCATTCCTCGCTGTACACGCCGTCTTTGTAGCCCGAATGTTCCGACTTGTGAACCTGGCAGTCGCCCATGATGGCCTGAACCATCGGGTCGAGGGCGGTGGCATCCAGCGCAGCGCCATCGGCCCCGGCCATCACCAGGGTGGTGGCTTCAACCCGGGGCGCGAACCACCGCAGGTCGAAGTGGGACAGTGTGTTTACGACCTGGGCCCGACGGGACGGGTGTAGGCGCAGATAATCGTTAATCTCCTCCAGAGGGTAGGCTCCGGTGCGGGAGGCTAAATCAGCCGCTGCGTAGCATAGGGTGGGGGCGCACACGACGTGGGTAACTTGTGGGCACAGCGCGGCGGTGGTCAGGGCCAGGTCGGTGCCGATGGTGGCCACGCGCGCGCCGTCCACCTCCGGTCGCCCGGCCAGATACTCCAGCCCCCGGCAGCAGTCTGCGACGATACCGCGGTACACGTAGCCGGTCGCGTCAGCGATGCCATCGGTGAGCAGCCCCGGGAAGCTGGCCGCGTAGGGTTGGTCGGCCAGCCGCTGCCCCCGCACGCAAATCGAGAAGGTTACGTACTGCTCGCGTTGACCGTTGGCCGAGCCCTGGGGCACCAAGTCGGTAACGCTCCCATAGCGCGGCAGGAAGTACTTTGCCGGGAACGGGCCGCCGCCATGCGGGATGCTCAAATACCCGAAAATGCGGTAGGGGCCGATGGAAGTCAGGCGCACCCCGTAGGCCGTCGCGAAATCCGTCGAACGCAACGGAATCTCCGTCACTTCCGGGGCCGCTGGGAACCGCGCCAGCTCATCCAGCGTGGCCTGCCAGTAGCTGTCGAAGTCGGCCGGCCTGGTGTCGCTCAGTGTGGTCATATTGTCAAGTCCGTCAGGGTTCCATGCGTACCCATTTTGTCATTGCGAGCGAAGCGTGGCAATCTCGTCGCCGTAGCGGTAGTGGTTCACCCGCCGTGTGTTCAACCTCATCGAGATTGCCACGTCGCTACGCTCCTCGCAATGACAGATTGTGGGTAGGCATGAGCGTCAGGGTTTCAGGTGTTTGGCCAGGAACGCATCCACGATGGCGGCGTGCTCGTAATTGTTGGCGTCGTGGCCGTGGCCGTCATAGCCGTAAATCTGCTTGTCGGCGCTGGCGATGGCGTTGAACATCGCGTAGCCGGTTTCCGGCGGGCAGGTGCTGTCCTGCAACCCAACGCTAACGATAATCGGACAGTTGATCCGGTGCGCCAGGTTAATGCCATCGAAGTAGGCCAGGGTGTCCTCAACCTGCCGGCGACTGTCCGGGTTTGCCCGCAGATAGTCGGCAATCTCCTGGTAGGGGTAGGCGTCGGTGAGTTCAATGGCGTCCATGTACCCGCAGAGGTAGGGCGCGCCGGCCGCCGCCGCCTTAATCTCCGGGCGCAATGCGGCGGTGGACACGGTAAGACCGCCACCCTGGCTGTGTCCGGTAACGCCGATCCGGTCGCCGTCAACCTCATCCCGGCCCAGCATGAATTCCACGGCCCGGCAGGCGTCGATATAAAAACCCCGATATGAGTAAGTATTCCGGTCCACCATACCGTAGGTCAACAGCCCCGGATAGCCCGGATTGAATTGGCGATTGCTGCGCAGCTTGCCCCTTGGGGCGACACTGAAGGCGGCATAACCCTTGCGCGCCCAGTTCTTCGGCACCGGCGGCTCCATGTTGTACCCCGGAACCTGCAAGATACCCGGCAACCGCGCATCCCGATCCCTGGGTACGGCGTACCATCCCGCGATACGAACCTGGTCCAGGCTGGTAAAGAATACCTCGTAGACGTCAATAGCTTCCGACGACCGCAGCGGGTCGTGAACCACCGCCGGCTCCAGAGGTATCCCGGCGGCTTCGGCCAGCACATCGTCCCAAAACCGGTCGATGTCGGCGGGCTTCCTGACGATAGTCTGGTATTGGTCAGCAGTTATCTTTGGCATATTGCCCTCCGGCCTTACGCGAGCCCGTGCTCTTCCAGAAACTCTACCGTCAGCGCCACGCATTCTTCCGGGAATTCCAGCGGAAGGAAGTGCGTTGATTCCGGAATAAAATCATAGTTCATCATGGTCAACGTGCTCAGGTCCATGCTTGGCATGAACGAGTAAGGTATCGTGGGGTCGGAGCCAATTGCTTTCACGGGGCATGAGAGGCTATCGCGTTCCAAATCCTGATACATCCGCATTGCCCAGCCGAAGAGATATTCGTAGATTTGGGCCTCATACTCCGCCGGGCAGCACAGCTCGTATTCGCCGGATAGCGACGGTCGCAGTGTGGTCTGCCCAAATAATTCCAGCGCTGCCGGATGGATGCGCTGGAAGGCGCGGGAGCGGCTTACAGACTCTGTGAGTTCATCCCGGCTCTCGAACCGCTCCTTGCGCTGGCGCGTCCGTTCCCCCATCCTTTCCCCGAAGTCCACCAGGTTCTCCGGCAGTCGCCCCTGCTGACAGATGGGCGGGTCGAACAGTACCAGCGCCGCAAACCCGTCCTCGTCCTGTTGTTGGTGCAGCAACGCCGTCAGCGCCGAAGCGGAATGGAAGACGCCAATCCGGGGTTGCTCGCCAAAGCAGGCGTCAATGGCCTCAGCGATGTTCCGGCTGTCGCTGACGAAGGTGTTAAAGTTGTGTGTCCCACGCTCCCAGACCGGGTTCCAGCCGTGGCTGCGGCAATCGTAGACGATGAGGTCGAAGCGATCAGTGAGCAACGACCATAGGGGATAGTACAGGTCGGCGGCGAGGCCGTTGCCGTGGCTGAGCACAATGCGCGGCCCAGAGGGGTTGCCGTGGCGGCGCAGGGTGATGGGCGCGCCGTCTGTCATGCGTATTTCCACCGTGTCCAGCGGCGCGGGTATCCGGGTGAAGTCGGGGGCTGGAGGGTGAAACATGGCTGTCTGTCGTCTCTCATCGCCCAAAATTTCCTGCCGTCGCAACACCGGGGCGTTGATGGGCGGCAAATTGATGGTTTAGTTGGTGCTTTAAACGGATGATTATTCGCCCCTACAACACGTCCTCCACCGGCATGGTGGCAATGCCATAGGTGCCGTAGAAGAAATTGGCGTAGTGTGTAGACCCTCCGGTTACGAACAGCAGGTATTGTTCCGGAGTTTCCAGCGCGGGTATGGTGGCGTCGGGATCATCCGCCAGCTGCTGCAACTCAAGATGGGTAAGCCACTTGCCGTCGGCATCGGTGGGCATCCCCGTGCCCATGGCCTGTTGCAGGGGCACTCGACAATGCTGGTGCAGCCATTCCTGAGCATCCCGTTTGCTCAGGCCAGCCTCGGCCAGGATGACCGCCCGCGATGGGCTGAGCATCACCGGATGGTAGGGGCCCTGGTAATGCACCCGCTTGTTGGTATGGCCCACCTGGGCCGAATCCCACCCCTTGATCCAGCGCCCGCCGCCGGAGTGCCGGTAGAACATCATGGATGCGATGTTCTCCAGTGTGTCGATGTGGTTCCTGGAGGCGGGGTCGAGAATGTCCGTCGGCCCCGTAACCGTAACCACGGTAACGGCGCTCTCGTCTGCCCGGAAACCCCGGTCAACGTGATAGGGCTGCCAGGGACTGACTTCTTCGTTTTCGGCGATGCACATGCCGAACTTGGACGGCAACCCGATGAAGTTGGGGTCGCCGGCGCCGGGCTTGCAATAACCGATGTTGATCAGGCACAGCCGCAAGGCCCGCCCGATGGCCGTGTTGGGCTTGTTGACCACTCCCGGCCCCATTGCCGAGGTGCCATAGTTGATGCCGGCCTGGTCGGCAATCGGCCCGTTGACCAGGATGAGCGGCGCCTCGGTATGCCCCGAAACCTGCATATCCCGGTGGTTCATCTCCGGCTGGGCGATGCAGTCGATGGCGGCCAGCAGTATTGGCATCTGTTCCGGGCTGCAGCCGGCCATTACCGCGTTGATGGCGATTTTTTCGACGGTGGCCAGGCCGAAGCCCGGCTCCATGACCATCACCACGTCCTGCGGGCTGCGGCGGGTGCCCTTGAGCATGGCTTCCACGGCGGCGGGGGTGGGCGGGATAACGGGCATCCCATCGCTCCAGTCCCGTTCCTCCAGAAAGTGATTCACCGCGTTGAGTCCCAGCGGCGAGTCATCCAGCTCCACGGTGAACAGCTCCGAGCCGCCATTGCCGTTGCTGGCGCCGGGCCGGCCGGCAGCCGTGGCGGTCATCCGGGTCAGCCCCGTGATGATGGCGTCAATCTGCTCGTCCACCATATTGCAGATGTAGTCCGGCTGCTGGCCGGTGGTGGCGTGGGGGATGGTAACGAAGGCGCCGCCGGGCTGTCCCCAGCCGTCCACGCAGGACTGCCAGGCTCGCGAGAAGCTGCGGGCGGCGATTGCTACCGCCGGCACGCCGGCCTTTTCCATTGCAACCATGTCGTGGGCAAGCCACGACGTGCAACCCCCTCAATGGGCCGTCGCGCCGATCATGGCGTCGACCTCCCCCGCAATCAGCGCCGCTTCCTCATCGTCGATGTGGTTGCCCCGGCTCAGGGCCGGCCGGCCGGCCCTGATGTCGCCACCGTACCGCTCGAACTTGACGTTGGCGAAGCGGCGGCTGAGGTGCTCCGCCACCCGGTTCACGGCAACGTCCGCGCCGCCGGTCATGTTGTTGTACAAACCGATGGTCTTGCCCTCCAGGGTTTCCAGTCGGGGCGCCGGCGGCACTTTAAAATCCACCCGATTCGCGGCGGGAGACATTATTTGCAGCTTCACAATATTTCTCCTACGGTGTCTACTGAACGGAGTCTACGTTGCGCATACGCCCCCGTCAACAAACAGGGGCGATGCGCTGCCGTGCCGGCGGGTTCCCTGCAATCCCCACGCTGCAATCCCTGCACTGTTCACGCCTTGCCGGAAGAATGGCCACGGGTTACAGTGTCCCCGCACGCCAACCCAGTGAGGTTTTTCAGGAGGTTTCGGTATGGACGTATTTCAGTGCATCAGGACGCGGCGCACGGTGCGGGACTTCAAGCCCGATCCGGTGCCTGACCTGATTGTCCACCGAATCCTCCAGGCCGCTCGGTGGGCGCCCAGCGCCAGCAACACGCAGCCCTGGCACTTCATCGTCGTCCGGGAACGGGCCACCATTGCCGAATTGGGGCGCATCTGCACTCAGGGGGCGTTCATCGGTGATGCGCCACTGGCCATTGCGATTGTGATGGACAGCTCGCGCCGGCCCCAGCTGGACGCCGGCCGGGCGCTGCAACAGATGGAGTTGGTGGCGTGGTCGGAGGGCCTGGGCACCTGCTTCGTCGGCATCCGCGGAGAGCAGCAGGACGCGGTCAAGAACCTGCTGGGCATCCCCGGGGAGATGGAGCTGGTTACCGTGCTGCCCTTCGGCTACCGGGCTGAGGTCGCCCGCGCGCCGGGTACGCCGCGCAAAGCGATGTCGGAGATAACCCACGGCGAACGGTTCGGCCAAAGCCTGGTTATCGGGTAGGCTACCTGCCCTTGAATTCAGGGGCCCGCTTTTCCAGGAATGCCCGCCTGGCCTCCTGGGCGTCTTCCGAACCATTCAGGATGCCTCCGGCGTTGGACGTTAGCGCCATGGTAGTCTCCAGCGAGCTGTCCAGCGCGGCGCGCATGATTCTTTTGCTGATCCATTGCACCATTGGCGTGGCCCGCATAATCCGGTCGCACAGTTCGCGGGTGGTTGCTTCCAGATTCTCCGCGGCCACCAGGTGGTTGAGCATACCCCACTGGTAGGCGCGCTCAGCGTCCAGATGGCCGGTGTAGGCGAATTCCAGCGCGCGGCCTAGTCCCACCATCTTGGGCAAGTAGTAGCTGCCTCCGTTCTCGATAATCTGACCCAGCTGCTGGTATCCGATGAAACGGGTGTTTTCGCAGCCCAGGCGAATATCGCAGTGCAGGGCCATGTCCATGCCGGAACCGACGGCGGGGCCGTTAATCATGGCGATGGTGGGCTTTCTGACCTGCGAGATGTCCCGGTGCAGCTTGGTGAACCCGTGGAAAAAGCCTTCCCGCGCCGCGTCCGGCCCCGCCACGACGCCGCGATTGCCGACGAAGTTTTCTCCGGTAACGGCGGGATCAGAGTCTCTTCTCATGTCGGCGCCCGAACAGAAGCCCCGCCCGACGCCGGTGAGCACTATCACGCGCACGTTGGGGTCATCGTCGCCGGCCCTCATGTATTCGCCCACCTTGGCAACCGTCCCGTTCTCCTCCGACGACCCGATCAGCGCGTTCATGCGCTCCGGACGGTTGAACTTGATCCAGAGGATGCCCGACTCTTCTGGTTCATATAGCAGATAGGGAACTAGCTTCGGCGCCATTACTCTCTCCTTTATATGCTCCTATGTGCTCCGCGCGATTTCGGTTACTGAGCCGTCCTTCCCCCGTCGATGACCAACTCAGACCCGGTGACGAATGACGATTCATCGCTGGCCAGATACAGCACACCGTAGGCAATTTCCTCCGGTCGGCCAATCCTGCCCAGGGGAATCAGGTTCAGCTGTTCCGCTCGGCTGGCATCGTCGCCCCGCGCGGCGCGCAACATGGGTGTTTCGACGGGGCCAGGATGCACCGAGTTGCACCGGATGCCGTCGCTGGCGTGTTGAATTGCAGTGGCTTTGGTGAACAACCGCACCGCGCCCTTGCTGGCGGCGTAGGCTGCCGAAGTGCCCGGTGATGGCGCGATTCCCGCACCAGAGGAGATGTTGACGATGGAACCGCCGCCGGCGCGCCTCATCTCGGCAATCACTTCCCGGGTGCCCAGAAACACGCCCCTGGAGTTGACGGCCATGATTCGGTCCCATTGCGCTGCGGTGATTTCCTCGATGCTACCGCTAATGGTGATGCCGGCATTGTTGACCAGAATGTCCAGCTTGCCGAACGCAGCAACCGCCTCCGCCACCGCGTCCCGCCAGTTGTCCTCGCTGGTAACATCCAGATTGATGTAGCGGCACTGCGCGCCGGTCTCGTTAATCTCGGCTGCAACCCGGCGCCCTTCCTCGGTCAAAACGTCGCCAATGACCACCCTGGCGCCCTCGCTGGCAAACAGCCTGGCCTCCACCGCGCCCATGCCGCGCGCGCCGCCGCTGATGAGGGCAACCTTATTTTTGAGACGCATAACCCCACCTCCGTATGCTCGGTGTGCAACGATTTTAGTGGCCAGACCGACAGAGTCAATAGCCACGCTCTCTCACGCGTACCCACTTTAATCTGTCATTGCGAGGAGCATAGCGACGTGGCAATCTCGATGAGGTTGAACACAGGTCGGCGAACCGCCATTGCTACGGCGACGAGATTGCCACGCTGCGCTCGCAATGACAAAGGGGGTACGCACGAGCCACGCTCGCAATGACAAAGGGGGTACGCACGAGCCACGCTCTCCATAGGCGGGCCGGAGCATCGTGGCGCGTTTAGCTCGAAACGCAAGCCCGTCGAGCTGATGTCTTGAATTCATCCAGTCCGTTCAACCGTTCCCTTCAACCGCGCTATGTAGTAAAGTTGCGCCAAAAGCACATCAAAGCACTGCGGGGCGTTGCTCCGGCGGCCAGTGCGCCGGTATCCACGCACACCCATTAGCTACGGGAACCCATTGGCGCCGACAAGGGAGGCCACATGAAGTTTGGAATCTTCACCATAGTTCCGTATCACCAGGACTTCACCCCACCGCAGGCGTTGAACGATGCCCTGGAGCAGATTGCCTACGCTGACCAGGCCGGCATCGACGAAGCCTGGCTGGGAGAGCACCGTTTCTCGCGCCACGGCCTGCTGTCGGGCATCTGGTCTTTCCTGGGCAGTGTCGCGGGACGCACCAAAAACATCCGCATCGGTACCGCGGTGATCGTCCTGCCCCTGCACAATCCGGTGCTGGTCGCTGAGGAAGTGGCCATGCTGGACGTTATCAGCGGCGGGCGCATCAACTTCGGCATCGGCGCGGGTTACCAGCGTCAGGAGTTTGACGGCGTCGGCGTGGACATCGACACCAGCCGGGAGCGCTTCCAGGAAGCGGTGGATGTCATTATCAAAGCCTGGACCGAAGAGACCCTTACCTACCACGGCAAGTTCACTAACGTCGATGACGTTTGGGTGCTGCCCAAGCCGGTGCAGACGCCACACCCGCCCCTGTTCCAGGCCGTCAGCACCAGCCCGGCCAGCGTAGATTTCGCCGCCAGCCGGCAGATACAGGTCATTACCGGCGGGCCCACCGACATCATGGGGCAGGCTCCGGAAGTCATCAAATTGTGGCGGCAAAAAATGGACGAGTATGGGCATCCCCACGCCCACCTTGACCCGCCCATGTCCAAGTCAATCTACGTGGCGCCAACCATGGAAGAAGCCGAGCGCGACCCAATCGGTCTCGAGGATTTCTCGTCCCGCGTGCTGCGTTCCATTGGCAGTAGCGGCGCTCCGATTGGAATGCCGGTGGACAAGGACGGCAACATTGCCAAAGGCTACGAGCACTGGGCCAACCGTCAGAATGACCGCGAGCGCAGGGATGACCCGGGCCACGCTGGACTGCCGCCGCTGCGCGGGACGCCGGAGGTGGTCGTCGAACGGTTGAAGCAGGTGCAGGAGGCGGGTATCAACCACGTTTTCGGCAATTTCGGATTCGCCGGCCTGCCTCACGAAAAGGTGATGCGTTCCATTGAGCTGTTCGCCACCGAGGTGATGCCCCACTTCCAGGAAGTGCCCGTCGCATAGGGGAAAACTACGCCCACACCGGTGGCGTCCTCGACGCCGCCGATGGGCCATCCAGGGTCGCCGTGATGCCTGGGGCGTTGGTGGACTCGGCGGTGCATACGACGCGTCGACGATACCGCTGCCGCTCCCGGCGACGCGATGACGGTCGTGCCGGCCCGCGCCATCAGCAGCATTGCCAGCAGACATCAGGGTTGTAGGTTGATTGCGAGCCCGTCCCGGCGCGAGCGGGCACCCTTCGACAAGCTTAGGGTGAGCGGGTAAATCTGATCGGATGGATAATCGCAAGACCCTGGCGCAACAGCAGGGCCATTCGAATATCGGAACGTAGCGGTCAAGGTCGAGCTGGCGACAGCGTTGGTCGATACAGCTACGAGATTGCCACGCTGCGCTCGCAATGACATTAGGGGACAATCGAAAGACCCTGGGCCAACAGCCGGGGACGTAACTGTTCACGTTTGAGGGGACCAGATCGGTTTACAAAACAGATTCTGTGCTTGGCCACCCGTCCAAAACCAGTCGCAAAGGCCGGAGGTCCCCTCAAGTCTGAACAGTTACCCGGGGACTTGTGAAACCAACCATCAACCGTTACCATCGTTACGCTTAACAACCCACACGAAAATCGGCAGCGGGAGCAACCCTGCGGGTCCAGATTTGTCAATGAACTACACCAATGCCGTTCAAGCATCTCCGGACCGTCAGGCATCGAACCGCCGCATCGAACAATAATGTTACCCGGAACCAAACTCAGCGACAAAACCTGCAAGACCACCTGACAAGACCACTTGAAAGGAGAAGATTATGCCTGACACATACGGCCAAGGTGATTTTAACTACGCGTTCGTCGCAGACTGGCTCAAGCTGCCCGACGGTATGCGCCTGCTGGAGTGCCCCGGCGTTGCCGTAGATGGCGCAGACCGGGTGTTTATTTTGACCCGCGGCGAACACCCCATCATGGTGTTTGACAAGGACGGCAATTACCAGCGCAGCTTCGGCGAAGGTCATTTCAGCGAGAACCGCACCCACGGCCTGTACTACAGCGCGGCCGACGATTCCCTGCTCGTTGCCGATGATGGCATCCACACCATCCAGAAGTTCAGCGTGACCGGCGAAAAGATGATGGAGATTGGCGAGAAGAACCACCCCGCCCCCCGCTGGAGCGGCCAGCCGTTTAATCGCCCCACGTCAGCAGCCATCCGCCCCAGCAACGGGGACATCTACGTCTCCGACGGCTACGGCAACTCCCGCATCCACGTCTACACCGCCGAGGGAGGCTACAAGTTCTCCTGGGGGGAGCCCGGCATCGACGCCAGCCAGTTCATTCGACCGCACAACATTGCCTTCGACGAGGACGAGCGGGTCTACGTGGTCGACCGGGAAGCGCACCGTATCCAGCTATTCGACACCGAAGGCAACTTCCTGACCATGTGGAATAACATCCACCGTCCCGACGCCATGGTCTACTGGAACGGCCACATCTACGTTGGCGAGCTCAACGGCATGGGTGGCGTGGACGACGCTCCCGGCCTGGGCCACCGCGTCAGCGTGTACGACCGTGACGGTCAACGTGTTTCCATGTTCGGTTCCTCCGCTGAGGGCGAGGGAGCGGGCGAGTTCATCGCTCCCCACGGCATCGCCGTAGACAGCACCGGCGCCATCTACGTTGCCGAAGTGTCTTACACCATCCGCGGCAGCCACCTGGATCCGCCGCAAGAACTGCGCAGCTTCTCCAAGTACGCCCGGGTGTAACGCCGGCGCCAACCGACGCCAAAGATCCGGTCATAACGCAGGGGCGAACAACCATTCGCCCCTGCTTGCAAATCTGGAAATGCAGGATGGCAACAATGCTCGGCGGTACGAATACGAAACTCGTTATCCGCCTCGCCACCATCCGCTGAAACGGCCGGCTTGGGAAAATGCTAAACTGACTGTAATCCATAACCAGTAATCGGCAGCGGCAGGCGCCCGATGGCAGCAGAACAGACAGAACCGACAGACTTGAATGTGACCGAAGAGGAGGCCATGGCTATCGCCATGGACATCCTGGAACGGCTGGAGCAGGCCGGCCCTGAGGTAAAGCGGGCCGTGGTGCGTACCCTTGGAGATGAGGGCGACTTCGCCGCTTTTATCGCCCGCCAGCGCGCCGCCGGCAAAACGGACGAGGAGATTTACCGTGGCTACTAGTCCGACCGGCGCTACTAGTCCGGAGGAGAGCCGGTTGCCGCCGGGTTCGCTGGTGCGGCAATTCGTCGGCGAAATCCGAACCATCCCACAGGCGCAGGAAATCCTCCTGCACACCCTCCTCCCGCCAAGGTTCCTGGAGATACCGGACCGCATGGACGAGATGCAGGCCAGCATGGACGGAATGCAGGCTAGCATAGAGACGATGCAGGCTGGCATGGACGAGATGCAGGCCAGCCTGGGCGGGATGCAGGGTAGTGTCAACACATTGCAAGGGCAGGTGGGCAATCTACGCGGCGAATCCTACGAGCGGGAATGCGCCCGGCGCATCAAGATGGTGATGGTAGAACACCTCTCGAACGTCATCCAGGCCGACCGCTCCCGCATTGACGAACTGCTGGTAACAGCGCGACAAAACGGTCGGCTCACCCGAGCCCAGTTTGACCAGGGTAGTGTCATTGACATCATTGCCCAAGGCGTTCCCATCGGCGGCGGGCCGGAGCTGCTGGCTGTCGTCGAGGTTTCCATATCCATCAACGAGCAGGATGTTCGTAACGCCCAGCAGCGCGCCGCTCTGTTGCAGGAGCTCACCGGCAGAACTGCCAGACCCTTTTGTGTGGCGCACCATCCCTGGTCTGCGGCATTGGCCAGCCGGGCAGACGAACTTGGCGTAACACTGATTTATTACGAACTGCCCCACTTTAGCGATGGCAGCCAATGCTAAAGCCCGCCTAAATCCTGTTTATCCTGTCCATACCCATAAAAATGCCGAGGCAAATCCATTGACCACCTTTACCGATATCACCACCGCCGCCTGGGATGACATTTTCGGCGCCGTCGAACGGTGCTACGAATTGGGTTGGACCGACGGACTGCCCGTCATTCCTCCCACCGCCGAACGCGTCGCCGAGTTCATCGGAGCCGTAGGGCACGCCCCCGACGATGTTGTCGGCGAGCTGCCCGAACGTCGCCGCGTGATTACCGTTGAGAAGGCAGCCGCCAACGCAGTGATGGCCGGTTGTCTGCCCGAGTATTTCCCCGTGGTGCTGGCCGCCACCGAAGCAATGCTCGATCCGGTGTTCAATCTGGTTGGGCCGTCGTCCAGCATGGGCGGCGCCGCCGTGCTGTGCATCGTCAACGGCCCCATCGCCGCACAGATTGGCCTCAATAGCCGCAACAACCTGTTCGGTCCCGGCAACCGCGCCAACGGCACCATCGGCCGTGCCATCCGGCTCATCCTGATGAATGCCTGCGCCGCCATTCCGGGCCTGTTCGACCGCAGCGTCATCGGCCATCCCGGCAAATACACTTACTGTATCGCCGAGGCCGAAGGAGAAACCCACTGGACACCGCTGCACGTGGAACGCGGCTTCGATGCGTCGGACAGCGCCGTTACCGTGTTTGCCGGTGAAAGTCCTCGCCAGACCCGCGCGGTGGGCCGACCCGAAGCAATCCTGTACGCCCTGGCCGACGCTGCCTCGTCGCTGGGCACATCGATGTCAACGTCGGGCTCGGTGGGCGATTTGTCGGTGGGCATCCGCCAGGGCCAGATTGTGGTGACGTTTGCCGGCAACAGTCGGCTGTGGCAAGACTGGACCAAGGCCGACCTACGAGCCTACCTGCACGCCAGCATCCAGCGTTCGGTGGCCGATCTAAAACGCGGCCAGGTGCTGCGCGGCGACGTGGAACCGGGCGATGAGTCAACGATGATTTCGCTGATACCCGAACCCGACGACATCCTGGTAATTTTCGCCGGCGGCGAGGAATCAAACATGTCGTCAGTCATCCCCAGCTGGGGGCCAAAAGTCGGCTCCACCGCAGTAACCAAAGTTGTGCGGATGGCGTAGGCACTCTCCGCATCCCAACCCCTCACACGCCAACCCTTACGCGAGGGGCTGTTTGGTCGGTGTAGCAATCCGTTCCCCAAACTGGTATAACAGCCGCACACACCCCAGCCCGTGGAGGGATGAAAATGGCAACCCAGGAATACAGGCTGGTCACTCCGACCACCGAACCCATCATAGCGCCGTTCGACGGCGCGCCTCGCCTGCCCTCGCTGGCCGGCACCCGGTTGGGCCTTATTGATGACAGCAAGCGCAACGCCGACGTACTGCTTGAAGAGTTGGCGGAGGTGCTGCGCAACCGTTACGAAATTCGCGAGGTGCGGTGGCTCCGCAAGCCCAGCGCCTCCCGTCCCGCCGACCCGCAGGAACTGCAGGAACTGGTGGCCAACGTCGATTCGGTGGTTGTTGCCATTGGCGATTGAGGGAGTTGCAGTGCGTGCAGTGTGCACGACGGAATCCACGTTGAGAAGGCCGGCCTCCCTTCTGCTACCATTTGCACCGACCGGTTCATCCCCACCGCCAACGCCATGGCAAAGATGTGGGGCGCCGAAGACTACCCAACCATCTTCACCCAGCATCCGATTGAGAACCTGGACCGCCCTGCCCTGCGCCAACGCGCCGAAGGGCTGGCATCCGAAGTAGTGGCCATCATCACCGGCGGCTGACCCACCGGATATAATCGTCGTCAGGTTAGGGCGGGTATGAACCCGCCCTCTTCTTATTTTCCGAAATGCAGGGGACGCCTCCGAGTCGGTGAAGAGCGCTGCCAAGCTGAAGGTGCAGGCGCCATCTCGGACGATTCGAATCAGCTGGCCGGCGACGTTGTGCTGATGCTGACCACCCTGGATCGAATCGCCAACACCCTGGACGCCATTGCCGATGGAGGGCTCAGGGCCTGGCTTGGCCCATCTGGTTAACGTCCGGACTGGGCCTCAGCGTCTCGCATATCCGGCGGCAGCAGGTTGGGTATGCCGTCGGTGATTGGATAGCGTTCGTCACACGGGGGGCAGTTGAGCGTTCCGGACAACACCTCGCCGGGGATGATGGCGTCATCGCCGGCCACCGAGTCGGCCTGGAGCGTTAGGGCCCCCTTGCACACTGGGCAGGCGATAATGTCCAGCAATTCCGTCCTCATGTGTTCTCCTTCGTGACCGTCAACCGGCCAAGCCCCGCTCGAACAGCCAGCCCAGCACGTCGGCCAGCCCGATGACGATAACGCCCGCCACCGTCAGCATCGTCGTGCCGGTGAGCCCGGCCCGCACCCGACGCCACACGGCGGGCGTTGCCGGCTCTCCGGTGGCCGCCGCCTCGCTGCGCCGCCGTCGGGGCAGCAACCAGGAGATGGCAAAAGCGTACACCGCCAGCGCGATTTTGGCGATGAGCACACCCACATAGCCCAGGCTGGCAGCGTCCGACGTCAGCCGGCTCACCGCCAGGATGACTCCGCTGACGATCAGCACCCCGATTGCGGTGGCGACGATGGGCCGAAATTCGACGGCCAACGCCCGGGCCACGACACCCTGGGAATCTGCGGCGCGCAGGGCGGGCCGTCCGGCCAGCAGCAGGAACAGACTGCCGCCAATCCACGTGACGGCGGCCAGGGCGTGGGCCCAGCGGATGATTAGCAGGATGACGTCCAGCACCGGCATGACCAGCCCAACCTAGCCCAACAGGTCCGACAGGATTTCCGCCAGGCGGTCGGCATCCATCCGGCTGATTTCCTGGCGCGCGACCCGACCGCCCCGGTCGATGAAGTACGTCGTCGGGAAATACTCCACGGCGTATTCTTGGGCAACCATGGCCCGCACGTCCGTGGCGAAGTCAAAGGTCAGCCCCAGATCGTCCACGAACCGGCGGGCTTCAACCTCGGTGTCGAACCCCTGTGGTACAAACAGCCCAATGAACCGTACCTGACGCCCCTCATACTGCTCCCAAACATCCTGAAACGCCGGCATCTCATCGCGGCACGGCGGGCACGACGGGTACCAAAAATTTATGACCACTACGTTGCCCCGCTGTTCAGACAGCGTGAAACTTTCGCCGGTGAACGTGGTCAAGGCGAAATCGGCGGCCGGCTGCCCTGGCGCGCAGGCCGTGGCGACCAGCGCTATCGCCGCAGCTGAGAGCAGCGCGCCGAATCGTCGCAAGGCATTTGGACTGTTCAGGATATGCGTCATCAGAATTGGCGAGGCAGGCCGTCGTAGCGGGGGCGACCTATTGTAGGTTTGACGATAGCCGTGGTCAATCAACCCCATCTGTCGTAACTGTTCAGAGTTGCGGGGAAGTGAGCAGTTGTCGGCAGGCGGCGAGGGGATTCAGTCCTTGGGCGCGCCAGGTGCCGAAGCGGGAAGCCAGGGTCATCTTGCTGCTGCTGCCCCGTTCCGACCGGGTGCCGCCGCTGATCTTGCGACTGACGACCAGGTGGCGCAGGCTGCGTTCGGCGGCGTTGTGGTCCGGTGGCGCCTCCGGTTCGGCCACGAAGACGAACAGTTCTTTGATATGGCGCTCGATGCGTCGGCATAACTTGGCCTGGGTTGCCGAAGGGTCGTGAAGGAAGGGTTGGCAAATGGCCAGCAGCTGCCGTTCCAGGGCCAGTTGGGCGGCGCGTCGCCGCTTGGTCTGGGGATGGGCGCTGGCTTTGGCCCGGTCGTAAATCTCGTGGACGGCGTCGGCCCACTGCGCCAGCTTTTGGTCCTTCGGGTAAAGGGCCTTCAGATCATGGATGTCCCGCAGCAGGTGGACCCAGCAGCGCTGTTTGGGGCCGTCATAATGGTGGTAGGCGGCGTAGAAGTCGCTGACCAGCACACCGGAGAAGGTGTCGCCCAGAGCTTCATCCACCACTTCCTTGTTGCGACCCCGCCGCAGGAAGTAGCGCGCCGATGGTGTGCTGAAAGTCCACACGTAGCCGTTGTGGCCATCCTCACGCCAGCCGGTCTCGTCGGCGTGGACCACTGGGCTGGCGCGGACTTGGGCCAGAATCCGGTCCACGGCGGCCTGGGCCTTTTGCGCGGTGCGATGCACCGCAGCCATGATGGCTCCCACGCTGAGGCGCAGCCCATGGACGGTGCGCAGATACCATTGGATGGCGCCAATGGGCAGTCGGGCCTCCTCCCGCAGCGTGGCAATCAGACTGACCAGGTTGATACCCAGACGCTGCTGGCCCAGCACCACACCGTCCAGTTGCGCCGGGGGCACGCAGCGGCGGCGGCAAGCCGGACAATCCCTGGCGATGTAGACGTGCTCGGTAACTTCCGCCGGAACCTGGGGCAGGTCGATGACCTCCCGAGTACGCTGGGTCCAGCCGCCGGACAACAGCGTTCCGCAGTCGGGACAGCACTCCATCACGTGCTCCACCCGACGGGTGGGCGTCATGCGACGGCGGGCAAAGCCGTGGGGCCGCCGCTTGCCAAGCGCTTTGGGCTGGGCAGGTTTCCGGCTGGCTTCGGGTTTGACACCGGGCATCCCCCGGGCGCCACCGGGTTTGGCCCGCCCTTCCAGCTGAGCAACCCGTTGCTCCAGGCGCTCGTTGATCGCCTGCTGCCGGGCTATGATGGCCTCCTGCCGTATGACGATGGCGATGAGCACATCGCGGTCAGCGGTGGACAGGTCGATTTCCGGATTCATACCCGTTATATGACATAACCACAACCCATCGCGCCAGCCATCCCCGAACCTCTTTGAACCAATTCCCCCACCAAGTCTGAACAGTTACCATCTGTCACGCGTACCCACTTCAATCTGTCATTTCGAGCGTCCTTCGACAGGCTCAGGACGAGCGGCAATCTCGATGAGGTTGGACACACATCGGCGAACCGCCGTTGCTACGGCGACGAGATTGCCACGCTGCGCTCGCAATGACACAGGGTGTGCGTTCGCAATGACAAAGTGGATACTCATGAGACCCCCTCTCCGTTGATGGTAGAGGGCTGGGGTGAGGGTGAAGCCGTCCCCGCCATTATCGTGGGTCGAATTCTCTTCACAATCACAGATTGAACTGGGTACGGGCGAGAGCATCTCCACCTTGACTGCAAACCTGCCGCCGCTACAATCGTAGGTGCCGTCCAACCGGACTGCCACCCGGCCCGTTGAGCGCGGCCAACTCACCCGTACCAATCGGGAGGTACTGCGATGCGTTTGGAAAACAAGGTTGCCCTGATCAGCGGCGGTTCGCGCGGCCAGGGCGCCGCCGAAGCCCGCCTCTTCGCCAGCGAGGGGTGCAAGGTCGTTATCGCCGATGTGCTGGAAGTTGAGGGTCGGCAGCTGGAGGCCGAAATCAACGAGACCGGCGGCGAATGCGTCTTCGTCAAGCTGGACGTCACCAGCGAAGACGAATGGAACGCCGCCGTGAATACCGCCGTGGAGCGGTTCGGCAAGCTGGACATCCTGGTCAACAACGCTGGCATCTACCGGCAGGTTGGCATTGAGGAAACCACCGAAGAGCTGTGGGACACTATCTTCGACATCAACGCCAAGGGCGTGTTCCTGGGCACCAGGACGGCCATCCCCGAGCTGCGTAAAGCCGGCGGTGGTTCCATCATCAATATCTCCAGCGTGGCCGGACTCGTCGGCAGCTGGCGGGCGCCGGCCTACGGAGCGACCAAGGGCGCGGTGCGCCTGTTCACCAAGTCCACGGCCATCCAGTACGCCGCCGAGGGCATCCGTTGCAACTCGGTGCATCCGGGCATCATCGAAACGCCCATGACCACGCCCACGCTGCTGCGGAACGACGCGGCCCGCCAGGCGTCCCTGGACCGCACGCCAATCGGACGCATCGGAGAGGCTCAGGACGTGGCCTACGGTGTGCTGTTCCTGGCCTCCGACGAATCGTCCTTCATGACCGGCAGCGAGTTGGTCATCGACGGCGGGCTGTTCGCCCAATAACCGGCTGCTCACAACATTCGGTACCTGTCATTGCGAGCGCAGCGTGGCAATCTCGTCGGCGCAGCGGGAGTGGTCGCTCTCGCGCTATGCGTATTTACTATGCTGGCGCTGCCGAAGCCGGCCCATGCCTGCACGTGTGCGTCGTCCGGTTCCCCGAAGGAGGCGCTGGCGGAGGCCGACGCGGTGTTCGCCGGCAGAGTGGTCGCGTTGCATACCCCCGGCCCTTCCTTTAGGAACGGCGAATGGGTCATATCGTCAGCCGACCTTGTTACCGTAGAATTCAAGGTCAACCGCGTCTGGAAGGGACCCCGCCGGGAAATTCTCACCGTCGAAACGGAGCGCAGCGGAATGTCCTGCGGGTTCGATTTCAAGGAGGGCCGCAAATACATCGTTTACGCCTGGGATGGCAGCAGAACCGGATTATGCACCCGCACTGGTCCTACTTGGATGGCATTCGTAGATTTGGCGGCGTTGGGCAAAGGCTGGCGGCCCGACTCAGCAATCAGCACAGTGGAACCGGAAATCCCGACACCCGAGATCAGTCCCAACGCCGTACCATCCGGGAGCAGTTGCGGCCTGACTGCACACCCTGACCGGCATCAGCCTGATGCGTCCGCTCTGGGATTGCTGGCCGGGCTGGTGTGGTTGGGTGTGCTGCGACGTCCTCGACGCTGACGGAGGCGCAATACTTGTCATTCCCGTGCAAGCGTGGCAATCTCGGTGCATGAATCAGTCCAAATGATGATATGACAGCAAAACCTTCCCCGGAGCAGAACATGGTTACCAAACCACCGCACAGCGACATCGACCATCCACCGGAGGAAGTTGATGATCTCAGCATCGACTACCCTTCCTCGGACGGTGAACCGATGGCCGAAACCGATTTCCAGTACATCCCGCTGACCGAAACCGTCGCCGCCCTGCGCGCCTGGTTCCACGACCGCCCCGATGTTTACGTGGCCGGCGATATGCTGGTGTACTACCGCATGAACAACCCCAATGTCAGCGTTGCGCCGGACATCTACGCCGTATTCGGCGCTATGGGCAGCCATCCTCGCGATAACTGGCTGGTCTGGCGAGAAGGCAAAGCGCCGGACTTTGTGATGGAAATCGCTTCCCCCAGAACCTGGCGACGGGATGAGACCGTAAAGCGCGACATTTACGCCGGGATGGGCGTGTCCGAATACTGGCGGTTTGACCCCACGGGCCGATGCTTCACCCCGGCGCTGGCGGGCGAGCGCTTGGTGAACGGCCAATACCAGACCATTTCGGTAAGCGAGGACAACGCTGGCATCCTCCGCGGCCACAGCGCCATCCTGGGCCTGGATATTTGTACGCCGGGTGGATTTGAGCTGCGCGTTTATGATCCGGTCGGCGGCCAGTGGCTGCCGAGCCGCTTGTTGGAAGAGATCGACGCCCGCCGGGCCGCGCAGGCAACTCTTCGGGAATCAGAAGCCGAAAACGCCCGGCTCCGCGAGGAGCTGCGCCTTTTGCAGCAACAACAATAAAACAAGGAGCACACATTATGCGTCTTGAAAACAAAGTAGCGTTCATCAGCGGCGGCGCGCGCGGCATGGGCGCGGCGGAGGCCAGGCTGTTCTCCCAGGAGGGTTGCAAGGTCGTCATCGGCGACCTGCGTGACGAGTTGGGACGCCAGGTCGAGGCCGAAATCAATGAACTGGGCGGTGAGTGTCTCTTCGTCCACCTGGACGTGACCGACGAGCAGTCGTGGAACGATGCCGTGGCCGCTGCCGTTGAGCGCTTCGGCAAGCTCGACATCCTGGTCAACAATGCCGGCATCTACCGGCCTGAGCGGGTGGAGAACACCACCATCGAGAACTGGGACACCACCATGTCGGTCAACGCCAAGGGCGTCTTCCTGGGCACCAAGGCGTCCATCCCCGAGCTGCGGAAGGCCGGCGGCGGCTCCATCGTCAACATCTCCAGCGTGGCCGGCCTGGTTGGCAACCACATCTCCTCGGCTTACACCGCATCCAAGGGCGCCGTGCGCCTGTTCACCAAATCCACCGCCATCCAGCACGCCGTCGACGGTATCCGCTGCAACAGCGTGCATCCCGGCACCATCGAGACCGACATGACCGCCGACCTGCTGGCCGGCGAGGGTCGGGAAGACCGCCTGAGCCGCACGCCGCTGGGACGCCTGGGCCAGGCCGACGACATCGCCTACGGCGTGCTTTTCCTGGCTTCCGACGAAGCATCCTTCATGACCGGCAGCGAGCTGGTCATCGACGGCGGGCGCACCGCCATGTAAGCCGCTTTGGGACGGTTCAAACCCCTTTCCCGCCGGGAGACCTTTGCACGACCTGCGATTGTGAGGAGCAAGGCGATGTGGCAATCCCGGCGCCGGCAGGACGCCAAGCGCCAGAGCGCCGTGCATGATGCCACCCCAGACCGGGTTAAGAATTCGTAACCGTCGATAATGCAAAAAAAGCCCCTCTCCCATCGGGAGAGGGGTTGGGGTGAGGGCCGTCTCAAATCCTGTAAATCCTGCCCATCCATGTAAAACCGGAACTCTACCGCCCCATAGCGTAGCCGTCCCGGCGTAGGTCGGCGCCGCCGTAGAGCGTGCCCCGTTCCCGGTCAATTTCAATCGCGCACAGCGACCCCATTCGCGGCGTCCACTCGTTCCAGACGTCCACATCGTGGCCGCGCTTGCGCAATTCGTCCACTACGGAAGCATCTATGCGCGACTCGATGCCCACCAGACCCGGTCGGTAAGAATGGGGGAAGAAGGAGTTGGGGAAGCTCCAGGTGGAAGCTCGCGGCGCTTCGATGGCCTGCTGCACGTTCATGCCGAACTCGGTCACGTTGAGGAACAGCTGAACCATGGATTGGGGTTGTACGTCGCCGCCCGGCGTACCGAAGGGCAGCCAGGGTTTGCCGTCTTTGAACGCCATGGCGGGGTTGGGCGTCAGGCGGGGGCGCTTGCCGGGGGACAGGCTGGCCGGGTGGTCTTCGTCCAGCCAGCTTTGCGCGCCGCGAGCCGACACCATGAATCCCAGGCCGGGGGCGATGGGCGCTCCGCCGAACCCGTCGCTGGGCGTCGCCGAAAAGGCGTTCCCCCACCGGTCAACGGCGCAGATGTAGGACGTGTCGGCAGACAGCGGGCCGGCCACTGGCTCCGGCTTGCGCGCTGCCTTGCCTTTGCCGGCCTGATGCGCCCAGGGGTCGCCGGCGTCCGGCAGCTCGGGATTGGCGCGGTGCGCGTCGATTTCGCGGCGGCGGATGTTGGCGTATTCGCGGGACAGCAGCCCGTCCATCGGCACGTCCACAAAATCCGGGTCGCCATAGTAGGCGTGGCGGTCGGCAAAAGCCAGCTTCAGCGCCTCCAGCACCGTGTGGATGTAGTCTGCCGAGTTGTGGCCCATGCCCCGGAGGTCGCAGCCTTCCAGGATGCGCAGGGCGTGCAGATTCATCGGCCCCTGGCACCAGGGGCCGCAGGCGTAAACGTCGATGCCCTTGTAGTCAATCATCGGCGGAACGTCCACGCCGACGGCGAAACTGGCCAGGTCGTTCATGGAGAGCCAGCCGCCCTGGCTGCGGATGAAGGCCACCATCTCCTCGGCGATCTCGCCCGTGTAGAACAGGTCCCGGGCCGCCTGCAAGCCGCCCTCGCGACCCTGACCGGCGGCAGCGCGTTCGACGTCGATCATCCGCTGGAATGTGCGGGCCAGGTCGGACTGCACCAGCAGGTCGCCAACCTCCAGGGCCTTGCCGCCCGGGTAGAAAATCGCCATGGTGCTGGCCCACTGGCTGGTGTCGCCTTCGTCCAGGATTATGCTGTCGCCGCTGCTGACCAGCGCCCGATGCAGCGTGGCCGGAATGGGGAATCCGCCGGCGGCCAGTTCCAGGGCTGGCGTAACGACCTGCTCAAAGGTCATGGTGCCGTAAAGACTCAACGATGTTAGCCACGCATCGGCGGCTGCCGGAGTAACCGTCCGCATCACGCCGTGGGGCATATCCCCACCGTGTTCCTGCATGAAGTAGTCGATGCTGGCCTCGGCCGGCCACCGGCCCAGCCCGCTAATCTCGCGGGTTTCCCCGGACGCGGCGTGGTGGATGATGATGGGTGCCACGCCGCCAAAACTGGTGTACTGCGGCAGCGTTACGTTGATGGCGATGCCGGCGGCCACGCCGGCGTCAATCGCGTTGCCGCCCTGCTCCAGAATGCGGTAGCCGGCCGCCGTAGCGAGATAGTGTCCGGTGCTCACCATGTGCGTGGTGCCGCCCACCAGGGGCCGATAACTGTTGAGTCCAATGGCCAAAACGCCCTCCAAATCGGGTTCGGAACCCTCGCCCGAACCCGCGCAATTCACAGACTGCAAATAATGCCGCAGTATAACCGCCCCCAGCCCTACTGTCATTGCGCATGACGTGCGCACGCCCACGCCCATATTCTTTCGAGGCAAGTCCCGTCTCACCCACTGTCATTGCGAGGAGCAAAGCGACGTGGCAATCTCGATGAGGTTGAACACACGTCGGCCAACCATCACTGCGGCGGCGACGAGATTGCCACGCTGCGCTCGCAATGACAAAGCGGGTACGCATGAGCCGTCACCCACAATGGGACTGGCCAGGGGTGATACCCCCAACGCCAATCGTTGACCGTCCGCCAAAACGCCCGGTAAACTACTCTCACGGCGTCAGGGCGATAACCATTCCACAGAGATGCGCGTCGTCAGGAATCTGGTGATGAAAATTCCCGCCGGCGACCAATCGACACTTCGGGCGCCAGCAGGGGGCGGTACACACCGCCCCCTATTTGGTTAACCCCATGTACACGCTGGCGCAACGCCTGGTTGCCGAGGGCCTGGGCACGGCATTTCTGCTGATGTCGGTAATCGGCAGCGGGATTGCGGCCCAACGGCTCAGCCCTGATGACGTTGGGTTGCAGCTTTTAGAAAACGCCCTTGCCACGGCGTTCGCGCTGACCGCGCTGATTTGGGCGTTCGGCCCAATCTCCGGGGCGCATTTCAATCCGGCCGTTACCTGGGCAGAGGTGGTAACGCGCACCCGTTCCATCAAAGACGGCATAGCCTACACGGGCGCCCAGATTGTCGGCGGCATCGGCGGCGCCGTGCTGGCCAACCTGATGTTCTCTCTGCCGCCGGTGGTGTGGTCGCAACAGGCCCGGGGCGGCCCCGGCCAATGGCTCGGCGAGGTAGTTGCCACGCTGGGCCTGCTGATGACCGTATTCCTCATCGCCCGCACCCGTGGCGCGTATGTTGCGCCGGCGGTTGGTGCATACATCGGAGCGGCGTACTTCTTCACCTCATCAACCAGCTTTGCCAACCCCGCCGTAACCATTGCCCGAATGTTCTCCGACACCTTCGCCGGCATCCTGCCGGCATCAGCGCCGGCCTTCATCGCAATGCAAATCATCGGCGCCGCCATCGCCGTGGCAACCATCCGGTTCCTGCGCCGCCGAACCACGTAAGCGCAGCCTCTCTCGACGGATACAATTTTCGACGGATACTCACGCGTACCCACTTTGTCAAACCAAACCAACCTACTGTCATTGCGATCAGCGCCCACCACCACTTGTCATTGCGAGGAGCGTAGCGACGTGGCAATCTCGATGAGGTTGAACACACGTCGGCGAACCGCCGTTGCTACGACGACGAGATTGCCACGCTGCGCTCGCAATGACAAAGTGGGTACGCGTGAGTCCGCCCATCCAATTGACGTCACCACCCCATCGCCCTACCATATCGGCGTATGCTTTACGAAGTAGAAGTCATCGCCAACGGTAACAGCCCCATGGACCTGAACCGGGTGTTCGACCTGCTCAACGACCCGCGTCCGATCCTGCGCCTGCTTGCTCCCGACCCAAGGGGAGCCGATGTCTGGTGCGACGTAACAGGTTGGGCAGACGACCAGCCCTGTCCCGCGATGGCCGCGCTGTCGGAGGATTCGGGCGAGGGCGTGGTTATGCTGATTTACGGTGGCGAAGACGGCATCCGACTCAAACCCGCCGCTGCTGAATCGGATTGGGATGTCGCTGCCCCTGACCAGTGGGGTGAAGCCTGTCTGATGCTGGGCAGCGACGTGCAGATTGAATACGTACCGCCGGGCTGGGACTTCAGTCAGCATCCTCACTGAGCGGTTCTGCCGGCGGCGGCGGAGCTGCGGTTAGCACTTTCACCACGCCCGGCACGTCCCGCCGGTAACCTCCCCGCCGGTCTTTGCGCGGCCGCATCACCGCCGAAGGGCCACACCGCAGATACTGGCGCAGCGCCGCGTCGTCATCGGTGAGGCAGTCGTCCATGGCCAGTGCGGCCAGATAGACTCGCCGGGCGTTAGACGTGGTTTGTCGCTGGATAATGTCGTTGTAGAGCCGCCAGCAGTAGGCGCTTTCCAGCCCTTCCCGTGAGCACATCAAAGCCACCCGGTCGAAATTGCGGAACCGGCTCATCGGCGGGAAAACCTGGGTGTTGTACACCGTCTCTTCGTCGTCGGCCAACAAGCTCCAGCACTGCAGGCCCCGTTGCCGCAATTCCATTTCCAGCCAGCTGATGATGCTGGAATCCACGACCGACCCGATGAGCAGGATGCGCCGGTGCGAGTCGCTGGAATCCTGCAACCGGGCGCGTCCGTCTATAAAGTCCGTCGGCACGCCGGCCGCGCGCAGGAATACCTCGGCGATACACCCGGCAGAGCGCGCCAGCGTATCAGCGCCCACGATGCTGGGGCCCTCATGCCGTATGGTGTCCAGCGCCAGCGCCGAGCTGAGGTCGCAGTCGCCGAACAGGGTCATGTCGACCACGCAATCCTGTAGCAGTGTGCGGTCGAGGCGAGTGCGCACCAGCGATGTGCGGCGCAGGTCGCAGCCGGTCAGGTTGGCGACATCCAGGCAGGCCGAATTGAGACGGGCGCCGCTCAGGTTGGCGTCGGTAAGGTCCGCCATGGTCAGGTCGGTTTCAGTGAGGTTGGCGCCGGCCAGATTCGCGCCCACCAGCGTGGCGAATGCAATGTCGCAGTTGGACAGGTCGGCTCCGCGCAGGTCGGCGTTATCCAGGTTGCAACCGCGCAGGTCAGAGCGGATGAACGAAGCGCCGGCGGCGTGGGAGTCGGTAAAGGTGGAACGGGTCAGATTGCATCGGGACAGGTGCGCCAGCTGCAACGACGCCCCGGTGAAGTTGGCGTTGCGCAGGTCAGCCGAAGTCAGGTCAATCTCGGTCAGGTCATCGTAGGCCAAGTCCACGCCGGGCATCCGCACGCCGCTCAGGTACGCGCCGGAGAGGTTCATCCGCTCGCGCCGCTGAAAGAACCGGGCTCGCCAGCGAGCGATGGCAAAGGCGCGCCGTTTGGCGACCGCAACGTGCTCAGGGTTGGCCAATCCGCTACTCCGAGTTTGCCAGCAAGGTAATCAAAAGCGCCGCTCGCTCAGCAAGCCTTTGCTAAACCGTCGTTGCGGCTGCCGGCCGCCTAATCATCGCCGTCATCGCCGGCCGACACGGCCGCTTCCCGGTCGGTAAAAACGGGCATAACTTCCTGCGCGAAGATCGACAGTTGCACTTTGAATTCGTGCCAGGGCATCCCTTCCGGCCATTGCAGCACAATGTCTTCCAGCCCGGGGTACTTCTCCTCAATCTCCCGCAGGAACGCCACGAAATCGGATGGCGAGCCACAGAACCATGCTTTCTGGTCAACACCGTCTTCGATGCGTGGCGGGCGCGCCGGCGCGCCCGGCGTGCCCCAGGGACGGCCCTCTTCGTCGGTGTACCGCACAAATCCGAAGGGAGCGAACCACTTATAGCGTTCGTCGTGGAAGGGACGCACCTTTTCGATAGCCTCTTCCCGGCTGCCGGCAATGTAGAAACCGAACCCCAACGCCATGTCGCCGCCCAGCGGAATGTCCCGACCGGCGCCCACCGCGGCGTCGTGATACTGCGTAATCATCTGCTCAGCGTACAATTCGCCGGTCAACGCTACCATCGCTTTGATGCCATGCTCAGCGATGTAGTTCAGCGTCCGCCCGCTGGCGATGGGCTGCCAGATTTCCACCGGACGGTTCAGAGGACGGGGCACCATCGTAATCTCTTTCAGGTCGTAGCCACGATACGGCACTTCGGGCGGGATGGTGTAATACTTGCCCTGGTGGCTCCACGATTCCTCGTTGAACGCCTTTAGGATAACTTCCATCTGCTCCAGGAACAGTTCCCGGTTGGCATCGTTGTCGATGACCGGAGCGCCAAACGTCTCCACCTCTCGGGCATGGTAGCCGCGGCCCACGCCGAAAATCATCCGCCCGCCGGTGAGGATGTCGGCCATGGCGAAGTCCTCCGCCACCCGCAGCGGATGCCACATGGGAATGATGTTGAATGCCTGCCCGAACTTGAGATTTTTGGTCTGCCCGGCCAGATGCACGCCCATCAGAATCAGGTTGGGGATGCACTCGTATCCTTCGTGCTGGAAGTGGTGCTCGGCCATCCACATACAGTGAAAGCCGCGCTCGTCCATGTGCTGCGCCAGCGCCTCGGCGTGTTCGTAGGCTTGCGCCAGCTGCGCGTTGGTGTAGCGACGCTCGTCGGCCGGCGTACCGTCCGCGCCCACATTGTCCAAGTCGATTTGCCCTACGTACAGAATCGAAAAACGCTTGATCATCTAATGGATTCTCCGAATCAAAACTAGTCGGCATTATAGCACGCAGCAATGCGCCGGATAGTTCGCCGCCCCCAAGTTCATCCCCCGCCCGCGATGGACACCAATGCACAACCGCAGCTACTCGTGCGGAACACCATTGCAAGTCCGTCGCTACGGAAGATGGACGCCTTTGCATAACCGTTGTTACGGGGCAGCCGGAACCCATGTCGGCATAGCGGCGACGGTCGACTTGGGCCGGACGGGAGCGCCAGGTGGTTGCGCTCCTGGGAACGGCAGTTCGCGCAACTGTCTCACTGACCGGGGCGGCCCAACGTAGGGGTGAACCCTCCAACCAAACCGGCTCGACCAAACCGGCCCGAAAACGAAACACTCCAATCCCGCAGCCAACCCGTTATAATCCCCGCAATCGATTGAAACCTACGGAGGCGATCCCATGGATTTGAGCCTGAACGGAAAAGTGGCGATGGTTACCGGCGGCAGCCGCGGTTTGGGACGGCAATGCGCCCTGGCGCTGGGGCGCGAGGGTTGCGCCGTTGCCATCTGCGGGCGCGACTACGACCAGGTACAGCGGACGGCAGCCGAGCTGACCGGATTGGGGGTCAAAGCCAGCGGCAGCCAGGCCGACGTTACCAGTCCCGACGATGCGGCCCGCTTCCTGCAAGAAACGACCGCTGCCCTTGGCGCTCCCGACATCCTGGTTAACAATGTAGGTGGGCGACGCGGCTCGGCGCTTTTTGAAGAGACTACCATGGAGCAGTTCGTGGAGGGTCTGGAGGTGAATCTCCTGTCCGCGGTGCGGCTGGCCAAGCTGACCTTGCCCCATATGCAGGCGCAGGGCTGGGGACGCATCATCAATATCGCATCTATCTACGGGCGCGAGCACGGTGGCTCGGTGGACTATATGACGGGCAAGGCGGGGATGATTGCTTTCTCCAAGCATCTGGCCTTGCAGCTGGCGCAGACGGGTGTGCTGGTCAACTGTGTCGCGCCCGGCAGCATCGACTTCCCCGGCAGCACCTGGGATCGCTTCCAGCAGAACAATACCCCTGAGGCGGTGGCCGAATTCATCGACCGCAACCTGCCCATGGGCAAGTTCGGCTGGCCGGAACCCATCGGCGAAACCGTGGCCTTCCTGGCATCAGACCGGGCCGGCCTCATTACGGGCGCCTGCATTAACGTGGATGGCGGCCAGTCCAAATCCCTCTTCTAACTACCCATAAAATTCCCTCTCCCTTGACGGGGGAGGGGGAGGGTGAATAGTCTACACTTCCACCGTCTGCAACTCCGACCTCGGCTCCGGAATTGGTTCCCCTGATTCCCTCATCAGGTCAATGTGGAGCCTGATTGCTTCGCTAATCAGTCGCTCGACTTCCTCCCTCGTCTCCGCCGCAGCCACGCAGACCGGCAAATCAGGGACGTATGCGCCGTAACTGGTAGGCCCTTTCTCAATTACTACGACGAACTTCATTGTGCCTCACGTCTATCAATCCCAGCCTGGCGAAGTATGTTCAACCAGGTGCCGGGCGGGATGTCGGTGCTCGGATGGCCAGCAATCGTCACTGTACCACTTTGCTCGGGATGCCTGAATTGGCGATGGCTACCGCTGGTGCGAACACGAAACCAGCCGGCGCGCTCCACTAATCTGATAGCATCCCTTACCTTGGGTATGCAGGGCCCTGTCTTATCTCGCCCGGTGCACCGTCCCCACAAATTCCTGCCAGGCCAGCACGCACTTCTCCGGCGCCGAATGTTGCACGTAACCACTTGCTCCGGGAATCCTGGCCAGCGTGCAGTTGGGCATCATATCGGCCTGGCCTTTGGCCCGGTCGGGAATGTCGCCTTCGCTTAGCTCGCCAACCATTGCCAGCGCCGGCGTCTTGATGCCAGGCAACTTGCTGGACAGGTCTTGCGTCGCCAGATAAGCCAGCGTCTCCAACACCACGTGGCGGGAGGTTTGACCCATCTGCTGGATGTACCACTCGTGGTGTTCAGGAGCATCGTCGGCACTCACCCGCCGCCCGCCGGTGGTACGCGCCCAGCCTTCCACACCTTCCTCAGCCACCAGCCGGTAATAGTTCTGGTAGGTATCCACACCCACGAACGAGTAGGGGGAGGTACAGGTGGTTACGGTGTGCAGGCGCTCCGGATACTCGTGGGCAAACTGCAGGGCGATGGTACCGCCGATGGTTTCGCCGATCAGATGCACCTTATCCAGCGACAGGTAATCCAGGAGGTTGCGCAGGTCGGCGGCAAAACCCTCCAACGACCAGTTGTAACCGGGTTCGGGCACGGTGGAACGCCCAAATCCCCGGCCATCAACGCGAATCACCCGATACTGGCGTCCGAGTAACGGAGGCCAGGCGTACCACAGCCGGCCACTTTTGGCGTTGCCGTGATGCAGCACGACGGTTTCCACCGTGTCCGGGTCGCGCCAGGGGTCGGTGAAATTATCGTCGTCGTAGTACATTTCCAGGTTGTCGGCGAGCTGTGCAACCGGCATATTGAACTCCTTGATTGGGTTGGAAAACTACGTTGGGCAAGAACCGGGGGCGAGGGGAGTGTCCCTAAACGCCAAATCCTCCGCCCGGTGTCTGTTCCGCCAGCGGAATCTGCACGCTGACTCGGTCGGCGCTACCGACGCTGCGGGTGGTGTGGCCGCGACCGGTTAAGTCTTCGCAAAGCTCGATGTCGCCCACATTGAAAATCCGCTTGGTGCCGTCTCCCAGCCCGATTTCGACCTGGCCCTGCAGCGTGATGACATACTGGCGGCGTGGCGCGGTGTGAAATTCCACCAACTGGCCCGGAGTGAGGCGGCTGAACTGCACGCCAGTGGCAGCCTGGGTTCCCGTCCGCATGGCGTGCCCCACCTGCTCATAGGGCAGTTCCAGTTCCGCGATGTGCGATTCGCCATCCTCTCCCGTATAAATCCTGACTACCTGCATCTGATGCTGCCTCCGCCGTGGTTTCGGTTGCGCCCATCATAGCACCTCGGAGGGATCCCCTCATCATGCAGCGGATACGACCAGAGCGGCGGTGGGAATCATCTGATTAAGAAGAGGGCGACACGTGAATAAAAAGAGGGCGACACGAACGCCGCCCTCTATTGGCCCTGCGGTTATACCATGGGGCCTTTTGTGGTCGTGTTACCCTCTGCTGTGGGTTTTGGTCTCGGCCCACGCGACAATATGCGGCAAGGCCGCTTCAACATCGCGCTGGTCAACCCGGCGGGCGACGGTATCGGCTTCGCACCGCAGGAGCATGATGGGCAGTCGGTTACGGATTTTGTCCAGCGTCCAGACCAGCGGATCGCCCTCCGCGGTGAAGTCCAGCTCCAGCCGGTGGTTTTGCCCGATGGGGGCATTGCGGTAGTGATAGTGGGGGCCGATTCGGAAACAGTCGAAGCGCAACAATTCCTTGTCATCGCCCTCCAGGTCGTTTCCGTAAACGTGAATGCAGATTCCCTCGTCGTTCATTGCCCCGACACCGGTGCGGTACTCCAACCCGAAGGTTACGGCTCCGGCTTCGATAAACTCCTCCGTTCCCCCGGTGTCTCCTCCCATTTGTGCGTGCATCGCCTGTTGAGTCATTTTTCCGTACCTCCTGTTTGGTTTGCCGAACTAAAGCGTCATACCCTATTGGCCGCCTCGTACCCGTCATTTTATCAGAAAGCGGTTGGGCCGGTGGGTGTTGCATCCTTGTTCGCGGCCACACTGAGAACCTTTGCGTAAACCGTCATCGGGAGGAGCGAAGGGACGTGGCGATTCCGGCCTGAGCACGACGACCGCCGTCACGATGTGCTCATGGGTTCCAGCCTGCGCCGAAACGACGGTTATGCAAAGGTGTCCCCCGAGACCGGGCAGGGGTGTGGTCGAAGCCAGCGCTCCCTCGCCGGGTGCTGGTGAGGGTAGGCGCCAAACAATCGAGGGCGACGCTTGCGCCGCCCCCCTGGAGCCGATTGGGCGTTCCCTTACGAACTAGACCGCTGGCGCTGGAACCGGCGCTGGCATTGGCACAGTGGCCGGTGTTCCCGCACGAGCCGCCAGAGCGTTATCCAGCATTTTTTGCTCTGCCGCCTCGGTTTCACGGGAGAACCGCACGGCGAACACCAGCGCCGATGCCACCACTACGACCATCCCCACGATGAGCAGGGCGTCAGCCGTGCTTAGGCTCTCGGTTCGGAACAGGAACCCGAAGGCCACCGCGCCGGCGTTGCCGCCCGCGCCCACGATTCCGGCCACCGAACCCAACGCCCGCCGGTTGATGAACGGCACTACGGAGAAGGTGGCGCCTTGTGACATCTTAACAAACAGGCTGAAAACCATCATCGTGCCCACGGACAGGAATAGCGATGCCATATGCGAGAACAATATCAGCGTTACGCCTTCGCACAGCAACACGATGCCGAGGAACATCACCCGACCCTTCAACCCGAACATGATGCCGGCTTTGTCGCCGAACACGCCGCCCAGCGTGCGGGCAAAGATGTTCATGACGCCGAACAATCCGGCAATGATGCCAGCGGTAGCCAGGCTCAGCCCAAAGTGGTCGAAGTAAAACAGGGCGGCTATGTTGTTGATGGTCAGTTCCACCCCGAAACACGCGCCGTATATGATGAACAACGCCCAAACCCGGTAGTCCCGTGCCGCCTCCATGAAAGCGCCCTTCGCGGCTGACGACGGCTGCATCATGCCCCGGGCCCGCAGATCCTTGTAGTTGCCCTCCGGACAGTCCTGAGTGAGGAAATAGTACGCGACTCCAACCAGCAGCAGCGCCACGCCCAGTATGACCATCGCAATGCGCCATCCGAGGAACTCACCAACGCCGAATGTCAGCACACCGGCGAAAATCAGCGGCATCACCATCTGCGTTACGCTGCCGCCCAGGTTGCCCCAGCCGGCCGTGGTGGCATTGGCCGTGCCCACCACGTTGGGGGCGAACATTACCGAGGTGTGGTATTGCGTGATGACGAACGATGCCCCAATCACGCCAATGGCCAGGCGAAACAGCAGGAACGTTTCGTAACTGTTGGCAAAACCGATGCACATTACCGGCATTGAACTCAACACGAGCAATACGCTGTAAGCCAACCGCGGCCCCGTGCGGTCGCACAGCCAGCCGAAGATGAGCCGGGCCACGATGGTGATGGCAACCGAGGCGATTATGGTGTTGCCAATCTGCGCTTTGGAAAGCAAAAGGTCTTCACGCACCACCGCCATCAGCGGGGCGATGCCGAACCAGCCGAAGAAGCACAGGAAAAAGGCGACCCAGGTCAGGTGGAACGTCCGCATCTGCGGCGTAGCCAGACTGAACAGGTTGATGCGAGTTGCTTTCGCGCTTTCCAGCGCTGAACCGAGCGTGCTCATTTCCTAATCTCCGTTGCGATTTTTCACCGGGAGCGGGCCAGCTTCGGCTATTGACGCCAGCCGGCGCCGTTGATTCCGGTAGTTTGCGTGATCCTGGTTGGCGTGATCCGTCAGGTTCACGCACTCGTTACCCCGTATCGCGCCGAGATGATTACAGGCTGAGCAGAATCTCTCCGGCGTCGCTGATCGATACGGGGAAGGTCTGCAACGGGCTGCAATCGTTACCCAACGGTTCCCCGGTATCCAGGTTGAATCTGAATTGGTGCAACGGGCACACCAGCGTTGACCCTCCAATCAGGCCGTCGGCCAGCGGCCCCTCCTGATGGGTGCACCACGCCTGAGTGGCGTAGACTGCGCCGTGCCGCGCGCGAAACACGGCGACCAGTCGGTTGCCAACGTGGAACATACGACCTTCTCCCAACGGAATCTGGTCGGCTCCACCCAAGCTGTGGGTCATTGCGGTGTCGGTTGTCGCGTTCATAATTGCCATCGTGCTACCTCGTCAGCATTGCCGGCGCAGTTACGAATTGGTTCGGATGGATGGGCGCTTCGGATTCGAGCCACGGGTCCTGGTAGGCATCCACCGCGTCATTCATTGCCGAGGCCAGGCGTTCGCAAATTCCTTCGCTGTCGTCCACCAGAATCCGGCGCAGTTTCTCGATGCCCAGTCGCTCCACGAAGTCGTAGGTGCGCTCCAGGTACTTGGCGTTCTCGCGGTAGTACTGCATGAACAGGCCCATGTATTTCAGCACCTCGTCGTGGGAGTCCACGGTGCATAGAGTGTCGCCCTTGCGTACCCGCGAGCCGGCGGCTCCTCCAACGTACACTTCCCACTTGCCGCCCTCGATTGCGGTGGAGCCAACGTCCTTGGTAGTGGACTCGGCGCAGTTGCGGGGGCAACCGGACACGGCCAGCTTCATCTTGTGGGGCGACTCGATGCCCTGGAAACGCTTTTCAATCTTTACGCCCAGCGACGTGCTGTCGCCCAGCCCGAACCGGCAGAAGTCGGTGCCGACACAGGTTTTGCAGGTGCGGAAAGCCTTGGTATAGGCGTGCCCCGACGGCATACCCACCTCGCGCCACACGTCAGGGAGGTGCTCCTTGGGAATGCCCAGCAGATCGATGCGCTGGCCGCCGGTTATTTTCACCATCTTGGCTTCGTATTTCTCGGCAGCGTCGGCGATGCGGCGCAGTTCGTCCGGCGAAGTGATGCCGCCGTAGATGCGTGGCACCACGCTGAACGTGCCGTTCTTCTGGATGTTGGCGTGAACCCGGTCGTTGATGAAACGGGCGTCGCGCTCGTCCTCATAGTCGGCGCCCCATACGGTGCGCAGCAGGGATGCCAGGCCCAGCTTGCTGCCGGCGTCTTCCTTGCCACCGGCCAGCGACTCGAACACGGCTGACACACTCTTGAGTTCCATCGCGTTAATCGCTTCGATGAGCTCCGGCTTGGTCAGTGCGATGCCAGGCACGTAGTAGTGAACCGAAGGGTCTTCAACCATCAGGCCATCGGCGGCCAGTTCCAGCACGGCCTGCACCTGCATTTTGCAGGAACCACAACCGGTGCCGGCGCGGGTGGCGTCGCAGACGGCTTTGAGGCTGCGGTTGCCGTTGTCAACTGCGCGGCCACTATCTTGGCCTTGGTAACGCCGTTGCAGTTGCAAATTTGGGCGTCGTCGGGCAAGTCTGCCACGTTCAGCATCGGCCCGGCATCGGCGGAGAGCGGGAACAGCAGCTCGGAGCGGTTCTCCGGAAGCGCCTCTCCCCGGTCGAACGCCTGCAAAATCCGCGGCACCGTCAGGCCGTCGCCCAGCAGGATGGCGCCGGTAACCTTGCCATTGCGCACGATGACCTTCTTGTAGACGTTCCGGTTGGGTTCCACATAGGTAACCACTTCGTCTTCATCGCTGCTGGGGTCTTTGTCGCCGGCCACCGCCAGTTCCACGCCCATCACCTTCAACTTGGTGGATATGCGGGAGCCGGTGTAGAGGGCATCGGCGTTGCGACCGGTCAACCGCTCGGCCAGCACCCGGGCCTGCTCCCACAGCGGGGCAACCAGGCCGTACACCTGGCTGCGGTGTTCAGCGCACTCGCCGATGGAGTAAATGTCCTGGTCGTTGCGGCAGGCCAGGCTATCGGTTACCAGGATGCCACGCCGCACGTGCAAACCGGCCATGCGGGCCAGGTCAACGTTGGGCCGGATGCCGGCGGAGACGACAACCATATCGCAGTCCAGCGTTGCGCCGTCCTTGAATTGCAGGTCCGTTACCTCGCCATCGCCCAATATGGCCGTGGTCAGCTTCTCCAGATGAAACTTGACCCCCAGTTCCTCCAGGCTCTGCTTGAGCAGTTGGCCGGACAGCGAGTCCAGCTGCATATCCATAAGCCAGGCCATCAGGTGAACGACGTCCACCTCGATGCCGCGGTTCATCAACCCGCGGGCTGCTTCCAGCCCCAGCAGGCCGCCGCAGATTACGGCCGCTTTCTGCGCCTTGCCGGCGTAGTTGATGATTTCGGCGCAGTCGTCCAGCGTGCGGAACACGAAGACGCCGGGCTTGTAGGAACCATCTTCTTCCATCAGCCCGTCCATCGGCGGCACGAAGGCGCTGCTGCCGGTGGCGATGACCAGCTTGTCGTAGGGCACCAGTAATCCGCCGGCGCCGTAGGCCATCTTCCCCTTGCGGTCGATGCCGATGACGCGGACGCCGGCGTGCAACTCAACGCCGTTCTCCTCATACCAGTCCAGCGGGTTGATGAAAATGTCATCAGGGTCATGGGAGCCGGACAGCACACCGGACAACAGGATGCGGTTGTAGTTGCCGCAGGATTCCTCTCCTAACACGGTGATGTCGTAGGAATCCTGACCGCCCAGCGACACCACCTCTTCCACGAGGCGGGCGCCGGCCATGCCGTTGCCAATGACTACGAGTTTCTGTTTCTCTGCCATTGTCATTGCTAACTCTCCATACCTGTGCTGGTTTCGATGCCTGTGTTGGTTTCGACGCGCACCGCGCATACTTTGAATTCGGGCATTTTGCTGGTGGGGTCCAGGGCCGGGTTGGTGAGCCGGTTGGCCGCCTAGATTCCGCCCCAGTGGAAAGGAACGAACACCGTGTCTTCGCGAATGTTCCGGGGGATTTTCAGTTGGAATTCCGCTGAGCCGCGCCGCGTGCCCAACGTAACGGTTGCGCCGGGTTCCAGGTGGTAGCGTCGGGCGGTGGCCGGGTGCATTTCGGCCAGGGGAGCTGGGCTCATTTCCCGCAATTCGGCGATGCGACGCGTTTGCGTGCCGGATTGATACTGCGACAGGTTGCGCCCGGTGGTCAGGAACAGCGGGTAATCGTTGTCCGGTTCCTCGGCAGATGGTTCGCGGCGCACCGGGTGGAACTTCGCCTTGCCGCTTGCCGTGGGGAAACCGGCGGTGAACATACGCGGCGTGCCGGGATGGTCGGCGCCGGGGCAAGGCCAGAACACGCCGGCGTTGGCGTCTATCTTGTCGTAACTAATCCCCGAGTAGTCGGCCGGCCCGCCTGCCGATGCGCGCCCCAACTCGTCAAATATCTCGGCGGTGTCGGAATAGGTAAAATAGTCGGCCTTGCCCAACCGGCGCGCCAAGTCACAAATGAACTCAATATCGTCCTTGACCTCGCCGGGTGCGTCGACGACCTTGCGACGGTGTATGACGCGCCCTTCCAGGTTGGTCATAGTGCCCCCTTCTTCCGCCCACTGCGCCGAGGGCAACACCACATCGGCCAGCTCTGCCGTTTCCGAGCGGAAGAAATCCGACACCACCAGGAAGTCCAGCGCCTTGAGGCGGTCGGCAACATGGTTGACGTTGGGCGCGGATACCACCACGTTGGAACCCATTACCAGCAACGCCCGCACGCCGCCATCCTGTCCTAGCGAGTCCAGCAGTTCGTAGGCTGATTTGCCCGGCCCGGGGATGCTTTCCTCGGCAACGCCCCACACTGCGGCGGCGTGTTGGCGCGCGGCCGGATCGTCAATCCGCCGGTAGCCGGGGAGTTGGTCGGCCTTTTGCCCGTGCTCGCGTCCGCCCTGTCCGTTGCCCTGTCCGGTCAGGCATCCATATCCGCTGTTGGCCTTGCCTGGCAACCCCAACGCCAGGGCGACGTTGATGAAGGACAGCACGTTGTTCACGCCCTGCGACTGCTGTTCGGTGCCCCGTCCGGTCAACATCATTGCGGAGCCGGCCGAGCCGAGCATATGAGCCGCCCTGACCAGCTCGCGCTCCGGGACGCCGGTGATGCGCTCCACGCGCTCCGGCCAGTAGGTGGAAACCAGCCCGCGCACCTGGTCGAATCCCTCGGTGTGGCGGGCAATGTAATCGAGGTCGAGCCGGCCTTCGCGGACGATTATATGCAGCAGTCCGTTGGCCAACGCGGCATCGGTTCCGGGAATGAGCCGCAGATGCAAGTCGGCTTTCTGGGCAGTGGGAGTCAGGCGGGGGTCGGCGACGATAAGCTGGCCGCCGTTGACTTTTTGCGACTCGAAATACTGCATGATGGGCGGCATCGTCTCGGATGAGTTGCTGCCCATCATCAGGATGACGTCCGCGCCGGGGATGTCTTCCAGGGGGAATGGCAATCCCCGGTCAATGCCCAGCGCCCGGATGCTGGCCGCCGCCGCCGATGACATGCAGAATCGCCCGTTGTAGTCGATGTTGGCGGTTTGCAGGGCCACCCGCGCGAATTTGCCCAGCAGGTAACTCTTTTCGTTGGTTAGCGACCCGCCGCCGAAGATGCCCACCGAATCCTTGCCGTAGGCGCTCTGCGCGGCCTCAATGCCCCGCACGATGCGTCCATCGCCTCGTCCCAGCTCACCGGCGCCAGCGTGCCGTTTGCGTCGCGGGCCAGCGGCATGGTCAGGCGGTCGGGATGGGCCAGCGTGGCGGCGGCAGTCCAGCCCTTGATGCACAGCGTGCCCTTGTTGACGGGGAATGCCACATCACCGGCGATGCTGACCTGTTGGCCCGTCCCGAATATTTCCATTCCACACTGCAACGCGCAATAGGGGCAGTGAGTGGCCGTAGCGGCCTGGGGCTGTATGTTTTGTTGTTGTTTCAGTAACACGGTAACCGCGCCTCCCGAAGGGTCAGCGCGGTTAGAATAGGCCGTTTGTTTTACGGGTCGGTTGCGCTGCGGTTACATCTCCGTTGCCAAAGCGTTAATTGGTGATGACGGACAGGTAAATGGCTTGTTACCGCCACTTGGCGTGCTGCATCAGTGTAACTGTTCAGACTTGAGGGGACCTCCGGGCTTTGCGACTGGTTTTGGACGGGTGGCCAAGCACAGAATCTGTTTAGCAAACCGATCTGGTCCCCTCAAACGTGAACAGTTACGCATCGGTACCGCCATTGGACGCTGCCTCCGGTACTGGCTATAATCTGGCTTGAAATCGCTCAGTAAAGACGCCTGATGTTCACTGTTGACGCTTCCATCATTGCCCCCACCGTTGCCTTGTTGCTCGCCATTGCGGGTGGCGTGTACGCGTTCGGGCGATTAAGCAACCAAGTTCAAGCTTTGGGCCAGCGGTTCGATGCCGTGGATAGACGGTTCGATGCCGTGGATAGACGGCTTGACGCTGTGGATCAACGGTTTAGTGATTTGGATAGACGGCTTGACGCTGTGGATCAACGGTTTGGTGATTTGGATAGACGGCTTGACGCTGTGGATCAACGGTTTGGTGATTTGGATAAACGGCTTGGTGATTTGGATAGACAAATGACCAATCGAATGGACAGAATGGAAAGCAGCATTGAGCAACTGCGGCAAGGCCAAATGGAGATATTGATTGCGCTGAACACGCATCTTGCCGTCCACCAGGCCTTGGGACAAGTTGCGGCTGTAGTAGAGCCGGGTGAACGGCCCCCGCCGACAGGCTGATAATCCGGTCCGAATCAAGAGCTTTGCGCCTGCCCCGTGGCGCAAACTTCCCGCAGACAACACCCGTCGCAGCGCGGGTCATTCTTGGTGCAGGCAGCCTTGTGGTGGTAATCCAGGAGCGCGTGGTACTCATTGTACAATTGGACATCCCGGGGCGTACCGGCGTGGAACATTGCCTGCCAGCTGGCATAGCCGGGGCGACCGACGGGAACAACTCCTACCCGCTCCATAATGCGGATGGTGTAGGCATCAATCACGAACGACGGCTTTAGCGCCGCGTACACCAGAATGTCATCGGCAGTTTCCGGCCCAATGCCGTAGATGCCCAGCAGTTCGTTGCGCAGCAGGTCGGTGTCCGAGGCAAACATAACGTCCAGGTTACCGTCGTAGATTTCGCAAACGTGGTGGGCAAAAGCCTTCAGTTTGCGAGCCTTCATATTGTAGTAACCCGATGGCCGAATAATCTCCGCCAACGCCGCGGTATCGGTGTCATACAGGGCCGGCCAGTCGTCGATGCCGGCGGCGCGCAGGTTGGCCAGCGCCTGCTCCACGTTGCGCCACGCCGCTGCCTGCGTCAAGATGGCGCCGGCGATCATCTCGAACCGGCTATCGCCGGGCCACCAACCCTGCGGCCCGTAGGCGTCGAGCAGCCGCCGGTACACGTCCATTAAAAAACTGCCCGGAGCGCCGTTTAACAAACTGCCCGGAGCGTCGTTGCTCGTCAAATCCTGTAAATCCTGTCCATCCATGTAAGAGCGGGGACTCACAGCCGCACCGGGATGCTGTCCGCCAGCGTGATGCTGGTCTCATCCAACCGGCAGCGGTAGGCCCACGCCTCCACGCCGGCTGCTACCGCCCGACGCAGCGTTTGTCCCAGCAGCGGGTCGGCAGAGTCATGGGGCGCGAAGGCGTCGGCGTCGTTCCGCTGGATGACGAATATGACGGCAGCGCGGCAACCCTGCTCCAGCGCCGCCATGAGGCTGTGCAGGTGCTTGACGCCGCGCAGCGTGGGCGCATCGGGAAACAGACCGACGCCGTTGACCACCAGCGTTACCGATTTGGTTTCCACGTAGCAGGTTCCGATGGGGCCGTCCAGGCGAAAATCCAGCCGGCTGTCACCGAAAGTAGATTCGGGTCGCACGACGGGATAGTCGGCAAACTGGGGCAACCTGCCCTCGGCGAGAGCTTCGGCGAACAATCGGTTGGGCAAGCGGGCGTCCGCCGAAGACAGTGTGTCGCCGGTATCCACGATGGCCAGGTCGTAGGCCGTTTTGCGTGTGGGTCCCTTGCCAGTGGTTGGCGGTGGAGCCGGAGCCAGCAGGACACGAAATCCCGGCACCAGCAATTCTGCCATCCGGCCCGAATTCGGCACGTGCGCCAGATACTCGCGCTTGTCGATGTCCACCAGCGCGGCAAAGCGGTTCAGCCGCTTGATAAACCGCCCTTCTACCAGCGGAGGGAAACGCATTGCACCAACCTCCCTGCAATCCCGTAACAACTATGATGCAGTCATCCTATCCCGACCGTTTCCGCAATGACAACCCGGCGTGATTACGTCTATAATGCCGCAAGTTTCTATCAGGGTTGGGGTTTGGATTATGATTATGATCAGTTTCGTGGATCGGCTTCGTGAAGCGTGCAACCGAACTCGCAGTTTGGTCTGCGTCGGCTTGGACGTCGACCCAGACGAAATTCCTGACTCGATTTCCCCTGGAGATGATGCCAGCGTTAAGGCCCGCGCAAATGCCTGCATTCGATTCAACAAGGCAATCATAGACGCGACGGCCGATTTGGTCTGCGCTTACAAACCGAACTTGGCGTTCTACGAGGCGCAAGGAATTCCGGGAGTAGTTGCGCTGAGCAGAACTATTAAGTACATCCGCCAAGTCGCGCCGAATAGTGTGATCATCGGCGACAGCAAGATGGGGGACATCGGCACTACAGCGAAAGCCTACGCGAAAGCGATGTTCGATGTTTTGGAGTTTGACGCCGTCACCATCAACGCTTGGGGCGGTCAGGATACCGCAAAACCTTGGTTAGCACGTGCCGAACGCGGAGCCTTTATATGGTGTCGTGGATCTAACCAGGGATCTTCCGACTTCCAGGACTTGACCGTTATCGATGCCGCTGAATCGCCGGAACCATTATATTTGCGTATGGCTCGCGAATCCCGGAGTTGGTCAAAAAAAGGTAACTTGGGGCTTGTAATGGGAGCCACCGCCCCTCAACAACTTATTGATGTCCGGAAAGTTTGCCCCGATCTCCCTTTACTAATACCAGGCATTGGTGCCCAAGGCGGTGACTTGAAAGACACTGTGTACCATGGCGTAGTTCCCGGCGGCATCGCCATATTTAACTCGTCCCGCGGCATCATATACGCTTCCAAAGGGCCAAATTACGCTGAGGCCGCGCAGGATGCTGCCGCGAAACTTCGCGAGGACATCAACGGAACGCTGGCCGAAAAAGGTTTGGGATGGCCCTTGACCTGAAGCCCGGCGACATCGTTCGCCTGAAAAAGGCGCACCCGTGCGGCAGCTACCTCTGGAGGGTGAACCGGGTGGGCGGAGACGTGGGCCTGTTCTGCCAGACGTGTGGACACCATGTGATGGCGCCGCGTTTCCGGATTGAACGACGTATCCGGGAGATTACACGCCCGCTGCCAGAAGCGGACGCGGAAGTCGAGCTGTCCTCGTCGTGATACGCCGCGGCACTGGGACGCTGTTCGGACGGTACCGCAGCATCACATTGTTGAGCATCATAGTGGCCCTGAACAGCTTCGGCATGGGCACTATCGCGCCGGTGCTGCCTTTGTTCGCCCAGCAGGAATACGGAGTCAACGCGACCCAGGTGGGCATTGTGATTGGCCTGTTCGGCGCCGGCCGCCTGCTAACCAGCCTGCCGGCCGGTTATCTTTCGGATTATTTCGGGCGCAAGCCGGTGATGGCCTTTGGCATTGCCGCCAACGTGCTGGGCGCGGCCATGGTTTCGATTTCGTTCAGTTTCTGGTGGCTCACCGCCTGGCGATTTATGTCCGGTCTGGGCGGCAGCGTGTTCAACACCGTGGCCACCGTTTATCTGCGCGACGAGTCTACGCCGGAGAATCGGGGGCGGCTGTTCAGCACGCAAGAGATGGCGATTCTTTCGGGTCAAACCCTCGGCCCGCTGCTGGGTGGGTTCATGGGCAACGCATTCGGTTTGAGGGTTCCCCTCTATGCCCAGGCGGTGCTGATGGCGGTCTCATTTATCGTTATCCTGTTGGTGTTGCCCGAGTCCCGGTGGCGCGAGCAATCTGCTGCCCGTCGCCGGCCGGCGCCATCTCCGGCAGCATCGACGAATGTTGCTCCTGCCGGGCGCCAACGGGGCGCGTTCTGGCGAATGGTATTCAGCCCGGCGTTTATTGTCCTGGGCCTGTTTGCGCTGATGATCGTAGCGAATCGGCAGGGCGCGCGCTTCAGCGTAATGCCTCTGTTCGGAAAACAAAAAGGGTTCGGACCGGATCAGCTGGGCCTCTGGATTAGCCTGACCCACCTCCCGCAGTTTTTTACCACGCTGGCATCGGGGTATCTATCCGACCGTTTCGGCCGGAAGTCGCCCATTATCCCGGCGGTGGTGCTGGTCTGCGCCGGTATCGTCGCATTCGTATGGGCCGATAGCCTGTGGCAGCTCCTGATTTCCGGTGTGCTGCTGGGGATGGGCGAGGGAATGGGTAGCCCGGCCAGCTCGGTGTTTTTTGCCGACATCGCTCCGCCGGGACTGGAAGGTGTAACCATCGGTCTGCTGCGGACCTTCGGCGGCGTGGGCACCATCGCCGGAGCGATGATCCTGGGCTGGATCGCCGACGGAGCCGGTTTCTCCTGGTCGTTGTGGGTCGATGCAATCATGTTCGCCGCTGCGGGCATCGGCGTGGTTCTGCTCGTTCGGGATACCCACCGCCGACGGGCGGCGTAGACATCTGTCGGACCGCACCGGTTGGCGCCGCATAGCAGACCGGATTCAACCGCCGGCGGGTAGTGCGTGGCGTTAACCGCGCAACGACGGGTGATCAATTTTCACTTTTAACAGCGCTACCGCTCCAATGCAGAACAACAAGGCGCTGGCGCTCAGCAACGCGGTGTAGCCATACCCAGGCCCGAACCACACTGCCACCAGGTCGGGCAGAGGGCCCAATGCCTTGGCGCTGGCCGCCCCGATCAGCGTGCCCAGATTCACGATGCCCATGTGTTGCGCCTCGCGACCGGGCGTGCCCAGGTCGTTTGCCATCGCCCAGTGCGCCGTCAGGACGATGCCCACCGCACCGCCCATGACGCTGGCCACTACCACCGCCATCAGGTAGGTGTTGACCCACATCATGGCCAGGGTTCCGGCCACCGAAACCGCGACACCGGCCATCAAGACCGGTTTGCGCCCGATGCGGTCGGACAGCCAACCGGCGGGGTAGGTAGTCAATGCCAGCGTTCCACCCACGCCGATTATTGCCACGCCCAGCGCTTGCGCCGGGTTGTCCACCTGCACCTTGTCCCTCAGGAAGAACAGGCCGAAGGTGGTGAAGATAACCACCGCCGCCAAAAATGCCGCCCGGGACACCACGAACCAGGCGAGGTTGGGGTGGAGCCGCGTCAGGTTCGCTGACTCCGGGAACGACATCGTTGCCCTCTGGAAAGATGCGGTGCTGGGCCCACCGGATTTCTGATTGCGCCGGTATATGGTCAGGGCGCTGGTGCTGGCACCCAGGACAATTATCGTGCCAAACATCACCAGCGTTGCCCACAGCCAGTGTGCCTGGGCTGGGCCGTGGTAACGGCCGATCATGAGCGAGGCCACGAACACGATGCTTGCCCCGCCCATAGCCTCAAGCAGCGTTTTGATGGACGATGACACTCCCATGCGGCTCGCTGGCACCAGTTCGCGCACGCTGGCCAGATAGGGGGAGTATCCGATGCCCGAGTTAATCTGGATGAATAGCCAAATTACCAGCAGGCTGCCGTAGTTTAGCGGCATGGCCAAGCCAGACAAACCCAGCGGAATGAAAATGCACGCCCATAACAAGTAGGGCAGGCGTCGCCCGATGCGCGATCGGGTACGGTCGCTGGCCCAACCCACGGGCACCTGCACCAGCGCCGCGGCCAGCAGTCCCGCCAGGCCCAACGCCCCCAACAGCGTGTTCTTGGCTCCGTGGGGAGCGACTTCCAGTACCAGCACCGGGATGACCACGGAGTCCATGGCCAGTATGAACCCAGCGAGCCCAAAACTGTACGCGTTGATTCGAACCAACGCCCGCTTGGGCCACGCCTCGGTCGGCGTAGCGCGGGTTGAGCCAGTGGCAGACGCTGTCATCGGTGGCTGGTTTCAACTGACGGTTGGATCATCCAATGCAGACCTTTGCGTAGAGCGTGTTGACAAATACCGTCATTCCCCCGAGAGCACCGTCATTCCCGCGCAACTTTCCATCCTGTCCATCCTGTCCATCCATGTAAAATCCCTTCCTCCCGCGCAAGGGGGAATCCAGTGGCCGAAGTCGTTAATCACGGTTCCGATTCTTTCACCATACCCTCTCTGGACTCCTGCTTTCGCAGGAGTGACGGGTTGGTTTGCTAACGGTGCGCTCATGGGTTCCGGCCGGCGCTGGAAAGACGGTTATGCAAGGGTTTCCTGCGGCGGAGTATATGATACGATGGGCACTGCCGGCTATGGCCCGGAGTCCGGCCGGGCTGTGCCCAACCCACAAGGAAGGTCAACTCACCGTGCGGATTTGCTCGCTGTTACCCAGCGGAACCGAAATACTCTTCGCCCTGGGATTGGGGGATCAGATTATGGGGGTTACAGACCTCTGCGATTACCCACCGGCGGCCCTGGACAAGCGGGTGGTGTGTCGCAGCCGCATTGACCCTGCCACGATGTCCAGCGAGGAAGTGGAGGCGGAGATGCACCGCATCCTGGCAGCCGGCGAAAGCCCCTACGACCTGGACGTGGATTGGCTCCGTAACGCTGCTCCGGAGGTCGTGCTCACCCAGGATTTGTGCTACTTCTGCGAGGTAGACGCGGGTACCGTCCGCCGCGCAGTAGAACCCATCCGGGTGCCTCCGCGGGTACTCAACCTCAATCCGCGCACGCTGGATGAGATACTCGACAGTTTTCTGGAAGTCGGCCAAGCTTGCCAGATGCCAAAACGCGCCGCCGAGCTAGTGTCGGGACTCCGCGCTCGCATTGACGCCGTTACCGCCGCAATCAGCGATGTCGCGCACCGGCCAACCGTTTTCTCGCTGGAAGGTGTGAACCCGCTGGTAATTGGCGGTCACTGGGTAACCGACTTGATGCTGACCGCCGGCGGACGATTGCCGGAACGCTTCACGCCGGGTTGTCCGGCCGAACGAATCGAATGGAGTGAAGTCGTTGCCGCCGCTCCGGAGAAACTCTTTGTAGATTTGTGCTCTTCCGACCTGGCCCGCGGGCGGCGCGAGATACCCTGGCTTGCTGCCCAGCCAGGTTGGGATGAGCTGCCAGCGGTCTGCTCCGGAGAGGTCTATCTGATTGACCATAGCACCCTCAGCCGACCGGGCCCACGGGTTGTTGATGGCCTGGAAGCCGTGGCCCAGCTCACTCATCCGGACCGCTTCGACGGACACATCCCAGATGGGATGGCGCTGAAACTGGACACTGCCCTCGCCAGCCGGTTGCCGGCGGAACGCATCGGTGACGCCTTCCTGCCCTGGCCAGCGCTCCCGACTGAGTCGGCAGATTCAGCGAAGCGTGAAAAGTTGGCGTCTGGCATTTCGGCGTCTGGCATTAGCGATACTAGCCGGGTATAATCATCTGGAAACTGTCAGAGGAGTAATCTCGCCGTGGTTGATTCAGTTATTTTTCGCACCGCGATGTCCAAATTCGCTACCGGCGTTACTGTAATTACTACGCTGGACTCTCAGGGGTTTCCTCACGCCATGACCGCCAACGCCTTCACCTCGGTGTGCCTGGAACCGCCGACGCTGCTCGTGTGCGTGGCCCACAGCACAATTACCTATGGGTACGTGGAACAGCAATTGCGTATTGGGGTAAACGTGCTGCGCGAGGATCAGGAAGAGCTGGGGCGTTATTTTGCCCGCCCGCCGGCCCGCCGCGAAGGCAACCCAGAGTATTCCTACACCGCGGGCGCCCACGGCGTACCCGCTCTGGATGGCTCAATGGTGTTCTTCAACTGCGACATCATCGGCTCTCATGTCTACGGCGACCACACTATCTATGTCGGCGAAGTCAAAGAGATGATGCAAAGCGACCAGGAAGCAACGCCGCTGATGTTTTACGACAGCCACTGGTATCACCCCGGCCAGGAATAACGGGGATTGGCGTCGCGTTTGCGTCGTGGGGAGAGCTACTCCCCCAGCCGGGCCAGGAACCGCCCCACCGCCTCGTTCACCGCTTCGGGTTGCTCTAGCGTAACGAAGTGGCCCGCGTTGGGCACCACCACCACTTCGGCATCCTGCAATTCGCGCCCCAGATACTCGGCGTAGCGCACCGGCGTCATTACGTCATCCTGCCCCACGACCACCAACGATGGCAGGGTAATCTCTTTCAGCCGCTCCATCACGTCGAACTCGTCGCAGGCCGACAGGTCGTTGTGTTCAACCATTGGGCCGGACTGGAGCGCCCGGGCCGCCAGTTGGGGCGCCAGTTCCCGGTTGATTGCTTCGTAGTAAGCCGGGGCTTCCGACCGCCATTGAGCATCATCCAGGCAACGGTTCAGGTAGTCGGAGTGGACCCGCAGCCGCCCGCCGGTGCCGATGAGCACCAGTCCGGCCAGGTCTTGGGGAAACCGTAGGGCGTAGTCCAGGGCAATTGCCCCGCCCATGGAATGGCCGAACAACACAAACGTCGCATAGTTCCGCTCCCGCGCATACTCACGCAGCCAGTCAACGTAACCGCCGATGCTGTCCCTGGGTTGCCCCTCCGGGTGACCAGGCAGATTTACGGCGTCGCAGTTGGGAAACCGGGCCTGCTGATAGTAGTAGGTAAGCTCATTCTGGCCTGAGCCATGCACCATCACCAACTGCATAGGGATTTACTCTTCCGCCCTTTCATCTTCGCTGTCTGTGTCGGCGTCCGGTTCGGAGTCAATGTCCAGCGAGAGTTGCTCGTTGGTCGCAACGTGGGAATCGTCGTCGGCACCGTCCTCCGGCGCTACATCCGGCTCTTCCGCGTCATACTGGCTATCCGCCTCCGCCGCAATCTCCGTGGCCTGTTCCAGCACGTCGGCGGCGTGACCGTTGGTTCGTGTCGGGTCATCCTGACTGTAATCGTTAGCGCGGAAACAGGCGATGGACACCACGCTGTCGTCACCAGTTCTCTCTGTTTCTTCCCACAACCTAGGTCCCCGTGTGTTAGGGTCCTTATTTTTTCGCACCTGCGTGAGGTCCATTCTGATAACTTGAGCTCGGGAGGAGATGATGAAAAGTTCGTGACCTTCATCGTCGTTCAATTCCGCAGAGGTAATGATTTTGGCGTCAACTATTAAGCCAGTAGGTTTTTGGCCTCCTCGGACGATTTTGAAGGTCGCTTTGCCTTCTCCACCGCGATGCTGATCCCGGTAGATATCCTTATCTTCCTCTCTATTGTACAGAGGGGTAGCTTTACCAAACCCCTTTTCGCTGACTACGAGCAAGTATTCGTCTTCTTGATTGGCGACAACTTCAAGCGCAACAACTTTGTCTTGTGAGTCGATTCTCATACCAATCACCCCACTGGTGCCCCGTTTATGTGGAGTGATTTCGCTAACAGGACACCGCAAAGCTTTTCCTTGCTCTGTAACCAATATTACAGACGAGGATTCTCTGACTGGTTTAACGCCAATCAGTTCGTCGCCATCTTTTATCTTTACCGCATTCAACCCTGATTGACGTAGATTGTTAAACTCGCCGGGGTGCAGTGCCATTACTTGCCCCCGCCGGGTGGCAAAGATGTACAGATGGTTGTACTCGCCACGACGCGCCGGCAGCATGGTCTGCACCTGTTCGCCGGGCTGCAGCTTGACCAGGTTCACCAGCAGCATACCCCGCGCCGTGCGCCCGGCATCGCTGGGAGTTTCGTACACGTTCAGCGGATACACACGCCCCTTGTTCGTAAAGAACAACAGCTGGTCATGGGTACTCACCACCTCAAGCTGCATCAGCGCGTCGTCATCGCGGTTGTTGGCTCCGCGCACACCCTTGCCGCCCCGCCGCTGGTTGCGGTAGGTACTGATGGGAACGCGCTTGATATAGCCGCGCTGACTCAGCGTAACCACCACGTCTTCCTGGGTGATGAACTGCTCGATGGATTGCTCCTGCAGTTCCGCGGCGTAGAGTTCAGTGCGCCGGGCGTTGGCGTGTTTGCGCTTGAGTTCGCGGGTTTCCCGCTTGATCTCGGCGCGAATTTTCTGTGGGTTTTGCAGCAGGTCTTCGAGCTGGCTGATGGTGTTCAGCAGGTCGTTGTATTCCTCGTCCAGCTTCTGGCGTTCCAGGGCGGCGAGCCGTCGCAGCTGCATATCCAGGATGGCCTGCGCCTGAATCTCGGTGAGGTCGAATACCTGCACCAGATTGTTGCGCGCGGTTTCCACGTCCTGGCTGTTGCGGATGGTCTCAATGATGGCGTCGATGGCGTCCAGGGCTTTCAGCAAGCCTTCGACGATATGGGCGCGGTCGCGGGCACGGCTCAGCTGGTACTCGGTGCGCCGCCGGATGACGTCTTCCCGGTGCGTGATGAAGTGGGTAATGAGGTCTTTGAGAGACAACTCCTGCGGTTGCCCGTCCACCAGCGCCAGCATGATGGCGTTGAACGACGAGCGCAGCGCCGTGCGCTTGTAGAGGTTGTTCAGGATTACCGTGGCCTGAGCGTTGCGGCTCAGCTCAATCACCACGCGGATGCCCCGGCGGTCTGATTCGTCGCGGATTTCGGTAATGCCCACCAGGGTTTTGTCGCGTACCAGGTTGGCGATTTTCTCCACGAGGTTGGCCTTGTTGACCTGATAGGGCAACTCGCTGACGACAATGCGCTGCCGGTTCTGGCGGGTTTCCTCAATCTCGGTTACCGCCTCCATGATGATGCGCCCGCGTCCGGTGGCGTACATATCCCGGATGCCGGCTACACCGCGAATCCGCGCCGCCGTGGGAAAGTCGGGGCCCGGCACAATGTTCATCAGTTGGTCGACGTCGCAGGCCGGGTTGTCGATGAGATAGCAGACGGCGTCGCAAATTTCGCCCAGGTTGTGGGGCGGCATATTGGTCGCCATGCCCACGGCAATGCCCGACGACCCGTTGAGCAGCAGGTTGGGCATACGCGCCGGCAGCACGGTGGGTTCTTTGAGGGAGTCATCAAAGTTATCGCTGGTGTCCACGGTTTGCTGGTCGATGTCGGCCAGCATCTCATCGGCGATGGCCGCCAACCGCGCCTCGGTGTAGCGCATGGCCGCCGGCGGGTCGCCATCGATGCTGCCGAAGTTGCCCTGCCCGTCGATCAGTGGTGAGCGCATGGAGAAGGGTTGCGCCATGCGCACCAGCGCGTCGTACACCGAGCTGTCGCCGTGGGGGTGGAACTTGCCCAGCACCTCGCCCACAATACGCGCGCTCTTGCGATACTGGCTGCCGGGACGGATGCCCATGTCGTGCATGGCGTAAAGGATGCGCCGCTGCACCGGCTTCAACCCGTCGCGCACATCTGGCAACGCCCGGGAGACGATGACGCTCATGGCGTAAGAGAGATACGACGTGCGCATCTCGTCTTCGATGGCGATGTTGGTAAATTGGCCGCCGTGGCCAGCTGGCGGGGCAGTGGTCATTTTGGTTATCTCCTTGGGTCATCCTGCTGGCATTGCCTATGCATCAGCGTTGCTCATCCGTTGACAAGGCATTGCCGGCAAACTCATCGGCCCGTTCAACGAGGCCGAGAAACAAATTGTTGAAGCTGGCGGGCAATTCGTCGGCTCGTTCCGGCAGGAACTGAACCCCGATTACCCAACTGTGTTCCTTGCTTTCCAGTCCTTCAATCACGCCGTCATCCAACTGGTAGGCGATGGACATTAAACGTATCGCCCGCTGCGGCTCGCGCAAACCCAGGCGATGCCGGCTATTGACGCGGAACATCCCGGCGCTGCCGATGATGGCAGCAACCTTGGAACCGGGCGACAGGTAAATCTGGTGTCGCAGCGGTTCCGATTCGTCAGCCGGATGGTGCCGGTCTATTGTTGATGCCCAATCGCCGCCGAAACCGGCGTTAAGCAGGTGCATACCGCTTCCGGTAGCGAGCACCGGCATATCGACGGCCAACGCCGCCAGCAGCAATGGCACGCCCCACCCGGTAGCGTCGGCCAAGCCGCCGTTGGCCTGGCCATCGTTGGCCGGGTTTCCATCGTCAGCAATCAGCAGCCCGCCTATTCCCGCCAACACGTCTGGCCCGGCTGCATCGGGCGTAACGATACGAACCTGCCCGCCGGCGGATTCTACCGCACGGATACAGTGGTCTGGGTGACTGCCGTTGCGGTCGGCGGCGGTGATGGCGATAGTCGGCAAAGGGCGATAACCTACCCGATATTGAGTAACGGTTGATGTGAAATAGTAGATACAATTGTACTAAATTTCACGCACCAGCGCTCGGCATCCCGATGCGGGTTTGCATAAGGTTGAGCGTGGTTTTCGGTCGCTGATTGCGCGAAAACAGGCCGGCAGCGACGGGCAAATCGGCGGCGACGCCCGGAGCCTGTTGGCAATTAGCAAGCCAACCCGTCAGAGGAGAGGATTTTACATGGATGGACAGGATGGACAGGATTAGGATGACGGCGCTTGTGCGGGAATGACAGACGGGGAGCGAATGACGGCGTTTGTCAACACACCCGGCGTGAATTGCAGCCGGCGCTGCCCGCCTCGATATTGCTGCGTGAATTGCAACTAGCGCCGAAAGTCGGCGGGCGGCGCTGGCGTGGCGCAGTTGGGTTCAGGGCGTGGTTCCGGGCGCGGCATCTTCCAGCACCATCTGCGCCACCTGCCGGCCCATGCGGACGGAGTAGTTGGTGCCCCGATCCTCGGGGTAGATTTGCGTGGTGTTGGCCAGGTACAACCGCTGTAGCGGTGTGCGGTGGTCGGGAATCTGCTCGCTATAGCCGACGCCGATGATGGGTTGAGCGCCGTCCACGCGGTGGTGGTGATAATCGACGATCCAGTCCCGCGAAAAATCGGGATTGATGCTTTGCAGATGGGGGATGAATTCTTCCAGCAAATCCGCCGGTTCCTTCCGATACAGCTCGCTTTCCCGGTCGGGGTAGTTGGTCAGGTACACAATGTGATGCCCACCATACAGATTGCGGTCAATCATGTTGGTGTGTTCGATAATACCCACGAAGGGCAGCGACCGGTCGGCCACGTTGAGCCAGTACTTGGATGACAACGGACGGTCCAGCACCAGAATCATCAGTACGGCGGATAGATAACGCGCCGATTGCAGCACCGCGCGGTAATCGTCGGGCAGCTCGGGCGCCAGCCGGGTGAACACGTAGGAGGGCGTGGTGGCGATGACGGCGTCGTAGTCGTAAACGCGCTCGGGTTGGCCGTCCACCGAGGCAACCAGGCCGGTGGCGGTCCCGTCGGATATGACCACGCTCCGCACTGCCGCGCCGGTGTGAACCAGCCCGCCCTGCTCCACGACCCGCTGGCCGCAGACGTCGAACACCGTGCCGAAGCTGCACATGGGATAACCAAGCCGTTCCTTTTCCAGCCGCCGCCGCGACGATACTCGCAGGAAGATTTTGCCCCACAGCCAGGTCATGCCAACCTGATCGTAGTAGTCGCCGAACTTGCCCCGCAGCATCGGCTCCCAGATGACGCGCCAGGCGGCATCGCCCATGTGCGCCTGCACCCACTCGGCGGCGGTTACGCCCTCGAATTTGCGCCAGTTGCGGGTTTTCTGCAACACAAACGTCCACAGTCCCAACCTGATGCGGTCAACGAGGCTCAACGGCGAAAAGCGGAGCAAGTCCATCGGCGTGGCGAAGTCCCAGATGCGTCCGCCGTGATACAGGCCCACCCGCGATTCCAGCCATTGCAACGAGTCGCCCAGGCCCAATTCTTCAATCAGCTGCACCATATCGGTGTCGCTGACGAACAGATGGTGGTAGCCGCGCTCCAGTTGGCCGCCGCCTACCGGGAAGGTTGACGCCTGTCCTCCCAGGAACGGGGCGACCTCGAAAACCTCGGCGAAGTGCCCCTGTCCGGTCAACTCGAACGCTGCCGCCAGTCCGGCCGCTCCGCCTCCGATAATTCCCACTCGCATCGGTTAGTCGTCCTCCACCGCCCGAACCGGGCCATCGGGGTTGATGCTGCCGTCGGTGGGCGGTTCGACGTCAGCGCTGGCTACCGTAGCTCCGGCTACCGTTGCTGACGAACTGTCGGGCAATGTGGTCAGCCCCCGCAGCGACAGGTTGAGCCGCAGCAGCAGCGCCACGCCCACCAGATTCACCGGCAGCCACAACGCCACCAGATGCACTGCTACCGAGTAAGACGCCGCCGCCGCCGCTCCGATGCCAAGTCCCACCAGCGTCTGTTGCGCAACCACCTCAAACGGCCCAATGCCACCCACCGATGCCGGAATCGCCGTAACCAGGTTGGAAGTTACCATCACCAGCAGCACGGCCAGAACCAACAGCCAGAAAGATGGGAAGTACGTGTGCAGGTCAAATGAGTAAGCCAGGATTAGATAAACGCCAGCCTCCGCCAACCACACGGGCAGCGAGATCATAAACAGCGTGACGTGCTTGCGCGGCGAATTGAGCGTCCCCAGTCCCTCGACGAAGCCTCGTATTATCTCGGCGGCGAGCGGTTGGAAACGCCCGGGCAGAATACGGGTAAGCGTGATGAGTCCGTTGACTGCCCGCTGGCTCACTGCCAGGGCGGTGAACCCCGCCAGCGCCAGCACAAAGCTGAGCATCACCCCAACGGCCAACAGCATCGCCGTAGTCCGGTAGGACGCACTCGCTCCGTCGAACAAACCGGCGGCCAATAACACTGGAGCGGACACCGCGCCAATCGTCAGCAGCGTCAAGCCGTCATACAACCGCTCCACGCTCAACGTGGCGATCGATGCCGGTACGCTCACCTCCTTTTCCCGCTGTGCCAGTAGCATCGCCCTCACTAGCTCCCCCAGTCGGGCCGGGAGCACGTTGTTGGCCATATACCCGATGATTACCACCGGATACAGGCGCTTGACTGGAATGTTTGCCACCGGGGACAGCAGGAATTGCCACCGCATACTCCGAAACCACTGCCCGATGAAATAAATGACTATGGCCGGCGCCAGATACAGGTAGTTGGCTGATACCAGCGCGTGCCACAGCTCCCGCCGGTCCACCAGCAGCACCAACACCGCGAGGGTTATGACGCTGACCGCAACACCCGCCCAAAACCGCCAGTTACCGAGAAAGTAGGCCATGGGCAGGTTTAATCGGAATCTCCGTTCGTAGTTTTGGGGGCCTGATGTGCGTTGGAGAATCCTGTTGGCGACGTATCCCCGATCTCCAGATTCTGCCTTCCGGTGAGCGTTCTCACCCGCCAGCGTTGGTCTATATCGCCAATGGTAAAGAGCCGTGGCCCTTCTCCCAGGGCCTTTTCTAACTCTGGCAATACGTTTGCGACTATCGTGATGATGCCTTCAATTTCCGGCGGGCTCATCTCATTGTCATAGAAATTCCGATGGCCGTTATCAGCTGCGATGTAGGCTCTAGCGACAACGATGTCGTCATATTCGGCATCCAGTTGCATGGCGATATGACCGACGGTGCGATGGCCGCCCAGATTCAACCAGCCTCGCTGCTGCCCGTGGGCCTTGAGCATCTGGGCCAGCGCCCCCCAAACCTTTTCCGTGGCCTGTAGGCGATCCCCCCGGTCAAGCTCGTCGCGCGCGTGTTGAATAAACCGGCGGCTGATTTGTACCCGGTCCTCCACCGAGGCATCGCCCGGTTCTGGCAATGCTAATGCCGTGGCCATTCGAAACTCCTTCTTTTGCGCCACTAATCCCTAGTGTATTGATAGTATTCGGCCTTATACCAGTCGCTGCCCTGATGTCGGGCGACGATGTACCCCAGGGCTTGACGCCACTTGGCGGGTTCGGCGGCGGTTGCGGTGAAAAAATTCACGTCGGCGGAAAGTTGCCGCCAGAACGCGGTCTCGGTGCGACTTTCATCGGGCCGGCGGTAGGTTTCAGGATACCATAGCAGGTTCCGCATCGGCCCCGACTTCGTCCAGGTTTCTTCCACCTCCCCGCTCGCCGCGTGGCCGCTCTCGGCCAGGTACACTTGTGGAACCGTGTCCGCGCCAACCTGACGGCATTCCTTGGGTTCGTCTTTGAAATCGTCCTCAGAATCGTCATCGTCATCGGCGTCGCTGGCGCAGAAGGTGTCGAACTGCAGGATGCCGTTTTGCGTTTCGGCCCTCACATACCACTGGAACGGATACCACATATCGTAATCCACCTTCACCGACGGCGGGGTGGACTGGGACGCCAGCGCCGAACTTTCCAACTCCCGGTACGTCTCGGTCAAGTCGTAGGAACCCTGCGCGTAAACCAGCGCCTCCAGATTGGAATCGTCGTAGGTGTAGGCGGCCCGCATCGCCGTCATGGTCCCGAAAGCCAGCAAAAGCGCCGCAACGCCCAGAGCCACTGCCTTCCCGCCGTGGGGCTGCGCGCGCATCAACCAGCAAATCAACACCGCGCCCGGTAGCAGAATCAGTGCGGCCAGCCACGCCGCAATATTGACCCCAACCTCTCCGGAGGCCAGCCAGCCTACCCAGACCGCACCGATTAGCCACGTCGGGCCCAGCGCCAGCAGCCACACGTGGCGCCGACCCAATCGCTGCCCAACTCTCCGATTGGAGAATACCCCATCCGCAAGATGGCCCAGCAGCATACCCGCTACCAGCGCCAGCGGCACGGCGATGTTCACCAGCAGCCAGGGCATCTTTTCGCCGGCGGTCGTATACACTGCCAGCGTTGCGATGGTCCAGCCGGCCAGTACCAGCCCAAAGGGTTCCCGCCGCCTGATGAGCCAAACGACGGCGACCAGCCCGAACACCAGCGCCAGCAGCTCGTACACCGTCAACCCGACGCCGTAGTAGTACCAGGGCTGATTGCCCCGCGCCTCTTCCTGCTGCGCCAGCCAGTAGCCCAGGCTTTGCCACGAGCCGGTGAACAGCCCGGCGGCGTTGGTGAACAGCGTAGTGTAGAGCGCGGCCCAGACGGCATAGAAGATGCCAGCGGCAATCAGCCAGACGCCGCCGCCCCAGGACACTCCCACTGCCACGCTCACGGCCAACAAGCCCAGCAGCGCCAACACGGGCACCAGATAGTTGACGGCGATCCGTCCGGCTTCCAGATCCGCGGTTGCCGCCGCTGAGTCGGGCAATGCGGCTCCGGAGAGCATCACGCTGGGAGTGAGCAGGAATAGCCACAGCAACGTCAGCAGAATTGCCGGCACCAATACGAGTGTTATCCGGCGCGCCGACATTCCATCCAGCCGCAAAATCACTACCGCTAACAGCGCCAGTACCGCCGCCGCCGCACAGTCGACTACGACCGTTCCGGCAAGGTCGCGCAGCGGTTGAACGGTCACCATCCCTATGGCCGCCATGCTTGACACCACCGCCACCACAACGGTAGCCACGAGAATCAGCCCGTTAATCACTGGTTGCCGGCGCCCACTCCACCACACCAGCCCCACAACCGCGCCGGTCAGCGAAATGGCCGCCAGCGCAGTCAACCAGAGCGGCGATTCCCAAACCGGCAGCGTTACGAAGGGTTCCGTCCAGACCGGAGCGCCCGTCTCGCCCGTTGACCCGGAGTCTTTGGCCGCCAGCGTCAATCCCAATGGTCGCTGAATCACCGCCAGCATCGCCGCCGCCTGCGGCAGCGTCAAGGTGGCGAGCAGGATGAAGAAACCGCCGGCGCCGTTGATGTCCGACCAGCTCTGGCGTCCCATCAAAAATGCCCAAAGTTGCCGAAACCCCAAAGCCAGCGCCGCTACGCCGAAGAACAGGATGATGAAGTAGGCGGTTTCCTTGCTGGCCAGCATCAGCGCGACCACCAGCGCCGACCAATAGAGGTACCGGCTGCGGCTGGTGGCGGTGTATCGCCACAGCCAAATCAGCAGCAGCAGCGCCCACACCACCATCAGGATGTCGTTGCGTCCGAACCGGCTGAAGTACAGCAAAGTTGGCGACATCGCCAGGATAATCGCAGCGCAGACGGCTCCTTTGCTGCCAAGTTGCTCGCGCAGGAAGTAGGGCATCGCCACCAGCGCGACACCAAACAGGGCGTAAGGCAGCCGCGCCAGAAAGTCGGTGTCGCCGACGAATTTGATGAACGCCGCCACCAGCTCAATCTGCAGCGGCCCGTGCATCCACGGCGAGTGAACAAACTCCACACCCTGGGCCAGTTTCCACGCAAAATGCAGGTGAATGGCCTCGTCGTAGTGCATCGTCCGCCCGTTCAGCTCCCACAGACGCATCCCGGCGGCCACGACTATGATGACCAAAAACACCCACTCCAGCCCGCCAACATCAGGACGGCGGATGGTGGGTGTCATGCGCCCGGCCAAGCTACGGGCACGCTGGATCATTGCAACCTACCTAACCTCAATTCTTCCAACGGGAGGCACACATAAAAGGATGGCAACTCTCACCGTGCATTGAGCGGTTGTGCCGCTTCATCTGGAGAGAAGGGTTGCCGGGTGCTAGGAATGTGCTGACGGATTATGCCTTTCATAGTTTTATCGTCTTTCGTTTCTAGGCCCTGTTGACATTTGCGATATGAGACGGTTCGGCATACTCCATTTCGTCATCCCCGCCTTACTCCAGTCATTCCCGCTTTCTCGGGCATGACGGGGAAATGTCAACACGCCCTAGACAACTACACGCTATTCCTTTTTCGTATAATGCTTGTCCAATTCTGATAAGATGCTTGGATTGTAAAAAGTGGTTTTCGCACTACTAAGTTTATCTGGATTGAGAAAGCGCGTCATTGCGAAACCCGTTTTTTCTTTCAGTGGTTTACGGATACTATGGTACCGTTGATTTTGTTTGAAATCTTGGTAACGTTCTTTACACCTGTCTGTGAGCAACTGGTAAGTCCAAGGATATCTTGTTTTAAACTCATTCTCTGTGAGACGGATTGGGGTTGCAGAAGGATCATTTGTAACCCGCGTCGGTACCGCATCAGGGTCGTTGGACTTGACAAATGTAATATTCACATTCACAGAGACCGAATAAAGAGAACCCTGGTTAGCCTCGACTTGGTCCTTTTCTTCCAAAAACGCCAAGAATTTCTTCTCCGCCGTATTCAGTAAGGTACCTTGAACATTGGAAGGTAAATCGATAAATGCCAACGGCATCAGGTGTAGGTCAAATTTGGAAAGTTCTTGCCCAAACCAGTCACGCAAGGCGGTGGTAAAGTTCTTGACGCAAGCCGCACCAATCTCATACAACCGTGTCCGAAACTCCGCAGACCGATTGTAGAAATGAGTAGCACAATCTCGGAATTCTAGCATGAGTTCTATATTCCCGTATGCGGAAGGGTCCAGAGCGTTACGGGCAACCAATTTGCCTGCCAAATCATCTAGGCTATATGTGTAAGGAGCTCCAGACCTAGTTGTTCTGATGTACCTCTTTTTGCTCCTCTCTCCATTGGCGTTCTTTCTGGTGTCACGAACGTACAGGCTCGCTTCTTTGTTTTGATGTAAGGTCAACCATTTGGCTTTCAACAGAAGCTCCCATGCGTTGATGGCCAAGATAGCGAACGACTCGCCCCGGTACGGGAACACGGGTTTATTATAGATTTCAATGGCGGCGGACATGGCTGCCGTCGCACGATCCGTCAATTCTTTTGATCGTGATTTCATGTCTATCAACCTCCCTACACCGCCATCCCCATCTCCCGTAGCCGGATAACCAGATACTCCTGCGTCCTGCTCCCCTTTACCCGGTTGCAGTGGGCGCACAGCAGTTGCAGGTTCTCGATGTGGTCAGTGCCGCCGCCGGATTGGGGGATGATGTGGTCAACCTCCAGGTGGCGAAACTCGAAGGCGGAGCGGCAGCCGTTGCAGCGGCCCTCCTGCTGGCCAAAGAGGACGTGCTTGTTCTGGCGGTAGGGACGGGGCGCGTCGATGTCGGTGCGGCGGGGAATGTCGGTGCGGGCCGTCACCAGTCGGTTGTGAAACAGCTCGCCCATGGTCTGCTGCAAGCGCATATTGACCAGCTCGACGGCTTTGGGTGAGATGTCAATGCCAATCCAGCGTCGGCCCAAGTTCTCGGCGGCCACGCAGGCGGTAGCGCACCCGCAAAACGGGTCCAATACCACGTCGCCCTCGTTGCTGCTGGCCTTGATGATGCGTTCCAGCAGTGCCAGCGGCTTCTGCGTCGGGTAGCCGACTGTTTCGTTTCCGCTCGCCGGCGGGATGTCTGTCCAAACATCGCTCAGCGGTCGTCCGCGCTGTTCATCCAAATATCGTTTGTACCTGGGCGCTCGCCCCGGAGCAGTCTGTATTATGAGACCGCATTCGTATGCGTCCTGCATACGTTCCCTAGTCCACCTCCATACCCTGGTTACGCCCATGAATTCATACGTCAGATTGGGGCGATCTCTGTTCGGGTTGAGAAGGCTAGTTAGCTGGTAGCGGCGGCCATCGGAATCGAACTTGGAATACTGCGCCAATGTCTTTTCGTCCAGTTTACCTTCATCGTAGGGAAGGAAAATAGCGTCGGTATTCCATGTTGCAGCGTCCGACCGTTGATACGCTAGCAGCAGATCATGGCTGGTAGGGAATCTTCGCGTCATGAGTCCTTTGGGCAATGTACGTTCCCAGACTACTTCGTTGCGGAAGTTGGCATGTCCATAAATACTATCCATCACCAGCTTGAGGTAGTGGCTGGCCGTAGGGTCGCAGTGCAAATATATTGACCCAGTATCCTTCAGCACCCGCCGCATCTCCAGCAGCCGCACCGCCATCATGCACAGGTACGATTGCATCCCCTTGCCGTGCGTCAGCCCAGCGGCCTCCAGCGCCTTGTACATCGCCGGCTGCTCATCCGCAATCAATCCCATCCAGGCCACGTCCAGGTCGGAGAGGGTCCAGGTGTCCTTGAAAGCGGCGCCGGCGGCGGCGCTGCCCACCGGGGCGGCATAGTTGCGGTTGGAGTTGAAGGGCGGATCCAAATAGATGAGGTCAACCGACGCGGAGTTAAGGCCGCGCAGGATGTCCAGGTTGTCGCCCGTCCAGACGGTTTTGTCGGCGAAGTTGGTCATTTGCTTGCTCCGCCATCCAGTATCCCACACGGTTGCGGGCCGCTACAATTGACTTTCAGCATCCCGCCGGGTGCGCGCCAGATTGCGGCGGCTGGCTGCGGTGGATGGATGCTCCTGGCCCAGCGCCGCATCCCGTTCGCCTACGTTGCGGTGGTGCAATTCAACAGCTTCGGCGAAGCGGCCGGCCGAGTGCAGGGCGTTGGCCAGACTCCCCTGGCTGCGCAGGGTGTCGGGGTGCTGCGCTCCCAACGTGGCGCGCCGCAATTCCAGCAGCTGACCGAACAACACTATGGCCTGCTCGGTGTCGCCGGCGGCGAAATGGCAGTTGGCCAGACTGCTGCAGTAGCGCAAGGTTTGCGAATCGTGTGCCCCGTGGACATCCTGACTCTCCCGCGCCGTGGCCTCAAACCAACGCAGCGCTGCGTCAAAATGTCGGGCCGCGCGGTATGCGTGGGCCAGGCGGTGCTGGGCGCGCAGGGTTTCCGGATGGTGCTCGCCGTGGGTTGCCCGCGCTTGGGCCAGTCCGTCCCGCCGCCGCCGGATAATCTCAGCGAGCCGATGCTGTTCCGTATCTAACGCCTGCTGATTACCCATGCCACATCACGGCAACCGCGCCCGCACCTCACCCATGCGCGACACATCATATCCGCCCAGAGCATCCACCGCCCCACGAAACTCGTCATCGTCCAGCAGGGCCAGCAGCGGAGCCAGTTGTGCGCTGCGATAATGTTCCTGAGGAATCACCAGGTCATACTCTTCGCTGAACAGGGGGACGAAGTCCAGGCCCAACGCTCGCGCGGCCGATAGTATGCCCAAACCGACGTTGGCCGACCCGCCGGACACCGCCGCCGCTATTGCCAGGTGGCTATATTCTTCCCGGTCGTATCCGGGCACGGACGCCGGTTCGATGCCCAGTTGGCCCAAATGGTAATCCAGTAGAACGCGGGTGCCTGAGCCGCGCTGCCGGTTCACAAAGCCAATATCGGGGCGCCGCAAATCGTCCAGTGTATTGACGGATAGCGGATTGCCGGGCGCAACCATCAGACCTTGCGTCCGGCCCACCAACCGCACTATCACAACCGGAGTGTTCGGCAAGTAACGGCGCACGTCAGCTACGTTGTACTCACCGGTAGCAGCGTCCAGCAGGTGACAGCCGGCCAGGTGGGTTTCGCCCCGGCGCAGGGCAGCCAGACCGCCGAGACTGCCCACGTGGGCCGATGCCAGGTTCACCACCGGTCGCTGGCGACGCAGCTGGCTGTGCATTAAATCCAGCGTCAGGTCATGGCTGCCGATGGCAACGATGGTGTTTTCGACTTCCGCCGGCTCACGAAGCAGGTCAACGTCGATGGTGGCGCCGGCATCGAGACCCTCGGAACGGCTGGGGATGCGCACGATGCCGTCGGCCCGCACCAGTGACATAACTACGCCGGCGCCGCGCTGCACCGGAGTTGCCGTCATGCGCCCGCCGACACGACCCAACTTCACCCGCAGAAACTCGTCCTCGCCGATGGGAGACAGCACCTTGCGGGTAATCTGGGCCGTCAGGCGCGGGCGCTGCGGCATCTCGACACCAAGCAACCGTTCCAGAGCCGGTTTCAAGAGCAGCTCGGCGGTCAGCGCCGCCGACACTGGGTATCCCGGCAATCCCAGTACGGCCTTGCCGCCACCGTTCGACGCGAACGCCACGCCCAACGCCACCGGATGCCCGGGGCGGATGGCGATGCCGTGTACCTGGAGCGTGCCCAGCGATTCAATGACCGAGGCGGTGTAGTCGGCGTCGCCAGCCGACGAGCCGGCGTTGATGACCACCACATCGGACGCGACCAGTTCGGCAACGACTGCGGCGCGGATCGCCTCCGCATCATCCCGCACCGGCTCAATAACCTTCGGTTCACCACCCCATTGACGTACCAACCCGCCCAGGATCAGCGAGTTGAACTCGGGAATGTCGCCGGGCTGGCGCGTGGCGTGAATCGGAACCAGTTCGTTGCCGGTTGGAATGATTGACACCGATGGTCGACGGCGCACCGGTATAGAGGTCAGCCCGGCAGCGGCGCAGGCGCCCAGATCAACCGGGCTGATGCGGTGGTTCTCCGGCAGCACGAGTTCAGTTGCCACGATGTCTTCACCCAACGGACGCACGTGCTGCCACGGCGCCACCGCTTCGAGCACACGCACGATGTCATCGTCGCCGGCCGCCCGTTGCACGTGTTCGATCATTACCACCGCATTGGCGCCGGGCGGCATGGCATCGCCGGTATCCACCCACACCGCCTGGGCGCCAACGGACAGCGTCACGGGAGCCGTTTCGGTGGCGCCGACGGTATCTGCGGCGCGCACTGCAATCCCGTCCATCGCGGCAGCATCGTAGTGCGGCGACGATGCAACCGCCCACACCGGGGCAGCGGTAATCCGGCCGACGATGTCGGCGGCGTCCAACGCAGCCGGTTCGGGGCCGGTCGGCGCCAGCGCCCGGGCATCGTCCAGCGCGCCGAACCAGCGACGCAACGCCTCTTCCAGGGGAATATCCCGCAGGAAGTAACGGCGGTGGCGACCATGAGCGGTATCGTGAACCATGATGCAAATAGTCCTGCCGAAATCAGGTTGACATCAGTATGCCACTATCACGTGACGGGTAGGCGTCACTTTGACAGATTACACAGATTGTGATACACATGATCAAAGTGGCTAGGGCCGGTAGCTGCGTAGTGGACTCTGGCCCTGGCTGTGCCTCCCGAATATCCAAGAAGGGGCTGGGGCCTGCGTAGCGGGCGCCAGCCCTTGTCGTTATGGGAATAGGGTGAGGCCATAACCCTGGTATTCTCCAGAATCGTTGCGGAGCAACTTTTCCTCCACAATACGCCAGTCCTCATGGCCGGGTCTCCCAATGGCGTTGCGCCCAATCGGGGAGACTACCAAATCCGCTATCTCCAGCCCGGCGATGTTATCCTTCTTGCTACGTATGGACAGTGACCGCAGTCGGTCAGTGACGATACCGGGCGAATGGCTTGCAGTGCCTCCGGTTTTCAGATTAGCCCATTCCAATTCGAGATGCAGGTTCAAGGCTGCGTCTCGCCCTTCGGCAATTATAAGTCCGTCACCGCTTGTTTTAACAACATCGGTGCAGAATCTTTCCACCAGAATAGAGAAACTGTATGAATATGGGTCGGGAGCGAAGATACCATGGAGTTCTCGGAATGGATGCTTGCGTATAGCGCACGCAACCACCGCGTATTCCAGACCCCGCATCAATTCATTCAAACCGTCGTAGAAACGGGCGCGGATCCGAGCGTCCTGCAACGATTCAAACCCGTTCCGGTTGCGCGCTATGTCTGCGGTGTGCAGCACGATGTCGGCCCTCCCGAACCACTCGCGCTTGAAATTGTCGAGCGCATCCGTCAATGGGCCGTCGGTATAGTCCGCATCCACAATTATCCCGCCCAGAACGAAAACAGGATACTGCGGGTCTATTGTAATCAAGTTATGGTCGCCAGATTCGTCCAGAAACAGCGTTTTCAAGTTATTAGACCCTCAACGCTAAAACCGCCGCACTTGCACCCTCTCCCCCGCGTAGATACCGGCAAAATCCGCTGGTACGCGCAGCACTCCGTCGGCTCGTACCAGCGTGAATATCAGCCCGCTCTTGCCCCACACCGGATGGGCGGTGGGCAGCGCGTCCTCGCCGGAGTCGGCGGCGGGCGTCTCCAGTTTGACCGGCACAAAATCTTCCCGCCCCGCTGCTGACGGCACATCCTGAGCCAGGATAGCCGTGGTGGTTAGCGGCTCCGGCGGAGCGGCGCAACCCGCCAGCCGGTATACCGTCGGACGCACCAGCAGGTTGCACACCACCATCGCTGACACCGGATTGCCCGGCAGCCCGATCACCGGCTTGCCGTCGCACAACCCGACGATGGCCGGCTTGCCCGGTCGCAGGGACAGGCCATGCACCAAAACGCCGGGTTCACCCAGCGCGGCCACGATGTCCACCGTGCGGTCCCGAACACTCACCGAGCTGCCGGCCGATATTACCAGCATATCGGTCTGCTCAAAGCCCTCGCGGGCTGCGTCCATTTGTGTCTGGAAGTCGTCGCCGACCAGACCGAGCGGGATCGGGATGCCGCCGGCGTTGGAGATTTGGGACGCTACCGTGTAGGTGTTCACATCCCGCACCTGGCCTGGGCCGGGCGCACACTCCGGCGCAACAATCTCATCTCCCATCGACAGTATGCCAACTCTGGGCCGTTTGGCGGCGCATATTGCGGCGACTCCCAACGCGGTGAGGGCGCCGATGTCCTGCGGCCTGATGATGTGTCCAGGCGGCAGAACGACATCGCCGGCGGTTACGTCCTCGCCGGCCTGCACCACGTTCTCGCCGGGCGCAACCGGGCGCATCACTTCGATGGTGCCGCTGTCGATGATGGTGCCACTGTCGATTTGCTGGGTGTGTTCAACCATCACGACGGCATCGGCGTTTAACGCCAGCATCCCGCCGGTGTAGGCCAGCGCCGCCTGGCCGAGGCCCAGCGCAACTGCGGGCTGCTCACCCATCGGCACTTCGCCGACTACGCTGAACCAAGCCGGCAACCCGTCGGTTGCTCCGTAGGTGTCGGCCGCGCGCACGCTGTATCCATCCATGCTGGACCGAGCAAACGGAGGCAGCGATTCCGGAGCAATCACAGTCTCGGCGACGATGCGACCCAGCGCATCCGCCGCCAGCACCGTCTCCGTGCCGGCCGCCGCGCCGGACGGCAACTGTTCCAGCAGCAAGGCCAGCGCTTCAGCCGGTGGCATTACGTTAAAAAACTCAGGCATGATAAGTGCGATGCTAGCCGTCCGCCGCGCCACTGTCAAAAATGGGAATTCCGAAATTTACATGGATGAGCAGGATATACAGGATGGGGGTTGACCGGACTCGTATTGATCCTGTCCATCCATGTGAATCCATGTCTGATTGCCGGCTCTCCGATATTTACATGGATGAGCAGGATATACAGGATAGGGGTTGACCGGCCTCCTTTTTATCCTGTGCATCCTGTGAATCCATGTCTGATTGCCGGCTCTCCGATATTTACATGGATGAGCAGGATATACAGGATAGGGGTTGACCGGCCTCGTCTTGATCCTGTGCATCCTGTGAATCCATGTTTGATTACCGCGTCTGATTGCCGTCGCTCGGTCAATTCCGTTGCCGCCCAACGGCGCCGCCTGCTACAATCCCGGCGAGAGCAGTTCGCCGGCTACATCGCCGCGAGTTGCCGACGTTACAACTGCGCAAGGAGTTTGCCACTATGAGCTGGCGTTTCAGCCTCATTAATCGGTTTGAAGACCCACCCGGAGGCATCACCGAGGGGCCGGCCTGGAACGGGGAGTTGGTGCTGCTCACCCATATCCACGCCAGCCGCATCTATGGCTACAACCCCAAATCCGGCGAGTTCTCCGTATATCGTGAGAACACCAATTTCACCAACGGATTGGCGTTCAACGCCCAAGGCCAGCTCTTCGGCTGCTGCCAGAACGGACGGGCCATCGTGCGTTTCGATGCTGACGGCGGAACCACCACCATAGCTGATAACCTCGATGGCGTGCCGTTGAACACGCCCAACGACCTGGCCATCGACATCAGGGGTCGCATCTGGTTCACCAACCCCTGGAATGCGGGCAACGTGGCCGCCTCAGAAGTTGAGCAGCTGGATCACCGCTCGGTGTTGTGCGCGGTGCCCCAAGCCGACGGTTCCTACCGGACCGTGCGCTCCACTACCGATACCACCATGCCCAATGGCATCCTGGTATCGCCCGATGGGAACACGCTGTACGTTGCCGAGAGCAACAGCGACCGCCTCGACATTGACCGCGAGCTGCGCGCCTACCCCATCACCGGCGACGGTACCGTTGGCGCCTACACCACGCTGCACACCTTCGGTCGGGACGCCACGCAGGTGCACCGTGGCATCGACGGGATGTGCCTGGACGCCGACGGCAACATCATCGCTACCGCTGGCTGGCCCACGGCTGGCCCGGGCTCCATGCTATACGTGTTCTCGCCAACAGGCCGCGTGCTGGAGACCCACCCCGTCGCCGCCACCCGTCCCACCAACGTGTGCTTCGGTGGTCCCGACCTTACCGAGGTGTTCGTTACCTCCACCGACGGCCACTTCTTCCACGCCAAAACCGACCGCGTCGGCTGGGCAATCTACCCCTGACGCCTACGTTGTCATTGCGAGCGTAGCGCGGCAATCTCGTTGATTTGATGACAAGTACCAGCGCAAGAGGCGGTGTCAAATGCAGCAACGACGGCTCAGCAACTACGGCATCGGGCGGGATCAGATCCGTCAGGGCGGTGGCCGCGGCAATGGCAACGACCACCTGGACGAGCTGGTGGGCAGCACTGAGCTCTTCATATATCAGACCCCGGGTCATAAGGTGAAGGGTTTCGACAGCATGAAACTGTACGCCGAGGCCGAGGGGTGCGAGCTGCTGTACACGGCAGAGGCTCCGCCCGAGTTGTCCAACTATGAAACCTTGCGCATCACCCACCGTCGCGCCGAGCCAATACCCGACGCGGTACTAAAGCGAGCTCACTCCTGGGCGCACCGCAACAACTTCCTGCACAGCTTCTTCAAACCCCTCTATCGCTAGTCGGATCAGATTGGTTACGCCCGGCGTACACGCGCCCACTCTGTCGGAACGCCTGATTCGGCGCCGCATCGCCCGCTGCGGGCCGATTACCTTCGCCGAGTACATGGCGCGCGCCCTGCACGGGCCCGGTGGATATTACGCCCGTGCGGATCGCAACCCGCTGGATGACTATTACACCAGTCCCCAAGTCCATCCCGCCTTCGGCGCATTGCTGGCGGTGCAGTTGTTTCAATGCTGGACACTGCTGGGCAGACCCGCGCCCTTCGTCGTGGTCGAAGCCGGCGCCGGAGATGGCCTGCTGTGTCGAGACATCCTGACCGCCGCCGCCTGGCTGCCGGCCGGATTCACCGCTGCCATGCGGTACATCGTCGTCGACCGGCGGACTTATACCGGACGGGAACGCCGCGGACGGGAACACCGCCTGGACAATGCCCATCGCATCGTCGCGGATGCCCTGCGTCTGCCGATTCGGAACGTAACGGGCTGCGTGCTGTCCAACGAGTTGCTGGACGCTTTGCCCGTCCACCGCGTTCGCATGGAGCAACATCAACTCCGCGAGCTGTACGTTGACATCGCACCCGACGTCGCCGACGGTTACGAGGGGATCTTGATCGAGCGTGCTGGCGAACCGTCCACGCCACTGCTCGCGCAACGGTTGGCCGAGGCTGAAATCGCGCTGGAGGATGGGCAAACTGCCGAAATATGCCTGCAGCTGGACGCCTGGGCCAGCTCCGTAGCGCTCACGTTGCAAGCGGGCTTCGCGCTGACCATCGACTACGGACGCACGGCCGGCGACCTGTACGACCCGAACCAACGCCGCGACGGCACCCTCGTTACCTACCGCAATCACACTCAAACCGACACGCCTCTGGTGGATGCTGGCCGGCAGGATATTACCGCCCAGGTCGATTTCACGGCGGTACAAAGGGCGGGAGAACAGGCTGGTCTGACCACCATCGGCAACGTGCCCCAGGGCCGGTTGCTGCAACAGCTGGGTCTGCAAACCATCCGGCGCACCGGCCCGCCGTCCGTTGACGCTACGTCGGGCTGGCAAACCCTCCCGGTCGGGCCGGACGGTGAACTGCCTGACTTCCTGCCTGATTCGTTCGGCCCTGGTTCGTTCGCCACACCGCCCAACGATGGCCGGGCATGGCGCACGGCGCTGACCCACCTGACCCGTCCCGGCGGCCTCGGCGGCCTCGGCGATTTCCGCGTACTCATCCAAGCCAAAGACCTACCCGCAGCCCAGGCAGCCCAAGCCCTGTCCTGGTTGGAAAATACTGCCGCCCCCTACGGCTGCACCCCCACATCCCTGGCGGCGCTGATCCCTTCCGACGCCCTACGGTTGGGGCCCGAACGTGTCGATAGGCGCATCCCCTCGCTATAATTCGGTAGCGCGCTGCCTTCCCAGTGTGGAACCGCTATAATTGTATGAAAATGTACCTCATCATATCGGTCCTTGTGTACGTAGCGCTTACATCCATAGGAGCCACCGCTGCGTTAACAGCAACTCTGAAAGTGTATGCCTTTTGGGGTAGAACCTCCCGAAACTTTGACCGCGGCCATAGTGAACACGGCGGCCGTATTCGCCGCTACCGGCTTCATCGGAGTGTTGGATATGTTTATGACCCTTTGGACGCTGCTCCGTAGCGCGGATTGGGAAAAAGAGGCCCGCAAAGAACGAGAAAAAGAGCGTGAGGCCCGCCATGCGGAAAGTCAGGCTCGCGCTCAGGAACGAGCGACGGAAAGCCAGGCTCGCGCTCAGGAACGGGAGGCGGAAAGCCAGGCTCAGCAAAAACGGTGGGCAGCGGAGCGTGAGGATCAGGAGAGGCGGTGGGAAGCGCAACGACGGGAACGCCAGGAAGAGCGTGCCTTCCAGCAGCAGGTCATCGGCCAGCTCACCGCCCAACAGGAGCGCAGCGATTTGATGATGACCCGCATCCTGGAGCTTGTGGAGCAAATCAGTAATCGCGCTAATGGCAACGGCTCCCATCCTGCTACCAGCAACCCAGAGCCCTGATCGCGTCGCTTACGCTGCCAGCCAACGCCTTCCCCCGTCGAATCACCTTATGCCCGGCCCACTAGACGGTATCAACGTCGTCGAATTTTCGACGATGATTGCCACTCCCACCGCCGGTATGCTGCTGGCCGATATGGGCGCCGGCGTTATTAAGGTTGAACCGCCCTGGGGGGACCTGTGGCGTGGTGCCCAGGCGGTTACTGCCACCGAAGGACGGCCCTTTATGGCCTACAACCGGGGCAAGCGTTCCATCACGCTGAACCTGAACCGGCCGGGCAGCGCGGATGTAGTGCGACGCCTCACCCAGCAGGCCGACGTTGTTCTGGCCAACAACCGTCCCGATGTTGCGGCCCGCCTCGGCATCGACTACGCAACTCTTTTCGCAATCAATCCGAATATCATCTATTGCGAAGGGTCGGCGTTTGGGCACAACGGCCCGGACGCTTACCGCCCCGGCTACGACATTATCATTCAGGGTATGTCGGGCATTGCCACCAGCGAGGGCAAGACGCTGCGTGGTGTCCCCCAACAAATCGTCGCCAGTCCGCTGGTGGATTCGGCGTGTGGTCTGGCGCAGGCGTGGGCGGTCTGCGGAGCGCTGTTCGCCCGGGAGCGCAACGGGGGCGGGGGCCAGAAACTGGAAGCATCCTTGCTCGGCACCAGCCTGATGATGCTCGGGATGCGTTTCGTCCGTATTGAAAACGTCGATGCCGGGCCGCACCTGCAAATCCGCGAATCCCTGGATGTGATGCGCGCCGCCGGCGTCCCGTACACCGAGATACTGGACACCTACGAGGGTCAGCACTTCCAGTCGCCCGGCAACATTTACTATCGTTTTTACCAGACCGCCGACGGGATGGTGGTCGTGGGTTGCCTCAACGACCCGCTCCGTCGTCGGATGCTGGAAGTCATCGGCCTGCACGACATTCGGTTCGACGATGGCTACGACCAACGCTCCCCCGAAGCCGCCGAGTTCGGCGAGCAGTTGATGTCCGATGCGGAGGCGGTATTCCTCAGCAGAACAACTCAGGATTGGCTTAGCCGGCTGGACGGCGCCGGAGTTCCTGCCGGGCCGGTGCGATTTGTGGAAGAACTGTTTGACCTCCCGCAGGTGCTGGAAAACAATATGGTTGCCGACGTGAACCATCGCGACCTTGGCACGGTGCGCATGGCCGGGCCGCTGGTGTCGTTTGGCGAAACACCGTTGCAAGCCGGCCCGCTGCCGGCGCTGGGGGAGCACACGGATGCAGTCCTTGGGGAGCTGGGCTATCCACTATCTGAGATCGACCAATGGCGTCAGGATGGAGTGATATTGTGACCACGCCAGCAGAGCCAAACCTGACGGTTTGCGCCGCGCGGTGGCGCCCCGATTGCCGTCGCCCCAAGCGGAGAGTCCTGAGAAGGTATGATGAAAGAATGAGAACCGTGGTTGACGACTTCGGCTACTGGATTCCCGCTTTCGCGGGAATGACGGTATTTGTCGCGGGGATGACGACGCTTTCGCGAGAATAACGGTGCTTGTCAACACGCCTTAGACGAAAATCCGTTTCCACTGGCTTGATACTGGACAACCAAAAGGGCCGGGGAAATTCCCCGGCCCCCGCCCGATGGCCGGCAACCCATTACTCGGTCGAACCCGGTGGTTGCCGGCGCACGGCCCGCCCCTGGCGCGCCGGTCTATTTGTCAGGTATGTAGGAGTAGTAGCGCACTCCGGCCATGGGCACACTGTAGCCCAAGCTGGGGAAGGGGCGATAGGTCACCCGTTCGGGCGTCTGGTCTTCCAGGCGGGCCCCGTATTCCGTCAGAATATCCGCCATGTCCTGCTCAACCAATTCGTTCAGCAACCCGGGCCGCTGGTCAAGCCGTTCGGCGTTCAGGCGTTCGTTGACAGTAACCATCGTTGCTTCCTCCTGTGTGGGGTTCAACCACATACCATATTGCGATTACTGTTATTATATTCACCGATTCTTGATACGTCAAGGCTCAATGTTAAACCCACGTAAAAATTGTCCGAGCATTTTTGGGATATTACCCGCCTCGATGCTACCGGTTTCATCGCACACAACCAGGGAGTGAACCTGTTATGACGCAACCAATAGGGGCCGACTTGTTCCGATATCTGCAATCTGCCGGCGATCCCAGTATGGTGCCCGACGGCAGCGGGTGTGCCTACGTGCTGTCCTGGATTGACACCGCAACCTCGGAAAGCCGTTCGCGCATCTACCGGATTGATACCACCGTGTCGGGAGCCGCCGGTGCCGCCAGGCCGCAACCCTTCACTCGTGGCAACGCCGATACCCACCCCCGCTACTCGCCCGACGGTAACACGCTGGCATTCCTGCGGCCCGGCTCTGACGGCCCGGACTCCCCCAGGCAGGTTTGGACCATGTCGGCTCACGGCGGTGAGGCTGCGCAACTCACCAGCATAACCAGCAGCGTCCGAGAATTCGCCTGGTCTCCCGACTCATCTCGCCTCGTGGTGGTCGCCGACCGTTGCCCTGACGATGGTGCACCCAGCGACGCCACTGGTCCGGATGAGCCAAAAGTGCGAGAGGTACGTCGGATTCGCTATCGCCACGACGCCATCGGATGGCGCGGCGACTGCCACTTCCACCTGTTCACTGCGGACGCCACCACCGGCGCAACAACCCAGCTCACCGATGGCGATTGGGACGACATGGCGCCGGCCTGGTCTCCGGATGGCAACCGGATCGCCTTCATATCCGGTCGGTCCGATGCGCGGGATGTTACCGCAACCAACGAGGTCTACATCATCGACGTGCCAGCCGACCCTGCGGGCGATGCCGAAATGCCCGCGCCCGTATCGTGGTCGCAGGGATTGACCGACGCTGCTGCCGTCATTTGGTCTCCCGACGGGCAAAAGCTGGCAGCGGCGGGCGCCACCGGCGATGGCCTGACGGTGTTGTGGCAAGCCTACCTGTACATTTTGCAGCCCGGCGAGAGGCCGCGCCGCATCACCGACGACCGCATTCGGCCCTGCCTTGGCTACCCCGGCATTTACCCGCCTCTGGAACTGCGCTGGATCACCGATGATTCTAATGGCGGCAACGAGGGGCGCATCCTGTTCCTGGCCGACGCTGCCGGCGAAACGCGGCTGTACTCGCTGGCGGTCGCGTCGGCCGGTTCCAATTCGGCCGGCTCCGATGCGGAACCGGTGGCGCTGACCGAAGGCGGAGAGCTGGTGTCGGGTATTGCGATGGATGCCACGGTGGCTGAGGTCGCGCTGGCATCATCCGCCCCCGAATTGCCGCCGGAAATGCACCTGCTGACGCTGAACCGACCTGACGGTTTAGGCAGCGCCCGCTGCCGCATCACCAACCACAACGACGGCTGGCTCTCTGAACACCCGGCGGCATCAATGGAAAAGTTCGCCATCAACCGCGGCCGGTGGGACATCGAATGTCGCCTGTATCATCCACCCGGCTTCGACCCGACACAACGTTACCCGATGCTGCTGGAGATTCACGGCGGGCCCAACGGGGCATTCTACGACTCCTTTGTGCCCTGGCATCAGGTGCCGGCCACGGCTGGTTACCTGGTGCTGGCCGTCAACCCCCGCGGCTCGTCCACCTACGGCGAGGAGTTTGTTGACGCGGTGCTGGGCGACTGGGGAGGCGAGGATTACCAGGATTTGATGTCGGCGGTAGACGCCGTTTGCGAACGGCCCTACGTGGATAGCGACCGCCTCCTGATCCACGGCTATAGCTACGGCGGCTTTATGACCACCTGGGCCATCGGCCACGACCACCGATTCCGCGCTGCCGTCGCCGGCGCACCCTGTATCGACCTGTGGAGTATGTACGGCACGTCCGACATCGCGGCCAGCTTTGGCGAGACCCAGTGGTCGGCCCGCCCATCGGGTGGCGCGCTCGCCACTGTGTCGATGGTAACCGAGCTGGCGGAGGGTGTGGACAGCCTGGCCCACCGATTGTTGCAACGTTCTCCCATCACCTTTGCGCCCCAGGTGACCACGCCGGTGCTGCTGCTCCACGGCGAGGCTGACGCCCGCTGTCCCATCGGCCAAAGTGAGCAGTATTTCCAGATGCTGAAACGACTGGACAAAGAGGTGGAAATGGTGCGCTTCCCCGGCTGCGGCCACGGGTTCCTGCGCACCGGCCACGTCGCTTTACGACAGGCGTACCTGCAACGGATGATGGACTGGTTCGAGCGCTGGTTGGCTTAACACGAGTCGGTTTGACACCCGCAATGCCAATCCCGTATCGTACCGGTGCATCCATATTCTTTAAGCCGGGAGTACCGCGCCAATGACCACCGATAACTCACCAGAAGGTCAGGTCAGGCTGCTGGCCGGGCTGGTCGGCATCCCCATTGAAGATGCCGATTTGCCCGAAGTCGCCAACCGTTTCGGTAGCCTCATGCAGGAGCTGGATCGACTGCGTGAGCTGGATCTGGAAGGGCTGGAACCAGTAACTATATTCCCTGACCCGGACGCCGCCGACTGAACGGAGCTTCCCGTTGACCACACCAGCCAACCCCGACGACATCGTTTTCCTGTCTGCCCAGGCGACGGCGGCCGCGATCCGCGCCGGCGACTTTACGGCCACCGATGCAGTGAACGCCTATCTGCGTCGTATCGACCTTATGGATGGGGAAATAAAGTCGTACATCACGGTGTGCCGCGAAGAAGCGTTGGGAGCCGCCGCGGATGCTGATGACTCGCTACGGCGCGGCGATGATAGCTGCAACGGCGCATTGTTCGGCGTGCCCATTGGCATCAAAGACCAGTTCAACACCGCCGGCATCCTGACCAGCAACGGTTCTCGCGCCTACGCCGAGAATGTACCCGCCACGGATTGCACCGTGGTTACGAGGCTCAAGGCTGTCGGGGCAATCCTGTTGGGCAAGCTGAACCTCAGCGAGCTGGCGATGGGCGGCACTGCCGATCCACCCTACGGCACCCCGCAAAATCCCTGGCGCCGCGACCATACTCCGGGCGAGTCCAGCAGTGGCTCCGGCGCGGCGTTGGCGGCGAACCTGCTGGCGGCGTCCGTCGGTGAGGACACCGGCGGCAGCGGTCGTGGGCCAGCGTCATACTGCAACGCGGTTGGCTTGCGTCCCACCTTCACCCGCATCAGCCGGTTCGGCATCACGCCAATGTGCTGGTTTATGGATGCCGCTTCGCCAATGACCAAGACGGTGGAAGATTGCGCGCTGGTTCTGGAGGCCATCGCCGGTTATGACCCGCTGGATCCAACGACCAGCCGGCGCCCCGTGCCCAACTATCTTGCCATGCTGGACGGCGACGTGCGCGGGATGCGAGTGGGCCGTCTGCGCGAGTTGTGCGACGCGCCCGATATGCACGCCGATGTGCGCCAGGCCACCGAGCGAGCGCTGGAAACACTGGCCGGCCTGGGCGCGGAGATTGTGGACGTATCAGTCCCTCTTACCGAAATCGCCGGCGCTATCTTCGTGGCCATCGCCGATACCGAAGGCGCTGGCGCCCGCGACGAACTCATGCGCCGCGCACCGGAGCAGCTGGACCGCGCCTCGCGCACCAGATTACAGAGCGCCGCCCTGGTGCCCGCCAAGGTGCAAAACCGCGCCATGAAAGCCCGCGTGCTGTTGCGACGTCAGTTTGAAACGGCGTTCCGCAACGTCGACGTGCTGGTTTCGCCGACTGCTCCGTATCCGGCGCCTCGCCACGATGCGCTCACTGCGCCGTTTGAAAGCGCGGAAGACGTGCGCGAACGGTTCTTCTTCCGCCGGTCGTACACGGGATGCTACCCCCTGGCGGCAATGCCGGCAGTGTCGGTGCCGGGCGGATTCACCGCGGACGGACTGCCCATCGGGCTGCAAATCGGCGCCGGGCCGTTCGCGGAGGGCGCCATCCTTCGGGCGGCTTACGCCTACCAGCAAGCCACCGACTGGCACACCCGCCGGGCGCCGGTGTAACGAGAGCAGGACCGCAACTAATGCTGCGAAAGGCAATCATCCCGGCCGCCGGGTTGGGCACGCGGTTCCTGCCGGTAACCCGCTCCGTGCCCAAAGAACTGCTGCCAATTCTCGACCGGCCCATGCTGCAATACGTAGTTGAGGAAGCGGCGGAAGCTGGTATCAGTGAGGTAATTGTCATAACATCGCCCGGCAAGGAAGGCATCGCCGACTATTTCCGGCCCCGTCCCGACCTGGAAGAACGGCTGGCCGATGATGACCACCTGCTGGGCCGGGTGCGTTCCGGCACCGACCTGGCCGAGGTGTCCTTTATGATTCAGGAGGAGCCGTTGGGGTTGGGTCATGCGGTGCTGACCGCCCGCGATGCGGTTGGCTATGAGCCGTTTGCCGTCATCCTGCCCGATGACATTATCGCCCACACCCCTGGCGTCCTGTCGCAGATGTTGGCGGCCACCGCCGGGCAGGACAGCAATGCGGTCGCCTCGGTAGCCGTGGAGCGTTTGCCCTGGGAGGTTGTGCATAACTACGGTGTGGTCGACGCCGAACCCGACGGCGAACGACGCCACCGGGTTCACGGGCTGGTGGAGAAACCGCCGCCGGGCACGGCACCGTCCAACCTGTCCATCGTGGGGCGCTACATTCTGCCGCCACAGATTTTCGATTGCCTGGAACGCACGCCACCCGGCGCAAAGGGAGAAATCCAGCTAACCGATGGCCTGTCGCTGCTGATGGAAGATGTTGCGCTGTACGCCTGCGAGTTCGACGGCATCCGGTACGACGGCGGCAACCCCATGGGTCTGCTGCGCGCATCCCTGGAACACGCCCTCGCCCGCGATGACACCAGAGCGGCAGCGGTGGAGCTGGTGCGGAAACTGGCGGCTGGGTTGGGTGAGCCGGAGTAGTTTGGGGGTCTTGTGGATGGTGATTGGGTGTGGATGCCGTTGAGCTGATGCCAGGTGGTCAGGGTAAGCCCGGTGGTTGGTTTGGGCGGCCCTTGCACGGAGCAGCGTGAGTCGGCGGATCTGTTCGCGGAGCGACTGTAGCGGTCCTGGCGGCGGATGCCAGGGTCATTCGATTGTCCATAAACTCGTCGTTCCCGCGCCGGCGGGAACCCAGGAAAACCTCGATCGTAGCCATTGCGGCGCCGCCAGCCTTTCCTGGATTCCGGCTCAAGCCCGCCATGACGGGACAATCGAAAGACCCTGGGCGGTTGCCGGTTTAATTGACAGGCCCGGCGACGTGCCCGTAGAATTGCTTGCGCTGCAGCCCAACGCTTTTGAGGCTTGGGCGAGACTACAATTCTGAATTTCCGACACCACACGCCCCGAATTGAGGAGGCGCCAAGCTATGGCAACGAAAGCCTTTTTGCTGGTTGAAACCGCCGTCGGTCGTACCCGTGACGTGGCCACTACTCTGCGCGATTTGGATGGCATTGAGTCGGTGGATGTTGTCACCGGCCCTTACGACATCATCGCTATAATCTCCGGAGACGATATGTCGGTGGTCGGCGGGTTGGTCACCGAAAAAATCCACACCGTAGTTGGCGTGGTTCGCACCGTAACTTGTGTGGCGGTGGGCGCGTAAGCTCAGGCTCCAGCCCGCCAACTGACCGAGATTAACAGGGGGTTCCAGTGGAGTATCGTTTAACTCCGGGCGACGACGAGTTTCGTCGCGAGCTACGCCGGTTCATCAAGGGCGAGTTGCCCATCGACTGGGAGGGTGGCGGCCGCTGGCCGGAGGAATACGACTGGGACTTCACGATGCAGATGCGCGGGCGGTTGGCGGATAAGGGCTGGCTGACCATGCACTGGCCGGAGGAATACGGCGGCCAGGATGCCTCACCGGTGCGGTCGGCCATCTACAACGAGGAGCTGGCCTACCTGCGCGCGCCGGGACGGGACATATTCGGTGTGCGAATGCTCGGTCCGACGCTGATGATACACGGCAGCGAGGAGCAGAAGCAGGCTCACCTGCCATCCATTGCCCGGGGCGAAGTGCAGTGGTGCCAGGGTTACAGCGAACCCGAATCCGGCTCCGACCTGGCGTCCCTGAGCACCCGCGCCGTGCGCGATGGCGACGAGTATGTCATCAACGGCGCCAAAATCTGGACGACGCTGGCCCACCGCTCCGACTGGATCATGTGCCTGGCCCGCACCGACCCGGAAGCGCCCCGGCACCGGGGCATCAGCTTCATCCTGGTAGACATGAAGTCGCCCGGAATCGAGGTGCGCCCGGTAATCAATATGACCGGCGGCCACGAGTTCAATCAGGTAATTTTCGACAACGTGCGCGTTCCCAGCAGCAACCTGGTGGGCGAGGAAAACCGCGGTTGGTACGTGGCGGTTACGCTGTTGGACTTCGAGCGTTCCGGCATTGACTATTCGGCCATCTCACGGCGCTTGCTGGACGATACCCGCCAGTATGCCGACGGCGTGTCCAGGTACGGCGGCCGCATCACCGACATTCCCTGGGTGCGCAACCTGCTGGCTGACCGTTACATCGAAAGCGAGGTTGCCCGCCTGATGGCTTACAACGTGGCGTGGATGCAGGGTGAAGGGCTGGTGCCCAACAAAGAGGCATCCATGAGCAAGGCGTTTGGCAGCGAGACGCTGCATCGTTCCGCCAACAGCGTGCTGGAAATTGTCGGATTGCCCGGGGCGTTGGGTCGCAACGAGGAGCGGGCGCCGCTGAAAGGCCGGCTGCCGGAGAACTGGATGATCAGCTTCTCGCACCAGATTGCTGGCGGTACGTCCGAGGTGCAGCGCGGCATCGTGGCCAGCCGTGGATTGGGATTGCCGCGCGGATAATCCCAAGGATTGGCTACGCCGCTAGCCGAGCGAACACGTCAATTTCGGATGGCGAGAGTTCCTGCATCGCGTGGCGGCAACGTTTCAAAATGCGGAACACCGTGCGCTTGGTGATGCGGAACCGAGCCGCAGCCTCCGAAACCGAAAGTTCCTCATTTTGGATCACCGACATTATCCGCAAGTCGCGGGCCATGCGGCGGTACTTGGAGTACCACGCCATGTCGTCAAACTTGCAGCGCGGGAGAGGGCACCCCAGGCAGGCTTCCGCCACTTCGCAGCCGGTGTCTTCGTAGTGGTCAATGCCCGGCTCCACTGTAATGGACTGGTTAGGCGCTACCGCATTTATCGCATACATATCGACACTCCGGAACGTGTGTTCTAATTCAATGACAGGATTATAGAACCCCCGTTCTCGGTGCGTCAATTAGAGATCAGAACATATTATCGCCATTTTTAACAGTTTGTGACGTTGGTTTTCAGTCGGTTCCCGAACCTCACGCTTGCCCACTTTAATCTGTCATTGCGAGCGCAGCGTGGCAATCTCGTTGAAGTAGCAATGGTCGCCGTAGCAATGATGGTTCACCGACATATACTCAGCCTCAACGAGATTGCCACGTCGCTACGCTCCTCGCAATGACAAGTGATGGTGGGCGCTGATTACAATGACGGTAGGTTGGTTTGGCTTGACAAAGTGGGTACGCATGAGGTTTCCGAACATATAGCGGTCTGCCGTGGCACGTGATATTGTCCCTTGGATTACCGATGAGAAACTCCGGCATCCGACGGCGTTTCAAGTAACGGGGAACCGGAATCAGTCAGGCGCTTTCCAGAAAACGGCGCAGGATAGCAGCGGCGGCCCCGGCGTCCACGGCGCCCCTTTCCCGGCTGGGACTGCGACCCGAATCGATCAAATCGGCGGCGGCGGCTGATGACGTATACCGCTCGTCAACGGTGATGATGGGGATCTCCGTGAGACGTTCCAGCGCCCGGATTAGCGAGGTCGTTTTGCGCGCCTGTTCGCCGGCCTGACCACGGGTGTTGTAGGGCATACCCACGATGACGGCCACCGCGTCTCTCTCCACCGCGGCTTCGAGGATACGCGCGGCATCGACCCGTAATGTGGTCCGTTCCAGATACCCGGCTGGCAGTATCAACGCGCCGGGCGGGATGCTCACGGCCAGCCCGATGCGGCGGTCGCCAACGTCAAGGCCCAACAGACGCCCGGCCTCGGCAAGCTGCGCGCCGGCGTCCGGATTGGTCGCAGGATGGCTCAGCGGTTCAACCCTTCGCGCACCAGCCGCGCCACAGCGTCGAGGGCGGCGCCGAGGCGATCCGCCTGCTTGCCGCCGGCCTGGGCCATGTCAGGGCGTCCGCCACCGCCACCGCCCATGACTTTAGCGGCGTCGCGCGCGATATTGCCGGCGTGGAGACCGCGTTCGACCAGATCGGGCGTAATCATGGTGATGATTACCGGCGCGTCGTTGACCACCGCGCCCAGCGCGATGACGGCGCTGCCCAGCTTTTGCTTCAGGAAGTCGCCCATCTCCCGGATGGCTTCCGCGTTGTGTGCCGACGTAGTGTTGGCGACGAGTTTCACTCCGTCCACATCTTGCACACGTTCCAGCAGGGTTTCGGCTTCGGAGCGCAGGCCGATTCGCTCCGCCTCGGCGAGGCGATGGCGGAGGATGTCGGTATCGGCCATGTAGGCTTCCAGGCGGGCTTCCAGTTCGTGGACGGGCGCCTGCAGTTTTTGGGAGATTGCCTGCAGGGTTGCGGCCTGCTCCACGAATAATTCTTCGGCAGCGCGGCCCGTCATCGCCTCGATGCGCCTCATACCGCCGCCAATGCTGGATTCGCCCAGGACTACCAGGGTGCCCACTTCGCCGGTGGCGTGGACGTGAGTACCTCCGCAAACCTCGAAGCTGAACGGGTCAGCGTCGTCGTGGCCCGCCATCCGCACGACGCGCACCACGTCGCCGTACCGGTCGCCGAAGAAGGCCAGCGCGCCATCTCGCACGGCATCGGTGTAGGTCGTTTCCTGCGCGGTTACCCCCAGGTTGCTGCGGATCTTCCGGTTGGCGAGACTCTGCACGGCCAGCTGCTCATCCGGGGTGAGCGGGCCAACATGGCTGAAGTCGAAGCGCAGGCGTCCGGGGGCGCACAGGGAGCCGGCCTGACGGACGTGGGGGCCGAGGACTGAGCGCAGTGCGGCGTGGAGTAGGTGGGTACCACTGTGATTGCGGGAAGAGTCGAGCCGGCGCCCGACCTCTACCTCGGCGGCAACGGCGTCGCCCAGGGCAATATCCCCGTCGGCGACGGTGCCACGATGGACAATCAGGCCGGCTACCGGGCTTTGCGTGTCTTCGACGCGCAGGCGTCCGTTGGGGCCGGTGATGACACCGCGGTCGCCGACTTGACCACCGCCTTCGGCGTAGAAACAGGTTTCGGCGAGCACAATCTCGACGTGCTGGCCGTGGGTGGCGTGCCCCACGGCCTCGCCATCGTGCAGGATGCCGACGATGCGGGATTCGATGGCGGTACGGTCGTACCCGGTGAATGGGGTGCTGCCAGCGCCGAGGTTTTCGTAGGCGGTGACGATTTCCATGCCGCCGGTAACCTGATGCCCGGCGCGGTCGCGTACACGCTTGGCATCCATCTCGGCGTTGAAGCCGTCCATGTCTACCGAGAGGCCGTACTCGCGGCGGCCGATTTCGTCGACGAGTTCCGGCGGGAAGCCGTAGGTGTCGTAGAGGACGAAGGCGATGCCACCTGGGATGGCGTTGGCGGCTCTGGCCGGCGCCAGGGTTTCGGCGCTAATTGCGGCCGTTTCCAGCAGGGCGGGGGCGGCGGCAGTTGGGTTGTTGAGAAAATGCAGGATGTCTTCCAGCAGCGGCATACCGTGGCGGATATTGTCCAGGAACTGGGTTTCCTCAAGCTCAATGACCCGCTGGATGAAGTCGCGGTTTTCGGCTAGGGCCGGGTAAGCTGCGGCGCAGCGTTCCAGCACCGCCTGGGTCACCTGGGTCATAAAGGGGCGATCCAGACCCAGTTGCCGACCGTAACGGATGGCGCGGCGGATGATGCGGCGCAGGACGTAGCCGCGTTCGCTGTTGGAGGGCACCACACCGTCGCCGATGAGGAACGATGCGGCGCGGGCGTGCTCGGCAACCACCCGGATGGCAAAGTCCGTTTCGCTTTCCGCGCCGTACTGCACACCGGCCAGGCGGCACACGGCATCCACGATGGGGCGGAAAAGGTCGGTTTCGTACACGTTGGGCTTGCCCTGCAGGATGGCGGCGGCGCGTTCCAGCCCCAGCCCGGTATCAACGCTGGGCGCCGGCAGGGGAGTGCGGCTGCCGGCCGGATCCTGGTAGAACTGCATGAACACTAGGTTCCACAGTTCGACGAACCGTTCACAGTCGCAGTTAGGATGGCAGCCGCCGGGTTGGGCTTCCGGGCCACCGGCAGCTTCACTGCGGAGCAGCGCGGTGAGTTCATCGGGCGGCGTCATACCGTCGGTTTGGGAGTGCTGGCCGACGCCCTTCTCGGCGCCGCCGTCGTAATGCAGCTCGGAGCAGGGCCCGGTGGGGCCTTCCAGCCCGGCCGGCCCCCACCAATTATCCTTGTTGCCGTAGCGGTAGATGCGCTCCGGCGGCACGCCGATGTCGTTGCGCCACAGGTCGTATGCCTCATCGTCGTCAAGGTGAATCGTAACGTAGAGGCGGTCGGGTTCCAGGCCGAACAGATCGGTGCACAGTTCCCAGGCGAAGGCAACTGCATCCTTCTTGAAATAATCGCCGATGCTGAAGTTGCCCAGCATCTCAAAGAAAGTGAGGTGCTTGTGGTCGCCAACCTCGTCAATGTCGGTGGTGCGGAAGGATTTTTGGCAGCTGGTGAGGCGGCGGCTCGGCGGGGTCTGCTCCCCCATGAAGAAGGGTTTGAAGGGCACCATGCCGGCGGACGTGAAGAGCAGCGTAGGGTCGCCGGCGGGGATGAGCGACGCGGACGGCATATGGAGATGGCCGCGTTCCTCGAAAAACCGGATGTACGAGTTGCGGATGCTGTCGCCTTCCATATCAGGTTACGACTCCCGTTGGTTAAGTTACGAATTAGGGTCGTGCATACTGTCTTGCCGATTGTATGGTACGGGTGGGGGAGCGTCAACGATTTGCGGGGGAAACGCTTGTAAGGATATATCCAGCGTTAGGTATCCGAACTCCCCCGGAGGAAGTCGATAAGGCGACGGAAGTTAGGGCAGGCGGTGTACACGGTGGTAGCGTCAAGTTGCAGCAGCAAGTCCGGTGCGTGGTCGGTCTTATGGTATGTGCCCTTGGAGCAATGGCGCGACGCGTCACTCAGGCCGTTCTCAACGTTCCGTTTCGGGATGTCCTCTATACTGGGATTAGCGGGCAAACTGCTAACGTTGAACTGCTGTCCGTAATAAGTGGCCAACGTCGGGCGATCTGCCAGAAACCAGGCTTCCATCAGTTGCACCATGAAGAAGGCATGGTTGGTGCGACCAATTTGGGTCCTAACTCGGTTCCCCAAGGTGTCCAAATCTGTGCCTTCTGAATCGATGAGTAAGACCGCGTTTGAATCGTTGGAACACTTGCTGGCGGCGCGTTCGCCGGATCCGCAGGTGACTACTTCGAGGAGTAGGTTCCGGTTGACGGCGCGCCGTAGAAATGACTTCATAGACTTGCGCAGATGATTGCCACCTTCCAGATAAACGTACATCGACCGGCTACCTTACCCCACCTATGGCACCGGCCATCCAGGTCTCTCCGAGAGGCTGGTCTTCCAGCCAATCCTCCAGGTCTTGGCGGGTGTAACGCTTAAACTGCGTGCCTTCGCCCGGACGTTGGTCAACAACTACCACTTGTTCCGGTGTTGCCGAGAGGCGATCTATCAACCAAGGCGAGTGGGTGGTTACGATGATTTGGGTGCGCTCCGATGCCGCACGGAGCAACGTAACTACCAGGTCTATGGAGTCCGGATGCAACCCGACCTCCGGCTCCTCGATGCAGATTAGTGGTGGCGGCTCCGGGTGGCACAGGATGGCCAGCAGCGCAATGAACCGGATGGTTCCGTCGGATAGCCGGGTTGCTGGCACGGGCTTGGACAGGCCGATTTCCCGCACCGTCAGACGAATGGTATTCCCATACACCGGAGTGTGCAGGCTTTTGTAGGACTCGTAAAACCGCTCCAGATACCCGTCCAGCATCGGCCCAAGCCCGTGATTGTCTCGCAGGTCGTTCACTACCAAGGCCAAGTTACTGAAATCCTCCTCCAGAAATTCTACTGCCCCGTCCGTGGCCTGCGCCCGCCGCGCCAAGCTGTCGCGTCCAATCTGCCAACTGCGATAAGTTTTTGTCGCGGAGAGTAGGCGAGCTGTTTGAGTGAGTGCCGGATAGTCAGCCGGGTTGCGTATTTCACTAAAAACCGATTTGCCGTGAGGAACATCGACTTGTACGGGTTGGTCGCCATAGTCAGCAAGAGTGCCATCGGCCCGTGTAGGCCAGAGCCGTGCATTCTCATTTGATGCTTGAAAAAAGGGCCGAACATAAACCTTTCTATTCTGTTCCGTTTCTACGAGGTCAAGCCTTTCGGTCAGAGAATGGACACGGTCATCCTGGACAATGATTTGCAAGTCGTAGCTGAGGGGCAGACCCGGAGGCCCGAAATCGGCTTCGACCTCGGCGAGCTGAAAAGGTGTTTCCGAGTGGCCTGATCCATTCCAAACCCAACCGCCGGTCGGTCCGTTGCGGCGTAGAAATCCGGTGAGATCATAGGGGACCGCCTGCAACAGAGCGACTATGTCAATCAAGTTGGACTTGCCGGAGCCGTTGGGCCCGATCAGCACGTTCAACGGCTGTAGCTCCAGCTTGGTGTCTTTGAATGACAGGATGTTTTTGAGATGTAGCGCGTTGAGCAGCATATTAATCTCACTGTGCTCGGTGGGCTAGTTAGTAGTGCATCTGCCTGCGCCTATTATACCGGGTGGCTATTTATCGTCATGGCCGGGGGCGATGTTGTTGTAGAGGCCGGCCAGCGCCACCGCCAGGGCGTGGGGACGCTCGGCGAACTCGGGGGTTGGATACCATTCGTAATCGAAGCTGCGGACTACCACGCCGTCTATGCTGGTTCTGAGGTTGGATACGATGACGCGAAACCCCACCACGTTGGATGCCTGCTCTGCGAGTTGCTCCAGGATAACGTTGGGGCAGTCTAAGATGACCATGAACCCTCCTTGCCGCTGCCCGTTGGTGACGCGGCCACGAAAGACCTTGCCGAAGAGGTCCATTTCGACAATGGTGTAGCGCCGCTCCTCGGCCCCGTGGTCAGGCCAACCGATGTAGATGTCGCCGCCGACGGCCCAGTGGTGCATGGTTATCGGAACTCCCGGTGGTGGTATGGCGTCCATCCTAGCGACAGCCGGCGTGGGGCGCAAGAAATGACCGGCTACAAGGCGGCTACCGCTGCTGGCGTTCCTCGCGCAGGGTGATGAGCGCCAACGGAACCGACGAAACAATCACTAGCAAGAGGGCCGGCGCCGCGGCGCGGGCGAAGAACGCCTCTTCCGCCGCGGCCCAAACCGACGACGCCAGCGTCGTGAAACCAATCGGGCTCAGGATGAGCGTGGCCGGCAGTTCCTTCATGGTCAGGAGGAATACCAATGCCGCCCCGGTGAGAATGCCGGGGCGAATCAGCGGCAGCGTAACCGTGAATAATACCGTCAGCGGCCGTTTGCCCAGGCTGCGTGCAGCTTCTTCTACCTGGGGACGAACCTGTGACAGTGAGGTTCGGAGCGACCCGACGGCCGCCGGCAGGAAGAGTGTTATGTACGCCACCGCCAGCATTGCAATGGACTGGTACAGCCACTGAGCATAGTTGGCTCCGAAGTACACCAAGCCCAAGGCGATGACGATTCCCGGCAGGGCGAATCCGACAAACCCCAACCGCTCCAGCCACCTGCTGAACAAACCGGGGTAACGCACGACCAGCACGGCGATTGGCGCCGCGCACACTACCGTCAACGCCGCCGCCATCACCGATACGGCCACCGAGTTTGCCGCCGCTCTCCACAGCAGAGCCAGCGGTTCCCCAGCTGCCACTCCCCGCACCGTCCAGAACACCAGCACGCCCACGGGCAATCCTAACGCAACCAGCGCGGTCATTCCGCAGTACACGAGAGCCGGCCAGCGCCAGAGTCCCAACGGCACTACCTCCGGGAGACGCGTCGCGCCGGCGCCGCTGCGGTAGTAACGCATCCGACCTCGCGCAGAGTGCTCGCCCCAAACCACGGCCAGCGCGAGGGCGATCAGCGCCAGCGACCACGCCGCAGCCAGGGTGCGATTCAGAGCCGAGCCATACTGGACGAAGATACTCCAGGTGAAGGTTTCGTAGCGCATCATGGCCACGGCGCCAAAGTCGCTCATGGTGTACAGCGCGGTGAGCAGTCCTCCGGCCAGTATCGCCGGGCGCAGCATCGGCAGGGTTACCCGCCAGAAGGTTTGCCAGCGGTTGTGGCCCAGCGCCCGCGCTGATTCCTCCAACGCTGCGTCGAGATTCCACAGGGCCGCCCGCACCGTCAGCAGGACATAGGGAAAACTGATTATGATGAGGGTGAACGCTGCGCCCGGAAAGCCGTAGATGCTGGGCAACCGTTCCACGCCAAAGGTGACTTCCAGCCAACCTTGCAGGATGCCGCGCGGCCCCAGCCCGATGGCAATAGCAAACCCCACGATGTAGGACGGCAACGCCAGCGGCAGCATGGTCGCCACCCTCCAGAACCCGCGCCACGGCAGGTCGGTGCGCACCGACAACCACGCCAGCGGCACCGCGATGACGATGCAACCCACCATAACGGCGGCCATCAGGGACAGCGTGCGCAGCACCACCCACAACGTGCGTGTGCGGAAAATCAGCTCGGCAGCATCGGGGCCGGCTCCGACGGTGCGGATGGCAAGGTACACGGGGGCGATCAGCAGCAGGGCAGCAATGACCAACGCCGGCAGCCAAATCACCGCCGGCGGTCGTGCGGCGCCGACGAAGAGGTGTCTGATGACGGAGTGTGGAGTAACGGGGTTCAGCATGGAAGGGTCGGAATTACACGATTGGCAGGTTCGGACTCAGCCTGATTTTTCACCGGGGAGACGTTTGCGTAAAGTGTCATGGCATCGTGGGCCGAGGGTGGCAAGCTCGAAACGGGTTGCCAAACAGATGGGACCGAGTGACTGCGTCCGGCGGGATTGCCGCGTCGCTTCGCTCCTCGCAATGACCGGTGTGGCAGAGGTTTCGTTGCTATGACGGGTTAGGCTGAAGTCCGGTTGCATTGACGGGTTGCGCAATTGCCTCCGGCTGGGACGGAGAGTTGGGACGCTGCTATGTCTTGGGGTTGATGGTATCAAAGTTATACTGGCCTCGCCGGTTGTCAACGCCGACGGAGATCTGACCCACGATCGCTGTAGTTGTCCAGCGATTCTGTCAGTTTAACAGGCATGGGAAATTGTCAGTCGGAGCGATTGGCAGGTTGATGCGGTGATGGCCTGCGGCCACTGTTGTGTGGGCGATTGGTCGGTTGGGTCAGGGGGCGAGCGTACTTGCGGACCGTATTGCGTGAGATGCCTAGGTGGCGGGCGATTTGGCGCAGGGAGAGCCCCTTGGACCCTGGAGTGTTGCACCGCTTTCCAGAGAGCAAGCTGTCGTGGCGTGAGTTCCCGAGGTGTCGGAGGTTCGGTGTGGTTGTTCTCGGGAGCCCTGTCGTCGACGGCGGGGTCAGGCTCTAGGTTGGCTAGGTGTCACAGCTGGGGTTGGCTGAGGCGATGGTTGCCCAGGCGTTTTACAATGCGGCCGATTTAGGGACTGGGAGCCAGGGCGTCGTGAGAAGCGCGCAGCGCACTGGGTCGCGGTGGCGCTGGCCGGCAAGGGACGACCTCGCCCTCATGGCGCACCTGGAGGCGGCCGTCGGTGTGTTCTAGAAAGCGGGCCGGAAAGCCGTGGTTGGGTAGAGGGGTTTCGGCAGTAAAGCCGACGTGAGCAAAATCGCAGACCATAGTTGTCCGAGCTGGACCGCGCTGAAATTGGCCGCAGCATTGCCGACAACAGCGTGGACGACATTGAGGACGACGCGGTGGCCGTCTGTGCCGCCGCCGGTACTGCCCGACCGCCCGATGTTGCCCAACGCCAGGGTCAGGTTGGCCACCGTGGCCGCCAGGTACAGCTGGAATCGCGTTTTGACCCTACCGAAGTAACGGGCTTGCCGGATGCCCAGCTGGACCAGCCGCGCCAGCCGATGCTCTGCCACCACCCGTCGCTTTCGGTACTGGTCGTGGTCGGCGCTCCGCTGCAACGCTCGGCCCTGCTGCAGCAGGGCTTCCTGCGGATGGATTTGCACCCTGCGTCCTTTACTGCCTTGGGCCGCAATGCATTCGGGCCGCCGCGGGCACACCCCACAGATCTCCCAATCAAATTGGAAGGCCTGCAATCGATAGACACAACCCGTGCGATCCGTCCGTTTCCCGGTTGGCACGATGGTGCGGGTAACCGGTCCGGCCGGACCGGCGCAACTGCCCGCGGCCAGGTCAAGGTGAAAGTCATGCTTGGGAAAGTGTTTCCGGTTGGGTCGGCCCGGCGCTTTGGCCACCAACCGGCGTCCCGCATCGGCGAAGGTCTGGCGGGTCCCGCCGTCCCCATCGGCGGCGGCGCCCATGGCTTCCGCCACCACCGAGCCGGTACTCGCTTCGCTCTGCTCCACCAGTTCCAATGCCCCCAGATTGTCGGGAGCGTTGCCCGGCAACACGTCCACGGCGGTGATCAGCTGGGAGTCGGTGTCCACCACGATGGCCGGCCTTGTGCCCGTCAAAGCGCCGCCGGCTGCTCTTGTGCCCGTGGCGCAGCTCCGGGTCATGCACCGATAGCATCCGGTTCTTGCTCACCCCGTCCCTGACGCTCACCCCGTCATCGCCATCGCCATCGCCGCTCTGGCGCTCGATGTCCTGGAGCAGCAACTGTCCCAGCAACTCCGCAGGGCAATCGCGTCTTATCCGAGGAGGACTTTGCGCAGATAGTCCTGATTCCATCCGGCGTTGAGCCGTTTGCCTTGGATGCCCACTTTCAAGGTTCTTTCGTTCTTCAACAAGTTGTGTCCAATCTGCCTCAGTGTGGCCAGGTTCTGTGGTCCGTGATCCTTGCGCACTCGACACTGGTCTTCGCGAAAGGTTACGTCCAACGTCCAGTGCAGTGAGTTTTCGATGCTCCAGTGGCTCCTGACGGCAGCCAGCAGTTGTTCCGCTGGGGCCGCCCGGCTGCTGATGTAGTAGCGGGGATGGCTGATGCCGCCCGCTCCGGTTTGACGGTGGCCCACCACTCTAACCGCCGCCTTCAGTTGCGGCCATTGACCCTGGGGGTCCAGATAGTCCAGGCAGTTTGCCTCCGTGATGGTCCAGCATTCCCGCCGTTCCACTCGTCCGTGTCCCTTGTCCACGGTTTGAGCATAGTCATAGGGCACACCGTCAAAACCCAACGCCTCGGCCCCCTCGAACAGGTCTCGGATGCCCTCATAGAGCTGACCCTGGTTCTCCTTCACCGCGAGCACGTAGTCGGCTCCACCGTCGGTGATCTGCTCGGCGATCTCCCGCTGGCATCCCATAGCGTCGATGGTTACGATGCAGTCGTGCAACTCCAGCAACTCCAGCAGTTGGGGAATGGCGGTGATCTCATTGGACTGCTCTGCAGTCTTGACCGGGCCCAAAGTCAGGGCGTTCCGCGTGGCCCAGGCGCTGACCAGGTGTATGGCCCCCTGGTTACCCGCCCGATCATACGACCGTCGGGCCGTCTTCCCGTCAATGGCCACCACCGCACCCGGCAGCAGCTCTGCGATGGCCTGGGTCCAGGACACGAAGCAGTTCTGCAACTGCACTGGGTCCAGCCGGGCGAAAACATCGCCGCAGGTGTCATGGGATGGGATGCCACTGGGCAATTCCAGGAAGGTTTGAAACCAGGCCAGCTTGCTCTTGCCGAAGAGTTCGATATGGACCCAAGAATCGGCGCCGCAGATGGTGGCGCAAATGGCGATGGCAAGGATGTCCACCAGTTTGTGGCGTCGGGTGCGTTCCACCCGTGGGTCGTCCAGCTCAGCGAAATGATCGAGAATAGTTGCCTTGGGTGGTTGTGCCATGGTCCCCTGCCTCCACATCGGTCAACGGATCACGGCACGTTAGCATATTTCTAAAAATGTTATTAAGACGCGATTGCCCTGCGCCGGTAGCGTAGCTGCTTGAAATGGAACCCAAGCCGGCGTACCCTACCAGGCCGCCCGATTCAAAGGAGGTCCCGGTCACATCGCCGGTGGCGTGACTCGATACAATAGTGGCTGCACCGTCAGTATCGCCAGCGCTTGCGCCTGCCAGACCACCAACCCTCGACTTGCCCTTTACCGTGGCGTCGGATGAGCTGTGCATAATATTGTCGTTATTACCCCCCACCAGCCCGCCAACATAAATGTCGCCGGTTACGGAGCCGGAGGAGGATGACCGTTCTATCGTGGCGTGTTTATAGAGGCCGCCGCACGCGTAGCAGGCGTTGTTGCCGACCAAACCGCCGACTTGGTTATCGCCGGACACTGTGCCTGAAACCGTAACGTTGGTGACTATTCCATGCGCATTGAGGCCAGCCAGTCCCCCAACATAGTGATGGCCGGTGACGTTCACGTTGGTCAGGTTGAGGTTCCGGATGCGGCCCGGAGCGTCAACCTGTCCGAACAGCCCCACAAGACTCATACCGGGACGGTTGATGAAAAGATAGTCAATAGTGTAGTTATTGCCTTCCAGAGTGGTCTCAAACGCTTGGTCGAAGGTATGGGCTGAGGGGACAATAAAAGGAACCCAGCCGGCGCCGTTATTCCAGTATGCCGCGTCGCTGCTGTCGATGACGTTGTCGGTGTTGCTGTCAAAGGTCAAGTTGGCCGTCAGCTCGTAGCCTTTGCAGACCGGCTGGTTGTCGGTGGCGGCGTCGCGATCGTGGTCGATGGAATGGCAGCCCATGCCGGCGGCGGCGTTGGGGAAGGCGGCTTCGTAGTTCGCCCGGTCGCCATAGGCCACGTACCCGTTGCCGTTCAAGTCCCATCGGATGGCGTTCAGCTTGGCCAGGCTGTCCACGTCGATGAGGCCGTCGTTGTCGACATCGTAGTCGATGTCCGCGGACTGGGCCGCCGCGGGGCCTGTCGGGAAGAGCACCATCGCTCCGGCCAGCGCCAGCGCGGCGAAGGCCAGGCCGAATAACCGCGCCTTGCGGCCCATAACCGCACCCGTCAATGAGTGCTTCCGGGACCGACAATCTGGGGAGAGTGGGAAGGGTTAGCGATTCGTCACGTCGGTGGCTCCTGACGTTTGCTGCAGCTTGACTTGGGACGGTGGAGGATAACCGAAAGAGCCGATGAGCGCAAGAACTATGACCGCAAGGTAACTGTTCAGACTTGCGGGGAAGAGAGCAGTTGTCGGCAGGCGGCGAGGGGATTCAGTCCTTGGGCGCGCCAGGTGCCGAAGAGGGAAGCCAGGGTCATCTTGCTTCTGCTGCCTCGTTGCGACCGGGTGCCGCCGCTGATCTTGCGACTGACGACCAGGTGGCGCAGGCTGCGTTCGGCGGCGTTGTTGTCCGATGGCGCCTCCGGTTCGGCCACGAAGACGAAGAGTTCTTTGATATGGCGCTCGATGCGTCGGCATAGCTTGGCCTGGGTTGCCGAGGGGTCGTGAAGGAAGGGTTGGCAAATGGCCAGCAACTGCCGTTCCAGTGCCAGTTGAGCGGTGCGGCGCCGCTTGGCCTGAGGATGGGCGCTGGCTTTGGCCCGGTCGTAAATCTCGTGGACGGCGTCGGCCCACTGCGCCAGCTTTTGGTCCTTCGGATAGAGGACCTTCAGGTCGTGAATGTCCCGCAACAGATGAACCCAGCAGCGTTGTTTGGGGCCCTCGTAATGGTGGTAGGCGGCGTAGAAATCGCTGACCAGGACGCCGGAGAAGGTGTCGCCCAGAGCTTCATCCACCACTTCCTTGTTGCGACCCCGCCTCAGGAAGTAGCGCGCCGATGGTGTGCTGAAGGTCCACACGTAGCCGTTGTTGCCATCCTCACGCCAGCCGGTCTCGTCGGCATGGACCACTGGGCTGGCGCGGATCTGGGCCAGGATCCGGTCCACTGCGGCCTGGGCCCTTTGCGCGGTACGATGCACCGCAGCCATGATGGCTCCCACGCTGAGGCGCAGCCCATGGACGGTGCGCAGATACCATTGGATGACGGCGATGGGCAGTCGGGCCTCCGCTCGCAGCGTGGCGGTCAGACTGACCAGGTTGACACCCAGACGCTGCTGGCCCAGCACCACGCCGTCCAATTGCGCCGGGGAAACGCAGCGGCGGCGGCAAGCCGGACAATCCCTGGCGATGTAGACGTGCTCGGTAACTTCCGCCGGAACCTGGGGTAGGTCGATGACCTCCCGAGTACGCTGGGTCCAGCCGCCGGACAACAGCGTTCCGCAGTCGGGACAGCACTCCATCACGTGCTCCACCCGTCGGGTGGGCGTCATGCGACGGCGGGCAAAGCCGTGGGGCCGCCGCTTGCCAAGCGCTTTGGGCTGGGCAGGTTTCCGGCTGGCTTCGGGTTTGACACCGGGCATCCCCCGGGCGCCACTGGGTTTGGCCCGCCCTTCCAGCTGAGCAATCCGCCTCTCCAGGCGCTCGTTGATCGCCTGCTGCCTGGCTATGATGGCCTCCTGCCGTATGACGATGGCGATGAGCACATCGCGGTCAGCGGTGGACAGGTCGATTTCCGGATCCATGCCAGGGCAATCGCGTCTTAATGGTAATTTTTTGAATTATGCTAATGTTGGCTGATTCGATAAAACTAGAGAGGGCGACGGGCCATGGCAGAATCACATCACGTATCGATCTTGGACCATTTCGACGACTTGGACGACCCACGGGTGGAACGGACCCGACGCCACCAGCTGGTGGATATTATAGCCATCGCCATCTGCGGAGCCGATTCCTGGGTCCATGTGGAACTCTTTGGCAAGAGCAAGCTGGAATGGTTTCAAACCTTCCTGGAATTGCCCAACGGTGTCCCCTCCCATGACACCTTCGGCGATGTCTTTGCGCGTCTGGACCCAGCCCAATTCCAGAACTGCTTCGTGTCTTGGACCCAGGCCATCGCCGAACTGCTGCCCGGTGAGGTGGTCGCCATTCACGGCAAGACGGCCCGACGGTCCTACGACCGGGCGGGGAGCAAGGGAGCCATGCATCTGGTCAGCGCCTGGGCTACGCAGAACACCCTGACGTTGGGGCAGGTCAGGACGGCGGAGAAGTCCAATGAGATCACCGCCATTCCCCAACTGCTGGACTTGCTGGATCTGCACGGCTGCATCGTGACCATTGACGCCATGGGCTGCCAGCGGGAGATTGCCCAGCAGATCACAGACGGCGGGGCCAATTACGTCCTGGCGGTGAAGGAGAACCAGGGTCAACTCCACGAGGGCATCCGAGACCTGTTCGAGGGGGGCGGAGGCGTTGGGCTTTGACGGGGTGCCCTACGACTACTCCCAGACCGTGAACAAGGGACACGGACGGGTGGAACGGCGGGAATGCTGGACCATCACCGCGACGGACTGCCTGGACTACATCAACCCTCACGGGCAATGGCCCCAACTGAAGGCCGCCATCAAAGTGGTCGGCCATCGTGAGACCGCAGCCGGCGCGATCAGTCAACCTCGCTACTACATCAGCAGCCTGCCAGCCCCAGCAGGACAACTGCTGGCTGCCGTCAGGAGCCATTGGAGCATCGAGAACTCACTGCACTGGACTTTGGATGTAACCTTTCGAGAAGATCAGTGCCGAGTGCGCAAAGACCACGGGCCGCAGAATCTGGCCACCCTGCGTCAGATCTCCCACAATCTACTGAAAAACGAAAACAGCATCAAAGTGGGCATCCAGGGCAAACGGCTCAACGCCGGTTGGCGTGAAGACTACCTACTAAAAGTACTCCTCGGATAAGACGCGATTGCCCTGGGATCCATGCCCGTTATATGACATAACCACAACCCCTCGCGCCAGCCATCCCCAAACCTCTTTGAACCAATTCCCCCCACCAAGTCTGAACAGTTACGTTTTGGTGTCGCTGGTTGCCGCATTAGCCGGCGGATGCTAAAATTATGGTACTTTCGGTGTGAACGCTGCACCGAGTGTTGCCTTCAATCCCCCGTAGCTCAGCGGTAGAGCGGGCGGCTGTTAACCGCTAGGTCGTAGGTTCGAATCCTACCGGGGGAGCCATGCTACTAAACCTGCGACGCGCCCCGAATTGCCGGGGCGCGTTTTTTGTTGTCGTGCCGGAAACTTTCCACGGGAGGGGTGGAGACCAAATGCGCCGTCGCCTGCGGCTCGGGTGGATTTGTCCTAGTATTACGACGACGGTTCAAGGAGGGATGCCGGTGGCGTCGCGACCGCAGGCGGCGCGGCGCTTGGCATGGGAGCGCCTGGCCCGCTCGTTGCACTCTTGCGTATCCTGGAGCCACCGCAGCAGCTCAGCCGGACCGAACCGTTCCCGTGGCAGCATCTCTCGCACCACCCGGTAGACCTGCGGCCGGGTGATCCGGGGCATCTTTTTCCCCCAAGCCTGTTGCAGACTCAGCAGAAAAGCGCCGCCCAGCAGACAGAGGCCACGTGATGATGCCAGCCTGCCCAGGTGCGGGTCTCGTACTCGTCCAGCCCCACGTCGCTCTGCTCAGTCTCGAACTCCGTTTCGATGCGCCACCGGGAGCCGCCCACGTAGGCCAGGGTCTCCAGTGGGGTATCCTCCGGAGCGTTGGACAGGTAGTAGCGCGGGTCGCTGCCGTCCAGATTCCGGCGGTAAATGGCCCAGTGGATCTCGCCGGGCCTCCGCCGGCTGGTGGGACGCACCCGCTGTGCGCTGAACCGGTAGCTGCGGGGACCCTGGCTACCCTCGGGCACCGTTATCTCCCGCCGGGCTGCTTCCGGCAACTCAGCCCTGCGCTCCGCCATGGTGCGCCGCTGTCCGCTCACCAGCCTGGGTTTGCGGGGCTGACCTCGCCCCTGGTAGGCCGGACTGGTCCGCTCGAGCTCCTCAGGCCACACCGTAAAGCCGGCCGGAACGTCCAGTACGTAGCGCATCCCCAGGGCCGCCAGTCCCTGCCCTGCGGAAGGACGGCGACATCCCGAAGGCATCATCCCCGGCCACCCAGCCAGCCCTCAGATGGCCCCGCTCCAGGGCCCGTTGCAGCAGCTCCAGCGCCAACTCCGTCTTCGATCGGTAGCCCTGCCTCTCCCCCGGAACCCCTGCCGCCTCACACCGGTCCTGGTCCGAGGTCCAGCTCTCCGGCAGATAAAGCCCTTTGTCCACCAGGGCCCGACCCAGCGGGCTGACATAGGCCAGGAACATCCCAGCCTGGCAGTTGGCCACCTTGCCCAGCCGGCCGCAGTACTGCCGAGCCACTCCTACCGACTTCACCCCCTGCTTGGGAAAGTCGCTGCCGTCCACCACCCACACCCCTTCCGGATGTCCCAGCCGGGGCGCCAGGTACTCTTGAAGACGTCCTATTACTGTGTCGTCATCCCAGGGGGATTCGGTGAGAAACCGCTGCATCGCCCTGGCTGACGCCGGAACCGTCTCGGACAGATTCTCGGCATTGCGCCGCTCGCCGGACTGCACCAGCCGGGCCTGGAGATAATGACGGCTGTGGTCCCGGGTCTCCCGGCAGCCAAACCGCGCAGCGAAGCAAGCGTGAAAATCCTGGAAGGCCCCGTACACCTGCTCGAAAGCCACCGCATCAATTTCCCTGCCTCACTTGCCCAAGCCTTACCAACTACCCGGTCATCCTATCATGCCATCCGTCGTTGTAATACTAGGAATCTGTCTGAGAAACAATGTTCTAAACGATAATCGTCTCTATTAGAGTAATTATTACTATATTCCACAAATAATAGCCCAATTAATTAAGTATCTGGTCAGAGCATAACGCTATTCATCTCTGCAAACTAATCCTCAGACAGGCTCCTAGCCGGAGACGCCTTCGGCCAGCATCGCCTGGACGGGGACGAACCAGTGCGCGAGGCCGTCTCAATCGATGAACGGTCGGTTATGAGCGTAATGCAATGCTCTGATGGTCAGTGGCGGTCACTCACGCGTACCCACTTCAACCTGTCGTTGCGAGGAACGCCCGCTCATCCCGAGCTCGTCGAGGGACGTGGCAATCTCGATGAGGTTGAACACACGTCGGCGAACCGCCGTTGCTACGACGACGACGAGATTGCCACGCTACGCTCGCAATGACAAAGTGGGTACGCAAGAGGTGGCTGTGATAGTTTACAATGGGCGACCAACCAACGAAACTCGTTGGATTCGTACGTTTCCGGTCACCGATTTGCAGCGGATTTTGGCCGTGACGCGGTCGTTCGCTTGGGCTTCTGCATCGCTGGGAGTGTATTCATGGGTAAACAAGCAAACAGCTTCACCTTCTCGACGATCGTTTTCATCATCCTGGGGCTCATCGTCCCTATATGGCCCATTTCACTGCCGTTTTTCTGGTACCTGGCGTACCGGTCGTACAAGAGAGGCGATGCGACACCACTAGGACTCGGTCAACATTGGAAAGGCAGATGAAGGATGAAACGGGCGATGGTTGCTACGCTGGCGGTCAAACAGCGGTGCGGTAGGTGCGGCATCCATGGTTGCGGAGAAATATGCGGTACGGTTGTCGTCGGAAGATCGGGCCCAACTGGAACGGTTGATCCGTAGCGGTCAGCGCTCAGCTCGGATCATCAATCGGGCGCGCATCCTGCTCAAGACTGACGACGGATGGAGCGCCTCACGGGTGGCCGCAGCCTTGGACACGTCGCCGCGCACGGTGTTCCGCACCAAACGCCGGTATTGGGAGGAGGGATTGGACGGCGTGCTACACGACCATCCCCAAGCCAACCGGTATCGCAAGCTGGATGATCGGGGTGAAGCCATCTGATTGCCCTGGCGTGCAGCGACGCCCCCGAGGGCCATGAGCACTGGACCCTGCGGTTGCTGGCTAGTGCGGTTGCTGGCCGACCAGGTGGTGGAACTGGGATTGGTGGCGTCGCTGTCCCACGAGACGGTAAGGCTCAGGCTCAAAAAAACACCCTCAAGCCCTGGCGAAAGCAGCAGTGGTGCATTCCCCGAGTGAAGGGGGAGTTTGTGGCGGCCATGGAGGACGTGCTGAACTTGTATGCCGAACCCGACGACCCCCACGGCCAGTGCTGTACTTTGACGAGACTTCCACCCAGTTGCTGGCCGAGGTACGGGAGCCGTTGCCTCCTCAACCGAGACGACCGCGGCGGCAGGACTATGAGTATCGACGTGGCGGCACCCGCGACATCTTCCTGGTCTGTGAACCCTTGGCGGGCTGGCGCCACGTGGCGATCACAAAACGGCGTACCATGCCGGACTTTGCCCACCAGATGCAGTGGCTGGTTGACGTGGCCTACCCCGATGCCCCAGTGGTCCGATGCCCCAGTGGTCCGAGTGGTGCTGGACAATCTGAATACCCACCGCATGGCCTCCCTTTACGAGACCTTTCCGGCCGCCGCGGCCCGGCGCATCGCGAAACGGCTGGAGTTTCACCACACGCCCAAACACGCCAGTTGGCTGAACATGGCGGAGATCGAATTCAGCGCGTTGAGCCGCTCCTGCTCAAGAGGAGAAATCCCGACGGGGACGCCCTGCAACGCCAGATCACCGCCTACGAAACCCAACGCAACGCAGCGGGCGTCTCCATCAACTCGCGGTTCAGCACCCACGACGCCAGAGCCAAACTCCGCCGCTTTTACCCCTGCCTTTCCAATGTTGACCGAGTACTAGTGTCATCGCCAGCGTCTTCTCTTGCCGATCTGAAAGCCGCCCAAGAACTGCTGGACGGGGGGACAATTAGTCAGGAGGAGTTCGATCGTATCAAAGGGGGCATCCTGGCTCGGTAATCTGTCGAGCTTGCTCAACTAACAATCAACCTCGGTTTCTTCGCCTGGTCGCGCCAACCGACGCCGCAGCATCCCGACTGATCGAGCCTTCGGGTTGCCAATTGGTCTGCCTACACATTAAGCAGTCCAGGATGCTGGCCAAGCGTTCCCGGTAGGCAATGAGTTTGATATTAGACTGAGTTTGATATTAAATGGCATGCTCCGTGACGAACCGGTTGCTAAGGGCAGAATTATGACAAACGATATGACTCTGAACGGTTGCACCACCACGCGCATATTTTGCCGGCCGAACTGTCCGCCGAGGCGCCGCACGAAGCCGCTGAACCGGGTCTATTTTGCCTCCCTGGAAGCAGCGTTTGCAGCCGGTTTCCGCCCGTGCAAGGTGTGCCAACCGCTGGACGGCCCACCGGGGCCGTGGCGTCCCAGGCGGGAGCGCACGGCGTAGTTTCCCGTTCGGCCGCCTATCCCTGGTTCTCTAAGTGGGTGTCTAAAAAGCTGCTGGCGAATCTCGGAGGAGAGGTGGAATAGCGTGGGAACGACCCCTCACCCCAGTCCTCTCCCCTTGTGGGAGAGGGAGTTTTTAGACACCCTCTAAGATCGGGATGGCGCGGAAGTCTCTCCGGGATCGGGCGACGAACCACGTTCTGATGGCCCCCGCCGGCGGTTGCGAACCACAGCGTCTGTTGATTGACTGCACCAAAATCACGCCGTTCATCCTGAGCCTGTAGAAGGATTGCAGCAAGCTTATCGGAGAGTTTCTCGGTTGCCCTTCCATGTGCTCGCCATCAACTGTTTGCCCAGACGGCTCTTGACATCTGGGATGCAGCCTTCGTTGAAACGACGCCGGCATCGTCAATCGAAAAACCCTGTGCCAACGGTTGCTCTGCTTGACCGTGCGCCGTGCTTACTATAATGTTGACCTCAACTTGCATTTGAGGCGAAAAGCAGCCGGGCCGCGGGAGCTAATTCCGTCCGGCGCGGCGCTGACGAGGTGTCCCAATGGACTTCGGAATTAACATCAACTTCACCATGGGCGGGGCGATGACCCACCAGGAAGCCATCAGGGAATCGATGGAAGAGGTGGACCTGGCGGAGCAGATGGGCCTCGATACTGTATGGTTGGGGGAGATGCACTTCAACCCCGCCCGGTCGGTACTATCGGCGCCTATCGTCATTGCCAGTTCCATTGCCACGCGCACCAAGCGGTTGCGGGTGGGCATGGCGGTGCAAGTATTGCCGCTGATCCATCCTTTGCGTATTGCCGAGGAAGCGGCGACGGTGGACCAGTTGAGCGAGGGCCGATTCGAGTTTGGCGTCGGACGCAGCGGCAACGTGCGCGCCTACGACATCATGGGCATCGACTACGGGGAGAGCAAGGACAGGTTCCAGGAGGCGCTGGACATCATTCTGATGGCGTGGTCGGGTGAAACTTTCTCATACGAGGGCAAGTACAACCACATCACCAACGCCAGCATCTCTCCGCTGCCCTACCAGCAGCCCCACCCGAAGGTGCGCATCGCCGCGAGCAGCGAGGACAGTTTCGGGCGCATCGGCCGGCTGGGCTACCCCATCTTCCTCGGCCTGCGCACCATGGACGTTGAAGACCTGAAGACGAACCTCCAGGAATACAAGCAAGAGTGGAAAGCAGCCGGCCATCCCGATGAAGGCGGCGACATCAACGTGCGTTTCCCGGTGTACATTGCACCCAGCGATGCCGAGGCCATTGAAGAACCCAAGGAGAGCATCGAGGCGTTTTTCCAGCGCCAACGGGAGCTCTTTGAGTATTCGAGGGGACGGCAGGGCGCGGACGTTTCGGCGGGCCGGCAGGCGAGGTACGAACGTCTGGTCAACTCAACCTACGAGGACCTGCTGGAAACCAGGGTGGTATTCGGCAGCCCCGAGCGGGTAATAGACCGCCTGCACGAGTTCAGGGAAATGCTGGGGGTATCCGGAGTTACCGCCGAACTGAATCCCGGCGGGTTCTTGCCGAAGGAAGCGGTGCAGCGGAGCCTGCGGCTGATGACTGAAGAGGTAATGCCGGCCTTCAAGTAGCATCCCCCCGCCGGCGCAGCAGCAGTGGCGAAGCATCAGTGGAGTTCTCTCCAAAGGAGATGAAAGACTATGCCAGCGCGAACGGGACAGGAATATATCACCGGCCTGAAGGAACGGCCCCGGGAGGTGTGGCTCCAGGGTGAACGCGTCAAGGACGTAACCACGCATCCGAAGTTGCGCAACGGCGTGCAATCGGTGGCCGCGCTCTACGATATGCAGCACGACGCCGCGCTCAGCGAGGCGATGACCTTCGCATCGCCATCTACCGGCGATCCGGTGGGAATGTCCTTCATGGTGCCCCACACCGGAGAAGACCTGGAGCGCCGCCGGGAGATGATGTCCCACTGGGCCTGGGCAAGTTGCGGCATGATGGGGCGCTCCCCCGATTTTATGAATACCATATTCACCGCGTGGGCCGGGTCCGCCGACTACTTTGCCCAGGACCGGCCTGAGTTCAAGAAGAATGTGCTGGCTTACCACGAGTTCATCCGGGAGAACGACGTAACACTCACCCACGCCCTGGTGAATCTGCAACGACGGCGCACCACAGGGCCGGCCGATACGCTGCACGAAAACGTGGCCCTCACCCTGGTCAAGGAGACCGACGCTGGCATCGTAGTGCGTGGCAGCCGCACGCTGGCGACGCTGGGCCCCATCTCCGATGAAATCGCCATCTATCCGGTAGCCAGCCACCGGCTGGATGACGAGGCCAGACGCCAGGCATTTTCCTTCTCCATTCCGTGCGATACGCCGGGTGTGAAGTTCCTGTGCCGGGAGAGTTTCGACCTGGGCCGATCCCACTTCGACCATCCCTTGGGATCGCGGTTCGAGGAAATGGACTCGGTGGTGTTCTTCGACGACGTGTTCGTACCGTGGGAGCGGGTGTTCCTGCTGGGGGACGTGGAGTTGTGCAACGGTTACGCGTCCGGCACGCAATCGGACGCCCACACCGGGCACCAGGTGTTGAACCGGTGCCTCACCAAGGCCGAATTCGTGCTGGGTCTGGCGGATTTGATCGTGGACACGCTGGGGTCGGGTACGATACCGCACGTGCAGGAGATGGTGGCTGAGTTAATCACCCAGCGGGATCTGCTGCGGGCCTGTCTGCGCGCGTCTGAAGCCGACGCCAAACCCAACCAGTGGGGCATGATGTGCCCCGACATGAACTCCATCCGAGCCGGGCGTACCATGTTCGGCCGCACGGTGTTCCCGCGGATGATCGAGATTATCCAGCTGTTGAGCACCGGCAGCCTGATGGCGCTGCCGGCGGAAGCCGATTTCGATGCTGGCATTGCCGCCGAGGTGAACCAGTATTTCGCCACCGATTCCACATCCGCGCGGGACCGGGCCAAACTCTTCCACCTGGCCTGGGACGTGTCGTGCAGCTCGTTCAGCGGCCGGCAGGTGTTGTACGAGCGGATGTTCGGCGGCAATCCGGTGCGGAACTCGCTGGCCCTGTACACCAACTACGACAAGGAACCCTATAAACAGAAGGTGCGCGCTTTTCTCGAGAAGGAAGACTGACGTTACGAAGGAGGGAGCAAAATGTCATACACACCGAAGCATCTGGGTCATCTGGTGATGCGGGTGCGGGATATGGATCGTTCGCTGGACTTTTACACCCGGGTAATGGGCCTTACCATCATGGAGCGAACCGCCAGCGGAACCGTGTTCATGTCGGCGAACACCGAGAAGTCCCACGAGCTGGCCATCCGCGCCATTGGGATGGATGCTGGCGGACCCGATCATTCCATCGTCGGACAGGCTCACATGGCCTGGCAGATGGGGACCTTCGAGGATTTGCAGGAACTGTACACGCGCATGAAGGAAAACAACGTGCGTATCCAGCGCATTGGCGACCACGGCCTGTCGCTGGGCGTGTATCTGCTGGATCCCGACGACAACGAGATTGAGGTTTACTACGAGCTGCCGAGTTCGCAGTGGGATCGCTCCGAAGGCAAGGGATTGTTCGAGGGGAACTTCCCGAGGCAACTGGAAGAGCCGGCCGGCGTGGCCGACGACGACTAGCGATTTCGTTAAATAGCCCCTCTCCCACCGGGAGAGGGGTTGGGGTGAGGGGCGGTGGCTACCCGTCTAGCGGCACGGTGGCGGTCAAGCGCGGGCCGTCGCCGACGGCGCGGGTAGTGTGGCCCTGTCCGGTGAGGTCTTCGGCCAGCATGGCCTGCCCGGCGCCGAAGCGGTGAGTGGTACCGTCTCCAAGACCAATTTCCACTTCACCTTCCAGTGTGATCACAAACTGGCGGCGCGGGGCGCAGTGCCAGTCGCTAAAGTAGCCCGAGTCGACGCGTCGGAACACGATACCGGCGGTGGATTGCATGGCGGCGAGCTCGGGGTGAGAGTCGAGTTCCAGTTGCTCGATGTGAGACTGTCCGTCATCTCCGGTGTATAGCCTGGCGATTGGCATATCATTCCTCCATGGGGGGTTCGTGCCTGAGGGTTCGTGGTTACTGAGTCGTGCTGATTTTATCAAATCCAGGCAGATTTCGCTCTCGCCATGCGTCTGTGATGACGCGCCCAACGCTACTTCATCTGTTGGGAGTTAGAACATGGCGAATAGAGTCCCAGGAAGTGGTGTAAGAGTCAGGCGGTTGGTAAAACGCCGACCACCACGTCATCCTTGTGGCATCACCATAAACCGAACAAGGAGAACGACGGTGGTCAAGCGGTAGTCGTGACCACATCGGGATTGCCACGTCGCTACGCTCCCCGAAATGACCAGGAGTCAGATTAGTTCCTGCGTTGCCCCGGACGCCGGGCGCACCTATAATTCCACAAAACTAGTACTCAGTCATACGAGAAATGGCAGTTGCTGATAGGCAAGGTTTAGGGACCTGAGAGGGGAACTGACCGTGAACCGTGAAATCATCCTGCCATTTCAAACGTGACTGAGTACTAGTATTCGGTCAAACCTGCAAAGGCAGATGAAGCGTGAAGCGGGCTATGTTTGCTACGCTGGCTGGCAAACAGCAGTGCAGGAGGTGCAGCAGCCATGGTTCAGGAGAAATACGCGGTACAGTTGTCGGAGGAAGATCGGGAGCAATTGCGGCAGTTGATCCGCAGCGGCCAGCGCTCCGCTCGGGTCATCAATCGGGTGCGCATCCTGCTCAAGACTGACGAAGGATGGAACGCGTCCCAGGTGGCGGCGGCCCTGGACACAGCGCAGCGCACGGTGTTCCGCACCAAACGGCGGTATTCCGAGGGAGGAGGGATTGGACGGCGTGCTGCACGACCATCCCCAAGCCAATCGGTATTGCAAGCTGGATGACCGGGGCGAAGCCCACCTGATTGCGTTGGCGTGCAGCGACGCCCCCGAGGGCCATGACCACTGGCCCCTGCGGTTGTTGGCCGGCAAGGTGGTGGAGTTGGGGTTGGTGGAGTCGTTATCCCACGAGACGGTGCGGCTGCGGCTCAAAAAAACACCCTCAAGCCCTGGCGGAAGCAGCAATGGTGCATCCCGAAAGTAGGCGGTGAGTTCGTCGCGGCCATGGCGGACGTGCTGGATCTGTATGCCGAGCCCTACGACCCCGACCAGCCAGTGGTGTGCTTTGATGAGACTTCCACCCAGTTGCTGGCCGAGGTGCGCACCCCGCTGCCCGTCCAGCCGGGACGACCGCTGCGTCAGGACTACGAGTATCGCCGCGGCGGCACCCGCAACATCTTCCTGACCTGCGAACCGCTGGCGGGCTGGCGCCACGTGGCGATTACCGAGCGGCGCACCATGCCGGACTTCGCCCACCAGATGCAGTGGCTGGTGGATGAAGCTTACCCCGAAGCTCCGGTGGTCCGAGTGGTGTTGGACAATCTGAATACCCACCGCATGGCTTCCCTTTACGAGACCTTTCCGGCTGCTGAAGCCCGACGCATCGCGAAGCGGCTGGATTTTCACCACACGCCCAAACACGCCAGTTGGCTGAACATGGCGGAGATTGAATTCAGCGCGTTGAGCCGAGCCTGTCTCAAAGGCAGAAACCCCGACGCCGACGCCCTGCAACGCCAAATCACGACCTACGAGACCGAGCGCAACGCAGCGGGCGTCACCATCAACTGGCGGTTCAACACCCACGACGCCAGAACCAAACTACACCGCCTTTACCCCTGCCTTTCCAACGTTGACTGAATACTAGTACCAACAGCGCCAACGGTGAGCGCACTGGAACACCCGATGGGAGGTCGAATGATGGCTATTGCAAAAGTGAATGGCGCCGAGATCTATTACGAAGAATCTGGCAGCGGACCGCCCATCATCCTTTCGCCGGGTGGACTCCAGGGTGTCGCGAGCAGTTACCAGCCGGTAATTGAGGCGCTCTCGCAAGAACACCGTGTCGTGGTCTACGACCGCCGTTTCGGTGGGCAATCACGAAGCCCGCTGGTAGTTCAGACCTGGGATATGGTTTGCGACGACGTTTTCGGCCTGATGGACACGTTGGGGATAGACCAGGCCTATCTGGGCGGTGGATCGTTTGGAGCCGCCATTTCCTTCGGTTGCGCCTACCGTCGTCCGGAACGGGTGCGCGCCATTTTCCCTTCCAACATTGCCGGAAGCGTAATCTGCGACGGCTATCTCACCGGCAAGCTGTTCAAGAGCATGGATATGGCGGAAAACGACAGCATCTCGTCGGTGGTGGCAGCGTTCGACCCCGACGACCGCTTTTCCCCATTCAGTCCGGAGATTGCCCAGACCGATGCCGAGTACCGAAAGAACCTGGAGGCGATGAGCACCGAGGATTTCGTCCAGGTGATGCGCGACACCATCTACGCACTATTCGACGCCCCATTCCTGACCCTGGGGATGACCAAGCAGGCGCTCCAGAGTATCCGGGTTCCGGCAATGGTCATGCCGGGGAACAACGACGTGCATCCGAGGCGCGTGGCTGAGATGGTTCACCGTCTGGTGCCCAACTGCCAATGGGCCGAGGTGCGCCCTCACTCCGAGGAGCCCGAGCAGTACGCCAGGCGGGTCGTTCAGTTCCTTTCTGCGGTGGAGGCCGACTGACACTGAGAAAAGCGAGGGCAACCGCAATGGTTGCCCTCGGGTGACCTCGTACAGGAGTCTGGCGCCGGCTAGCGGGTTCGGTGATAGCGATAGTCCCGCGCCGAGCCTCGCTCCGGTGTGGCAGTGGGGTTACTGGGCAGGTAGCGGTAATTGGCGTCGACGCCGACCTTCTGCCCCAGATCGTTGCGTAGCACGCCGATGTGCTCCACTTCCATTTCCACCACGTCGCCGGGTTCGAGCCAGCGGGCGTTTTCGTAGCCCTTGCGAATCGACTCCCGAATCGAACCGCCGCCGACGGTGCCGCTGCCTATCACGTCGCCGGGGGCGATGCGGCTGTCTTTTGACGCTCGTTCGATAATCTCGCCCCAGCTGTAGTAGGCGTTGCGAGCTTCGCCATTCTTCAGCCAGTCGTCGCCGTTGACCCTGACGTGGCAGGCCACATCGAGCCGGCCGTCGTGGATGTATGGTTCCAGCTCATCGGTGGTAACCAGCCAGGGGCCGATGGACGATGCGGAGTCTTTACCCTTGGCCGGCCCCAGGCCAAAAGTCATCTCGTCAAACTGGAGGTCGCGCGCGCTCCAGTCGTTGAAGATGCAGAAACCCGCGATGTACTGCATGGCTTCGGAGGCCGGGACGTTGGTGCCAGCACGACCGATGATGCAGCCAATTTCCAGTTCGTAGTCCAGTTGGTCGGAGGCTGACGGGTACGGCACCTGCTCGTCGGGCCCGTAGATGACCAGCGGGTTGGAGAAGTAGAACACGGGCATTCGGTACCACACCGGGTCGATTTCGCGTGTCCCCTGGGATGTGGCGTGTTCCTCGTAGACGATGTAGTCCCGCACCGTTGGCGGTTGCAGCACGGGAGCGCGCAAGCGCACGTCGGCCAGGGCCACTCGAGGAGCAGCCACGTTGCTGGCCAGGGCGTCTGCCACCCGGTCAATGGGGGAATCTCCCAGTTCCAGCAGTGCGCGCACGTCCGGCAACGGTTGCCCGGCGCCAATCAACGCCGCCACGTCAACTACCGCATCGTCCTGCAGTACCCCGCAGCGCGACCCGGTTCCCGGATCGTAGGTGAGAAGTTTCATAGTTAGGTTCCTCGGTTATCCGATGGGTTGCTGCCTGCCTTGACGTGATGGTCGCGATGCACCGGCAAGGGCCGCGGCCGTTAGTGCATGGGCGAGAAGCTGGCCGGTATCATAATCTTGTTTTCCTGGCTGACCCTGCCGGGCGCTCCCGAAGGCCATTGGGGAATCTTACTGGCTTCGGCCCGCACTTCGGCGCGGTGGTTCAGGTCCTGGTAGGGCCACACGTGCATCCAGCGGTTCAGGTTGCCGAACTCGGTGTACATGCCGGCGGCCAGCGGCGAGAACTCTTCCCGGTAGGGCAGCGAATCGGCCCAACGGCGCAGCAGCTCCGGCATGGAACCGTTCTCGTAGGTGTAGGTGCGCATTTCGTAGATGTTGCCCAACGCTTGGTCGCCGCCCATGGGGCGCATGAACGGGGCCGGCGTCCAGACCTCCGAGTTCATGTTGACGATGTTGCCCGGGGTGATTTTGGGCGGCCAGTTGGCATCCTGGCTCGCTTCGGCGCGGATACGTTCCCGCTCAGCGAGACTGTCGTAGCCCCAGACGTGGATAATCTGGTTCAGCGGCCCAATCTCGGTGTGCCAGAAGGCGGCAATGGGGGAATATTTCTCGCGGTAGGGCAATGCCTCGGCAAAGGCCTCCTCAGCCTGGGGCACCGCTCCGGGTTTCATGTCGTAGGTACGGACTTCATAAATCATAAAAATCTCCGTGGGCTTGCCGCCCGGCCTAGTCTCACGTTCAATAGTCCCGCGTTCATCAGTCAGAACACCGGCAGTGTAACGGCCTGGCCGAACCGGGGCAACCGCTACCCGGCTGCCTGGTTACTCCGCTATCCAGGCGGCCACGCGTTCGCCAATCATGATGGCCGTGGCGTTGGTGTTGGCCCTGGTTACCTGTGGCATTATCGACGAATCGGCAACCCAAAGTCCCTGCACGCCGCGGACGCGACACTGCTGGTCGGTTACCGCCAGCGGGTCGGCATCGGGGCCGATCCGGCAGGTGCCGGAGACATGGCGGGAAGTGCCCACGGTCTGGCGAATCCAGCTGTCCAGTGCATCGTCACCAGCGAGAACCTCATCCGTAGGGGAGATGCGGTAATCCATCACGTCCCGATACGCCTCCGACTCCAGCAGGCTCGCCGCCAACCGCACCGCGTCGCGCATCCGACGCATATCGTGCTCGTTGTGCAGGTAGCGGTAGTTGATGGCCGGCTGCACCGCCGGGTCGCTTGAGGCCAGGCGTACCCAACCCGAGCCTTCCGGCAACTCGAGGGCACAGGCGATGCGAGCCGTGCGGTCGGGCAGATGCTCGCCGGTCATGACGTTGAAGACTCCCAGCGTGTGCAGCATCACGTCGCAGGGTTGCGAAGGCGGCTCCGAGGTAACGCGCAGCCCGAACCGCAGGGCGCCGGCGTTGGCGTGCAGTTCAACGTGGTCTTTTACCTGGAACGACACGTTTCCCATGGGATGGTTGAACAGATTTCCACCCACGCCCGGCAGCTCTTGGATCACCGGGATGCCGAACTCTTCCAGTTGTTCGCGCGGGCCAATGCCGGACAGCATCAGAAGGTGTGGCGACTTCAGCGCGCCGGCGCACAACACCACCTGGTCGGCCTCAACGTTGAAAATCTCGCCGCCGCTTTCCACTTCCAGTCCGGCCACCTGAGACCCTACGAAAAGCACCCGGCGCGCCAGCACGTTGCCCCGCACCGTCAGGTTGAGCCGATGGCGCACCGGGTTCAGGTGGGTGATGGCAGTGCTCATGCGAACGCCCGCCCGGTTGTTCATGGGGATGGCTCCGATACCGGCGGAATCGGGGCCGTTCAGGTCGGGGTTGCGCGCGTAGCCGCGCTCCATGGCGGCGGCGTGAAATGCCTGCTGGACGTCGGGCCACGGCTCGTTTTCCCGTCGCACTATGGGGATGGGGCCGTCGCTGCCGTGGAAGTCATCCTGGATGTCCAGGTCGGTTTCGGCCTTGCGGAAGAACGGCAGGACTTTCAGATAGGTCCACTCCTCGTTGCCGAACGACACCCAGCGTTCAAAGTCTTCGGGTAGCCCGCGCAGGTAAACCTGTCCGTTGATGGATCCGGAGCCGCCGATGACCTTGCCCTGGGCGATGTTGATTTCACCCTGCTGGTCGTTGATGATGCCGCGCAGCGACCACGATATTGGCGAACCGGGTTGTTCGCCGTCGTTGGAGTAGCCATTGCGCACGGCTTCCGGCAGGAATTCCGGGTTGGGATAATCCTGGCCGGCCTCCAGCAGCAACACCGAGCGCGCTGGATCCTCCGACAATCGGCTGGCCACCACCGAACCTGCGGAACCGCCGCCGACTACGATTACGTCGTACTTCATAGTGTTTAATACACCTCCGTTTGCATCTGGTACCGGGCTTGAACGTGGGATAACGCTTCTACCGGCGGGCGGGTGAGCCGGTTACTGGTGGGGGCCGGTCGTTCGCTGGTTATCAATCACCGGTCATTATGAGCCGGGTCTTTCGATTGTCCCCTGATGTCATTGCGAGCGCAGCGTGGCAATCTCGTAGCCGTATCGACCAACGCTGTCGCCAGTTCACCTTTGGCCGCTACGTTCCGATAATCGAAAGGCCCTGCATTATGAGCCGGCGGATTGCGCTGCGAGTGCCATTCTATCCCAGCATTTCCTGGAATGTGGCCGCCGGCCGGAGTTTCTCCGAATGCTACGTCCGGAGTACTGCGCGGTTTGACTGGGAAATGCCGTGCGATTAGACTTCTGCGTGTCCCTAACATACGTAGTGGTCGTTCCCGTCAGGTCGTTCTGCGTGGGTAGGCACGTGAGGGTCGCACTACAAAAGCCCCATCGAATGGGTACAGGAAGGGAATACAATCCGGGGAGATGGACAGAATGGCAATCCTGGTAACCGGCGGCGCCGGCTTTGTCGGAGCCAACATCGTCAAGGAGCTGGCCGCGCGTGGCCATGATGTCGTCAGCCTGGACGTAATGCCTCCCGACTCGCTGACGCAGCAGTTTCTGGGCGAGTTGAGCTCGCGCGTCACCTTCCTCACCGGCGACATTCTGGATGCGGCGGGTCTGGATGCCCTGCGGTCGGCCCACACCATTGACAAAGTGGTTCACGCCGCGGTGTTCACGGTGAATCGCGCCGACCTGGAAACGGCCCGCAGCAAGGACATCCTCGACATAAATCTCACTGGCACCGGCAACCTGCTGGAGCTGGCCAGGCTGGCTGGCGTGGCGCGGTTTGTTTATATTAGCTCCGGCGCTGCCTACGGCCTGACCCGTGAACCCGACCAGACCTACAACGAAGATGATGCTCCCCAACCCGGCAATCTGTACGGCATTACCAAGTTCGCCAGCGAGTGCCTGGCCCGGCGCTACGGCCAGCTGCACGGTTTTGGCGCGGTGAGTCTGCGGGTCAGCACGCCCTACGGCCCCATGGAGCGGGTTACCGGCCATCGCAGCAATATGTCCACTCCGTACCAATGGACGGGACAGCTGCTGCGGGGCGAGCCCATCGCGATGGACCATTCCGACCACGGCCGGGACTTGACCTACGTCCTGGATACCGCATCCGCCGTCGCCACCGTCGTGGACGCACCCGAACTACCCCACGACCTTTACAACATCACCAACGGCGTTCCGATTACCGGCGGCGAGATTCAGCGCAAGCTGGCCGAACTTTTTCCGGAGGTTAGGCTGGTCGAATCTGAAGCCCAGCCAGACGCCGGCGCTGCCCTGGGACCGACGCGGGGGCCACTATCCGGCTATCGGCTGTGGCATGACCTGGGCTGGACACCCCGCTATGACCTGGCCGCCGGTCTGACGGATTACGTGCAGTGGCGGCGGGAGTCGGGGTTTTTGGATTAGGGAGTGTTGTCAACTCGAAATTTTCACCCTCACCCCAACCCACTCCCGTCAAGGGAGAGGGAGATCCCGCGCGTACCCACTTTAATCTGTCATTGCGAGAAGCGCAGCGACGTGGCAATCTCGTTGAGGTTGAGCACACGTTGGCAAACCACCATTGCTACGGCGACGAGATTGCCACGCTGCGCTCGCAATGACAGTAGGCCAGTTTGGTTTGACAAAGTAGGTACACGTGAGAGAGGGAAATGGGTTCCGGATTTTGCTGGTAGACTGCGGCAAGACAATTTATCGCCGGCGTCCCATTTGACCACAGGAGGAATAACCGATGGCACTACCGCCAGACCGCATCGACTACTTGCCCATCATCGACCGGCCTGTCATCAAGTGGCCCAACGACGCCCGGGTGGCGCTCTGGATTTCCCCTAACGTGGAGCATTACGAGTACCTGCCGGAGAACGAGGGAGTGCGCAACCCGTGGCCGCGCACTCCCTACCCCGACGTACAGCAATACTCCTACCGGGATTACGGCAACCGAGTGGGTTTCTGGCGGATGCTGGAACCACTGGACAAGCACGGCATCCGCTGTTGCGTCTCGCTGAACCTGGCGGTGCTGGAACACTTCCCGGAAATTGCCGAAGCCATGGTGGAGCGCGACTACGATTTCATGAGCCACGGCATCTACAACACCCGCTACCTTTACACCCACACCGAAGAGCAGGAGCGGGAATTCTACCGGGACTGCATCGACACCCTGCATCGGCACACCGGGAAGCAGCTGAAGGGAATGCTGGGGCCGGCCATCTCCGGCAGCGTGAGAACGCCCGACCTGATGGCAGAGGCCGGTCTGATCTACCATACCGACTGGTTCCACGATGACCAACCGACACCCATCAAGGTAAATGCGGGGAAGCTGGTGTCGGTGCCCTACTCCATCGAACTGAACGACTCCACGGTACTGCGCGACAATCACTACGGGACGGACTACTTCGCCGACATCTGCAAGGCGCAGTTCGACCAGCTCTACGCGGAAGGCGCCGAGAGCGGCCGGGTCATGTGCATTGCACTGCATCCCTTCCTGATTGGCCAGCCCCACCGGGTCAAGTACCTGGACGACGTGCTGGGTTATATCATGTCCCACGATGGCGTCTGGCAGACCACCGCCGACGAGATTGCCGACTACTATATCGCCAACTACTACGATCAGGCCGTAACCCACGCCCAACAACTGGGAGGATGACGCCGGCCATCTGATCCGCCAGCGCATTGCCGCCAACGTATTGCCGGCGTCGTCGGCCGGCGGCCCGGATAACCAACACAGTCGCCTGACAGGAGCGCCGCCAACATGACTGCTCAACGCACTTTCGGCATGGACCACCCCCACCATGAGTGGTCGCCCATCATCAGCCGACCAAGCCTGCGCTGGCCGGAAAATGCTCCGGTGGCCCTATGCGTCATCCTGGTGCTGGAGCACATGGAGTGGCAGGCGCCGGACGGGAGTTTTCAGGTCGCCAACCTGTCCGGCGGCTCTGCGCCCCGGGCCTTTCCGGACTACGCTCGTATGTCGCACCGGGAATACGGGCATCGGGTGGGCATCTTCCGGCTGCTGGATGTGCTGGAGAAACACGGCATTCAACCCACCATCGCCATGGACGCCATCACCGCCGAAAACTATCCGTACCTGGTGCGCCACTGCCTGGACCGGGGCGGCGAGATTATCGGCCACGGCATCTCGGTGAGCCGCATCATCACCAGTAATATGACGGAAGGCGAGGAGCGGGAGTACATCCAGGCCTCCATTGACGCGTTGACCGGAGCGACCGGAACCACGCCCCGGGGCTGGTTGGGGCCGGAGTACGGCGAGTCCCAACGCACTCCCCAACTTTTGGCCGAGGCCGGCCTGCGCTACGTTTGCGACTGGGCCAACGACGAACAACCCTATCCGATGACCGCAGGGGCAAACCCCTTCTTTGCACTGCCCATACTCTACGAGCTGGACGACGTGGCGGCGCTGGCGCAGCGGAGGGTCACGGTGGCCCAATACCAGCGAATGCTCACCGAGAGTTTCGATACGCTGCGTGAGGACGGCGCCGCCAACGGTCGCCTGCTGGCGCTGAATTTGCATCCCTGGCTGGTCGGCCAACCCTTCCGCATCGGCAGCGTCGATCAGGCCCTGGGTCACATGATGGAGCAGGGTGGAGTCTGGGCCGCCACCGGGTCTGAAATTATCGACTGGTACCAGTCCCAAACGAATTGACGGAGTATTCCGATGGCTTCCTCACTGATACGCGGCAAGCACCTGATCAGCCCCACTACTTCCGGAGGCGCCACCACCGTGCTCTACGATGCGGCGGTGTATCAGGAGGACGGTGTAATCATAGCGGTTGGCCCCTATCAGGCCCTGCGGGAGCAGTACCAGCCGGACGCGGAACTCGGAGGGCTGGACTACGCCATCATCCCCGGTCTGGTTAACTCCCATCACCACGGACGCGGCGTTACGACGCTCCAGATGGGCACCTGCGACGACTGCCTGGAGGTCTGGATTCTGGCCGGCTGGGGACGCCGGCCCTACGACCACTACCTGATGACTCTATACACCGCCTTGAACATGATGGCGTCGGGCACCACCACCGTGATGTACAACCATCCCCAGACCGCCGCCGCCACCCTCAAGGAGGATGTGGACGCCGTACTGCGCGGATTTCTGGACGCCGGTATGCGCGTGGCTTTCTCCAGCTACCTGCGCAACCAGAACCGGGTGGTTTACGGCAATGACCAGGACTTCCTGTCCGGTTTGCCGGCAGACCTGGCCGACGACCTGCGCCGGTATCTGTCGGTGGCCGATATGTCCGATGATGACTACTTTGCATTCTTCGACGAAATCTACCGCCAATACCACGACCACCAGTCCGGCAAAGTGCGGGTGCTGCTCAGCCCGGCCAACGTGCAGTGGAACTCGGACGAATTTCTGCAACGCACCAAGGAACACGCCAGTCGTTACCAAACCGGCATCCACATGCACCTGGTGGAGAGCGCCTACCAGAAAGACTACGGCCTGCGCACCTGGGGCAAGACTCCGGTGGAACACCTGCGCGAGCTGGAGTTCCTGGGGCCGGAGATTTCCTTTGCCCACGCCGTTTGGCTCACCGACGGCGACATCGAAGCCTTGTCCGGCGCCGGCGCCACGGTGTGCCACAACGCCAGCTCCAACCTGCGCCTCAAGAACGGCATTGCGCCGGTGAACCCCATGCTGGCCCGGGGCGTCAACGTCGCCATGGGCACCGACAGCACGGCCATCAACGACGATGACGACCTGTTGCAGGAGATGCGGTTGGTGAGCAAACTGCACCGGCAGCCGGGCATCGGCGCTCCCGCCATATCCGTCGAGCAAGTGCTGGCCATGGCCACCGCCAACGCCGCCGCTCCCACCGGGTTCTCCGGCGACATTGGCGTCCTCGAACCGGGGCGCCGGGCCGACCTGCTGTTGATTCGCATGGAGCGGTTGGAAGACCCCTACCTGGAACCGGATACGCCTCCGGTTGAGGTTGTTCTGGGCAGGGCCAAGACTCAGGATGTGGCCGCCGTCATCATTGACGGCGAGGCGCTGCTGCAAGATGGCGCGCACCAGCGGTTCGACCGAGGCGACGTTGCGCGGGAGCTGCGCGAACAACTCGCCCGCCCGCTGGAACCGGAGACGCTGGCCACCCGGCGAATGGCAGGGCGGCTGTCGCCTTATGTCGAGCAGTTTTACCGGAGCCGGCCGGCCACCGCGGGGACTCCGCATTATGTGTACAACAGCCGGACGTGATGGCCGCGGTTGACTGCTACGTTTGCGCTGTGATAGAAAATTGAACCTATAGTTGCGCGGTTCGCAAGGGTCGGTTGCGGTGCAGTTTGGAGAATGGGTTACGATGGCTGAGATACAGGCAGATGTTGGCATCTGCAAACTTGGGGGTGTTGGTTTTTACCCGGTCCGCCCTATTGTGGACGTCTGGGCGGACCACTCCGTTTTTCCTGCGTCAGTTCTGAATGAATTGGGCATTGAACCTAGTTGCAGCCGGACGGTTGAGCTGCCTGACGGTAGTCGGGCGGATTGGGGTTATGGCGTGGCCCTGTTAGCTATCGGTAGCCAGCAGTGGCCTTGCCCCGTGGTGTTCAGTCCGAAAGATGAGTTCCGCCTGGGCGCTTCCGCCTTGCAGATTTTCAATCTTGAGGAGGACTACGGTGCCGGTATACTGGTCCCCGCCGGGCCGTTGTCTTTGGGGAAGACTAGCGACCTTAGGCGGGGAGAGTCTCCCAGCGAGTTCGCGATACCGACTTCGGTGGCTCCTCTTGAAGGGCATCGCATCTGGTTGCGTTATGCCGATGGTGTTTCGGGCGAAGTGGACTTGTCCGATATGGCTGATGCTGAGCCTTTTGCACGATGGGGCGACCGCCGGTTTTTCGAGTCGGTGCGGTTGGGAGCCAGTGGCTCAGTGGAATGGGGGGACGATATTGCCATGTGCGGCGATGCGCTGTACTTGAAGTTGCTGGGCAAAGCCGCTTAGCCTGCGGGCTGGTTGGCGATGCCTGAAGTATGCCGCATCGACGGCGGCAGCCTGAAGCTTTGCGTTTATTACAAGGAGCACGGTGCGCCGCACATCCGCGTTGAATACGGCGGCGTTTGGGTGAAAGTAGCCATTAATGATGGCAGTCTTATCGCCGGCAAGTTGCCTGGACACCAACGGCGTCTGGTGAAGTATTGGGTGGAAAACCGTCGGGATGATTTGCTTGCGGCTTGGGAGCGAGCGCAGCGCGGCCAGCACCCTGGCAAAGTAGCTGAATAACGCGGTCGTTGCACTGGTACCGGCCGTGTTGGTACCGGCTTGATCGAAAAGCTCTGCTCGATTTCCTTATAACGCGGCCCCACGGAGGAAACAATGGTACTGGAGATTGAGTCTGCCCGGGGCGCCATGACCGGCGCGCGCTACGTGGAGAGCCTCAAGGATAACCGGGAGGTTTGGCTGGACGGCGCGAAAGTCACCGACGTTGCCGGACACCCGGCCATGACCGGGATGGTCCACGAGCTGGCGCGCATCTACGACCTGCAACACTCGGATGAATACCGGGATCAGATGACCTTCGTCTCTCCGGATACCGGAAATCGGTGCAGCGTGTCCTGGCTCCTGCCCCGCACCCGCGACGAGCTCAAACGGCAACGGCGCAACAGCGAAATCTGGAATGAAGAGTCCTGGGGTCAATTGGGGCGCAGCCCGGACATCCTGGCGCTGCACATCCTCGGGCTATACGCCATCCGAGACGCGCTGGGGCAGGTGAAAAACCCGCATTGCGACTTCGGCGAGAACATCACCAATTACTTCCGGTACTGCGCGGAGAACGATCTGTTCCTGACCCACGCGCTGGGGGACCCGCAGGTAGACCGCAGCCAACAACCCCAGAACGAAAACCGGGCGGATGGGGAGACCGAAGTAGCGCTGCACGTGGTGGAGGAAACCGCAAGCGGCGTTATCGTTCACGGTGCCAAGCAGCTGGCTACCGCCGCGCCAATCAGCAACGAAACCTACGTGTCGCTGTCGGCCACCTTCGTGCGCCGCGCCGACCCCAGATTCATACTGGCCTTTTCGATTCCTACGGATACGCCGGGGTTGAAGATTCTATGCCGGGAACCGGTGTCCCAATGGGCGGGCAGCTACGGGCATCCCCTGGCGGCGGTGTACGACGAACAGGACGCGATGCTTTTTTTCGACCACGTTCTGGTGCCCTGGGATCGCATTTTCATGCTCTACGACTCGGCGCCGCTGCTGCAACGCCTGGGCTCCGAAGCCAACTTCCGCGGCTGGAGCAACCTTTGCCGCATCCACCAGCGCATGAAGCTGATGACCGCCGTTGCCACTCTCATCGCCGAAGCCATCGGGGTGATTGAGTACCGGGAGGTGGCAGCAAAGCTGGGCGAAATGGCCACCTATACGGAAATGTGGGCGCACGCCATGGACGGCGTGGAGCACAACGCCTACCCGGCCGACAATGGCCTGATGTCCCTGGGGTCGATGTCCGGCATGAACATCTACTTCGCCCAGACCTCGGCCCGCATGGTGGAGCTGCTGCGGGAGGTTGCCGGCTCCGGCATGATTATGCAGCCCAGCGAAGGCGACCTGGCCAACCCGGAGTTTCGCCCCTACCTGGACCGGTATATGCCGGGGAGAGGGGTGGACGTGGAGTACAAATCTCGACTCTTTCGGCTGGCCCACGACCTGGCCGTGTCATCCTTTGGGATGCGACAGGAGATTTACGAGTACTGGCACGGCGGCGATCCCAACCGCAACCGGATTAATCTCCTGCGCACCTACGACCAGACGGATATTACTGACCGCATAAAAACGCTGATTTCCAAGCCGCTGCGGTCTTGAGTGGCTGCCGCCGACATACGCCTAGCCCCAGGTGGCGAACCCCATGGCGCAGCCGGTGCCGGCCGGGGAGCGGTAGCATGGCACGTAGTCCACGATGTCCATATCCAGATGCTCGGTGGCGCCGGTTACCACAATCCAGTTGCGTATTTCGGAGCTGCCGGAGTTAATCTTCTCCCGTGGCAGCGCGGACAGCTGTTCGACGCTCTTTGCTTTCATGCCCTGCAACGCCTGGTGGTCCAGCTCTTCGTCAACTACGAAGTGGCTCAGGCCCCCGGAGGCCAGTATGCCCACCCGTATGTCTCTGGGCCAGGATTCGATGGCCGACTTCAGGGCCTGCCCCAGGTTGTAACACCGTTTCGGCGTAGGCTGGTTGGGCGGATAGTAGGTGTTGAGCATGACGGGCACGGTGGGGATCGTGGCCCCGGTCATCAGCCGGCTATAGACGTAGCCGAAGGCGTGGCCGATGCCGCCCTTGGCCCGTCCACCCTTGCTCGGATCCAGGAAGTTGGACACCCCCACATCGAACTCATCGTCCATCAGGCTATCAATGATGTGCCGGGCCAACGCTGAGTCGGTGGGCGCGACCTGGTCTTCCGTGCTATAGCCGATCAGCGGCTGGTTGCCGGTTGACGGGCCGGCCTCGTGGCCGGAAATCTTCACCTCGTCGCCCCAATAGACGCAGAAGGCGGGCATATTATCGTCCAGCAGGTACTCGTGCTGGTCATCCCCTACCATCACCAGCACATCCAGCCTGGCATCGTACAGTTTGCGGGAAAGGTGGGCGATGGCCTGCTGGTTTTGCTGGTGCCGCTGCTCAAATTTGGCCTGGGTTAGCTCTTTGGCGATGCGTTCCGTGTCGGTCCGCGCCAACAGACCTTCGTAGTTGGAAGTGATGCCGTCGGCGCCGATCAACTCAACGTGGCCCTTGTCGCGCTCGCCGCGGCCGGCCCATCCGTCCGCCGGGGTGCTGAGTTGAGGGCTATGCGAAGATGCCAAACCCAGTACTAGCTCTGCCATTGTCCAGCTCCTTTTGCGATTCAGTTTCAGGGTGTGTGGGATATTACCATGTGGGCAATCCGGGTGTAATGCTGGGGGTGTTCGCCATCCCTTACCCGACCGACGCTGCGGCCTTCAGATGGCGACTCACGACTCTGGCAACCTCGGCCACGGCGCGGTCGATTTCCTCGGGGGTGGTATATCTGCCGACTGAAAACCGGAGGGTTCCCATGGCGTATTCCAGCGGGACTCCCATTGCCTCGAGGACGCTGGACACCTCTACCCGGTCGCTATGGCAGGCCGCCCCGGCGGATGCGGCGAGGTTTACCATTTCGGCCAGCACGGTATTGGCTTCCACCCGTTTGAAGCTGACGCTTGATGTATTGGGCAGGCGTTTGCTGGGGTGCCCGTTGATCCGAATCTCGGCAAAGGCGCTTTTCAAGCCTGCTTCCAAACGGTCTCGCATCTCCGCCATCTGTCGCTGGTAGTCGGGCAGGTTATGGCGAATCAACTCGCAGGCCCGACCCAGCGCGGCCATGTGTATGACATTTTCGGTGCCGGCCCGCCAATCCCCTTCGTGGCCGGCGCCGTGCATCTGCTTTTCCAGCGCTACACCCCGGCGGACGTACAGCGCGCCAATGCCCTTCGGAGCGTAGAGTTTGTGTCCGGCGATGGTCAGCAGGTCAACCCCCAGTTCATCCACCCGCACCGGAATCTTGCCGACGGATTGAGCGCAATCAGCGTGCAGCAACGCGCCGTGCCGGTGGGCTACCTCGGCGATTGCTTCGATTGGCTCTATGGTGCCCACCTCGTTGTTGGCGTGCATGATGCTGACGAGCGTGGTCTGCGGGGTAATCGCCTCTGCCACCTGCCCGGGGTCAACCATCCCGTATTCGTCCACTGGCAGATAGGTAACCCGGTAACCCCGGGTCTCCAGAAACTTGCACACCTCGATGACGGCCGGATGCTCCACCGCCGAGGTAATCATGTGGTTGCCCCGGCTCCGGTTGGCAGCGAGGGCGCCCTTGATGGCGTAGTTGTTGGACTCGGTGCCGCCGCTGGTGAAGACCAGCTCGTCGCTATGGCATTCGAGCATTTCGGCCACCCGCCGGCGTGCTACGTTAACACCGTCGTTGGCGTTGCGTCCGAATAGGTGGCCGCTGGAAGGGTTGCCAAAGTGTTCGTAAATGTAGGGCAGCATCTCCTCGGCTACCCGAGGATCGATTGGAGTGGTTGCGTTGTAATCCAGGTAAACCGGGTTCATAAGTGTGTTCCTGCGGCATAAACGTGTCTTGACTGCGGATGTTACCACGAAACGTCGTCGCTGCTGCTCTCCGACAATCAGAGCCGCCGCCGCATCGCCGCCAGCCCTTCACTCAACCCCGGATGATTCAGCCCTAGCCGGCGCATCGTCTCGGTACCGTCCAGCCCGAGGAGGTCGAGGTTCCGGGCTGATGCGACGTGTTCACGCGGGGCCGAACCTGGCGGCGTGTGGGAGGCGGCATCTTGGGAAGAGGCATCTATTGGGACTACCAGGTCGCGGTCCAGGTGGAAGGCTGCGGCGATGGCGGTGGCGAAGTGATACATACTCACCCAGTCGCTGCCGGCCACATGGTGGATGCCAGGGTAGTCGCCTTCCACCAACTTGGCGATGCCATCCGTCAGGTGTTCCACGTAAACCGGCGTTCGGAATACATCGGTGCGGGCGTCGTAAGGCTGCCCGCTCCGCAGACGGTCGAGCAGCCACGGGGCGAAGTTTCGCTGTCCTGGTTCCGGCCAACCATACACGATGCTGGTGCGGAGGATGCTCCAGTCGGAGGCCAGGCTCGCCACCGCCTGCTCGGCCTCCCATTTGGTCCGACCATAGTGGGTGGTGGGCGCGGGAGTTTCGTCTTCCCGGTAGTAACCGCGCTGGCCGCTGAATACGTACTCGGTGGAAACGAAAACCATCCTGGCCCCATGCCGGTCGCCAAGCCGGGCTATTGCTGAAGTGGCGGAGACATTAACGGCCGTGGCCCGCTCCGGGTTACGTTCGGCAGTGCCCACGTCGGCCATGGCCGCAAGGTGTACCACCACGTCAGGCTGAGCCGACTGGAACACCTGCTCCAACGCTGCCGCCTCGGTTAGCTCGACCTGATACCAGGAATTGCTGTCGTCGCCGGGGACGCGAGAGCGGAAGGTGCCAGCTACTTCGTGGCCCGGCGTATCAGACAGGCGCCGCACCACGTGGCGCCCAATGAAACCGCTGGCTCCGATAATCAGAACACGCATACGAAAGAATCAGAACCTTGGTTAACGGCTTCGGCCACTGGATTCCCGCTTTCGCGGGAATGACGGTTGTTGTCGCCGGAATAACGGTATTTGTCGCGGGGATGACCGTATTAGTCAACACACCCTATCTCAAACGGCAGGCCGTAGATTGTGTCGGGTGGCCGACTCGTAAGCATCGCCGATTTGTACTAGCAGCGGCTCCGCCAGGCGCTTGCCCACAAACTGGATGCTGAGCGGCAGCCCCTCGCTGTTCAGGCCAGCGGGCAGCGAAATCGTGGGCGCTCCGTTGAAATCGAATGGAATCGTGAAGCGGCCCCAAGTCCATTCTTCTTCACTCATCGGGCCGTACAATTCTTCGGGCGTAACCCGCTCCGGCGCGGTAGTCATGGACGGGCAAACCAGCACGTCAATCTCCTCAAACACGCCAGTCAGGATGCCGTTGCAGGCCAGCCGCTCCTGGTTGGCAACGGCGTAGTCGGCGGCGGTGTACTGGCGCCCCAACTCCAGCCAGCCGCGAAACCAGGGGCCGTATTCATCGCCCTGGGACGGGAAAGTCTCCCGGTGGGCGGCGGCCGCTTCCGCTGAGCACAGCACACCCCATGCGCGTGAGAAACTTTCGGTCTCCGGCATCCGCACCGGAACCAGCCGCGCACCCATGCGTTCCAGCGACTGCGCGCCGGCCAGCGCCGCGGCCGCTACCTCTGAGTCCACCCCGTCGCCGATGTACCGTTCGTCGATACCAATGCGGATGCCGGCAACCCCCTGACCCAGCCCGGCCAGCATATCGGGAACCGGAGCGCGCAGCGACGTGAGGTCGTTGGCGTCGTGGCCAGCCAGCGCCTGGAGCATGATTCCGGCGTCGGCGGCGCTGCGGGTCATCGGGCCGATGTGGTCCATAGACTCGGCCAGCGCCAGCACCCCATACCGGCTAACGCGCCCCCAGGTGGGTTTGATGCCCACCGTGCCGCAGGCCGCCGCTGGAAAACGGATCGACCCGCCGGTGTCGCTGCCCAGCGAGCCGTAACACAAGCCGGCCGCCGTGGCCACGCCCGAACCGCTGGAAGACGCGCCGGCCCAACGGTCGGCGCCCCAGGGATTCACCGGAATGTCGAACTGGGGGTTGTATCCCGCCATCGCGCCTTCGGTGAGGTTTAGCTTGCCCAGGATTATCGCCCCGGCGTCGTTCAATCTCTGCACCACCGTGCCGTCAAATTCCGGAACGAAGTCGCGCAGGACCTGCGCCCCGCCCATCGTCGCCACGCCGCGGGTGAAGCAAAGGTCTTTGACGGCGATGGGCACACCGTGGAGCGGGCCCCGATACCGACCGGCGGAAATCTCCTGCTCTGCCGCCCGGGCGGCTGCCATTGCCGGTTCCGTCATTACCGTAGCGTAGCTCTTCAGCTCGCCATCCAGCGCCGCGATCCGGTCCAGCAAGGCCCGGGTCAACTCCACCGGCGAAATCTCCCCCGACCGGAGTTTTACGGCTACTTCGGTGATAGCCTGATAATGCAAAGGTATATCAGCCATGATTTGTCCCTGCCCGCAGTTTCCGGGTTGTAACGGCTCACCGGGGGGCAATTCGGAGGTTATTCTACCCGTTGGATGGCGCCTGCAGCATCGGCCACAACTGGTGGGCGGCCTCGCCCATAATCCAATTGACGTCGTCGTCGGAAAGCCAGGGCAGGGCCGTCTGGCCGAGCTGCACCTGTCCGATGTAACCACCGTCGCGGGAGGAGGGGAAGTTGGAGCCCCACATAACACGCCGTGGCGTGAAGGCTTCAATTACACGCCTGAAGAGTTCCTGCTCCGGCGCGGTCAGGGCGGCGTATGGCCCGAGGCTGGTGCTGGAAATGCGCAGGTAGGCGTTGGGCAGGCGGGCCAGTTCTTCCAGGGCGTTGGTCATCGCGGCTTTGTCCGCGGCCCCGCTCCAGCCAGCGAAGTGGTCCGGGGCAAAGAGGACGTTGGGGTGCCGGGCGCCTACGTTACGCATCGCATCGACCTTCTCCGGCTGGCCGCCGCCGCCGATGGAGATGGGAATGCCCAGGGATGCGGCGCGTTGCCAGAGAGCGTCGCAGCGGGGATCGTCGGGTTCAGCCTGGCTCTGCAGCCGCACGCCCGTCATGCCGCGCTCGTTCACCCAATAGGAGAGCTGGTCGGCAGCGTCCGCCGCCGCCGGGTCCAGGATTCCCACGGCCACGGTGCGCGGTGCGTACTGTTGGGCACTGTCGCACTGGTAGGAGTTATCCAGACCGTAGGTACCGTTGGGTTGCACCAGAGTGGCACACTCCACTCCGGCCTGGTCCATCTCCGCGATCAGGTCTTCGACATCGTTGCTGACCTCGGTGGACCAGCCCCGCGCGCCGGGGTCGAGGGGGTGTTTGGCCTTGTCGCTGCTGACCACATGAGTATGAGTGTCGATGATCATGGCCGTAACTCCTGCAGGGATTACATCGTAAGGAATAAGGATTTAGGGATAAGGAATGCGGCAGTTTAGCACACCGCTTCGGGCGATGACACGGGAGCCAGGAGTTGCCCAAGATTGTTCGCATGATTGTCCGGAGGTGGCCAGACTTACCGGGTGACGCGCCGGCCTTCGGCAGAGGGGCCTTCCTCTGCTAAACTGGCGGCATGTCCCTTGCCCAATTTCATCCCATCATTCAGGAATGGTTCCGCAGCCACTTCGAGGCGCCGACCCGTGCCCAGACTGACGGGTGGTCGGCCATCGCACAGGGGCAGCATACCCTCATTGCCGCGCCCACCGGTTCGGGTAAAACACTGGCTGCCTTCCTGACCTGCATCGACCAACTGGTGCGCCGGGGTCTGCGGGAAGGTCTGCCCGACACCACCCAGGTCGTCTACGTGTCGCCGCTCAAAGCGCTGTCCAACGACATACAGAAAAACCTGGCCACGCCCCTGGCGGAAATCCACGCCCTGGCCGAAGCCCGGGGCACGCCGTTGCCGGCCATGAGGACGGCGGTGCGAACCGGCGACACGCCCGCTGCGGAGCGCCAACGGATGGTGAAACAGCCACCTCACATCCTGATAACCACGCCGGAATCGCTTTACATTCTGCTGACTTCCGAGAGCGGACGGCGCGGGCTGGCCGACGTGAAGACCATCATACTCGACGAAATCCATGCCGTCGCCGATGACAAGCGTGGCGCTCATCTGTCGCTGTCGGTGGAGCGGTTGTGCGCACTGGCCCGTAATCCCGTCGTCAGGGTTGGCCTGTCTGCCACTCAACGCCCTATCGAGGAGTTGGCCCGGTTCCTGGTGGGCAACCGGCACATTTCGGGCGACGGTGTTCCCGATTGTCTCATCGTGGATACCGGTCACACCAGGCGCATGACTCTGGAGGTGCAACTCCCGGGAGCAGAACTGGGGTCCATCGCGACCCATGAGGTCTGGGGACAAACCCTGGATACGGTGGCTGGTCTGGCCGCCAATCACGGAACCACGCTGGTATTCGTCAATACCCGTCGGTTGGTGGAACGGGTGTCTCACCAGCTTTCCCTGCGGATGGGAGAAGCGGCGGTGGTGGCCCACCACGGCAGCCTCTCGCGAACCACCAGACTGGCTGCGGAAGAGCGATTGAAGCAGGGTGAGGTCAAGGTATGCGTTGCCACTGCTTCCCTGGAACTCGGCATCGACATTGGGGTGGTGGAACTGGTGTGTCAGATTGGGTCGCCGCGCTCCATCGGGCTGCTGTTGCAGCGGGTGGGCCGCTCCGGACACACCGTAGCCGGGACACCGAAAGGCGCCCTGTTCCCGCTGACTCGCGATGAACTGGTGGAATGCGCCGCCCTGTGCCGGGCCGTGCGCGGCGGCAACTTGGATACGCTCCGCATCCCCGATTGGCCTCTGGATGTGCTGGCCCAGCAGATGGTGGCCGCGTGCGCCGCAGAAGATTGGCCGGAAGATGAGCTCTTTGAATTGTGCGTCAGGGCCTACGCCTATCGGGGTCTGCCCAGGGCCAGGTTCGATCAGGTCGTCGACGCCCTGTCGGAGGGCATGGCGCCCCGGCTGGGCCGCCGGGGCGCGCACTTGCACCGGGACGGTGTGAATCACGTGCTCAAAGGCCGGCGCGGCGCCCGCCTTGCCGCGTTGACCAGCGGCGGCGCCATCCCCGACAACGCCGACTACGACGTGATTGCCGTGCCGGAGGACATATTCGTCGGCACCGTCAACGAGGACTTCGCCATTGAGAGTATGGCCGGCGACGTGTTTCTGCTGGGCAACACACCCTGGAAAATCCGCCGCGTGGAGGGAGGCAAAGTCAGGGTTGAGGACGCCCAGGGCCTGGCTCCCACCATCCCGTTCTGGTTGGGCGAGGCGCCGGGCAGAACGAGGGAGCTGTCCGGCGAAATTTCCGATTTGCGCGAAGCGATGGATGCGCGGCTGGAACGTCCGGACGATGCCGAGGCGTGGCTGGTGCAGGGATGCGGCATAAATGCCGACGCCGCCCGTCAGATTGTGGAGTACCTGGCCGAAGGCAAGCGGGTGCTCGGCATGGTTCCCACCGGCAACCGGGTGGTCGCGGAGCGTTTCTTCGACGAGAGTGGCGGGATGCAACTGGTCATTCATTCCCCGTTTGGAGCCGCAATCAACCGGGCCTGGGGCATGGCATTGCGAAAACGCATCTGCCGCACCTTTGACTTTGAATTGCAGGCATCGGCTACTGATGATGGGTTGAATTTCTCCCTGGGTCCGAATCTTTCGTTTCCGGTGTCCGACGTGTTTACCTACCTGTCTCCCCGCACGGTGGACGAAGTGCTTTTGCAGGCGGTGTTGCAGGCGCCCGTGTTCGGTACACGTTGGCGGTGGAATGCCACCAGGTTTCTGGCGCTGCTCCGACATTCGGGGGGACGCAAGGTGCCAGCGCCGTTACAGAGGATGCGCTCCGAGGACTTGCTGGCGGCAGTATTCCCGGCCCAAGTCCAGTGCCAGGACAACGCCCCCGGCGAAGTGATCGACCCACCGGATCACCCGCTGGTATTCGAAACCATCCGCGATTGTCTCACCGAAGCGATGGATCTGCCGGGCTTGCAGAATGTTCTGGCAACCATTGAGGCGGGCGACATTGAAGTGTACGCTCGAGACACGGTGCAGCCCTCCGTATTCTGCCACCAGATTCTGAACGCCATGCCCTACGCCTTCCTGGATGACGCACCCTTGGAGGAGCGGCGCGCCAGAGCCGTAACGCTGCGCCGGGCCCGGCCCGAGGATGCCCGGGACCTGGGGCAGCTGGACGATGGCGCCATCGCCGAGGAGCGCGCCAACGCCTGGCCGCCGATTCGGGACGCCGACGAATTGCACGACGCGCTGCTGAATCTGGGAATCCTACCGGAGACCGGCGCGACCGGCGACCGCGGCAACTCAGATTCGCGCCGGATGGCCGGGTGGTTCGCCGACTTGGCCGCTGCCGGTCGGGCCTACTGTCTGAATCTACCCGACGACTGGCGCGCCTGGGTAGCGGCGGAACGACTGCCCATGGCATTCGCCGCATATGCGACGGCCAACTTTAGCCCTCCGACCGGCAACATTCCGGACGTGGCTACCGAGATGACGACCGAGCTGGCTACGCTGTCCATCGTGCGCGGGTGGGTTGAGTGCTCTGGGCCCGTCACCGCCGGCGAGCTGGCCGCAAACCTGAGGCTGGACTCCGCGGATGTCGGCTACGCTCTGGCGCAGCTGGAAGGGGAAGGACTGGTTTTGCGCGGTAGTTTCCGGCGCGGCGCGGTCGAAGTGGAATTTTGCGACCGCCGGATACTGGCGCGCATCCACCGGAGCACCCTGGGCCGGCTCCGTCGGCAGATCGAGCCGGTTTCCCAGGCCGCTCTGATGCGGTTCCTGCTCCGGTGGCAGCATCTGGACCCGGCAACCACAGCAGCAGGCGAGGGTGGGCTGCTGGATGTCATCGAGCAGCTCCAGGGCTTCGACATCGCCGCCGGTGTCCTGGAGACCGAAGTGCTTGCTCCACGGATTGGGAATTACAACGCTGGCCTGCTGGACAGTTTGTGCGTGGGCGGCGAAGTGGTGTGGGGCTGCCTGAGCCGGCAACTCGCCGCCGCTAACGGACTGGGCGCCAGGTCGCCGCTGACCCGTGCCACACCGATTACGCTGGCCCTGCGGGAGTGTCTGGACTGGCTGCTGGCGCCAGCGCAAACCGAGGGCCAGGACGGGAATGGCGCAGCGGGAGAGGTGCTGTCGGCGCTATCCCAGCGGGGCGCTTGCTTCATCTCCGATATTATCGCCATTACCCGGCGGTTGCCATCCGACGTTGAAGAAGCCCTGTGGTTATTGGCTGCGCAGGGCCGGGTTACTTCCGATAGCTTGCAACCATTGCGGCGCCGGGTGAACGGAGGCTCCGGCGGGCATCGCAACGGGGCATCCAACGGCAGCCGGTCGTCCCGTCGCCGGCACATCCCCACTCGAAGGCTTGACCCGCGCCGCCGGGAGAGCTACAGCCGCTGGTCGATCCTGGAGCCGCTGGATCCCGCGACCGATGCGCTGGAAATGCGCGTTACGCAACTGCTGCGGCGATACGGGGTGGTGTTGCCGGAGCTGTTGACGCGGGAGTCCGCCGCGCCCGGTTGGCGCGATGCAGTCCGCGTTTTACGCCGGATGGAAGCCCGGGGCGAGATTCGGGGCGGCCGATTCGTCACCAGCTCCGTGGGCGAACAATTTGCCCTGCCAGAAGCCATAGACTTGCTGCGGGAAGTCAACCGCAGCGCCCCCACGGGAAACATGGTGGTCGTGTCGGCCTGCGATCCTCTCAACCTGGTCGGCATCCTCACCCCCGGGGACCGCGTGCCGGCCGTGCCGGGCAATAGCATCGTTTTCCGAGACGGTGTGCCGGCCGCTTCGCTGGAAGCCGGGAACCTGGTCATCCGGTCCGGAAACGACGAGACAATCGCAAGCCAGGTTCACGCACTGCTCCAACTACCCCAGCTGGCCCAGGTTCCGGCCTGAAGATTCCAAATTTTCATCCGAACCACGCCAACGGGTCATCGACCAATGTCCCTGCGAGAGGTAAATCAGAGTCGGTAGAGCCGCTACACCCCGAGCTCCAGGACAAGATTATGTCTGCGCTGGGATTTGCGGAGGTGGGCGAGCGGCGCACTATCAACGTGAGTTACACCACGGCATGGGGTTGGGTCAATTGGCGGCGAAGAAAGGCATGTGCTGGCTGACACAGAGTTGGCGGCACATATTCACCACTTCGTGGAGACATTGAGGAAGGTTGTGCTCAATCAAAGTGTGTTGTTAGACCGATGAAATTCGACGCGTTTGAAAACCTTCTTACGGAAACCAGGACCGCCGGGATACACAGAATTGTAGTGGGTGCTGTATTAAAACGGGATGAGAAAGCATTACTTCTCCAGCGCAGGAAGGACGACTACCTCGGGGGCATCTTTGAGATTCCCAGCGGTGAAGTTGAAGAAGGCGAAACGTTGCGCCGGGCCCTGGAAAGGGAGACTTAAAGAGGAAACCGGGCTATCGGTAATTCGGGTGGATGAGTATTTGGGGTCATTTGAGTATTTGTCGCGAAGTGGCCAGAAAACCCGGCAATTGAATTTCCGGGTCAGTGTCCGTCCTTCGGCTGTTGTCCTAACGGAGCGCGAGGCTTTTGTTTGGGCAAACAAAGCCGATTTGGAAGAGTATCCGCTTTCGAACGAAACCAGAAAACTGGTTCGCCAAGCATTATGATGGCAAGCACGCCATTGCTTGATCATCTACAGTGCGCCCAAACGGTTACCGGCAGTATGTTTGAGGAGTCACAGCTTAACGAACTCAATGATCGGGCTTGTGCTGCAGCACAAGAAAGCAAGAAGACTATATGGACGTACCCATTGTACGTAGCGCTAAATCAACAAGACCTTTCGAAAACCCAAAACTTGGACAAAGCGCACATGAGCTCCCCGCAACACATCGCTTTCTAGTCTGGATCGCAAGCTGCGGGCTTGACCATGGTCACTCTGATTTCGATGCAGTAGTAATCACGTCAGGACCAATTCCTGATAGCAGAACGGCCGGCGATGAGTTTTTCTACGGCGTCGAACTTCAGGGCGACGGAGGCTGTTAATGGGCAGTGGTGCCGAAGGTCGGATTCGAAGGTATCAGTATTTTGGCGTATTGTACACTGCTGTGAATTGAGATTTTCTACTCAAACCTACGGGCCTCTTGCGGTGAAGCTATGTCCGTTGTTGTTAATTTGTCCAGCATTTGTCCAGCATTTTTCAGGCTGCTGGCTGCATGGCATTTGCAAAGGCATCCGCCGCTTCCTGTTGCCATCCCTCGAGGGCGTGGGCGTAGATATCCATGGTGATTTTGGGACTTGAATGGCCAAGACGTTCGGCCGCCACGGCATAGTTTGGCCGCACATCCAGCAACACCGAGGCGTGGAAATGCCGCAGGCTTCTCAACGTAACACTTGGGCATCCCGCGCGTTTTGCCAACCGTTCCACGGCGTGCATCACCGTGTTGGGGTGCGACCACCCGGTCCATTCGCGCCGGGGGAAGAGGATCACAGGTGGCTCTACACCCAGTCGGCCTGCTAGTTCCTCTTGTTGTGCCCGGTGCTTACGCAGGACTCCCACGGTCAGTGCATCCAAGGCCACGGTCCGCTCCCCGCGTGCCGTCTTAGAGGGCGTGTGACAAATAGATTCAGGAGGGCTGGATCCGTTTGAGCATCAGGTGGACCATGGCGATATGCACCCAGGCTTCGCTGCTTTCGGTGCGCTCCTCATAGTCTTTGCTGAGCCGGCGACATCGACTGAGCCACGCCAGGGTGCGCTCCACCACCCACCGGCGCGGCAACACCTCGAAGGTGTGGCGATGCGGTTGCCGCCGTACCACGGTCAGCAGCCAACCGCCAGTGGCCCAAGCCCAGGCCACCAGTCGGCCAGCGTAGCCAGCATCAGCCCAGATGACTCGGAGCCGAGGGAATCGGTTCAGCAACTTCACCAACACCAGCTTGGCGCCGTCCCGATCCTGGATATTGGCGGCATGAACCACCACGGCCAGCAGTAATCCCATGGTGTCCACTACGATGTGCCGCTTGCGTCCGGCGACCTTTTTACCTGCGTCATAGCCGCGCCGCCCCCTTTTTCAGTGGTCTGCACCGACTGGCTGTCTATGATGGCCGCGCTGGGCGTGGCCTCTCGGCCCGCCGCTTCCCGCACCCGGGCCCGCAAGGCCGACTCCACTCGTTCCCAGGTCCCGTCATCCCGCCATTTGCGGAAGTACCACCAGACCGTGCCCCAGGGTGGCAGGTCATGGGGCATCAGCCGCCAGGGTATGCCACCGCGCAGCACGTAGAGAATCCCGTTGACCACCTCCCGCAGGTCCGTGGTCCTGGGATGGCCTCTGGTGGTGTCGGGTGGCAGCAGGGGAGCCAATTCCTCCCACTGGGCGTCGGTCAAATCGCTGGGATAAGGTTTTCTGCTCATGCCCCCAGCGTAACCGCCATCCCCTTATCACTCCAAGAACCGCCAGCGCACGTTTAGACCATTGTCACACACCCTCTTAGGCGGCTCTAACGACACGCCATCAGCCGTCACGACCAGGGACTGGCATATTTGCAGGGTTCCCTCGTCCAGATCGATATGCTCCCACGTCAAAGCCAGGGCTTCGCCTCGGCGCATCCCAGTGAAAGCGATGAGGTGGATGAACGGCCAAAGAGGGTTCTCCGCCTTTTCCGCCAACGACAGTAGTGCCAGCACCTCGTCCATTTCGGGACTGTACGCTTCCGTCTTGGCGACGGTAGGTGGCGACACCAGCGCCACGGGATCCCTGAATATCATTTCCATTCTCAGCGCGTGTTTCACGGCACCGCTGAGTACGTGGTGTACCGCCTGCACACCCTTCGGCGCCATCCCGTCGTCCAAGAGTTTGGACTCCAGACCCTGTATATGCATTGGGGAGAGTTGCACCAGTCCCACGTGCTCCAAGGAAGGTTTGATGTGGAGCCGGATGATGCCCTCGTAACGGTCGATGATTTTCTGCCGGCGATTGGGAATGATTTTCTCCTGGAGCCATTTGTCCAGCCACTCACCGACCTTGTACTGGATTTTTGTAGGGGTGATGCCGCGATCCAATTCTGCCAGGATTTCGCGCAGCCGACGTTGGGCGTCGGATTTCTTTCCCCGGACCGTTTCCGTCTTGCGAATACGTTTGCCATTGGTGTCGCGGCCCAGGAGCCTAGATTGCGTTGCCTGATTGTGCCCTTCATGGTGTGATATGCCTCCAATCGGTTTCCAATTGTCAACGAGCTTGCCGTGAAACGGGTCAGCTCGACTGATGATTTCTGACGGGACTGTCCGGCAGCGTCCTCAAGGATTTGCCAAAACGTTGGACCGCTCCGCCGGAAACTCCCTGCATGACATCTCACCTCCTTATTAAGGGTAATGTTGTGTGGTCGGCGGTTTTCCAACGTCAAAGTTGGCCAGGCAATGTCGGCTTGCCCAAAATGCGGCAGCCGGCACCTTTAGCTGCGCATAGTTCGGGCAGGCCAACGCCTGCAGGAACCGTCGGATCCGGCAGTCTACCAACTGGTTCTGTTCTTTGCCCGCGGTGGGCACGCGAATCCCGTCGATGAACCAGTCGGCAAGACCGGACGCACAACGTCGTTTGGCCTCAACTCAGTCGGAGCTCGGTTGGTGAGCTTCCTCAGGCACGGCGCTGGATTTGCCGTCGGTCTGTCTCGAGTCGACGACGAGTCGTTCCAGAGCTTGGCGGGGGATTAATATACGAGCGCCGAACCTGACGGAATCAATGCGTCCAACACGGATTTACTCCCGCACCATCCATTCACTGACTCCCAGGGCCGCGGCTGCTTCCTTCACACTGTAGGTGATCCTTTCGGGCGTTTGGTCCATATCGTGCACTCCTGATGTGGCGGCGTGTCCGTTACTGTCTGAGCACGTCGCGGGTGATGGACTAAACATAGCGAAAACAGCGCGGCTTACCGCAATCCCTTTCTCACATCAGGATTGAAGGGCGGTGCGCGGCGTTGTTGCGCCGAAACGTCTGCTGGTATTGGGGGACGGCGGATCCCGTTGGCCGCGGTACGCCAGCCGTAAGTTGCAAAAACGGCGATCCGATCGTCCCACAGAATCGCCATAGACCCCACGAATACGCGCTCTCATCGCGGTTTGGGCTATTTCAGGCTTTGGGGGTCGTCCAGCCTTCCAAAACGGGGTGAGAGCGCGTTTCCGCGGATCCCAGCTCGACTTTACGCAAAATTTAAAGGAGGCAACGGATGCCATCACGTTGGGACTCCGCCACTTGCGGTTGGCGTCGGAGGGTTTTTCACTATCCGCCGCCAACGCTCGGCTTTGTACAATCAAGCGGCATAGGCTAGCGTGTCGAGCATCCTGTGGTACAAGAGGCGCGGGACTTTTATCGATTCGTGCTCGCGCTCGGACGGCATAAAAGTTCCCTGCTGCACCCAGAGGTGTCGTCTGACCAGGGCGATGGCGTCGGCGAAGGAAGGGCTGGTTTTGTCATACCACGCCGCGGTGCGCGGCGCCATGGCGCCACGCTGTTCGATCAGGATATCCGCGGCCAGCGTCACCACGCTGAACAGGCCAAAGAGCGCGGGGGTGGTTCGGGCGATGGCTCGTTCCGACCACTGGCGCTGGGTTTCCATGCCCAGGTGAGCCCGCAGCTCCTCAAAGGTCACCTCGACCTGCCACCGCAGCAGATACCACTGCAGTATCCGCAGGGGTTCCGCCTCGGTGTCGGTGCATAGCAAAGCATAGGGCCCGCGGCGCTCCGCCAGGTATCTGATGACGACCCAACGTATGGGAAGGCGCGGCGGCCCGCCGTGGTACCACAGCGCTACGCCCGAAGCGAGCTCGACCATGGCGGTACTGCCGTCGGAACCGGTGGCGCGGTAGGGAATCCATTGTGTAGCGGGATCGTCCAGCACCGCCGTGGGACTGGGCAGTCGCGCGCCGACCACCCGGGGCCGCCCGATCTGGCCGGGCCGCCGCGCTGGCGCGGGCTGGTACAGGGACGCGTCCTTGCGCAGTTTGGTGACGACGACAATCGGCTTTGACATACTCTGGCAATGCCGCAGGAACTCGCGCTTGGCGTAGCCGCCATCGGCCACCACCACCAGGTCCCGGTCCGGCAGCCAACGGCGCAGGCAGACCAGCATCTGCTGGGCGTAGTCGGTTACCGTCTTGTGCCGGCGGCCTTTGCGCCGGTCGTAGCGGGCCGACACCACCAGCGCGGTCAAAAACGGCAGCGCCCAGTATCGACCCGCCCATCCGATACGCGTCAGCAACATCAGGCTCACCCATTGCAATCCGGGGGTCATCACCACCTGGTCGTCCTTGGACCGCACCGGATCCCGATACCGCCCCTTGGCCGCAATCTTCCGGCCCCAGCGTCGTTCCACCGTCTCGTCAATGCCGAACACCAACGGCTCGGTGGATGAACCAAGGCGCCCGGCCACCAGCAGCAACAGCGCCCGGCTCAGTTGCAGCGGCGACCATCGGGCGCGGTTGAGTACGTGGTGATAGACGGCGAAGTCGCCGTGCTGCCCAATCCCCAGGATGTTGAGGGCGGAGGACACGGTGCGTTTGCCGGGAGACAGGATCGCTCCCATGGCCAGGAGTTGGGCTTTGCGCCAGGTCCTGGGGTCAAACAGGTGCTCAAAGGGCAGCAGCAGGGTTACTATGACTGCGGGCAGGGTAGGCATACTCGACCTCTTGTGGTGATTTGGTCGAGCTTACCCTGTTCTTATAATTTATCTAGCTTTTGTACAAAGTCGAGCCGCCAACGCTGATGTCCAGGAACTTCCGGCTACCCTGTGCCATTGAGTTTCAACCTCTCTCGCTTACGCCGCTTAAAATGCGTAAAGTCGAGCCCAGCACCGGACGTCAGTTGAGCCGCTGGGGTCTGCAATCTGGGAGGATTATCAGCAATACCGATGCAGGTGCATCGACCAGCGCTAGGAAATCTGGGGTCATCAACAGGTTTGAGCAGATGGCCCGCACACACGTGCAATAGGTGGTACTTTCGAGTTCACCTTCATCCTCCCCAAGCCGGCCAACTCCGGCAACACCCGTCCCAAAACCGCAAAGCCGTCAAGCTCAGACACAAAACACACGCGGACTCCGCCAATTGCGAGACCGCCGCCAATGCTGCCGGACCACGCCTCGCTGAAAAGCAGAGACGGGAACCCACCCAGCATACGCCACAGAAAACCGCCAACGGCCGAAGGAACTCAACCTCAACAACAACTGCCGCCAACGAACAATGCCCGGCCAGCGACCCCGCGCCAACTGCTTGAAGAAACACCGCCGCGCCCGCCGAGACGCATCTCCTGACATCAAACGATGTAATGCCCCAGCCCAAACCGCAAAGGGTATAATCCAGCCCAACGCCCGACGCGTCGCCAACCAGCAGCGCATATACCACACCCGGCGAGGATCACCATGACCACCGCCAAGACGCCGAAACTACAAGAAACCAAGTTCCAGCTCCCGGAACCCGAGAAGACCCAGAGCGAAAAGATGACCGCCTCCCGCCACCTGTCTCTCACCGGCGGCGCCCACTACCTGGCCAAGCACCTCGGCAAACCCGAAACCACCGTCGTCGGCTCCGACCTCTACCTCGCGCCGATCACTCCGGACCAACTCCAGAGCATGAGCCGAGTGCCCTACCCCGACCTCTTTGTCGCCTTCGACGCCGACCCCGCCGGCTACCTGACACGAAACGGCTACGTCATCTCCGAGCAGGGCAAGCCGCCGGACTTCGTCCTCGAGATCGCCTCACGCTCCACCGGACGCCGGGACACAGTCGACAAGCGCATTTCCTACGCCGCTCTGGGCATCCAGGAATACTGGCGCTTCGACGAAACCGGACAGTTCCACGGCACTCGTCTCGCCGGCGACAGCCTCGTCAACGGCCAATACGAACCGTTGCCCATCGAGGCACTCACCGACGGCAGCCTCCAGGGCTACAGCGCCATCCTCAGCCTCAACCTGCGCTGGACCGAAGGCCAACTGGGCTGGTATGACCCCAACACCGGCCGGCACATCGCCACATTGGAGTCAGAACGCCAAGCCCTCGCCGAGGAGCGCCAAGCCCGCATCCAGGCGGAAGCCAAGTTACAGGAACTGCAGAACCAGCTACGCCAACTGCGCGGCGAATGACCACCTGCAACAACCCGCACGACAGAGCCGACCGTCATTCTCCCCGCGTGCGCAGGAACGACGGGTTGATTTTCGAATTGTTGACACGCCCTGGTTGGAACTCCCGAGGAGGTTGCGCCATGAAATTGGATGGTCAAGTAGCAGTCATTACGGGCTCGGGGCGAGGCATTGGGCGGGCCATCGCTCTGGCCTATGCCCGCGAAGGCGCAAAGCTAGCGCTGGCCGCACGCAACGAATCCGAGCTGCAAGAGACTGTCAGCGCCGTCTCGGAGTTGGGCGCTGAAGCGATTGCCGTCCGCACCGACGTCACCAGCCAGGAAGACACGGAACGGTTGGCCCATAGAGTAGTAGAGCGATTCGGGCGTATTAACGTGCTGGTTAACAGCGCCGGAAACTCCGGCCCCATCGGCCCGTTGCAGGGCAACGGCATCGCCGACTGGGTGAACACCATCAACGTTAACCTCACCGGCACCTTCCTGATGTGCCGAGCTATCATCCCAGTAATGCTGGCGCAGTCAGTAGGGAAGATCATCAACCTGTCGGGCGCGGGGGCGACCAACGCGTGGAGCAACATGTCGGCCTATTGCTCCAGCAAAGCGGCGGTGGTACGGCTTACCGAAGTGTTGGCCCAGGAACTGGATGGCAAGGGAATCACGGTGAACGCCCTCGGGCCGGGCTCGGTTCATACCGGTATGTGGGACAAGATGACCGAGGAAGCCGCCCAGGCGGGAAGCGGACTTTATCCACGAGAACGGGCTGAGGGTAACGTCGGGCGGCGGCGCGTCCATAGACGAGTGTGCTGAGCTGGCAGTGTGGCTGGCTTCAGACGAAAGCGGGGCGCTGACCGGAAGGTTGATCTCGGCGGCGACCGATGATTTTCGCAGCCTGCCGCCGAGGATTGCGGATATTATGGCGGGGGGCGCATACACGCTGCGGCGGGTGGGGCTGGACTAGAACGTGTTCTCCAAAGATGTCATTCGGCTGGAGGGCCCGTGTGCATTGCTTGGGTCCCTGATAGGGAGATGGGGTGCAGGTCTGGTCGCTGGCTCATCCTTTGATTTGTCATCGGGCGAGTTTCGCAACTCTCTCATTTACAGCCCGGGCTACAAGACGCCTTTACCCGATGATCAGGCCGCATTGCCTCCGGGGGCAGGCCATCATCAGGGTCTTCAACCTGCTGGTGTAAAGTTGGGCCTGGGCCGAATTGCCCACGGCAAACCCCAACCCAAAAACTACAGGAGGAAAGCCATGACAGTGCTGTCGGACTATGCGAACAAATACGAGACGGTCAGTGTGCAACGGGAGGATGGGATTCTCCAGGTGACGTTCCACTCAGGGGACGGAAGCCTGCTCTGGGGCGAGGCGTCTCACCGGGAGCTGGGTTACGCCTTCGCCGACATCGGTGCGGACCCGGACAACCGGGTGGTCATCCTCACCGGCACCGGCGACGACTACTGCGCTGATTTCGAGCCCAACCGTCCCACCCGGCGAATGCCTCGGGAATGGGATAAGACCTATTGGGAGGGTAAGCGGCTGTTGACCAACCTGCTGGAGATCGAAGTGCCGATCATCGGCGCAGTCAACGGCCCGGCGACCATCCACGCCGAGATTCCGGTGATGTCCGACATCGTGTTGGCGTCGGAGACCGCCACCTTTCAGGACGCACCCCACTTTCCACGCGGCGTGGTGCCCGGCGACGGCGTCCATGTGATCTGGCCCCTGGTGTTGGGACAGAACCGAGGCCGGCACTTCCTGCTGACCGGGCGGACGCTATCGGCACGGGAGGCGTTGGAACTCGGCGTGGTGGCCGAAGTGCTCCCGCGAGACGAACTACTGCCAAGGGCTTGGGAAGTGGCCCGTCAGTTGGCGGAACGGCCGCCGCTGACGTTGCGCTACACCCGCGTTGCCCTCACTCTGCAACTGAAGCGGCAGATGCAGGACATGCTCGGATACGGTCTGGCCGTCGAAGGCCTTGCCGCGGTCGACGTGTCGCTGTCGCAAGGATAGTGCCGGGCTGATCGGCTGTTGGGAGCGCATGCCTCCCGGCGGGTCTGTCCCGTCGGCAATGGCGTCCAGGTCACCTTCAACGTACCGGCGAGGAAGCGACTGAAGCACGTGTGGACGTACTGGGATGCGATTGCGGGACAGCTGAGACCGGCGCTTGCAGCGCAACATCGGCGGGGGAAGCGGAGACGCAGACTCAATCCGGATCAGGTTGCCGTGTGGGCTGAGGTTCGCGGGGTGGCTTGAACGGGGATCCGTTCGGTGTTTCCGGGTGAGGTTCCCGAGCGGAGCCGTCTTGAACTGTTGGGGCGGCGGCGCGGTTCAGACCGCGTTTTCAGGAAAGCCTGAAGATGGTTTGCAACTAAAGTCAACCATTTTTACAACGGTGATGGACGAGCAGCTGGTAGATCATGACGCCGAAACGTATGGCGCTGGTGGCGCGGGCCAATGCGGCGAGGTACACGTTGGGAGAGCTGAGGATCTAACGTCGGAGGTCTGGCGCTCAATGGAAAAGTAGTACTGGCACCCCATGTGCTCCACTTCCTGGGCGCCGCGGATGTACTCGTCGTACCCGTCGGCGGCAACCGGATGGGACTCCAACTGGGCTTGGTCAGGCACGTCGTAAAGTCCGATTTCCATCGTGGCTACTTTCGTTCACCCCCGTATCCAACGGGGAGCGCTCGGCCATAGTACAATGCGGCGCACTACCACAGGGGGACCGCCATTAATACCGTTGATTACTCCGTGCTGGACAACCCCGAGGCGTCGGCCCGTTCTTTCCACCCGATGCGAGGCTGGACCGAAACGCCCCCAGGAGCGGTGGACTATGGGGTGACCGTTGCCGATGGGACCACGCTGTCGTGCCGTTTTTTCGCGGTGGGGCGTGAAAACCCCACTGTGCTGTTTTTCTACGGCGGCGGCGAATCCGTTGCCCGTTACGACGACATCGCGCCGCACTACAATGAAATCGGCGCAAACTTTTTTGTCGCCGACTACCGGGGCTTTGGCGCGTCCGGTGGTTCGCCGAGTTTCAACACCATACTGTCGGACGCGCACAACGTGCTGGACTGGCTGCAGGAGACCATGCAGGCGCTTCGGTTCACGGGCCCGCTATACGTCATGGGGCGCTCCATGGGTCGTCACTCCGCCGGGGAGCTTGCCATAACCGCCGCCGACCGGATCAACGGCGTCATCATAGAGAGCGGGCGGCCCAACCTGGGACGGATAGCCGAGGGGCTGGAGCCGGAGGTGGTGCAGGCGCTGGAGGACGACTACCAGGCCAAGTTCTATTCCATCGACATTCCCGCGCTGGTGATTCACGGCCAGTGGGACGAATCGGCGCCGCTGGCCGACGCGGTGGACATGTTCAACAAGCTCGAGACTGCCCACAAGCACCTGGAGATCATACCGGGCGCGGGCCACAACGACCTGATGTACGTGGGCTTCCGGCAGTACTTCAACGCCATCAGGGGCTTCATGACCCGGTACGCCGGGCCGAGCGCAGCGATTGCGACCACAAGCCAAACCACCGAGTAGGGGCGGGTCCGAAACATCACGTGGTATCCGTTTCCACTCGAACTGTCATTGCGAGCGGAGCGTGGCAATCTAGTCGCTGGATTAGTCGTCGCTCAGGCAACGGGATCGCCACGTCGCCTCGCTCCTCTTGATGACAAACTGGGTACGCGTGAGCAGTCGGCGACGTTTCCATTGTGCCATCGGCGTATGATCCGTCGCTGCGGCTGGGCGTCATCATTTCGGGGCGGTGCAAAACTTGCCTCACTACGTCTTATTGGGCAGAAATAGCCGACGGCGATGTCCACGCTGTGCGGCTGCTGTTGGCCTCGGCGACGGCGGAACGCAGGCGCTCGGTGGACCGCGGGTCTCTGTGGGCGTGGAGGGGGATGTTGGCGTTGGTCGGCTAAGGGCTGTCGACATTCAGAGGGACACTGCGATGACCGCCAAACCCGTGATCACAACAGTGACGCCCACTAGAAACCCAATGCGCCAAGGCCTTTGCCTGCGTCGAACGGCGCGGTAGTGATTGCCACCCTTTGGCCGGTTATGATGCGTGTGGAAGGACCAGTTGTGATAGTGGCTATACGGTCCTCCTTTGGTCCGGCTGGGTTTCTTGACCGGGGGCATGTGGACCTTAACCTTGCGGGGCGTGGCTGGCTTGTCCCCGAACATCTGCACCAGCATGGTGTGCCCGTCTCGGCGTGACAATCCGGCCCCTATTTCAGTCTATCACGGATCGAGCAGATTGGCTCGGTGCCCTGGACTGTTCATCCAGGTTATGACCGCCGACTTGCCGAACTGCCAGTCGCCCCGCCAGCGAAACCTGCTGCCGTAGGTGGTGTTATTCCGCCCGTGCTGCTGCCACATATTCTCGGCAACCCCTTGGGAGAGGTACCCTGCTTGGTGTGCTCTTTCCCACGGTTGAGAACCGTTCCGACCGGTGTGGGTCATGCGGTTTCGATTGGCGCACCATCCGGCGTGACTGCGCGCGGCCTGGATTAGTTGGGTGTTGCCGCGCAGTTTGCCGAGGTTGTGTTTACGGCGTTCTTTGTTCGTGTAGTGAACGATTGCTTTCTCAACGACCTGCAACTTCATGGCGTAACTCTTCGCGTAGTTAGTGGATTAGGGCCAGGACTGCGATGTAGAAGGCAATTGCCCTGCTGGTCATCGTATCCTGCCACAACATGGGTCACATGGTCGACGCGTCGTAGGAAAAGCGGGCTTCGCGGCTCCGAACTGGAACCAGGTTTTCGCTGGCAATTACGGCCGGGGTGGACCGTACACCGTCAGGTGGGTGATGGACGCGACGGCCGGCGAGGCCGCCGCGCCCTGGTTTCAGCCCGTTGTCCCGGAGACCGTGGCGAAGTCCTGACGGGCTCAGGGCACTTCATTGCATGATCGCCTTCTGGCCGAAGACGGAGAGGTAAAAGTAGCTCTATCCTTCAGTGATCATCTTTCGCACACGACGCCATCGCCATCTCCGTCCCTGGCGCTGGGCACCATCCACTTTGGGAAGCCTCTGCCATTGCCTTTGCTGCTCCCCTGTACACGGGTTCCAGCCGCCTGTGCCGCGTCGCAGGAGCTGTACGTCCTCATTTCCGGCGTCGGCGTCTGTTGTACTGGATTGCTGGTGGGCCCTGGTGTCGGTTTCACTTGGCTCTGGTAGGAGACCATCAGTTCCGGACGTTTCGCACACGTATTGATCATCTGGACCAGCGCGGTATGCTCCTGCTGGGTGACCGTCAGTTCCCAGGTGCTCTTAATGGTAATCCAGTCGACGGGGTACTGGCACCAGTAGGTTCGGTCTCCCGGTTTCCATTGGTCCGGTCCTCGTGCGCCCTTGGAACGGTTCGCGCTGGCCGTGACGGCGATCAGGTGCTGGGGATCCTCCAGGTAGTTGGCGTACTGCTCCCTTCGATTGGCTGACCATTGCCAAGCTCCACTGTCGTGCGCGTTGCCCAGTGGCACCATGTGATCAACGTCGAGTCTGCCGGGATCAGTGACGATGGTGTTGCTGTACGGGGCCGACCATTCGCCGGCGGCGACGCGACACTTCCTGTCGGTTCGATAGGCAACCGTTATCCGGCTTTCGGCAATCAGTACCTCGTCGCGGGCATCTTGGCAATCCCTGTCGGCGTCGGTCCAGTGTTTCCAATCATGGCGGTCGTAGTCCGGCAGTGTGGCTGGGATGGCGGACACGGTCACGCGCAGAACTGTCGCGGTGCCGGTCGATGTCGCTGTGGGAAGTTCTGTCGCTGTCGTTGCCACCGAAGGTCTTGCATCGGTGCTTGTCTCGTTCCCGACTTGAGGAGCTGGTAACGTGGACTCCGACGAAGAGCCTATCAGCAGAGCGGCGACGATCCAGATGAGGGCAGAAGCAAATCTCACGGTTCGATCTCCAAGGGCGTACTTTTTGTGTTTGCCGCGTGCAGGAAGCACTCCTGAATTCCTCACAAACGGCGGCAATTGTCTCACCAGTCCCTCGAACTGGCAACGACGCCAGGTGGTGGATTCAGAAGTCGCTGGCAGTTCTGCCCTCGGGCTCGGAGCCTACGTCCATACGCTCCGGGCAGTCCAGGGCGCTGATGTCGCACAAGCGACATTCCGGTCTGCTCGGCACGCGGGCGGGCGGCTTGTCGGTCGCCAGTATGCGGATCAATGCTCCCAGGTTCTGTATGAACTGGTCGTCCACAGCCTCCGCCGGTATTCGGACCGTGTGGTCCAAGTAGGTGGCCTGGCCCCTGAGTTTGAGAGTCCGGTAACGCTCCAGCGCTCTCGGGATGGCGTACAGTAAATCGTCACCTGGACGACGTGGCTGGGGCTGTCCTGCCCGTTATTCACGTCGACGATGACCGCTTGGCCGTCTTTCTACGTGATCAGGTCGGGCTGCCCGCCAGCGTTGCTGACCTGCCTCGGAGTTCGAAGCTGTTCTGTCCCTCGATGTTCACATCAAAGCCACCGTGCTTCCAGTCTGCTTTTCGCTTGTTGAGGAGCGCGGTGTGGTTCAGCATCCACTGGGCTTGGTTGAACTCGGACGGGGTTCTGGTGATTAACGACAATTAGTCCTGCCGGTAGCGTCGACTATTTTTGCCGGTCGTGATGGGTAATCATTCGGTACGGAGGTACCGTTGATTACAGACCAACAAGTCAGGCTATTGAGGCAGAAACGTACGGAAGGCAAGACACAGGAAACGGCGGCCGCCAAGGCTGGGATGAGCGTGCGTTCGGCGCGCAAGTGGCAGAGTGGTCCGTTGCCGTCGGCGACGAAACCAGAGCATCGATGGCGCACTCGGCCCGACCCCTTCGACGGGGTGTGGGAGGATGAGATTGAGCCGCTGCTGCGGAGCGATCCGGCTGGCAAGCTGAAGGCGACGACAATTATCGACTGGCTGGAGGAGCAGCACCCCGGGCGGTTCAGCGCGTCCCAGCTGCGCACGCTGCAACGACGATTACAAGCCCTTCGACAGGCTCAGGAGGAGGGCGCTGCACGGGCCGGAGCGGGAGGTGTACTTCCCTCAGGAGCATCCGCCAGGTGCATCCGCCGGGTCGCGAGGCCCAGTTTGACTTCACCCACTGCGGGGAACTCAAGGTGACCATCGCCGGACAGCCCTACCGGCATCTGCTGTTCCAGCTGATTCTCAGCCACTCGGGGTGGCGTTACGCGGAGATCGCCGCCGGCGAGACCTTCCTGGGCCTTGCAGCAGGGACTGCAGCATGCCCTCTGGGCCTTGGGCGGCGTCCCCCAGATACTGCGCAGCGACAATACGTCAGCCGCCACCCACGAGGTGAAACGCAGCCGCGGCCGGGCGCTGAACGACAACTACGCCGCGCTGCTGGACCACTACGGCCTCCGGTCCACTCGCATCAATCGCGGCCAGAGCCATGAAAACGGCGTCGCCGAGCAAGCTCACTATCGGCTCAAGGACGCCATCGACCAGGCCCTCATCCTGCGGGGCAGCCGCGATTTCGACACCGCCGACGACTACGCCGGCTTCGTCCGGCAGATGGTGGAGAGACACAATCGCCTGGTACAGGGGAAGCTGGAGCAGGAAATGGCTTGCCTAAGACCCCTGCCGCCAGCTCCGGTGCCGGAATACGTCAACTACCAGTCCAGGGTGCGCAAGTGGAGCACCATCCAGGCAGCCAAGCGGACCTACAGCGTCCCCTCCCGTCTCATCGGCAAGGAGGTGCAGATCCGTCTGTACGCCGACTGGGTGGCAGTGTACTACAAGGGCCACCTGGTGGAACGCATGGAGCGCGTGAGTGGTGAGCGGGAAGCCCACGTCAATTACCGCCACGTCATCGGCTCGCTGGTGCGCAAGCCCGGAGCCTTCGCCCGCTACCGCTTCCGCGAGCAGCTGTTTCCCACCAGGCACTTCCGCCTCGCCTACGACGCGCTGCGTGGATGGCGCGGTGAACGGGCCGACGTGGAGTACGTGCGTATTCTGCACCTGGCGGCGACCACCATGGCAGCCACGGTGGACAGCGCCCTGGCGTTGCTGCTGGAGGCGGGTGAGTCCTTCGACTACGCCGAGGTGCGGGACCTGGCCGAGCCCAAACCACCGGAAGCCCCGGTGCTGGTCTGGTCCGGGAAGCCGGACCTGAAAGTCTACGACCGCCTGCTCACGGGCAGCCTGGCCGCGGCGGGGGTGTGCGCATGATGGACACCGTGATCATGCAGGAACGCATCGGCCAACTGTGCGGCCAATTCAAGCTGCCCACGGTAGCTGCGGAGACGGTGGCCCGTTTCACCGCCGCTGGACACGGCGATGCCCTGGCAACTTTCCTGGAAGTACTGGAACAGGAAGCCGAAGATCGGAAACAGCGGCGCACCAACCGGCTGCGCCGGGAATCCAGGCTGCCCTCAGGCAAGACCTGGGAAACCTTCGAGCACCATCGGGTCCCCCTGGCGCTACGCCAGCAGCTGGACCAACTGGCCCAGGGCAGCTTCGTCGAGCGCGGCGTCAACGTGCTGGCCTTCGGGCTGCCCGGCACCGGCAAGACCCACGCCCGGTGCGCCCTGGGGCACCGGGCGTGGGTCTTGCCGGCCACTCCGTCCTCTTCGCTCCCGCCTACCGCCTGGTGCAGGAACTCCTCGTCGCCAAGCGCGACCTGGACCTGCCCCGGCGACTGCGCAAGCTGGACAACTTCGACTTCCTCCTCCTTGATGACCTGGGCTACCTGCCCCAGGGCGCCGAGGAGTCCGAGGTCCTCTTCACCCTGATCGCCGAACGCTACGAACGGAGGTCGTTGGGCATCACGTCCAACCTGGTCTTCTCGGAGTGGGAACGCATCTTTGCCAACCCCATGGCCACCGCTGCGGCCATCGACCGGGTGGTCCATCACTCCGTCATCCTGGAGTTTGACGTCCCCAGCTACCGCACCAACGCTGCCCAACAACAGGGCCAGGCCGAGGAGGTGAACCGGCCAAAACTGATTGACGCCAACCGGCAAGAATGCTTGACGCGGGACAGGTGCGTGGGCTACGGAGCGCGGGATGGCGCTGGGACAGACCCGCACCAAGGCCCACTCCAACGAGATCACGGCGCTACCGGAACTGCTCAAGGCGCTGGAACTGAAAGGATGCCTGGTAACGATAGATGCCATGGGCTGCCAGAAGAACATCGCCCAGCAGGTGGTGCAGGGAGGACAGGCCTGCTTTTTCCTGCTTCGCCACCAACCGGTTCACTACCAGGAGAAGCTCCGCCACAATGTCCTGCACCCGCATTCGGGGACACAAGGAAGACCAGGGGTCCAGGAACACTGCTTGACCTCAGGAAACCTGCTCTTCACCTACGCGCATAGCTACACGTTCCTCAGTTTGGGGTCCAGCTTGTCCCGCAGCCAATCACCGAACAGGTTCATGGAGAGCACCGTCATCAGGATGGCTAGGCCGGGGAAGAACGCCACCCACCAGGCGTTGATGATCAGCGTCCGACCATCGGCTACCATCAGGCCCCAGGCGGGTGTGGGCGGGGGTATGCCGGCCCCCAGGAAGCTGAGAGTGGACTCTAGGATGATGACGTGGCCTACCTCGAGGGTGGCTAGCACCACCACCGTATTTACCAGGTTGGGAAGGATATGTCTGGCCATGATGCGTAAGTCAGAAGCTCCCGCCACCCGGGCCCGGTCCACGAAGTCCCGGTGCCTAATGGCCAAAGCCTCCCCCCGCACCAGCCGGGCATAGCGGGCCCAGAGTAGTATAGCGATGACCACTATTACCGTGACCATGTGGGGTTTAAAAGCCGCCACTAGCACCAGGGCCAGCAGAATAGACGGGAAGGCAAGTTTGATGTCTACGATGCGCATGACAACAGCATCTGTCTTGCCGCCGTAGTACCCGGCCATGAGCCCCAGAGCGGTACCCACCACTCCCCCAAGGGCAATAGCCAGGAGGGCCACTGTTAGCGAAATCCTGGCCCCATGAACCATCCGGCTGAAGTTGTCCCGACCCAGCTTGTCGGTCCCGAGCGGGAACTTCATCGACCCAGCCTCCCGGACCACTTCCCCTTGCACAATCTCCTCTCCGACCCAGAAAGGCGGCAACAGCCGGTCATTCAGGTTTCCTATTTCGGGATTGTGAAGTTCAATCTGGTTGGCGAAGACAGCAGGAAGTACCAGCACTAGTAGCATGATAGCCAGAGGCAACAGGGGATAGCGCCGAATCCAAGCCAGTCTCCGTGATACTGCTGACACTCTGGAAATTACGTCCCACGGACGTCCCTTGGGAATTGCTATTATTGCCATCGGGGAACTCCTTCCTCGCTAATAGATCCAGTGCTAGGTGTACCGGATACGGGGGTCAAGATAGGCGTAGAGAATGTCCACCAGCAGGTTAATCGCAAGGAAGCCAGTGGCGAACATGAGGACCATCGCCTGAACAACCTGGTAGTCCCTAGACCGTAGGGCCTCTATGGTGAGTTGCCCCACTCCGGGCCAGGAGAAAACGGTCTCGATAACCACGGATCCGGTCATTATTACCGCACCGATGAGGCCGAAGTAGGTGAGGGGAACGATGAGGGCGTTGCGAAAGCAGTGCTTCCAGATTACCTTCCACTCTGGGATGCCCTTAATCCGGGCCAGCTTCACGTATTCGGTGTCTAGTACCTCTAGCATAGAAGAACGGGTCAGGCGCATCAACGCCGCTACGTTGTACCACCCCAATGCGATGCCAGGGAGGATCATGTGGCTTATCCCGCCCCTCCCGGAGGTTGGCAACCAACCTAGATAGACCGCGAAAATCCACATGAGGACGATGCCCAGCCAGAAGGAAGGCAGCGACTGTCCCAGCAGGGCAATTATCTTGCCAATGGTGTCGATGGGAGTATCTTTTTTCACCGCCACAATGATCCCGATAGGCAGGGCGAGGGCGGCGCTTACCAGGACGGCAAAGCCTGCCAGTTGGACGGTGGCGGGCAACCGCTCCCATATCATATCCGAGACGGAGCCCCGGAATCTGAAGGATTCCCCGAAGTCTCCCCGGATGACGTTGCCCATATATTTTATGTACTGTATATGTATGGGGCTGTCCAAGCCCCACCGTGCCTCGACCCGTGCTATGTCCACTGCAGTCGCCTCCTCGGGCAGGAGAACGTCTAGAGGACTGCCCGTAACCCGCGCCAGGGCGAAAACCACGATACTGATAACCAGCAGCGCGAGCACTGCTTGGCCCAGACGTAGGATTATATAGCGTTGCATTGCTGCCTCCGGTGTGATTTATCCTACCGTGGTAGGTTAGGGGTCGAGTTGGCCTCGCCCCTAACCGAATGATGCATAGAGCCGGGAGAGAGACGGTGAGGGCTTGGTCCCAATAGATTTGGCTGTGTGCAGGGTGCGGTAGCCACGCAAAGGGGATGTTGACGGCCCGCAGTGGCGGTGCTGGGCGAGATGGCCAGGGCAGCATGCAGCCAGAGACGCTCGGGGACCGACCTGGCGGCGGGCACCTGCACCTGTCCGGCCGGACAGGTTACCCGCCAGCTGGCCCCATGGCGACACGAACCGATCTCACCGGCCGCACCTACAAACTGGAAGGCTTCCGGTTCAACGGCGTGGTGTTTGGAGCCTGCTCTCTGCGTCCTCAGTGCGTGGCCGCCAGACCCGGCATCGGGCGCACCGTGCGACTGCATCCCTACAAAGGTGGCCGGAAACCCCGGTTGATTTGGCTAGCGGTTATACTCCGGGCAATCAAGGCTAGCGGAGCAGGACAATGCTGGGGAAGCGTTCGGACCAGAGGGGCCTCTGGGAAGCGGATCGGTTGTATCCGGACTACGTGGGCAAGGACACTTTCTACGGCTTGCTGGCCGCACTGCGGGACCAGCTGTTCAGCGATGACGATTTTGCCGAGATCTATGGTCCGGACAATGGTCGGAACAGCGTGCCGCCCAGCCTGCTGGCCACGGCGCTGCTGCTGCAGACCTACGACCGGGTGAGCGATGCTGAGGCCAAGGCGAGGGCCGACTTCGACATCCGTTGGAAGGTGGCGTTGGGGATTGAGATTGAAGAGCGGCCCTTTGCCAAGAGTACCCTTTGCCAAGAGTACGCTGCAGCTGTTCCGGGCGCAGTTGATACTGCACGACAAGGTGCGGGAGGTATTCGAGAGCAGCCGGCGCCTGGCGCGGCAGTCGGGCTACCTGAAAAAGCGTGGGATGCGGGTGGCGCCGGACACGACCTGCATCCTGGGACGGGGCGCGGTGCAGGACACCTATAATCTGCTGGCGGACGGGATCGTCAAACTGTTGCGGGCCCTGGCGGCCGTGGCGAACACCACCTTGCCGGAATGGGACGAAGCCCGGGGGTACGAGAGGTACCTGGGTTCCAGCATTAAGGGCGAGGCAGCGATCGACTGGTCGGACCGCAAAGCGCGGGCGGCATTTGTCCCGCGTCAAGCATTGCTGGCTGAGCTAGTGGCCGATGCGGACCGGCTGCTGGAATTGGCGCGGCAGGCGTGGGTGGAATTGCCCGAGGACAGCGTCCAGCGTCAGAGCATAGTGGATGGGGCGGAGTTGCTGGGACAGTTGCTGCTCCAGGACATCGCGCGCCAGAGCGGCGATGGCGATGGCGATGCTGATGCCGATGCTGATGACGGGGTGAGCAAGGACCGGATGCTGTCGATGCATGACCCGGAGCTGCGCCACGGACACAAGAGCAGCCGGCGACGCTTTGACGGGCACAAGGCGGCCATCGTGGTGGACACCGACAGTCAGCTGATCACGGCCGTGGACGTGTTGCCGGGCAACGCTCCCGACAATCTGGGGGCGTTGGAACTGGTGGAGCAGAGCGAAGCGAGTACCGGCTCGGTGGTGGAGGAAGACATGGGCGACGCGGCCTACGGTGATGGTGGCACTCGCCAGACCTTCGTCGATGCGGGACGCCGGTTGGTGGCCAAAGCGCCGGGCCGACCCAACCGGAAACACTTTCCCAAGCATGACTTTCACCTTGACCTGGCGGCGGGCAGTTGCACCTGTCCGGCGGGACAGGTTACCCGCACCATCGTACCGGCGGGAAAACGGACTGACCGCACGGGTCGTGTCTATCGCTTGCAGGCTTTCCAATTTGATGGGGAGATCTGTGGGGCGTGCCCGCGGCGGCCCGAATGCATTGCGGCCCAAGGCAGTAAAGGACGCAGGGTGCAAATCCATCCGCAGGAAACCCTGCTGCAGCAGGCCCGAGCGTTGCAGCGGAGCGCCGACCACGACCAGTACCGAAAGCGACGGGTGGTGGCAGAGCATCGGCTGGCGCGGCTGGTCCAGTTGGGCATCCGGCAAGCCCGTTACTTCGGTAGGGTCAAAACGCGATTCCAGCTGTACCTGGCGGCCACGGTGGCCAACCTGACCCTGACGTTGGGCAAAATCGGGCGGTCGGGCAGTAGCGGTGGCGGCGCAGCAGGCCACCGCGTCGTCCTCAATGTTGTCCACGCTGTCGTCGCCAATGCTGCGGCCAATTGCAGCGCGGTCCAGCTCGGACAACTATGGTCCCTGTTTTGTTCGTCTCGGCTTTACCGCCACAATCCCTCTACCCAACCAGGGCTTTCCGGCCCGCTTTCTAGTACTCAATCAATCTTGGAATTGAAGGGATAGAGGCGATGCAGTTTGGCTCGGGCGTCCTGGGTGTTGAACCGCCAGTTGATGGTGGCCCTCGCCGCATTGCGCTCGGCCTCATCGGCGTTGATGGCTCGCTGCAGGGCAGTCTCGTCGGGATTACGCCCCTGGGACAGGCCCGGGTCAACACGCTGAACTCGATCTCCGCCATGTTCAGCCAACTGGCGTGCTTGGGTGTGTGGTGAAACTCCAGCCGCTTCACGATGCGCCGGGCTTCGGCGGCGTCGCAGGTCTCATAGAGGGAAGCCATGCGGTGCGTGTTCAAATTGTCCAGAACCACCCGCACTACTGGGGCATCTGGGTAAGCCTCATCCACCAGCCAGCGCATCTGGTGGGCGAAGTCTTCCATGGTGCGGCGCTCGGTAATCGCCACGTGTCGCCAGCCCGCCAGCGGTTCGCAGGTCAGGAAGATGTTGCGCGTACCGGCGCGGCGATATTCGTAATCCTGACGCCGCGGTTGTCCCGGTTGCACTGGGATGGGCGGCTTGGTGTCGGCCAGCAACTGGGTGGAAGTCTCGTCGAAACAAATGACCAGCCGGTGGGGGTCGTAGGGTTCGGCATACAAGTCCAGCACGTCCTCCATCGCCGCCACGAATTCACCCCCTACCTTGGGGATGCACCACTGCTGCTTCCGCCACGGCAGGAGGACGTTTTTTCAGCCGCAGCCTTACCGCCTCGTGGGATAGCGACGCCACCACTCCCAATTCCACCACCTGGTCGGCCAGCAACCGCAGGGTCCAGTGGTCATGCCCCTCGGGCGCGTCGCTGCACGCCAGGGCAATCAGGTGGGCTTCGCCTCGATCATCCAGCTTGCGATACCGATTGGCTTGAGGATGGTCGTGCAGCACGCCGCCCAATCCTTCCTCGGCGTACCTTCGTTGTACCGGCGTTTGGTGCGGAACACCGTGCGCGGCGACGTGTCCAGGGCCACCGCCACCTGCGAAGCACTCCATCCGTCGTCAGTCTTGAGCAGGATGCGCGCCCGATTGATGACCCGAGCCGAGCACTGGCCGCTGCGGATCAACTGACGAAGTTGGTCCCGATCTTCCAATGACAACCGGACCGCGTGTTTCTCCTGAACCATGGATGCCACACCTCCCGCACCGCTGTTTGCCAGTCAGCGTAACAACCCTGGCCCGTTTCACGCTTCATCTGCCCTTTCAGGTTTGACTGAATACTAGGCACCCCCCTCACCCCCTCCGGCATCGCCCACCTGGGGTAACTGTTCAGAGTTGCGGGGAAGTGAGCAGTTGTCGGCAAGCGGCGAGGGGATTCAGTCCTTGGGCGCGCCAGGTGCCGAAGAGGGAAGCCAGGGTCATCCTGCTGATGCTGCCCCGTTCCGACCGGGTGCCGCCGCTGACCTTGCGACTGACGACCAGGTGGCGCAGGCTGCGTTCGGCGGCGTTGTTGTCGGCAGGCACTTGGGGTATCGCCACGAAGACGAACAATTCCTTGATATGGCGCTCGATGCGTCGGCACAGTTTGGCCTGGGTTGCCGAGGGGTCGCGAAGGAAGGGTTGGCAGAGGGCCAGCAACTGCCGTTCCAGGGCCAGTTGGGCGGTGCGTCGTCGCTTGGTCTGGGGATGGGCGCTGGCTTTGGCCCGGTCGTAAATCTCGTGGACGGCGTCGGCCCACTGCGCCAGCTTTCGGTCCTTCGGATAGAGGACCTTCAGGTCGTGAATGTCCCGCAACAGATGAACCCAGCAGCGTTGCTTTGGGCCGTCGTAATGGTGGTAGGCGGCGTAGAAATCGCTGACCAGCACACCGGAGAAGGTGTCGCCCAGAGCCTCATCCACCACTTCCTTGTTGCGACCCCGCCTCAGGAAGTAGCGCGCCGATGGTGTGCTGAAGGTCCACACGTAGCCGTTGTTGCCATCCTCACGCCAGCCGGTCTCGTCGGCGTGGACCACTGGGCTGGCGCGGACTTGGGCGAGTATCCGGTCCACGGCGGCTTGGGCCTTTTGCGCGGTGCGATGTACCGCAGCCATGATTGCTCCCAGGCTGAGGCTTAGCCCATGGACGGTGCGCAGATACCGCTGGATGACGGCGATGGGCAGTCGGGCCTCCTCTCGGAGCGTGGCGATCAGGCTGATCAAGTTGATACCCAGGCGCTGCTGGCCCATTACCACGCCATCCAGTTGCGCCGGGGAAACGCAGCGGCGGCGGCAAGCCGGACAATCCCTGGCGATGTAGACGTGCTCGGTAACTTCCGCCGGAACCTGGGGCAACTCGATGACCTCCCGAGTGCGCTGGGTCCAGCCGCCGGACAACAGCGTTCCGCAGTCGGGACAGTGGTCCACCACATGCTCCACCCGACGGGTGGGCGTCATGCGACGGCGGGCAAAGCCGTGGGGCCGGGGCTTGCGTGGCGCTTTGGGCTGGGCCGGTTTCCGGCTGGCTTCGGGTTTGAGGCCGGGCATCCCCCGGGCGCCACTGGGTTTGGCCCGCCCTTCCAGCTGAGCAATCCGCCTCTCCAGGCGCTCGTTGATCGCCTGCTGCCTGGCTATGATGGCCTCCTGCCGTATGACGATGGCGATGAGCACATCGCGGTCAGCAGTGGACAGGTCAGTTTCCGAATCCATGCCCGTTATATGACATAACCACAACCCCTCGCGCCAGCCATCCCCGAACCTCTTTGAACCAATTCCCCCACCAACTCTGAACAGTTACCACCTGGGCCAGCACCGGCACCGGGGCGATGGGATGTGGTAACCTCTCCGAACACCCTGTTTCTGAGGAATAACCCACCATGACCATTGCCACCCGCATGAGCCGCCTGGGAACGGAAAGCGCCTTCGAGGTGCTGGCGAAAGCCCGCGCTCTGGAAGCCCAGGGCCGTGAGATTATCCACCTGGAAATCGGCGAGCCCGACTTCGATACGCCGCAGCACATCGTTGACGCCGGCGTGAAGGCCCTCCAGGATGGCTACACCCACTACGGCCCCACGCCCGGCCTGCCCGAGCTGCGCCAGGCCGTCGCCCGCAACAGCCGGGAGGTGCGGGGCATCGACACCGACTGGGAGCAGGTGGTCGTCACCCCCGGCGCCAAGCCCATCATGTTCTACGTGCTGCTGGCCATCGCCGAAGCCGGCGCCGAGGTCATCTATCCCAACCCTGGCTTCCCCATCTACGAGTCAATGATCGAGTTCAGCGGCGCCACGGCAGTCCCCATGCAGCTGCTGGAAAACCGGGCCTACCATCCCGACCTGACGCAACTGCCGGCAATGGTCAACGAGCGCACCCGCCTGCTCATCATCAACTCGCCGGAGAACCCCTGCGGCTCGGCGTTCACGCTCGAAGAGCTGGAAACCATCGCCAACGTGGTGCGAAGCCATCCCGATATGTACGTCATGTCCGACGAAATCTACAAGGACATCCTGTACTCCGGCGAGCACCACAGCATCGCGGCGCTGCCGGGGATGGCCGAGCGCACCATCATCCTGGATGGCTTCTCCAAGAGCTACGCCATGACCGGCTGGCGGCTGGGCTATGGCATCATGCCCCCAGAGCTGGTGCCCCACATCTCCCGGCTGGCAACCAACAGCGTGTCCTGCGCCGCATCGTTCAGCCAGATTGCCGGCGTGGCCGCCCTCGACGGCCCCCAGGACTCGGTGCAGGAAATGGCCGCCGAGTTTGGCCGTCGCCGCCGTCTCATCGCCGACGGTCTGGCGTCCATCCCCGGCATCAACTGTCCCGAGCCGGAGGGGGCCTTCTACGCCTTCCCCAGCATCAGGGACACCGGCCTCACCAGCCAGGAATTCGAGGACCGGGCCATGCAGGAAGCCGGCGTCGCCCTGTTGGCAGGCGCGGCCTTCGGTGCGTTTGGCGAGGGTTACGTCCGCCTCTCCTACGCCAACAGCCAGGAAAACATCAGCAAAGCCCTGGAAAACCTGGACAAGATGGTGCGGGCGTTGTAGTCCCCTCTCCCTTGGTTGTAGTCCCCTCTCCCACAAGGGGAGAGGGGACAGCGTGGCAATTGCAAGGGCAGGCTGCAATCCCCTCTCCCTTGATGGGAGAGGGCTAAGGTGAGGGTGAAAAATCCTAGCAGTTACGATTGCTCCCCCTCCCACCGGCACAGGGGCCGGGTGTGGGGGCCGTCCCCTACCCGACAAACTTCGGCATCACCTGCTCGCCCAGCATACGCATCGACTTTTGCACCCGTTGCGTGTCCATCTCCCCCGTATTCAGCTTGAACATGAGGTTGCGGACGCCGATGTCGCGCATGGCGGCGACCTGCTCAGCCACCTGCGACGGCGTGCCCATGATGAACGAGTGCTCCAGACTCTCGCCGGCCGGAATGGGCCGGTTGGGATCAGGAGGCGGGGAGTCGCCGGGCCGTAACCCGTCGGGATTGTACAGTTCGCGGGCGCGGCGGAAGTGGGTGCGCTCCCGCTCGAATCCGGCCTCGGCTATCTCCACGGCTTCGCTGTAACTGTCGGCTACAAATAGGTCGCGGGACGCCCAGCACTGATCCAGCGTCGCCTCGGTGTTCCTCTCGGTGAATCCCGAGTCCAGCATGGTTTCGCGGTACCGCTCCAGCCGCGCCTGCAGTGTTTCAAGGGTCTGAATGCCAATCATGATGGGCCGGCCGATTTTAGCCATGCTGACCGCAGAGGCTTCGCTGATGCAGGCGCGAATCAGCGGCGGATGGGGCTTCTGATACGGACGCGGGCGCAGCAGCGGAAATTCTACGTCCCACGTTGCGCCCCGGTGCGAAAGGTCCTCGGATGTCCACGCCGCCACCAGCAACTGCTCGGCCTCATCCAGCCGGGCGATGCCTTCCTCCATGGTGAGGCCAAAACCCACATACTCGTAGTGGTTGTACGCCGAGCCGCGCCCCAGCCCGACAATCAGCCGCCCGTGGCTGAGGTTGTCCAGCAGCGAGGTTTGCACTGCCAGCCGCACGGGATGGTGGAAGGCCAGTTCAACAACGGCAAAACCGATTTTCAGATGCGTAGTGCGCGCGGCCACGGCGGCCCCCAGCACCACCGGATCAGCGTGGGCGGCAGCGCCGTCGAAGTGATGCTCGGTGAGCCATACCGAATGCATACCAATCTGTTCGGCGAGCACAATCTCGTCCAGCGTGCTGTCAATGACCGCCGAGTCGTTTTCAGGATGGTGGCTAACCGGAAATACGAAAGAACCGAATCGCATAATCGCCTCAACAAGCATCAAGTATCGTGGATCACACCGTGATTATAGACCACCACGCAACGACTCTGAACGAGCCCCCACTGTGTCATTGCGAGCGAAGCGCGGCAATCCGGTCGCCGTAGCAACGGCGGTGTGTCGACCTATGTGCAACCTCATCGAGGTTGCCACCTCGTTATGCTCCACGCAATGACAGATCAAAGATAGGTTGCGGAAACGTGTCCTTGACTGATGACGGGCGGCGAGGGCGAGGGCGAAAACCCTTGCCAACACCTGCGGGTCGTGGCAACCTCAATAACATGATGCGTACCAACATGATGCGTACCGTGTTTGCTTGCTGCTTGCTGGCGGGGTGTCTGCTGCTCAACACCGCTTGCGCCGCCCCGACAACTCAGCCCAATGTGCTGAATGAGCCGGCCGGCGGCCCTCCGGTAAGTCTGGTGGTGTCGACCGGCGACCTGGCGGTGGGGAATAACCGGCTTGCCTTCGGGTTGGTTGACCGGAACTATATGCCGGTGCGCCCCGATTCGGTGGCGCTGCGTGCGGTGTTTTACGAGCCGGGCGCAGCCACCGGCCAGGTGCGCCACCGCACCACCGCCCACTACGAACCCTGGCCGCCGGAGGGGAGACGCGGCATCTTTATCGCCGATGTGTCGTTCGACGAAGCTGGCGCCGCCACCCCAGGCGCACCCGGCATCTGGGAAATTCACGCAACTTTCAACTACGGCGGCAACGACTCCGATGGCAACGACCAGGCCGAGGAGAGCTTGACCATCGGCGCGGTGGTATCCGTGGCCGACGCACACCGTTCCCCTTTCATCGGCGATGCTGCTCCGCTGTCCAACACCCCAACGGCCGCCAGCGCCCCCGACCTGCACACCATCAGCAGCAGCCCGCAGCCGGACCCGGCGTTGTACCAGCTGTCGGTGGCTGACGCCGTGCGCGCCGGCCAGCCGGCCGTGGTTACGTTCTCGACGCCGGCCTTTTGCGTAACGGCGACCTGCGGCCCACAAGTTGCCGAACTGTCGACGCTGGCAGCCCGCTACCCGGGGCGCGCTAATTTCGTTCATGTGGAAGTGTACAAAGACCCACACCTTATCGAACCCAGCCAGCCAGCCAAAGAGCTGGTGCCCGCCGTGGACGAATGGGGACTGGTTACCGAGCCGTGGACATTCGTGATTGGCAGCGACGGGCGCATCGCCGCGCGCTTCGAGCAGTACGTACCGCCCGATGTGCTGGAGTCTGCGTTATTGCTGGCGTTGCAGGAATAGTCGCGCCAGCATGGTATTGCCCAAGAGCATATACGCCCCGAAACGCGTCACGCGTACCCACTTTAATCTGTCATAGCGAGGAGCATAGCAACGTGGCAATCTCGATGAGGTTGAACACACGTCGGCGAACCGACGTTGCTACGGCGACGGGATTGCCACGCTACGCTCGCAATGACAAAGTGGATACGCATGAGCCCGAAACGCCACTTGTTTTGTGGAGTCTGGTAATGTAGTCTCTAATGCACAAACCCCAGTAACGGCGTATACATGATAGAGTTCACGTGTGGGTGAACAGGGGTACAGGAGTAATGGTTTGGCAAGTGTTACGGTAACGATTGAAGGAGATATTGGCGAGGTAATGGCGATGCTAGGCCAGATTGCCGGTGGCCCTGATACCGCCAGCCAGCCGGAGACGGTCAGTTCGCCAACGCCCGCCGAGTCAGCGCCCCCGCCGGAAGCCGACACCGCGACGCCGGAGCCGGCGGCCGTCTCCGCTCCGGTGCCGCCGCCGCAGTTGACGCTGGCCGACTGGAACATCAGCTACGTCAACACCTTCTGGCGCAACCTCTCGGACACGGCGCGACAGGCCATGCTGCGGGTGTCCCGCTCCCCGAATCATATGCAGAAGCGCACCCAATTGATGCACACGCTGCGCCTTTCCCAGCGGGAGCTCTCCGGTTCGCTGTCGAGCCAAGGGCACAGCATGAATCGCCTCAGAAAGCGGCGCGGCGAGGTGGACTTGCCCCGCCCGCTCACCTATGACAAGGGCGAGGACGCCTATGTGCTGGACTCCAAATTTGCCGTGGCGCTGCGGGAGATGGGCATTACCTAAACATGGCCCGTCCCGCCAAACCCAGGCCGGCAATACCCGGCAATCGGGTTGCCTAGAAATGAACGCCCTTGCCGCCGCCACCGTCCACGGCGATGGTTTGACCAGTGATTGCCGACGCCAGGTCGGAACACAGGAATGCGGCCAGGTTGGCGATGTCTTCCGGCTCAATCATCCGGCCAATGGGAATCTCGGCCACTGACTGGGCCAGCTCCGCCTCGGATGTGCTGTTAATGCGCGCGGCCCGCTCGGCCACCAGCCCCATGTAGCGCTCGGTGCGTGTGCTGCCGGGATGGATGCAGTTGACCAGGATGCCATCAGCCGCCACATCGTCGGCCAGCGCCTTGGAATAGTTGGACATGGCCGAATTGGTGACGCCCGAACCTGGGTTGGTGGGGCTGGAATTGCGCGCCGCCATACCGCCAATGTTTATGATGCGCCCGCCGCCGGCCGCCGTCATGTGCGGCACACACTCCCGCGCGCAGCGAATGTAGCCCATTATCTTGGTGGTAATGTGGTTCAGGATGACGTCATCCGGGATGCGGCTGGCGCGGTCGCTGGTGCTGTTCACCGCGTTGTTGACCAGAATATCCAGCCGACCCAGGGCGGACACGGTTTGTTGCACCAGGCCAACGATTTCGTCCGGAGAGGTCATGTCGGCGCGCACCGCGATGACGTTCGCGCCGGTAGCGTCGCCGATTTCGGCGGCGGCGGATTGCAACGCTTCCTCGCCTCGGGCACAGATTGCCACGGCGCAGCCTTCCGCTGCCAAAGCATAGGCGATGGCCTTTCCGATACCGCGGCTGCCGCCCGTAACCAACGCGGCTTTACCTTCCAGTCCTGGCAACATTTTTATACTCCAAAAGTGTTAATATCACGCGTGCCCACTTAATCTGTCATTGCGAGGAGCATAGCGACGTGGCAATCTCGATGAGGCTGAAGACACGTCGACAAACCGCCGTCGCTACGGCGACGGGATTGCCACGCTACGCTCGCAATGACAAAGCGGTACGCATGAGAAGTGTTAGTCTCTTGACGAACTGATGGCTCAGTGGCCGATTTACGGCGTGGCCGCCCTCAGCAACTCGGTCAGGTCCGCCGCGTTGGGAATGCCGCGCACTGCGGACACTACCGATTCCAGCTTGGTGTCAGGCCAGTCGATGGCTGGGAAGAGGGGTCGCAGCCGTTCCACTTCGGCATCCAGACCCCACTCCAGCTCGGTGCCCTCGTATTCGCCCTGATAGGTGGTGCCGCCGGCCATCTCTATGGTGATGCGCGGGGCGAAGGCGCGGCGGTCCTTGTGGCCCACGGTTTCCACTTTGGCCATCAATTTCACCACCGTGTCGTGGTTCTCCGCGCCGGCGGCGTCGGAGTCGTCGCCCGGGTCGATGCGCGTGCGCAGGGGAGGGTACGACCCGTTGACCGCAACGTAGGCGGTGAAGTAGTGGGTGCTGCCCACGATGGCCCGACCGCGGGCGGCATTGGGGAAGGCGGGCGACGGGTACAGGGTCTCCAGCCAGTTCATGTCTACGGTGATGCGTTCAATGTCGTCGATGGACAGGTCGTGGGAGCGCCGGATGTCGGCCATCAGGTCGATTACCGGGCAGTTGTAACCCGCAGTGGGGTACATCTTGAGCACCGTGTGCAGCAGCTCCCAGCGTTCGCCCAGCCCTTCCGTTACCGGCTCGAAGTCAACCTGCTGCGACCCGGTGAACACGTAGGACAGTTCGCCCCGGTTGTTTCCGGTGAAGGCGTTGTAGAAGCCGGCCGGCCCTTCCAGCGCCTCTTCCGACCCACGCACGTCCTCCCGGGCCAGCAGGGCCGCCATGATGCCGCTGCGGGTGGACTGCGGTTCGTGGAACATCATTTCCCGCCCGCCCGAACGCGGCCCCTCGTTGGTGCCGGCGGTAAACGTACACGCCAGCGCGATGGCCGTAACCATCTGGTCTTCGGTCAGGCCCAGCAATTTGCCCGTGGCTACCGCGGCGCCCAGGGTGCCATATACCGGACTGGAGCGGAAACCGCGCGCCTGCGTCGATGCGATAAAGTCGCCGGCGATACGAGACTCAACCTCGTAGCCGGCAGACATGGCGGTCAACAGCTCGGCCCCCGTTGCTCCGCCGAGCTGGGCCGACGCCAACGCCGCCGGTATGACGCACGGCCCCGGGTGGGTCAGCATCCGGTAAGAGTCGGCCTGGTTGGTGGCGTGCATTAGCTTGCTGTTGGCAAACGCCGCCCCGTAACGGGTAGCGCGCCCGCCGTGAGCCAGGATGCTGGCGCCGTGGGACGAACTCTCCTCCGCCAACGTCAGTTGCACCGCCGCCTTGCCGTGATGTGTGCCGGCGCCGATGATGGCGACAACCACGCCGTGCAGCAGCGAAGTTTGCATCTTGTCCACGGCGGCCGGCGGCAGCTCTTCGGGGGTCAGGTTCACGGCCCAGCGGGCCAGCTGGCGCGAGATGGAATCGGGCATAAAGACAGTCCTCGTCAATTGATGGTGGCAGCGTGGGGATAAAGAATGATGCGCTCGTCGGACGTGACCAGGGGGCTTGAATGCTCCAGCGCGGTGGCAACCAGCATCCGGTCTGCCGGATCGCGATGGAATGGTTCAGGCAAGTTGTACGCCCGCACTGCGATTTCGGGGGTGATGGGCAACAGGTGGACGGTGGGGTAAGCCAAGCTTCTACGCAACCAACTCAGCGCATCAGCGTGCAGTGTTATGCGCTGTCTTTCTGCCAGCATGGCAATCTCCCACAAAGAGATTGCACTGATGCCGATGGCGCCTATTTGCCGTCGTTCTTGTGCAATGGCATCATGTTGTGCTTCCGTAAGCTGGCTGGTTTCATTTGCCCACCAGATCCAGGTGTGGGTATCCAGGACAATCACTGTAGTGATTGCGTTTCGGCGGCGGATTTACGCGCTTGCATCTCACGTTCCAAGTTATCCCAGGACTCGATCACCAAGTCCAACTCTGCATCCGTGATTACCGGGTCAAACGGGCGGTCATAGTGTATGAGCATATCCTTGTTCGGGTTTGGCGACGATGGTATCGACAAATCATCCGGAGACAGGGAAAATGTTGGGGTTTTCTTTTCGACTACGGTTATCTCAACCTCTTTACCTTCTCCAAAAGGCAGGTTGCGCAGCGTAACCTTGCCGTCTTTAGCGACTTTCGCTATGACTTTGAACGGTTCCATTATGCCCCTCCTGTTCTGATCAACCCGGTTTCTCTCCGGTGCGTCGCAAGTATGGTAGCACAGCGCTCCCTCACAACCCGGAGCGATACTGACGCGGGGTGCTTGTAGTGACACCGGCCCGGTTGATAACACGCTCTAGTCGATGAGGTCTTGCAGGCGGTTTCGCAGCGCCAGTTTGGCGACGGCCAGCACCAGCACCGCGCCCACGAAAAGGATTGTCAACTGTAAGGCCGGGCTTTGCAACGCGAACCCCAGCGCGGTTGCGGCGGCCGGCGGGTGCTCCGTATCAGTGGCGCCCATGACGACGATCACCACGCCCAACACGATGGCGGCGATGATGTCGGCGGCCCAGTGAGACAGGTCGGCAGCCACCGGAAGCCAGCCGGACTGGAATAACAGGAACGCCGCCAATGTTCCGACCAGCAACCCGAGCACATGGCCGCCGATGAGGTTCCGCAGGCTGGCGCTCCGGGACGTGGGGTGCACGAACACGATCACCGCGCTGGAGCCCAACCCGGCCGCAATGGCGGCGTCGGCCACGGAGTCCACCAGCAGTAGAACGCCCAGAATCGCTAAAACCGCCAGGCCCGCCTGCCACAGGTAATCCTTGTGAAACCGCAAAAACCGGACGTCATACAGCTCAATGAATGGCGGCAGGCGCAGCCTCCTGCTGACACGCCGGGGCAGCACCTGAAGCTCGCCACGGGCCACCAGGCGTGACCGGTAACGTCCCCGGTCGTCGCGTATTCGGCGTTGCAGCAACCGCTGCAGAGCGCTTGAACGGGTGCCCGGTTCGTCGGTCTCGCCGCCGCCAGCGTCATCGTGCGTTTGATGCGCAGGCGTTTCGGCGACGCGTGGCGTCTGGTCAGTTACGTAGTCCGCCATCCCGAAAGGTCACACTGCAACCGGCATTTGGAAATTAGCGCCGTCCCGGAGCAGGACGGACACTTTATCCCAGGCTGCCGGCGAAATCCAGCCACACGCGGGCGCACGGCACCGGCAGGATGTGCTGCACGAACCCGTACACTCCGGGGAATACCACCGAACGGCCATTGGGGAACACATCGGATGCGCCGCGGAAATCTCCCAGCACTTCCTCGCGCAGTGCCGCCGCCGCAATTATCAGCACGGGCGTCTGGACGTCCTTCAGCAGGGGACGCAAATCTCCCGAAGCCTGAGCCTGGAAGCCAGCCACCACGTGGGGGGTCGTCGCCTTCATCTGCTCGGCGTACCAGCGTGTGTAGGCCGGGTCCACGATCTGGGGGTCCAGGCGGCGACCGATGCTGCCCTCAACCCAGGCGCCGATGCCGTCGCGTTCAATCTGCACCGCCGATTCGGCATGATGAGCGTCGTTGAAGCTGGTGGGCGACGTGCAGGCGGTTAGCGACAGCAGGCGTTCCTGGTGCATGGTGGCATAGCGCATCGAAATGCTGCCGCCCACCGTCTCGCCGATCAAATGGAACTTGTCCAGACCCAGCTTGTCCGCAACTTCGGCCAGGTCATTAGCGAAGTTGTCCACCGAGAACGGGTAACCAGGATCGGGCACCTGCGACTGGCCCATCCCGCGCATATCGTAGCGAATCACCCGGTAGTGCCGCGCGATGATGGGTACCCAGCCGAACCACAGCTTGTGGTTCTTGGCCATGCCGTGGTGCATCAACACCGTTTGCGGTTCGGTCCAGGGGTCGGTGAAGTCGTCAATGGTGTAAAACAGCTCGCAGCCGTCGTCCAGGCGCAGTTTCATCAGTTTTCCTCCGACCTCCTTGCCGCTTGGGGTTGGCCGGTTGTTGTCCCGTATATTCGGGCGGGAACCGGAACGCGCGCCGGGTCAGCCGACGGCCAAATCACCCGATGCTCAGTTCACCCGACGCCCAGCTCAACGAAAACCGACCGGGCGATGCGCATGGCCGTTCGCGTGTTGATGTATCCGCCGTACATGGAGAGGTGAATGAATACTTCCATCACCTCGATGGGCGACAGGCCAATTCCCAGCGCGCCGCGAATCCGCCGCCGCATCTGGGCATCGTATACTCCCATCACCGTCAGGGAGGCCAGGGAGACGATAGCCCGCGCCTTGTCGTCCAGATGCGACCGGCTGTGGATGGCGCCCCAGTGGTACTCGTCCACGATACGCTCCAGCTCCGCTTCCGGCGTGTCGGCGTTGACGCGCGGCAGGGTCAGGTCGCCCATGTGGTGGCGGTGAATTTCCTGGCCCAGGGCGTGCAGTTCATCGGCGTGCCGATTGGTGTCGTATTCCGGCACCGCCCGGAATTCGATGCCCCGTTCCTCGAAGATGTCCTTGGTAAGCCGCAGGGCGGTCTCTACGGCCGGCACGCCCACGTAAAACGTGGACTGAATGAAAATCTCCACCACCTGTTGCGGACTCAATCCCACGTTCAGGGAACGGTCAACGTGGCGGCGAAGCAGATTCAACTCTCCCAACGCCATCAAGGCGGACACCGTCGCCATACAGCGGTACTTGAGGTCCAGGCCGGAGCGGGTCCATATCAAGCCGAAAAGCGCTTCGTCGATGATGCGCTTCAGGTCGGGAGCCAACTGATCGACACCAGGCAGCGCATAATGTGTCTGGTCCCCGCCCGACATCAATCCGCGCATATTCTGTCCGGCTTGAAAGCGGTCATTCAGGGTGGTCAAGGCAGTCTTCCTCCTACCAACAGTTTCGTGAACCAGCGACGCTTGACATTGTACCGTGCGGCAGCGTTGTCAAGCGCCCCGATTATAGCACAGCGTCCGGTTATCCAACCTGCCCCATGACATCGCTGGCAAACCAGTCCAGCCGATCGGTGGCCTGGTTCAAATCGCTGCCCCGGATGTCAAATATGATGTGCGACACACCGATCTCAGAATAGGTATGCACGTCTTCGAGAATTGCGTCGCTGGAGCCGGAGAAGCGCCGGCGCGGGCCGGATTGCATGGTGGCCGGGTCGTACAGCGGCGCTTTCATCGACACCTGGATTTCCGACGGGTCGCGGCCGGCCTGCTCGGCGAACCGATTGAGTTGCACCATGTCGCCGGCCAGTTCCTCGGGATCCAGCGTGGCCGCCGGTATGGTGCCCACCGGATGCCAGCCGTCGCCCAGGGTCGCGGCGCGGCGGATGGCCGGGCGGCTCTGCCCACCCACCCAGATGGGGGGATGCGGCTTCTGCACCGGCTTGGGCAGAAACTGAATGCCCGAGAACTGAACGTACTTGCCATCGAACTCCGGGTTGGGACTGGTCCACAGCTCCTTGTACGCCCGCAGGTATTCGTCGGTAACGGCGCCCCGCTCGGCAAACGGCGGCGTGCCCAGCGCGTCAAACTCCTCCTCCATCCAGCCCACCCCGACGCCCAGAATCAGACGGCCCTGGGACAGCACGTCCAGGGTCGCCAGAATCTTGGCGGCCAGAATGGCCGGGCGGTAGGGAACAATCATCACGCTGGGCACCATGCGGATGTTTTGCGTAACGCCGGCTAGGTAGGTGAGCAGCGTGAGTTGCTCGAAATACTCTCCGCTTTCGCCCGTAGGAAACTCGCCGCTAACGGTGTAAGGGTAGGGCGAGTCGATGCGGTTGGGAACCAGGATGTGGTCGCCGGCCACCATGCAGTAATAGCCCAGGCGGTCGCCGGTCTGGGCGATTTGGGCCAGGGGGCCGGGCTGCGCGTTGGGGCCGTGGTTGGGCAGGTAGAATCCAAATTGCATGGTGTTGCTCCAGATGGTGTTGCTCCAGAACGAAATGGCGGGGTGGGCCGCTAGAAACCTACTTCACATTTGCCAAATACCAAACCGATGATTACGGCAGCGATGACCAAGCCGACGACCACGCCAAGGGCGCAACCGCAGCCTTTCTTGAATGAGTCGAAAAATCCGAACAAGGCAGACGTTACCTCCGGGAACCGACCGCAGTTTTGGGATTGCCGCCGCTCTACACTCGATGGAGTGAATGATGAAAGGGGATGGCGCGCGGGCTTGCCTGCTATAATAGCGCAGGCGATAGAGTGCCCTCAACTGTAATGCTCGGGATCCTGCCGGTCATCCCACTGGAAGAGACGAAACGGCCTGACCGGCGCAGTGCGTCGCAACAAATCCAACCACTCACAACCGGAGCGAAATCATTACGAACACCGGGCGCGATGATAACTCTAACGGTCGTCGAGAGTCTATCTGGGCCATTCCGCCAGCATGGCGGCTTCCCTATATTACCCTGTACTGGATACAGTGGCTTCTCGCGATGTACCTTGTTGTGGAATTCCAGCAGTCGCTTCATCCTGATTACGCAACTGGTCAGGTTATCGACGCGACTATGCCCCACATCCCGGCGGTCACTGCCCTGGGTATCCCCAGCACATTCACTTTGATGGAGGTCATGCAGCGTTTTATGGTTACTTACGATTACCTGATGAACAAGTACGTCAGACCGCTCCAGGAGAAGCAGCGTGCCGAGGGTCGTGCCCAGGGACTTGCCGAAGGACTTGCCGAAGGACTTGCCGAAGGGCGTGCCGAAGGGCGTGCCGAAGCGGTGTCGGAAATCAGGCAGCAGATTCGCGAATGGAACCAGCGACGCCTGGCCGCCGCTGCACGGAACGAGCCTTTCGATGAACCCCCACCAACCCTGGAAGCCGACCGCCTGGAAGCTGACCGCCAGTAGCGTTGTTGCAGTCGGCTCCTCCGGTATCCCGACGATTGCTGCGCCGCGCCAGCGATTTTAAATCCACACCACACTCTACCTACTATAAGGAGATTTTCACCATGCCAAACATTACGCTTGAACAGGCCGAAGCAGTGCTGGGCGGCGCCAAAGCCGCCGCATTGGACTTGGGCAAAGCCTTCAGTTTTTCCGTCGTGGACGCCCGCGGCGACCTGATTACCATGTGCCGAATGGACGGCTCCGCCTGGCGGACGCCCTACGTTTCCCGCGGCAAGGCCCGCGCGTCGGCCTGCTTCGGCGAGCCCAGTGGCGAGCTCACCGAACGCTCCACGACGCCCATCATGCGCGCCGTGATGGAAGTCGAACGCGGTGAGTTCATCCCCGGCCAGGGCGCATTGCCCATCTACATGAACGGCGAGTTGATCGGCGCCGTGGGCGGCAGTGGCGGCACCGCCCAGGAAGACGAAGACTGCGCGCGGGCCGGCATCGGCCGGGTGCCCGGAGCCGTCGCCGGCCGATAGCGTACCGCTGCACCCGGGGTCTTTCGGTCATCCACCAGAACAGCTGCCCCGCGTCCACCCGAAAGACCCCTCCACTAGTCCGAACAGACCCGCCCGTTCGTCCTGAGCTTGTCCAAGGGCCGCCCATTGGCGCCCATTGGCGACGTACACGCAGAAGGCCCCGCTGCCAACCGCAACGGGGCCTGCAGTTTCCGGGCGGCCGACTTCAATCAGTCGGTGGAGCTAATCTCGAAGTGCTTCACCCAGTATTCGCCGCGGTAGAGGTGTTCCACCTCGCGGGCGATGTTGGCGCGAAACTCGCTGGTTTCGTACTCGCGCAACTCATTCAGGGTTTCCCAGACGCTAACGCTGATGCCTTCGTCCGGATCCTCGGTGCTGCGGATTAGCTGGCGTTCGCGCAGGCCCGACGGCCGGATCGTGGCGACGGTAACCCGCTCGTGGTAATGACGCTCAAATTCCTCCCAGGAACCGGCGCGCAACTTACCCCAAACCATTCTCACAAACATAGTTCTGTATAACCTCCGGTTGTTTCAAGTCAATAACGTCAGGACGCTGGCGTTTACATCCGGGTTAGTGTTCCAGGTCGCCAGCGGCGTGGCCAATGATGAGGGCGGCGGTTTCCGTGCTCATGTGGCCCATGTCCAGCATAATGTGATACAGCGTGGGATCCAAGGGCGATACCTTGAAGAACTTCTGGAAGAACCGCACCCGCGCTTCCTCCAGCTCTTCCAGGTACGTGCGGGCTGCTTCCTCGCCCAGATGCTCCCGCTCCATGATGGTTTTCAGCCGGGTTGCCATGGGCGCCAGGATGCCGACGTGCAGCACTCCGGGCGTGTCGCCCAGAATGACGTTGGCGCCGCGGCCGATGATGACCACGTGGCCGGCATTAGCCAGGTTGCGTATCACTTCCTGGGTGGTGTCGATGAACACCTGGTCGTTGACGCGCTGGATGCGCGAGGACGGCTCGCCGGCCAGTTCATGGTAGGTTTCCGGCAACGATTCGATGCCCACACCCAGGTCGTAGTCGCCAGAAACGGCAGCCCGCTCCAGCACCCGGCCCAGCAACGCCGCCACCCGGTCCCCGAACCGCTCCACCCGCTGCTCTTTGGCAATCAGGTTGGAAACCGGCGAGCCGATAATCCGGGCCGCCTCAGCAAAGACCATGCGGTCAACGTAGTTCAGGCTCAAATCGCCGGCAACCTTCTGGCCCACTGCAATAGAACCGGCGCCGATGGGGCCGTTAATCGTAATGACGGGCATCGTTCCAACCTCCCTGCCTTGACCCCTCGGTGCCGTGGCCCCTCTGTATGGGGCATTATCTGCACTGGTATTAAAGGTTACCAATGCTCGTGCAAGGCCCGGGCAACCGCAGTAGTGGATAGATTTGCATTGATGATAACATACAGGTAGTTGCCTCTCCCTCGATGGGAGCGGGCCGGGGTGGGGGTGGATTCCTCACGAAGAGGATCGCGCCACCCTGCCGACGCCGCCGGGAATCCGGGGTATCCGGGCCGGAAGTGGCCGGTGATTGGCCGCGCAGTTGTATTGACAACCCGCGCTTGCGGCAATACGATTATAAACTAATAACAGTTCCGCAGTTGGTGGGCCGGGAAGTGGTCACAGCGGCTCTGCGTAATTGCGGAAATCGGCTGATTACGGTATATTCACGCCATCTAAATCAACCGATTCGGGAACAATCATCTCAACCGGAGACAAAGGAGGAACAAATGGCAGGAAGCAATGACATCGCACTGATGGCTCACCTTCTGCGCCGCGCCAGCTTCAACGCCAGCCGCGACGAGATTGAAGCTGCGGCTGCGAGAGGTTACGACACTGTGGTGGGTGAACTACTCCACCCGGCGCCCGAATCCGGCGTCGAAGACGACCTGATGCTGCGCTATCATCCCACCTACAACCACGCTGGCGCCATCGAGATTAACATCCAGAACTGGGTGTATCGAATGGTGAACACCGAGTACCAGCTGAAAGAAAAGATGGCCCTCTTCTGGCACATGATTTTCTGCGCCGGCCACTCCAAGATTGACTCCGGCGAAGAGATGGGCATCATGGTCCAGATGTTCCGGGACAAGGGTATGGGCAACTTCCGCGATCTGCTCATGGCGCTGTCCACCAGCCCCGGCATGGTCTACTACCTGGACAACTCCGAGAGCCACAAGGCGGGCATCAACGAGAACTATGGCCGCGAGTTGCTCGAGCTGTTCTCCATGGGCGTCGGCATGGACGAAGATTTCAACTACTCCGAAGACGACGTAAAGGCCTGCGCCCGTGCGTTCACCGGCTGGAACATCGCCCCGCCGTACCCGCCCTTCCCCTATGGCCGCAGCCCCTGGGAATTCCGGTTCGACCCGGCCGACCACGACAACGATGAAAAGACGTTCCTGGGCAAGACCGGCAACTGGAATGGCGACGACATTCTCGACATGGTTTGCGCCGAGCGTGCAACCGCCCGGTTCGTCTCGCGCCATCTCTACAACGCCTTCATAGCCGACGAGGTTCCCGTTCCCAGCTGGCGACAGACTGCGCCCAAGGACGAGAGCACGCTGCAAGCGCTGGAGCAGGCTTACTTCGACAGCGGCTACGACATCAACGCCATGCTCACCGTCCTGTTCAACTCCGATTCTTTCAAGGACGCCCGCTACGCCAAGGTGAAGAACCCGGCCGAGATGGTTGCCGGTACGCTGCGCATGGTTGGCGACCACCGGGACGAGATCAAGCCCGGTATGTTCGAACTCAGCCAGGAACCCAAGTACATGGGCATGGACCTGATGAATCCTCCCACGGTTGAGGGTTGGCACACCGGCCACGAGTGGATCGACTCCGGCACGCTGGTAGAGCGCATCAACTTTGCCGCCGACTACCTGGGTCGCACCGAGCTGCCTGGCGTGCAGAGCATGATCAACAAGCTCATGTCCCAGGGCGACACCCTGTCTCCCGAACAGTTCGTAGACAGCTGCGCCGACCTGGTAGGCTGCCTGAACCTGTCCGACGACACCCGTGGCCAGCTGGTTGCCCACGCTGGCCGTGGCGGCAACCTCACCCACGGGAACGACGCCGAACAGGCCGAGTTCACTCGCCGCACTGGCGAAATGTTCCAGATTATCGCGTCCACGTCGGAATTCCAGTTCGAATAATCCGGTAACCCCCATTTTGGGCTGGCTTCGCTGCGACGGCGCCAACTGACCACTTCGCCGCGCAGCGCTGGCCCCAACCAACAGTAAGGGCAACAGCCCAGCGACATTACGGAGGATCAACAAATGGTCTCTACCAAAAAGGACAACGTTCTGGTAGTTCTTTCCCTCTCCGGCGGGAACGACGGCCTGAACACGGTTATCCCCTACAACGACGGTCATTACCGCGACTTTCGTCCCAACTTGGGCGTGCCCGCTGAGGCCGTCCTCGACCTGAACGGCGAAATCGGTTTGCACCCCACCATGCTGCCCCTGAAGAAGTTCTGGGACGAAGGCAAGCTGGCGGTGTTCTTGGGCGTTGGCTACCCCAACCCCTCGTACAGCCACTTCCGCAGCATGGACATCTGGCACACCTGCGAGCCCGACACCATTGGTACCGAGGGCTGGCTGGGCCAGGTCATCAAGGAACTGGATCCCAACAACGAAGGCCAGGGCATCACCGGCGTAAACTTCGGCCGCGGCCTTCCCCGCGCGCTGGCCAAGGAAAGCGTGCCCGTCGCCTCGGTCGGCAACCTGGAAACCTATGGTCTGCTAACCGGCATCGAGGGCGACGACCAGCGCGCCGAAGCGCTGGACCTGTTCAGCAAGATTTACGCTCCCACCATTGGCGGCGGGTTTGTCAATGACTACCTGCGCTCCACTGGCACCTACGCCCGCATCGGGGCCGACATTCTGGCCACCGCGCCGCCGAAGTACTCCTCCAACGTGGAGTACTCCTCCAGCGTCGTCGGACAGTACATGAAGAACATCGCCCAGACTCACCTGGCCGACCTGGGAACCCGTGTGCTCTTCACCACCAGCCCCTACAACGGCTTCGACACCCACGCCAACCAGGCCGTGCTGCAAAGCGCCCTGTGGACTGACGTTTCCAACAACGTCGACACCTTCATCACCGACCTGCGGGACCATGACGCCAGCGACAACGTAACGCTGTTCATGTACTCCGAGTTCGGTCGTCGCATCGGCGACAACGGCTCCGGCACCGACCACGGCGCCGGCTCCGTTGCCTTCGCGGTCGGCGAACATGTCAAGGGCGGCATCTACGGGACCTACCCGTCGCTGGCCCCGGCCGACCAGGAAGAGGGCGGCAACCTGAAGTCCAACATGGACTTCCGTCAGATCTATGCCGCGATACTGGAAGACTGGATGGGTCTGGACTCCAACCCCATCAACGGTGGCGTCTTCGAGAAGGTCCCCTTCCTGTAGGCCCAACCACCGTTAGAAAAGGCCACGGCGGAATAATCCGGCCCAAACCGGCCCCGCCGTGGCTAGCAACGCCGAGTACACAACGCGAGAGGGAAGTCCATGAGTACCCATCTATTCGGGCTCGTAGACGTAGCCTTTAACTATAGCCACTCCGTCGGGCGCAATGAGTTCAACGGCACCGGGTTCCGCAATCCGGTTGACATGGCGATAGATGAAGAAGGCAAGGTCTACGTTCTCAACCGTTCCTACGAAAACCGTCCCGACGGTGTGCATGTAACTGTGGCCACGTTGAACGAGGAATTCGTAAGCGAATTCAGCAAGTTCGGCGAAGACGCTGGGGATATGTACTGGCCCACTGCGTGCGCCTTGGACAGCAACAACAACCTGTACGTCGCGGACGAATACCTGAATCGCATCACCATCTATGACGCCGACGGCGAGTACCTCAGCCACTGGGGCGAAGTTGGCTCCGGCCTTGGCCAGTTCAACGGCCCCTCCGGCATCACCATCGACGGGGACACCATGTGGCTCGTCGACAGCAAGAACAACCGTATCCAGAGGTACGGCCTCGACGGTTCCTTCAGGAGCCAGTTCGGATCAGCCGGTTCCGGCAACGGCGAGTTCAACCTGCCCTGGGGCATCTGCCTCGACAACAACGGCCTGATTTACGTGGCTGACTGGCGCAACGACCGCATCCAGCAGTTTAACCAGGACGGGCAGTGGATGGCATCTTTCGGGATGAGCGGCAACGGCCCCGGCCAGTTCAAGCGGCCCAGCGCCGTAGCCGTCGACAGCGATGGCGACATCTACGTCTGCGACCGTGAGAATGACCGTGTGCAGATTCTGGCTCCCGATGGACGCTTCCGCACCCAGTTGAAGGGAGACTACCAGCTGTCTGAGTGGGGCAAGACGAAGCTCAACTCCAACCCGGACATGATTCGCCAGCGCACCATGGCCGTCACCAACGATGGTGGCGCCTTCGAGAAGGCTTTCGCCAATCCGTGCGCCGTCAAGATTACCTCCTCGGGTCAGATTTGCATTATCGACCACACCCGTGGCCGCATCCAGATCTACACGAAGGAGAAGGAGCCGGTACTGCTGTAAAGCGCACGCAAAGGGCAAGTCCTATAGCGTAGGGGCGAATGATCATTCGCCCCTACCTTTTTTGTGCATAGGTTAGGGGAGTAGAGCGAGCAGGTACGGTACAAGGTTTTCGGCTTGTTCCCGCCTCTGCGTTATTTCGCCGGCGTTCAGGTTGTTGTGATAAAAATTTTCGTGCAACTTTTCGGCGCTATCGACATAGGTGAGCATCCGATCATCGTTTCGCTCACGACTCAGCCGGCGTGCGGCGGACTTTATGGCCCCATGACTATCTTTATGCCACTCGCGCTCGGTAGCGATACCCAGAATGGCATGTGCTGCGGCACCCCATAACAATTCCGATGCTATCAGCGTGTTGCCACCGTTAAACTCTACGCGTGACCGTTCCAGCAGCACCTGGGACATCTGCGCGTGTTCAGGGGTGAGCATTCGAAATTACCCGGTCAGCTTTTGCATTCGTTCGAGGAACAGACCTACGGCCCAGCAGTCCATATCTATCTCCCCTTCAATGATGGACCCATAGCTGTAACGGATTTTGTCGGGCAGCCCTTCGGCGTGCAGGTAGCTCGACATCAAATGCAATTGCTCGGTGTCCAATTTTTTGATGGCGTTGTAGAGTTGCTCTTGAGTTTCACAGGGCCAGCTACGTTGACGGGCGGCTTTCACCATGGCATGGCGGGCGGCATCGCGCAGTATTTCGGCGCCGAGCATCATATTGTGGACGGCGAATTGCTGCCGGGCGGCGGCTACCGAGTCCGGAGTGGTCGGGGGTTGTTCTGCCGCGCTCATTGTTATTCCTCCGGGGTTACTCCTCCGGGCCCACCGGCATACCGGCGTCAATCCAGGACGCAATCTCTGCCGCCTCGGTTCGTGACAGGAATGGCCCCCGCAGCGGCATCCGGCCGAAGGTGCCGCAACCCAGCCGCAAAGACCGCACCAAGTGCGTTTCCGCGCCGGGCAGGCCCGGTTCGATGGACGGGTAACCGTTCAACACCGAATTCGCCAAATCCTCCGGCGTCTCCCACCAGTACTCGTGGATGCCAGGGTAAGGCTGGCGTCCGTGGCGTTCGATCCAACGCTCCATGATGGTGTCCAGCAACTCCTTGACCCGCGGCCAGTACACGGCTTCAGTTTCGTTGGCATCAGCTTGGGTGGTCATTTTGCGGCTATCTCCGGTGTTCAATTTGTTGGTGGGTTTGCACTGATTTTGGCCGTCGATGTCGATGTTGGCAATGATTGATGTTGGCAATGATTGATGTTGGCAATGATTCATGCGGGAAATGATGAAGGGCAGCAACAGGCACGGTCAGCAACGACGGACGCGCTAGCGGGGATGTTCCTGCACCGATTCCCGCTGCAAGAGCTCGATGGAGTGGGGCAATACGGGCAAGACCACATCCAGACACTCGCCGACGCCCCGGGGACTGCCCGGCAGCGTAATGATCAAAGTGTGTTTGCGGATGCCCACCACCGACCGGCTGAGCATGGCCATCGGCGTGAACTGTAGGGTTTGGGCGCGCATCGCTTCCGCCATGCCGGGGACTTCGCGATCCATCGCCCGACGAACTGCTTCCGGTGTAACGTCCCGGCGACCCATGCCGGTGCCGCCGGTGGTTACCACCAGGTCAACTTCGCCCGAGTCGGCCCATTCAGAAATCCGACGGGTGATGTCATTTTCATCGTCAGGCACAACTTCGTAGCGCACTTCCTGATAGTCGGGCGGCGGCAATTTTTCGCGGATCGCCTGCCCACCCGCATCCTCACGTTCGCCGCGGGCTCCGGATGTGCTGATGGTGAGAATTGCCAGTCGAAACATAAGACGCGAATCAGGGCAATACACAAGGTGTAGCGGTTGGTACAGGCAATCAAAATGCGCAGGCTGGCTGCACATCGCAATCATAACACACCGCCGAACGCCGTCCATCATTGCCAGCGCAACGCTGCAATTTCGTCGCCGCAACGGTGGTGGTTCGCCGACGCGTGCTTGGCGGCATCGGGACTGCGGGATCGCCACGTCTATCGCAATAACAGCGGGCTCCCGACCGCCTCCAACCGTTTGGTCAAAAGGGATTAATGAGGCGTTTTGGTACGACGCCGTTTCCGACGGGACGACAGCCAGCGTAGGCTCCTTGCCCGGAGGCCGGGCGCTATGGGGAATCGAAAGGCCTGGGAAGCACGAGCCGCGTGTTTGACACGCCGCAGCAGCGGTTCGTATAGTAACGTGCCGGCTACTACGCCGCCCGGTGGGGAGAACACGCAAGCCAACCGATGCAGTACAATGAGAATCAGAACGGGACGCCGGACAACACTGCGGCAATCGGCTGGACATTTCGCGATGCGATACTCTTCGCGGTCCTCCCCCCTGTGTTTGAGCGGAGCGGTGGTTGGCATCACCCTGGCGCTCCCCGGGGGCGCCCAAACCGTACCGCGGGGCCTGTTCACCAATTGCCTGATCAACGGTATCGCAGCATTAGCATTGGCAGGAGTAATTCAAGTGTGGTTCACCATGGGAGAAACCAGACGCGCTAATTGGGAGCGAGAACAGGCTGCCCGGGAGCGAGCACGAGCCGACCAGGAGCGCGAGCAAGCTGCCCAGGAGCGCGAGCAAACTGCCCGGGAGCGCCAGCGTGCCGACCAAGAGCGCCAGCGTGCCGACGAAGAGCGCGCTGCCCGGGAGCGAGAACGTGCCGACCGGGCGGAAAACACTCTGGCGACAACCCTGCTGCGGCTGGAGGAACTCGCCTCCGAGGTTGCCGACCTGCGCCGCCGCCTGGACGAACGCGCCAACGGACATCCTTCCGACTGATATTCACTCTGATATTCACTGCCCCGAACTTCTCCCGGAACTGCGACATGACCCAGCCAACCCCTGCCGCTAGCCAATCCGTCGCCGGCTGCGTGTTCTGCGATATCGTCGCTGGAACCGAACCGGCCCGTATCCGCTATCTGGATAACGACCTCATTGCCATCGTCAACCGGCTGACCTGGGTGCCCATAATGCTTCTGGTGATGCCTCGCCACCATATGTCGCAGCTGGATATGTGGAGCAGCGGAATTATCGCGAAACTGGGCAACGTGGCGGCCACGCTGGGCTGTATGTACTGCCCGGACGGCTTCCGTATCCTGTCCAACTTTGGCTATGACGGACTGCAGAGCCAGTCCCACGGACACGTCCATGTCATCGGCGGCCAGTATCTGGGCCACTACGCCTGATTGCCGTCGCCTGTTCCAATTTCCCAATCGAAACGACCGCCGTCAACCAGCAACAAGACCGTATCCGGCAAGGAGAACGCACCGCAATGCCTGAAACCATACTGTACGAAAAGACCGGCGTTGATAACCACGTGGCCATCATCACGCTGAACCGGCCCGAAGCCTCCAACGCCATCAACCGGCAGTTGCGCCGGGAGTTGCAGGAAGTCATCAACCACTTCGACCACGAGGACGACGAGGCGTGGGTGGCCGTTATTACCGGCAGCGGGCGCAACTTCTGCGCCGGCCGCGACTTGAAAGAGCGTGCCTCGGATAATTCCGCCGGAGTGCAGGCCCGTGCCGAAAACAGTATGGCGCCCGACCGACCCCATATGTGGACCAGGCCCGACAAGCCCCTGGTTGCGGCAGTCAATGGCGCCGCCGCTGCGGGTGGCTGGGCGATTGCCCAAATGTGCGACGTGCGACTGGCTGCTGATACCGCTCGCCTCGGCATTACCGAAACCAAGTGGAGCCTGATGCCTCCCTTCGCCGTGGAACTCACCAAGATGATTGGCATTGCCAACGTCCTGGAGTTGGTGATGACCGCCGAGCTGCTGCCGGCGCCCCGAGTCCAGGAAATGGGGTTTCTCAATCGGGTGGTGCCGGCTGACGACCTGCTGTCCGAAGCGGTCAAGATGGCGGAGAGCATCGCCCAAAACGCTCCGCTGGCCGTCCGCACCATCAAAGACCTGGCCTACAGCAGCCTGGATATGTCCATCGCCGAAATCAGCGCCAAGACCTATGTGGCCTACGACTACATCCTTACCACCGAAGACAGCAAGGAAGGCCCCCGCGCCTTCGCCGAAAAGCGCCGCCCCAACTGGCAGCTGAAGTAAGTATCTATTGAAGTAATTGTCTATCCGTTCATCCACCCGACGGCCAACCGGCCAATGCACCACCGCATCTGAGGAGTAATCGCCATGACTACGCAAGTCCAGCCCAAGAGCAAGCACATTACCGCCAACGGTATCAACCTGCACTACCTCGACTGGGGCACCGCAGGCAAGCCGCCGCTGGTCATGCTGCACGGTCTGCGCGGCCACGCCCACGTTTGGGATGACGTTGCCGAATCCCTGTACCGTGACTATCACGTATACGCCCTCGACCAGCGCGGTCGCGGCGACACCGACCACGCCCCCGGCGGCGACTACTCCACCGATGCCTTCGTAGCCGATCTGGTCGGGTTCCTGGATGCGATCGGCCTGGACAAGTTCATCCTGTTTGGCCACTCCATGGGCGGACGCAACAGCATGGCCTTCGCCGGCGAGCACCCCGAGCGACTGGAGCGCCTCTGCATCGTGGACATCGGGCCCAGGATCGAGCCCGCCGGCGGCAACCGCATAACCGGCGAACTGCGCAACCTGCCGCCTGAATTCGACACCTTCGAAGCGGCCCTGGCCCACGTGCAGACCGGGAACCGCTTCGCTTCGGAACCCGTCATGCGCCGACGCCTCACCGGTCAAACGCAACAGTTGCCCAACGGCAAGCTGGGCTGGAAGTTTGACCCTGAAATCCGCGAGCAGCGCGTCAACGGCACGGCTGCCCCGTCGGTTGACCTTTGGCCCACGCTGGACCGAATCACCTGCCCCACGCTGCTGGTACGGGGCATGGAAACCGACCTGCTCGCCGAGGAAACCGCCCACCAGATGGTTGCCACGCTGCAGCAGGGCACCCTGGCCCAAATCCAGCGCGCCGGCCACATGGTGTTTGAGGACAACCCGGCCGATTTCATCGAAGCCGTGCAGGGTTGGCTGGCCAGCTAAAGGTTTACGTCCCCGGCCATTACCTTGCTCGGGAGTCCGCCCATGACCACAGCCGAGAAAATCTACACGCTGGACGAATTCAATGCCCTGCCCCGGGAGATGACTCAGGGCTGCGAACTCCTCGATGGCCGCATCGTCCGGAAGCACGTGTGGGACGGGGAGGAAAAGGGCATGACACCTGAGATGTACGGACACGCAGACATCGTGCGCCTGATCTGGCTTGCGCTCGAACGTGCGATTCACGAATTACCCCAGCGACGAGTCTTCGCGGAACCCACGTTCCATGTCGGAGCGGCGCGTAACCGGACGCGCAGACCCGACTTGGCGTTGATTGTCGGCGATTCGCCGACGAGTGCCGAAGCAATCCTGGACTTGGTACCTGCCATGGCAGTCGAGGTCGTATCCCCCAACAACTCGGCAGCAGATATGTTCGCCAAGGTCGAGGAATATTTAGCCGGCGGCGTGCAACTCGTCTGGGTGGTCTATCCGCAGTCGCGTACGGTCACCGCCTATCGTCCGGACCGGACCGTCGTCTTTCGCACCGATGACACCATCACCGCGGAGCCGGTTCTGCCCGATTTCTCCCGACCGGTTGCCGACCTCTTCCCCGTTCCATCTCCGGCGCCCACCGGGTAGGCCGCCGGCCCTATGTTACAATTCCCGCACCCACGAATCCAGCACTCACGAAAGGCAGCCGACTCGTCGCCGAGGTACGTCACAACATGAAAATTTCCTTCTTCCACCTGATGCCCTATCAGGACCTGCCCGAGGACTTTTCCGAGCAGCATCACTCGGCCTGGGTTGACCTCCCCAACGAGAATTTCGATCCGGCCAAGGGCAATCAGTATTACGCCGAATACATCGATCAGCTGCGCTACGCTGATGAAATCGGCTTCGATGGCATCTGCGTTAACGAGCACCACAACAACGCCTACGGCATCATGCCTTCGCCCAACCTGATTGCGTCGGTGCTCGCCAACACCACCAACAACGGAGCCCTTATCGTGCTCGGCAACAGCCTGGCCCTCTACAACCCGCCCGTGCGCGTTGCCGAGGAAATGGCCATGCTGGACGTAATGTCCGGCGGACGCCTGGTGGCTGGCTTCCCGGTCGGCACGTCCATGGACACCACCTTCTCCTACGGCCAGGTGCCCATCACCCTGCGGGAGCGCCATACCGAGGCCCACGACGTGATTATGCAGGCCTGGACGCAGCGCCAGCCCACTATCTTCAACGGCAAGTACAACAAGCTACGCTACATCAGCATTTGGCCGCGGCCCATGCAGGAACCCCATCCGCCGGTCTGGATTCCCGGCTCGGGCAGCCTGGAAACCTGGGATTGGGTTCTGGACCGCGACTACGTGTACTGCTACCTTTCTTACTACGGCTACCTGCGCGGCTACAACATCGTGAAAGGTTACTGGGACCGCGCTGCCGAGCGTGGCGTGGACGACAATCCCCATCGCCTGGGGTTCCTGCAGTTGGTGTGCGTTTCGGAGACCGACGAGCAGGCCGAGCAGGATTACGAGCAGCATGTGCAGTATTTCTACGAAAAAATGCTGCGGGTGTATCCGCCCTACGCCGAATCGCCCGGCTACCGCTCGCTGGAATCCATCCGCAAGTCGTTGCGTCCCCAGATGGGGGAAGAGGCCCGACGCGCCGCCACGGAAAACAAGTGGAAGGATTACGTTGAGCAGGGGCACATCATCGCCGGCAGTCCGGAAACGGTGCGCCGCAAGCTCACCGAAGCTGCCGAAATGCTCCGCATTGGACACCTGATGGTACTGCTTCAGATTGGATCCATGCCGCCCGAGTTGACCAGGAAGAATACCGAGCTGTTCGCCACCGAGGTGATGCCTCACCTCAAGGGTCTGTTCGAAGATTATGACGACCCGTGGTGGCCGGAGCGCCTGAAGTCTCCGACTGCGGAAGCCGTGGGCGACTGATCCACTGGAATCGTGTACACCGACGAAACCATCGCCGCCGCGGTCGCCCGTGGATTAGTCGCCGCGCGCGACCCCAGCCAACCCGACGATGCCGACCATGGGCCGGAAAAGTACGCCCGTCTTGGCAGCGATTTCCGTGCCGGAGCTTGGAAGCATCTCCTCGAAGACGGAGACCTGCCCCAGGCTTCCAACAAGGCTTGGGGCATGGTCGCCGAAACCGTCAAGGCCGTTAGCGCACATCATGGTGGCGCCATCCACCAACACCGTTCCATCTGGCAGGTGCTGCGGCAGCTCTCTAATCTGGCCGGAGAATCGGGCGATACGGAAACTCGGGAATCTATCAATAACGCCTTTATGGTCGCCCGCTCCCTGCATTCCAACTTTTACGAAGACGAAGCGTCTGTAGAGGAGATAACGGACGGCCTCCGGCTTTGCGAAGAACTGTCTGATCGTTTGTACGATTTGTTCTGGCCGGAGCGACCAGTATGATATACCCTAACGAAACCATCGCCGCCGCGGTCGCCCGTGGGTTAGCCGCCGCGCGCGACCCCAGCCAACCCGACGATGCTGATCGTGGGCCGGAAAAATACGCTCGTCTTGGCAGCGATTTCCGTGCCGGAGCCTGGAAGCATCTCCTCGAAGACGGTGATCTGCCCCAGGCTTCCAACAAGGCTTGGGGCACGGTCGCCGAGACCGTCAAGGCCATTAGCGCGCAGCACGGCGGCAACATCCACCAACACCGTTCCATCTGGCAGGTGCTGCGGCAGCTCTCTAATCTGGCCGGAGAATCGGGCGATACGGAAACTCGGGACTCTATCAATAACGCCTTTATGGTCGCCCGCTCCTTGCATTCCAACTTTTACGAAGACGAAGCGTCTGTAGAGGAGATAACGGCCGGCCTCCGGCTTTGCGAAGAACTCTCTGATCGTTTGTACGATTTGTTCTGGCCGGAACGGCCAGTATGATACACCCTGACGATGCCATCTCCGCCGCCGTAGCCCGCGGCCTGGCCGCCGCCCGAGACCCGGCCCAACCCGATGACGCCGAGCGCAGCCCGGAAAAATATGCCCGGCTCAGCCAGGATTTCCGCGCCGGCGCTTGGAAGCATTTGCGCGAAGATTGCGACCTGCCCCAGGCATCCAACAAGGCTTGGGGAATAGTTGCTGAGACCATAAAGGCCATCAGCGCTCAACACGGCGGCATAATCCACCAGCACCGCTCTATCTGGCAGGTTATTCGTCAGTTGAGCTCATTAGTTGGGGAATCCGGAGACGCTGATACGGAAAACTGGATCAGAAATTCTTTTGGCGTCGCCCGAACGTTGCATTCTAATTTTTACGAAGATGAAGCGGACACCGGTGATGTAATTGCCGGCCTCCGACTGTGCGAAGAACTGTCGGAACGGCTTTATGAACTGTTCTGGCCAGAGCGACCGCAAAGCTGATAAGCTACTGAATCAGGAGCTACCATGGGCGAAAAACTACAACAGGGAGACCGTCTGCCAGAGCTGACGCTGAACCTGATTGACGGCGGCGCGCTGGCTCTGCCGGAGGCGATGTCATCGCGCTACCTGGCGCTGCTGTTCTACCGCGGCGTTTGGTGACCCTACTGCGCGCGGCAGTTGGCCGCATGGCAGGAGAACAGCGCCGCCCTCGCCGAGATGGGCGTTGAAATCGTCGCCGCCAGTGTGGAACCCAGGCAACTGGTGCAGGAGATGGCAACCAAGGCCGGCGTCAAGTTTCCATTGGCATACGGAGTTACCCCCGCCGACGCCGAGCTACTCGGATCGTGGTGGTCGGATAACCACGACGGCCACATCCAACCCACCGAGTTCCTGTTGGGACGCGGCGGCACCGTCCTGGGCGCAATGTACGCCAGCGGCCCGGTGGGACGCATCAGCCCCGACGAAGCCGTGCATTTTATTGAGGGCCGGGAACGGCGCGGTTAACCCAAAGAGCGGATGTCCACGACTCTGACGACCTTCCGAAAACGGATCTACGGCTACTCTTCCACCGCCTCCACCCGCACGGCGCACACCTTGTACTCCGGTATGCGCGACTCAGGGTCATAGGCCGCGTTGGTGAGGAAGTTGGCCGCCGAGTCGCTCAGACGCACGAAAGGAATGAAAATCTCGCCGGTGCGCATCCGGTAGGTGTAGCGCGCCACGCCCGTCAATGAACCGCGTCGTGAACGCACCTGCACCTGCCCCCCGTCCTGCAACCCGAATCGCTCGCCATCCAGAGGGTTTATCGACACCTCCAGCGCCGGAGACCGGGCCATCAGGCCGTCCACCCTCCGTGTGATGGTGCCGCCGTGCCAGTGATACAACACTCGCCCGGTGTTTAACACCAACGGGAACCGTTCCGACGGAGTTTCCGCCGCCAGCGGGCCCTGCTCAAAGGCCACAAACTTCGCCCGTTCCCCCCGGGGGAAATTGTCGGCGTACAGGTAGGTCGTGCCCGGATGCTCCGGCGACGGGCAGGGCCACTGGATGCCACCCTCGGCGTCCAGCCGCTGATAGGAAATGCCGGACAGTATGGGCGTCAGCTGGGCCATCTCGTCAAAAATCTCCGACGGGTGTCGGTAGGTGAATTGATCAGCCCACGGCAACCCCAGCCGGTCGCACATGCGGCTGGCCAGGTCGCACACGATGTCCCAGTCGGGCCGGCTGCCGCCCACCGGCGGGATGGCCTGCCGTACCCGCTGCACCCGCCGCTCGCTGTTGGTGAAGGTGCCGTCCTTCTCGGCAAAGCTGGTGGCCGGCAAAATTACGTCGGCCAACTCCGCCGTTTCGTGGATGAAGATGTCCTGCACCACCAGGAACTCCAGCCGCCGGAACAGCTCATCAGCCCGGTTCAGGTCGGGTTCGCTGAGCAGCGGATTCTCGCCCGTGATGTACATGGCACGCACCCCGTCGGGCCGCTCCATAGATTCCACCATATCGGTAACCACCAGGCCAGCCGTATCGGGGATGCGCCCATTCGCGCCCCAGGCGTCGCCGAATCGCACCAGCGTATCGGGACGCAAGCCCTGGTAGCCCGGCAGGGAGTTGGGCAAGCATCCCGCGTCGCCGCAGCCTTGCACGTTGTTCTGCCCACGCAGCGGGGAGATGCCCGAACCGCGCCGGCCCAGCTGCCCGGCGACCAAGGCCAGATTCAGCACGCCGTGGACGTTGGCCGTGCCGTTGGTATGCTGGGTGATGCCCATGCCCCAAATCAGACAGGAGCCACCGTAGCCGATGCCGTCATCAGCTCCCCGAGGCACCGGTGGGCGGGCGAAGATTCGGGCGGCGGCGCGGATGTCATCCGTCGCAACGCCGGTGATGGCGGCGGCCCGCTCCGGCGTGTAGGCGTCGATAACGGCGCGCCAGTCGTCGTAGCCTTCGGTGCGGTTGCTGACGAAATCGGCATCGGCCAAACCTTCGCCCACGATGACCTGCGCCATCGCATTCAGTAGCGCCACGTCGGTGCCGGGGTAAGGCCGCAGCCACAGGTCGGCGTAGTCGCACATATCAATGCGGCGGGGGTTGATAACGATGAGTTTGGCGCCCCGATCGACGACGGCCCGCCGCATCCGGGAAGCGGCCACCGGATGGTTGGACGTGGGGTCGCAGCCGATTACGACCAGACAGCCGGCGCCCTCGTAATCGGTGTACGAATTGCTGGTGGCGCCGCTGCCCAGCGATGTCAGCATCGCTTCCACCGATGGGGCGTGGCAGAGGCGCGTACAGTGGTCTATGTTGTTGCTGCTCATCACCAGTCGGGAGAACTTCTGCTGCACGTACCCGTCCTCGTTGGTGGCCTTGGCCGAGCAGAGAGTTGCGAACCGGTCGCCCCGGTATTCCAACAGCCGGCTCGCCACCAGGTCTAGCGCCTCGTCCCAGGTCGCCTCACGGAACGGCCCGGTGAAACGCTCGCCGTCGCGGATGAGCGGCGTTCTGATGCGGTCGGGATGCTGGGCAAACGTGTAGCCGAAGCGTCCCTTGACGCACAGCATCCCCACGCTGGACAGGTTGTCGGAATCGTCGTGGGAGGCCACGATGCGGTCGGTGGCGTCGTCAATTTCCAACTGGATACCGCAGCCAACCCCGCAGTACGGGCAGGTGGTGCTGATGGTGTGGGTCGGTGCGCTGATGGCCGGCGGCTCCTTGACGCTGATGGCCCCGGTGGGGCACACGCTCAGGCACTGGCCGCAGGTGGTGCAGATGCTGTCGGCCAGCGGTTTGTCACCGGCCGTGGCGATGCGGGCGGTTTCCCCAGCCCCCAGCACATCGATGGCCCCGATGAACTGGTGCGCCGACTGGCAGGCGTTGACGCAGCGCGCGCACAGAATGCAGGCGTCCATCGCCAGGTTGAACACCGGGTTGGACGTATCGGTAGCCGACCGCTCCCGCGCCTCCCACCGCCGCTCACCAATCCCATGCCACTCCGCCGCCGCCGACAACTGCCCATACCCCTCAACTCCCCCCGGCATCGAAGGGGCCGGGGGTGAGGGGTGTCCCCCGTTCACCATCCCCAGCGTCAACTCAATCACACCCGAGCGAATACGCCGTACATCCGCCGTGTCGGTGTGAATCACCATCCCCTCGGTGGCCGGCACCGAGCACGACGCCGGAAAGCCGCGCACACCGTCAATCTGCACCAGGCAGGTACGGCACGCGCCGATGGCCGGCATATCAGCATCTTTGCACAGCTGGGAGATGACCACGCCGGATGCGTTGATGGCGTCCAGCGCGGACGCTCCGGCGGGTACAGCCACCGATAGACCATCCACGCTAACGGTGATGGTGGGTGGAGCAGTGGGTCCTGCAATCGTGGTCATAGTTGCCATTCTCTTGAACCCCCTCTCCTTCAATCGGAGAGGGCAGGGGAGGGAGTTGGGGAGAGGGTGAAGTTCCTACCCTTCAAAGTACCCTTCCTCGCGGAACAGCTCGGCCAGGCGCGCGATACCCTCGTGAATCTCGGTAGGGGAATTGTGGCTGTAGGTCAGCCGGAAGTGGTTGTTGCGGTCGCGGTCAGACCGGAACATTCCGCCCGGGTTGTACTTCACATCGCGTTGCGTAGCTTTTTCCAGCGTGCCCCAGGTGTCTGCGCCTTCGGGCAGCCGCACGAAAATCATCATGCCGCCCTGGGGTTCCGTCCAGTCGCAGAAGGCGGGAAAGTTGGCGGCCAGCGCCTCCAGCATGGCGTCTCGTCGCACTTGCAGCGCCTTTCGCACCGCCTCGATGTGCTCGGCCTCGTGGTCGCGCATATACTCATACACCAGCATGGTTGCCAGGTGGCTGGCGTTGCGACGGGGCAGATTCTCGGCGTTGGCCAGCGGGAGCGCCGCCTTCACCGCCGGCGGCAGCACCCCGAACCCGACCCTCAGCCCGCAGCCCAGCAGCTTGGTAAAAGACGACACGTACATCACGTCGGCGTTGTCCCGCATCCCGGACATTGCCGGTGGCAGTGGGTCGCCATCGATGCGAAAGTCGGCGTAGGATTCGTTCTCCAGGATAGGCACGCCCCAGCGTTCGGCCACGTCCAGCAGCGCGTTTCGCCGCGCCTCCGACACCGTGTAGCCCAGCGGATTTTGGAACACCGGAATCGTCCAGATGAACTTCGCCCGCCGGCCCGCGCCGTCCAGGGATTTCAGAATGTCCTCAACGGCATCGGGCAGCATTCCGTCTTCGTCGGAGGGCACGTGGATGGGTTCAGCGCCCCGTTCCATCATCATCCGCAGGCTGCCCATATAGGTGAACTCCTCCACCAGCACCGGGTCGCCCGGATTGATGAAGGAATCCAGCAGGATGGTGATGGACCCCCCGGCGCCGTCGGCGATAAACACATCGTCCGGCGAGGCGTTGAATCCGCGATTGGAAGCCAACCGCTGGGCGATCAGCTCCCGGAAGCCGACGTGTCCGCCGGCGGGTGGATAGCCGGCCAGCGAAGCCGCGCCGCCGCCAGCCAAGCCGGCCGCGATGGCAGTCAGGTATTCGTCAGCGTCAATCACCTCTGGCACCGCATTGGTCACCGAGAATATGTACTTTACCTGGGCACTGGAGCCCACCGGCGTCGCCACGGAGCGAGGCAGGTTGCGGGAGAACAGGCTTGCGTAGTCCACCATGATAGGGCCTCCGAAGACGGGTATGTATGACAAGAGTGGAGTTGCGGATCAATCGACACTCAATCAGTGTTGGCGAGGCGATCTTTCTCGCGGCGCCAGTGATCAGACATTCTGTTGGCCCGAATCATAGCAGGTTGCGATGAAGGCGGATACCGTGCTTTGCCAACGCCCTTAGCGAGCAGTCACCAATCCTTGAGGTTCCAGTAATTCGATCGTCGTCGCCGCGCAACCTTCCGGATTTTCCAGTTGCAGAACGTGAGTTGTATCCGGACCGCAATCGTAGTCCACCTGGGTAAGAGTGCTGAGGTCTACGCTTGGCAAAAAGGCGAAGGCTACGGTAGGGTTGGAACCAATCGCTTTGATGGGACACCGTATGGACCGGTGTTCTAAATCTCGTTGCACCCCTCCTGCGTACCCACTTTGTCATTGCGAGCGCAGCGTGGCAATCCCGTCGCCATAGCACCGGCGGTTCGCCGACGTGTGTGCAACCTATCGAGATTGCCACGTTCCTCGACGAGCTCGGGATGAGCGGGCGCTCTTCGCAGCCACAGATTAAAGTGGGTACGCGTGACGCGCCTCCGCAGCCTGACAATTGCCCCGTCCGACATTTGGACGTCGGAGATCCCCAGCGGCGTCGGTATTTCCCAACGTGTCACGTTGCTGCTCCACCGTCCGGATCGGACCTACCAGCGCCGTCTTGCCATATCCGTCAGCCCGCTTGTCGTCAGCTCGGTTTCCCCACACCGGAACCCCTCCGCTGGGCCACACCTTCCCGCACCAGCGGTATCAGTTCCTGGCCGTACTCGGCGGCGTCGGCCAGCGGGTCGAAGCCACGAATGATGAACGCCGAGCAGCCCAGGTCGTAGTAGGCCAGCAGCGAATCGGCCACCTGCTGCGGCGTTCCCACCAGGCAGGTCGTGCTGCCCGATGCTCCGCTGGCCGCGGCAATGGGCATCCAGAGCCGTTCGTCGTGGACGTTGCCCTCCGCCGCGAACCGCAGCAGACGCCAGGCTCCCTCGGACTGCGGACGCGTCGGCACGCCCGGGGTGATGCGGCCGGCGGTGGCCTCCTTGACCCGGTCCAGGATAGCCTCGGCCCGTTGCCACGCCTTGGCCTCGGTAGCGGCCAGGATCGGGCGGGCGGACAGGCTGAACCGCATCTGGGCAGGGTCGCGACCGGAGGCGGCAACGCGACGGTGCACGTCGGCGATGCGTTCGCCGATAGACGCCCGCGGCTCGCCCCACAGCGCGAAGAGGTCGGCGCGGCGGCTGGCCACGTTCAGCGCCATCTCCGATGCTCCGCCAAAAAACAGCGGCAGGTGCGGGTACTGGCGGCATCGGGCCTGGCTGTAAGCATTCTCCAGCCGGTAAAACTCGCCGTCGTGGTCGAAGGGTGCGGTTTCGGTCCAGATGCGGCGCATCACATCCAGGTATTCGTCGGTGCGCCGGTAACGGGCATCATGGTCCAGCCAGTCCCCATCCTGCCGCTGCTCCAGGTCGTTGCCGCCGGTGATGATGTGCAAAGCGATGCGGCCGTTGGTCAGCTGGTCCAGCGTGGCGGCCTTGCGGGCGGCCAGCGTCGGCGCGACGAATCCGGGCCGGTGTGCGATCAGGTAGCCCAGCCGGGTGGTGTGTGCGGCGGCGTAGCCAGCCACCTCAAACCCGTCAGGAGTGGACGACGAGTATCCGGTCAGCACCAGGTCGAAGCCGGCGGCTTCGTGGGTGCGGGCAAAATCCAGGATGTAGTCCGGGTCCACGCCCGACGGCACCTCGGCTCCCGGATTGATGCCACCCCCGAAGAGACTCAGCGTTGCGCCCCGGTTGGCCGCGGCCTCTCGCACCACGCCAATCATACCGACAATGGTCACGCCGCCATCGTTGTAGACGCTGGGTGGCGCCGTTGGTTCGGTTCCGTTGCCATTCAACATCGGATTTCCCGCCTTCTGTTCTGGTTCCCCTGGGCGTCCCGTGAACACGGACATTTTACCCTAATCCGACTGCAGAACCCGTCGGCATGGCTCCGTTTCCCGCCAAACGCGATGTTAATGCCGTCTTACGCGTACCCACGTTGTCATTGAGAGCGTAATAATCTGTCATTGCGAGCGTAGCGTGGCAATCCCGTCGCCATAGCACCGGCGGTTCGCCGACGTGTGTGCAACCTATCGAGATTGCCACGTCGCTATGCTCCTCGCAATGACAGATTAAAGTGGGTACGGGTGGCCTCGGATACAGGGTCGCCAATTCGCGAAAATCGCCATGTTTTGGGGTTGACAAGTATCGCTCCACGCTATACTCTGTATTCAAGGTGCTGGGGTTGCTGGGAAATCCCACCCGCCGAAACCGGATGGTAAATAACCGTCATTGCAGGAGGTGTGAAATGGTTTCGTTAATAACGCTGAACCATAGATGGCTTTACCCCTGTACACGCCCTGTCGGTGGGTGTTAGCGGGCCCATGAACCGCACCGACCGATGGGGAGAATCTGAAGCATCGGGCGAGCCGTTGGTATAAACGCATAGGCCACACGCCTGACCCAGCGCATATAGGCGCCACTGGAACGGCGGGCATATCGGTCGGAAGACCGGCCAGCGGACGGCCATAGCCGATGGATAAACAAGGCCAGGACACCGTAATTGGGTCCTGGCCTTTTCTTTGGAACAACCCGCCGCAAGCCGGTCATTGGCGTGTACCGGTTCTTGGCGTTTCATTGAGAGCGCAGTTGGGCAAGTCGGTTCGTGGGCCGCGCCGTCTCACCAAATTCGACGCATTGCGGGGTCCAGGGTACCGAACAGTCGCCGGTCCACCCGGGACTTTCGACAGCATCCGGTTCTGCGTCCATCGCAGGCCCGGCGACGCTTGGCTCGGCAACATTGGTGAGCGCCAATAACAGGGCCAGCGCGGCAATCACCGGGAGCGTCAGAATCAGGAAGCCATCGCTAAAGCCGGCGGCCGCGCCGGAGTAAAAAGGGTTCAGCGGATTGCTGCCCGGTGTTCCTCGCGCCGCGGTCACCGCAATCAGCAGCGTCGTGCCAAAACTGCCGCCCAGGAAGAACAGCATCGAATTGATGCTCAAAGCCGACGCCAGCATGGGTAACTGTTCAGACTTGGTGGGGGAATTGGTTCAAAGAGGTTCGGGGATGGCTTGCGCGAGGGGTTGTGGTTATGTCATATAACGGGTATGAATCCGGAAATCGACCTGTCCACTGCTGACCGCGATGTGCTCATCGCCATCGTCATACGGCAGGAGGCCATCATAGCCCGACAGCAGGCCATCATCGAGGGCCTGGAGCAACGGGTTGCTCAGCTGGAAGGGCGGGCCAAACCCAGTGGCGCCCGGGGGATGCCCGGTGTCAAACCCGAAGCCAGCCAGAAACCGGCCCAGCCCAAAGCGCCACGCCAGGGGCGGCCCCACGGCTTTGCCCGCCGTCGCATGACGCCCACCCGTCGGGTGGAGCATGTGGTGGACCACTGTCCCGACTGCGGAACGCTGTTGTCCGGTGGCTGGACCCAGCGCACGCGGGAGGTCATCGACCTGCCCCAGGTTCCGGCGGAAGTTACCGAGCACGTCTACATCGCCAGGGATTGCCCGGGGTGCCGACGCCGCTGCGTTCCCCCTGCACAAATGGACGGCGTGGTGATGGGCCAGCAGCGCATGGGTATCAACCTGGTCAGTCTGATTGCCACGCTCCGAGAGGAGGCCCGACTGCCCATCGCCGGCATCCAGCGGTATCTGCACACCGTCCATGGGCTGAGCCTCAGCGTGGGAGCCATCATGGCGGCGGTGCATCGCACTGCGCAAAAGGCCCAGTCCGCAGTGGACCGGATTCTGGCCCAAGTCCGCGCCAGCCCAGTGGTCCATGCCGACGAGACCGGCTGGCGTGAGGATGGACACAACGGCTACGTGTGGACTTTCAGCACACCATCGGCGCGCTACTTCCTGCGGCGGGGTCGCAACAAGGAAGTGGTGGATGAAGCTCTGGGCGACACCTTCGCCGGCGTCCTGGTCAGCGACTTCTACGCCGCCTACCACCATTACGAGGGCCCCAAACAGCGCTGCTGGGTCCATCTGCTGCGGGACATCCACGACCTGCGAACCCTCTACCCCGATGACGCGCCACTGGCGCAGTGGGCCGACGCCGTCCACGAGATTTACGACCGGGCCAAAGCCAGCGCCCATCCCCAGACCAAGCGGCGACGCACCGCCCAACTGGCCCTGGAACGGCAGCTGCTGGCCATTTGCCAACCCTTCCTTCACGACCCCTCGGCAACCCAGGCCAAGCTATGCCGACGCATCGAGCGCCATATCAAAGAACTGTTCGTCTTCGTGGCCGAACCGGAGGCGCCACCGGACAACAACGCCGCCGAACGCAGCCTGCGCCACCTGGTCGTCAGTCGCAAGATCAGCGGCGGCACCCGGTCGCAACGGGGCAGCAGCAGCAAGATGACCCTGGCTTCCCTCTTCGGCACCTGGCGCGCCCAAGGACTGAATCCCCTCGCCGCTTGCCGACAACTGCTCACTTCCCCGCAACTCTGAACAGTTACCAGCATGGGCCCCCGCATGATTTTCGATATGGTCGCCGCCAGCGGCGTGTTAACCAGGCCGAACCCCGCGCCGAGCAACCCGGCGAAAAGGGCAACCGCCCAGATTGACGTCCCCGCATAGGTAGATAGTCCCAGCACAGCAAGCAGCATAATCGGCGCTCCCACCCGCATCGGCAGCCCAGCGCCTTTGCGGTCCGTAAGGCGGCCAGCCAATACGCCGAATACTGAACTGCATATTGCGCCGGGTAGCATCACCAGGCCCACCTGAATTGCGGTCAGACCATGAATTGCGGCAATCAGAATGGGAATGCCGATAAGAACGGCCAAGTTAGTCGCCATCACGGTAAAGCTAATGCCGAGTAGCGCGACATACCGGCGACTGCGCAAAAACTCCTGGGGGATGAATGGCGAAGCGGCTTTGCGTTGTCGATACAACAGCGCCAGCAAACCCACGCTGAAGATTACGACACCCACCAGAACCGGAAGTGAAAGCCAGCCCGACCGCGCTCCCACCGACGACGCCAGCAACGCGCCAACTACCACCATTCCCAACGCTGCCCCGCCCCAGAAGTCCAGGCTGCCGGCAGAGCGTGGTTCGTTGGATGACAGAATCTGCAGCGTAACTGGAACCAGCAAAATTGAGCCGGCGTTGATGTAAAAGATGGATTGCCAGCCCAACGACGCTGCCAGTAAGCCGCCCAGCAGCGGCCCGGCGGCAGAGCCGGCGCCGATGGTAGCAGCCAGAATGCCCAGAGCCTTCCCGCGAGACTCTGGGCCATAGGCACGGCTGGCTAACGTCATACCCAATCCGGGGATGGCCGCGCCGCCGGCAGCCTGGATGATTCTCCCTAGCAGCAGTACTTCCAGGCTGGGCGCCAAAGCGCACACCAGCGACCCGATCGGGAATATGGTCAATCCCAGAATAAACATCGGCTTGGCGCCGTAGCGGTCGGCGAGCCGGCCATAGAATGGGATAGCGATGCCAAAGACCAGGAGGAAGCCGGTCATTACCCAACCGAGTTGACCGGTATCGACAGACAAGTCGGCAGCGATGTCGGGCAGCATTACCCCCAGGGCGGAGGCGTTCAGTACGCTGAGGAAAAGAGCAAGGCAGATAACAGGCAGGACGGCGGCTTGCCGTCCCGAATTACTGGCAACGTCCATGGCAACCCCTCCTGAATAGCTTCTCCCGAATAACCTTTCCCGGCGTAGCGGCCGGCTTCAAGCCGGCCCCTACGGGACGGATGGAATCACACGCTGGCGGGCAAGTACACGTTCATCAGCTCCATGAACCCGTTGAAGTCGTAGTCCTCAATATTCAGTCGCGCCAGCTCCGCCATCACCGCTTCCCAAGTTACCGGCACCGCCCCGGCCTGGATGATCCGCTGCATACCGCGCTCGTGGGCGTCGACGCTGGTGCCGCCCGACGCATCGGACACGGCGTACACCTGATAGCCCTCGTTGAGCAGGTCCAGCGCCGGGAACACGAGGCACACTTCCGTCCACAGTCCGGCCATTATCAGCTTGCGCCGTCCGGTGGCGATCACCGCCTCGCGGAAAGCGGGTTCTTCCCAGGCGTTCACTTTGAAGCGGTCGATGGTAGGAACGTCGGGCAGGGCCGACTTCAGCTCGGCAATTGTATCTTCCTGGTAGCCGGCGGTCACCGCTACGGTGGATAACACGATGGGCAACCGAAACAGGCTGCCGGTCTTGGCCAGCGCCACTACGTTGTTGACCAGGATCTCCCGGCCAACCGACCTGGTGCCGTCAATCAGACCGGGCTGAAAGTCAATCAAAATCAATGCCGAGTTTTCGGGGGTGAGCAGGTGGTCGGTTTTAGGGTCTCTGGCGATTTGGGTAGTCATGTCAACCTCCAGGTCGTGTCGTCTTCAATGCCGGCGATCCGGGTTTAGTCTGCTTTGTGTCCGGCTAATTACTGCTTGCTCATATTTGGTCCTCTCCAATTTCTTCGTGGGCCAGGATCTTTTTCAACATCCGCACGAATTCCGCCTGCTCCGTGCTGTCGAGCCGGCTGGCGAAGTGGTCATTGTTGGCATACACGATATGGGCCAACCGGGGCACCAGCTCGCGACCGTCGGCGGTCAGTGTGATGCGGACGTTGCGGCGGTCGCGGGTGCTCCGCCGGCGCTGGACGAATCCCTTGGCAACCAGCCGGTCAACCTGGCGGCTGATGGCGGCGGCGTCAACCGGAATAACTCGGCACAGCGTCGATATTGAATTGGCCTCGCCGTTGTAGCAGGTCTCCATGATTGCCCATTGGGCCGTAGTGATGCCAAATGGGACCAGTCTTCGGTTCAGGCTGTTCTTAATCGCCGAACCCAACGACCCGAGCCAAAACCCCAATCCATCCTGCGCGGTGATCCGTTGTTGTACGTCCATGTGGACACAATACATGACTAGACAATCAATGTCAAGTCAAATAATGTCAAGTCAATCGATGCGTGGCGCTCAGGATTACGCGAGTCGGGATTGGAGCGAAAATTGCACCGGACTGAGCCGCCTCATGCGTACCCACTGTGTCATTGCGAGGAGCACCGCGACTGCGTACCTACTGTGTCATTGCGAGGAGCATCGCGACGTGGCAATCTCGATGAGGTTGAACACACGTGAGCGAACCGCCGTTGCTACGGCGACGGGATTGCCACGCTACGCTCGCAATGATACATCGGAGTGGGTACGCCCGACGCTGGGCGGCCCGGCCACCGGCGGCTAAAAGTCGGGGGGAGCCTGGTCCGGTGCGGCCAGGCCGGCGGCAGCCAGCGCCGCCAGGTACTGCTCTGGCGTATTGACGTCCCAGAGCAACTCCGGCGCGCCCAGTTCGACGCGCTGCGTGGATTCCACGTGGCGCTGCGTAACCGCCCGCATCCCCTGCGTGGCCTCGTCAATAGCCAGCAACTCCGGCAACAGCGAACGCTGCACGGCAATCGGATGGCCGCCCTTGCCCTGGTGCGTGGGAATGGTGATTAGCGCGCCGCTCCCGCGGTGGTGCGCATCCAGAACCTGCCGTATGACGCTGGCGCTGCGGGGCTGGTCAACGTTGAGCATCAGGATGTCGCCCGGCCGGTCCGGGTCGGGATCGATAGCCTGCAGCCCAACCTTGATGGACGTTGTTTTGCCCAGGGCGTAGTCAGGGTTGTGGGCGCAGCGGACGTTGCCCGCGTCATAGACATCCCGGTTGGCGCCAATACGGGCCTGCAATTCGTCGCCGCGATGCCCCAGCACCACCACCACCTCGTCGGCGCCGGCCTGGCGCAAGGCAACAATCTGGTGGACAATGAGCGGCCGGCCCGACCAGTCCAGCAGGGCTTTCAGCGTGCCCATGCGCCGGGAAACGCCGGCGGCAAGCAGCACCGCAGACGTGATGGTAGCCAGTTTTTCCAACGCGTTGAGGCCGGGCCCGGCTAGTCCGCCGGCACGCTCATCGCCCGGTTCGCCCGCTGTTCGGCGCGGTTCAGGTACCAGTCGTCCATGGTCATCGGGCTGCCCTTGCCGCCGCGACGGGCCATGATGATTTCCGACATGATGCTCACCGCCAGCTCCGCCGGTTCCAGCGCGCCAATGTCCAGCCCGATGGGAGCGCGCACCTCGGCCAGTCGCTCGCGGGGCACACCCAGCTGCAGCAGCCGCTGGTAGATCATCAGCGTCTTGCGACGGCTGCCCAGCAAACCGATGTAGCGGGCGCGGGTGGTCAGCGCAGATTCCAGGGCCACATCGTCGAACCAGTGCCCGCGCGACGCAACGACGATAAAGCTGTTCACATTGATGTCGAGATGCGTCGCCCAGTCGGTATAGGGCGCAACGATGGTTTCCTCAGCGTAGGGGAACCGTTCGGGATTGGCGAAATCTTGCCGGTCGTCCACGATGTAAACGCGGTAGCCGAGCCGGTGGGCCAGGTCTGCCGTCGCTTTGCCAACGTGCCCGCCGCCAACCATTACCAGCGTGGGCGGAGTGGTAAATCCCTCAACGAACAGCTCGGTCTGGTCGTCGATGTCCACCGCCTCATTCGCGCCCACGGAGGCAACGCGGGCGGCAACTTCCAACGCCATCTCGTCGAGTTCGGCGGCGCCAATGCTGCCCGCCACCGACCCGTCAGAGCGCAGCAGCAGCTTGGCTCCCAGTTGAGCCGTGTCGCCATCCGACCTGACCACGGTTGCCAGCGCGGCCGGCTCGGCGCCGTCGTAAGCCCCCAGCAGTTCCTGGCCAATGTCGGTAAAGTCGTCCGTCTCCCAGAATGGTTCCAGGTAGAAATACATCGTGCCGCCGCAGACTAGGCCGTCCCGCGCCGCGATGTCTTCGTTGAGATAGTAGTCCTTGAACTCGGGGCCACCCTGGTTGCGCAGGATTTCCTGTGCGGCGAACCAGATGTCGCCCTCGACGCAGCCGCCGCCCAGTGTGCCCACGGCGGTGCCGTCGGTGCGTACCAGCAGCATTGCGCCGGCCTTCTGGGGGGTGGAACCCTTGGTGCGAACCACCGTAGCCAGTACGCAGGGGTTGCCCGTATCCAGCTGATTTACCGCTTCCTGAATTACTTCGCGCACGCCTTCACCTGCCTGAATTCTGCCGCCGACGAATACCGCACATTATCTTAACATCAAGACCGCAATCAGCTTCGCCGGCCCATAGGTTGCTACCACGATTATACCCGCATTTTATGCCCTTACCAACGGTAACTGTTCAGAGTTGCGGGGAAGAGAGCAGTTGCCGGCAAGCGGCGAGGGGATTCAGTCCTTGGGCGCGCCAGGTGCCGAAGAGGGAAGCCAGGGTCATCCTGCTGATGCTGCCCCGTTCCGACCGGGTGCCGCCGCTGATCTTGCGACTGACGACCAGATGGCGCAGGCTGCGTTCGGCGGCGTTGTTGTCCGATGGCGCCTCCGGTTCGGCCACGAAGACGAAGAGTTCTTTGATATGGCGCTCGATGCGTCGGCATAACTTGGCCTGGGTTGCCGAAGGGTCGTGAAGGAAGGGTTGGCAAATGGCCAGCAGCTGCCGTTCCAGGGCCAGTTGGGCGGCGCGTCGCCGCTTGTCTGGGGATGGGCGCTGGCTTTGGCCCGGTCGTAAATCTCGTGGACGGCGTCGGCCCACTGCGCCAGCTTTTGGTCCTTCGGGTAAAGGGCCTTCAGATCATGGATGTCCCGCAGCAGGTGGACCCAGCAGCGCTGTTTGGGGCCGTCATAATGGTGGTAGGCAGCGTAGAAGTCGCTGACCAGCACGCCGGAGAAGGTGTCGCCCAGAGCTTCATCCACCACTTCCTTGTTGCGACCCCGCCGCAGGAAGTAGCGTTGGGTGGGGGTACTGAAAGTCCACACGTAGCCGTTGTGGCCGTCCTCACGCCAGCTGGTCTCGTCGGCGTGGACCACTGGGCTGGCGCGGATCTCGGCCAGAATCCGGTCCACGGCGGCCTGGGCCTTTTGCGCGGTGCGATGCACCGCAGCCATGATGGCTCCCACGCTGAGGCGCAGCCCATGGACGGTGCGCAGATACCATTGGATGGCGCCAATGGGCAGTCGGGCCTCCTCTCGCAGCGTGGCGATCAGACTGACCAGGTTGATACCCAGGCGCTGCTGGCCCATCACCACGCCATCCAGTTGCGCGGTGGGAACGCAGCGGCGTCGGCACCCCGGACAATCCCTGGCGATGTAGACGTGCTCGGTAACTTCCGCCGGAACCTGGGGCAACTCGATGACCTCCCGGGTGCGCTGGGTCCAGCCGCCGGACAACTCGGTTCCGCAGTCGGGGCAGTGGTCCACCAGATGCTCCACCCGACGGGTGGGCGTCATGCGACGGCGGGCAAAGGTAACTGTTCAGAGTTGCGGGGAAGTGAGCAGTTGTCGGCAAGCGGCGAGGGGATTCAGTCCTTGGGCGCGCCAGGTGCCGAAGAGGGAAGCCAGGGTCATCTTGCTGCTGCTGCCCCGTTCCGACCGGGTGCCGCCGCTGATCTTGCGGCTGACGACCAGGTGGCGCAGGCTGCGTTCGGCGGCGTTGTTGTCCGGTGGCGCCTCCGGTTCGGCCACGAAGACGAACAGTTCTTTGATATGGCGCTCGATGCGCCGGCATAGCTTGGCCTGGGTTGCCGAAGGGTCGTGAAGGAAGGGTTGGCAAATGGCCAGCAGCTGCCGTTCCAGGGCCAGTTGGGCGGCGCGTCGCCGCTTGGTCTGGGGATGGGCGCTGGCTTTGGCCCGGTCGTAAATCTCGTGGACGGCGTCGGCCCACTGCGCCAGTGGCGCGTCATCGGGGTAGAGGGTTCGCAGGTCGTGGATGTCCCGCAGCAGATGGACCCAGCAGCGTTGCTTGGGGCCGTCGTAATGGTGGTAGGCAGCGTAGAAATCGCTGACCAGCACACCGGCGAAGGTGTCCGCCCAGAGCTTCATCCACCACTTCCTTGTTGCGACCCCGCCGCAGGAAGTAGCGTTGGGTGGGGGTGCTGAAAGTCCACACGTAGCCGTTGTGTCCATCCTCACGCCAGCCGGTCTCGTCGGCATGGACCACTGGGCTGGCGCGGATCTGGGCCAATATCTGATCCACTGCGGCCTGGGCCTTTTGCGCGGTGCGATGCACCGCAGCCATGATGGCTCCCACGCTGAGGCTTAGCCCATGGATGGTGCGCAGATACCATTGGATGGCGCCAATGGGCAGTCGGGCCTCCTCTCGCAGCGTGGCGATCAGACTGACCAGGTTGATACCCATGCGCTGCTGGCCCATCACCACGCCGTCCAGTTGCGCCGGGGGCACGCAGCGGCGTCGGCACCCCGGACAATCCCTGGCGATGTAGACGTGCTCGGTAACTTCCGCCGGAACCTGGGGCAACTCGATGACCTCCCGCGTGCGCTGGGTCCAGCCGCCGGATAACAGCGTTCCGCAGTCGGGGCAGTGGTCCACCACATGCTCCACCCGACGGGTGGGCGTCATGCGACGGCGGGCAAAGCCGTGGGGCCGGGGCTGGCGTGGCGCTTTGGGCTGGGCCGGTTTCCGGCTGGCTTCGGGTTTGACACCGGGCATCCCCCGGGCGCCACTGGGTTTGGCCCGCCCTTCCAGCTGAGCAATCCGCCTCTCCAGGCGCTCGATGATGGCCTGCTGTCGGGTTATGATGGCCTCCTGCCGTATGACGATGGCGATGAGCACATCGCGGTCAGCGGTGGACAGGTCAGTTTCCGAATCCATGCCCGTTATATGACATAACTGATGTTACGCAGCCTTGGGGAGTTGGAGTTCGTCAAAGGCCTGGCGAACCGCCTTGAGATATATCCGGGTTCGCAAGGCAAAATGATTCAGCTGGTGGGTCATACTGAGCCATTCCAAGCGACAGGCCGAGTAGATTGCCATGAAACAGTGGTTGCTTTGAGTTCGGACGGTCTTCCCCGGCGACTTGGCCAGCGCGGCGTTGCCCTTGAGCGTCTTGTGAAACGTCTCCACTTTCCACCTTTGTTGGTAGATCGTTCTAATGCTCTCGCCTTCACTGTCCAATTCGCTGCAAGCCAGATAGGGAGTCCCAGTGCTGCCGTCTTTGTTCTTAAAGATCTGGCGCAGCAGCAGGACCGGAAAGTCCAGTCCCCGCAGCCAGCCGCGCACTGGTTGACCTTCCGGCAGGTCCAGCGTGTCGATCCGGTGAAAGCTGCCCTGAAGTTTCGCTGCATGGCTCAATGCTGCTGTCCGGTTGGATTTGAGCGCGATAATGAACTCCTTGTTCAAGTCCTTGTGGCTGAAACTCAGGTTTTCTTTGGACGAAAACCAACTGTCGGCCAGCACATAGCGATACTCCAGCTGGTTCTGCTGACACACCTTGAGCATCCGGCGCATCAGTTCGTTCTTGGAGACCGCGCTCCTGCGCTTGAGCCGACCGGTGTTCGCATCCTTGAACATATTGGGCTTGCGGATGATTTCGTAGGCCACTGGCAGCGTTATACTCTGCGCGTGGTAAACGCAGTTGAGGATGTTAATGCCCTTGATGGTTCGGTTCTTGCTGTGATCGAAGTGCCAGGTGACGATCTCGTTCTCGTCGGTATAGGGCTTTTCCTCAATGGTATCGTCAAATATCAGCGCGCCATTGGGCGGTTCGATCTTTCGCACCATGAGCTTGACCAGCTGCCAGAGGGTCCTGGAGTCGTAGCCCTCCTGGGACAGCAAGCGGGTTATCCGGTCATGGCTGACTTCCCCTTCCAGCATATTGGACAGGCCGGTGGCTGTCGCCGCCCCAAAGGAGCTCAGCAGGTAATCGCTATAGAGTTCGGTCAGTTCTTTATTCATGCTTCAAAGATAGCAGTTTCTGCAGCCGGTGCGTAAGGTCAGTGACATAACCACAACCCCTCGCGCAAGCCATCCCCGAACCTCTTTGAACCAATTCCCCCACCAAGTCTGAACAGTTACGGGCAAAGCCGTGGGGGCGCCGCTGGCGTGGCGCTTTCGGCTGGGCCGGTTTCCGGCTGGCTTCGGGTTTGACACCGGGCATCCCCCGGGCGCCACTGGGTTTGGCCCGCCCTTCCAGCTGAGCAATCCGCTGCTCCAGGCGCTCGATGACGGCCTGCTGTCGGGCTATGATGGCCTCTTGTCGGGCTATGATGGCGATGAGCACATCGCGGTCAGCGGTGGACAGGTCGATTTCCGGATCCATGCCCGTTATATGACATAACCACAACCCCTCGCGCCAGCCATCCCCGAACCTCTTTGAACCAATTCCCCCACCAAGTCTGAACAGTTACTACCAACGCAGGACGATTGCAAAGTCAATAAAGTGCCCAAATCATTGGCCCTGAGCTCGTCGAAGGGCGGGTAATCAGAATTCATTTATGGTTCGACAGGCTCACCACCAACGGATTCTCAGCGACTTTGCAATCGTCCTGCTTACCAACGTGGGAGCTTGTCTCACGCGTACCCACTTTAACCTGTCATTGCGAGGAGCACCCGCTCATCCCGAGCTTGTCGAGGGACGTGGCAATCTCGATGAGGTTGAACACACGTCGGCCAACCGCCGTTGCTACGACGGCGAGATTGCCGCGCTACGCTCGCAATGACAAGGGTGGGTACGCGTGAGGTGAACCCCGCCATCGCTATATCCCTGACATTCAACACAGTTGTTCTCGTCACTTGTACCCACTTTCAAACTGTCATTGCGAGCTCGTCCCGCGTACCCACTTTAACCTGTCATTGCGAGGAGCGTAGCGACGTGGCAATCTCGATGAGGTTGAACACACGTCGGCCAACCGCCGTTGCTACGACGGCGAGATTGCCGCGCTACGCTCGCAATGACAAGGGTGGGTACGCGTGAACGGATCTTGTCACTTTCCGGTCACAACAACGCTGCTGCCCAACGTTTCGCCGCGCCAGTGCGGATTGTAGTATGAATAAACTTCTGACGTTACGGGTTGGGCGCGCACCGGATAGAGGGCGCGGGCGTCGAAACGCACTTGCATCGGCTCTCCCGGTTGCAGGTCTTCAATGTACAAAATTACCTTGCGACCGGCAATTTCGTAGCGTTTAATCTGTGGGCGGTCGATTACCAGCGCCTGCACCGTTTCCGCTGCCGGAGCAAAACCCGTGGGCACCGCGACATCCAGCACAATCATGCCCGCGTCCCCAGGGCCCGGCGGGGTGAACATAAGGTTGGCCGTAACTTCAATCGTATCGTCAACCTCCACGTGTTCTGTGCTGTAGTCCACGTCAATCTGGAACATCTCGATCCCGGCCCGTTCCACCTCCGGCAGATTGAATCTGTGTACCACCTGTGCGACGACTTGCCCCGTACCGGAGGCAGCAACATGCAAATTCCCGCAGCAGGGGACATCAACGATCTGGACCACCTCGGCGTTGGATGAATTGATGGTTACGTGATGGGCCCAACTTCCTGCCGAAAGTTCTACGACCAGGTCCGTATCGAAAGATGCGATGGCCGCAAATTCGATCAAAGCCTGTAGACCAACCACCGTGTCCTGGGTGGACCCGTAACCGCCAAAAGCGTTGCGCTGCGTGACCAGCCACCGTGCGGCGCGGGACGCATTGGCGTAGTCGCCCCGTTGCAGCAGGGCCAGCGTCGCATAACCCGTGGTTTCCACGGCGTTGGACGGGCCCCAATGCAGACCTTCTTCGTCCGTGGTGGCCTTCGACATCAACTGTTCATGAGCAACGTCAGCGTGAGGGCTGCCGGCGAGTTCCAGGGCGTAGGAACCAATGGCCAACGTATAGGTATCGGAGATGTCGCTCAATTGACGTTCCAGGTGGCTGATGGCAGCGTTAGCCTGGCCCCGGACGCCGGCTTCCATCAGGGCGATGGCAACGTAGGCGGTCAAAGCCGTGTTGCCCTGCAGCCCGCCCAGCAATTCCTGGTGGTGCAGAAAGCCAACGGGTTCAAAGGAACCGTTGCCGCGCTGGTGTGAAAGAATCCAGCTGATGGCATCATCCAGCACAACTTCGTCCACATAAACGAGGCCATTGGCCTGGGCGAAAGACTTAAGGACGAAGGCGGTGAGCCACAAGCTGCCGTCATCGTCTGAGTCGCCAAACGCAGAGAAGCTGCCGTCGTGGCGGCGGTAGGTCAACTCCCGCTGATAGCCGGTGGTCATAAGATGTTCTGCCTTGGCCATCACCTCCGGTTTCAGCTGGTCGGTTTCCTGTAGATAGCGAGCAACAAAAACATTGGGCGCGAAGAGGACCATGTTCTGCTCACCGCAGCCAAAGGGCATCTGCAACAGGTTTTCCAACCCATCAATTGTCTGACTCAGGTAGCTGCCCGTGAGGGCAACATAGGTGCGGTCGGACCCTGGAATCGCGCCCGCAGGGGCCGCGGTGTCAAATTCCAGCTCGTTTCCGTCTGCCAAGATGGCGTTGTCCACAAACTCCCTGGCCACACCCTCCGGTTCGACCAGCAGGTTTTCGATAACAGCGTCCGCCGATTCCTGGCTTCGAGCGGTAATTTTGATGGGCAGGCTGCCTAATTGCGTGAGTCGAATGTCGAATTCAACGCCGGTCACCGCGTTGGGCGCCACCGCAACCGTTTTGGCGCTTTCGTCCAGCAACTGGAAATCGGGTGATTCGTCCAATTCCACCAGAAATTCTTGTGGCGTGTCCAGATAGTTGTACAAGGCGACCTTGACCGGAAACTCCTCGCCGCGGATGGCCGAATAGGGGAGGTCAATTTGCAGGAAGAAAGGCTGAAATACTCGCAGGTCTGCTTCCCCGACACCGAGCCCGTGTTCCGGCGATATGCCGACGGCCCGCAGCTTCCAGGTGGTGATACTGTCCGGCGCTTCCACAGGCAATGTGACATCGCCCTGCCCGTCAGTCATAACGTCCGTCCACAACCAGGTTTCGGGGAAGAACTGCCGTACCCTTTGCACCTCGGCCAGGCCGGAGGCCGCGCCAGGCGCCGCCTGAGACGCGAACCCAGGAGCAGCCGCTCCCGCCATGTGCGCCGTCCGGTCTCCCTCCGGAGCAAGGCCTCCGCAGCCGACCAGAGTGCCGGCCAATGCCAGGCCGGCCAGGCCCGCGACAACCAGGAAACGGCGCTGTTTCGTTCGCACCAGGGTGCCCGTAATGCCGGCCCCCACGCCGCCCAGCAGCAGACTGAAGCCCAGCCAATTGAGGAGGCCACGCCTCCCTTCTGACGCTGAGCCATCGGATTCGACGCCAGCGGGCAATGATTTGTTCGTCATGACTACCAGCCCGGCGTCGCGGAACGTATCATTCGCGCCGCGCATGGTAATAATTGGCGGCAGGCTTTCCAGATGGAATTCGGCTTGTGGTTCAGCATACAGGCGTTCCAGTTCGGCGAAAACCTGCTGCAGGTTGAGGCGATTTTCCGCCAGGATGAACACCGCCCGATCAACCGCCACGAGCCCGACCTTCGCCGGGGCGCTGGTATTTACGCGTATGTTCAATGCGTCGCCCGGGAGAACCTCGTCGCTGCTGAATTCGACATCGAGTTCCATGGGATAGCTGGCCGACACCGTGAATGGAATGTAGTCGGCCGCCACTTCGTTATTTGGCAAAATCTGGTACACAATCAGCCTGGATGTCGGAGTCATCGCGGGCGTTACATCCAGCGTGATGTCGGGTGATGGGGAAACGTCGGTGAAGACGATTCGGCCGCGAGCAATCACTTCATAGTAGAAAATTCTCGTCTCAGTCGTCGAGTGAACGTGAAAACGGGCTTGCCCACCAACCTCCAGGAAGGGGTCTCCGATTTGCTCCACGTGGATGAAGTTTCCCGAAGGGGAGTAACTCGCCGTAACTGCCAGGGAGGTATCAACGCCGCCGGTGAATGCCGCAACGGACAGCGCCACCGCGTTTTCCGGCGCGGGAGTCCTGATCAACGTATTGCCCTGGTATGTGGTGCGATTCACCGTATGCTCGGTAATGAGCTCCCTATCCTGGTCGAAATAACTCACGTACACGTTCACGTCCGCATCGACCGGGCGGTTGTCGGGAGTCTCGGTAACGACCAGCAGTGTGAAGGGCAGGCCGGGTTTGAATGCTCTGCTCTCCGGTATCAGCTGCAGGTTGATGGGCGCAGTGGCCACCGTGAGCAACCGGGTGGTGTGTTCTTCGTAACCGGTGGCCGGCTCGCGCACGATGACGTCCAAACGCAGGTTGCCCTGCCCGCCGGACTCGGGGACGCCGGCCACGTATCCCACGGCGGGGAGTTCGAAAGAAGCCGAGCCGTTTATTTGGTCCGTAAACGTGGCGAACTCCTCCCATTCTCCCACGTAGCGGGACGCGACGACTTCAACCTCACCGCGTACCGGCTTGCCGAAGCTGTACTCGGCGAATACAGTGCCGACCACGGACTCATCGGCCAGCACCCATTGATTGGGTAGGTCTACCGTAACTTCGTATTTGGGGAGGACGTATTCTTCGACGCGCACGTCGAGCTGCGTGGTGTCTGCTCCGGAATCAGCGGTTATTTTCCACACACCCAGGTTGGGTTCGGTGGACAGTGGCAGCTCCAGACTTGCCATACCGAAGTCATCAATGTCTACCGTCTGCCGAAATACCTTGATCCCTTTCGCATCCAGTATCTCGATGGTAACTTGCCCGGGCGCCGGCTTGAGTTCCGAGTCCAGGCGCAAGGTGCGAATATGGATTTGTTGACCGGGCTTGTAGATGGGTTTGTCGGTTTCCAGCGCCAGCACCGATGGCGCATTTACCGCATTTTCCAGGAGCACCGGGGCCTGGCCTCGAATCTCACCACCCCCGGCGCCCTCGCCCTCGATGGCAAGCCTATAAACGCCTGGCGGCAGCTCCGGCACGGGCAGTCCAATGGAACTGACGCCCCGAACGAATTCCGTTGCCTCAGCTAACGGTTCTCCATTCCGGATTAACTCCAGGCGCACCGTGCCCGGCGCCGGCTCAAGGCCCGCAAACAGGGATACGGAGATGGATTCGGTTGCTCCGGATCGCAACACGGCCGGCGCCACCGCCATATAACTGTCCAACCGCCCTGAATTCACCGCTGGTTCAGATACTACAAAATCTGGAGGCGTCGGTGGCGCACCGGTTGATGTCGTTGCGTCGGGTTGTGCGCATGACACCGCTACTGTTGTCAGGAGGATAACGGCTATCGAACCCGTGCCCAGCAGAGTCTTGATATTCATTGCAAATCCTTATCCCACCGGCGATATTGTTCAGTCAGCATACGGCCACGGGCGGGAATCGGATTGACGCAACTTAAAGTGAAAAAATCCCGGCACATCCTGCCGGGGGTTCTGGTCATCAGCCTAGCGTCCCGCTGGCAGCCCAACGTGGGGCCGGCCTTCCGGCACGGCGTTTTTCATCCGCCGCCAGACCACCGCCTGGCGGATGACTTCACTACGAATCGGTACTGCTAGCACCGTGTCGCGATTTACCGGATATGGCCGGCCCTTGGTCGGCGGCAACGCCTTTCAGGGGCAATTGCCTGTGCGATCAGGCCGAGTCCGCTTCGCCCCCGTTGCCGTTGATGAGGAAGGGGAGCTGTTCGGCGGCTTCATCGGGCCACAGGAACTTGAAGCCGGCTTCCAGCGCGTAGCGCTTGTCCAGGTCTTCCCGGTCGCCGATGTGGTAGTACTCTTCGGCCTCGAACTTCGCTTTGACATCCGGCAGCATATGCTTCGTTACTACGAAATCCACCGGTATGTTGTGCTGGTCCCAGATGGCCTGCTGACCGCTCATGGGTCGGTCGGAGCAACTGCCAATCAGGAACCCCTTCTCCTGAACCATTCTCACCATATCCATGGTCAGGACTCCGGGCGGGTCGCCCACCTCCAGAGTTCCATCTATGTCAAAGCTAATCAGTGTCACCAATTCAGTTCCTCTCTTTTTCGCGGGCGGTAGATCGGGGAATACGGGTGAATGCGGGTTTGCGGCTCGCTGCGGGTTTACGGGTTATTGTCCGCGTATGCAACGGGATACAGCCGACCACCTGGGTCGGCTGCAGTCCTCGTCAGGATCGGGATGTTGCTGGAAAGGCCAGCGCCGCCGATCTAGTCAGGTGAAGCGCCCCACACGGTGAAGTTTCCACCCATGGGCATGGGGCCGCCGGAAACCCCGATTTCGGGTTTCACACCGGTCAGCGCCCGGGCACCCGCCCGGCCCTGGATCTGCTGGATGCAGTCGGTGTGCATCCAGAAGCGGCTGCGGCCACTGCCGATGTTGCCGCCGCTGGGCAAAATGGGGTTGGGACCCTCGATGCTGATGTCCGTCTGGTAGAAGTCCAGGGCGTCCCCGAATTTCATCCCCCGGTAGCCCAGGCCCTCAACGTGGAACTGGTGGAACTCGGCGAAACCGTCGTACATATTCTCAAACGACAGGTCAGCGGCGGTAATGCCGGCGCCCTCGTAGATTTTGCGCCCGGTACTGCCCGTTTCGGCCTGCACCTCTTCCAGCGTGGGTGTGATGCTCCGCGCCGTGCCCCGGCTGGAGGCGTGGTTGAGGATGTAAACGGGCTTCTGCTTCATGTCCTGCGCCCGGTCGGCGGTCGTAAACAGGTAGGCGGCGGAAACCATGATCGGAATGTCGTTGTCAAACAGGTTGGCCGGTTTGGCAATCCACCGGGCGGCCAGGTAGTCCTCCGGCAGCAATTGCTCCGGGCGATGCTGGGCCCAGTAACCTTCGGGGAACAGCAGTCCGTTCCGCCGCGAGTTCTGCATAAAGGGGGCCATCATGTCATGATTCTTGCCGTACTTGCGGCAGTATTCGGCAAACTGCAAGGCGGTTCCGTAGCAGCCGGGAGCGCCCCAAAGGGTTCGGCCCGGGCTGATGGCGAAACTGCCCGGCACTGCATCCGCAGCGCTGATGCCGCCGTGGTTGTAGCGACCTTCCAGGTTGTGCCAACCCTTCAGCACCAGGCAGGTGCTCGCCAGACCATCGCCCACCGCCTGGGCGGCCACGACGACGGCGGCCGACATGCAACCCGGCGCGTACATGGTGAACTTGACGTTGGTCAGTTCGGGCATATTCTTCAGGAGCCAATCGGCGCTCAACTGCCCGATGCCGTCCAACGGGTCATCCGAGAGATTGAAGGCGTTGGCCACGTCCATGGGGACGGGAGTGTCGGCCGGCCAATACGCTCCGGTGGTGGTAACGGGGACAATGACCAGGCCGTCAACTTGGTCGGGCGAGACGCCGGCGTCGTCGATGGCGGCCCGCAGCGCCATAATGCTGTTGGCGCCCACCGAGGTCTCGGGTCGACCGTCCCAGCGCCGGGCGGTCGGAGAGTGCCCGATGCCTACCGCCGCCACCTTGCCGCGGTGTTCCCAAACCCCCATTCCCTCGCGGGACCGATACATAGATTCCGGAGCCATCTGCGTCTGCGTGGTCATGGTTAACTCCTAACTCTTGGAGTGTGCAAGATAAACGGTTCTAACTCGCCACTTGCCACTCGGGCACTTTTTGTCCGTTGGCGGTCGCCTCGAAAACTACCTGTACGCCGGCGCCCACCGGTACGTCGTCCACCGGTGTGCCGGGGAGGTGAGAGTAAAACAGGATACCCGGGTCTTCTTCCAGCATGATAACTGCCAGGTTGAAAGGCAGGTCATCTTTCAGCGACGCCACCGGGCAGTCGTAAACTACTCCGTAGTTGTAAATGGTGCCCCGGCCTGGTGTTTCCTTCCACCCCAAGTTGTCTGCCGAGCCGCACCGCGCGCAAACTGCCGCCGGCGGGTGCTGGAGCCGACTGCACGCGCTACAGTTTTGCAGCATCAGCCGCTCTTCGTTTGCGGCGTCCCAGAACGGCTTGGTCAACTCATCGGGTATCACACCCTGCTTAACCATATGTCTCCCTCATTACGAAAAATCTCGCTGCGAAACCCTGGACACGACGGTTCCAAAACCCAGTCATTACCAAGGCATTCTACAACGCAAAGAATACGCACAATCGCTGGGCGATGTCAACCTGCCAGCAGCGATTGCCCGGGCTCCCGGACCAGTCCGGACCGCCTGCCCGCGCCGGCCAACAGGCCTGACGCCTGGGTCAACCAGGAAGCATTTGCGGTCCCGTTTCCGTTCGTCCCGACCGCGTCGATACGGGCTTTCTAACTACGGCTGCCAGCGGCAGCGCCAACGGCGGCGCGAACGCATCTGAATTCGTGGAGATGGTGGGCCCGACAGGGTTCGAACCTGTGACCTGCCGATTATGAGTCGGACGCTCTTCCACTGAGCTACGGGCCCTGAGTCGCCGGCGCCAGCTTCAGGTTAGCCGGCCCCCGGTCAATCGTCAACGCCGGCCGCCGCGACGCGACGCGGCTAAATCCCCAGCCGCTCCCGATAATCCGGATCCCACTCCGCCAGCTGCCCACGCTCCACCAGCTCCACCGGGTCCAGAGTCGGCGCAGGCTCACCTGTAGTCGGCACCGTTGTAATGATGCCAGCCTCCGACCAACTGGCCACCTGCTCGGCCGATTTCGCCAGTAAGCCCTCCAGCAGCAACTCGTTATGTTGACCAAACGTCGGCGCCGGCCCGCGAATCTGCAACGGCGTCTTCGACAAACGATAGGGCCGGCCCATCAGGAAGCGCGAGCCGATGTTACGTTCCGGCGGATAATCCACCCGTTCCAGGAAATTGCGACTGCGGTAATGCGGGTCGAAGTGCACCTCTTTCCCGCTCAACACCGGCCCCGATGCGATCCCGCCAGCCTGTAACCGGTGCATCAGGTCGTACTTGTCGCCCTGCCCGGTCCATCCGGCAATGGCCTCATCAATCTCATCGTGATGCTGCTGCCTACCGCCCAGCGTCGCCAGCCGGGCATCGTCGGCCAAATCGGAACGCTCCATCAGCCGGCACAGCTCCTGCCAGTCCTGGTTGCTGCCCACCGACAGCGTAATCCACTGGTCGTTTCCCGCCGCCGGATATGCCCCTTGCGGCGCCCGATACGGGTGGCGGTTGCCGATTCGCTCCCCCTCGCGTCCATTGGCGATGGCATCCATCAGGTACTCGGACAAAAACATCACCCCGGCCTGGTACATCCCAATGTCCACCCACTGGCCCTTCCCGGTGCGATTGCGGTATCGCAGCGCCGCGCCAATGGCGAACATCGCGCTCCACGTCGACAGAAAATCCACAAACGACCGGCCCGCTTTGGACGGTTCGTCGCCCGGATAGCCGGTAACCCAGCAGTGGCCGTGCGTCCCTTCCTGCGTGGTGGCCTGCGCCGGATAGGACGAATAGGGCCCGTCGCCATGCCCGTACCCGGTGTTGGAAACCATGATGATGTCCGGTCGCAGTTTGCGCAGATTGGGGTAATCCAGACCCCAGCGTCGCATTACCCGGGGCGTGAAATTCTCCATCACCACGTCGCTGACCATCACCAGCTCGCGAAAAATGTCCCGGCCCTGCTCATCCGACATATCCAGCACCAGCGACCGCTTGCCCCGATTCAACAGCTGGTACGTGGATGGCCGGTTCCACCAGTCCAGCCCGGGGTCGTTGTCCGGGAACGTGCCGTAAAGCCCGCCGCCCCGCGTGATGTCAGGCCGGCCCGGCCCCTCAATCTTGATGACATCCGCGCCCAGATCGGCCAGCTGACCACCGGTATACGGCAGCGCAAACACATAGGTAGAATCCAAAACCCGAATCCCATCCAAAGGCAGCACGGTCATCCCTCAACTTGAAGCAAATCCTGTCTATCCTGTCCATTAACGTAAACGCGGAGGTCCCACCCACCTAAACCACATTCAACTGCCGCATCACCGACAGGGTCGCGCGGTCACGCCCCAGCCCATCAACAAATATCTCTTCGTTGTGCTGACCCAGCGTCGGCGCCGCCATCCGCAGCTGATACGGCGTTGCCGACAGCCGGAACAACTCGGCAGGCACCTTGATCCGCCCAATCACCGGATGCTCGGTTTCCCGATAGAAACTGCGCGACTCCAGTTGCGGGCAATCGGCCAGTTCCGTCGGCGTCTGCACCAGCCCGAACAGCATCCGCTTCTCCGCAGCCTTGGGAAACAGCTCCCACTTCTCCCTTTCCTTGATGGCGTCCAGCACGACCGCATCCATCGCCGGGCCGTTGCGGACCCGCTGGGCGCGGTCGGCAAACCGCGGCTCCAGCAGTTCGGGAGCCTGGAAGAAATCAGCGATGTCTTCCCAAGACGCGCCGCCGCCGGCCTGCACGATAATCCACCCGTCCTTGCACGGCATCGGGTTCTCCCACATCTGCCCGTCCGGTCGCCGGATCTGCGACCCGCCCAGAAACGGGTAAATGGTCTGCGTCGCCATCATCGTCGAGGCCACGCACTCCGTGACCGACACGTCCACGTGCTGTCCAACATCTTGTCGATCCTGGGCGAACAGCGCCATCGCAGTGGCTCCCGCACCGAACAACCCGCCCTGATACTGCGCCTGAAACCCGCCGTGCTTCAGCGGCGGCCGCCCCTGCACGCCGCTAATCCCCATCACCATCCCCATGGCGTAGGAAACAATCTCCTCCCCCTCGTAGTCGCGGTAAGGCCCGGACTGACCAAACGGCGTGATGGATGTCATCACCAGCCCCGGGTTGGTCGCCGACAATGCCTCGTAGCCAAGCCCCAGTCCGTCCAGATAACCCGGTTTGTAGCTCTCCACAACCAGATCGACCCGCGCCGCCAGCTCTCTGAAAAGCCCCCGCCCAGCCTCGGTTTCCAGATTCAGCGTAATGCCCTTCTTGTTCAGGTTCAGAATCAGGAAAAACAGGCTCTTCTCCGGATGCGGCTCATCATGGTAAAACGGCCCCACCCGCCGCATCGCCGACCCGCCCACCGGCTCAACCTTCAGCACATCGGCCCCATAGTCAGCCAGCAGCCGCCCGCAAAACGACCCAGCGATACCATCGCTCAGGTCCAAAACCTTCAACCCGTCTAACAAGCCATCAATCATACCCAACACCTAATCATTGCTAAACCCGGCAAGCCCGCTCACTCGGGGCGAGAAGCTCTCCCGTACTAATCCAAAACGCCCCAATTCTACACCCACCCGTCAAACCCAATCCCGTGTATCCTGTCCATCCTGTCCATCCTGTCCATCCTGTCCATCCATGTAAAAACCCGTCCTCCCGCATTTGCGCTATGATATCCACAGCAAAAGCCTAGCCGGAACCCAGGAGCCGCCCACCATGATAATCGACCCCCGCGCCTTTGAACGCTTCAACCTCATCCTCACCGGAGTGGTTGTGCCGCGCCCCATCGCCTTCGTTTCCACCATCTCCACCGATGGCGTCGTCAACCTCGCCCCCTACAGCTTCTTCAACGCCGTCGCCTACAACCCGCCCACCCTGGTGTTCTCCTCCTCCCGCAAAGCCGCCGGCTGGCCGGACAAGCGCAAGGACACACTCGCCAACATAGAAGAAACCGGCGAGTTCGTCGTCAACATCGTGGTGGACGACATCGCCGCCGCCATGAACACCACCGCCGCCGAGTATCCCTCCGATGTTTCCGAATTCACCATCGCCGGGCTCACCGAAGCGCCCAGCGAGATTGTCAGGGCGCCCCGCGTTGCTGAGTCCCCGGTCAACATGGAGTGCCGCCTCGTTCAGGTCGTCAATATCGGCGAGCAACCCCATCAGCATGGCCTCGTCATCGGCGAGATTGTGCGGATGCACCTGCGTGAAGACGTGCTCTACGAGGGCCCCAACGGCTTGCGCGTCAACCATCAGGCGTTGCAGCCCACCGGACGCCTCGCCGGCAACGCCTACTGCCGCACCGACGACGTGTACGAACTCATCCGCCCCAACTACATACCCCCGGAAACCGCGCAGGAAGAGCAAGCCGGGCAGGAAGCCGGCCGCGCCGCCGACTGACGCCCAAGCTCCCTGTTGCACCCGCTCACTTTCAGGAGGCCATCATGGCAACCGACTCAACCGCCAGCATCACCGTCTACGGCGCCGAATGGTGCCCCGACTGCCACCGTTCCCGCCGCTATCTCGACAGTCAGGAAGTGGAATACGCTTACGTTGACGTTGATGGCGACGACACTGCCCAAGCTTACGTAAAGCAGGTCAACGACAATCGCCTGATCATCCCAACCATCGTATTCCCCGACGGTTCAGTGCTCGTCGAACCCTCCAACGCGGAACTGGCCCGCAAGCTCCGCTCATAACCCCAACCGGAGCCCACGGGAAACTCTCTATTCCTTTACGGGAGAGAGCCGGGGTGAGGGTGACAATCTCACGCCCTTATTCCGGAAACTCCAGCAACTGCAGCACGTTCCCGTCGGGATCTGTCAGCGTGGCAACCCACCCGCCCCAGTGTTCGCGCTCTGGTGGCCGAATGAAATCGACCCCTTCGGCCACCAGTCGGGAGTGTTCAGCGTGAATGTCGGCAACCCCCAGGTGAGGCATCACCCGCAACGGGTCCCGGGATTGTCCGCTCACGCCGGCGTGTCGCCCCACGTTGAAGCGCACTTCGCCCAGCTGGAAGGCTGCAAACCCCTCGTCCTCATGGATTGAGTGCAGGGGCAGCCGGAGCACGTCGCGGTAGAACCGCAGCATCCGGTCCAGGTCGTCAGTCCACAGCGTAATGCCGACGACAGCGTTAACCACGGGGCGCTATGCGTTCGCGGCGCCGCAGGCACGGCACCAGCCGTGAAAGTCGACCCGTTGCCACATCACCTGGAAACTGGTCTCGTGCGACACCTCGTCCCGCAATTGCAGGATGACCTCGCTGCTATCTTCGGCGTCGGCAATATTGCCGCACCCGATGCAAACCAAGTTGACGTGCGGCGCAACGTTGCTCTCGTACCGGGACTGCTTGGCGAAGGGCAATTCCTGGATCAGCCCGCTCTTGGACAGCACGCCCAACGTCGAATACACCGTAGCCAGCGTCATGGACGGGAAATGCTGCTGCACCCGTTCGTGAATCTGCTGCACGGTTGGGTGGTCGGTCGAGTTCAGCACTGCTTCGGCGATGGCCAACCGTTGGGGCGTAACCCGCACGCCGCCCTGACGCAGTTGTTGCACCACGGCATTTTGAATCATCAGCGCCTCCGTAGTAGCTACCGGAAGCCCTGCGCAGAGCCAACGCCAGCGTGTGAGCCGAGTATAACATCGGCTCAAATCCCCGGCAAACCCGCCTTCTGTCATCGCACCGGCCTTCTGTCATCGCACCGGCCTTCTGTCATTGCACCGGCCTTCTGTCATCGCACCGGCCTTCTGTCATTGCACCGGCCTTCTGTCATTGCGAGGAGCACAGCGACGTGGCAATCTCGATGAGCGCGATGACGCCGAACACACGTCGACCAACCGCCATTGCTACGGCGACGGGATTGCCACGCTACGCTCGCAATGACAAAGTGGGTGCGATGAGGCTCCGGGCGCTCAAGCATGCCCACTGTAGTCTGTCATTGCGAGGAGCGTAGCGACGTGGCAATCTCGATGTGGTTGCGCACACGTCGGCGCACCGCCGTTGGCACGCCGACGAGATTTCCACGCTACGCTCGCAATGATAATGTGGGTACGCGTGAGCGTACCCCGTCCATTGACCCCCCAGCGGCCCTGTGGGACAATGCGAAGTTAATAACGCAACCAAAATCAACTGCAATACTCTGCGAAAATTGACCTGTTTCCCCATCAACTGTTTCCCGCACTAAAGGTAGGTTGCCCGCCATGTGGACTGGTGATGATTTACAACGACTCGTGCGACGGGAACTTGCCGAATATCGGCTCATCGTAGTATCCAACCGCCAGCCATACGCATTCCGCATTGAGGACGGCCAACTGGTCGGCGAAATGCCGCCCGGCGGACTCACTGCCGCCATAGACCCCCTGATGCGCGCCTGCGGCGGCACCTGGATCGCCCAGAGCGGCGGCGAGTCCGACCTGACGGCCATGGACGCCGACGGCCGGGTCGCCGTCCCCCTCAGGGCGCCGGCCTACAACCTGCGCCTCCTCAACCTCACTGAAGCCGAAAACAACGGTTACTACTACGGCTTCTCCAACGAGGGTCTCTGGCCGCTGTGCCACATCGCCTACACCGAGCCCGTGTTCGACGCCCGGCACTACGAAACCTACAAGGCCGTCAACCGCAAGTTCGCCAACCTCGTCGTCGACGAAATCGGCGACCAGCCGGCCATCGTCCTGGTGCAGGACTACCACCTCGCCCTGCTGCCCCGCTACATCCGTCAGGTCTGCGAAAACGTCATCATCGGTCAGTTCTGGCACATCCCCTGGCCCAACCCCGACATCCTCCGCATCTGCCCCTGGCAGGAGGAAATCCTCGACGGAATGCTCGGCAACGACCTGCTCGGCTTTCATCTCCCACGAGACTGTCAAAACTTCCTGGATGGCGTACAGCGCAACCTCGACGCACAGGTCGATCCCCAATTCGGCCTCGTTGATTACCAACACGATATGACCCTGGTCCGGCCCTTCCCCATCAGCATTGACTTTGACGGATTGGACGCCGAAGCCCGTTCTCCGGAGGTCGAATCGGAAATGGCCCGCCTCACCCAGGAATTCGGCCTCGACCGCGGGCGCATCCTGGGCCTGGGCATCGACCGCCAGGATTACACCAAGGGCATCCCCCACCGTCTGCGTGCCGTCGAACGGTTCCTCGAAAAGTGGCCCGAATACCAGGGCCGGCTGGTCTTCCTTCAGGCCGGCGCCACCAGCCGCACCAACATTAATTCCTATATGCAGCTCACCATCGACATCGAAGCCACCGTGAACCGCATCAACGACCGCTTTGGCGACGGCGACTGGCAGCCCATCGCCTACTGGCCCACTTCCTTCCCGTCGGCCACCTTTTCGGCCCTGCGCCGCCTCGCCAGCTTCTGCGCCGAAAGCAGCCTCCATGACGGCATGAACCTGGTCGCCAAGGAGTACGTGGCTTCCCGTGTCAACGAGGACGGTGTCCTCATCCTCAGCGCCTTCGCCGGCGCCTCCCAGGAACTGAGCAGCTCCATCATAATCAACCCCTACGCCACCGAGCAGTTCGCCGACGCCATCCATCAGGCACTAACCATGAGCGACGAAGAGTCTCGCTTGCGTATGCGCCATATGCGCAACATCGTGCAGTCCAACAACATCTACAACTGGGCCGGGCGCATCATGATGAACCTCATGCAGGCCAGCACCCCCGACCACACCCGATTGCCCGCGGCCCAGGCCATCTGACCCCCGGTCTCACGACGCAGCGCCGCATAGATGACACCAACTCCCGATACTTGGCCGGCCCTGCTGGCCCAGTTGGCAAAACAACCCGAAATCCTGTTGCTCCTCGATTTCGACGGCACACTGGCTGAAATTACCGCACGCCCTGAGGACGCCGTACTGCGCCCCGGCAACGCCGACCTGCTGGAACAGTTGGGCCGCAACCCCAAGTTCACCGTGAGCATCCTCAGCGGCCGCGCGCTCAACGATGTATCGGGACGCGTCGGCATCCCCGGCTTGGTCTACGGTGGCAACCACGGCCTGGAAATTCGCGGCCCCGGCCTCGAATACGTCCACCCCGCCGCCGCCGCGTCAATCCCGGCTATATCCGACGCCGCCGAGCGTCTCATCGCCGACCTCTCCGACATTCCCGGCGCTATCGTAGAGAGCAAAGTCCTGACCCTCACCGCTCACTACCGTCTCACGCCACCGCAGTACCACGACTCCATCGCCATGATATTCCTGGATACGGTAGGCCCCCTGCTCGCCAACGGCACCTGCCGCGTCACCGCTGCCAAGATGGCCATGGAGTTGCGCCCCGCCGTTGATTGGCATAAGGGCAACGCCCTGGAGCTAATCCGGTTCCAGATGGCGTCCGACGCTTACCCGGTCTATATCGGCGACGACGAAACGGACGAGGACGCATTCAACGCCGCGCAGTTTTTGGGTGGCGCCGGCATCCACGTCGGCCCTCCCGAAACCGCAACCCGCGCCCAGTGGCATCTCAACTCCCCCGCCGAAGTAACCGCCGCCCTCACCAACCTGGCGGCCCTACCCTAAAAATCCTGCCCATCCTGTCCATCCCTGTAAAAACCCGTCCCTTCTCCGCAATTTTGACGGTGTGCTATTATTGGGCATCAGCAGGCACGACCCCGCCAGCCCACTCTCTCGTCGCAGCCCTGCCCTTTTGCAGATGATTAAGGCAATTTTCTTCGATTTTTACAATACGCTGGTCAGTTTCTGGCCGCCTCTGCCCCAGATCCAGCACGCCGCCTGCCAAAACTTGGGCATCCGTGTACCTGCCGACCGGCTGGCCCGCGGCTACGCCATCGCCGACCTCTATTTCAACGAGCAAAACCACCTCAAACCATTGGGCGACCGCACCCCGGCAGACCGCGACGCCTTTTTCGCCCGCTACGAGCAGATTATTCTCGAAGAATCGGGCGTCGCTGTGTCCCTCCGCATGGCCAAACAGATTTGGGACATGGCAATCTCCGTGCCCAAAGAATTCGTCAAGTTCGAAGAAACCCGCCCCGTGCTCGCCGAGCTCCAAAACCGTGGCTATCGTCTCGCCATCCTCACCAACCTGCGCCGCGATATGGACGAATTGACCCAGCAGCTCGACATCCACCAGTTCCTGGAATTCACCATCACGGGACGCGAAGTCGGCGAAAAACCGGCCACCGCCATTTTCGAGGCTGCCCTCAAACGGATGGCCGTGTCTCCCGACCAGGCCATCCACGTCGGCGACCAACCCCGTTCCGACGTTCAGGGCGCCCGCGACGCCGGCCTGCACCCGGTTCTAATCGACCGCGGCGGCTACCACCCCGACGTTACCGACTGCCACCGCATCGACAGCCTCGAAGGTCTGTACCCGCTGCTGGACCAGCTAACCTGCTGATCCCGGCGACGCCACGCCCTTTCCGAAGTTGACACCGAGCACGCACTCCATTCATCCGCCCGACCCTTACGCCCGACCCCTTCCGTGAGGAGCCCTCGAAATGACCACTCAACCGCCCGCACACAGCCATCCCAACGACCCAGATCCCGTCCACGTCATCGTCTGGTACGACTATATTTGACCCTGGTGCTACGTCGGCCTGGAACGCGTCGACCAGCTGGAAAAAGAATACGACATCACCGTCGAAGGCCGGGCCTATTTCCTGCGCCCCGATACCCCGGAGAGTGGCCGCGCCCGCGACCCGCGACCCGGTGAATCCGACGACGAACTGACCGAACCCCTGCGCACCCACGCCCGCGAAGCAAACATCGTGATGCGCCCGCCCCGCTACACTCACAACAGCCTGCTGTCGCTGCAGGCTACCGAGTTCGCCCAGCAACAGGGCAAGTTCATGGAGTATCACCACGCCGCCTATGTCGCCTATTGGGACGAGCGCGTCGACCTTGGCGACCCGTCGGTCCTGGCCGAAATCGGTCAGAGCGTGGGTCTAGACGGAGCCGCGTTGCGCCAGAGCCTGGAAACTGGAGAACACGCGGAACGAGTCATGGCGCAATACCACGAAGCCCTCGGCTACGGTATCAACGGCATCCCCACCTTCGTGTTCGACAATCTCCTGTTCACCGGCGCGCAACCCTACGAGGTTTTCCAACGCGTGATGGACAAAGCCCTCGAAAACCGCGCCGCCAGCCAAACGTGAGGTCTTTCTGCCATGAGCACGCAGACAATGACCGCCACCCGAACCCGTCGCCGGTTCAACGCAGCTGAGTACTATGCCATGGCCGACGCCGGCATCCTCACCGAAGCTGACCGCGTGGAGCTGCTGGATGGAGACGTGATAGTTATGGCTCCAATTGGCGACTCCCACGCTTTTTCCGTGGACGAGCTTGCCGAAGGAGTGTTTCCGCTGGCCTGGCGAGGCCAGGCTCGCATCAGAGTCCAGAACCCGCTACTATTGGACGACCATAGCGTGCCCCAACCGGACATCATGGTATTGCAGCGCCGCGACGACTTATACCGTTCCGGGCCTCCTGGCCCTGGGGACGTGCTCCTGCTCATTGAGGTATCCGACTCTTCACTGTATTACGACCGCAACGCCAAGCTTGCCGCCTACGCCCGCGCCGGCATCCCCGAAGTCTGGATCGCCAATTTGCCAGACCACTGCGTTGAAACCTATGCCAACCCGGTCAACGACGGGTACTCTACCGTTCAGCGCTACGGCTCCGGCGACAGCGTCGCACCACAGGCATTCCCCGATATTGCACTGGAGGTTGACCGGATTATCGGCGGCTGACCCGGCGCAGCCTGCCCACGTCCATCCCTGCGTTGCCCGCCCTCGTCGCGGTGTGCTAGACTACCGCCGGCCAAGCGCGCCCCTTGTAACGAATTTCACAAACCGCCCGCTCCCATTTGACACCCCCGGCTAAACCACGCCGAAGCTACGGTGCCGCAACGCAATGGACGACGCCACACGCGCACTCATCACCCAGGCGGTCAATAACCAGCAGCAGAGTACCGTAACGGTTCTGTCTTCGCTGCTCGCGGTTGAAGACGCCATTGGCTACATCCCCAAAGAGGCCGTTGAATCCGTAGCCGACCGCATGGACGCCACCATCAACGACGTGTGGGCGGTGGCCACCTTTTACCCCAACTTCCGGTTCGAGCCGCCCACCGAGCATCGGATCGAAGTCTGCTGGGGCCCGTCCTGCCACGTCATGGGCGCCACCGCCATCATCGCCGCTGCCCTGCAAGCCCTCAACCTGGCTGATGAAGGCGACACCCCCGATGGCAAGGCCACCCTGCGCTACAACACCTGTCTGGGAGCCTGCGCACACGCTCCGGTGATAGCCGTCGACCACCACCTGGCCGGACGGATTACCCCCGAAACCGCCCGCGCCAAAATCGTCGCCAGCCTGTCCGCCGCCGCCCACCGCTGAACGCACCGGCTCACCACGTTATGACCACCGCCGAAACCGCTACTGCCTTCGATAGCATCCCGTTCGATAGCATCCTGGCCGAAGCCAACCGACGCTGGCAGGCGCTAACGGCCGGCGATGCCCCGTGGATTCGCGTCGGCACCGGATTGGCCGGCGAGGCCGCCGGTGGATTTGAAACCATCGCCGCGGTGCGCGCCGCCCTGGATGCTCAGGGTGTGAATGCTAACGTATCCCAGGTGGGAACCCTCGGCCTCTGCTTCGCCGAACCCCTGCTGGACGTGCAAACTCCCGGCGGCCCCCGCATCTTCTACCAGCGCGTAACGCCGGCAATCGCTGAGCGCATCGTTACTGAGCACGTCGGCGGAGGCAACCCGATAATCGAACACGCCCTCGGCTACCTGGGCGACCCCTCCGACGCCCCGGCCGGTATCCCCCACCTCGACGACCACCCAATGCGCGCCCTCGAGCATCGCATCGCCCTCCGCAACGCCGGACACATCGACCCCTCCGACATTTACCAGTACATCGCCAACGGCGGCTATGCCGCGCTCAACATGGCCCTCACCCAAATGGATGAGGACGGAGTGCTCGGCGAAGTGCGCGCCTCCGGACTCCGTGGACGGGGCGGCGCCGCCTTCCCGGCCGGCGTCAAGTGGGGCTTCCTCGCCGGCAATCCCGACCCCAACAAGTACATCCTCTGCAACTGCGAAGAGGGCGACCCCGGCGCGTTCAACGACCGCGGCATCATGGAAAGCGACCCCGCCACCGTCATCGAGGGCATCACCATTGCCGGCTACGCGTGTCGCGCCAACCGGGGCTACGTCTTCATCCGCCACGGCCACTCCCAGCCCATTGACCGCACCCGCGCTATCATCGAGCAGGCCTATGAACTGGGCTTGCTGGGCCAGAACATCCTGGGCACCGATTTCTCTTTCGATGTGGAGGTTGCCCTCACTGGCGATTCCTACGTATCCGGCGAAGAAACCGCCCTCATGGAAGCCATCGAAGGCAAACGCTCCATGCCCCGTTTCCGGCCGCCTTTCCCGGCCCAGGTGGGCGTATTCGGCAAGCCCTCCAACATCAACAACGTTAAAACCCTGGCCTACGTGCCGGAAATCATCGCCCGCGGCGGCGCATGGTTCGCTGGCATCGGCACTCCGGCCGACCGCGACCGGGGCATCAACGGCAGCAGCGGCACGGCAATACTCTGCCTCACCGGCGCCATCGCCTTCCCCGGCATGGTGGAAGTCCCCCTTGGCATGACCCTGCGGCAGGTCCTGTTCGATATGGCCGGTGGTGTACCCAACGGCAAGCGGATGAAGCTGCTGCAAACCGGCGGCCCCCTCGGTGGCGTCCTGTCCGCCAACGACACCAACCTCGACCTAGCCCTTGACTTCGACGTGTTTCGCAACGCCGGCGCCATCCTCGGCTCGGGCGGCATCATCATCGCCGACGAGGACACCTGCGCCGTCGACCTCACCCGCAACCTCATCGCCTTCTGTCAGTACGAATCCTGCGGAAAATGCTTCCCCTGCCGCATGGGTATGAGCCACCTGCTGGAAATTCTGGAACGAATCAGTAACCTGCAAGGTACCGAGGAAGACCTGACGCTCATGCGCAGCATCGGCGAGAATATGCAGGCCGGCTCGCTCTGCGGGCACGGCCAGCTCGGTTTCAACCCGGTATCCTCCGCCCTGCGCTATTTCGGCGACGAGTTTGAAGCCCACATCCGCGAAAAGCGACACACCGGAAACTGCCCTGAGCAGGTCTTCTCCCCTCGCCTGACCCGTCGCTAATCCCGCTTCGTCTGACCACCTCCTCCACTTCCGGTGGGCGCTTCGCGAATTAGAGATTGTTTACAAATTCCGGTGAACGGAACCATCAGAATAACCACATTGGAGGGCTCCATGCCGTCGACCAAAGTTCCAGCAGACCAGACTCTGCAAATCAGAGCAACAGTCAACAGGTGGATATCAGATGCTTTCCGTGAAGACCGCAAGCACATCAGCCACGCGCTGATCAATACAGACGAAAACGGTGTTCATTTAGTGGAGCTAATGCTGAAGAGAAACGGGCGCACAACGAGTCTCGGACACATCCGAGCCGACGCAGGGCATGTCTCCCTGGAAGACGGCGACACGGATGAAATAACTCGGAAGCTGGAACAGGCACTACAACAGACCAAAGCAGTTGAAGACACACGAGAGCCAATTCAAGGGCCATTTTACGATTTCTGCTTCGGAGATGGAATAACTGGCTCATCAGAATTGCGGGACCTCTCTGTAGATCTCCTCCTAACCGACCCTCCGTATAGCATCAGCAAATCCTACGTGTGCGAAACCCAAGTGCCGCGACGCCTACGGACCAACGGCTCTGACTTCATAATGCCCAAAGGGCATTTCGGACAGTGGGATGAAGAATTCCCGAAACCCGCTGAATGGACCAGTACCATCATCCCCAAGATACGCGGGTGGATAGTAATATTCTGCGCCCAAGCTCAGATCGGAGAATATTGCGATATCCTCAATGGGCACAAACTTTCGGCCGTAGGGACCATGGTATGGCACAAAACCAATCCTGTCCCGTTCAACCACAAGTACAAGCCTATCAATGCCTGGGAAGCCATCGTCATCGGGAAACGCCCAAGAACGAAATTCCATGGGAAAACGGTTCACAACGTATTCGAATGCAAGTCGCCTTCTCCCCAGGAGCGCATCCATTCAACTCAAAAACCTCTTGACTTGATAACCAGATTTATATCCATGTTCAGCGACGAGGGCGGCTTCGTACTGGACCCATTCGCCGGCAGTGCCACAACCGTAATTGCCGCAGCCAATTCTCGCAGACACGTCTTGGCATATGAGAACGATCCAGAGCATTTCGACGCGGCTGCTGGAAGAATCCTGCAAAACATAAGCTTCTTATGACAGACGCAACCCGCGAATTTGAGTCCTCCTTCTTTGAGTCCTCCTTCAAGGAAGGTACGAAAATACACTTGGTGTATTCAGTGCTCAGGGATCAGGAGTGGCACTGCCGAGAGTGCGAATATAGCCATGTCGGGACCTCCCAGATAGCCGGTGGCTCCGGGATACAGGGACTACAGCGAGGCACCGGTTCACGCGCTGGAATGGTGCTGGAGAGCCGAACACACCATTGCGCAGTGTGTCAACGCACCACTCGCCAAGACCGATGGACTGGCGAATTGAAGCCTGCTATACCAGCCACAGCTATCCCCCAGAATCAAATCGGACGATTCCTCAGAGTACTGGGACAACGCGACATAGTAGAGCTGACAAACCGGCAACCGTCAGAGATTACGATAGATCACAAACTTCCGATGACCCGCTGGAATCCAGAGACACGCGCAGGGCAGGTCAATTATTCAGAGATGACGGACGAGGAAATACAGCAGAAGTTCCAAGTCCTCAAGGCATCCAACGGCAGCGTGAGCCACAATTTACTCAAGAGCAGAGCCTGCGAACACTGCGTAGACACTGGCCAGAGAGGAACTCCATTTGGAATCATTTTTTTCTACGAGGGCAATGCACAATGGGTACCGGAAGACCCAACAGACCCAACCGGCTGTGTGGGATGTGGGTGGTACGATTTCGACCAATGGCGAAGAGCACTTAACACCAAACTGCGAATAGTTCCGTTTGCTTCCGGTTGATTGTAATAAGCAACCGGAACTCCGTCTCCGGTAAAATAGACTTTGTACACTGGCCTTAGGAGCCGATATGCCTGACGACATCATCATCTCGATCGACGGCGTCGAGATTAGAACCCAACCAGGCAAGATGGTGCTGGAAGCGGCCATCGAGTCCGGCGTCTACGTCCCCTACCTCTGTTACCACTCGGGCATGAAGCCTTTCGGAGCCTGCCGGATGTGCGTGGTCGCCGTTGAGGGTGGCCGCGGCTTCCCAGCAGCCTGCACTCTCCCCGTAGCCGACGGCATGACCATCTGGAGCGACACCCCAGACGTTACCGAACTCCGCCGCTCCGTCATGGAGATGCTGATCGCGGAACATCCCAACGGCTGCCTCACCTGCCACCGCGTTGACATTTGCGGCCCATCCGACGTTTGCCTGCGCCACGTGTCCGTCAACGATCGCTGCGTAACGTGCCCCAAAAACGAACGCTGCGAATTCAAGGACACCGTCCGGTACCTCGGCATGGAGCTGGAATCTCCGATGACCTACGTGTATCGGGATATTCCCCTCGAGGTGCAAGACCCGTTCTATGATCGCGACCTCAACCTTTGCATCACCTGTGGCCGCTGCGTTCGCGTCTGCGAAGAGGTGCGCGGCGATAATGCCATTTGCTTCACCGAGCGCTCCGGGAACGCGCTGGTCGGCACCTCCTTCGGCACCTCTCTGCTGGAATCGGGCTGCGAGTTTTGCGGCGCCTGCATCGACGTCTGCCCGGTAGGCGCCCTCACCGAGCGGGACAACAAGTGGGAGAAACCGGCCAGCGTAGAGCGCACCATCTGTACCCATTGCCCCGTCGGCTGCCAGATTAACCTGGAGCAAAATGAGCAGGGCCGGGTCATCCGCGCCGTGCCCGAATTCAACTCACCGGCCAATCACGGCCAGGCTTGCTACAAGGGCAAGTTCGGACTCAGCCATCTCACCAGCGGCCAGCGGCTGCGCCGCCCCCTGATTCGCCGCAACGGTCAGCTGGAACCTGCCACCTGGGATGAAGCCCTCAACCTTGTCGCCGCCAAGTTGCGGCCCCACCAGAACGGCGCCGGTTTCGGCCTCATCGCCGCTGCCGACAGCACCAACGAAGAGCTTTACCTCGCCCAGAAATTCGCTCGCCTCGGTATGAACACCAACAACGTTGACCACTCCGGCAACACCCAGCCCACGCTGGTCAGCGGGCTGGAAGACGTACTCGGATACCCCGGCGCCTCCAACTCCATCTGGGACCTGGCAAAGGCCGGCTGCATCCTCGTCTTCAACACCAACCTTACCGAAAGCCACAACGTCGTCGGCGTGCCCATCAAACAGGCCGCCCAGGCCGGTACGCCGCTCATCGTCATCGACGTCAGAGAAGTGGAGTTGACCCGCTACGCCGATCTCTGGTTGCGCCCAATCCCGGGCTCCGAGCTGGTGCTCATCGGCGCCATCTTGAAAACTATCATCGACGAAGGACTCACGGACTCCGAATGGCTCGCCCAGCACGCGGAAGGTCACGACACCCTCGCTTACGAGCTCGAACGCATCGACGATGCAGCCATCGCCGCCACTGGCGTCCCTCCGGATGACGTCGTCCGCGCCGCCCACCTGTTCGCCAGCGCCAGCGAAGCCGCCATCGTCTACGGCCTCGACAACGTTTCCGACGCCATCGCGCCGGATTGCGTGGTCGCGTTGGCCGACCTCGCCCTCCTGACCCACAACATCGGCAACGCCAACGGCGGCATATTCCCCATGTGCCAGGGAGCCAACGGACAGGGGGCCACCGACGTCGGCTGCATTCCCCACCGCCTGCCCGGCGGCGGCCCGCTCCACGACGACGCCCATCGCGCCGCAGTGGAAGCCGCTTGGGGCATCACCCTGCCATCCCAAACCAGCCGGGGCGCCGCGTCAATGCTGCAAGCCGCCGCCGACGGAACCATCCAGACCATGTTCCTCATCGGCGACAGCAACAACTTCGCCAACGGCGCCTTCGGACACGGTATTGACACGCTCGAACGCCTCGATTTCCTCGTCGTCGCCGAGTCTTTTCTGACCCCGACAGCACAAATCGCCGATGTGGTGCTGCCCCGATCCACCTTCGCCGAAAAAGACGGCACCTTTACTAATCTCGAGCGTCGCATCCAGCGCGTGCGCCCGTCAGTAACCGTCAGGAACAACGACGCCATGCCCGAAGGCTGGGTACTGACCCAACTTGCCCAACGCCTCAACATTCCCGGCATCGACTACTCCGACCCATCGGCGGTAATGGATGAGATCGCTGCTATCACCGTCAACTACGGCGGTGTCAGCTACGCCCGCCTGGCCGCCGAATCCACCCTGGTGATGAAAACCGGCGTCGATGCTCCACGTCCGACGCAGCTCCTCTACACCACCCGCGAAGAACGCGGCATCCAGTGGCCGTGCGCCAGCGCCGGCAGTCCGTCCTCCCCAGCCCTGTACCGCGATGGCTTCCCCGGCGGCACAGCGGAACCCGGCTCGCCCTACTTCCACATCGTCGACCCGCCCACCGATGCCCATCGCCCGGCGTTGTACGCCCCCGGCCGCGTACTGCTGCAACGCGACCGCGATATGACCATTGAACCTGACGGCCTCAATTCTGACGGCCTCAATCGCATCATCCGCGACGAACTCGTACAGCTCAACCCGGACAACGCCGCCCAGTGGGGCATCGCCGATGGCGACCCGGTTGCCGTGGAAACCCCGCGCCACCTCCTCACCGGCGTCGCTGCCCTCGACGCCCGCATCCCCGCCGGCCTCGTCGCCACCACTACCCTGTTCGGCCAGCTGGCCATAGAACTGCAAATGTCCGAAGACATCAACCCCATGGCGCGCGTCCCCGGCCTTGACGTGGAACCCTGCGTAGTAGTCCCGTTACCCAACTAACCCAAAATCCCGTCTGCCTTGACGGGAGAGAGCCAGGATGAGCGTGAACCACCCGTCCCCAAAATCCTGTCTATCCTGTGCATCCATGTAAAAACCCGTCCCCGCAACATTTATGCGGTATCATAGATAGGGCACCGGCGGCCATCGGGCGTCGGCGCACTTAATTGAAATGGTCAGCCATGTTCCGCCTGCACCATAAGAACCTGGAGACAAGATGACCAACCTGCGCACCGCACGTGTAACCCAAGACCGCACTTTAGACCTGCCCCGAGCCAAACTGGTCGAGCGCATCGATTACACCGACGACCTCATGGTCATCAAACTGGAACCGCAGGATCTGGACTTCAACTTCAAACCCGGACAATACTGCACCCTCGGCCTGGAAGGGATCGAGCGCGCTTACTCCATCGTCTCCGCCCCCCACGAACCCCTGCTGGAAATCTTCGTTGAACTCGTGCCCGACGGCCAACTCACTCCGCTGATGTGGCAAATGGGCATCGGCGACACCATGTCGATCCGGCCCCGACCCAAGGGAATCTTCGTCATGGATCCCACCGTAAATCAGCACCTTATGCTTGGCACCGTAACCGGCACTGCCCCCTTCGTCAGCATCGTGCGCGATCACCTGCACTACAACCGCTCCGGACACCACTTCTACATCCTTGAAGGAGCATCCTACGTTGACGAGTTCGTATACGACACGGAGCTGCTGGACCTATCCGCCGCCCACCCCGACATGGTTACCTTCGTGCCAGCCATCAGTCGCCCCTCCGAAGCGCGCAACACCGGCTGGGAAGGCGAAACCGGCCGCCTCAACGCCATCGTCGCCAAATACCTGCACCAGTTCAATCTGGACCAATCCGACACCCTAGTCTACGCCTGCGGCCACCCCGGTATGATCGAAGGCAGCCGGGAGATTGTTGCGGCCGACGGCTGGAAGTGGACTGAAGAGCGCTTCTGGAAAGAATAGTCCCCATCTATTATCGTCAGCTTAGTAGGGGGTGGGTTGTTGATACCCAACCCTTCTTTTGATAGCTTCACATTGCCCGACCGGACTCTACAACCGAACCATCCGCCCGTTGTGGAATTTGTGGTCAGGTCCGCTTTCTACAGCCTCCATCAGGTACGTCGCCAGTTCAATGCCGCGCACTTTATCTATGTCCGCGTTGCTAATGTTGTACGACTTTGCCGGCTCAATGCAATTCTGGCAACCTAACCGACAGGCGCAATTGCGGGCAATCTCAACTCCCTCCGCTAGGGCAATTGGCCATACCTCGAACAACTTCTTGGCCATGCCAATGCCACCCCGATAGTTTTCATAATAGAAAGCCGCAGGGGCGTCGCCAGTTTTAGAGTATGTGCTGGTATCAAACCTGTCTGCTGGAATCACGAACATTGCACCGACGCGAATCATGTGCTCCACCGCGCCGATCCCGGCGGCAGCTGCAGCATTTTCCGGGACATTAACCCAAAAAGCGTGAATATTGTTCATGAAAAGGGCGTCTTGACTTCCACCCTCGCCTTTGACTTCACCGCTACTTTCCTCTACGAGCTTATAGCCAATAAAATTCGTCACGATGTTCAGCGACCCGTAAAGTGCCTCTATATCTCCATACCCCCATCCATCGAAAATTTCAGTTTGAGATAGTACGGTGTAAAACCTGGCATCAGTTCTCAGGTTCGACTCAGCCTCGGTTAGGACAACAGCTTTTTCCTCATGCGAATGCACACGGTACTTCTGACCGAAAAACGGGAAAATAGCACCGATGTATGCTTCGCGAAATCGCCGCATAGCTGAGATTTGTCCTAATTCCTCGTTACCCCTTCTCAGCTCATAAGACTGCCCGATACCTCCCCTGATGTTCAAACGCGGATGAGGGCGGAAACCTTTGGGCACTTTGCCGGAGTCCTTTCTCGCAGCATCATAGAATGAGCTGCCCAGTATGGATTCTTCCGATGGATACACTTCCCCGCCGGTTTCCGCAGCCAGCGGAGCCAGATGATTGTCAATCAACTCCTCGTTGGTCGGGTCAACCACTAGTTCATCGAAAGGCTTGTTTAGAAAGGCATCCAAGTTGCCCACAAAAAATCGGTCAATCGGGTCGTTCATGGCATAAAACAAGACAAAGGCATCTTTATCCCAGCTACGGCCGGCGCGCCCAATCTGCTGCCATGCCGACATAGTGCTAGGGGGGAATCCAGCCAAAATGACGCCATCTAATCCGCCAATGTCCAGCCCCAACTCCAAGGCATTGGTCGTGAACACTACGTTGATGTCTCCCGACTTGATTTTCTGTTGTATATCCTGACGACTATCGTTCTTCAAATCAGCGTGAAAGGCGGAAATCTTGTCCGCGTCCAAGCCACGATCAGCTGCCGCACGCCGGCAATTGCGGAAGGCTTCCTCAAGGAATCGCTTCGTCGGACAAAACACCAGCGTATGTAATCCCTCGTCCAGAACTGTCAGCGCAGCCTGCTCAACACGCAGACGGAGAATATCCCGGTACCTGAAGTCTGGAATAGCCGGCTCGACGAAAATAAAATGCCGTTTTGGACGCAGTACGTTTCTGGCAGACACTACTTCTACATCCCGTCCGGTTAGCGCTCTGGCGTGCTCCACCGGGTTGGCGCAGGTCGCCGTTGACAAGAATACCCGGGGCGTAGATCCAATACGATTCAAGTGCAGAAAGAACCGCCGCAACAAGAGTGCCATGTTGCTGCCGAAAAAGCCACGGTATTCGTGCATTTCGTCAATAACTACATACCGAAGGTCACTCAAAAAGCCTCCCCACTGTTCCTTCCAACCCAAAAAGGACATATTCAGATATTCGGGATTGGTCAGCAAAATCTGGGGCGGACTTTCCCGCAATAGTTTTTTGACATCATCCGGCGTGTCACCATCATAAGGCCATGATTGAACAGAAAGTGGTTCGCAGAGTTGCTCGATTTGCGCGCGCTGATCGAAGGCCAATGCCTTCATCGGGTAAATCATCATGGCATGAGAACCCTCGTTACGCACTAATGAGTTGAGCATCGGCGCGGTGAACGCCAAGGTCTTGCCGCTGGCGGTAGGAGATTCCATGACCACATCCGCACCGCTCAACGACTTGCTGATGGCATCGACCTGGTGTTGGTATGGCCGGAGGATCCCATTACGGTTCAGCGCATCGCGAACCGATGAATCCAATTGCATAGGCCATTCGTCCGCGAATACCGGCTCAATGCGCTCAACAATGCCCCTCATTATCGTATCATCGGCCCGCAGCGCATCGAATTCATTCAGCCGCGCCAAGAACCTGTCAATGTTAATCCCGTCCATATTATCTGCTCCAAGAACAGCAACCAGCCGTTCCCATGCCCGATTGTTATGTAATGATGAACCCATCCTACGATGGACTGGACATGGCTGCAACTCTCGCCAAAATCAGCGCCGCCACTAACTCAGTCAGTGCAGCAAAACGGCCCATAAATAGCAGGCAACCTCCCCCGACATGGAGTAAATCCTCCCATGTCAACCATCCGCCGCCACCTGGCCGCCGAACCCTCAGTAACTGGCCGCCACTACGGGGAATAGCCTAAGCCCTTATAGACTAGGCATTCTGCTAAAGCGCCCCGCATAATAGAAGCCGCCGCACCGGGCCCATCACCGCAGGCAGAACAAAGTTAGCCAATCCAGGAGCATCAGCATGAGCGCAAACATCACTATTCCAAAAGAACAGATTGCCAAATTCTGCCTCAGCAATCACATCACCCGCCTGGCTCTGCTGGGCGACGCCGTGCCGGATTCCTACCCGGAATACCGTGTCAAAGTGCTAGTAGAATTTGACCCGGAGCATACTCCCGGCCTGGCATTCTTCCGAATGCAACGCGAACTGGGAAAAATCATCGGCCATGACGTAGACTTGCGCACCTCAGAGGCGATGAACCCGGACTTTAAGCAGCAAGCCCTGTCGGAGGCCCAGAACATCTATGCCGCATGACCCACTGGTGTCCATTCACCACATGATGAATCACGCTCGGGAGACTCGAGTCTTGGTTGCCGGCCGTTCCCGCGCCGATTTGGACACCAACCGGGAATTCGTCATGCTGATTACACACCTGATGGAAATTTTCGGTGAAGCATCAGCTCGTGTCCCTGGGGAGTTCCGGGAGAAGTATCCCGAATTTGAGTGGCAGGACGCAGCGGATCTCCGAAATGTCCTAATCCATCAGTTCGACGAAATCAACTACAACATCCTGTGGCAAATCGTTCGAGAAGAGCTGCCTCTGCTAATCCGCCAACTGGAAGCCATTGTCGGGCAGGAAACGTAACCGCCGGCAACGCCCCGGAATAGTCCCAAAACCAACGGCAGCCATCCCGTCCCATGCGGTAGAATCGCCCCATGCCAACCGCTCGCCTCACCCCCGTCCGCCCCTACGGGGAATAGCCTAATCCCTTGTAGCCCTGGGCATTCCGCTAAAGTGCCCCGCATAATAGAAGCCGCCGCACCGGGCCCATCACCGCAGGCAGAACAAAGTTAGCCAATCCAGGAGCATCAGTATGAGCGCAAACATCACTATTCCAAAAGAACAGATTGCCAAATTCTGCCTCAGCAATCACATCACCCGCCTCGCCTTGCTGGGCGACGCCGTGCCGGATTCCTACCCGGAATACCGTGTCAAAGTGCTGGTGGAGTATGCCCCCAATCACACCCCCGGCGGCTTTGCGTTTGTCAGAATGCAGCGCGAACTGGGGAAATTCCTCGGCCATGACGTCGACTTGCGTACCTCAGAGGCGATGAACCCGACCTTTAAGCAGCAAGCCCTGTCGGAGGCCCAGAACATCTATGCCGTATGACCCACTGGCGTCCATTCAACATATGATTAGTCACGCACGGGAGGCTCGCGAGTTGGCCGCCGGCCGTTCCCGCGCCGATTTGGACACCGACCGGGAATTCGCCATGCTGCTGACCCACCTGATGGAAATTTTCGGCGAAGCCTCCGCGCGTATCCCTGAGGAGTTCCGAACCAATAATCCCGAATTTGAATGGCAGGGAGCAGCGGATTTTCGCAATGTTCTAATCCACCAGTTTGACGAAATCAACTACAACATCCTGTGGCTGGCTATCCAGGACGAGCTGCCCCTGCTAATCCGCCAACTGGAAGACATTGTCGGGCAGGAAGCGTAACCGCCGGCGACGCCCCGAATAGTCCCAAAACCAACGGCAGCCATCCCGTCCCATGCGGTAAAATCGCCCTATGGCTACCACCCGCCTCACCCCCGTCCGCCGTCAATACCTGACCATTAAGCATTCCTACCAGGATGCCGTGCTGCTGTTTCGGATGGGAGATTTTTACGAGTCTTTTGACGACGACGCCCGCACCCTGTCCGATGCGCTGGAAATCGCCCTCACCAGCCGCACTATGGGCAAGGACACGCGCATCCCCATGGCCGGCGTCCCCGCCGTGTCGCTGGAAGCCAACCTGGCCCGCCTGATTCGCAAGGGGCACAAAGTCGCCATCTGCGAGCAGCTCAGCGACCCGGCTCTTTCCAAAGGTCTGGTTGAGCGCGGCGTTGTCCGGGTCGTAACCCCCGGCACCGTCCTCGAATCCACCCTCCTCGACAACAACGCCAACAACTACCTTGCCGCCGTCTGCGCCGACGAAACCCAGGCCGGCCTGGCCTACGTGGACGTAACCACCGGCGAGTTCATCGCCGCCCAGGTCCCCATCGACCGCCTCCCGCTGGAAATCGCGCGGATCCAGCCGTCCGAGGTGTTAGTTCCCGCCAACCAACACTCATCCGGGGACGACCCGCCCTCCTTGATTACCGCCGGCAACCCAAACCTGATTACCACTCCGGTGGACGCCGCTGCCTTCAATCCCGAAGTCGCCCGCCGCACCCTGCTGGATTACTACGGCGTTGCCACCCTGGAAGCCTATGGCGTCGAATCCATGCCCTTCGCCGTCCGAGCCGCCGGCGCCATCGTCGATTACCTTCAGTACGCGTACAAGGGCGAGCAGCCCCAACTCAACCCTCTGTCCACCTACAACACGGCGTCGCACATGACCCTCGACCCCCAGACTCGCCGCAACCTGGAACTGTACGAGGCCGGCCGCTGGGACTCCACCGATTGGTCGCTCCTCTCCGCCCTGGACAACACCCGCACCCCGCTGGGCGCGCGACTGCTCCGTCGTTGGGTAGGTCAACCCCTGCTGGACCTGGAACGCCTTCAGCGCCGCCAGGATGGCGTGCAGTTCTTCTACGACGACGCCTTCCGCCGCAGCGACGCAACCGAAACCCTCGCCAACATCTCCGACATCGAACGCATCCTGAGCCGCATCCAGACCCAAACCGCCCCGCCGCGGGATCTGCTGGCGCTGCATCGCAGCCTCGCCGCCACCCGGAAACTGGCCCAGGTTCTGGCCTCACCCGACGTCTCAGCCGTGTCCTGGCTGTCATCCGAGTTGCGTCCCCTGCCCGAAGTCGAAGCCCTCATCGAACAGGCCATCGCCCCGGAACCCTCTGGCCAAATCGGTGAAGGCAACGTGATTCGCGAAGGCTTCTCTCCCGAACTGGATCGCCTCCGCACCCTCGCCCGCGACGCCCGCAGCTACATCGCCAGCATGGAAGCCCGCGAGCGCGAACGCACCGGCATCCGCAACCTGCGCGTCGGCTACAACCAGGTTTTCGGCTACTACATCGAAATCTCCCGCTCCAACCTGACCGCCGTGCCCGACGATTACCAGCGCCGCCAAACGCTCACCACCGGCGAGCGGTATATCACCCCCGAACTCAAGGAGTATGAGAGCCAGGTACTCGATGCCCGCGAACGGCTGGACGACCTGGAACGTACCCTCTACCGCCAGGTCTGCCGGCAAATCGCGGACAACGGGCCGGCCATCTCACGCCTCGCCAATGCCATCGCCCGCACCGATGTCTTCGTCAGTCTGGCCAGCATCGCCGTCCGGCACGGCTACGTCCGCCCGACCCTCAGCGACGGGCACGCCATCCGCATCACCGATGGCCGCCATCCGGTGGTGGAACGCGTCCTGGACACCGGCGCCTTCGTCCCCAATGACGCCGTGCTCGATTCCGATGACGCCCAGATTATGGTAATCACCGGCCCCAACATGGCCGGCAAATCCACCTACATCCGGCAAGTTGCCCTCATCGTCCTGATGGCCCAGCTGGGCAGCTTCGTCCCCGCAGCCTCCGCCGAAATCGGCCTCGTCGACCGCATCTTTACCCGCGTCGGCCTGCAGGACGACCTCGCCACCGGACAGTCAACCTTTATGGTCGAGATGGTCGAAACCGCCGCCATCCTCAATCAGGCTACCCACCGCTCGCTCGTCATCCTCGATGAAATCGGGCGTGGCACCAGCACCTACGACGGCCTGTCCATCGCCCACGCCGTGGTGGAATACCTGCACAACAACCCGCGACTTGGCTGCAAAACTCTCTTCGCCACCCACTACCATGAGCTGGCCGACCTGGCCGCCACGCTCCCCGGCGTTCGCAACTATCGCGTGGCCGTATCCGAGGATGACGGGCAGGTCGCCTTCCTGCGTCGCATCGTCCCCGGCGGCGCCGACCGCTCCTACGGCGTGTATGTCGCCAACCTGGCGGGTATGCCCAAAGCCGTCGTCAATCGTGCGCAGGAACTGCTGGCCGCCCTGGAATCCGAACAGTACGCCGGCCACCGCCGCGGCCGGGCCGGCCGCAGGAGATCGCAGCCGTCTCCCCAGCTCCCGATGCCACTGTTCGGCGCCGCCGACGATGCCCTGGCAGACGCCGTAATGCAGGTGGACATCGCCAACCTCACCCCGCTGGAAGCCATCAACAAGCTCTACGAACTACAGGAGCAGGCCCGCCAACGCCCCGAACCCAACTAATCCGGTCAACAAAATCCTGTCCATCCTGTCCATCCATGCAAAACTCGGCCCCTCCACACCCGTCCAACCTTTCCAACCCCGCCAGCAAACCACTTATGTTTAGCCAGGCCCAGGGTATACAATTATGCAACCTGCCGTACCCGGAATCGACACTTGCCGAGGTCTATTATGACTACCGCCGCAACACTTTATTGGTGGCCCCGTTGAAGCAGCTGCCGTAAGGTGCGAGAGTTGCTCGTGCAAAACGGTATCGCCGTCGCAGAGCGCGACTACTTCAAAGACCCATTCACTGAGGCTGAACTGCGCGCCCTGATTGACGAGAGCGGCGACGCCGGCGTCACCGGTCTGTTCGCCAGCCGCAGCCCGTCCCTCAAAAAGATGGGTCTCGTCGCTGCCGACCTGTCCGACGAACGCAAAATCGAGCTGATGCTGGAGGAACCTCGCTTCGTCCGCCGTCCCATCATCCACCTCGGCGACCGCCTGCTCATCGGCGCCAACCTCAAGGCCGTCACCGCGGCGCTGGCCGCCTGACCCAAACCGCCGGCCGATAACAACCATCCACGCAGAGGGCATCTTCCATCCAGAGGGCATCTTTCCGACTATGAAAATCTTCTTCGACGTTGACTATACTATCCTTGGGCTCGACGACACACTCCGCCCCGGCACCACCGAAACCTTCCAGCAACTGCTCGACGACGGCCACGAAATCTACATCTGGTCAGGCATGGGCGAACGCTGGGAAGTCATCGAAAAGCACGAACTGAAACGCTTTGTCAGCGGCGTCTACGAAAAACCCACCCACCACTACCATGACCGGCTGGTCGAGCTGAAAATCCCCGTCGAACCCGAATTCGTCATCGACGACTACCCCGAAATCGTAGCGGCATTCGGCGGGGTCTGGGTGCCACCCTACTTCTTCTCCCGCAGCGTCGACCATGAGATGGATCGCATCTACCGCATCATCTGCGACTTCACCCAAACCGGCGACTCGGAAGACCGCCAGTACCGCGCCAAGGGCACCAGAGTCCCCCTCTTCTGAACACCGTCCGACACCCACCGTCGCCGACGCCCAGCGTCAGCCCGTGAGTTGACGTTCCCATCGCCACACCACCGATGCCAATCCAGCAACTCGCGCCCGATGTGTCCGCCCAGATCGCTGCGGGCGAAGTAGTCGAACGCCCCGCCTCAGTGGTCAAGGAACTCCTGGAAAATTCGCTGGACGCTGGCGCAACCCGCATCGACATATCCATCCAACAGGGCGGCGTGGCCGAAATCCGCATCTCCGACGACGGCTGCGGTATCCCGGCCCCCGAAGTCGATCTCGCATTTGCCCACCACGCTACCAGTAAGCTCACCACCGCCGCCGACCTCGACACCGTGGCAACCCTCGGCTTCCGCGGCGAAGCTCTCCCCAGCATCGCCGCCGTTGCCCGAGTAACCCTCACCAGCCGCCCGCCCGAAACCGATGCCGGAACCCGCATCGAATTCCGGTATGGCGAGCGCGTCGGTTCCACCGAGTTGGGTTGTCCCGTCGGCACCACCGTCCACGTGGTCGAGCTCTTTGGCAACCTGCCCGCCCGGCGCAGCTTTCTCCGCTCCCACGCCGCCGAAACCTCACGCATCCAGGATGTGGTCACCCGTTATGCCCTCGCCTACCCGGCAGTCCGGTTCACGCTCACCGCCGACGACCGGCGGATAATCGACACCCCCGGCAGCCACCGCCTCCAGGAAACCATTCTCGCCATCTACGGCGCCGAGGTCGCCGCCCGTATGCTGCCCGTCTACCTGGTCGATGGCGACGTAACCGTGGATGGCTACGCCAGCGCACCCGAACTAACCCGCCACAATCGCTCCTGGCTGACTCTGCTGGTCAACCACCGTTGGGTCTACGACCGCTCCGTGCTGTACGCCATCGAGCAAGCCTACCAGGGCGTCCTCCCTGAGCGCCGCTACCCGCTGGCCGTCGTCAACCTCATCCTCCCGCCCGAACGCGTCGATGTGAACTCCCATCCCACCAAACGCGAGGTGCGCTTTCGCCAGGAGTCCCGCATCTTCTCCACCGTCCAGCGCGCCGTCCGCGACGCCCTGCTCGCTCATGCGCCCGCTCGACCCGCCCAACACACGTCAAGCCAACCGCTGCCCGCCCGGCCTAACGCACCCGCCGCTAATACCGCCGCTGGCCCCCGGATACTAGCGCCCCGCCAATCGGGGCCAAACCACAACCCGCCTCCCGACCCAAACCCTTCGTCTCTGCCCACCGCCTCGCCGACTCAACTCGTACCGCTCCGCCAGACCCTGGCCACCCTGCGCGTCGTCGGCCAGATTCGCCAAACTTACATCGTCGCCGAGGGCGAGGGTGGCATGTACCTTATCGACCAGCACGCCGCCCACGAACGCGTCGTTTACGACCGCCTGCAACAGCAGTGGGCCAGCCAGGAGCGCACCTCGCAACCGCTGCTCGTTCCAACTCCCGCCGAGCTAACCTTCAGCCAGCAGGACACGTTGCAGGAATATTCCGAGCTGCTCGCAGTCTCCGGATTCGATCTCGAACCCTTCGGAGACAATGCCTGGCTGCTGCGCGCCGTACCGCCCCAGCTGGCCGCCAACAGCGCCGATCCGGTGCAGGCGCTAATCGCCCTGCTGGATGCCGTCGCTCTGGAGCAGGTGATCATGGAGCGTCAGGACGCCCTGGCCGCCACCATCGCCTGCCACGGCTCCGTCCGGGCCGGCATGACTCTGGCAACTGAAGAGATGGCAGCCCTGCTGGTGCAACTGGAAGCAACCCCGGAACCCCACCACTGCCCCCACGGGCGCCCAACCGTTATCCACTTCTCCGAGTATCAGCTGGAACGGGAGTTCGGACGGCGCTAATCCAGCCGCCGCACATCAATCCGGCACGCCGGCGACGACCCCGGCCAACTACCGGCGCGGGTCTGTTCGCGGGTCTTGCGCGGGATGGAAAATGGAGCCCGGCCCGGGGAATTCATTGGCCGCCTCCGCCTTGGGAGTCCGCTTGCCGAAGGGAACCAACGCCGCAACTACCGCAATGCCAGCCACGCCAACGCCCAAAACTCCCAAAAAACGGCGGCGCGAAGTTACGGTTGCCGGGTTCAGGTTTTCAATCAGCTTATTCACTGGACTCATCGCTCCCACCAATACGGTTCCTGGTGCCGGCGATCCGGCAGCGCGAAAATCGTATCAGCCACCACCAACAGTGTCAAACCGCCGCCATCGCTCACGCGTACCCACTTTGTCATTGCGAGCGTAGCGTGGCAATCTCGTCGTCGTAGCAACGGTCGCCGTAGCAATATGGTTCGCCGACGTGTAATCAACCTCAACGAGATTGCCACGTCGCTACGCTCCTCGCAATGACAAGTGGTCGTGGGCGCAGATCGCAATGACAAGTGGTGGTGGGCGCAGATCACAATGACAAGTGGTCGTGGGCGCAGATCGCAATGACAGTAGGTTAGTTTAACAAAGTGAGTACGCGTGAGGCCGCCATCGGCAAGTCGAACAACCGCACTTCCTGCGCCGAAAAAACCGCGCATACTGAGCCCGGCGAAGAACCGCGCCTCCAGCGTTCCAAACAAATCCAGGCCCGCGAATCGGCCACGCACCATCTGCTATCATTGTCCCCGCGATGCGGCCGGCCCTTCACCGGGCGCGGCCCGACAATCCCATAGCATCGCCAATCTTCAGCAGGAGCAACCAACCCCATGCGCGAAAACAAGGTAAAACGGGCGCTGCGGGAAAACCGCCTGGCCCTCGGCGCCTACGTGTCCCTGGCCGACCCGCAAATCGTCGAAATTATCGGCCTCGCCGGTTACGATGCCGCCTTCATCGACATGGAACACACCACCTTCGATCTGGCCCTTGTCACCGAGATGATTAAGTCAGCCGACCTCGTGGGCGTTACCTCGATGATCCGCATCCCCGGCAACGACGAGCACCTGATTCTGCGCCTCCTCGACGCCGGCACCGAGGGCATCATCATCCCCCATATCGACGGTTTGGAGGGCGCCAAACGCGCCGTCGACGCCGTGCGCTACGCCCCCATGGGCAGCCGCGGGGGCGCCGGCGGCACCCGCGCGGCCCGCTTCGGCACCGTCTCCTGGGACGAGCACACCAAATCATCCAACGAGCAGATTGTCCTGTCGGTGATGACCGAAGACGAGAAGGGCATCAGCGAAATCGCCGACATCGCCCGCCTCCCCGGTATCGACATCGTCGCCATCGGTCCGACCGACTTCTCCGAGTACATGGGCATCCGCGACCCGCAAAGCCCGATCATTCGCGCCCGCCTCGAGGAACTCGCCGCCGAGGTCAAAGCCGCCGGCGGAGCCAAACTGTCCATCCCCATGAACCATCCCTCGTTCCCGCTGTCGGCCAAAGAGTTGCAGGACATGGGCGTCGGCTACACCCACGTCGCGCCTCCCCCGCCGGCGCTGCTGCTGCGCTCCCTGCGCGACCGCATCGCCGACATCCGCGCGGAATTGGGCTAGACGTTAGCAATGCGCTGGCCGACGTTGCCACGCAACCCGGCGCGGTGGCTGATTAGCGGCATCTTGCTGGTCAGCGTAGCCTGCACTCTCCAGCCCCTTCCCACACCCGAGGGAGTTCAAATAAACCTGCCGCCGGCAACCGACTTGCCGGCCGCAACCAATTTACCCGCCGCAACCAACCTGCCGCCAGCGACCGACTTGCCAGTTGCAGCCATCCTGACGGAACCGGGCCCAACGCTGCAAACCGACCGACCTCTGGTGCATATCGGCGATGCAATCTATCGGGTTGACGTGGCCGTGACCGGGGAAGAGCGCGCCCAGGGACTCTCCGGTCGCCCAACCCTCGCCGCCGACGAAGCCATGCTCTTCGTCTACGATACTGACGGGCCCAGATCCTTTTGGATGCCCAATATGCACTTTCCCCTGGATATGATCTGGATAAAATCCGACTGCACCGTGAGCGGAGTAACCGCCAACGTCCTCAACCCGGCGGCCGAAACACCCCACAGCGATTTGCCCCATTATCCCTCCACCGAACCCGTCCGCTTCATCCTGGAAATCAACGCCGGCCAGGCCGCAACCAACCGGATAACCCCCGGCTCCCTAGTAAAATTCGCCGGCAGTATCGCCGGCAAATGGGCCTGCTAACCCGGCTAATCCCAATCATCAAATCATCCAATCCTGTATATCCTGTATATCCATGTAATAACCGTACCCCCGGTAAAAACCGGACTCCCACCACCAAAGGACAAACCAATGGAAATCTTGGTATCCGGCTCCCTCGCTATCGACCGGATAATGACCTACAACGGCCGCTTCGGAGACCACATCGTTCCCGAACGTATCCACCAGATCAACCTCAGCTTCACCGTTGACGGCTTCCACGCCTACTTTGGCGGCACCGCCGGCAACATCGCCTATTCCCTCGCGATGCTTGGCCAGCAGTCCAGGCTCATCGCCGCCATCGGTTTCGACTACCGCGACTATTTCGGATGGCTCCAACAAAACGGCATCGCTACCGACGACATCCGCATCGTCGCGGATGAAGCCACTGCTTCCGCCTTCATCACCACCGATCTGTCCGACAACCAGATTACCGGATTCAACCCCGGCGCCATGAAATACCCGGCCGGCTTCGACTTCAGCGCAGTGGACGCCCAGCAGACCATCAACATCGTAGCCCCCGGCAACCTGGGCGACATGGCCGACTTTGCCGAGCAGGGCGCACGCACCGGCGTCTACACCATCTTCGACCCCGGCCAGTCCCTCCCGGTCTGGGATGCAACCGGATTGATAACCGCCATCGGCCACAGCGACCTCCTGATTGCCAACGACTATGAGATGGCCCTAATCGTCGACAAAACCGGCATCGACGAAACCGGCCTGCTGCAACACACCGGCGCCCTTATCACCACCCTGGGCGAAGCCGGCGTCCGCATCACCACCGCCGACACTAACACCACCATCCCCGGCGTGCCCACCGACAACGTGGTCGATCCCACCGGCGCCGGCGACGCTTTCCGCGGCGGCCTCATCCTCGGACTCACGCGCAACGATGGCCTCGAACGCGCCGCCCAAATCGGATCCGCCTGCGCCCACTTCGTCATCCAAATGCCGGGAACCCAGGAATACCGCTACACCATGGACCAACTGGAAACCGTCCTGAACCGCACCTACGGCGCCTAACCTGCCCGTCCTCCATCTGGCAGACCCGAATTAACCGGCCCATCCCTCTCCCGCTGATCACCAGGGTCTTTCGATTGTCCCCCAATGTCATTGCGAGCGCAGCGCGGCAATCTCGTAGCCACATCGACCAACGCCGTCGCCAGCTCACCTTTGACCGCTACGTTCCGATAATCGAAAGGCCCTGCACTCATCACGGTCAATCGTCAGGGCCGTCCAACCTCCAAAATCAGTGACACCCGCCCCTTCCATCATCGGGTCGCTTCCTAATATCCTGTATCCAGTCAGGCAATCCGGATGGCGAAACGAGCGCTCGTATCGCCCTGGCCCGATCCATCATCTCGAATAAGGCAAAGGGTTTCAGGTTCCACGGCCAACTTCGTCGGTATCTGCAACGCTGTCGCGTGTCCGTCGCCGTTCAATTCCCCGGACCGGAGCGCGCAGCACGGCGGGTGTCACCACCGCCCCATGCCGCGCCATCCCTCACTGACCAGCGCGTCAGAGGGAAACGCGCGGGACATCGAAGCCTAGGGCTAAATTTTGCATCTCCTGGCCGTATCGCCGACAGCGCCTGAAACCCTTTGCTCCACCGAATCAAGATTCCAACCCAACCCCAAATCAAGAAGGATAAGCGATAGAAGCAATCACCCGACTCCAAACCGGCAACCCATACTTCCCGCAATACGCGAATCGCAAGCCGCTGCTCGCACTCGCCGCTGCGCGAAACGGCCGCTCATCCCGAGCTCGTCGAGGGATGTGGCAATCTGGAATCACAGAAAGCGCCCCTTCGGCAGCACGATTGCCACGCCCTTCTCGCGACGGCAGCGTTCCCGCCCCTTCGAGCGGCATGGCGCTGCCTAACCGCAAGACCCTGACCCATGTAAAACCCCGCACCCGTACCCGCTCCAATCTGTCATTGCGAGGAGCGCAGCGACGTGGCAATCTCGATGAGGCTGAACACACTTTGACGAACCGCCGTTGCTGCGGCGACGGGATTGCCACGTAACACTCGGAATGACAGATCAAAGCCGGTACGCGAGAGTGTCAGACCCCGATTGACGAACCCGACGCCCTGCGCTACATTTGGCCTCGGCGCGGCAACTCGTTCAACAGCGCCAATCATCACCCGATTTCTGGAGCGCTCGACCTATGACTCAGCAGCAAACTCCTCCGCCGGCCCTCACCCCTGAGGTTCAGGCAATGATTGGCGTCAACGGTGAGGTGGTCAAATCCTGGGGTGTCGTCGACGGCGAGTATATGCGTCGCTTTACCCAGGCCCTCATGGATCCCGACCCTCGTTATTGGGACGACGACTTCGCCAAATCGACCCGCTACGGCGGACTCATCACGCCTCCCATCATGGTCAGCTACCTGGCCAGCCGCATCCGTCCCGACCAGGGTGACCCCATCACCGCCGCCTTCGAGGAAAACCCCGAATCCGACGGCATCGGCTCCGTAGCGCGCCCCGGCGAGCTACCGCCCGTCCCCACCAACCTCGTCCGCGTGCTCAACGCCGGCAACGAGCTCGAAGTCCTGGCCTACCCCAGCATCGGCGACACCATCTTCTTCCAGAACAGCTACTCCGACATCCGAGAGCGCCTCGGTCGCGATGGCACGCCCTTCCTCATCATCACCCGAGAAACTCGCTATTGGAACCAGGATGATGTAACCCTTTGCATCACGCGCGCTTCCACCATCCGCCGCTAGCATCGTGTCATTGCGAGCGCAGCGTGGCAATCTCGAAATCCGGTCGATCCTGTCCATCTTTGTAAAAACCCGAACCCAGGAGCCTCCAAAATGACCACCTCCCTTGACGATCTCCTCAATATGGAGCCCGAGGAAATCTGGCAGCGCAACGAGCGCCCCGACGCTGACGGCCTGCGCCAAAAGAGCCAAATCTACTTTGAGGACGTGGCCGAAGGCGACGAACTCCCCAAGTACATCTACAAACCAACGCCCACCCACCTCTTCCGCTGGAGCGCCGCCATCGAGAACTTCCACCGGATCCATTACGATCTGGACTTCGGCCTCAACCATGACCGGAACCCCAGCATCCTGGTGCACGGTTCCTGGAAGCAGAGCGTGGTGCCCCAGTACCTCAAAGACTGGACGCTGCCCAACGGTTGGCCCTGGAAAGCCCGCTTTGAACACCGCGCCATGCTGGTACCCGGCGACATCCTCATCATGTGGGGGCGCGTCACCAGCAAATCCGAAAAGAACCGGATGGGCTTCGTGGAGCTGGAAATCGGCATGAAAACCCAGGACGGTATCGAAAGTATGCCCGGCACCGCCACGGTCGTCCTCCCCCTCCGCGATGGGCCACCCATCCCCTACCCCTTCATCCCGCCCGCTGACGATTAGAACAGCATCACCCCAGAGCCCTCTCCCTTGATGAGAGAGGGCTCTGGGGTGATGGTGAAATTGTAATCCCAAACGGTCCTGCCAGTGCGACAATCTGTTCCTTCCCCATCATCTCACCCCCAACGACTGGTCTAATCAACACCATCCAACCACTCACGGAGTTTGATCCAATGGCCCGTTTCATCGCCGTCCACAACGTCCCCGGCATCACCGAAGCCGAATTCCGCGACAAGCTCAACGCCGTCCGCAAGTGGCGCCCCGACCGCCGCACCACCGTTCTGAAAGTCTACGGCGATCTGGAAACCGGCCGCCTGGTCTCCGAGTGTGAGGCCGTGGAACAGGCCCACTTCGAGGATTGGCTTAAGGTGGTCGGCTGGCCCACCGAATCCATCAACAAGGTGGACATCATCTGTCAGGTAGGCAGCTTCTGGAAGCTCTAACCGCGCCGACGCCGGCTGGCCTCGATTGAAAACCGTCGTCAGCCAGCCCCCTACTTCAGGAACCATCCCGGCCTCGTCCTGGGCCCATCGCCGTCGTAGATGCTTTGGGAATAAGCGCACACCGCGGCCCCGGCGGCCAGAATCATCGACGAACCAAACATCCACATCAGGAATACCAGCACGGTGGCCAGCGGCCCGTACAGCTGCGCCGGCAGTACGTAGCTCAGGACAAACGCAAACGCATCGTTGTTTAACTTGAAAGCGATGCCGGCGAAAACCGCCGCGATCATCGCCCACTTCCAGCGCACCGTACGCTCCGGCACGTACCGGTACACCAGCATGAACGCCACCGCCGCCACCGCCGTTGCTGCGATGTCCGACACCCAGCGCTGGTTTTGCAGCGCATTTGCCCACTGCACCAATTGAAAATCCCGCAGCAGGTTCGGCAGCGATTCCTGGTCCACCAGGTAGCTGGCCACGCTGGAAATCAGCAGCAACAGCGCCGTCGCAATCAGGATCAGCAATTCCCGCGCCCTGGCGATGTATCCCACCTGGGCCAGCTCAATTCCCCACATCCGGTTCACCACCAGGCCCACTGACCCAAAAAGCTTGAATGATCCCCAGGTCAGGCCCACCAATGCCAGCCCCGCCGTTATGCTGGCCGCCGCCGAGTTGCGTGAACCAACCAGCGTCGTCAGTTCTATTCCCGACGGAAATACCGCCGAGGACAATCGCGTATACCAGTGTGCGGTAAGCGCCGTCCCCAAAATCAGCTCCAGTATTTTCAGCACTCCAACCGAGATTGGGATCAACGCAATCACGCCGTAGTAGGCCACACCGGCAATCATCTGCTGGGCGTCGTTCCGGGTTACGGCGGCCACAGTTGCCAGAAATACCCGCAATGCGCGGTTATGTTCAGCAGCCCGCTGGATTCCGCGTCTGGCGTGCAGCAACCCCAGTATGGGCCACACTTTCAGCAGCCGGTGGTGCCGGTTGGCCCAGCCGGCCACCCTCAATATCGCGTCTTCGAAGTTCATTATCAGCGGTGCGGTGGCGTGAGTGGGTGCGCAAGTTCTGGGCGTCAGGTGTCCTAGTATGCTGCCAGGTCGTCAACGGCGGATCAGGTGACCGGGAACCCTCAGCCAAACGCAACTAATTATATCTGTCGCCTCCACCGGCCCGAGGCGTCTGCTGTCCGCACTTTCCACCGAATTGTCGCCAACCAGGAAATACTCATCATCCCCGCATACCCAGCCGATGCCAGGCCCACGCTGCCCCGTCTCACCACAGATACGCCCGGCCACACCCAGCGGTTGTTCCTCGGTAAGCCCGTATACCGACACGGCCCCGTCGCTCGCAACATCGACCCAATCACCGGGCAACGCGGCCACGCGTTTGATTACAATCCGATCTAAACCCCACCGCGTATCAGCCACCACGATCGACCCGCGGCGCAAGCCTCGCACCAGCAGTGCCCTCGGCACCGAATGAACCAGATCCCCGTCTCGCAAAGCCGGCTCCATACTATCGCCGCGCACCACAAAATGGGAACGAAAAAACAACGAGGCCACCGCAATAGCCAGGTTCACCAGATTGCCAAGCATGTCGCGATTGTAACTTACCCCCACCCCGCTCACGTCCAAATCGCACCGGAGGGATTCTTGGGTGCGCCACTCAAATGTCAAGCTAACATGGGCGAATTATAAATCTGGTAAAAAATAAGTATTGACAGTTCAACTAATCTTCATTACCATTATTGATAATTGGAGGCACTCCGGCATCAGCCAATTAGATACAGGAAATATCCCATAGTCGGTAGGCGAAACGTCGCCTTTATAGGATAAAACCCAATTTTTTCATCTCAACAGGAGGCAATCATGAGTCGCGAAGGACAAGCCATAGGAATTTTGACCGCCGGTCTGGCCGGTCTGGCGCTGGGTTTGGCAGCAGGCATATTGCTGGCTCCCCAAACTGGCAACGAGACTCGTAGCTACGTGCGCCGCGGCGTCGACCGAGCCGTCGGCACCGGTCGGTCGTATGTGGACCGCGTTCGCAACCGCGCCGGTGACGAAGTAGAAGAGTTGCTGGAGCAATAAGCTCCCTCCGTTACCGCGGTCGCAATACTGCGACCGCAAGATCATTGAACACTAAGATCTGGCCGAGGCCCCAGCAGATGGCAACGCAACCGGGTATGGATACCGTGGATGAAGGGTTGATGGGCAGGTTGGTTGCGCGTCCGCCAAGGCTTTGGCCTTTCCGTTCCGATAAGAGACACCATTAGGCCAACCAAAACGAATACACCAGGAGGTTTCGATATGCGTAACGCAAAGCGAGGACTAGGATTGCTTTCGGCGGGTATCGCAGTAGGAATTGCCGCCGGATTGGTGCTGGCGCCGAAGAGCGGCCGGGAAATTCGCTCCCAGATCCGGCAAAGCGCCAACGCCACGCGAACCCGCGGCTCTCGGGTGCGTAACTGGCTCCGCAGAGGAGGCAAGACCGGCGATATTGTCGACTCTGAAAGCCGACCAGTGGGCAGCGGCCGCGACTGACTACTGCAACAGGTTGAATATCGACGCCCGTCAAATACTAACGGGGAGTCCAATATGGGCATGAGGTCCAATCAGACGCTCAGCTTGCTGGCAGCGGGCGCTGCGGTGGGAGTGGTCGCCGGTTTGTTGCTGGCGCCCTACTCCGGTCATGAATCCCGCAGCGCAGTCATGCGGAACATCGGCAGGATATACGGCTCCACTCGGTCGAAAAGTCGCATCCCCGGCTTGCGCCGCAGCGACACGCCAGACCCATCCGTGGCAGTCTACGGGCCATATCCCCACAGTTAAACCAGAACATTTCCATTGGCGGAACAGTGCCGCTGGCGGGTTAAAGCTTCAAACTCGCCGAAAAACGAACCGGTCTACCAGCCAGGCCGGTTCTATCTTTTTGAAGCGCCCGACGCCGTGGTCACGCGTCGGCCGGTTCCCACAACGGATACGAGCCCAGTATCTTGAACATATCCACGCGCTGGCGCAAACCCTCCAGCGCTGCGGCTACATCGGGTTCCGCGCGGTGCCCAATACAATCAATCAAAAAGATATACCTGCCCAACGCCTGTTTCGTGGGCCGGCTTTCTACCTTGACCAGATTAATATTCCGCTCCGAAAATTCGCCGATACAATGGTACAAACTCCCCGGCCGATCTACCGTAAACGAGAAACAAATCGATGTGCGGTCATGGCCGGTTGGCGCGTGGTCGGCACGCGCGAGGACGGCAAACCGCGTCTGGTTCACCATGCTGTCCTGAATTCCCCGGTCCAGCACTTGCACGTCATAAATCTCCGTCGCCCGCTGCGGACAGATGGCCGCCGCCGGCACCACGCTCGCCTGCATATCAGCCACGGCGGCAACCGTGCTCAACGACGCCTCGTTTTGCGCCTGTGGGAACCGCGATTCCAGGTAGCTGCGGCACTGTGCCAGCGCCTGCGGATGCGAATAAATCACCCGCACCGCGTCCGCTTCTACCCCCCGCGGCGCCACCAGATAGTGGTCAATCGGAATTACCACCTCGTTGCGAATCGACAGCCCAGACTGACTAATCAACAGGTCCAGCGTAAACGTTACCGACCCTTCCAAACTGTTTTCGATGGGCACCACGCCAGCGTCCAGCTCACCATTGGCCACTGCGGCGCCAACCGCGCTAATGGTCGGATACGGCGTCAGGGTGGCTTCCGGAGCGTACAGCAGCGCAGCCTGCTCGGTGTAGGTCCCGGCCGGTCCCAAGTAGCCGATACATTCGGTCATTGCGTCTCCCAGCAGGGCGACTCGGCAAGCCTGACGGCCGCGCGAGCTTCGTCGTATCCGCCCACGCTCGTCTTGCCAGCCAACATCACGTCAACACGGGCTAACGCGCAAATGCCCGTTCGATCTCAGCATGGCTTCCCACCACCACCAGCACGTCCCCGTCGGCGATTACTTCATCATCCTGGGGGTTCAGAATATATTCGTTGGCGCGACGCAACACCATCACCGCCAGGCGTGGGTTGGTGGAATCCTGCGCCAGCCCGACATCCCGCAGCCGTCGCCCCCGCATCCGTTCTGGCGGCCGCAGCTTGTGTACGCCGGTGGATTCGGTAATGTCCATGTACTCTATCGCATTGGGGGTCATATCCAGGCTGGCGGCGCGCACCGCGGCCTCTTCTTCCGGGAATATTACCTTGTCAGCGCCAATTCGGTGCAAGATTTCGCGGTGCTGCGCATCAGTTGCCCGGGCGATGACGAACGGCACTCCCATAGTTTTCAGAAGCATGGTGGCGATGATGCTCGACTGAATCTGGCTGCCCAACGCGACGATGCACACATCCATATCCGCCACGCCCAAATCACGCAACGCCGTTTCATTGGTCGCATCCGCTTCCACGGCGTAGGTCACCTGGCCCAGCATCGCCTGCACCTTCTGCTCATCGGCGTCGATCGCCAACACCTCGTGCTGGCGTTGAAACAGGGTGCTGGCCAGTTTGGTCCCGAATCGACCCAGGCCAATGACGCAAATCTGATTTGCCATAATCGCTAACCAATTCTAACTGGTTCTACCGGATAACGGTAGGACGCATCGTCCCGGGGCGCCAACAGCATCACCAGGGTCAGAGGTCCCACGCGCCCCAACAGCATTGTAATCATAAATATAATTGCTCCAGGAAGGCCGAGGTGAGCAGACATTCCAGTCGACATACCATTGGTGCCAAACGCCGAAATGGTCTCGAACATCAGCGGCACAAAGGGTATATCCGGCTCCAGGTAGGTCAGGATTGGCACCACCAACCCCAGGTACAGGATGCCCAGCAGCGTAACCAGCAAAGCCCGGGCCACCAGAGCGGCGCCAATTTCCCGACGGAATATCTCAGTGCGCGGATGACGCAGCGCCGAAGAACGCGCCGCCACCATCAACACCGCGAGAGTGTTCACCTTGATGCCGCCGGATACTGAGGCGGTCGACCCTCCCACGAACATCAGGCCGCCGAACACCAACAAAGTGAAATCGGCGGTGGCTCCCCAATCCAGCGCCGAGAATCCGGCGGTGCGGCCACTGACGCCGTGGAACACCGAAGAGCCCACCTTGCCCAGTACGTCGTGCCCGCCCAGCACTCCATTCCACTCCGTAAACAGGAAAATCAACGCGCTGAAAACATACAGCGTCGACGTGAGAATCAGCACCAGCTTGGTATCCAGCGTGAGTCTCGAAAAATTGAACGGCAACATCACCGGGAGGCCGCTCGCCAGCCAGCCTCGGAGCGAAAACCTGAACCGCCAATTGCGCTTGATGTCAACGAACAAAGGCCAGCCCAACGCACCCAGAATAATCATCGGCGTGATAATGGCCATCAGGAAGGGCTGGGCGCCCAGCGTATCGGCGTTGTTGCCGCTGGCCGCGTTGGGCAGGATGGAAAAACCGGCATTGTTCAGCGCCGAAACAGACAGGAACAGGGATTGCCACACCGCTTCCGGCAGCGAGAAATCGTCCACCGACCTCATCTTGGAAAACAGGAGCACGGCGCCCGCCAGGTATCCAATAAAAAACGCAATCACAATATTGCGTGCAACCTTCGGGATGTTGTTCATGTAGCCGGCGCCCACCGTGTCTTGATACACATCCTCCTCAATCACCGTGGCGCGCCGGCCAATCACGACAATCAATATGGTGGCCGCCGTGATGAACTCCAGTCCTCCGATTAACATCAGGAAGAAGATGACCACCTGGCCGACGAACGACCAATAGGTTGGCGTGTCAACCAGCAACAACCCCGTTACCGTCGAGGCTGAAATGGCGGTGAAAAACCCCACCCTCAGCTCGGTGGCGGTGCCCTCCGCCGCCGATATGGGCAGGCACAGCAATACCCCGCCGACGATGTTCAGCAGCAGGAAGAAACCCAGCAAGAGTAGCGGGGTGGATGACCACCGGCGGGGCGGCACCCGGCGCCGCACCGGCATCCGTATTGCGGCGGCCCGTCGGTCAACTCGCAAATATTCGGGTGCACCTTCGACTGTTTGATCCTGAGCCGGGTCAGGCGCAGTGGAGCCGGTGTTGCCTCCGGATTGATCGTTCACGGGAAGCAACGGCGGCGCGTTGGGTGTGCAAGCATCTATTGCTGTCCAACAGTCGTATTATGCCGCCCGGAATTGTAGACGTGGCATCCAGAATATGTCAATTGGAGCCGCGGCGACACGCGTACCCACTTTATTCCGTCATTGCGAGGAGCATAGCGACGTGGCAATCTCGATGCGGTTGAACACACGTCGGCGAACCGCGGTTGCTGCGGCAGCGAGATTGCCACGCTACGCTCGCAATGACAAAGTGGCTACGCGTGAGGAGCCGCGGCGACATGACGCGCATCACCGGCCCGGGTTGCCGCGTTGTCAGCGCTGCCCAACGCTCCCGAAGGCGATGATATACTTGCCAAAAGCCGCCGCCGGCGCCACAGGCGTATGCTATATTAGAGCCGCAGCAAGGCCCCATTGCCATGGGCCTTCGCCGCTTCCAGCGCCGATGCGGCGCCACCAGTTGAATTGTTGAGGGATTCCTTCCAATGACAACCACCCAGCGTCAAATCGAACTCCGTTACGACGCCGTTGACATTGACCGCAAGTGGCAGGAAAAGTGGGAACGCGACGGCATCTACCACGTGGATGACAACGATCCCCGGCCCAAGTGGTTCGAAATGACGATGTACCCCTATCCCTCGGGGGACTTGCACATCGGCCACTGGTACGCCATGGCTCCCGCCGACGCCCACGCCCGGTTCCGCCGGATGCAAGGTTACAACGTCCTGCATCCCATCGGCTTCGACGCCTTCGGCCTCCCCGCCGAAAACGCCGCCATCTCCAGAGGCATTCATCCCTACGAATGGACGATGTCTAACGTGGAGAATATGCGGAGACAACTGCGGTCGCTGGGTGCAATCTACGACTGGGATCGCGAAGTCGTTTGTTGCCTGCCCGAATACTACCGCTGGAACCAGTGGTTCTTCATCAAACTGTACGAACAAGGTCTGGCTTACCGTGCCAATGCCCCCGTAGTGTGGTGCCCGTCCTGCCAAACCGTGCTGGCCAACGAACAGGTGCTCAACGGCGTCTGTGAGCGTTGCGACACCCCAATAACCCGCCGCGACCTGGAACAGTGGTTCCTACGCATTACCGACTACGCCGACGAACTGATGAATTTCGACACGCTGGCTGACTGGCCCGACAAAATCCTGACGATGCAACGGAACTGGATTGGTCGCAGCGAGGGTGTCGAAATCAGTTTTGACATCTCCGAACGCGGCTTGGATGAAACCGAAATCCGAACGTTCACCACGCGTATCGACACCATCTTTGGCGTAACTTTTCTGGTGCTGGCTCCCGAACACCCACTGGTGCCGGCGCTCACCTCCGATGGCCGACGCGAGGAGGTTGAAAGTTACATTGCGCAGGCCAGAGCAGCCTCGGAAATCGACCGGATGTCCACCGACAAGGACAAATCCGGTGTGTTTATCGGCGCCTACGCCCGCAACCGCCTCAACAACGAACGCGTGCCCATCTACATCGCCGACTACGTGCTGACCACCTACGGCACCGGCGCGGTCATGGGTGTGCCCGCCCACGATTCCCGCGACCTCGCCTTCGCCCGCAAGTATCGCCTGCCCGTTCGCACCGTCATCGCCCCGATCCACTGGGACGGCCGGGAACCGGCGGAAGCCTACGTCGGTGAAGGCTTCATGACCAACTCAGGCGCCTACGACGGAATGACCGACGAGGAAGGAATGCGGGCAATCGCTGACGATGTGGAAAAGCGCGGCTGGGGCAAACGCGCCGTCACCTACCGCCTCCGCGACTGGCTCATCTCCCGCCAACGCTACTGGGGTACACCCATCCCCATGGTGTACTGCGACACGTGCGGAGTCTCCCCGGTGCTCGAGGCAGACCTGCCCGTGCTGCTTCCGGAAGACGCCGAATTTCGGCCCACCGGCGAATCACCCCTGGCCATCAACGAGGCGTTCGTAAACACGGTGTGCCCCCAGTGCGGCGGCCCCGGCCGACGGGAAACCGACACCATGGACACCTTCATGGATTCGGCCTGGTATATGCTCCGGTATTGCAGCCCCAATTTCAGCGGCGGCCCCTTTGAGCCGACCATCACGGCTGACTGGATGCCGGTCAAGCAATACACCGGCGGCGCCGAGCACGCGGTAATGCACCTCTTGTACAGCCGGTTCTTCATCAAGGCCCTGCGCGATATGGATATGCTCAACATCGACGAGCCGTTCCTCCGATTGTTCAATCAGGGTGTGATTCTGGGTCAAGACCACGAGAAGATGAGCAAGAGCCGTGGCAATGTGGTCAATCCCGACGACGTGGTGGGCCAGGTTGGCGCCGATGCGGTGCGCTGCTTCCTGATGTTCATTGGCCCTTGGGACCAGGGCGGCCCATGGAGCGACGAAGGCATCAACGGCGTGGTGCGCTGGCTCAACCGTCTGTGGAGCGTGGTCGAGCGAGACGCGGACGCCCTCGACCACCGGCCTACCGACCCGGCGGCAGTTCGCGACACCCAGCGCGTGTTACACCAGACCATCCGCAAATGCTACGAAGACCTCGACCGCTTCAAATTCAACACCGCCATCGCTGCGCTGATGGAAATGGTCAACCACCTGAGCCGAGTCTGGAATGAACAGTCGATCGATGCGGCCACCTGGCGCGATTGCATCGACAAATTCCTGCTCATGCTGGCCCCAATCGCCCCGCACCTGGCCGAAGAACTTTGGGAACGGCACGGGCGGGAGTACAGCATCCATCAGCAGGCGTTCCCCACGTGGGACGACAAGCTTGCCGCTGCCGAAGAGGTTACCCTCGTCGTCCAGGTAAACGGAAAAGTGCGCGACCGCATCACTGTGGCGGCCAACATCGCCGAAGACGACGCCCGCACTTTGGCATTAGGCAGCCCCCGCATCCAGAGCCACACCGATGGCAAAGCGGTCAAAAACGTTGTCTATGTCCCCGGTCGTTTGGTCAACGTCGTCGTGGGGTAACCCCTAGTATTGATATTGATATGGGCGACGTTTACGACACGGTGGGCATTTGGGCCAACGACGGGTCTTACCTGCGCAATCTGCGTATGAAAGCGGACACCGGCGCAACCTACAGTCAGTTGCCCGCCGCCCTGTTGGAGGACATGGGTTGGCGAGCCGACCAGCCATCCCGAACCTTCACGTTGGCCAACGGCTCACGTACCACCGTGCAGATGGGAATAGTGGACGTGTTATACAACGACCAGAGCTTGCCCGAACTGTTCATATTTGGAGAGGATGACTGTATGCCATTGCTCGGCAACCATACCTTGCAAGGATTCGGTTTCGCAGTAGACCCGGTTCACCATCGCCTGATCCCCGTTGAAGGCCATCGCTAGTCCACCTTATTATGACGCTAGTCCAAATTATGACGCTAGTCCAAAAATACGCGCTGCTCCCCGACGAAATTGACCGCCAAAGCCTGGTCATGGTCGCCGACAGCCTGGCTGGCAGCAAGGCGTTAGATCAGCTTGACGAACAGGAGCGGTACGTGCTGCATCGCATCGTTCGCGCCGAGGGCGACCCAGCCATCGCCGATGACGTGCGGTTCAGCGCCAACGCCGTAGCGACGGCATTGGACTCCCTGCGGCAGGCCCGGCGGGTTGTAACCGATGTGCGCATGGTTCAGGTGGGCATATCCCGAGCCGGGTTGACCAGGGCCGGGGTCGAGACCGCTTGCCTCATCGACGCTCCGGAGGTCGCCGCCCGCGCCCAACGGGAGGACACCACCCGCAGCGTTGCCGCCGTGCGGGAACTGGCTCCGGTCATCGATGGATCTGTGGTAGCAATCGGCAACGCTCCCACCGCACTGCTGGCCCTCCTGGACCTTATCGACGCCGAACAAGTCGCTCCCGCCGCGGTCGTGGGTATGCCGGTGGGTTTCGTGGCCTGCCCGGAGTCGAAGCGGGAGCTGGCCGCCCGCAGCGTCCCCCACATTACAATCCTGGGCCGACGCGGAGGAAGTTCGGCGGCAGCGGCCACCATCAACGCGTTGCTCGACCTGCTGGAGGGCCAAAACTGATGGCCGCTGATCTCGAATACACAACCCCACCATCTGCCGACGCCGAATCCTGGGGCGTCGTGCTGCTCTGCCACGGCAGTCAGCGTGGCGCCACGCGCGATGAATGTTCCTGCGCCTGGTCGGCTGATGGCGCCCGGTTCCCTTCCTGGTGCCCCGGTTGCCCCAACACGCCGGTGGGTCTCAGGGATGTGGCCTTGCGATTGCAAGACCGCCTGGAAGGCGTGGTTCAGCAAGTTGTGGTGTCCTGTTTGGAGTTTCTACCGCCACACCCGCCGGAAGCCGTCGCAATGCTGGCCAAACAGGGTGTCAGCCAGGTTGTAGTGCAACCCTACCTGTTGGGCAACGGCAAACACGCCACCCTGGAAATGGAAGAGGTTTTGGAGGACATTGCCGAGGCGGCTCCGACCGTTGACGTATACCTGGCCGACGGCCTTGGCGCCGACCTGCGCATCGCCGATCTGGTGCGGGACCGCATCGCCGCGTTGCCCGAAGAGGCTGCCCGCCCGGTGGACGACCGGCCCGTCGGCGTGCTCATCGTCAAAGCCGGCACTCAAACCAGATACGACGATTGCATCTGGCTCAAAGAGTTGGGCATTTGGGTCGAACAGGACCTGGGCCTCGATTTCGCGGTGGCCGTGGCTCAATCCCACTACGGTGACCCCACGATGGAGGACGCCGTTGCGCAACTGGTGAACGACCGCAATATCGGCAGCCTCATCTGCGTGCCCTACGTCTTTTTCCCTGGACTCATCCTGCAGCGCAACGTGCTGGGCACGATGCGTCAGCTGCAAGAAAGCTACCCGGACACACCAATGTGGGTCGCCCCGCCTCTGGGGGTAGATGACCGGCTGGTAGCGGTAGCCGGCGACCGGGTGCGGGAAGCCCAAATACGCCTGTAACGCTTCCCTGGGTCGACTTGGCACCGGATCAATAGGAATATACCGAACTCTGACCGGCGCCTGTCAACGAGGGCGGAGAACGGTTGGCATTGGCACACCGATGTTAGACTGGTGCAACCGCGAGCCAATTTTGCAGGCGATACCCGATAGGGTAGAATTATATCCACTGCGCGGCGTTGACCGCGCGTAACCGGCGAGCACCGCGACGGGGATCATGACCAAGCAAACGCCAGAAACCAACAACGAACCCAGGCCGGAAAGCGACTACTCACGTCCGACCAAACGCGACCCTCGCGGTATGCGCACCGGCTACACCACCGGCACCACCGCTGCCGTCGCCGCCAAGGCTGCGGTAATCCTGATGCTGTCCGGCGCCGCTCCTGAAGCAGTTTCGGTGCCTCTGCCCGGCGGTATCGGGCGCGCCACCCTCGCCATACACCGGAGCTGGCCGATGGATCCCGCCGAAGGTGTCCGGTGCTCGGTCATCAAAGACGGCGGGGACGACCCTGACGTAACCCACGGCGCCGAAATTATCGTAGGCGTGTGGCGGCTGCCCGACGGCAACAAGGGCTTGCACATTACCGGCGGGCCGGGCGTGGGCACCGTAACCCGACCCGGCACCGGCATCGAGGTCGGGGAGCCCGCAGTTACCCGCGTGCCACGCCGCATGATGGCAGATGCAGTGGCGGAAGGGTTGGTGGAATGCGGTTGGCCCCCGGACACCGGCGTGCGAACCCGTATTTCAGTACCCAACGGCGAGGAAATCGCCAAGGAAACTACCAACGCCCGCCTGGGCGTGCTCGGCGGTATCAGTATCCTGGGCAGCACCGGAGTCGTTCAGCCCTTCAGCACCGCGGCGTGGCGAGCCAGCGTGCATCTGGCGATTGACGTCGCCGCCACCAACGGCCTCGATCACCTCGTTCTGTCGACTGGCACCCGCAGCGAAGAATACACGCGACTCCTGCTGGATTTGCCGGATATGGCCTACGTCGAAGCCGGTATATTCTCTGGCCCTTCGATGAAACGCTGCCTGAACAAAGGCATCAAAAGAGTCGCCCACGTCGGCATGGTGGGCAAGTTCTCCAAAATGGCAATGGGCTATTTCGTAACCCACGTGGCCGGCAATCAGGTGGACACCGATTTCCTCGCCAGCCTGGCGGCACAGTGCGGCGCCCCATCAAATCTGCAGGAAGAAATGCGCAACGCCGCCAGCGGTCGCCATTTTCAGGAACTGGCCCAGCAGCACAACGTCATGGGTGTGTTCCCGCTGATGTGCCAACTGGTCTGCGACCAGGCGCACACCTACCTGGGCCCGGGTGGTGAAGCCCTCATCGTGGATGCCCTGTGCTTCGATTTCGAAGGGAATTTGCTCGGTTCGGCCAGCACATCGGCTGACGGCATTCCCATGCGGGAACCGGCGTAACAACTCTCGATGGTAAGGACTGAAAACATCCACGACGCCACGCCAGCCCGCATCGACCAGATTCGACCGCTGGGGTTGTCGGATGACGCATTCGACCAACGCCGCCCCATACGGGGGCAGATTACCAAGTCAGAAGCGCGGGCGGTTAGCCTCTACAACCTTGGGTTGCGCCCGGACAGCATCGTCTGGGACATTGGGGCTGGCACCGGCTCCGTGGCTGTCGAGGCGGGATGCATCGCTCTCAAGGGCCATGTTTACGCCATCGACCGCGACGCTGAGAGTGCGCACCTGCTGCAAGCCAATGTGGCCCGGTTCGGCGAAGGACGAGTCAGCATCGTCATTGGTTCGGCGCCGGCGGCTTTGTCAGACCTGCCCGATCCTGATTCGGTTTTCATCGGCGGCGGCGGCGCGAATATTCTTCCCATACTTGAGGAGGTTACCCGCCGTCTGCGTCCAGGCGGTAGAGTTGTCGCCAACTTCGCCGTCATGGAGCGAGCCAACTCCACCTACCGCGCATTGCGCGAAACCGGCTTCTCACCAGAATTGACCATGGTGGCGGCTTCGCGAGGCCGCGAACTGCCCGACGGAACCCTGCGACTGGAAGCATACAACCCGGTGTTTATTGTTTGGGGTCAACGATGACCAGTTCAGCCCCCCGTTCCGGTCCGGTTGGCCGCCTCTACGGTGTCGGCGTTGGGCCCGGCGATCCGGAACTCCTGACCGTCAAGGCGCAGCGTGTGCTGCAATCCGTGCCCGTCATCTGGGTTCCCCAGGCCGGCGTCAGCGTCGAAAGTTACGCCTACAGCATCGTCAAGGGCATCATCAACGAGGACAAACAGGAAGTGGTACGGGCCACGTTCCCCACCAATGACGAAGATGCTGCGGGGGAAGTCTGGCGCGCCGCCGCCCGCGAGCTCGCCAACCGCCTGGAAGCCGGCAGCGATGTGGCCTTCATCACGGAAGGCGACCCGATGCTCTACAGCACGTTTGCCTATGTACTGGAAACTATCCTGGACGAATTCCCCCATCTGCCCGTGGAAGTCGTTCCCGGCGTATCCTCGGTGATGGCAGCGGCGGCCTCGGCGGTGGCTCCGCTGGTAACGCACGGGCAGCGCCTCGCCATTCTTCCCGCCGTTTACGGCATTGATGACCTGCGGGAAGCCATCGCCCTTTACGATACGATTGTCCTGATGAAGGTCAACCGGACCTTGCTGGATGCGTTGGCCAATCTGGAGCGCCTGGGTCTGGCCGGTCGCACCATCTACGTCCGCCGCGCCACCACCGAACGCGAGCGGGTGGTGCGCGACATTCGGGAACTCACCGACGAAGACCTGGACTACTTCTCCCTACTAATCATCCGGCGCTAAACACGCCCACCACAGCGGAGGACATTTCCCATGACGAATGCGGGCAAGGTTTATATCATCGGCGCCGGACCCGGGGACCCCGAACTGCTGACCCTGAAAGCCAAGCGGTTGATTGAAACCTCCGATGTGATAATTTACGCCGACTCGCTGGTGCCGGAAGCAATTGCCGGTTTTGCCCATGCCGGCGCCCAGATCTACGGCAGCAAGGATATGTCGCTGGATGCAATCATGTCGGTGACGCTGCAAGCCGTGGCCGACGGCAAAACCGTTTCGCGCATCCAGAGCGGGGACCCTTCGCTGTACGGCGCCACGCTGGAACAAATGCGGATTCTGGAATCGGAGGAGGTTGACTACGAGATTATCCCCGGCGTCAGCGCCGCCTTCGCCGCCGCCGCCGTGCTGAAGGCCGAGCTGACTGTACCGGAAGTGTCCCAAACCGTCATCATGACGCGCGCCGAGGGGCGGGTGGCAATGCCAGAGGGCGAGGATCTGGTTGACCTGGCTCGCCACGGCAGCACGCTGGTGATATTCCTCAGCGTCACCCGCATGTTCCGCATCGCCAACCAACTGCAGGAAGCCGGCTATCCCGCCGACACGCCGGTGGCAGTGGTTTACCGAGTCGGCTGGCCGGAAGAGTTGGTGATTCGGGGCACGCTCGAAGACATCGCGCAGAAAGTGCGCGACGCCAAAATCACGCTGCAGGCCCTCATCATCGTCGGGCAAGCGGTGAACCCCAGCCTGCTCGACCCCAACTCCGGTGAGAAAGTCGCCGTCTCACATCTCTACTCCGACGAGTACACCCATTTGTACCGCCGGGCCGGTCACGGCGATCACGCGGAAGCCGACCGCGCCGACCTGTACGCCGCCGGAGGCTATGAGATTCAACCGGAAGCCGTCGCACCCATAGTTGGCGACGGGGACGCATAGTCTGGCCGGCCGATGCCTGAATTTCCCGCCGACAAAACTGCCATCGTCGCGGTTTCGCGCCCCGGCGCTGCGCTGGCCATGGACTTGGCGGCATCCATCGCGGATTCCGATCTCTACCTGGAACGCAAAATCACCGGTGGGGAATTGGCCGAAACGCCGGGTGTCAGGCTGTACGACCTGCCGCTGCGTCCGGTGTTGCAGCGCTTGTTCACCAGTTACCGGCGCCTGGTGGTATTTCTGCCGGTGGGCGCCACTGTTCGACTGTTGGCGCCCGTGTTGGTCGACAAACGGCGGGACGCTGCGGTGGTATGCGTGGACGACGCGGGACGCTACGCGATCAGCCTGCTATCCGGGCACCACGGCGGGGCCGACGCCCTGGCCAACGAAATTGCCGCCGCCATTGGCGCCCAACCCGTTATTACGTCGGCATCCGACGCGCTGGCCGTAACCGCCGTCGACCTGGTGGGACGCGGTTCGGGGTGGCAAATCGAAGCAACCCCAACGGACTTGACCCGTGCGGCAGCGGCGGTCGTGAACGGCGGCCCGGTTGCCTTGTGGTTCGACCCCAAAACCGGAGCGTGCTGGCCCGATGACGTTCCACCATCAGATGGTGTCGTCGCCGTGGCAAACGTGAACGATGCGTTCGGCGCACAATTTCGCGCAATATTGGTAGTCTCAGATCGGCTGGAACCTTTTCCGCAGGGTTTATCCGCCTCCAATCCGACCGTGGTGGTCTACCGCCCTCCCACACTGGTGGCCGGCGTCGGTTGCCGACGGGACGTCGATGAACGACACCTGAAAGAACTGCTCGAAACCACGCTGGAAACCCATAATTTGTCGATCAATAGTCTCGCTTCGCTGGCGACCGCGGACATCAAAGCCAACGAGAGGGGTCTGGTAGCGCTTGCCGAACAGCTGGGCATTCCACTGCGCGCGTACACCGCTGCTGAGCTGAATGCTGCGGCAGAACGCCAACCCGTCGCAGCCCCGGCCGGCAGTCGCTTGGAAACCGCTACGCCGTCGGCGGCACAAGATTTGTTGGGAGTGTTTGGTGTGTCCGAACCGGCGGCCATGCTGGCGGCCGGCGCCAGCGGACTGGTAGTCTCGCGCACCAAATCAGACCGGGCGACGGTTGCCATCGCACGCATCGCCGCACCACAAGGGAGCAATTAATGAGCGTGGGAAAGCTGTATCTGGTGGGGCTGGGCCCCGGAGACGGGGGGCACCTGACGCCGGCGGCGCTAGCAGCCATCGCCGATAGCGACGAACTCGTCGGTTATCGTTTTTACATCGACCAGGTTGCCGGGTCTGCAACGGACCAAGTTTTGCACTCAATGGAATTAGGTCAGGAACTGGAACGCGCCGCGTTGGCAGTGGATATCGCCTATTCGGGGCGCACCGTGGCAGTCGTTTCGTCCGGTGATGCCGGCATCTACGGCATGGCCGGGCCGGTATACCGGGTGTTGACCGACCGCGGTTGGAACGGAAACGACCCGGTGGTGGAGACCGTTCCGGGAGTGTCCGCCTTGCAATCCGCCGCCGCCTTGTTGGGCTCGCCGCTGATGCAGGATTTTTGTGCCATCAGCCTCAGTGACCTGCTGACACCCTGGGAGCAAATCCGCCGCCGGCTGGAGGCGGCCGCTGCTGGCGATTTCGTAGCCGTACTCTATAATCCGCGCAGCCGACGACGCACCCATCAGCTTGACGACGCCAGAGATATTTTTCTCAACCACCGCCCAGCCTCCACACCGGTGGGCATCGTGCGACACGCCTACCGCCCCGAGCAGGCGGTATCCCTGGCCGACCTGGGTGGACTGGACGGCGCTAACCTGGGCGTGGATATGTTCACCACCGTAGTCATCGGCAACTCCAACACCTACGTCCATGAGGGTCGCATGGTTACGCCACGCGGGTACGAGGTCAAACAGTAGCGATAGCCCTGCTGTTATACTGCCGACACATCAAATACCAGGAGGATTGCAGTGCCTGCAATACGACCAAATCCAGTAAAGGACAAGCTGCAACGGGGCCAACCGGCGACCTGCATTTCCGGGTTGTTGTCCAGCGAAATCATCGATTTTCTGGGGCCGCTGGGTTTCGATTCAGTGTGGATGGAATGTGAACACGGGCCGGTGGATTGGGAAACGCTGGGCGATATGACACGAGCGTGCGATCTTTGGGGGATGGCATCAATCACGCGCTGCAACGCCAATGACGCCGGGTTCATCACGCGCACACTGGACCGGGGCTCCATGGGCGTGGTCCTGCCTCATGTCAACACGCGTGAAGAAGCAGAAGCGGCCGTAGGGTCTGCGAAGTTTGCCCCGTTGGGTTACCGCGGTATGTTCGGTGGCCGTCAATCCTTCGGCGTGCCGGATTATGTCCATAAGGCCAATGACCAGACGATGGTAGTCGTCCTGATCGAGGAAGTCACGGCCCTGGACAATCTGGATGAAATCCTCAAGGTCGATGGCATTGACGTGTTCTTCGTGGCCCCGACCGATTTATCTCAAACCATGGGGCACATCGGCAACGTGGGCCATCCCGAAGTTCAGGCCGCGATTGACGACGCTCTGGCCCGCATCGTCAGCGCCGGCCGAACCGCCGGAACCCTCGTCAACGATGACAACGTAGCGTCTTACGTGGAAAAGGGGGCCAGGTTCCTGATGACGTCGTGGAACGGCTGGGTTGCGCGAGGCAGCACTGACTTTCTGGGTCGATTACCGTAACCAGCGCATAAAGCCGCGGATTGCCAGATCACGGGCTTCCGGGCTACGGGCCTCTTTGACCGCTGACGCCTCTGGAACTACATACGGATGGAGGCCCGGGATCGTGGTTAATTAACCTCGGGCCGCCATCAACTTATTGAGTACCACTGGCAATGGCCTGCGCCGCCGGCTCTCCCCCGTGGTCAACGTCCCAGTCCCAAAGGTCCGCGTGGAAACCGGACAGGCTTTCTGAGAGGGTGTCGATGAAATTGCGCACTCCCCGACCGTGGAACTTCCCTCGCAATGTGCAGATCCCCATGTTCGCCGCCGGAAACAGGTGGTCCAGTCTCACCACAGCCAGTCGGTCATGATCTTCGGGGTGCAGTGTGAAATCACTGACAATCGCGATGCCCATGCCGATGGCTACGTACCGTTTGATCATCTCGGTGTTATCCATCTCGAGCACTACGTCGTAGGCAACGCCCTTCTCACGCAATTTTTGTTCCACGCGTCGCCGGCTCATGCTCTCAGGGCTGTTGAGAATGAGCGGCCACGCCGCCATATCTTCAATCGTGACCTGCTCCCGCTGCAACAACTCGTGCCTCGGGGCGGTGATGAGCACTACGTTATAGTCAAAGAGTTCCGCAAATTCCAGGGACGAATCGTCGGCTGGGGGTGCCGAGCACAACGCCAGATCCACCTCTCCCGACTTCACTAGTTGGATCAGGTTAGCGTAAGACCGGGCGACCAGACGCATTTTCACGTCCGGGAATTGGTTACGGAAACGTCGAATCGGCCTGGGCAGATGATAGGACACGATGTCCGGGTAGGCGCCGACCACGAAAGAACCCCGGCCTTCCGTGTAATCCATCTGCGTCTTCAAGGTGTCGATGGACTCCACGATGGGTGTTACCAACTCGTAGAAAAGCGTACCTTCCGAGGTTAGCTGTATCGGACGCTTTATCCGGTCAAAGAGGATGATTCCGAACTCTCCCTCCAGCTTCCTGAGGTGAGTTGTAACCGTGGGCTGACCCAGTTCCAGCTTCCGCGCAGCCTTCGATACGCTGCGCAGGCGGGCTACGTGGTAAAAACTGATAATTTCGCGTAGTTCCATTGGTAGTCCACCTTGGCGGTCAACGCCTTGCCAACGACATAATGTCGTTTGTTGTCCGATATATTATATCAACGCAACGGATAATGCAATGCAGGCCGCAACATTCGACCCCGTTCGGTAACCAGTATCAGCATCGGCGCCCCAACCCGACTGGCTGCGCCACCCTGCGACCGGGCTTTGAGTGTGAACGTCAATGATACCGATGCTGGTGCATTAGCGTTGGGAATAGCGATATGGGGCCCGTATGCCTTGACAAAATATCGGAACAAACCGCAGAATACATACAATTAACGGGCAACATCTGGGCGCCGCGACCCGTGAACAGACTGGAACATGGATCGCCATCCTGCGCCCGTACGCCGAGGTAATCTGATGGCATTCGTGATTACGCAACCCTGCGAAGGGGTCAAGGACGCCTCGTGTGTCGAGGTTTGCCCGGTGGACTGCATCCATACCGACGACGATGCGCCAATGTACTATATCAATCCTGCCGATTGCATCGACTGTGCATATTGCGTAGCCGTGTGCCCGGTTTCAGCAATCTTCGACGAGTTCACTATGCCCGCCGGCTCCCGGGAATATATTCAGATCAACCGGCGCTTTTTCACCTCCTGACCGCTACCCGTAACCTCGCAAGAAACCTATGGCCCGTTTCCTGCTCGACGCTGACGTTGACCGGTGTGTCGATCTGGCGCAAATGCTGCCCGCAATTGAAGAGATGCAAGCGCATTTCGGTCGGGGCGAGGCTGTGAACCTGACGCGGCAACGCGTCGCTACACCGGGTGGCTACCTGGCTGTGATGGGTGGAGCCCTGAACTACGGCGGCATAATGGGCGTCAAAACCTTCACGTCCACCAGCAACGGCTATTTCTTCCAGGTCAGTTTGTATGACGCCGACACCGGGCGGTTGCTGTTGTACACGCAGGCGAACCGTTTGGGGCAACTCCGCACCGGCGCTACCACCGGCGTGGCCGTAAAGCACCTGTCCAACCCTGATGCTGCCACCGTTGGCATAATCGGTACCGGCAATCAGGCCGGCGACCAGTTGCGGGCCGTTTGCGCCGTCAGGAACGTGGCCGAAGTGCGCGCTTACAGCCGAAACCCGGAAAACCGCAGCGCGTTCGCCGCTCGCATGACCCAGGAATTGGGCCTGCCCGTTGTCGCAGTGGATACCAATCGCGACGCTGTGGCGGATCGGGATATTGTCATTGCCATCGCAGCCACGCAAACGCCCGTCGTCCAGGGCGAATGGGTGTCTGCCGGGACGACGGTCATCGGCGCGGGGCCGACGCTTCGTCGCTTCCGAGAAGTTGACGACGCGGTGCTGGCCAATGCAGACCGGCGGTTCGTAGACTCCATGGCACAGGCCCCCCGGGAATGCGGCGACATCACCGCCGCGGTGGATTCAGGACTGGTACAATGGAGCCAATTCCACGAACTGCGGCACGTCGTGGCCGGCATGATTCCGGCGCGACAAAGCACTGAAGACAAAGTGTACTGCAAGCTCATGGGCACCGGTGTCGCCGATGTGGCCGCCGCCAAGCTAGTGTTGGAGCGTGCCGAAGCCTTGGGGCTGGGTACGGAACTACCGCTCTAGGCCGCTACCACTCCGGCGAGTTTTACGATACGCCGGGCCTAATCCGGAAACAGCCTACTTCGGCGGAGCCAGATACTCGTCGGTGGTCATGACGCTGTAGTTGTCCAACCCGCTGAGCATACTTTCCATCGCGGCCCGGGCCGTATCCAGCGATGTGAAACACGGAATTCGCCGTTCCACGGCTGCCCGACGGATGTAGAACCCATCTTCCATGACCGACGTGTCGCCGGAAAGGGTGTTTACCACCGCACCGACAGTTCCGTCGTTGATCACATCCAGCACGTCGCGTGAACCGTCGCCGATGCGCTTGGTTATCGTTGTAACCGGCAAGCCCAGCGCTCGGATCATCGCCGCCGTGCCCTCCGTAGCGTACAGATGGCAATTGGCAGCTGCCAGACCTCGAACCAACGGCAGGGCATGGGCCTTGGTCTGGTCCGATATGCTCAGCAACACGCCCATCCCGGGTGACAGGTTGATGCTGGCAGCTTGCAGCGCCTTGGTCAACGCAGAAGCGAAATCCCGATCCAGCCCCATCACTTCGCCGGTAGATTTCATCTCCGGGCCCAGATACCAGTCCACCCCGACCAGCTTGGACATCGAAAACACCGGAGCCTTGATGCCGACCAGCCGTTGTTTCGGCCAGAGTCCGCCTTCGTAGCCCAACTCCCGCAGAGTGGAGCCGAGCATCACGCGGGTTGCCAGCTTGGCCACCGGCACGCCGGTGACCTTGGAGATGAACGGGATGGTGCGACTGCCCCTCGGATTCACTTCCAGGACGTAAACGGTGGTGGGTTCAGTCGGCCCGTTTTGACGCGTGCTGGGACTTCGGTAAGCGTTGCCGCCCTGCAATACGAACTGAATGTTCATCAAGCCGCGTACACCCAACGCCAGGCCGATACGCGTGGTGTATTCAACAAGCGTTTCCACTTCGTCGTCGGTAAGGTTCAACCCCGGGTAGATGGCCATCGAGTCGCCGCTGTGCACGCCGGCACGTTCAACGTGCTCCATGATGCCGGGAATTAACACCGTCTCTCCGTCGCAGATGGCATCGACTTCACATTCCCGCCCTTCCATGTAGTGGTCCACCAACACCTGGCGTTCCGGGGTAACCTCGGTGGCAATCGTGAGATACCGGATTAGCTCGGTGGCATTGCCCACGATTTCCATTGCTCGCCCACCCAGAACGTAACTGGGGCGCACTACCACCGGATAGTCGATACGCTGGGCCACGGTCAGCGCCTGGTCAACGGACTGCACCGTAGCGCCCGGCGGCTGGGGGATGCCCAGGTTCACCAGGAAACGCTCGAAACGCTGCCGGTCGCTGGCAATGTCAATCGCTTCGGCGCTGGAACCCAGGATCGGCAATCCCGCCGCCGCCAGGGACTGGCTCAGGTTGATGGCAGTCTGTCCGCCAAATTGCACCAACGAGGGTGGGACGTTATCCCCTACGGTTTCGTTGTCGATGATGTCGCGGACGGATTCTTCGTCCAACGGTTCAAAGTAGAGCCGGTCGCTGGTGTCGAAATCGGTCGACACCGTTTCGGGATTGGAGTTAATCATTATGCTGGAAACCCCGGCCTCGGACAGCGCCCAGGCGGCATGCACGCTGCAATAATCAAACTCGATGCCCTGGCCAATGCGGATGGGGCCGCTGCCGATGACCACGGCCTTGGCTCCGGCCAGTGGAGGCGCCTCGTTTTCGGTTTCGTATGCGCTGTAATAATACGGGGTGGCTGCTTCGAACTCCGCGGCGCAGGTATCCACCATCTTGTAAACCGGCTTGATGCCGTACTGCAGCCGCATCTGGCGCACCTGTTCTGGCAGCAAGCCGGACAAAGTGGCAATCTCAGCGTCAGAGAACCCCAGGCGTTTTGACGCCAATAGCGCGGACGTCGTCAATGGGTTGCCCAACAGCCGGCGTTCCTGGTCTACGATGCGTTCCAACGCAGCGATAAACCACGGGTCGATGCTGGTCTCGACCACCAGGTCATCACGCGTGATGCCCCGGCGCAATGCCGAAGTCAGCGCCCACAGCCGCAAGTCATTGGGGTATAAAGGCAACTCCTGCAGAATGCGGGCTTTGTCGCCGCTGGCCAGCATTTCCCGCCATTCACCGGCTTCCCAAAGCAGCGAAGAATTGCCTTGTTCCAATGAACGCGTGGCTTTTTGCAGGGCGGCTTCGAAACTCCGGTCGATGGCCATCACTTCGCCGGTGGCTTTCATCTGCGTAGTAATTTGGCGGTCGCCGTTCGGGAATTTGTCAAAGGGCCAGCGGGGGATTTTTACCACGCAGTAGTCCAACGCGGGTTCGAATGCTGCGCTGGTGGTTCCGGTTACTGCGTTGGGGATTTCATCCAGCCGCTTGCCGACGGCGATTTTCGCGGAAACCCGGGCGATGGGATACCCGGTTGCCTTACTGGCCAACGCCGACGACCGGCTGACCCTCGGATTGACTTCGATGACGTAATAATCCGAATCGGCTTCCCAATCGCTGGGACGCGCTCGCAGGGCATCCGGATGGGGTCGTGTTGCCAGCTGGATGTTGCATCCGCCTTCAATCCCCAACCCTCTGATGATTTTGAGGCTGGCGGTGCGAAGCATCTGGTACTCTTTGTCGGTCAGCGTCTGGCTGGGCGCTACGACAATGCTGTCGCCGGTGTGCGCGCCCATGGGATCCAGGTTCTCCATGTTGCACACAGTTATGCAGTTGTCGGCTCCGTCTCGAATAACCTCGTATTCAATCTCCTTCCAACCAACCAGAGAACGTTCCAGCAACACTTGGCTGATGGGACTGGCGGAGAGACCGCTGTCTACAAGAGCAGAGAATTCTTCCTCGGTGTTGGCGATTCCTCCACCGGTGCCGCCCAGGGTGTACGCCGGCCGAATTACCAGCGGCAACCCTACTTCTGCCACATATTCCCGAGCTTCGGCCCAGTTGGAAACCGTGCGGTTCGGTGGCATCGGTTCGCCGATTTCGTTTAAAAAGCGGCGGAAGTAATCCCGGTCTTCCGACTTGCGAATGGTGTCCAGCGGAGTTCCCAACAGCCGCACGCCATAGCGGTCCAGAACACCTGCCTCCGCCAGTTCGACCGCCAGATTGAGTCCCGTTTGCCCGCCAAGCGTGGGCAGTATGCCGTCGGGTTGCTCGGTGGCGATGACGCGTTCCAGCACCGGCACGGTGAGCGGTTCAATGTACACGCGATCCGCTATGTCGCGGTCGGTCATGATGGTGGCCGGGTTGGAGTTCACCAGCACCGTGATTACACCCTCTTCCCGCAGGGCTTTGCACGCCTGAGTGCCAGCGTAATCAAATTCGGCGGCCTGACCAATAACGATTGGGCCGGAGCCGATGACCAGTACCTTGTGGGGTTTGCCAGTGGCGCTGCTCATATCGTTATCCGCTAATGCGCTGCATCATCAAAATCAAGAGAAGTGAGGTTAAGCAAAGCGGGGCATCGCGCCCGAAAGTTCCATCAGGTCGCGGTCAGCCAAGGCGGTAATCGTCTGGAAAATAAAAGCGCCAAAATAGTCGCCCTCCGCATCAAAGTGCTCCAAATCAATGCCCCCGTCCGGTGTCCGCGGGGGAATGACGAAAGTGGTGCTGTCGGGGCCGGATTTGGAAACATGAACGAACCCAACGGGCTGCTCGCTGATTGGCTGGTCGACAACCGGGTCGGTTACCTTTACGGCCAGTTCCCAGCGGGAACCCAGCTGGCCACGACTTACTGCCGCCAGCAGGTAACCCCGCTCGTTGTGCGCGAATGTGGGAACCACTTCCTGCAGCATATTCAGCGTATCATTCAGACTAATCGGCAATTCGGTTTCTACACCCTGCTCCAGCAAAAAGGCAGTAAATCCAGTCATCAGTGGCAACCTCCCTATGTCAGCAATCAGTTCAGGGGAGTGGCAACAGCCACCGGCTAACCGGCGTCGTCAATCATGCGCAGGAAGTGGTCGAACAGATACTCGTTATCCTGCGGGCCGGGCGACGCCTCAGAATGGTACTGAATCGTGAACAGCGGAAGTTCGCGATGCCATAACCCCTCCACTGTATTATCGTTCAGGTTGATATGAGATACCTCTAAACCCGCTGGCAGATTATCGGCATCCACGGAATACCCGTGATTTTGCGCGGTGATATGTACCTGACCGGTGTTCAGGTCCTTGACGGGATGGTTTCCGCCCCGATGCCCGAATTTCAACTTGTAAGTATGCGCTCCCAAAGCCCGTGCTGCCAGCTGGTGACCCAGGCAAATTCCCATCATCGGAACCTTGCCCAACAGTTGTCGAACATTCTCTACAATACCTCCCAGCAGCTCCGGGTCGCCGGGGCCCGGCGACAGCAGCACGCCGGCGGGATGCATGGCCAGTATATCGGCAGCGGGTGTGGTTGCGGGGACCGCAATCACCTCGCAGCCACGAATCTGCAACATCCTGAGAATGTTGTACTTCAGACCGGCGTCGGTAACCAAAATGCGGCGAACACCGGCGGGGGCCGGCTTGCTGGGATAGCCGGCCGATTCGTCAAGGCCATTCCAAAAGTAGCCGCTGGCGGTTGTAACTTCGCTAACCAAATCAAGGTTGTCATAGTTTGGCAATGCGGCCAATTGCTGCCGCGCCGCTTCCGGGTCCTCTATCGTAACCAAACCCATCATCACGCCGCGGGTGCGGATCCGGCGGGTCAGCGCCCGCGTGTCGATTCCACAGATGCCCGGTATATCGTATTCCTCCAGAAAAGCATGGAGGGTCATGTCGCTGGAGCTGTGGCTGGGCAAATCGCAGTGCTGCCGCACGATCAGGCCGGCAGCCTGGATCCGGCGGGACTCAAAATCCGACCGATTGATCCCGTAGTTGCCAACTATCGGGTAGGTCAACGTAATCAGCTGCCCGGCATAAGACGGGTCGGTCAACACCTCCTGATAGCCGGTCATGGTGGTATTGAAAACAACCTCGCCCCATCCCTGCCGATGAGAACCGAAGGACTCGCCGGTGAACACCGAGCCGTCCTCCAGTACCAGATGTGCCGCGCGGCTCACTGCTCACCCCCTGCGCTGATCAATGTCGGTTCCTCGAAAACGACCCGACCGCCAACCACCGTAGCGGCAATCCGACCCCGCAGTTCAACTCCGTCCAAGGGTGTGTTGCGCCCCAGCGATGCGAACTTGTTCACATCGACCGTCCAGGCAGCGTCCGGATTAAAAATCACCACGTCAGCCGGGGTTCCGACTGCCAGTGTGGCGAACGGAGCGAAAGCTCCACCAAGCACACGCGCCGGCCCGACGGTAAGTCGTTCGACCATGGTGGGCAGGTCGATGGCGCCGCCGTGCACGGGTTTCAGCAGCGTGCCCAGCGCCGTTTCCAGGACGCTGATGCCGAACGCGGCGTCGTGATACGTACATTCCTTGCTGGCTCGTTCGTGAGGCGCGTGGTCGGTGGCAACGCAGTCGATGGCGCCGTCGGCCAACCCGGCTATGCAGGCGACCACATCGTCGTCGGTCCGGAGTGGAGGATACACCTTGGTCATCGTGTCGTAAGCGCGCGACCCGGTGGCGGACGGGTCTCCCTTGCCGCCCAAAGCCCAGGCGTCGGTCAGCATCAGATGGTGGGGACAGACTTCGGCAGTGAGTTTGACGCCACGCGCTTTGGCATCACGCACCAGCGCCACGCTCCCGGCCGAGCTCAGGTGCGCCAGATGCAGACGCCCGCCGGTTAGTTCGGCTAGCGCAATATCCCGCGCCACCATTGCCTCCTCCGCGACCGCCGGAATACCGGCCAGGCCAAGCCGACTGCTGACCCATCCTTCTGCCATTACTCCACCAGCACAGAGCGAATAGTCCTGGCAGTGGTTGCTGATGGGAACACCCAAATCACGGCTGTAGGTGAGCGCCAGGCGCATCAGGGCGGCATCGAAAACCGGATCGCCGTCATCGCTAAACGCAACGCAACCCGCCGAAGCCAGCTCTTCCATGTCAGCCAGTTCGTGTCCGGTCCGGCCCCGGGTCACGCAGCCAATGACGTGTACGCGGACCGGTGCAGCGTCGGCGCGGCGATGCACGAAATCCACCATGGCGGCATTATCAATCGGAGGGTCGGTATTGGGCATCGCACACAGGGTGGTGAAGCCACCACGAGCCGCCGCAGTCGCCCCCGTGGCGATAGTTTCCTTGTATTCAAAGCCGGGTTCGCGCAGATGGGTGTGCACGTCAATGAATCCCGGGCATACCACCAAACCATCCGCGGAAATGACGCGCCGGTCGTGGCCCGGCGTTTCGCCGGCGATCCCCGGGCCGACGGCCGCGATCAATCCCTCTGCAATCAGCACATCCGCGGTGGCATCGAACCCGCTGGCCGGGTCAATTACCCGGCCCCCGGTGATGAGGAGCGGCATAGTGAAATCGTTGGCCGGCATTATTCAGTTGACGGCAGTCGCCGACGCCCCGGCCAACTGGTATAGCAACGCCATGCGAATGGCCACACCGTTGGTAACCTGTTCTTCGATCAAAGACCTTTCACCGTGAGCTAGTGCAGTCCCCACTTCGATACCCTCGTTCATGGGGCCCGGGTGCATTAGCAGGGCGCCGGGGTTGGCCCGCGCCATTCGGCTCTCGTTGACCTGCCAGCGGCGGATGTATTCCCGCATACTGGGGAAGAAACCCAGTTGCTGCCGTTCCAGCTGCAACCGCAGCGCCATCACCAGGTCAGCGCCTGCAACGGCTTGGTCAAGGTCTGGCTGCACTCGCACCGCTGCCAGTGGGCCAACGTGACCACTGCGGTTGGCGTCGTCTCCCCACCCGGTTGCAGCAAACGGTTCGGGCATCAGAGTTGGCGGGCCCGACAGTATGACGCTCGCTCCCATCCTGGCGAAGCCCCACACGGCAGACCGGGCCACCCGACTATGCAAAACATCGCCCACGATGACAACCTTGCAACCGGACAGCTCGCCGATGTGCCTACGCGCGGTGTACAAATCCAGCAAAGCCTGGGTAGGGTGAGCATGGGTGCCATCGCCGGCGTTAATGACGGATACTTTGGGGAGGTTGCGCGCCAGGAAGTGCGGCGCTCCCGAATGGGGATGCCTGACGACAATCGTATCGACGCCCATAGCCTGCAACGTCAGGCCGGTGTTCAACAGCGACTCGCCCTTCTCCACGCTGCTGGCGGTGGCGTTCATATTGATAACATCAGCGCTGAGGATTTTGCCAGCTTCTTCGAAGGAAATGCGGGTGCGGGTGCTGGCTTCGTAAAACAGCGTAACAATCACCCGGCCCCGGAGTGTTGGCACCTTCTTGATGTCGCGATTCAGCACTTCTAGCATCGCGTCCGCATTGTTCAACACCCCGACGATCTCGCCAGCAGTAAAGTCGTCCAGATCCAGAACGTGGCGCCGCAGCGGTGTTTCCCCTGACGTATGCGCCAGTGCGTCGGATCTGGTCGTGGTTACTGACGCCATTAGTTGGCGCCCGCTTGCAGGATGGAAACTTCGTCAATACCGTCAATTTCGACCAGGCTGACACTAACCCGCTCAGCCCGACGAGTCGGTATGTTTTTTCCTACGAAATCGCTGCGGATGGGCAACTCCCGGTGTCCCCGGTCCACCAGGGCCGCCAGCTGGATCCGCACCGGCCGGCCCAGATCGTTTAGCGCGTCCAGCGCGGCCCGTACCGTCCTGCCGGTGTACAGGACATCATCGACGAGCACCACCGTTCGCCCGGCAATGTCAACGGGAACCGTGGTCGGTCGCACTGCCAAATTCGGTCGGTCCGTAAGGTCGTCCCGGTACAGGCCGATGTCGAGGTGCGCTACGGGAACAACGATCCCTTCGGATTGTTCGATGTGACGAGCCAGCCGCTCCGCCAACGGAACACCTCGGGTGCGAATGCCAACGAGAACCAGGCTGCCGGCGCCGTGGTTACGCTCCAGAATCTCGTGGTGCATACGCGTCAGGGCGCGGCGAATCTCATTGTCGTCCATAACGCTGCGACGCAGGTTGGGTTGCGGCAACGGCTGATCACCCACATCGGGTATCGACACGGTGGACGCGCTAGCTATGTTGCTTCCGGTAGAAATAAAAACCCCGCCTGGCTGTAAGAACAGTCCCCGGCAGGGTGCGTTTAGCCCGCTGGAAATCTGCCACCGGAAGGCGACAGTATCCCGCGCTCAGTGCTCACGCTTTGCCAGCCTCACAGGACTGCCTTAAAAGCTCGACTACACTCGCTGATGTGAGAGCGTTGATATTCTGGCCGAGATTTTACCAGATATTCGCCAGAGTGAAAACAGTTACCCAGCCGATTTCGTAACCCAGATACTGGAATACGTAAAAGCGGTTATCCGGTTACCCGCTTGCGCCGGTTCGTTATGTAATCCACCAGCATATATTCACCCAGGTTTTCGCTGCTGCTGTAAAATGCCCGACCCCGGTTGATGCGCGTCATTCGGTCGACAAAATTGACCAGCTGGTAGCTGTTCTCAAGCATGAAAGTGTTGATGACGATGCCTTCCTGGGTGCACCGTCGCACTTCCTTCAGCGTCTCCATCTCGGTGCGGTAACTCGGAGGGTAGGAGAAATACGACTGCTCCCCCTCCAGGTGCGCCGTCGGTTCCCCATCGGTAATCACCATAATCTGACGGGTCCCGCCCTTCTCCCGGGACAGCAGCTTTCGAGAGAGCATCAACGCGTGATGCAGATTCGTACCCGACACCCAATTGTTCCAGGTTAGCCCGGCCAGGTCTTCTTCCCGCAGTTCGCGCGCGTAGTCGGAGAAACCGACGACGTGCAGGGTGTCGCGTGGGTACTGCTGGCGGATGAGGGCAAATAGGGCCAAGGTCACTTTTTTGGCCGCCGGCCAGTTGTTGAACAACCCCATGGAGCGGCTCTGATCCAGTAGTACGATAGTGGCGGCCCGCGTCATGTGTTCGTTCCGGTAAATCTCAAAATCGTCCGGGCGAAGGCTCACCGGAACCGATGGGCCGTTCCGCACGATGGCGTTTTTTACCGTGGTCTGTAGGTCAAGTTGCAACGGGTCGCCGAACTCGTAGGTTTTAGTGTCGCCCAGCACATCGCCGCCGGCGCCACGGGTATTCAGGTCATGGTTGCCGGTTCGGTCTTTCTTCAGTTGCTGGAAGACTTCACGCATGGCCTTTTGCCCAATGCGCCGTATGCCGCGCGCCGTTAGTTTCAGCTCGTCATCGCCAGTGACATACCCGGCGTCCTTGAGCAGTTGGCGCAGCCGATCCAGCTCCTCCCACGCCCGGCGCGCCTCTTCTCCCAGGAGCTCCGCCAGTTGGTCCGGGTCAACATCGTCCAGGTTGCCGGTGCGCATCGCCTGCTGCAATGACTGTTCCAGCTGATCCAACGACTGCATCTGGCGCATGGCGTCCATTGCCTGCTCCAGAGTCATACTGTCGTCGCCCAGGAACGGATACTCGCGCGATAAATCGCCCGGGGGCAGCAGCGACTGCATCAAGCTGGCAAACTCCGACATTTCGTCGGACAACCGGGGGTCCATAGCAGATTGCAGGGCGTCCTCCAGTTCCCGGCGCGCGCCGTCAGATAAACTATCCATGAGCGATTGCATCTGGGACATTTGCTGCTGCATCTGTTCCAACAATTCGTCCAGACTCTGGGGCGGATTGTCGCCAAACATCTGGCCCCATTTCTGCATAAACCCGTCAAAGTCCGGGTCGCGGCCTTCCATCCGGTCCCGCAGCATCTGGTTCAGGTCCTGCATCATTTGACGCATGGCCTCCATCTGCTCGGGTGTCATGTTCTGCATCTGGTCGCGCATCTGATCAGAAATATTCTGGGCCATCTGACTCTTCAGCATATCCAGCAGCTCCTGGAACTGCTGCTGCGCGTCCGGGTCCATAAAATCGTAGTCCATCAAACCTTGAATCTGGCCACCAATGTCGCCTGGCAGTTCGTCCAAACGGTCCAGATTGCGCTCCGCCCGCTGTCGCAGGAGTTGGTTTAACGAGCGATGCTGCTCTTTGCCGGCGGCGTCTTCCGGCTCAGGTTGATTGGCCGCATCTTCCAGGCGCTGCTCGATGCCCTCCCGTTCCGTTTTCAGGATGTTTTCCAGTCGTTCCTTCAGGTCGTCCACCACGGAGTCGAGGTTGCTTTGCTGCAACTGCTGACGACGCTGATTTTTGAGCTGCTCCATCAACTGCCGCAAGTTCGGCATCTCCGAACCATCCCGGTTCTGCATCCCGTTGCGGAACAACTCACGCAGCGCGCGCATCACGTCGCCCTGCTGCAGCAAATCATCGGAGAGCGCATCCATTAATTCGCTGGCGTCGATGTCAAATATCTGCTGGGTTCCATCCCATTGGGAATAACGGTAGCGCTGGTACAGCATTGGCGACCTCCGGCCTGGACGGCGCGGGGAACGGTTCCAATCATCGGAGCCGAGTTTCCTGACTATTCCGGCGATGATAACACAGGCGCCGGGGATTCGACTGAAAACTAATCGAAGGGCAAACTCATACGACCCGGGCACCCAAAATCGTGCTGATGTGCTGCAAGGCCCAAGTGTGGGCGTCAGCATCGAATGATGCTACGCAATCGGCGGGAATTTCCACCGCATAGTCCCGATTGCGGGCATCAGATGTAGTGTGCATCACACAGATATCGGTACACACGCCACACACGACGATGCGGTCGGGCGTCAGCGCAGCGAGTCGATCATCCAGGTCGGTATTGAAAAACCCACTGTAACGGTTCTTGGGAATCACGTTTTCGGGAGTGACCCATTCGGTCAGCTCCGGGATCACGTCGGGTTCCTCGGTGCCCTTGACGCAGTGGACGGGAAACATCTGAAACTCCAAGTCGTCCGGGTCATGGTGGTCCGACACGAACAGAATCGCAGATCCGGCATCGCGTTCCCGGCGCAGCAGGCTACGCACCGGGTCAATGATGGATCGAGCATCATCGCCGCAATACAGGTTGTGCCACGGTTCCAGGAATCCGCGCACCATATCGACCACCAGCACTACATTCGGCATCAGGCTCACCTTCCATTGCGATTACCAGGACGATTGCAAAGTCTTCCAAGCACACGGGCGGTTAGTGCTGAGCCTGTGGAAGGACGAGTGTTCAGAATCCGCTCATGGTTCGACAGGCTCACCACCGACCGATTTTCAAGGACTTTGCAATCGTCCTGGCGATTACCGCGCAGTGTAGCGTAGGCAATGGATTGTTGGTAGAGTCTGAAATGTAATGTCGTGTCGTTATGCCCAAATTGACAGAGATTAGGTATTGCGCTACTATCAAAGTGGTCGACAGGGCCTCTGCTAGTTGGTCCGTTGGGCGTTCCGCCCAGTCGGCCTCTTTGTTTATGTACATCATATATCTGGACGAGTCGGGCACGCACGATTCACGCAATTTTGTTTTGGCCGGCCTTGCCGTTTTTGAGCGTGAAACGTACTTCTTAGCTCAAGAAATGGACCGTCTGCAAGGGAAGTACTTCCCTGGTCAGAGGAGGCCAATCAACCTCCACGCATCTGCCTTGGGCGCCCCTGATGGGGACGTTGAATCGCCATTTGACGAACTGTCCGCGGAGCAGCGTATCGAACTGTTGCGCGAGGTCTATCCAATTATCGCAGAATCCCGGAGCCGCCTGTTCGGGGTTGTAATTGATAAGACAGTCGTTACGAGCAATCAATATGAGCGAGGGTTTGAAGAGATAGTAAGCCGATTTGACCAGATGCTTGCTCGATTTTTCTCCCAGAATAACCAGCAGCGTGGCCTGATAGTGATTGCAGAATCGAGCTATCGGGAGAATATCGAGCTACTGGCACGCGAGATTGCTGAACAGGGACATCGGTGGGGCGAAACTCACAATTTAGCCGACATACCATATTTTGCTCCGGCGGGCAGTACACGCCTCTTGCAATTGGCCGATTTCGTATCAAATGCCATATTTCGGCGGTATGAAAGGAGCGATGCTAGGGCATTCGACGTACTAATGTCTCACTTTGACCAAGATGGAGGCAGAATCCACGGACTAGTGCATCTCGGCACTGACCGTGCGAACTGCTATTGTCCCGCTTGCCTTTCCCGGCGTATGTAGGTGTAGCGTGGGGGCAACCTATTGCCCGTCAGGATTGAAAGGCGCCCCATCCACCATCACCTGCTTGATAACCGCCCGCCCATTCCGGTCCAACGACACCACCACCTTCACATCTCTGGCCAGTTCAATCCGGCGACCCGTCCCTTCCGGCACAAAATAGGTGCCAATTCCAAAATCCAGTTGCCGCTGGTGATTGATCTCCCCCCTGATGTACACCCCAGAACTGGGCGGCTCGTCGGTGATGTAGTTAACGGCGTTCCAAACCGGCCCATCATCTTCCAACACCACGTAAACCACGGTGCCCGGACTCTGCTGCTGCACCCATCGCGGAACTTGCCCTATTTCATAGCCAAGAATCGCATAGTCCCCCTGCAATAACGACCGGGGGTCAACCGGCATCGTCTGCAACACCACCTCCCGCCCGAGCAGACTGGCCTCCCGTACTCCGGCGAAGGCCAGCAGTCCCACTACCTGCGCGGCCACCACCGCGAAGAATAAGATGGCAACCAGTCGGTTCATTGCCTGGGCTCCTGCAACTGCATTCGCTGCACCACACGCCGCCGCAGCAATTCCAGCCCAAACCCCACCGCCAACAGCAGAACACCCGTGACGATGAACGCCAAAGATTGCCCCAATAAACCAAATCCAAACTCAAAGTATCGAGTGAACAGCGTGATGGCGAAGATTGCCACCGCGCAGTTGATGAGATACGCCTGCAACAGCCGGTAGCCGGCGGCAACCATGCCAACCACTCCCGCCAGCATCACCACATTTAACACCCACCACATCCATTCCAGCGCAAACGCCAGGCCGGCCAGGGTTGCCCCGACGGCGCCGGCCGCGGCGATGACAAATGACAATTCCCAGCATAACAATTCACGCCCCCGGCCACGGTCTCGGAACACCCCACCAAGCGTAGAACCGGCGGCGATAATGCCGGCTGCCACCATCACGACCCAATACTCCGCACGGAGCGACACGTCGGAGGGTTGGCCGACGTTCTCCCACAATATGTGGAAACTCAAAACGTACAGTGACACACCTGCCACCAAAAGCCCGGCGCCCTCGAACATCCTTGCCAACGGCTGGGTGTACTCATAACGGCTTTGCAATCTGCCCAATCCGAATAGCCCGGCCGCAAAGGCCAGGTAGACCGGCGGCATCAAAAATAGAGCGCTGTCATCAAATTCCGTGAACCATTCCTGCGCGCGGAATCCGGCGCCGGCGAGAAACAGGATCAGCATTAGTCCCGCCACCGACCTGGAGCGGGTGACGTAAACGAGCGGCAGCACGCCCAAGAACCACACGCCCACCAGATTGGGGTGATGCACGGGCACGTGATAGGTCTGCGCGATCAAGTGAATGGAGGCGCCGAATGCGATTGCCCCCACCAGAATGACGGCGGTTCCAATGCGGGCGTAGCCGAACCGATACGCCAGCATCCACCCCGCAATATAGATAGCCGGAGTGCCCACCACCATCAAGGCCAGCCTGGCCAGCGTCGAAATCCCAGACCAGTTCGCCGCGATAAAAGCGATAATACCCAGCCCAATCAACGCCGCCCCCATAATGGCGAGAACGCTGACCACCCGGTTGCTAATTGCGCCGCTCCTCGCAGAACCGGGGACTTCGTAACGCTCGCGGATGGCGGCGGCCTGTTCCGTCGCAATCAGCCCGTCGGTTTCCCATTGGCTAATCTCGGCGTTCAGGCGGCGGGAAAAGTTGTCGTTGCTCATTAATCGGCGGCGCTGGCCGTTGCCGCATAACCGGCATCGCGTTCCAACATCTCCGTAAGACCCATCAACTCAAAGGCGTCAGTCAGCGTGGTCATTTCGCCGACCAGATGCTCCGTCGTCCCGGTGGCCTTTAATTCTGCCATCACCCGAGCAACGGTGTGTGCAACTGCCATGAACGCGCTGCCGGGGAATATAACCATTTTGAATCCAATGCGTTCCAGTTCAGCTACATTCAGCAGCGGGGACTTGCCGGTTTCAACGAAGTTGTACAGCAATGGCACCGAAGTTTCGGCCACAATGTCGGCGGCCTCTTCAGGGGAGCGCAAGGCTTCCACGAACAGGGCATCAGCGCCGGCCGCGGTAAATGCCTCGCAACGGCGCCGGGTATCGTCCCAACCGGTAACCGCCAGGGCGTCGGTACGCACTATGATGGTGAAATCTTCATCGGTGCGGGCATCAACAGCGGCGCGAATCTTCTGCACCATCTCGTCGATGGACACGACGCGTTTGTCCTCAAGATGGCCGCACCGTTTGGGGAACTGCTGGTCTTCGATATGAATTGCGGCGACGCCCGTCCGTTCGTACTCGCGGATGGTGCGGCGCACGTTCATCGTGCCGCCATACCCGGTGTCGGCGTCGGCAATGACGGGAACGTTGACCGTTGCGGAGATGGCGGCGGCGTTGGCCTGCATTTCGGTGGCGGTGGCCAAGGCCAGATCCGGGTAGCCGATGCGCGCCACCGACGTGCCGGCGCCGGTCATATAGACTGCCGGGAATCCGGCCTTCTCAATGATGGCGGCAGTGAGGCAGTCGTAAGCGCCCGGCGCCGTGATGATGCCAGGCTCGGCCAGCAATTGGCGAAATCGTGTGGTAGCTCGCATTCCGAATTCCTCCGCTCATTAGGATGCGTCAATCTCTAACTACGTCCGACACTACCGCCAGAGTCACGACGCATGGCATTCAGGCGGTCAGGCCGCCGTCTATGGTCAGAGTCTGGCCCGTGATGTAGCTGGCGCCGGGGCTGACCAGGTATACAACCGCTGCCGCCACGTCGTCGGCCGACCCAAACCGGCCCGCCGGGATTCGGGTCAAAATCTGTTGTCGTTGCTCCTCGGTCAGGTCGGCGGTCATGCCGCCCGCATCCTCGAACTCGATGAAACCCGGAGCCACCGCATTTACGGTGATGTTCCGGCTGGCGACCTCGCGGGCCACTGCCTTGGCAAAGCCAATCTGCCCCGCCTTGGATGCTGCGTAGTTGGCTTGCCCGGGATTGCCCGACAGCCCTACCACCGATGAAATGTTGACAATCCTTCCGTACCGCTGACGCACCATCAACGGCACCGCGAACCGAGTTGGCAAGAACGTGCCCCTCAGATTTACCGACAGCACTTCGTCCCAGTCGGACACGGACATACGCATCAGCAACCGGTCCCGGTTGATGCCGGCGTTGTTGACCAGGATGTCCAGGCGGCCCAGCTGTTCAGCCGCGCTTTTGACCACCACCTCGGCGGCGGCCTCGTCGGACACATCGCCCGGCACCGGAATGGCGTGGCCGCCGGAGTTTCGGATTGAATCCACCACCGCGTCAGCCTCTGCTCCCCGGCTCCGGTAGTTAATCGCCACTGCTGCGCCGGCGTCCGCCAACCGTCTGGCAATCACGGAGCCAATCCCCCTTGAAGCGCCGGTGATGAGGGCGCTCTGCCCGCTCAGGTCAATGGCGTACATTTCCCATTCCTTTAGCGTTCGATCAGGCCCGTCCGCTGTAGCTCCGACAATTCTTGCCTGAAAGCCTCCACCAACTCAATGCGGTGGGACAGAGTCCCGGTATCAATCGCGCCGGCGATACCTTCCGGGCCGGCTGATCCGTGACCAACCAACACCAATCCGTCCAATCCGAACAAAGGGCCGCCCATCGTGCGGGCTTTGTTGGTCGTTTCCCACAACGCGTCGGCCAGCCGGTCCAGTTGCTCGGGTGGCAACAGGGTGGCCAAATGGTTCTCCAGGTATGGTCGCAACGCCGACCCGAAACCCTCGGTAAATTTGATGAGAATGTTGCCGACAAACCCGTCGCAAACTATCACGTCGGCTTTATCGTTGAAGAAATCCATCCCTTCAACGTTGCCAACGAAATTGAGATAACTGTCGTTGAAAACCGCGTGGCTCTCCTGAACCTGCCGGTTTCCCTTGGCCGCTTCCTCACCCACGCTGAGGAGCGCCACCCGGGGGTTGTCAATGTTCAAAAGGCGGCGCGAGAAAGCAACGCCCATTGCCGCAAAACTCAGCAGCAATGACGGCCGGCAATCCACGTTGCTCCCCAGGTCGACCAGCGTAATGTTCGGCGACAGCCCCAGAAAATTCCCTCCGATGCACGGGCGTTCCAGGCCGTCCAGGAGACCGATCCCCATCACGGCCGTGGCCATGCTGGCGCCGGTGGGCCCCATGGACACCACCAGGTCTGCATCACCGCGTTTCACCAGTTGCGTGGCGACCACTATCGACGACCGGGGCTTGCGACGCAACGCCGAAACCGGATGCTCGTCGTCGCTAATTTTCCCCTCCGATGGGGCCACACCAATAGCCAGGCCGCGCACGTCGTGCCGAGCGAGTTCCGCCTGGACGACATCCGGGTCGCCGACGAGGGTGATGCTGAGTTGCGGATCAGCAGCCAGCGAAATTAGTGCGCCGGGCACTGTAACCGATGGCCCGTAATCGCCGCCCATAGCGTCCAGCGCCACACGGACGGGACCGTTACCGTTGTTGTTAGTAATGGTCATGGTGGCGGATGGTTCATTCGGGCGTTGCGGCAACGCGAACCGTCGCCGTTCCGGACAGAATTTGCTCGGCAGTATCTGCGTTCAGCACCGACACGTTGCAGGTTACGCGACTAACTTCGCCATCAGATTCAGCTTTGGTAACGGCGCCCACGGATTTCAGCCGGTCGCCGGGATAAGCGGCGCCGCGAAACCGCACCCTCAATCCACCACTGCTGAGCCAGTGCGCGCCGAAAGCGCCGGCCATCATCTCCGACACCAGCGCCAGCGTGAGCATCCCGTGGGCGATGACGCCACCGAAACGGGTGGTTGCCGCGAACTCGGCATCGTAATGCAGGGGATTGTTGTCGCCGGAAACCGCGCGGTAGGCGTCAAGCAGTTCCTGCGAGATGGTGCGTTCTACTCCCGCCAGCGAGCCGCCAACGGTGATGCGAAGGGTCGTCTGCTGAGTCACGCTAGCTGGCATCAGATGGTTCTCCATCTGCGGCGGCATCAGCGGGCAGCAGGACGGTAGTACGGCCCCGGAGCAACGCGGTAGCGGAATCGGCATCGGCCACCGCAAAATTTACCGTAAGGAAGCGCATACCGCCCCGCTCGCGAAGCGGTTCAACATCAGCCACCGCCGATACCCTGGACCCGATACACGCCGGCTGCAACGTCTCAATATCCTGCAGGCTGTGGATGGCTCCGTCGGGCAGCGACAACCGATCCAGCAGCAAGCTCACCACCCGGGCCGCCAGCGAAAGAGGCGGCGCGAAACCGGCATCTTCATAAACCGGCAATTCGTCGCCAACGGCAGCAAGATATTGCCGCGCGCTGCTGGCGGAGACCTCCCAGCATCCCAAATCTACGCTTGTCTGCTGCACAATGGTTTCCGTACAATAGTGCCCGTGGGATAACCAAATATGGGACAAATCCAAAAAGTTGGTTAACTATACACCGGGGTTTCCGGGCCTACAATCGACCGGGTTGACCGTCTGCGGCGAAATTCGGTCCAGTATCAGCTACCCGGTCTATAGTCCAAAATCTTCCAGCGCCAGATTGGTCAGGTATTCGCCGATGGCCAGCGATGATGTTGCGCCGGGCGACGGGGCATTCAGGACGTGGAGGGCGCGTTGGCCGCGCAGAATGTGAAAATCGTCAAGCAATGCTCCGCTTGCGGCCACCGCCTGGGCGCGAACTCCGCTGCCACCGGGTTCCAGGTCAGTGGGCTGAATCTCGGGTATCAACTTGCGGAGGTCATTCACGAATACTGACTTACGATAAGAACGGTGCATTTCCTGCATTCCGGTGCGCCAGTGTTTGGCGGTCATCTTCCAAAAGCCGGGAAAAGTCAGCGCGCCCATGGTTTCGCTCAGGCTAATATCGCTTTTGCGATAACCTTCCCTCGCCCATGCCAGCACGGCATTGGGACCGGCTTCCACGTAGCCGTGGATGCTCCGCGTGTAATGCACGCCCAGGAAAGGAAACCTCGGATCCGGCACTGGATAAATGAGGCCCTTGACCAACTGCTCGCTGGCTTCGACCAGCTGAAAATACTCGCCTCGAAAGGGAATTATGCGCACGTCGGTATCCTCGCCCATCATGCGCGCCAGCCGGTCTGCATAAAGCCCACCGCAGTTGATGACGTGTCGGGCCCGCAGCGTCCCACGGGCAGTTTCCAGCGCATTGCCGTCGGTAGTTTTCCGCACCGAGTTGACCGCCGCGTCGGTGAAAATATCGCCGCCGGAACCCTGGGCTTTGCCAGCGTAAGCCTGCGCCACCTGGGTGTAGTCGATGATGCCGGTGTGTGGCGCCCACAAAGCCCGAACGCCCACGGTGTGAGGTTCGATCTCAGTCAATCGTTCCGAATCGACTACCTCCAGGTCTGGCACGCCGTTAGCCACACCACGCTCGTACAAGTCTTGCAGACGACCCAATTCGCTCTCGTGGGTGGCCACGATAACCTTGCCGCATTCGTCGTATTCAATCTCGTTCTGGTCGCAAAATTTGATCAAACGGTCTTTTCCGCCAACGCAAAAACGGGATTTCCACGAACCGGGCCGGTAGTAAATTCCCGAATGAATGACCCCACTGTTGTGGCCGGTCTGGTGGCGGGCCAACTCCGGTTCTTTCTCCATCACCGCCACGCTCAGGTTGGGCGCGCATTCCAGCATCTGCATCGCCGTAGATAATCCAATGATGCCGCCGCCAACGATGGCCACGTCGTAGATGCGAGATTCCACCGAACCGGATGCGTTGGTGTGCGACACCATGAGCTTGCTCTCCTAAATCTCGTGAAACGGAACAGCAGTTGCAACCACCGTTGCGAAGAAAAGCAGCATTGCAATAACTGTGAATGTCCAACTTAAAGCCAACTTGCGTGAGATGCATATCAGTGCCGTTATCATCGTAAAGAAAATGGTGAAGGTGGCAATAGCGACACCCGCTTCCCAACCGACTCCCAATCTACCTCCCCCTCCAGTAATGACTTCCAACCCAATTCGATTGCCCATGACCGCGAGACAAATTGCCGATACGACGGTCATTACCAGATTAATGGCTATCGTCACATAGGCAGCTTCCACTGGCATTTTAGAACGCTCCGAGTTGTCAGACCTTGATTGGTCAGGGACTTCTGTCGGAGGAAATACGAACTAGGATCCATCATTGCAGTTATTACCTCAAACAAGCCTTACGTCGCCATCGTAACCGCATCTTCTCCATACAGCTCTACATACTCCGGCGACGCCTTGACCGCCTCAAACGCCTCCTGCGCCTCTGCTTCCGTGCGCTCCGGTAGCGCCTCAACCACAATCAACGCAATAGCGTCCCCAGCATCCTCGTGCGTCAGCACAACATCGGCAGAACTGGGGGTGGGAATATCCTCTCCATTCGCCGTCATCCCCTCCAAATGCAACGCCAGAACCTCCCGCGCCTTTTTGCAAGCCTTTTCAAGAGTGCTGCCGGCTGCGTCACTGCCGGGCAGGTCGGGAAATCTGACGCCAAAATCGCCATCAGCGTCCTGGCGCACCAGGGCGGCGTAAGTCCGTTCCGTATCACCCACCATTATCGGCCGCAGCCCGATGCCGGCCTTGACCGTCTCGGATACCAGCGGCTCTTCATAATAAGGCAAGTCATCCTCGGTAAGCGGATGACCATATATCTCCCGGTACTCGTCTGAAGCCAGAAACGCCTCAAACGCCGCCCTCGCCTCCTCCTCAGTACGCTCCGGTAGCGCCTCCACAACAATCAGCGCAATCGCATCAAAAGCGTCCTCGTGAGCCAAGGCCGCATCGGCAGAGCATGGCGGCGGGATGTATTCCCCGTCGGCAGCCGTGCCTTCTAAATGCAGCGCCAACGCCTCTGCCGCCATCTCCCTGGCCTCCTCAAAGGTATCGCCTCCGGAAGTGCAGCCCGGGAGGTCAGGAAAAGTCACTCCATAATCGCTATCCGGGTCCTTATAAATCAGTGCTGGGTAAGTTCGTTCCATATTGCCCCCCTTATGGCCGTAGCCTGACGCCCGATTGCCTTTCGATGTTCCGCAATACCCCAGGATCGATGTCCTTCCGTGGATGTTGCACTGTCGTAGTGCCAGGTTTCACGGGGTGCTTCATCTGATGATGCGAGCCTGTGATGCGGTCAACGTACCATCCATCAGCCCGCAGCAACCGCATCACCGTCCGACTGTCCATTGCTGGTATCATACCACTCGAGAGAGTACGCAATGCCTGACCCAACGGCCAACATCTTCCGGCCCCTGGCCGACTTTGCCACCCACGTCACCAGCCACCCCGATCAACTGCCATCAGCAGTAACAGGCCAGTGTCGGGATATGATGCTGAATGCCGCCGCCGCCGCGCTGGCCGGCGCGGCCCACCCCGATGGCGTCGCCCTGACCCGTTTCGTCCGCGAGATGGGGGGCAACGGACGCTGCACCATCATCGGGATGGGAATGCGAACGTCCCCCGTCTACGCCGCGCTGGTCAACGGCTCGCTGGTGCGGATGCTCGACTACGACGACCACGCGACGAACACCGGCTACAACGCCACTGCCGCCGTGTTCCCAACGGTGATGGCTCTGGGGGAGATGTACGGCATCCCCGGATCAAAAGTATTACCAGCCTTTGTCGCCGGTTGCGAGATTGCCGTCCGACTATCCGCAGCCTCAAACTCGGCCGGCGCAATCGCCGCCGCTGCTGCTGCCGCCGCTCTGTTGGAACTGGACGCTGACGGCGTGGCGAACGCCATCGGCATCGCCGCCGGCATTGCGGATGGGCAGGTTGCCTATCACGCAGCCGGGACTACCGCCCTGGCCACCGGAGGGCGCGCCGCGATGAATGGCACGATGGCGGCGTTAATGGCAAACGCGGGAATCGGCGGACCCGCATCGGTTCAACTGTCAATGTCTCCAGAATTCGATCAACACGCCGTGGCCGGGTTGGGCAAGCGATGGCGACTCACCGACCCGGGGGTGGCGCTCCGTTTGTATCCGTGCAATCCCGCCAGTCATGGCGTCATAGACGCGACCATCGGAGTGGCGCAGCTCCACCGCATCCAACCCGACCAGGTCAAAAACGTGCACGTCGCGGTTACCGCCGACACGCTTTCCCAATTGCCGTATGTTCTACCGGCCGATGCGTGGCAGGCGCGGAGTTGTCTGGGTTTTATCGCAGCGGCGACCCTGTGCCACGGTCAACCCCTGATTAACTTCTTCTCAGACCCGGCGATCCAGGATGAGGGCGTGCGGGCGATGATGGAAAAGGTGTCGGTGGAGGCCGCGCTCTCCTCGTCGCCGTTGTCCGTGCACCCGGCGGAAGTACGCGTAACGCTGCACGACGGCACAACCTTGCACCACCGGGTCGACCACGCCCGCGGTACGCCCGCCATGCCGCTGGATGCAGAAGAGCTGGAGGCTAAATTCCTGTATTGCACCCGTTACATACTGCCGGCCGACCACATCGACGAAGCCATCAATAGCTTCCGCAACATCGAGACCATCGCCAATATAACCGGCATGGCATCAGTCCTCGGCGGCTAACCCTAATCAATCAAAAATCAATCAAATCCTGTTCATCCTGTCCATCGATGTAAAAAATAAAACGCGGAGGTAAATCCATGAAAGGCATCCGAGCCTACGAAGTCGGCGCGCCCGATGTGCTGAAATACGAAGATATGCCCGAACCCACGCCGGCGGCCGGCCAGGCCATCGTTGACATCCGCAACATTGGCGTCAACTACACCGACGTGTCCAGCCGCAAAGGAACCAACCCGCCGGCCGCTTTCCCCTGGACTCCCGGCCGGGAGGCATCAGGCGTGGTGGTCGCCGTCGGCCCCGGCGTAACCGAAGTCGCCGTGGGTGATCGGGTTGCCTACGCCATGCACACCGGCTCGTATGCCGAACAGCAGGCCGTCCCGTCCTGGCTGTTGGTGAAGATTCCCGACAATATGGATTTCCCCACCGGCGCAGCCACCCTGCTGCAGGCCATGACCGCCCATTTCCTGGTGCACGACATTATGCCGCTGCATTCGGGCGACCGGGCACTGGTACACGCTGGGGCGGGCGGCATGGGTCTGCTGGTCATCCAGATGCTCAAACGCCTGGGTGTGCGCGTCTACACCACCGTTTCTACTGGCGAGAAGGCTGAAATGGCGCGCGGCGCGGGAGCTGACGACGTCATTCTCTACACTCAGCAGGATTTTGAAGCTGAGGTTCGCCGGCTGACCGACGGTAAAGGGGTCAAGATTATCTTCGACGCGGTGGGACAAACCACGTTTGAAAAGGGCCTGCGCGTTCTGGACCGACGCGGCTGCATGTGCCTCTACGGGCAGGCCAGTGGCCCGGTCGGGCTGGTCGATTCAGGGGCGTTGCGGAACGGCTCGCTGTATCTCACGCGGCCGTCATTGGGCGACTACACGGCCACTCGGCCCGAGCTCCTGCGTCGGGCCGAGGAATGTCTGGCGTGGGTGCAGTCCGGCGAAATCAAACTGAATGTTACCGTGAACCTCCCACTGTCGGACGCTGCCGAAGCGCACCGACGTCTGGAAGGGCGAGAGACTACCGGCAAGGTTCTCCTCACCCCGTAATCGCCGCGCTGTTTCACCGCAGCAATGGGGGGCGTCAGGCGTCGTTCGTGTTCAGGCGACGGACTGGTTCGTTGACACTCCCAGCGGGCGGCTCATATACTGAATCCGAAAATTGAATGATCAAAGGCTACGAAGGGGACTAGTAGGCGTGCAGCGAGGCTCAGAGAGCCGGGTTTGCTGAGAACCGGCGCCAGGCGCAGACGCTGAATGGACTCCGGAGCCGCCTCCTGAACCGCCAATAAAACGGCACAGTAGGGCAGGACGTTTGGGCCACGTTAGTAGCCCGCGGCACGCAGCCGGACATTTCACGCTTGGGTATTTCCAGCAGGCATTTCCAGGTAGATGGTTGCGTTGCCGGTTGAGACGCCGTGGCCCTTCCCATGTCCGAGGAGCTTTGGCAAGCAGGGTGGCACCGCGACCGTTTGGCTCGTCCCGCAGGGATGGGCTTTTTTGGTGCCGTATCGCCCTGACCCGACCCACCTCCCGGCGCCCCGAGGAATATGTACCAACCGACGCTTGACCAAGTTCGCGCTCTGGCGAGCCAGGGCAACCTGTGCCCGGTTTATCGCACCATCAACGCCGACCTGGAAACCCCGGTATCCGCCTACCTGAAAGTGGCCCGCCCGCCCTATTCCTTCCTGCTGGAATCGGTCGCCGGCGGGGAGCGTTTGGGCCGCTACAGCTTTATCGGCACCGAGCCTTATGACGTTTTCTGCACCGGCGCCGACCAGCCTTCCGGTTGCGTCGACCCGTTGACACTCGTGGAACAGGAGATGGGCCGATACCGGCTGATCCCTATCGAGGGGTTGCCACCTTTCCACGGTGGCGGCGTGGGTTACGTTGCCTACGACGCCGTGCACTACTTTGAGCCCCGGGTGCCCATGCTGGATGCCGACCCGCAGGGGCTTCCCGAATCGGTGTTCATGTTCACCGATACCCTGCTGGTTTTCGACCACCTTCGGCACGACATCAAGGTGGTGAGCCACGCCCGTCTGGACGGCGATGTGGATTCCGCCTATGCCGAAGCCATCGCCAGGATTGAACGCATGGTGGACCGTTTGGCCCGCCCCCTGGAGCTGCCTGCCGAGCTCACGCGAACACCCACCTTGCCCACCGGCGGCGAGGTCAATTCCAATTTTACGGTTGCGGAGTATGAGCGGATCGTGGAACAGTGTGTTGAGTACATCTACGCCGGGGATGTCATTCAGGTTGTGAATTCACAGCGTTTTAGCCGCCAGACCGACGCGCATCCTTTCCAGATCTACCGGGCGCTGCGCGGCAACAATCCGTCGCCGTATATGTACTACCTGGATCTGAACGGGTTCCAGATCGTCGGCGCCGCCATCGAAACCGTGGCCAAAGTCGAAGATGGCCCGCCCGGTGTGAAAATCGTTGCCACGCATCCCATTGCCGGCACCCGTCCCCGCGGCCAGACCACTGCGGAAGATACGGCGCTGGAGGACGAACTCCGCAACAGCGAAAAACAGCAGGCGGAACACATCATGCTGCTGGACCTGGGTCGCAACGACATCGGGCGTGTCAGCGTGCCCGGCACGGTCCGCGTAACCCAGTTTATGGACGTGGAGCGTTTCTCCCACGTGATGCACCTGGTGTCCCACGTGGAGGGTCGATTGCGCGATGACATGACATCCTACGACGCACTGCGCGCCTGCTTCCCAGCCGGCACCGTGTCGGGCGCCCCCAAAATTCGCGCCATGGAAATCATCGCCGAAGTGGAGGGTGAGCGCCGCGGGCCCTACGGCGGAGCGGTCGCCTATTTCAGCTACAACGGCAACATGGACACCGCCCTCGTACTGCGCACGGGTGTATTCAAGGACGGCATAATGTACGTTCAAGCCGGCGGAGGCGTGGTGGCGGACAGCGTTGCCGAGGATGAATATATGGAAACCCGCCACAAGTCCGGCGCCATGATGCGCGCCATCGACATCGCCGAAGGCCTGCCCGGCGGTTGATAATCACCAAAGCCTGCCACTACCTGTACCCCACACGGATACGCCACACGGAGGCCACCATGCTGAAATCACTATTCCACACGGGCTTTGTAGTCAGAGACCTGGACGCCGCGGTCAGTTTTTACTCTGACGTCATGGGCCTCACCCTTACCGGCCGTACCGAACGCACCGGAGAGTTTCCCAGCACACTGCTGGGTTTCCCCAACACGCACATCCGCGGGGCATTCCTCGATATGGGCGAGGGACACCAGCTGGAACTCATCCAGTACATCAACCCGGTTGGCGGCATGGCCGAATTCGACAAAAACAACATCCGCGCCGCTCATCTGGCGTTCTTCGTTGAAGATATTGACCGCTTCTACGAGGACACCCGGGAACGGGGCGTGGAATACGGCACACCGCCGGTGGCCATGCACGACGAGAGCGGCAAGCTGCTCCGCAAGGCCCTGTACTGCCAGGACCCGGACGGCAACTGGCTGGAACTGGTGGAGCTGTACTGATGCTGCTGCTGCTGGATAACTACGACAGCTTCACCTACAACCTGTATCAGTATCTGTCCGAGCTCGGCGCGGATGTTACCGTCATCCGCAACGACAAAACCACCATCGAAGACATCGAGGGGCTGGCCCCGGAAGGCATCGTCATCTCCCCCGGCCCATGCACCCCCAGCGAAGCCGGCATATCCAACAATGTCATCCGGCACTTCGGCCCCAGGTTGCCGGTGCTGGGCGTCTGCCTCGGACACCAGTGCATCGGCGAGGCTTACGGCGCAACGGTTGACCGCGCCGGCGAAATCCGCCACGGCAAAACTTCCATGATCAACCACGACGGGAAGGGTGTTTTCGCCGGATTACCCGATCCGTTCGAGGCCATCCGCTACCACAGCCTGGTCATCTACCCCGAAACTCTGCCCGACACTCTCGAGATTACGGCTCGCACCGACAACGGCCTGATTATGGGCGTGCGCCACAAAGAGCACCCGGTAGAGGGTGTTCAGTTCCACCCGGAGTCCATCATGACCAAAGTCGGACACGACCTGCTCCGCAACTATCTGCGCCGGGTGGACGAGTTTCGGGTTCAGCCAACCGCCGATTAACCCCTCCAATGCCTGTTCCAAAGCGCAGGTGAGCCTCTCGCATTGCCGACATCCCGTCCCCTACTGGACGACGTGCGTGGCGCAACGGTGGCTGGCAGAGTCGCCAACACCGGAAACTCGCTGGATTGTAAATCGGGGACTCCGCGCACCCCGCAAAAAGGGCGACGATTTGTTATTTCCGCCGTAGGCCAGCCGATTTGACGCTCTGTTATATTGGCGGCAACTGGCAATGTCCGGCCATACGGAGGTATTACACGATGCAACAGCGGAACATCAAGATGGTTTTGATAGGTATTCTGGCTGGCGCCATTCTTATCGGCGCGCTGGCCTGTGGATTCGGCGATGACTCTGGCGATGACTCTGACTCTACAGACACCGTATTGAGCCAGATTGAAGACATGAAAACCGACAACCTGATAAAGCAGCAGGTTATGGACGCCCGCGTCACCCGGCTGGACGAGACCAACAAAACCCTCTCGGATCGCATCGCCAAGCTCGAAGAGGACAAGCAGGCACTCACCGCCCGTGTTGCCACTTTGGAGTCGGCCGGCCCGGCAACGGCCGGCGCATCCGCCGTCGCGCCCCGCACGGACCTGGGCCCGGCTTACGACGCTGCCACACCTGAAGATCGACAACTGGTGCGTACATTCCTGGAGTGTACTATGAAAGCAACCGGCACCGACGCCGCTTTGATTCCTACGCTGATTGCCGATTCGGAAAAGGAAACCTGGAATCAGGTGGACGCCGGCGGGAGGTCCCTCGACCAGATACGATTGATGCACGGCGTTATGTGCGCCAATTAATCCAGCGTATCACCATCATTGTCCCAGCTCGCGTCGGCAGCGGTCAGCCCACACTTTGACCGTTTCCAGATTCAACCGGAGGTCGTGATGCCCACCATCGTTGAGTACGTCGCCAACTACTCTGCCAGCTTGCATTTCCGTGACCTGCCCGCCGACACCGTTCATCTGCTCAAGCGGATGATTATCGACAGCATCGGGTGCGCGATTGGCGGCTATACCTCGGAACCCAGCAAGATTTCTCGCGACCTGGCCGGCGATGTGAGCAGCCGCCGGCCCTGCACCATCATCGGCAGCGGGCGGTCTTCCAGCCCCGACCTGGCCACCTTCGCCAACGGCGTGATGATCCGGTACCTCGATTTCAACGACGGCTACACCGCCCTCGAATCCGGCCACCCCAGCGACAGCATCGCCGCCACACTGGCCGGCGCCGAGATGGTGGGCGCGGGTGGCCGTCGCCTCATCACTGCCACCGCCGTTGCATACGAGGCCTTCTGCAGATTTGGAGATGCGTTCAGCCTGCGGTACATCGGCTTCGACCACGTTACCAACGGCGCGATTGCCAGTTCGGTCGGCGCAGCGCGGGCGATGGGGTTGTCCGTAGCGCAGACCGAACAGGCCATGAACCTCGGCATCACGCCCAATCTGGCGCTGGGCCAAACCCGTGTGGGAGCGTTGTCGCACTGGAAGGGCTGTGCCTACGCCAACGCCAGCCGCAACGCCGTGTTCGCCGCCATGCTGGCCGAGAAAGGACTGACGGGCCCATCGCCGGTGTTCGAGGGCGAGTACGGTTTCTTCGCCGCGGTAACCAAAGAGCCCTACCGGCTGGAACCCTTCGGCGGCGACCAGGGTCAGCCGTTCAAGGTTCACGAGTGCAGCATCAAGCAGTTTGCCCTCGGACTGTACTCCCAAACTGTGGTGGAGGCCGTCCTCTCGGCCCGCCGTCAGGTGCCCGATTTCCGAGTCGACGATGTTGAAGACGTCCACATCCGCACGTTGCAGAAGGCCATCGACATCATGGCCGGCGACGACGAGAAATGGCATCCCAAGACCCGTGAAACCGCCGACCACAGTATGCCCTACGCCACCGCCGTCGCCCTCACCTACGACGAATTGAACCAGAGCCATTTCGCCGACCAGCACATCAACGACCCCGGCCTGGCGTCGCTTATTGGCCGGACACGCATCGACGTATCAGAGGAAGCCAACCGGCGGGTGCCCGAGGCGATGTTGTGCAACGTCGATCTCAGTATGCGCGGCGGGCAGACCTATAGCGCCGAAGTTGCCCACTTCCGCGGCCACCACCTGAACCCGATGGCCGACGCCGAGGTGGAAACCAAGTTCCGCGGATTGTGCGCCGACCTGCTGACGCCGGACCAAACCGAGGAACTGCTCGGTCGGTTGTGGCGTCTGGAGGACGAAGCAGATATTGGCGCGTTGCTGCGACTGACCAGGATTTAGGCGGCGGCGATTTTAGTCCCGTCCGGATAGGTATAGCCGGCCCGGTCGGAGTACCCACCAACGGCCGGGAATATCTGCCGGTACAACCCCCGCGCCCGCTGCTTCACCACGGCGCCGGCCGCTTCCTTGGTGGGCGTGGGCCTGGCGTTCTGATCCTTGTACAACTGCGACTGCAACGGGCTGTCGTTCTCCAACTCCCAGATGCAGAGGTAGCGCATCACGTTATTGGCCTGACTATCGTCGGGATCCAACTCGAACCGCCGGGCGCTGATGTACCCGGGTATAGCCATTCTTTCGGGTACGTGCTCTTCGTTGTACCACTTGTTGAACACCTCATCGTCGGCTTTGTCCACTTCCATCATCACCACCAGGACGGTGGTGCCGACTTGCTGTGCTGTCCCGTTGCTTCCGTTGTGGCTGGTCATATCTCATCCTCCTTACAATCGTCGGTAAATTTGCACCCGGTGCCGATAGCAGTCGGCCACGAACACCAGGCCATCTTCGCTAATGGTTACTGCCGTGGGGCGGTAGAATCGTCGCTTCAACTCGATGTTTTGGGTGGCGGCGTTTAGTTTTCCCTCGATGTCAGGGTTGGCATCCAGAAAGGTGCGCGCCCATTTCGACGTACCGGAATGGCCCACCAGCGTGTCAATGACACTACCCGATGAATCCAGTACCTGCACCCGATCATTCCACCAGTCGCACACGTAGATGCGCCCCTCGGCATCCACGGCCAGACCGTTGGGGCGGCTGAACCCGTCTCCACCGTCGCGCCCGTCAAACACCGCAATCAGGTTGCCTTCCGGATTGAATTTCTGGACCCGGTCGTTGCGCCAGTCGGAGATGTACACGTCGCCGGTTTGATCGACGGCGACGCCCCAGGGCATTCGGAATTGTCCAGCCCCTTCGCCAGGTTCGCCCCACGCACCGACCCACGTTCCGTCGGACGTGAAACGCTGCACCCGGTGATTCAAAGAATCCACCACGAGCAAGTGCCCAGAGGGTGCAAATGCCAACCCTGAGGGCCGGTTCAGTTCGCCGGGTCTGGCGCCAAATGTGCCCCAGCATTGCACAAAGTGGCCCTCCGGGGTAAATACGCTGATACGATGGGTGTTTTCGTCGGACAGATACAGGTTGCCGTCCGGACCGAAGGCAATGGCGGTTATCCAGATGAACTGGCCCGGCGCTTCCCCCCAACCGCAGAACTCGCCAACGTAATCGCCGTCCAGGGTGCACCGCGTTACCCGCACCGCTTCCGGTTGGTTGGGATTGGCGCGACTGGCGACGTGCAGCAAACCATCCGGCCCCAGCGCCACCGCAACCGGGCCGCTGAATCCAGGTCCGCCGCCCGACAACAGGCCAATCACGTCGTGGTACTGGTACAGGCCAGCAACGGACCGCGGGTATTCGACAACCGTGGTCATTTCCCAAACCCCATGCGGTGGCAGATTCTCAGGACAATTCGACGGTAATCGCCGGCAGTCCGCATTCCAGTTTGCCAATGGTTTCCAGGCAACGGTCGTTGGATGGCGGCATTACCGGGCCAGACAGGGCATCCCTGCGCAACCGCTCCAGCGGGGATGATTTCAGCAGCCCACCGCCGCCAGCCAGTCGCATCGCGGCATCGGTCACCGCTACACCAACCTCAGCGCAAAGCTGCTTGGCCCGATTCACCGCCAGAACTGCAGCCGTTGGATCAGCCTCGCGGTCGGTCAACGCAGCATCAATCAGCATCAGGCGACCCGACTGGATGGCGATGCTCATTTCGCCAACGGTGCGCTGCGTAGCCGGGTGGTGGATGATGGTTTCGCCGTCCGGGGTCCAGGTACGACTGCTGGCATACTCGGTAATGTATTCGTAGGCCGCCTCGGCAATACCCAGATACACCGCCGCATACCCCAACGAGAAACTTCCCCAATCGGCGGTCAACAGGCGACCCGGCGGGCCAAACACCTCGTCAACCGACACCTCGGTATCGTAGCTAACGCTGTGGCTGGCCGTTGCTCGCATCCCCACCGCGTCCCACTGGCCGGTAACGGATACACCGCTGGAATCGCCCGGAATCATTGCCGAAATGATATTGTCACCGCCTCCGGAACTACCACGGACGATACCGGACACAAAGAAATAATCAGCGGCATCGGCCAGGGAGCAAAAATGTTTCACTCCCTCAACCCGATATCCACCGGAACTGTTCGGAGTGAACGTGGTTGAAAGGACGAACCGCTCCCGTGCGGATGCTCCGGGCTCGCTGGTAATGGAGGCGAAGAGACGGCCAAATTTGACGGCTTCTCCGAAATAGCGCCAGCATTGCTCCGGCGTCCCCAGTCCGGCTACGAATGAACCGAGCACATTGGTGTGCATGGTAAGCGTCAACGCGGTTGAGGGACAACCACGCGCTACCGCCAAAATGGACATGGCGAACGTCAACGGGTCAACGCCGTGTCCTCCGTATTCGGCCGGCACCCGCAAGGTGAGCAGATTGGAAGCTTGCAGGTCTATGTAGTTTTCAGCGGGAAATTCGGCGGCGGTGTCATAGCCGGCCGCGCGCGCCGCGAACTTGTCCCGCGCCAGCCGGTCTGCCGCTGCCGTCAGCGACAGCGCCTCGTCGCTCATGCAACGGGCGGCGGCGGACGGTATGGATTCCAAGCGTATAGTCATACGTGAAACAGCATTTGCAGCAGGCCGATAGCATCCATCACTTCTTCCACCGACCGCTCCACCTCCGCATCTTCCAAGTCATTTTCATAAAAGTGCTGGTGCAAACTTCGGGCCGCATGGAACCCATGTCGCAACCGGGCCGTGACGTCTGCGTCGGCGCTGGCGGTCAGCGCGGTCAGCTGCTGAGCCACGCCCACCACATCAGTGTGAGTCGTCACCAGCAAACCGTAGTTAGCGCTGGTCACCTTGATAGTCTGGGCGTAAGCACCCCAGGACTTTTCCGCCGCCAGCCGGTAATCGCCTTCACTCAGGCATTTTTGCGCCAGGCTCTGGTAGTGGGACTGGTTATCCCGGTACGCGGCGGATTTGTGCGCGGTTTCCTGGGGAGGAGGGCTGTCGCCAGAGGTAGCAACTCGCGCGCCCCGACGGATGGCATCTGATGTCTGTTGCGATGTAAAAACCGGGGTAGTCATCGTTTATACCCTTGTAGTCGACGATCAGGCAAACTGGTATTCCCGCGTTGACCCGATCATCCGCAAAGTATTGAGGATGACGGGTTCCACACCGGCCCCACCCTCCAGAGCCTCGCCGGCCTGCACAATAAGCGCCTCCCGATTATCGTCCCGGAGCGCATAACAACCCAGCAGATCAAGACAGCCGTCCACAATGTCGGCGGGGGATAGCGTCAAACCCTGGTTCAGCAGGTCATCGACAATGGCGCGAATGCCGGGAAGGTTGGCATTTCCGAGTTCGTCGGCGACGAAGTTGATGCGCTCGACCATGCTGCCGCTGTCAATCCATTCCTTGCCAGTATGCCAGCCCTCCACCGATGGCGGGTTGAGCAGGTCCTGGTTCATATAGCGACACTCCAGCGCAACACCCAACACGCTGACCTCCGGAAACTTCAGGCTTCCCGCCAGGTGCAAGGTGCTTACCACCACCTCTACTGGACACTTAACCCGCGCAAATCGGGCGGTTTCCGACTTGAAAAAGTCGGCAGTGAACAGCAGGCGCAGCATCGACCGGACGTTGTAACCGGAACGGAAGTATTCCGCTTCCAGGGCGGCGATGGCCTCAGGGTCGGCTGGCGGCGTGTTTTGCCAGGCGGGAACCGGCACGTCGTCGGCGACAAAGAAGTTGTACAAGTGGCGGCTGATGAACCGGGCGGTGGCCGGCTGACGGCAGATTATGTCAATGATGTCATCGCCGTCGAACGCGCCGGTTTCACCGAGAAAAGTCTTAAGCCCATCGTCGTGGTCGGCGGCATCGTAGCGGAACCGCCATGGCGTTTTCCCGTAGGGAATGCTCGCTACATTGTCATCGTCAATGGTCCAGCCGGTGAAGGCGCGGGCCGCTTCCTGCACATCTGCTTCCGAGTAGTTGGGTTGTCCGTCCATGCCCACGCCCATTGAAAACAGTTCGAGCAATTCCCGACCCCAATTTTCGTTGATGGCATCCTTGTGATTAAAGTTGTTATCCAGCCAGAAAATCATCGCCGGGTCGCGGGCCAGGTGCGCCAGCAAATCCCTGAAGCTGCCCAATCCGTGTTGCCGGAACAGGTCGATCTGGTTGAGCATGGTTTTCTCGTGCAGGACTTTGGCCAATCCGGTGGCGAACACTCCGTGCCAGAACAGCGCAACCTTTTCCTGCAACGGGCGCGTTCCAGCGTTGCCGTTCATCCGGTATACGGTCTCGGTGAGAGCGCCTTCGATGTTGCGGCTTTCCTTCCAGTCGATGTAATACCGCTCGATAATATCTTCATCCAACCCTGGTTGAATCTCGGGATGCAGCAACCATTCCACCGTTGCGGCGTAGCCCCTGGAGCAGTGGGTTTCCAACTCGGCCGGCGTAGCGCCAAAGCCAGCCCGACGCAGCAGGTGGGCAAGCCGGGCGCGGTCGGTATACTGGCCGCGCAATGAGGTGGCAAATACCTCATCTGCGATGGTCATTCGGGCAACCTCCTGCAACTGTCAACCGACTTCGCCAACCGGGTTTGCACTCGACCGGCGCGCCGTAATCATATCATAGCGGACATCGAAACCCGTTCGGAAATTCCTCGGAAATTCCGTTGTGGGACCGGTTGGCTGACCTCGCCGGGGAACGCATCAATCTCAGTCATGGTTTTTCCTCATGCGTACCCACTTTGTCATTGCGAGCGTAGCGTGGCAATCTCGTCGCCGTAGCAACGGCGGTTCGCCGACGTGTATTCAGCCGCATCGAGATTGCCACGTCGCTATGCTCCTCGCAATGACAGATTTGGGTACGCGTGAGTGGTTTTTTGAGTTGACAACATCCGGGCGTCAGTCCCAATATGTTGCGGCTGGCGTTACGTAGAGGTTGCGCCTTACGTACCTTGCATCGCAACTAACTCCCCAAAGGCCGAGCCCATCCGTTCCTCACGAAGATTGCCCCGCCTGCACACGCTGGATGCGTGGCTGGCATACCGGGACTTCCGACTGCTTTGGCTGGCGAACTATGCCGGCAATACCGCCCAGTGGTTGCAATTACTTAGCATAGGCTGGTTGGTGAAATCCCTGTCAGAGGGTTCCGTGATTGGCGCTTTGCTGGTCGTATCGGTCGGCGCGATCAACACTTTGCCGATGCTGTTGGTCAACCCGCTCGCCGGCGTGCTCGGCGACCGACTCAACCGACGCAAGCTGGTCATGACGGTGCAGACGTTCAGCGCTGCGCTGGCATTCTCCTTCGCCGTGCTGGTCGCCAGCGATTTCATCCGTGCCTGGCACGCCTATGCTTACGTAATCATTTCCGGCGCGTGCCTGGCGATATCCCAACCGATGCAGCAGGTGCTGGTTTCCAACGTGGTGCCGCGAGAGGCCGTGGTCAACGCTTACGCCATCAACGTGTTCACCGTAACGGGCACACGCATATTCGGGCCGTTCGTAGGCGGCTTGCTCATTTTCTACCTGGGTTTCTTCTGGAACTTCGCGCTGGAGGGCACGCTTTACCTCGCCGTTGTTCTACTGCTGCTACCCATGAAGATGCCATATAGCTCGAATATGCCTGATGCCGGGCGGCGGCGATTCACCCCCTTCGCCGACTTCCGAGACGGGATCATGAATCTCTGGAGAGATCAACGCGAGATTTTGGAAATCATGGTGCTGTCCGTCGTCCCCAACACGATACTGCATCCGGTTTGGTTCCTGCTCCCACTGTTCACTGCCCAAGTATTGATGGCAGATGCCGATATGGGCGGCTACCTGTTGTCGGTTACCGGTGTGGGCGGCCTGATTGCAACCCTTGCCATCGCATCCTTCGGGTTTCCCTTCCGCAAGGGTTACATCATGCTGGCCACCGCGGCAATCAGTTCCGTCTGCACGATGATATTTGCGTTCTCATCGTGGCTGCCGGCTGCCCTGGTGTTCCTGGCGCTGATGTCGATGTTTCAGGCCTACTTTCGCACCACGCAGGGAACCGTGGTGCTAACCGTAGTGCCCGACCGATTCCGCGTCCGTACCATGAGCGTGCTGGCCTACGAGCGCGCATTCCTAACCGGAATCAGTGTGCTGGTCGGAATACTGGCCGACTCCACTTCGGCATCTATCGCCATACTCACCCTGGGCGGCTTGGGGTTGGCAGCGACCATGCTTTGCGTCGCCGTGCTCCGGCGAGTGCGCACCTTGCTCTAGAACCCGCTCGGGGCACGAGTGAGTGAGCGTCCCGCTCGGCGGTATATCGGCGTAAGTGTATCGGCGTAGTTGATACCATCGGCTCAACAGCATTGACTGTTTTGGTGGCACGGGGCAAAATGCCTACTGGTTCGGCGCCGGCGCAACCTCGCCGACCTGCCCGCGCAACTCGGGAGGAAGCATCATTTTCCGCGTCCCCTCAATTCCGCGTTTGCATACGCTGGACGCATGGTTAGGATACAAGAATTACCGCCTGCTCTGGATCGGCAATTTCTTCGCCAACAATGCTCAGTGGCTGCAACTGCTGAGCGTGGGCTGGCTGGTGCGCGAACTGTCTGAAGGTTCCAGCGTTGCCGGGCTGCTGGTGGTGACAGTAGGTGGCATCAACACCTTGCCCGGTCTGGTCTTCGGCCCTTGGGGTGGTGTGCTGAGCGACCGATTCGACCGTCGCAAGCTGGTCATCGCTCTACAAATTGTGATGGCGGCGTTGGCCTTTTCCTTCGCCCTGCTGGTGCTTTCGGAACGGGTGGCAGTCTGGCACGCGTATGTGTACGTCATCCTGGCGGGCACCTGCCATTCCATGACGCAGCCGATGCGTCAGTCCCTGATTGCGGGCACAGTACCTCGCGAAATGCTCGGCAATGCTCTGGCCGCCAACGTAATGACGATTACCGGAACCAGAATATTGGGCCCATTTATCGGCGGCATTCTGATTTTCACCCTGGGTTATTTCTGGAACTTCACCATCGAAGCCGGCCTGTATCTCGCCAACGTAATGATGATCCTGTTCCTGAAAACACCCTATTTCCTGCCCGGCGCCGCCAGGGCCAGGGGATCTCTCGTCTCCAACATGGTTGAGGGGTTGCGTTACATCTGGAAGGGCGAGCGCGTACTGTTCCAGTTGATGATTCTGTCGGTGATACCAAACATCATCCTCCATCCGGCCTGGTTTCTTTTCCCGGTGTTCACTACCGACGTGCTAAAGCGCAACGCTGATGTCGGGGGGTATCTACTGGCGGTGACCGGCGTCGGCGGTTTTTTGGCCGCGTTATTCATGGCATCCTTCGGTTTCGTTTTCACGAAAGGAAAAGTGGTGCTGGGCGCGGCGGTGGCGAGTTCCATCTGCCTGTTGATATTCGCCTATTCCCATTGGATGGCGTTGGCCTTCATCGTCATCGCGGCAATGGCTTTCAGCCAGGCGGTTTTCCGTACCACTCGAGGCACTCTCATACAGACCCTCGCCCCGGACAACCTGCGTGGCAGGTTGACGAGTTTGCAAAGTTTTGATCGCGGCTTTCTGGTAGTGGCTAGCCTGGCCGTGGGGCTGCTGTCGGATGCCACTTCTCCGGTAACGGCGATTGCGATAGTTGGCGCGCTGGGGCTGACCCTGGCCCTGATTTGCACCGCTACCCTCCATCTGGTCCGGCGCGTGCCCTGATAACACCCGCCCGTGAGGATGCCGTCTTCTCAACCCGACTGGCTGCATTTTCTCTTGCATAGGCAGGGTAACGGAGTATCATTAAACGGCTGAGGCAATAATCGCCGGCACGACCGTAACTTCAGACGGGTTTCAACTTGATCCAACGTATCACCAACAGCCGGAACTATAGGTGGTGGGTCTTCTGCATCGTAGCCACCGGCACTTTCTTCTCGGTAATTGACCACGGCAGCGTCCTGATCGCGTTGCCCCAGATTGAATCGCACCTGAACGCCAACCTGTCGTCGGTTCAGTGGGTGGTCATCGCATACGCCCTGACTATCAGCGTACTGCTGTTACCGATGGGCCGTTTGGGCGACGTGATTGGTCGGCGCCGGGTTTACGTCGCCGGCACCGGCATATTCGTGGTGGGTTCGTTGGGAGCCACGTTTGCCCCCGATCTGGGAATCCTGATCGGTTTTCGCGTGGTGCAAGGTATCGGATCCGGCATGGTGCAGGGCTGCGGCATGGGAATGTTCATCGCCGCATTCCCCGACTCCGAACGCGGCAAGGCTTTGGGCTCGCACCTCAGCGTGGTTGGTCTGGGCGCCGTCGCCGGGCCGGCCCTGGGTGGATTCCTGGTCGCCTGGCTGGGTTGGCAGTGGGTGTTTTTCGTCAACGTGCCCACCGGAATCATCGTGCTCATCTTCGCCTGGCTGCTGCTGGAACGAGCACCCAATGCCGGACAAAATCGGGGTGGTCAGCGCGGCGGATTCGACTGGATTGGCGCCGGCCTGTCCGGCGTAATCCTGCTGGTTATGCTGCTGGTGGTCGGCAACGGCAACGGGTTCGGCTGGACTTCTCCGGTGGTAGTCGGCGGCGGTCTGGCGGTTGTGGTGATGACCGCCGCGTTCATTTGGTGGGAACTGAGGTTCGCATCTCCTATGCTTGAGCTCCGGTTATTCGCCAACCGCATTTTTGGGATGGGTATTGCCGCCGGTTGGATAGCGTTTTTTGGCACATCGTCGGCGCGATTTATGATGCCCTTCTACCTGCAAAGGGTGTTGTCCTACTCGCCGGAGCAGGTCGGACTGATGATGATTCCAGCCGCGCTGTGCATGGTGGTGCTCGGCCCACTGACGGGACGGTTATCAGACCGATTTGGCTGGCAGGCATTTACCATCGGTGGCATATCGTTGACCGCCGCGGGCTCGTTCGTGCTGGCGTTCGCACTGACCGAACGATCGCCGGTTTGGTTGATAATCGGCACGATGATGATGCAAAGCTGTGGCACCGGGTTGTTCAACACCCCCAATAGCAGCAGCATCATAAGCGTGGTGGACCGCAGCCGCTACGGTGTCGTGTCCGCCCTGACGCAACTGGTCCGCAATTCGGCCAACGTGGTCAGCGTGGCCGTCGCCACCACCGTCGTTGTGTTGACTATGGCCACTTACGGAGTGGAGCCGAAACTGGACGCCGTAAACCCCAGCGTTGCCACGGCGTTCGTCGCGGGACTCCGTTGGGCGTTCCTGCTGATGGGTTGCGTCCTAACCTTGGGGGCGGTCATCTCGTTGATCCGAGCGCTGGGTACTCGTAAGACAACTCCTCTAGACCCAATCGTGGAACGTCAAGACGCCCCGGTCAGCGCCCCGGGAGACAACTAAACCGTTATCTCGGGCTAGCGAGTGCGTCGGCATTGCGGGTACCTCGGGCTAGCCGTCGGCCGGGAAGCGCGGCATCACTTCGCGGGCAAATAGCTCCATGGACTTCACCTGCTTTTCGTGGGGGAGGCCGCCGAAGGCGAAATTGCAGCCGAAGTAGCGCACCCCCGCATCATAAAGCGCCTGGATTTGCTCGGCGCATTGGTCAGGGCTGCCGATGAACGCCCGATTTTCAGCCAAGAATTCGTAGGTCGGCGGGAACTTGGTACGAGTTCGCCGGTATTCGTCCAGCCGTTGGTAAACCTCGCTGCCCACCGGAAATTCGGTGCGCCAGGTATTGACGTCCAGGGTCCAGTTGAGCGCATCACGCGCATCCCGGTGCGCCTCGTCCTCGGTTTCCGCAACGTAAAAATACCGGAAAAGGGTACTTCGGCAGCCGTAACCGGACTGCCGGACTGCTGCGCCATATCAAGGAAACGCTTCAGCAATTCAATCGCCTCCCCAGTATTCAGCACCACTCCGACAATCAGTCTGCGCCCGGTGGTAGCAACGAATTCCAACGATTCGACGCTGCGCGTGGCCGCCACGTACACCGGCGGATGCGGTCGCTGCAAAGGCGTGGGCACCAGGTTCAGGTGTTGGGCAGTGTAGTAGTCGCCCTCAAAAGAATAATCGGGTGTGGTCCAAAGCGACTCCACCATCTCGATGGTTTCCCGGTAACGTGCCTGACTCTCCGCGTGGTCAACCCCAAAGTTCACGTATTCGGATGCCGCGGCTCCCCTTCCAAACCCGACGTCCAGGCGACCGTCGCTGAGCACGTCCAGCGTCGCCGTGTCCTCGGCCAACCGCACCGGATGATGCAACGGCGGGATGAGCACTGCGGTGCCGAGGCGGATGTGATTAGTACGCGCCGCAATGTTGCTCGCGATGACCAGCGACGAGGCGCCCAACCCATAGCGGGTAAAGTGATGCTCGGCCAGCCAGATCGCTTTGAAACCAAGCTCTTCGCCGATGATCGCCTGTTCGGTGAGATCAGAATACAGGCGTTTCGGCGCGTGTTCCTCCGGCCACGGAATATGTGAAAACAGGGCAAAATCCATCTGGAACTCCTCAAACAAATTGGTAGGCAGTGTACTACATGGCAGGCGACACTTTACATTTCCTTTGCAGCTTCACATTTTCTTTGCAATTGGCGGATACCTTGAGGCTAGTACGACCGGCGATTGACCGGAACCCGCAGGCGCAGCGGGTTCCGTCTGGTATGATTAATTCGACATCACAGCAGAGGGCAATTCAGGCCGCTAGCATTCGGTTAGCGGCTTTTGCATCAGTCTGGCGGGGGAGATTTTGACGTTTCTGACTACGCTCGCACTGCGCCGTAAGCCGGTCACCGTGATGGTAATGATGTTGCTGGTCGGCATGGGGTTATATTCCTACGACAGCTTGCATCAGGAACTATTCCCCGAAATCAGCTTTGCGATCGTTTACGTGGTTACTCCCTACCAGCAGGGAGACCCAACCACCGTCGCCACGGAAGTTACCAGCAAAATCGAAGACTCCATTGCCGGCATGGCCGACCTGGAGAATATCACCTCAATATCCACATCCAGCGTTTCGGCGGTTACGGCCAACTTTTCCGCCGGTGCGGACGTTGAAGCCGCTGAAGACAACATCAGGACCAACGTCGGCGCACTGAATTTGCCAGAGGACGCATTGGATCCAATCGTCGTCCGCCTGACCTCTGACATATTCCCCGTAATGTGGTTGAGCGTTAGCGGGGAACGCGATATTCCATCCCTGCAACGGGTCATCGACAACCAGATACTGCCCCAACTGGAAGCGGTGGATGGCGTCTACCAGATTGATGTTCAGGGCGGCATTTCAGAAAGGGTTTCCGTGGTCGTCGATCCCGACCTGCTCGAAGAGTATGGTCTCAATATCGACGACGTGATCAATTCCGTTCGCGCCAACGCCATTGACATCAGCGGTGGCGAACTGAATCGCGACGGCAATTCGACCGTCATACGCACCTTCCACGGTTATGGCGATCTACAGTCCATTGGGAACGTGCCGGTGGGTTACAGCGTCGCTCCATCTGCGGCCCAGCAACCCGGCGAACCCGGCGATGCAACGCCCATCCTGCTTTCGCACGTAGCCGAAGTCGTTATTGATACGCCGGCCGCCGAAACCATCTCTCGCACCAACGGGCAACCCAGCGTGTCGTTGGCCGTGTTGCGAGAACCGGAAGGCAACACCATCGAGCTGACCCAGCAATTGCTTGAAGTCGTCGACGGACTGGCGCTTCCCGAAGACGTGCGGGTGGAATTACTTTACAACTCTGGTCCCGAGTTGCAGGAACAGTTGACCAACGTAGTCCAACAGGGCGGTCAAGGCTTCGTGATTGCCGTCGTCGCCATCTTCCTGTTTCTGCTCCAACTCCGACCCACCGCGCTGCATGGTGCGCTTAACACGCTGCGGCCAACCCTGATCATCGCCATCTCCATACCGCTCAGCATCTTGATGACCGTGCTGGTGATGGCGATTTTCGACTGGGCGCTGAATTTTATGAGTCTCGCCGGGCTGGCCATTGCCGTAGGCCGCATCGTGGACGACAGCATCGTTGTGCTCGAAAACACTTACCGACACGTGCAGGCCGGCGAGCCACGGAGTACCGCGGCGGTCAGAGGCGCCCGTGAGGTCGGCGCCGCCATTTTAGCGTCAACACTGACCACGGTAGCGGTGTTCCTGCCCCTGGCGTTTATTCCCGGCATCGTCGGCGAGTTCTTCCTGCCCTTCGCGCAAACCGTGTGTACGTCCCTGTTGGCATCAACCTTCATCGCACTGACCGCGGTGCCTGTTCTGGGTTCGATGTTGCTGCGCCAGGGCGACATGGCCGGCGAAGTCGAATCCGCAACCGCCGACACCTGGCTACAGCGCGGCTACACTCCGATACTCACCTGGGCGTTGCGGCATCGCATCCTCACCGTGTTGGGTTGTATCGGCGTCGTGGCGGCCAGCATCCCGCTGTTGATGGTGCTGCCCATCACGCTATTCTCCACCGGCGCGCCGGAATCGATGCGAATCGACATCACCATGCCGGAGAACACCGACGCCGCGGCCATGTTCCGGGAAGTGCGCGAGGTCGAATCCATACTGGAACGATATGCCGCCGAGGGGTACATCACCGCTTATCAGGTAACCCTCGGTGCAACCAGCGAAGATTTCGGACCCAGCCTGGGCGAAACCGGATTTGACGTCGCCGGCTTCTTCATTGCCCTGTCTGATCAGGTACCCGACGATTTCGGCGACGAAATGCGAGCCGCTTTACCGCAGAAGGATGATGCTACATTTCAGCTGTATATCGACGAGTCCGGCCCTCCTCAAGCTGGCCTGGAAATAGCAGTAACCGGCGCCACCTTTGCCGACGTTCAATCCACGGCGCACGCCTTGATGAACCAGCTGGAGCCGTTGGACGGCATCGTTAACCTTAAAACCAATATCAGCGATGCCAAGGAGGAGTTGACCTTCGAGGTTGACATGTCGGAAGCCGGCCGGTACGGGCTCAGCTCCCAGTCTGTAGCCCTCCAGGTACGAACCTGGACCTACGGAACCGAAGTGGATGAAGTGAACCTGATGGGAGAAAATTATGACCTGGTCATTCGCGGCCGCGATGACAGCCTCAACGAGGTGGCCGAGTTGCAGAACCTTGCCATCGGCGGGCCGTTGGGCACCGTCCCGCTGGGCGCAATCAGCGACGTCAAGACGACAGTCGGTCCTTCCCTGGTAACCCACTACGACGGCGACCGTTCCGTTACCATCACCGGGGACTTTGAAGGTCAAGACACGCAGGCGATCAGTTCCAACGTCGACCGGATAATTACGGAAATGGATTTACCGCCGGGAGTCAACGTTGAGCAGGGTGGATTCGCCAGCGACATTGCGGATCAATTCGCCAACGTGTACCTGGCGATGCTGATTGGCGTTTCACTGGTTTACCTCGTGATGGTCGCCACCCTGGGCTCCCTGCGCGACCCATTCATCGTGGTGCTGAGCATGCCGCTGGCGGTGGTCGGAGCGTTGGTGGCGCTGACGGTTACCGGGCGGGCGTTGAGCCTGCCGTCGTTGATGGGATTCCTCTTTCTGATTGGAATTGTAGTTACCAACGCCATCGTCCTGATAACCTTCGTCAACCAGCTGCGCGATGAGGGCCGCGAAACGCTTGAAGCGATCATCCTCGCCGGACGCACGCGCCTGCGACCCATCCTGATGACTGCCATTACCACTATCTTCGCGCTATTCCCACTGGCGTTCAGCGACACCAGCGGTTTCGTGGGCGCCGAATTGGCTACTGTAGTAATCGGCGGTCTCATCAGCTCAACCTTCCTGACACTGGTGGCCGTGCCAGTAACCTACATGTTGATGCACGATTCCATACCCAATCTGGTGAGCCGGATCAGCCGAACGGTTGGCCGGCGCTCCAATCCTGCTGCGGAGCCCCTCGACACCTTGGACAGTTCGCCGGCCTAGCGAACCTTCTTTAACCCCCATCAAAAATCCCTATCCAACGGACATCACACTGAATCGAAAAGAATGGTTTTCGCGGAATGTGTCGCAATCCGGGTTCGTAATGTAAGTCATGGCCGCAACCTGACCATGACTCATACAGTCGTAACCATACGGGTATTAGGTGGATGAGATGATCATTCTGTCCAAACTTGCCCTGCAACGTCGTTCTGTAACAGTTATGGCCCTCATTTTGGCGCTGGTTGGGGGAGTTTATTCGTACCAGCAACTGCAACAGGAGCTGTTCCCAGAGATTAGCCTTAGGGTCGTCAACATCGTTACACCGTACCAGCAGGGAACCCCCGTCGAAGTCGCGGAAGAGGTCACCAGGCCAATCGAAGCTGTCGTCGTCGGCATGGAAGGACTGAAGGAAGTAACTTCGACATCGCGGGGTAGCCGTTCGCTGGTGCGGGCCAGCTTCGAGACCAACGCAAACATCGAAGAAGCGGAAGCGGAAATCGTCAGCCGGGTGGCCAGCGTCAGGTTGCCCGATGCGGCTGGCGACCCGCAGGTTTATGAGCTGACCCCAAACCAGCGGCCCGTGATGGAATTGAGCGTGTCGGGTCAACGGGATATTCCGTCTTTGCAAAAGGTTATCCAGTCCCAAATCGTGCCTCGCCTGGAAGCCGTGACCGGCGTATTCTCCGTGGAAATCGAAGGAGGCGTCAGCGAGCAGGTATTCGTAACTGTCGACCCCGACCTGCTGAACACCTACGGTCTCACTCTCCAGAACGTCATTGGCGCCATTCAGGGTCACGAAGTCGATGTCACTGCTGGCAGCCTGATAACCGAAGGCCGCTCGGTAACGCTGCGCGCGTTTCACGGTTACGCCAACCTGGACGCCATCAACAATCTGCCGGTCGGCTTCGTCGGATCTGACGGCTCCACGGGCAACCGGAGTTCCGGCGCCAACGCGACGCCGATCCGCATCTCCGATGTCGCCGTTGTGGAAGTCAACACACCGGAGGCCAGTACGGTTTCGCGCACCAATGGACAACCCAGCGTCAGCCTGAACGTGTTGAAAACCCCAGCAGGCAACACCATAGACGTTACCCGGGACATCGACACCGTTCTGCTGGAACTGTCCCGCGAGCTGCCACCCGACGTTGACATCGAAGTCCTGGAAAGCCAGGCTCCGAGGTTGGAAGCAGAGCTGAACAAAGTCGTTACCCAGGGGTTGCAAGGATTCGGTTTCGCGGTTCTGGCGGTGTTTCTATTCCTCCTGCAGGTGCGGCCTCACGTCGTGGCTGGCATCGCGAACAGTTTGCGGCCTACCATTATCATCGGAGCCTCGATCCCTTTGAGCGTAATGCTCACCATGCTGGTGATGGCGGCCTTCGACTGGAACCTGAACTTTATGAGTCTGGCCGGTCTGGCTATTGCCGTTGGCCGCATCGTGGACGACAGCATCGTCGTGTTGGAGAACATCTACCGACACATCCAGGAGGGAAGCGCGCGCGACGGCGGCGGTGATTGCCGCAACCCAGGAGGTCAGCCCGGCGATTGTGGCCTCAACGCTTACCACCGTGGCAGTATTCATACCGCTGGGATTCTTGCCGGGGGTGGTGGGACAATTCTTCCTCCCCTTCGCGCAAACCGTCTGCGTATCGCTGTTGGCTTCAACGCTGGTCGCCTTGACCGCCGTCCCCGTGCTCGCGTCGCTGTTCCTGCGCCCGGGCGACATGGCCAACGAACGCTCCGGCCAATCCCCCGGCCAATCCAGCGATACCTGGATGCAACGCGCCTACACGCCGATGCTCAGGTTGGCATTGCGGTTCCGCACCCTCACGGTTCTTGGCTGCATAGTTGCCGTTCTGTCCAGCCTCCTTTTGGTACTGGTGCTGCCCATCGAACTCTTTTCTTCCGGCAGAACCGAGGGCCTGCGCATCGACCTCACGCTGAACCGGAGCCCCTCCACTGGCATCCTGTTCCGGGAAGCCCGGGCAATTGAGCAGGCGCTCGACGGCCATGTTGCCAGCGGGCACGTGGACAGTTATCAATCCACTCTCGGGTCGAGCAGCAGGAATTTCGGGCCCGGCGCTTCCGATTCGTCCTACGAGCGCGCCGGGTTCACCGTGATTCTGGCGGATGACGCACCCTCCGATTTGGACGAACAACTCCGCACCGCACTCCCTGGCGGCAAAGACGTCACCATCCGAGTATTCGCAGACTCCGGCGGGCCACAGCGCGGCGGTCTGAGGTTGACCCTGACCGGCCCCAATTACGCCGATGTCCGTTCGGCAACCGACACGTTGCAGACTGCCATCGAGCGAGATGCCGGAGTACGGAACGTCCGAACCAACATAGTCGATGGCAGCGAAGAACTGACCATCGCCATCAATCCGGACGACGCCGGGCGTCATGGGCTCTCGACGCAAAACGTGGCCAACCAAATCCGCATGTGGGTGCATGGCACCGACGTTGCTGAAGTCAATCTCACCGGCGAGAGACTGGATTTAGTGGTGCGGGGAGCCAAGTCAGCCATCGATGAACCCCTTGACCTACAGCAACTTCCCATCGCCGGAAATGCGGGCGCGGTGCCGTTGGGCAGCATCTCGGAGACCAAATTCACCGTCGGCCCCAACGTGGTAACCCACTACGACGGCGATCGGTCGGCCACCATCTCCGGCGGTCTCGTCGGTCGCGACGCCGGCGCCATCGGGGAACGCATCGACGCCATCGTCGCCGACACCGAGCTGCCGCCCGGCGTGCGGGTTCGCTCTGGCGGAGTGTTCAGCAACATCCGCGAGGAATTCAACAACGTATACGTGGCAATGGTGATCGGCGTCTCGCTGGTCTATCTGGTCATGGTGGCAACCCTGGGTTCGTTGAAGGTGCCGTTCATCGTGGTTTTGAGTATGCCCCTGGCCGTGGTCGGCGCGCTGATTGCGCTGGTAATAACCGACCGCTCCCTCAGCCTGCCGGCGTTGATGGGTTTCCTGTTCCTCATCGGTATCGTGGTTACCAACGCAATCGTGCTGCTCACCTTTGTCGGTCAGTTGCGCAACGCCGGCCGCAGCCCGCTGGATGCGGTGATGGAGGCCGGCCGCACGCGCCTGCGCCCTATCCTGATGACCGCGTTCACTACCATCCTGGCTCTGATTCCGCTGGCGTTCAGCGAATCTAGCGGTTTGGTGGGCGCGGAACTCGCTACCGTGGTAATCGGCGGGTTGGTGAGTTCCACATTCCTGACCCTGGTGGCGGTGCCGGTCATCTACATGATGTTTGAAGAATCCATCCCCAATCTGTATCGCCGCGCCGTTGCAATAGTCTCCCATCGGCCGGCACCGCTGGCAGATGTCGCTGAGCCGCAACAAACCAGCACTGATGACTGAGCTTCCAGCGCAAAAACTATTCCACAACCAGAGGCAATTGAGTTGAAACTTCTACGTTTTATCGTTCCTTCCTGCGCGTTTAGGTCTGGCAAAGCCGCAGCATTAGCAGCCTGCGGTGGGCTACTGCTCACCGCCGTTGCCTGCGGCGGTCAATCCGACGCTGCGGCGACGCCAGAAACACCCGGAGGTGGGCCGCGGGGTAGTCGCGCGATTGCCAACGAGTTCCAGGTGCGTGGCGAGCTGGTTTTCAAGACGCGAGCCAACCTGGCGTTCAAAGTCCGTGGGGAAGTCGGTGCGGTCAACGTCGCGGTGGGGGACCTGGTAGCTGAGGGCGACGTTCTGGCGACGCTGGACGCCGAATCCTTGACTGCTGTCGAGCGGGCCGCGGCGCAGGCCAAAGTCGATCTCGAAAAGGCCCAGGACGGACTCGACCAGGTAATGGGCCTGCAGTCCGACGACCCCCTGGTTCGGGCGCGCGCCGAAAGCGCACTGGCGAACGCAGAAATCGCCCTGGAACGCGCTCAGGATGAACTCGACGATTACCAACTGACCCACAACGTACAACTGGGCGCCGCCCGCCAGGCTGTCGCAGACGCCAAAGCCAACGTTGACCGGGCGGAAGAGCAGGTCTCCGATTTCGCGGATGGTTACAGCGAGCAATTCGCCGAGGCCCTTGCCGTGCGTTCCGAAGCAAAATCCGCGCTGGACGATGCCGAAGACGCCGTGGTTGACTTCCTTCCCCAGCACGATGAGTCCATCGGCAAAATCAGCGCGCTAATATCTCGGACGGAAGATGATCTGGACGACGCCAGAGATGCCGTGCGCGATTTTGACGCCAATCACGCCGACCGACTGGCGGAAGCGCGGCAAGAGCTGGCCAAAGCGGAAAACCAATTGGAAGCTGCCGAAGACCGATTCAGCGATTTCAATGCCATTATTTTTGGCCCCGGATTCAGAGGACTCGGTGATGGCGAGAACTTTGACGTGGTGCAGTTCAATGCCCTAAAAGGAGCGATAACCATCGCTCAACAGGCGGTCAACACGTGGGAAGCTGAAGTCAACAACCTGAAGGGCGGACCAAAAGAGGTTGACCGTTTGGCAGCCATCAGTCGGGTCGCCGAGCTCGAAGGCACGCTGGTTCGTGTGAACCGGGAACTCAACGATTCCCTGGCCGGCCCTGACAGCGATGAATTGCGCAGGTTGGAAGCCACCGTACAAATCGCCAGGTCCCGACTCAATCGCGCCGACCGCGATTTGGCAGAGGCGGAACAGGGGGTTGACCAACTCGAGCTGGCCAAGTTGCAAGCCGCTGCCGACAGCGCGCGCTTCTCATTGGATTCGGCTGTAACCCAGTTGGCCAGATTGGAGGAAGGACTGGATCAAGCCACGCTGGAATCCCTGACCAAAGAAGTGGCAACCGCTCAGGAGGCACGCGACGAACTGGTGGCCGGCTCCGATGCCTCCGAAGTGGCCTTGGCGCAAGCCAGCATCGCCGCCGCCGCCGCAACCTACGAACGCGTGCTGGGCGACCTGGACGACGCCATCCTCAATGCTCCCTTCGATGGCGTGGTTCGTCTGGTTACGATTGCTTCCGGCGACGCCGTAACCGTGGACGCCCGAGTTATCCAGGTGGTTGACCCTCAGGACGTGAGTGTGTTGGGACTGGTCGAGTCCAATTTCATCGACAGCATCGAGCTGGGGAAGCCGGCCACAGTAACGATGTCATCGCTAACGGGTGTCGAGTTCAATTCCAGGGTAACCGACATCAGCGACGACGCTCGCACCGAACGTGGCATCATCAGCTTCCCGGTGGTGTTTGACGTAACCGTGCCCAGCGGCATCAGCGTGCCACCTTATCCGGGGTTGGTAACCACTACGGTGCGCCGGTAGGAATACCAAACATTATTGGGCCAGCGGCGCAGCGTGGGTCAGCGACCGGCGCCCGCAACCGCTGGCAGGATTTCGCCAGCTGCTAGATGGGCAACTTGGGTTCGTCGCCGTCGGGCACATCGATCTCGAACGCATTGGCGTTGAAAGCGAGCAATGAGTAGTAGCCCAGCAGGGTGGTCAGTTCGGTCAGCCCCAGGGCTCCGAACTGGTTCAACGCCGCCTGGAACGTGGCTTCGCTGACCCGGTGATTTTGGAATACCTGAGTGGCGTAGTTCACAACCGTTTGCTCGTCCGCCGGCAGCTGCGGCAATTGCTTGCCGTCCCGCAAGTTATCCACAAACTCGTCGCTGATGCCTTGCTGCCGGGCCCGTGCGGAGTGAGCGTGCCAAATGTACTGGCAATCCATGTGGCGGGCGGTCAATATCATGGCTAGCTCCTGAATCTTCTTGGACAAAGAGGAATCATCGCGCAGGTAGTTGACCAATGAATTGGCGCGGCGGCGCATCTCGGGGCTGTTTATCATTACTGAACCGGGGCCGCTGGTCACCACGCCACCGGAACCGGCCGTTTCCGCATCGAAGGCGCTTTGCAGCGCCGTCGGAACCTGGTCTCGTGTAACTGTTGGTGTTCGTACCATGGTTTACCTCCCAGGAATTGGGTTTCTGGTTGAGTTTTGGCGGCCGGCTGCGCGGCCTGACGGGTGCAGAGGGCAACGAAGCTATTGCAAAACTCCGGCGCCGAACCCGAATTGCCGGCATCATATCCGCCTCGTTCCACTGTGACAAGCATCGCTGACAGGCGCGCGAATAAACAGCCGGTCGGCAACGGCCCGGTATCAATCTGCCACAATCCATAATAGAATATCTCACGTTGAAACAATCAGAACGATGATCGTCGAGGAGACAAGGCCATGCCAACGGTGAATACAGTCCTGGGCCCAGTGGATACGGACGATCTCGGATTCGTCCTGAGCCATGAACACGTCGGCACGAACGCCGCCGGTCTTCGCCACACCTATCCGGAATTCATCGACCGCGATGGCATCCGTGAGCAGTCTGTCGCCGCCATGACCGCTGTGTACGCCGACGGAGTGAGGACGATTGTTGATGTCAGCACCTTTGACTTGGGGCGCGACGTGAATCTGATTCGGGAGGTGTCCCAAGGCAGCGGGATGCAAATCATTGCAGCGACCGGCAACCACGTCGCGGTGCCCCGTCCGTTCGGCGACGTGCCTCCGGACGCCATCGCCGAGTTGTACGTCAGGGAAATTGAAGAAGGCATTGAAGGCACCGGCATCAAGGCCGGCATCATCAAGGTTGCCAGCGACCGGGGCGGGATTACTCCACCACAGGAGGTAGTACTCCGGGCGGCGGCCCGAGCCCAGAAAGCTACCGGAGCGCCAATTTCAACCCACACTTGGTCGCCCGACCGGGTAGGTGAGCAGCAGGTTCGGATTCTGGAAGAAGAAGGCGTTGACCTGGACAAGGTCTACATTGGGCACAGCAACGATGACACCGATATGGAATACCTGCTGGGCCTGCTCAACAAGGGCGTGTGGCTGGGATTGGACCGGTATCCGGGCGGCCTGACCCCAGGCACTCCGGACTGGGAACAGCGCACCGAGGTCGCCCGGAAACTGATGGACGCCGGGTTTACCAACCGGATTTTCCTGTCCCATGACTACTCGGTTCCCAAGGCCCGTTACGGCGCCGAGGTTCAGGAACAGCGGCGGCGCGCTAATCCCGACGGTTACAACTTCATCCCCAGGTATGTGTTGCCCCGCCTGAAAGAGCTGGGCGCATCGGATGCCGACATCCAGCAGATTACCGTGGGCAACGCCCGGCGCTTCTTCGCGGGCGCATGATCCAAACCGGGCCCTATGGACGACTCTGGCGGTAATGCTTGCGTCGCTAACGAGTAGTCCTCGCTACAAATGGTATGTCTACGGCGTCATGGCGGTGGGCACCTTTGCCTCTGTGGTAGACCACGGCAGTGTGGGCGTAGCGCTGCCCACCATCGCCAGTCATTTCAGCACCGATATACCCAGCGTGCAGTGGCTGGTGATTGGCTATGCCATGATCATCATCGCACTGTTGCTACCAATGGGGCGGCTGGCCGACCTGATCGGCGCCAGGAAGGTGTACATCATCGGCTCACTGGTTTTCGTAGCGGGCGCAATATCCGCAGGGGCGTCCAACGATCTGGCGGTGCTCATCGCATCCCGTATCGTCCAGGGAGCCGGCGCCGCCATGACCCAGGGCACCGGTATGGCCATCGTCATTGGCGCCTTCCCGCCGGCCGAACGCGGGAAAGCCATCGGGCTCATAATGACAATGGTTGGGACCGGGGCTGTGGCCGGCCCGGCCCTCGGTGGGCTGCTGGTAGACGCCCTGGGTTGGCGCTCGGTGTTCTTCGCTGCGGTGCCGCTGATGGTGGCCAGTATTGGACTGTGCCTTCTAATCCTGGCCGAACAGGTGCGGACGCGAAGCGCCAGTCGACAACCGGCCCGGTTCGATTGGCTGGGCGCCGTAATGTCATCCGGAGCGCTGCTTGCTCTGTTGCTTGGCATCACCAACGCGCATCGAGTGGGCTGGACATCACCGCCGATTTTGGCGGCAGCCGTTACTTTCGTGGTGTTACTGGCCAGTTTTGTCTGGTGGGAACTGCGGCACGCGAGCCCCATGCTACAGCTGCGGTTCTTCCAGCGCAAGAATTTTTCTCAGGGCGTGTCGGCCAATTTCCTGATGTTCATGGGCAGTTCGGCGGTGCTTTTCATGACACCGTTTTACCTGCAAAACGTGCTGGGCTACCGACCGTCGGTCGCCGGTTTGGCGGTGGTACCCGGCGCCATCTGCATGGCGCTGCTGGGGCCGATCTGCGGGAAGCTATCAGACCGGTTTGGATGGAGGAAGTTCACCGTTGGCGGCCTGATCCTGTCAACCATCGGAATCTCGGCACTGTCGCGACTGTCCGAAGATTCGTCTCTCTATATGGTAATTCCGGCGTTGATGCTGCTGAGTTGCGGAATGGGGACGTTCTACTCGGCCAATTCCAGTTCAATCCTCAGCGCGGTGGAGCGGGAAAGCCACGGTGTAATCTCGGCTCTGGTCAATCTGATTCGCAACGCCGGCAACGTGGTGAGCGTGGCGGTTTGCACTGCCATCGTAACCGCGACCATGGCAGCAATGGGCCATGAACCCAGCCTGGACGCCGTGCGGAGCGGCGCCTCGGTGGGAGTCGAGCAAGCCTTCACTACCGGGCTCAGGTACGCCTATTTCGCCATGGCGGGTTCGCTGTTGCTGGCCATGTTCATCTCGGCGTTGCCCTTGCGCGGGGCGGAGCAGCCGGAATACACCGTGGCCCCAGCGGAGACCTAAACCGCGCCCACCGTTGGCCGCTGGCGGCATTGGCCAGCAGTCCGCGTTGGCCGGCAGCCGATATTGGCAGCTCAGGCTTGCCGGAGTTTAGGCGCCACCATTGCCAACAACAGCACCAGCACGATGCCGGTCACGCCGACCACCTGCGCTGCGCCGGGCGCTCCCCAAAGTCCAGCGAATGCGCCGGCCCCCAAGCTGCCAAAGCTGAACGCCAGGATCGCAAACGAACGCAGACCCATTACCCGGCCTCTGAAGCGGGCATCGGTCGTGCGCAACAGCAGCGTCAGGATCAACACCTGCGTTGAGGCGAACGACATACCTATCAGCACCAAAATTATCATTGATAGCGCAAAGGATTGGGAGAAGGAAATTACCAGCACGGTAACGTGCCACATGATTACTGCCGTGATGAGCAACTTGCCTACGCTGCGCAGGCTGGGCAGCATCGCCAACCCAACCGAACCCGTCAGCGCTCCGGCGCCGAAGGCAAACAGCAGCAGCCCCAGTCCCACCGCGTCAGTGCCCAAAACATCGCGGGCGAAGATGGGCGCCAAACTGGTATGGAACGTCCAACCCGCCAGATTAATGATTACCGCAACCAGCAACACGGCCCAGATGACCTGGTTACCCTTCGCGTATTTGAGACCGTCCGCCACCGTCCGCAACACCGATTCACGGCGCCGGTCGGCACGGGTCGGAGCGAGTCGGATTGCCAGCGCCGATATACCGCTCAGCAGGTATAGCGACGCGATTGCCATGTAGGCGCCCTGCGGCCCGAATCCCTTGTACAACGCGCCGCCTACCACCGGGCCCACCAGCATTGCGATGTTCATGGCCACCGTGTTGAAAGCCGCTCCGTTGCTGACCCGTTCGGCGGGCAGCGTGTCTCCAATCATGGATTGCGCCGTTGGCATCTGAAACAGCCTGACCACACCCATGACCATCGTAATCGCGAAAATGTGCCAGACTTCCAGAAAACCCGTCAGTATCAGGGTCAACATCACAATGCCCAGCAAACCCATGACGAATTCCACCGTTGCCAGGAGCACGTTTCTGGGCAGGCGGTCGGCGATGGCTCCGGCAAACAGGGCCAGGAAGTTCAACGCCATGCGCGCCGCTGCAATGGCACCCACCAGGAACGGCGAGTCGGTCAGCGTCAGTACAAACCAGCCGAGTACCGCCGACTCCATCTGGGTGCCCATGCCAACCAGGGTGGTAGAGGTCCACACGAACGCGAAATCGCGATACCGGAAAATTCCGAGCGGTATGGCCGCCTGGCTCAAAGTCGCCGAGATTTTCAAGCTGCCACCAGAAGGAAGACTGTGCACCGGAAGGAACCGCCCCAGCACAGACCCATTCTGCCGCCGGGAGTCAGGCGCTCCCAGGCCTCGCGACTAACCAAGGCGAGCGACTTCCCGCGCCAGCTCAATCAACTGTTCGTCGGAACCTCGATCGCCCAACAGGGACAATCCCACCGGCAGGCCGTCCACCACACCGAGGGGCAACGTCAGTTGCGGCCGGCCGGTGTTGCCGGCAATGGAAGTCAGCGCGCTGTTGCGTAACCGCAGGGAATGTCGTTCCGATACCGGCTGTCCGACGAGGGGCGCCGGCCCGACCGTAGTCGGCAGACACACTACGGTTTGCTGATCAGCAAACACCTCGTCCATACGCGCAATCACCGCATCCCGCCCAACCTGTCCGTCAGCGACCTGGGAGTCGATTATCGACCGGCCCATCACATAGCGGTCTGACACCTCAAAGCTGAAAGCCGGGTTGACCTCATCAATCCACTCCCGGATCGACTCCCAGGCCTCCCGACTCTGCAAAATCTGCTGGTGTCCAGACCATTCGGTGAGACTGGTCGGCGACAAGCGCTGGGTTGACATGGAATCAAACAGCGAACCGATGGTGTCCGCAATTGATAACAGTACGGCGCGCACGGGCGGTTCGGCCAGCTCAAACGCATCATCCGCTATGACCAGATTGCGGGGGGGCTCGGTCGTGGGTTGAGGCGGCAGCAACACGGCGCCCACTCGCGCGAATGTGTCGGCATCTCGGGCAAACCAGCCGATGGTGTCAAAGGTGGGCGCTTGCAGCAGCATTCCGTCGCTCGGAATCCTGCCGTGGGTGGGGCGCAATCCATACAGGCCACAAAAGCTGGCTGGAACCCTCACCGAACCGCCGGTGTCCGAACCCAGGGCGAAGTCGACCAGTTCCCCAGCCACCGCCGACGCGGAACCGCTGGAGGAACCACCCGGCACCCGCCCGGGAGCGCGCGGGTTAGTGGGTGTGCCGTAGTGGACATTCTCGCCAAAGATACCCCTGGTCAGTTCATCGGTGATAGTCTTGCCCACCATGGTGGCGCCAGCATCCACCAGCTGTTGGACCACCCAGGCGGTGGCATCGGCCGGCGCGTGGGTGGCCTTCCAGTTGGGATTGCCACATCCGGTCACATGACCCACCACATCGAATATATCCTTGGCGGCAAATGTCAGACCGGCAAGGGATCCGGTGGGAGCGCCCGCCAACCAGGCTTCGCTGTCGTGGCAAAAAGCGTTGAGCGGATCATTTATGGTCCGGGATGCTTGTGTCATGGTAGATCCCAAATCCGACCTACAACATCGCTTCGTTGACGGTAACGCCGCTGTCGGGTCCATCTGACGGCATGATATACCAATCCCACACCGCCGGCGGCGTCTGCCCCCACCACAACATGCTAGAAGTGTGTGGACCAGGACGTCCCGAGGCGCTGGTATCGCGTGTATGCGGCGGCAACGTCGGAAATTTTCATGGACTGGCGTTTGCGGCCATCACGCTGGTAACGATTGCGATTGACCGCCGGTAAAACTCCGCCACACGTTAGCTGACCGGGCCGCCCAGGGGCGCGCGTGGCGCCTCGCTCTCCAGGAATCTGCCATAGCCGGGTTTCTGTTCCAACGCGCCATCCCTCAACAGCGCCTGGCCGCGCAGGAGCGTCATCCACGGGCGCCCGTTCACCTGCCAACCCTCGAACAGCGTGTAGCCGGAGTTGCCGCGGTGGTCTCGGGCCGTAACCACCCGGTCGCCATTGGGGTCCAAAATCAGCAGGTCAGCGTCAGAGCCAATCTGAATCACTCCCTTGCGTGGGTATAAGCCGAAGATTCGGGCCGGGTTCTCGGCCATGACGCGGGCCAACCACCAGATGGGCAACCCGCGTTTCACCACTCCTTCGCTGTACATCAACGGCACGATGGTTTCGATGCCCGGCGAACCAAAGGGCACCGAACGCCCCTCTGGATCGACGAAGATGTTGTCCCAGCCCACTTGCTTCAATTCCTGTGGATAGGGGGCGTGATCGCTGGATACGATGGAGATGTTGCCCTGGCGTAAGCCTTGCCACAGGGATTCACGGTCGGGTCCGTCCTCGGGTCGCAGCGGCGGGCCAATCTTCGCCAGCGGCCCGTATTCGGCCATCTGGGCATCAGACAACAGCAGGTACTGCGGGCAAGTTTCCGTCCACACCGCCTGCCCCTGGCTCTGGGCCTGTTTGATGCGTTCCAGGCCCAATTGCGTACTCAGGTGCACCACGTAGGTCGGGCAGCGGGTTGCCGCGCTCATCTTGACCGCGCGGTTAATGGCCTCTTCTTCCGCCCAATCGGGGCACGCCGACGGGAAGTCCGTGGGGTGGGTGTGCCCTTGAGCAATCAGTTTGTTTTCCAAATATTCGATGATGTTGCCGCTCTCACAATGCAGCTGCAGCACCCCGCCACCACGCGACACCATATCCATAGCCTCACAAATATAGTCGTCGTCGCACATACGGAAGGGGCGCTTTTTGTAGGTCATAAACATCTTGAAGGACTTGACCCCCAAATCGAAGGCCTCAGGCAATCCCGTCAGGATGCTCGGGCGGTTTTGGAGGATGAAGTGGAACGCAAAGTCGGTCAGCGCGTTCTGTTCAACCTGCTCCCGCGTCCGGTGCAAGGCCTGCGGGAGTGTTTCGTCGCCCTCCAGATTGTAGGTGCCGAAAGGCACCAACGTAGTCAATCCGGCGTGCGCGGCAGCCAGCGACCCCAACGCGTAGTTGTCGTGCCCGTCCAGATGCACGTGGCTGTCGATGAGACCCGGCAACACAAATTTGCCCGAAGCGTCGATGTAGTTGTCCGCCGGCGGCAGGTACTGTTCCGGCCCAATCGCGACTATCTTTTCGCCGGCGATGGCAATGGAACCCTCGTACACCTGGGACGATGTAACGATTTGCCCGCCGACGATAACCGTATCCACCCGTGTTGCGGCCATGACTGCACCTCGCTTGCCGGGTTGCGTCCAACTGCCCATTCCGACCACGCTCGCCAACGAACCAAGCTCGCCAACGAATGCGACCGGCAATCAACGGGTTGGCTTCAACTGTCTATTGGATACTGGTGTCTAATGGGTACTGGGACGCCCCGAATCATACCCGCCGCACCGATTGGCGACAAGGGTTGACCACGTGGCCGACCCTCGACATCGGCTGGGTTCGCAACCTAGAGCCTGTTGACAATTAACAAACCAACCCGTCATGGCCTTTTCTCACGCGTGAGCGAGGGGGCCAGCTTGTCCAACAGGCGGGCAACGTCGTCCAGGGCCTCCGCAACACTCTCAGCACTTCTCCAGTCCTCGTAGAAATTGACATGGAGGGCGCTGGCCACGTCGAACAGGCGCCGGACATCCGCGTCGCCGGTTTCGTCTCGTAGGGTGTCCACCGCAGTGAACAGGTGGCGGTGGGAGGTGTGGGGCCAACCTCGACCCTCCGCGACCGCCTTTACGATTTGGGCCGCCGCCCCCCACCCTTTCTCGGAAGCCTGGCGCACGTCGCCCCTAGCCAGCTCCTCGCGGCCCTGATCCAGTAGGGTGCGACTATCTTCGCGGTACTTCTGTGTGGCCATTGTCAATCTCCTGCAACCCGTCACTCCCGCGAAAGCGGGAGTCCAGAGAGGGTATGATTAAAGAATCCTCGACTTTGTACAAAAGCTAGATAAATTATAAGAACAGGGTAAGCTCGACCAAATCACCACAAGAGGTCGAGTATGCCCACCCTGCCCGCAGTCATGGTAACCCTGCTGCTGCCCTTTGAGCACCTGTTTGACCCCAGGACCTGGCGCAAAGCCCAACTCCTGGCCATGGGAGCGATCCTGTCTCCCGGCAAACGCACCGTGTCCTCCGCCCTCAACATCCTGGGGATTGGGCAGCACGGCGACTTCGCCGTCTATCACCACGTGCTCAACCGCGCCCGATGGTCGCCACTGCAACTGAGCCGGGCGCTGTTGCTGCTGGTGGCCGGGCGCCTTGGTTCGTCCACCGAGCCGTTGGTGTTCGGCATTGACGAGACGGTGGAGCGACGCTGGGGCCGGAAGATTGCGGCCAAGGGGTGGTATCGGGATCCGGTGCGGTCCAAGGACGACCAGGTGGTGATGACCCCCGGATTGCAATGGGTGAGCCTGATGTTGCTGACGCGTATCGGGTGGGCGGGTCGATACTGGGCGCTGCCGTTTTTGACCGCGCTGGTGGTGTCGGCCCGCTACGACCGGCGCAAAGGCCGCCGGCACAAGACGGTAACCGACTACGCCCAGCAGATGCTGGTCTGCCTGCGCCGTTGGCTGCCGGAGAGGGACCTGGTGGTGGTGGCCGATGGCGGCTACGCCAAGCGCGAGTTCCTGCGGCATTGCCAGAGTATGTCAAAGCCGATTGTCGTCGTCACCAAACTGCGCAAGGACGCGTCCCTGTACCAGCCCGCGCCAGCGCGGCGGCCCGGCCAGATCGGGCGGCCCCGGGTGGTCGGCGCGCGACTGCCCAGTCCCACGGCGGTGCTGGACGATCCCGCTACACAATGGATTCCCTACCGCGCCACCGGTTCCGACGGCAGTACCGCCATGGTCGAGCTCGCTTCGGGCGTAGCGCTGTGGTACCACGGCGGGCCGCCGCGCCTTCCCATACGTTGGGTCGTCATCAGATACCTGGCGGAGCGCCGCGGGCCCTATGCTTTACTATGCACCGACACCGAGGCGGAACCCCTGCGGATACTGCAGTGGTATCTGCTGCGGTGGCAGGTCTAGGTGACCTTTGAGGAGCTGCGGGCTCACCTGGGCATGGAAACCCAGCGCCAGTGGTCGGAACGAGCCATCGCCCGAACCACCCCCGCGCTCTTTGGCCTGTTCAGCGTGGTGACGCTGGCCGCGGATATCCTGATCGAACAGCGTGGCGGCATGGCGCCGCGCACCGCGGCGTGGTATGACAAAACCAGCCCTTCCTTCGCCGACGCCATCGCCCTGGTCAGACGACACCTCTGGGTGCAGCAGGGAACTTTTATGCCGTCCGAGCGCGAGCACGAATCGATAAAAGTCCCGCGCCTCTTGTACCACAGGATGCTCGACACGCTAGCCTATGCCGCTTGATTGTACAAAGCCGAGAAGAATCAGAACCGTGATTAACGACTTCGGCCACTGGATTCCCGCTTTCGCGGGAATGACGGTAGAGGACGGGAATGACGGTATTTGTCAACACACCCTAGAAAATGCCCTGCGGCTCCAACCCCAGTAAATACTGGCCGGCGGTTTCGAAGTGCACGTGGTGACCCTGGGTGTGCTGCGTAATTACGTGGATGTCCTGGAACCTGCGCTGGATCGGGTTGGACTCGAAAATCGCGCCGGCGCCGCACAGGGTGTACGCGGTGTCCACCACCTGCGCCGACATCCGGATGGCGTGGGTGGCGGCGACCCGCAGCTGTATGCGCTGTTCGACTTGCAGACTGCGTTCCCGGCAAGCCGCATCCCATACGGCGGCGTGGCTGTCCCGCAAAAACGCGCGGGCCGACTGGTGGATGGCGTGGGCTTCACCGATGGCACGCTGGGCGGTTTGATGGTCGCGCAGGACAACTTGAGAGCGACCCGGCATCCGGTTGCCGGCCTGGGCGATGGCGATCTCCAGGCTCTTCCTGGCCACCCCGAGTGCAACAGTGGCAAATCCGGTGGCGAACAGCAAAGTCCGGGGGATGCAGTACAGCGGCCCACCTTCGGACGACACGCCTTCCGGGTCGTAAACGCGCTCCTCCGGAACGAAATGGTCATCCACCTGAAAACTGAAACTGCCGGTGCCCCGCAGTCCGGGAACGTGCCACAGGTCCACCATGCGCACGGCGGCTTTTGGCATCAGAAGTATCCTGGTTCCGGCCCGGTTGCGAGCGGCATCGCCGTTCTGTCCCGGCTCCCCCAGCGGAGCCAGAGCGCCTATCCAGGTGGCGTGGTCGCTGCCGCTACTGAAATTCCAGTGCCCGCTCAGGCGGTAGCCGCCATCAGTTGGCACCGCCAGAGATGCGGCGGTCGGCGGGCCGTTGGTAACCACGCCCCTAGGATCGTCCCAAATCTCATGGGCAGTGGCGGCCGGCATTCTAGAGGCGCTGGTCGAAAATACATTGTTCTGGTTGAGGCACCAGGCGGTGCTGGCGTCCACGCCGGCGAAAACCTCCAGGATGCTCAGGAAATCGGGGTGCTCCAGCTCCGCGCCACCCAAAGAGCGGGGCAGGAGCAGCCGGAACAACCCTTCGTCGGCCATCTCGTTCGCCAACTCGGGCGGCAGTTGTCGGTCGGCGTCAATGCGGTCGGCGTCGATTGCAACCTGCTCTGCCATGCGGCGCGCGGTGTTAAGGTAATGTGCGATGTCGTGGATTTGGATGGCCATCGGTGTTTTCGCTCTCAGTTTGGATTTGCCGTCGCAATCTTGCGCTGCATAACTCTTGCGCTGCATAACTACGGTACATTGGCACAACATCGGTGTCAAAGGACGTTGGGGAATCTCGCTCCCGGCTCCGTCGCTCCCCGCGCGAACCGTATTGGCAGTTCGTATTTACACAGGTATTTACAAGGCCGGCCTCCCGCCGTCATTATGTAGCCTGACGGCGGCACTAGTGTTCTTGGCCAAATGCCGGTTTTGCATCCTTCACTCAAAAAGGGGAAAGCTATGTTTGAGGGTTTCGAGCAGTTACAAATTCCAACCACCGGCACCACCATTAACGTGGTCAAGGGCGGCAACGGCCCTCCGTTACTCCTGCTTCACGGCTACCCCCAGACTCATACCATGTGGCACAAGGTGGCGCCGCGGCTGGCCGAGGATTTTACGGTGGTGACGGCTGACCTGCGGGGTTACGGCGACAGTGGTAAACCCGCCGGCGCACCCGACCACCTTAACTATTCCAAGCGTGCAATGGCTCAGGATCAGGTTGACGTGATGACGCACCTTGGGTTCGACACATTTTTTCTGGGCAGCCACGACCGGGGCGCCCGCGTCGCTCACCGCCTGACCAAAGACCACCCCGAGCGCGTCCTGAAACTGGCGACGTTGGACATCGTGCCGACACGTCATATGTTCAGCATGGTGAACCAGGCGATGGCGACCAATACCTACCACTGGTTTTTCCTGATTCAGCCCTTCGACTTTCCGGAGCGCGTGATCGGCGCCGACGCGGATTACTTCATCCGTTCCCGTTTCATGCGGGTGGACAATGCCGAGACGGTATTCCCTTCCGAGGCTATCGAAGAATACGTCCGTTGTTTCAACGACCCCGCGGCCATCCACGGCGCCTGCGAGGACTATCGCGCCGGCGCCAGCATCGACCTGGTGCATGACGAAGCGGATTTTGACAACAAGGTGAATTGCCCCCACCTGGCGTTGTGGAGCTCCACGGGGTACGTGGGGCGGACGCAGGACGTGTTGCAGGTTTGGCGGAACTACTCCAACAACGTTGCAGGACAGTCCCTACCCTGCGGTCATTACATCGCCGAAGAACTGCCCGACGACGCCTACCGCCTGCTGCACGAATTCTTTAGCCGATAAAGGCCGCCCGCTGCGCCCGGAAATCCAAAGTGCCGGAAATGCAAAATGCCGGGAATCCAAGATGGAGGAGGGGATAATGGCATCCGATTACTTGGACCAACTCGCCGAATTCGTAGCCACTGTCCGTCTGGAAGACCTCCTTGGCTCCACGGTGGCGGCGGCCAAAGACGTTGTGCTGGACACCATTGGCGCCATTTCCGCCGGCAGCCGCCAGCCGGAAAACGCCAATCTGGCCCAACTGGCCGCTAGGATGAGCGGCCCTGGCAACGCCACCATCGTTGGATATGCCGGCAAAGGACATAACGACAAGGGACACGCCGGCAAGGCGCAGCCGGTATGGGCCACGCTGGTGAACGCCACCGCCGGCGTCGCCCTGGAGATGGATGAAGGCAACCGGCTGGGCGGCGGGCATCCTTCCATCCACGTAACGCCTGGGGCCATTGCGGTCGGCGAAGATTTGGGCCGCAGCGGTAAAGAGGTTCTGGAAAGCATCATCGTGGGGTATGAAGTTATCTCCCGTATCGGCGCCGCCACCCAGGTGCGTCCGGAGGTTCATTCTCACGGAACCTGGGGCACCATTGGCACGGCGGCGGCGGCTTCCCGCCTGTTGCGATTCGATCCTGCCGAAACCCGTCTGGCAATGAACCTGGCGATGTCGATGAGCCCAGCCAACACCTGGACGCCCTGCCTGGAAGGCGCCACTGTGCGCAACCTGTACCCGGGCCGCTCCGGATTCCAGGGCATCATGGCGGCGTACCTGAGCCAGTGCGGCTTTACCGCCATTGACGATGGCCCAGCCGACCTGTACGGCAGTTTCCTGGGAAATGGCTTCGACCCCAACGCAGTGGTTGACGGTCTGGGAACACCGGGGCAGTTTCGCATCGAGCAGAATTACTTCAAGCTGCACGCCTGCTGCCTGTACAATCATCCGGTGCTGGACGCCGTGCAAAACCTGCTGCGCCAGGAACCCTTCACGGCCGTTCAGGTCGACCGGATTACGGTGGACGCCCCGCCAATTGTGCAGATAATGACCAACCCTGAACCGGACAATATGCTGTCGGCCAAGTTCTCCATCCCTTACGCGGTGGCCGCCGCCATCCACTACGGCGTAACCGACGTAACCGCATTCTATCCCGATCGGATCGACAACGACGAAGTCAGGAGTCTGGCCCACCGCATCGAGGTGGTCGCTGACGATGAGATGAGCCTCCGTCGTTACGATTACCCCGCTGCCCGAGTTGTCGTACATCTGAAGAATCAACGCGTTCTGGCATCAGAGGTCACCAGCCAGCACGGAGATTATTCCAACCCGGCGTCGCGCGAAGAATTGCTCGGCAAGTTTCACCTGCTGGCGCGGGAAGCCATCGGTCAGCAACGGGCGCAACAGGTAATCGAAATGGTCTCCCGCCTGGATGAGCTGGAACATATTGGCGAACTGACCGAATTGTTGTCCGGGCCGACCTGAAACTCACGGCGTTTGTAGAATTGCACGGGTTCGGTTAAAATCGCAACTGCGTCGCACCGGCGATGCAGCGCCGGGCCGTTGACGCCGTGGCCAACTCTACGCCCCAAGCCCATCCGCCGGTCATCGACCGACTTTGGCTCGAACAGGAGCATGAACAAATGGCCGGCAGTCTGATTACCGAAGAAATCGCCGCCCTCATCGGGCAGGAAACCGCACCGGAGCGTAACCGTTTTCCCATCAGCGCGGAGATGGCATACGACGTGGCCGATGCCATCGAGGATCTTAACCCGCTGTATGTCGACGCCGACTACGCCCAGCGCAGCCGTTTCGGTGGCTTGCTGTGCCCCCCATTGGCCGCCTGGAAAGATATAGCTCCGCCAATCGGGTATTTTGGCGCCGGCCAGGAATGGCATTTCGAGGTGCCGCTGCCGTTCAACAGCTACGGACTCAACGGCGGCAGCGACTGGCAATTCCTGGCGCCAGCCTACGTGGGTTCCTGGGTAACCAGGGAGTTTCGCGTACTGGACATTTTCGAGAAGCAGGGACGTTCCGGCCCGCTGGTGTTCATAGTGCGCGAGGAAATTCAGACCGATCAGCATGGCGCCAAGTTGAGCACGGCCAAACGAGTCAGCATCCATCGGGCGTTGCCGGCCGGCGAACAACCCAACGACGTGGCGCTGGTATCCGACACACTGTCCACAGTGCCGGTGGCGCCACCGGACCCGGAGGTCATCCTCGCCAAGCCCGTACCCAACCCGGCGGCCCAGCGTTACTTCGAGGACATTGCGGTAGGGATGAATCTGCCCACGGTAGTCAAGGGGCCGATGACCACCACGCACCTCATCCGGTGGGCCGCGGCCAACGGCAATTACGCCCGCATCCATTGGGATTTGCCCTTTGCCCAGCTGCACCAGGGTTTGCCCAATGTGGTGGTGAACGGTTCGCTGAAAAACCAGTATCTGGGCCAACTGCTCCTCGACTTTGCCGGCGAGGAAGGATGGTTCAAGCGGTTCTACGTGCAGCACCGCGGCATGGACTTCCCCGGGGACACGCTGACCATCTTCGGCGCCGTAACCGACACGCGGGAAGCCGACGACTATGGTTACGTGGATTGCCAGGTTGCGCTGCAAAACGACCGTGGCGGGCAGACGGCGTCGGGCACCGCAACGGTGGCGCTGCCCAAACGCGGCCAGTCGTTGCCATTGGTTTGGGCAGAGGATGCCTGGTGATGCCCGGCTTGCTGGACGGGATTCGCGTGCTGGAAATGGGAGGCCATGTTTCGGCTCCCTTTTGCGCCAAACTGCTCGCCGACTACGGCGCGGACGTCATCAAGATTGAACCGCCCGGCATCGGCGACGAGGCCCGGCACATGGGGCCCTTCGTTGGCGACGACCCTCACCCCGACAAAAGCATACCGTTCCTGTACCTCAATACCAACAAGCGCGGCGTAACGCTAAACCCCGATACGTCCGCCGGACTGCAGCTGTTGGTGCGGTTGTTGGGAGACGCCGATGTCCTGGTCGCTAACTTCGCGCCCAACCAGCAGCCAGCGCTGGAGCTGAAGCCGGACCACCTTACCATCAACTACCCGCATCTGATTGCTACGTCCATCACGCCCTTCGGCCAGTACGGGCCACACCGCGACTTCCAGGGCCCCGACATCGTTGCCTACGCAATGAGCGGATTGATGTACCACTCCGGCGACTCGGACCGGGAACCGTTGCGCAACGTCCTGAATCAATCCTTCTACGTGGCCGGCGTCAACGCGGCGGTGGCCACCACGGCGGCGCTGTTCCAACGCCTGGCCACCGGACAAGGCCAATCCGTCGACGTTTCCACCGTGGAGTGCCTGGCGTCGCACCTGGTCCAGGCGGTTCCCTATTACAACTACATGGGGGCCATCAAAGGCCGGCGCCCGGTGCGTGGTTCCGGGTTCGAGGAGCTGATGCCGGCCAAAGATGGTTACGTCATCCCATCGGTGCAGGGTTCGCAACCGTGGGCAACCGTCGCCAACCTGATTGGCCTGGAAGAGCTGAAGGACGAACGTTTCGCCACCGGCTCCGGGCGCATCGAGTTCGGGCAAGAGCTGAACGAACTGCTGCTACGGGGATTGTCCCAATGGGATCGCAAACCCCTGCACCAGGCTTCCGGAGAGCGGCGGCTGGTCTTCGGAATGGCGCAAGATGCGGGTGACTTGTACGAATGCGAACATCTGCGAGAACGCGATTTCTTTGCGTCGGTAACGCATCCGGTGGCCGGCGCCGCCGACTACCCCGGCCTGGGGCCGAAACTGTCCGGCATGGAATTTTCCATTCGGCGACCTGCACCGTTGCTCGGGCAGCACAACGTTGAAATCTACGGCGACGATTTGGGCTACTCGACAGATGCGCTAATTCGATTGAGGGCCACCGGCGCCATCTGATGCAGTACGCCTGCCGCCAGCATCAACCGAGTACCGCGTCATGACAGCCCTGCCGTTGGATGGCATCCGCGTCGTCGACCTCAGCAGGGTCTTTGCAATGCCCTACTGCGGTGCTTACCTTGCCGACCTGGGCGCCGAGGTCATCAAGATTGACACCCATCACAACCAGTTTGTCGATACAACCCGCACGCTGAACGGCCCCTATCCGGACAACGACCCCGGCGAGTTGTACTGGGAACGCGGCGGCACTTTCCAGACGCTGAATCGTGGCAAACTCAGCCTGACCCTCGACCTGCGTTCCGAAGCTGCGCAACAGGTATTGCAGCAGCTGGTCAGCGTGTCCGATGTGGTGCTGGAAAACTTCACCCCCCGCGTGATGCGCCGATTCGGACTGGACTACGCGCGTCTGAAAACCCACAAACCAGATCTCATCATGGTGTCCAACACCGGATACGGGCACTCCGGCCCCTGGACGGATTTCGGCGCGATGGCCACCGCACTGGAACCAACTCACGGCACCGGGGCATTCATGGGCTACCTGGATGTTGACGCCGACGGCCGTTCGGCTCCCGGCACCGTGCCCAACAAGATTGCCAACTCCTACACTGACTTCCTGGCCAGCTGGACTGCGCAACTCGCGGTGCTGGCCAGCCTGTTCCACCGCGCGCGCACCGGACATGGTATGTGGGTTGACCTGGCAATGTACCAGGTGGGCGTTTCGTTCATGGGTGAAGGATTGCTGGATTACGCATTCAACGGCCGCCGTACTCGCCGGCTCGGCAACCGACACGAGCATTATTCGCCCCACGGCTGCTACCCCTGTCGGGGTGATGACGAATGGGTGGTTATCGCCGTGCGCGATGACATCGAGTGGAAAGCGCTGTGTTCGGCGTTGGACGCTCCGGAGGTCGCACACGACCCCAGGTTTATCGACGCAATCGTTCGCCACCAGCATCAGGACGAACTTGATGCGATAATCAAAGACTGGACTTCATCCAAAACCCAACTACAGGTAATGGAACTGCTGCAGAACCGAGGCGTGCCGGCGGGGCCGGTGCTGGACGGCAAGGGTTTGTTGGCCGACCCCCACTTGCGCGAAAGACGGTATTTTGAATCCGTAGACCACGATCCTGATACGGGCCTGGGACGCCGCGAATACGTGAGCCGGGGATGGAAATTGTCCGGCAACGACATCCACATCCGGAAATCAGCGCCCCTGCTGGGCGAGGACAACAACTACGTGCTGTCTGATGTACTGGGACTGCCCGAATCGCAGATTCACGACCTGGAAAACAGCAACGCCATCGGACGCACGCTGCAAGGGTCCAGTGTCCCGCCGGCCGTGCCCCTGGACCGGCAGGTAGAATTGGGGTGGACCGTCGCCTACGACCCGAATTTCCGAAACCCTCGGCCAGCGCGGGGCGATGGGGATTGAACCAGGATTGACGCGCCCAATCAGGCCAACACCGGTCAACCATTCCAAAGAGTTTAACCGATTCGGGTCGTGCAATCTGAACACTCCCGTTTGGCGGCCCCCGTGTCGGGCCGGAATGTAAGTGGGCCAGAATGGAATTGGACGCGTCAGGATACGTTGCAGGCCGGCCCCAATGTCCTATAATCCAGCATATTTCGTTGCGATGATTTTCGTGGCAATGATTATTGTGAAGGGAGCGTAAACGCGATGCTTGAGCTGAGGACGGTAGCAGATGCAGAATTCGTCGAGTGGCTACATTCTGAATCGCGGTCTCACGGCAACCGCCTGAACCACGACCCGGAGGAACTCAGGCCGCATTTTGATCTGGCTCGCTCCATCGCGGTGTTCGACCAGGGAAAAATAGTGGGCGGTTCGCATTCTCATTTTCTCGAGATGTCCCTGCCGGGAGCGTCAGCATATATCGCCGGCGTGTCCAACGTGGCAGTGCAACCTACGCATACCCGCCGGGGTATTATGACTCGAATAATGCGCCAGCAGTTCAACGATTTCCACGAACGCGGCGAGCCTCTGGCCGCGCTGTTCGCTTCCCAAAGCATAATCTACGGCAGGTTTGGGTATGGCGTTGGCTCATTGCACGAGCGCTGGTCGATTGAACGCCACCACAACGCTTACGCCCGTCCATTGGAAGGTAGCGGTCGCATCGTGTTTGTAGACCCGGCGGAAATCACCAGGGAGTTCCCCGAAGTGTTCCGTCGCAGCACCCTCGGCCGGCCCGCGGTTTTCCAAAGGGCCCTGCACCACTGGCAACGGGATTCCCGCGCGCCGGAACACCGTCAGGGTGGTCAGGGCGGCCTGTATTACGCTGCTTACGAGGTGGACGGGCGGTTGGACGGTTACGCTGCTTACCGCATCAGCGGTACAACCCTCACCGTGAACGAGTTAATGGCAACCACGGTGGAAGCTAACGCTGCTCTGTGGAGATTTTGCTTCGAGATTGACCTGATGACCGTTACCGAAGCGATACGGCGCCCGGTGGACGACCCCATGCCATGGATGTTGGCCGACACCCGACGGCTACAGCGAACCACCCGAGACGGAGTGTGGGTACGCATCATAGATGTCGCCGCGGCTCTCCAGCTACGCCGTTACCTGCAAAACGACCGTCTGGTCATCGACGTGCGAGACGATTTCTGTCCCTGGAACCAGGGGCGGTTCGAGCTGGAGTCTTCTCCTGGCGGGGCCAGCTGCTGTGCTACTGAGTCGTCTCCGGATTTGGCGATTGCGGTTTCCGCGTTGGCCTCAACTTACATGGGTGCGGTCAGTTTCAGCACGCTTGCCATGGCCGGCCTGGTCGAAGAGCGTTCGCCGGGCGCATTGTTGCGCGCCGATCGTATGTTCGCTGCCGAGCGACCACCCTGGACCCCACACAACTTCTGACGTCGCATTGGCTCCCTCGCGTCGGCTGCGACTCGCCGGCCAGTGCCAACGCCACCCGGCACTCAATCCGACGCCCGCAGCAGACGTTGCGCAATCTAACGAGTGGTTCACGCGGCAGCGACCGCAAGGGCGTGTCTAGCCAACGTTCCGGCTCAGTTCGTGTCCGTCTGGCGATTACCGGGCAGACGGTGTAGCCTGACTCCATCCGAGGAGGTCGAAATGTCCGATTTAACCAACGAAGATGTGCGGGCTTTGGCCAAGGCAGTTAACCTGACTTTGGACGAGCCTGAACTCAGCCAGGTGACCCACAGTCTAAACGCGATGCTGGAATCAATTGCGGAGATCAACCCTCCGGGCTTCAACCTGGAGGAGTACGTCGCCGTAGCCCAACCCGCGGACCTGGAGGATTAGTATGGTTGCCCACGAAATACCGTTCATGCCCGCGTCAGAATTGGCGCAGTCTATTCGCCAACGCCGTATATCACCGGTGGAAGCAGTTGACGCCTACCTGGACCGGATCGACGCCGTGGGGAGCCAGCTCAACGCCTACATCACCGTTTGCGCTGATGAAGCCCGGGCGGAAGCCAAACGACTGGAAGCCGAACTGGTTGCCGGCAACGTGCTCGGGCCGCTCCACGGCGTGCCCGTTGGAGTCAAAGATCAGATTCATACCGCCGGCATACGCACCACTGATGCGTCCAAAATTCGCGCCGATTTCGTACCTGATCGAGATGCGACAGTGGTGGCCCGTCTCAAGGCGGCCGGAGCCATCATCATCGGCAAAACCAATATGAGCGAATTCGCCCTGGGGGATCCGATCAGCTCCTGGTTCGGCGCTGCCCGCAACCCGTGGGACACACGACGCAACCCGGGCACGTCCAGCACCGGCAGCGGTTCCGCTACCGCCGGGTTCCTGTGCGCAACTTCCCTTGGCGAGGACACGGGCGGTTCCATTCGTGGACCCGCCGCCAATTGCGGACTGGTGGGCATCCGCCCAACCTGGGGCCGGGTCAGTCGCGCCGGCGTGGACGGAGCCAGCTGGTCGGTTGATACTATCGGGCCTATCTCGCGCACCGTAACTGACTGCGCCCTGACGCTGGGCGCCATTGCCGGCTACGACCCCCTGGACCGCTATAGCCGCCGCGAGCCGGTTCCTGATTACACCTCCAATCTCGACGCCGGCGTGTCCGGAATGCGTATCGGCGTGATGCAGGAACTGATGGGAGGACACGGCCTGACTCTCAATGAACAAAGCGCGGCGGCGGTAGAAGCCGCCATCGAAGTATTTCGAGAATTGGGCGCCACCGTAGTCCCGGTCAGCTTACCGCTGGCGCCGGTTACCGGCCCAATTGTCCGCACCATTACCAGCACCGAACGAGTTAGCCTCAACCCGGAATGGATGCGAGAACGGTTTGAGGACTACCACCCCAACACGCGGGTGGCATTCGCGGTGGGCAACCTGATACCCGCCCAAGCCTATTATAAGGCGCTGAAACTCAGGGCGCTCATTCGACGTCAGGTATTTCACCTGTTCCGGGAAGTCGACCTGTTGCTGCAACCCACGTCGACTGGCCCGGCCGGTTTGTTGTCGGATGAACCCAGCGTTGTTAGCAACAAAGAGATGGCCGCATCAGCGTTGCGGGAAGGAAGCTTCCGAGGGCTGTATAGCCTCAGTGGTTGCCCCGCGCTGAGCATTCCATGCGGGTTCACCCAGGATGGCGACGGCGGATTGCCGCTGGCGTTGCAGATCGCCGGCCCGCAGCTCGGCGAAACCAACGTTCTCCGGGCAGCATTTGCCTACGAACAAGCCACCCCCTGGCATTTGCGCCGCCCTCCGGCGCTATGAAGGTAAAGCCGATGCTGGTTGGGGCGCCATCAATCGGCTTTTCACCGCATACCAGTTTGATGCCAACGGACGGACGTAGTTCGTAAGCGGAGGCGACGTTGCGGCGACGATGGGATAGCTTCAGACGCTACTTACCGCCAGAGCGCCAACCGCAACAGTAGTTAGACCCACGTCCAGTTGCCTCCAGCTAACTCCGCGATCCTCGCTGCAGAACAACCCTCCGCCGTCGGTGCCGGCGTAAACGTTATTTGGTTCGGCGGAGTCCCAATCGAAAGCCACCACCATGTCCTCGGGGTTATCGCCCGCTCCGAGTCCATCGACCAGCTGCCAGCTGTGGCCACCGTCAGTGGACCGGTAAAACTGTGGACTGCTGCGCCGCGCATTGGAGGACACGGTTACCAGAACCAGATCGGCGTCGTCAGGAGCCGCCGCGATGTGCAAGGTATACCGCCGATCCAGGCCGGAGTTGATCAGCTCCCACCGGCGTCCGCCGTCGTCGGAGCGGTACGGTGCGCTGGCGGTGGCGACATAGACACTGCCCGGTCGGTCGCCGCTCAGGTTTACACAGTGAATATCCGCGTCGAGACCCGGCAATTGCTTCCAGCTATCTCCTCCGTCATTGGAAGACACCATCCCACCGACTTCAATACCGGCATAAAGGCGGTTAGGGTCGTCCGGAGCCATGCGCAGGTCGCGAACGTGGGAGTCGCGGGTGGGAGCGTGGAATCCCCATTCCGTCGACTCTGGCACGGAGCGAAACCCGCCAAATTCATGCCAGGTGTTACCGCCGTCCGAAGAGCGGAAAATCGCCGCCGGTTCGCTGCCCACGAATACCGTGTCAGACTCGTTGGGGTGAGCCAACACGCTGTGGGCATAGTCGGTGGGATACGATCCCAGGCGTTGCCAGGTCGAACCGCCGTCATCGGTGCGGTATACGCCGGCTTCATAGGCCGCCAGGTATGCCCTTTGCGGACTGGCGGGGCTCGACGTCAACCGGGCCGCGGCATGTTCCAGCGGTGTAATTGGCCCTCGTTTCCAGGTTTTCCCACCGTCGGAACTGGCAACGGAGCAAACCCCGTCGTGCATCCCAACGTAAATTCTCTTGTTTTGTGACATATTGCCTCTCCCTGAATGCTGGATTTAAGGGGTGATCATGGCCAAAACTCGGCCATACGTTTTCAGGTTCGGGTTGCAGGTTCGGGTTGATCGTATTGGACATCAGGGCGTCGTCCAGTCCCGGCAGGTTTAGGGCATCCGGTCACTTCCTGGTTGACCGAACGACCTCGTAGCGCCGTATCCATTCATCCATCGGGGTACGTCCGACTGCCTCTCCGATCAGGTCCAGCGGCAAATCTTCGAGCTTCCTGAAACGGACGCAGGATTTGCCCATATCCAGCCTCTTGCCGGTCGCTTTATAGCGTTCGGAGAACCACTCCGCGCTGTCTGGGTCCGCATAGATATTCATGAGATGGACGGAGACGTAGTTCTTCTCCGACGAAATCGCCGCATAGCTGAGGGGATGGCCGTTGTACGTGTTTGGGAACCGCTCCAGCGGAACCACGTAGGCAATCATCCCGAAGTCCATCATCTCCGCATATCCGTCCGGAAGGTTCGACAGCACTACATCACGCACCGCCGATACGGCGGCACGCCGCGCCGGACTCAACTCGTCAAGGTACTCACCGACTGTCGATGCGTTGCTCTTCACGACTCGCCTCTCGATATCACAAACCAGGGTCAATGGACATCGTTGCCCGATATTGCACATTCTACCGCACCCGCAGTTGAGTTGGGCCCGTCTCATCCGCGATGCGCGCTAGATGGCCACGCACCGGAGGTCATGCACCGTTACGGCCGATTCCCCGTTGGAGACCCGGTTTTGTCGGCGACGCCGTCCCGGGTACAAATAAACCCAAAATGATCGGTTACGGACTGAACTTCCGGTATAATTACAGAAAGCATGGTTTATTATCATCATGGTAACGCGGTATTTACCGTGGGAGGAAATTTGACTATGGAAAAGAATTACAGTATTTGCGTGGGGGCCGTGGGTTTCGGCGGCGGCGTCTGGCACAGCCCTGACGGGGGAGAGAACTGGAACCGCATTAGGGATCCATTCCCTCTGGGGAGCCAGGTCAGGGCTCTCGTGCCCTACCCCGATAATCCCACCCGTATCCTGGCAGGATCGGATCACGGCGTGTATCGCAGTGAAGACCGGGGAGCGACCTGGGAAAAGTTATGGTCGCCCATGGATGGCCTGCCCATCTGGTCAATCGCCATAGACCCGCAGGACACCCAAACCATTTTCGTTGGCATCAAACCGGCGGCGCTTTTCCGCTCCCGTGACGGAGGCCAGAGCTGGGCCAAGCTATCCGTACAGATGGCTCAGGAATGCCACATCGGCCCGCCCATGGTAACGATGCTGATGGTTGACCCCAAGGATCACCGCACCGTTTGGGCTGGCGTCGAAGTCGACGGTGTGTACCGCAGTCTGGACGGCGGCGACACCTGGACCCATGTGGAAGGCGGTGTACACCCCGACATCCACGGCATGGCAATCAGCCCGGGCGAGCCCAACAAAGTGTTTGCCAGCACTCCGCGGGAGATATTCGAAACAACCGACATGGGCGAGAGCTGGCAATCGGTGGTAACCACCGATCGGTTTGTTCTTCCCTATAGCAGAGGCATTGCTATCAAACCGGACAACCCCAACGTCATATTCGCCGCGGTGGGCGATACGGCCATTGGCAGCACCGGCGCAATCCAGCGTTCCAAAGACGCCGGACAAACCTGGGAAACCCGACCCCTCCCGGTGGAACCCAACTCCAACATCTGGTCCATCGCCACACATCCGGCGGACCCCGATTTAGTGCTCGCGTCCAGCCTGCTTGGCGAGGTTTATTCCAGCAGCGACGCCGGGGAATCGTGGCAGAAGTTCAAGCGCGAGTTCAGTGAAGTCGGCGCCATGGCCTGGGTACCCAACTAGGGATACCCATACATCTCGCCCGGGAAAACCGAGCGTAGACCCGGCGCCCCGTGGGGGCGGAGGCAATTCCGCCCCTCTGGTAAATAATTCAAGCCGTGTTTCGGCTATTCGCCGCTGCCAATGCGATCCTAGCGATCCGAAAATGCGACGGCAGCTCAGATGCGCCGCGCAACCACCGATATGGTCACCGCTCAACCATCACTCGGTAGTATTGGCGCTTGCTGTGCCTTTACGGTTTGAGTCATGCTCGGTACACACAATCTGGCCAGGCACGGGCGGCGTCCGGTGGAGCAGCAACTCCCGTTGCGTTTTGGATTGCAAACCGGTGCGGTGGCATCAACTACGCACCGCCCGCACTCGCCCCGGCCCCAATAGTGGTATATCACGGGTGCTATAATCTGGCTGCGTCCCACTGGGACCCGACACATCGGCATCGTATTGCGCCAATCTACTGTCGGATGCAGACAGACTTCGCAATAAACGGCTGATTCCCGTCATCGCGCCTTTAAGATTCCTTTGACATCGTTAGGATATGCCAAATGTTGCCCGTTGCCACCGTAGCGCTGAGCAACCAGCGGCAAGTAACTTCCACACCGGAACCAGAATCGGGACTAGAATCGGGATGGGATGAGGCTAATCGATGCGTATAATATCGAAGCTGGGGCGGCTCATTGCCAGTTGGTACGTGATTGTCCCGTTGTTGGTCAGTTTGGGTGTCGTCGTCGGCGTCGTGGTCTTTTTCTACGCTTTCCCGGGCAAGCCCAGCATCGGGGTCATCAATATCCCGTTCACGGTCATCAACGACCGATCTGCTTTCATAATCGGCGAATACCTTTCCTACGCTCGTGAAGACGATTCCATCAACGCGGTGGTCATCAATCTCAGCAGCCCGGGCGGTGGTGCGGCAGCCAGCGAACGACTGTATATGCAAACTCGTCGGTTGCGGGACGAGAAGCCCGTCGTGCTGGTAATGAACGGACTGGTTGCCAGCGGTGGCTACATGATGGCCATGGGAAGCACATACTCTTACTCTCTGCCGTCGTCCTTGGTGGGTAATGTGGGAGTGGTTTCGTTCGCTCCTCCATTGATTCCTTCCGTTCCCGACGAAAACCTGGTATTCACCGGCCCTTATAAGCTCTCCGGTGCATCAAGAAGAGACTGGATCGACACGATGGACCAGTTGAAACGGTCATTCGCGTACATCGTGGTATCCGAACGCCGTGGCCGGCTGAACATTTCTGAGGCCGAACTGACCCAGGGACGCATCTATTCCGGAACAGAAGCCGCACGGCTGGGTTTGGTGGACGCCATAGGCAGCGACGCCGAAGCAATTGCCAAAGCGGCCGAGCTGGCTGGAATCTCCAACTACACTTTGGTAGACGTGAACTTCGCCGCACAGCGGGCGTTGATCGAGCGATTAAGCCGGACGCTGGCGCCGATGGGCGGCGATTTAAGCTCAAGTTTGGCGTCACCACTCGATCTGCTGTCGGCGCAACAAGACTGGCGAGACCCTAATCTGGAGCAGTCGGCAACAGACTCCGACGCCGCGTTGTCCAGGGATGCCGCGTTGTCCAGGATTGAAGCCATGCGCGGATTGATATTTACGGGACCGCTGGGCGGCAACGAAACCGAGCCACTGCCCGATTTCCCGCTGGAAATACGACAACCGAACTTGTACTACGTGTATGTGGGCCATGATCCCTAGACTGGCCTGGCTGGCCCTATTCCCGTTTTTTGCTGCCGTCGTCTTCTTCGGCGCATTCTGGTTCTTTTACCGCAGCGGCGATGGTCCCGCGCCTGCGGTGAATATCCCCTTCCAGCAGATAGAATCATCGGCTGCACCCCCGGGCGATTTTGTGGATTCACCCCAGGTGCGAACCAAGCGCGGCCTGTTCCTGATTGATGCAGTCCATGCTAATGCTTTCAGAGAGATGGAAATTATCACCCTGCGCTCCCGCGTTGCCAGTCGAGGATACGACGTAGAACTCGTGGGCAATTTCTCCGCTGAATCCGAAGAAACCCGGCTTGCCCTGCTCGAGGAAAAGTTGCGCCGGGCTGATAGTTTTATGACCATCCTTCCTAGATCAGCTTACACCGATGCCGAAGTAGCCGTGGTGGAACGATTTGTGCGCAAGGGCGGGAAACTGCTGCTGATTTCCGACCCGACACGTCCCCAAAAGATTAACGGACTGGCGGAAAGATTCGGACTGGAATTTCAACCGGACTATCTCTACAACGTGGCTGAATATGATCTGAACTTTCAGAACATTTACGTTAGAGACTTTGGTCCCGACCAACTTACGACCGGCCTCGATGCTGTTGTCCTTTACACCGCCGGCTCGATTCGATCCGCCGGGCCCGGGGTGGCTTTTACCGACGCAGCTACACAATCTTCAGTTGTGGGATCAACCGGGAGACTGAATCCCATTGTCCGGGGAAACAACCGAAATGTTGTGGGCATTTCGGACCTGACTTTCCTGATTCCTCCCCATAATGCGGTGCTGGACAACGACAGGCTGGTTTCCAATATTGCCGACTATCTGACATCCAGCGAACGGGAATATGACCTTGCTGACTTCCCGCACTTTTACAATCGCAGCCCCAACGATAGCGTTGACATTTTGGTGGGGCAGCCGTCCGTGTTGAATGCTGGCGTAGCGATTAGAAACGGATTATCGGAGATTGGTTTGTCCTCTCAATTGCAGGACTCGGAGGACATCAGCCGCGACACGGTGTTTGTGGGACTCTACGAGGATGCACCGCAAATGGCCCGCTACCTGCAAGCCTCAGGCATAGCCGTTGGCGATACTCTGGAAACCCCCTACGCCCCCGGGCTTGCCCTCAGCGGCACCGCGATTACGGCGCTGGCGCGAACCCAGAACCGGTACATTTTGACAGTCCTCGCCGATACGCCCGAAACCTTGAATGATGCCGTTGAACAATTGCTAACCGGGGACTTCAGAAACCACCTGGTCAGTGATCATGCAGGAGTAACAACATCATCAATAAAATCCGAATCAAGAAAGCCCGAATCGAGAAAGCCCGAACCCACGCCCGAACCTTGATGTGCGGAGTAGTGTTGGTGTTGGTTGCCGCCATCGCTTGCACCCCGGCCGGCAACCCTCCCGCAGAGACACCTCCGACCAACACACCCGAAGTCCAGTCCGCCGCACCCTTGCCCCCAGCGGCACGTGTGGCGGTGGATCAGTTCGAAGAACAGCACCGTCTGAACAAACAGGCGCGCGACCGGTTCCATTCGGAGTTCGACAACTGGCGTGCCGGTCTCGAAACCTGCGATGCCGTCTCGGCGCGACAGGCTTTTGAAGATTTCGTCGTTGATTTCAATAGCGTATCGGCGCTAGCCCGCAACCTTCCCCGCACCGCCGCGACGGAAGTGTTCGCCGATCTGGTGGTCTACTCCACTGAGGAGGAGGCGAAAGCCCTGCGGGGGTTGAGGGACCACTGGCAGCCCAACAACCCTGCGTCTCGCGAACTGGTGGAAACGCGGCGTTCGGATGCTGGCGCCGCTCAACAGCAGGCTGGAGGTATGGCATCCGATCTGCTGAGGAACGTCGGAACCGGAACTGCTGACGCAGAAACCGCAGCAGCAGCTGGATTCGCCGAGTCATTTGGGAAGATCAAGAAATCCTGGGAGACGTTTCACGATGACTACACTAGCCAGGGCGGGCTCGCAGATAGCGATGATACAGACGAAACCCTTGAACAGTTCGACAAGTTCATTGACCGTTTCGGCGACATGATTGAAGAAAGCGACGAGGCCCTGGAAACAACGGATACCACCAAAGAGGACGCCGCGTCCCGCGCGCAACGGGAGGCCGACGCAAGACAATTCGGCAGTCAACTCAGCGCTCTCCGTGTGGCGTGGAACGCGTTCCACCAACGTTACGACGCTTGGTGGCAGACGGAAGGCGGATGTGACCGGGAGACGGTGCATCAGGATCTGGAGCAATTCAGGTTGCGCAGCTCGGAGCTATCCAGGGCGGTGCGCGACCTCCCTCAATCCAGTTACCTGTTGCCCATCTACAACCTGCTGACGGAAGCTGCGGGACGCGAGGAAGCGTCGATCCGCGCACTGACCAGTTCCTGGCAACCGTTTGCAATCGACCCATTCAAGCCGGCCGATCAGGAACGGGTTATTGCCGAACGGCTGCGTCGACAGGCGGCAATCGCATTGCAAGAATTGCGAGAACGGTACTAACGCCTCAACGCCACATCCAGCAACGTTGGCCGTTCGATGCACGTTGGGACAATCAGGTTATACTCACTGGAACCACGGCCGGAGTCGATGGTTTTGGATACCGGCGAACTAGCGGATTACAGGAGAATGACTATGGTTGAGAACGGCGCCGGGGCTGTACTGGATGGCGTGCGGATATTGGAATTGGCCCGCTGGCAAGCGGCGCCGCGGGGTGGATTGATCCTGCGGGACATGGGGGCGGAGGTCATCAAGCTGGAGTGGCGCAAAGGCGCCGACCTGCGAGACTCGGGCCCGTTCGTAGGGAAGATGAGCGTTCAGTTCGCGGCGTACAACCGTGGCAAGAAGAGCGTCACTCTCAACACGCGCCACGCTAAAGGCAAAGATCTGTTTTTCCGGCTGCTGGAGGTTTCCGACGTAGTCCTGGAAAACTTCCGTCCGGGCACCATGGCCGAAATGGGATTCGGCTACGAAGAGCTATGCAAGGTGAATCCGGGTATCATTCTCGCCTCGGTATCGGGCTTCGGGCAATACGGGCCCTATCGCGACCGCCAGTGTTTTGACCCTATCATCCAGGCGATGAGCGGTTTCGGAGACCAGACCGGCCGGGGATTCGACCAACCCATCATGGGCAACGGCCCGGTCATGGACCGCACCGCCGCCCTCCACGCAGTCATCGGCATTCTGGGCGCGCTGCGGCACCGCGACCGTACCGGCGAGGGGCAATGGCTGGAAGTGGCAATGCTGGATGGCGGCATCACCCTGGAGGAAGTCGCCCTGGCCATGTGCTACGAGACCAACACCAATGATTTTTTGAGGGTGGGCACCTTCCTGCGGTGCAACGACGGTTGGGTTACCACCGGAGCCGCCCGCGCCGGGATGTGGGAGCGGATGCTCAAGGTGATGGGGTACGACGAACTATCCGAAGACCCGCAGTTCGCGGCGCCGATGTTCGCTACCGATATGGCAGAGGTACGCATGGAATTGTTGCGCCTCTGGTGCGAGGAACGCTCGGTACAGGAGGTGGAAGAATCCCTGGTGGGCGCCGACATACCATTTGGCGCCGTCAAGTCCATTCCCGAGGTGCTCGCAGATCGACATATGTGGGAGCGCGAGGTGATGGTTGAGGCAGAAATCCCCGACCCGCCGGGCAAGACGATGCTGGTGCCCGGCCCCACCATCATCAAGTTCTCCAAAACGCCCACCACCGCCGGGCCCATCCCCAGCTATGGGGAGCACAATCAGGAAATCTACGGTGACCTTCTGGGCCTCAACGAACCCGAGCTGGCGGGCCTGGTAGACTTGGGGGTCATCACCTGAAGTGGCCGGCTTGGCCCTCATCCGGCTCCGAACGTTTGCTACCGAAACCGCTGGACTAACCGGCCTTAAGTCCCACCAGCAATCTGTCAATGTCCTCTGCTTCCAGCGACAACCGCTCCCACTCATCCCACAGTGATTCCGACTCCTCTTTGAGGACACGATACTCTTCACCGGAGGCTGCCAGCTGAGTCGGGCCGTCGAATCGGTCAGGCCTGGCGAACATCGTTTCCATCTCCCCCATGCGGGCTTCGCGGTCGGTTAGCGTGATGTTAATCTCCTCGATACGCGTCGCCAGCCGGCGCGCCTCTTTGCCAAGGGACCGTTGGCGCTCCGCTTCCGCGCTCAGCGGCCGCCCGGACCGTCTCCTGACCGGGGCCTGTTGAGTGGTAGCGTCAGCCGGCGCTCGGGAACTTGTTTTGGCGGTCGAGTTGTCGCTCTCCGTCTGCTTCCGGTACAGGTAGCTGTCGTAGTCGCCGGGGAACACCGTGGGCCGGCCGCCGTCGATCTCGATTATCTTGTTGGAGACCTGCCGTATCAGCGTCCGGTCGTGGGTTATGAGACAAATGGTGCCGTGATAGTCGCCCAGGGCATCGGCGAGAATCTCCCTGGAAGCGATGTCGAGGTGGTTGGTCGGTTCATCCATCAGAAGCAGGTTACTCGGCTGGAGGAGCAGCTTGGCCAGAGCCACACGCGCCTTCTCCCCGCCCGACAGCACTGAGATTGGCTTGAGGAGGTCGTCGCCGCTGAACAGAAATCCACCCAGCGTGGTTCGCAGGTTCTGTTCCGACTCCCCTGGCGCCGCCTGTTTCAGCTCATCTATCAGCGTGTTGTTCGGGTTGAGCAGATCCAGCACGTGCTGCGCGTAGTATGCCGACGACACGTTGTGGCCGGTCTGTCTCTCGCCCTCATCAAATGGGAGTACGCCGGCGAGCATCTTCAACATGGTGGTCTTGCCGGCCCCGTTTGGCCCCACCAAAGCAACACGGTCGCCGCGCGAAAGCGTCAGGTTCATGCCGCGGTACACGGCATTATCGCCGTAGAACTTGCTCACGTTGGTCAGCCGTATCACTTCAGCGCCGCTGCGCGGAGGCTCGGGGAACGAGTAATGGATTTTCCTGGTTGCCCGTGGCAGCTCAATAACCTTCACTTTTTCGAGCTGCTTCAACCGGCTTTGCACCTGGCTGGCCTTGGTTGCCTTGGATCGGAAACGCTCCACGAAGCGCATCTGCTTCTGCATCTCGCGCTCCTGCCGGGCAGCGGCAGCCTGCTTCACCTGAAACGAACGCTCGTGGGCGGCGAGGTAATCATCATAATTGCCCCGCAGGTGTACCACTTCGTCCGGCTCGATGGCGAGAACCCGATTCGCCACCTGGTTCAGAAAAGTCCGGTCGTGCGACGTGATTATCACCCCGCCCTGAAAGGAGGCCAGGTACTTCTCAAACCACAGGTTTGCATCAAGATCCAGGTGGTTGGTTGGCTCATCCAGCAACAAAACGTCGGGATTCCTGAACAGCAGCCTGGCGAGGCCGGCTCGCATGACCCAGCCACCACTGAATTCGATCATGGTGCGGAGAAAATCGCCCTGTTTAAAACCAAGCCCGGAGAGGATCGCTTTGGCTTCGTGGTCCCGATTCTCACCACCGGCGGCATCCAACTCCAGGTCAAGCTGACCGAGCTGTTGCAGCAGATCGCCCTGTCTCTCGGGATCGGCCTCCGCTGACAACGCATCCCGAGTGGCAGCAATCCGGTCGCTGAGATCAATCACCTGCGAGTCAGCGGCCAGGACCTCCTGCAGCAGTGTCTGGCCCGTGAATGATGCCGGTTCCTGCTTGAGATAGCCCATGGTGGCGTTTCTCCGCCAGGAGACGCTCCCTTCGCCCGGCAGGGCCTCACCGGCCAAAATGTCCATGAGCGTGGTCTTGCCGGAGCCGTTCGCGCCAATCAGCGCAACACGGTCCCCAGCGGCCACGTTTACGGTAAGCCCTCTGAACAGGGTCCGGTCCGCATAGGCTTTGCTGATGTTGGATGCAAATAACAAGGTAATGCGTAGATAGAGGCTTGACATTCGTTTTGCCTGCGGCTACAATCATACCATCAACCCAATAGGCGGTACGCGGTATGAACCTAATCAGCATCTTCCGGCAGTTCCCCGACCGGCAGGCTTGCATCACGCACCTGGAACAAATCCGCTGGGGCGACTGCCCCGCCTGTCCCTACTGCCAGAGCGAGGATGTAGCCCGTAAGCGGGAGAATCAGACCGTAGGCCGCTGGAACTGCCACGCTTGCAAGTCCAGTTTCAACGTGCTGGCCGGTACTGTGATGCAAAAGACGAAGGTTCCGTTGCAGAAGTGGTTCCTCGCCATCGCCTTGCTGCTCAACGCCAAGAAGAGCCTGTCCAGCCATCAACTCGCCCGCGACCTGGAACTCAACCATAAGACCGCCTGGTACTTGGCGATGCGGATACGCTGGGCGATGGCCGAGTCCGACGCAGAGGCTGGCCTGCTCCGGGGCATCGTCGAAGCCGACGAGACCTACGTGGGCGGCAAGCCACGCCAAGGCCAGAACGATGACGACCCGCCCAAGCGGGGGCGCGGCACCCGCAAAACGCCGGTTACCGGGGCCGTAGCACGGGGCGGCGACGTGGTGGCCCAGCCCAGCGACAACGTGCGGGGCGACACCATCGCCGAGTTTATCGCCGGCAACGTTGACTTCGCCGCCCAACTGATGACCGACGAGTTCCCGTCCTACCGGCGCATCGGGCGGGAGATGGCGGGACACTACACCGTTGACCACAGTAAATACTACGTCAACGGGCCGTTCCACACCAACACGATTGAGGGGTTCTGGTCGCTGGTCAAGCGGGCCTGGTACGGTACTCACCACCATTACAGTCGCCGCTGGATAGGGGCCTACATCGCCGAAGCCTGCTACAAGTACAACATCCGCCAAGCCGGCAACCCCTTCGCTGGCCTGCTGGCCGCGACGGTCGGGGTGTAGGAATGGCGGAGCGCAACTTCGCCAACCGGACACTGTTTCACGGCGACAACCTGGGCTTCCTGCGCGGGATGAACAGCGGCACGGTGCAGCTGATTGCCACCGACCCGCCCTTCAAGAAGTCCCGTGATTTTCACGCCACACCGGACAGTCTGGCCCACGGCGCATCCTTTCAAGACCGCTGGAGTTGGCAGGACGACATTCACGACGACTGGCTGATTGCCATTATGCGCGATGAGCCGGAGGTTTGGCACGTCATCACTGCTGCCAAGCACGTGTACGGCGACGACATGGCGGCGTTCCTATGCTGGTTGGGCGTCCGCTTGCTAGAAATGCACCGGGTGTTGACTGACGACGGCAGTCTATATCTGCACATGGACGATACGGCGGCGGCGTGGGGTAAATGCTTAATGGACGCCATCTTTGGCAGTGCCAACTTCCGTAACTCTGTGATTTGGAAGCGAACGCGGCGCGGGTTCAAAGGCTCACAGTTCAAGGCCAAACGATACAACTCCAACACCGATACCATACTGTTTTACGGCAAGACCGGTCAGGCGTTTTTTGACCAAACCCGTGTAGCAGTACCATATGAAGACGGCTATCTCGAAAAGGCTTTTCGGTTCAATGACGACACCGGCCCGTACTATCTGGACCTTGCCTATAATCGTCCAAGCGCAAGTCCCCGGCCCAACTTATGCTATGAATATCTCGGTTTCACCCCCCCCCATCCTTCAGGCTGGAAAGTCGGCAAGAAACGGATGCAGGAACTGGATGCCACTGGCGAACTGGTGATTACTGACGGCGAACTCTATCGCAAGATACGGCCAAAGGCAGGGCGCATTCGGAACACCCTATGGGATGACATCAACGAGACAAAAGGGAACGAGGATACGGGCTACCCGACACAGAAACCCTTGCGGTTGTACGAGCGCATCATCAGGGCCAGCAGCAACCCCGGCGATATGGTGCTGGACCCGTTCTGCGGCTGTGCCACCACCTCTGTTGCCGCCGAGCGCTTGGGCAGGCAGTGGGTCGGAATGGACATCTGGGACGGCGCATACCGGATGGTGCTTGACCGCTTGGCTTCCATTGGTTTTGACACTGGCGACGAGAGCCACCTTCCCAGCGGTCGGAGTATCCACTACGTACAACAGCCTCCCACTCGGACGGACGGCGGCGAGCCTGCGACGTTGACGCTCCGCAGCCCAACCGGGAAAGCATTGCGCTCCCCCCCGCCGCGCAGCCAACACAGGAAACTGCTAACCGACGTTGGGGCATTCTGCCAGGGCTGCGGGGCCGACTACCAGTTTGACCCTCGTGTGCTGGAAGTTGACCACATCAACCCGCGCTCCCAGGGCGGAACTGACGCCTACGAAAACTTGACGCTGCTATGCCCGCCCTGCAACAAGGAAAAGCGGGACCGCTATACGCTTATCGGCTTGCAACTGGCAAATCGGGCCAACGGCTATATGAAGCAAGAAGCAAACCTGCAAATGGGAAGAGCCGCCGGTCGTACTAGCCGCCGCAGACGGCGGTAATCCCCTCACCCTGTTTGACTGACCGAGTTGCCGCCCCGTACTTATAAGCCTCTATCTACGCATTGCCGCAGGTCCGGCAGTGGAAGGGCATGGGCTTGCGGTTCTCGCGGACAGAAATCGCGGCGCTGGCACAGTGGGGACACTTCACCCCATCTGGCCAACGCCGAGCTATGAACCATTCCTCTGCCGCGCGTTCGTCGCTGAACCGTTGTACAGCCTCAATCAAGGATAAATCACCGTCTGCCATGATCCCACCTCTCGTGCTTTTATGATATTATACTACACAGCGCGGCCTTTGTGTAGTTAGGGATATAAATCCCATTTTTTGACTCGGCGACGAAGCGCAGATCCGCGCATCCCAGATGCGACGTTGTTGCCGCAGGCACGCCTCCTTGACTCCATCGTTACTCTTGCCGCAGGCTGCCCAGCAAGGACTGGATCAGGAATACTCCGCGAGCGCCGACGCTGGTGTGGGCTACTCTGCCCTGTTTGTCCAGGAATACGTAAGTCGGCACACCGTTGACGCCGTATGCCGCAGCGAGTTGAGCGCTGGCGTCGTAGATGTTGGGGAATGACAACCCAACCCGGTCTACGAAGGCCACTGTTTCCGACTCCGTGGTGTTGAACTGGGAAACACCCAGGACATCCACGCCGGCTGCCTGCAACTGCGTGGCGTAAAGTTCCTGTACCGCGGGCAACTCCCGCTGGCAATGGGGTCACCAGGGCGCCCAGAACGTCAGCAACGTGGGTGTGCCCAATGTGTCGGCCAGGTCAAACTTGTTGCCATCGAGCAGCACGGCCTGGAACAGCGGGCCGTCCTGGCGTTCTACGGCTGTTGCCTTGGTCGGCGCCGGCCGGGGAGTGTAGGTGGGCCTGCGGGTGTACTTGGTGGGGACGTTGGTGGGCGGTGTGACTGTCGCAGTGGCCGGCTCAGTAATCTCTCCGCGAGACGGGAGCGCAGTGGGCAGCGAATAGTCTACCGGCGAGACGATGGAATCGGTGGACGGCGAACAACCGGATAATGCCGCAACCAGCGCCACCATCAGGATTGTCAAAGTCGTGAGCAACCCATGGCGGGGTATGTTGCCAGTAGTTTGCGGCGGCATATGGTCGATGAAGGCAATCGGACTAACCTAGCGTCTGTGGGGGGATGCCATCATAGCAAGGGATGCCTGGCGGTGTCCATCGAACCGCTGCGGTTGCGGTATGACATCAGGCATCAAGACTATTGAGGTTGGCCGGCCGCAAACCAAAAGGACGCTGCATGAATATTGCTTCGAGCGCGCCGGGTAATGAGTTCAGCCCTGGCGCGCTCGGAAAGCGTCGTGTTCCTAGCCTGCAACCTCAACAATCATCTCGATCTCTATCGGCATTCCTCCGGGCAGAGTTGCCATGCCGACGGCGGACCGGGCGTGGCGTCCCTGGTCCCCGTAGAGGCTGATAAGCAGGTCCGACGCGCCGTTGGCGACCAAGGGCGTATCGCCGAAATCGGGTTCGGAGTTGACCATGCACAACAGCTTGACGATCCGCTTCACGTTGTCCAGGTCGCCAATCTCTCCCTTCAGATTGGTGAGCAGGTTCAACATGGTCTGTCGGGCGCAGTCGTAACCCTGGTCGACGGTAACTGCCGAGCCCAGCTTGCCAACGTGTAGCAAACCGCCCTCAGGCAGCCCGGGGCCGGTGCCCGAAAGGAACACCAGGTTTCCGGTTCGCACTGCGGGGATGATGTTGCCGGCCCCAGGCCGCCGGGGCGGGGGTAGCTCGTAGCCTAATTCTTTCAGCTTGTTCTCTATCTCGGGCATGAAAACGCTCCTTCAATGTTCGATGTCAACCGATGTTCGACGTTCAACTTGTTTTCTATGTTCCATGTTCAACATGTTCGATGTTCAAGTTGATACTAAAATGGGCCGACTACGCCGCCATTGTAACCCGACCGGGTCTGTGGCAACACAGTTGTGCCGGACGTCGCTGGCCGCCCGCCGGTTTGGGCCCGGGTCTGGCGAGCCTGGCCGATGGTATCACGTTGCCGATGGGCGAGCGGCCGGTTCGGTTTTTGCCATGGCCCGATATACAATGGCCGCAGATACAATGGTTTCCGGGAAAACAGACCAGGTTATTTCGTGACTACGGGAGGTGTACTCATGCCGGCTGAGCAAGGCATCATCCAGACCATATTGGGGAATGGATCCGAAGGTTGGGAGGGAGACGGCGGACCGGCGTTAGCCGCCGCGTGTCAAACTCCGTATGCCTGTGAGTTCAATCCCCAGGGGAACATGATCGTGTGCATGGGGCGTCATCACAGAATTCGCCGCATGGATGCTGAGACCGGGGTGATTACGCTGATTGCCGGCACGGGGGAGCCGGGATACGCCGGCGATGGCGGCCCTGCGGTCGATGCCCTCATCAACCAACCATACGGGCTGTCCATCGACGCCAACGGCGATATGTACTTCTCGCAGCGGTTTGACCCGGCGGTGCGGAAAATCGACGGTCGCACGGGCATCATCTCAACCGTGGCCGGCACCGGCGAATTTGGGTACAGCGGGGACGGCGGCCCCGGCGACGCCGCCATGATGCGGGAACCCAACGACGTGTACCTGGACGGGCAGGGCGGCCTCCTCATCGCCGACATACAGGATCAGCGTATCCGCCGGGTTGACCTGTCTACCGGAGTCATAACCACTTTTGCCGGCACCGGAGAAATGTCCCGCGCCGGCGACGGAAAGCCGGCCGCCGAAGCCAGTCTGATGGGGCCGAGAGCCGTTTGCATGGATATCCTGGGGAATGTGTACGTTTGCGAAAGGGAAGGCAACGGGGTTCGTAAAATATCCCCCGATGGAACGTTGACCACGATTGCCGGCGCCGATTCAGGGTACGGCTACACCGGCGACGGCGGCCCGGCGTTGTCCGCCACCTGGGGAGCCCCCAAGGCGATGCGCTGCGACCTGAATGACAACATCATCGTGGTTGATTCGGATAACTGCGCCGTGCGGCGGATTGACGCCCGCACCGGCATCGTAACCACCATCGCCGGCGGCCGCGAAGGTGGCGGCGGCGACGGTGGCCCCGCCGTAGCTGCCGGGTTGGTTCATCCCCACGGGTGCGGCATCAACGCGGACGGCGACCTGTTTATTGCCGACACTCACAATCACCGGGTGAGGGTGGTCGGATTGTGAGCCACACACCATGCAATTAGCTGTCCCGGCCATGTCGGCAATTGCCGACCGTAATCGGTCAACGCTGAATTTCCCGTGATAGTATCTGACTACCCAACACTCCCGAGGAGGACGCCATGGTTCTGAGAGGCGAGGAATGGTTGGCCCTAACCACCGAAGCAACCCTGGAGCCGGAAATCCCGATTTGTGATCCCCACCACCATTTTTGGGTTTCCCGTCCCGAGCCGGCTGCCTACCAGCGATACCTGCTTCCGGAGCTGACCGCAGACGTTAGCAGCGGCCACAATGTGCGCTCAACGGTCTTCATCGAGGTGCGGTGCGAATACCGGCAGAGCGGCCCCGAAGAGATGAGGCCGGTGGGCGAGGTGGAGTATATCGAGACCATCGCCGCGGCAAGCGCCAGCGGCAGCCTCGGGCCCACCAAAGCCGCCGCCGCCATCATCGGGTACGCCGACCTGAAGTTGGGTGAGGCGGTGCGCCCGGCGCTGGAAGCGATGCAGGCCGCCAGCCCAACCCGCTTTCGCGGCGTCCGGCACGCCACCGGCTGGGACGAAAGTCCGGAGCTGGCCAACCGGGATATTCGCGGAGCCCTATCCACCGCAGGCTATCGGGCCGGCGCAAAGGTTCTGGCTGAAATGGGATTGTTGGTGGAGAACTCCCTTTATTTCCATCAGCTGTCCGAACTGGCCGAATTCGCCCGGGCGGTGCCTGACCTGACCATCGTCCTGAACCACATCGGCGGCCTGGTGCGCGTCGGCCCCTATGCCAACCGGGATGACGAAGTGCTGCCGGCCTGGCGGCGTGGCGTGGCAGAAGCGGCCCAGTGCCCCAACATCGTAATGAAGCTGGGCGGAGTAGGACAGTTGCGCTACGGATATTACTGGCACGACCGGGACGTTCCCATCGGTTCTGAGGAGCTGGCCGGCGCTCTGGGCCCGCTCATGCAGCACTGCATCGAACAGTTCGGGCCGGAGAGGTGTATGTTTGAGAGCAACTTCCCGGTGGACAAGCCGTCTTATTCGTACAACGTGCTGTATAACGCCTTCAAACGGCTTTCCAGCGGCTATTCGGCAGCTGAACGCGCTGCCCTGTTCCACGACACTGCCGCCCGGGTTTACAACATCAGGGATTAACACATCAGTGATTGATACCAACTCTATTTCACTCCCTGGAGGTACATGATGGTACTCGTTGGCCAAGAGTTAGAGACCGGAACAATCCAGTACACTAGCCGCGACGGCACGATGATCGATGCCTTTTACAGCCGCCCCGCCGAGGCCGGGTCGTACCCCGGCGTAATCGTAACCATGGAAGGCATGGGGTTGATGGACCACCACAAGGACATCGCCGTCCGTTTCGCCGGGCAGGGCTACCTGGCCATCGCGCCGGACCTCTATACGCGGGAAGGCACGCCGGAGCCGGAAAACGTGCTGACCACGCTGTTCGCCTCTCCCGACTCCCGGGCGATGGACGACCTGGAAGGGGCGGCCCTGTATCTGAAGTCCCAGGCGCACAGCAACGGACGGGTGGGCATCATCGGCTTTTGCTCCGGCGGACGCTACACCCTGATGATGGCCTGTTTGAGCAGCAACATCAACGCGGCGGTGGACTCGGCCGGCGGCCATATCGTCCACGAACCCACCGACTTGCGGCCGGTGCAGCCGATGGACATGGTGCCCAACTTGTCCTGCCCATTGCTGGCGCTATTTGGTGTAGAGGACGAGAACCCCACGCCGGAGCAGGCGGATCAGATGAAAGCTCTGCTGGAACAGCACGGCAAGACCTACGAGTGGGTGATGTACAACAACGCCGGGCACGCTTTCTTCGCCGACTACCGTCCCAGCTACCGCGCGGCCCCGGCCCAGGATATGTGGCATCGGGCGCTACAATTCTACGGCCAGCACCTCAAAGGCTGACCAGGGGGCGGTATTCTGCCGCCGTCCAGAGAAGGCCGCAGCAGCAGGAGCCATATTCACGCCAACCTCCTGATGCGCGGCAGGCTCAGGCCGGACAGTATATTGATAATAGTCAATATGGCGCCGTTGACCAGCAGAGCCTTCGGAGCTCCTACGATGCCGGCCAACGCTCCGACTCCCACGTGACCTACCGGAGCAAATCCGACGCTTAGCACCCAGGATCCCGTAGCGCGCCCTCGATCCTTGTCGGCCACCAGGTCTTGCATCAGGGTTTTGTAAAGAGTATCGACGGCCATGGCGCAGGCGTTGACGAAAAGCAGCACACCCAGGAAGGAGTAGATGTTGCGAGACAGCGTGAACGCCATCTGTCCCACACCGAATCCAGTGGCGGTTACGAACATCATCAGACCTTTCTTGCGGGAAGTCCCCAGCCCGGCCAGCAGCCAGACTCCCAGCAGTCCCCCGGTCTGGCGCACCGCGGTCATGACACCCAGTCCCGTCGGCCCGACGTGGAGGACATTCTTGGCGAAAACGGGCAGCAGGGTCATGTGCGTGAACCCAAACACTTCTGTGGAGGCGGTCAGAAACATTAGAATCAGGAGGAACCGATTCTCACGAACCAGGCTGACGTAGCCCAACAGGTTCTTCAGCACCGGTTCGACGGAACCGGCCGCCGAACGGCCTGGGTTGCTGATGGCCAGGGTCGCCGCGGCGGAGCACAGGTAACAACCCGCCGAAGCGATGAATTGCCAACCCGGCCCTACCAACTCGATCAGCCCTCCGGCGGCAATGGAGCCGACGATTCCGCCGCCCTGCATGGCCATCGCACCCAGCGCCAGCCCGTTCAGGGCTTGTTCCTTGCCTACTATGTCGTAGGTATAGGTCTGCCGCACCGTGATGGTAAAGGCCATGAAGCCGCCCAGGGCAAGCACCAGCGCGATGACAACCCACACGTGGGTGCTCCCGCCGAGTAGCAGCAGCGCCATAACCAGCGCGGCTGCGGATGCCCCCAGGGTGCCCAGGCGAAGCAGCGCCCGTCTCTCCCACCGGTCGGCCACCGCTCCGGACAACAAGCCGAGCAGGAAGAAGGGCAGCATTCGGGCGGCGGCTCCCACGCCCACCATGAACGCCGAACCCGTTAGCTCATAGATGAGCCATCCGACCGACACCTGCTCCATCCCGGTGGCCAGGGAGTAGAGGAGCGTCGATGCCCACAGCAGGCGGAAGTCTCTGATGTGCAGGGAGCCAGCCCAGTTCCTGATACTGTACACGGAACCTGAATGATACACCCACCCCAACGGGACTGCTAATGCTTTGGTCGTGAATCACAGAGCCTTTGGAAAGGGAAGGTATGCCGATTTTACCCAGGTGCGTAAAACTGAGCGAAATTGCGGCTGCTGGCCGGTGGGTTGGTCATTAATTTCGCAGAGTTTCCTCCACGCTGGGTGCGCGTGTTTTCCGTCTTGTGCATGGCGTGCGTTCTCATATATGCCCGCGGAAAATTACGTATCTCTACTATCAAGCGCTTTTATCAGCGGATAAATTGGTTTGAGGTGGTATTACGTCGGTATTCCCCTGAGGCTTACTGGATCCCGCTGAACATCTTATCGCTCGCAGCGATTCGGGCAGTTTTGACAATGGGTGCGTCAGGCCATAGGCTGTCCGCGCCAACATAACGGCCCCGGTGAGCAAGACCGAGGCCGCAAGCGACGGGGAGTTCGGGTCCACCATCGGGGCGCATTTTAAGCCTGCGTCCTCCTGCGTGTCCAGCCTCGTCGTGAATGCGGCGAGGCTTTTTGTTGACGTGCTGCCCACCATGTGGGGCCAATTCACAACAGCCTTTGCAGGCAAGGAGGATTGCAAATGTTCAGGAGGTTGTCCGGCGGGATTGCCACACGACACGCAGACGAGGTTATGATGAAATACCGGGGAATCAAGAACTTGACCGCCCTCGACCGGGCTGGCCGGGCCGGGATGATGAAATACCTCTTCGTACTCGCTCTTATGCTTGGGTTGGGAGTGGCCGTTCTACCTGGGGTCCAACGCGGGGCCGGCCAGCGCCTATGAGACCGAGGATTGCTCCAACGACGAATCCCTCGGGTGGACGGGGAACAGTGTGACCTTCGACACCGCCCACGGTAACTTCCCCGACTGGTGGGAGGCCGAAATAGTCTACGCCAACGCCGTCTGGGACAACGCCAGCGTAGGGGCCAATTTCACTTTTGTCCACGACTCCAGCCGGACTACGACTGGTACAAGAAACGGGACAACACTGAGCACCGCAAGGCCATCACGGAGGGTTCCTTCAACAGGTTAACGTGCCGCTTCGAGAACGTTGAGACCTGGTTCAACCTCCGGTTCGACTTCGAGATTTGTGACGACTGCGATGACGATACCTACGATGTTAGAACGGTCGCCATCCACGAGTTTGGACACTGGTTGCACCTGTGGCACGTCCCGTTCTGGAAAACCTGGGACTGGGACTGTGCGATGTACCAATGGCATGGCAATGACCACACGCTCTGCGACGACGACATAGAGGGCATCATCGCCCTCTACGGCTCCGATTAACTCGGCTTCAACAGAAAGGAATTAAGGAGTAGTTCCATGAGAATCCAGAAAAGTAGGGCGATGTTTGCCATCGCCGCCCTTTTCCTGACCGTGCTGGTCGGCGGTGGCCTGGTTGCCGGTTGCGGCAACAGCCCGACCCCCGAAGCGACGACATCTCAGGGGGACACAGTGGTGTTCAGCGCCGGTTCCCGGCCTAGTTGGGACGTTGAGGACATGGTGAGGCGGGCCGATGCCGTCGTTATCGGGACGTTCACTGACGACTTGGGGAACAAGCAGAAACCGGGCGGCGGGAACCCCCCGTTCATCTACTACCACTACAAGGACTACAAGTTAACCGTTAAGGAAGCCCTCTACCCCAAAGAGGGATTCCCGGGTGAGATAGCCGTCCTGGTTCCGACCGGCATCTCCGCTCCCAACGCCACGGCGTTGCAATCGAAAGACGTCCCGGTCTTCGCGCAAGATGAGAAGATGTTGCTGTTCCTGGAGAACATGGCGGGCCCCGAGTACACCGAAGGGGTGGGACGCCCGGTGCCCAAGGGTTTTACCGAACAGACCTACTATCAGGCCATAATCGGCGGTTTCTACGCTAAGCTGTTGCAGGATGGAGGCAAATGGGCGGACTCCCGCCATGATAAAACCGCCACGGTTGACCAGATTAGGGAAGCCGTGCAAGAGCACAAGTCCGGTTCCCGATAACCGAACAGGAGGCCAGGGTGCGGTCACCCTGGCCTCCTGCCTCTCTCAATATGGGAATCCTTCAGAACATCGCCCCTCCCTCTTTCCACTGCGGCCCAGGTGCCAATGGACACCCACCGGGAGCCGACGCTAAAATGCTGATGTTGTTTGGGTGTCTCAGCGCGTTGCGTGGGCGGTTCCCGGTGAGCGTCGGGTCAATCGGCCCGGCGCTTTCCTTTGGGATTGTGCGCCGATTTTACCCACGTGCGTAAAACTGTGCGAAATTGCGTTGAGCCGTCGTCGGGGCCTTTGTGAATTTCGCACAGTCGGTCGCGTGCCGGGTCCTGTACGGGGTCGATTGTGAAACCGGTTTCACCTTCAACGTCTTTGACATGAGCGGCGAGGACAAGGTGTACTGTTCAAAGCTGGTCTGGAGGGTTTTCCAGTAGAGGAGGATTACCAGGTGAACGTGGACAGTAATCACCGGATGTACATTGGCGTACCTTCCCATTGAAAAAGCCCGGCGTGAATCATCCCAAACGGAGCTTCGGTCATGTTTCGGGTCGCCAAGGTGGAAGCCATGGCTCCGGTGAGCTTTCGCATCGTTCTTTGCGAAGCCGGGCAGTCTCCGTACAGCGGTGGCAAGTCATTCAGTAAACACGCCATCTGAAGTGGTATGATTGGCGCGTTACCCGGCTTTGGAGGGATTGACGTGCCTTTTGGAAATGACGACTGGCTGGCTCTAACCGAAGAAACACCCATCGAGCCCGCAATTCCGCTTTGCGACCCGCACCACCATTTTTGGGATCGACGGCTACCGAGCATCCCGTACCAGAGATACCTGCTTCACGAGCTGATGGCGGATGTGGACTCTGGGCACAATGTCCGCTCCACGGTGTTCGTGGAAGCCCGGTCGATGTATCGTGCCTCGGGGCCGGACGAATTACGCCCGGTTGGTGAGGTGGAGTTCGTACAGGGGCTGGCGGCGGCGAGCGCCAGCGGCGTCTACGGTGAAACCCGGGCCGCCGCCGCCATTGTCGGCCACGCCGACCTGAAGCTTGGCCAGGGCGTGGCCCCGGTGCTGGAAACCCTGCAGGCGGCCAGCCCCAACCGCTTCAAGGGCATCCGCCACAATGTTACCTGGAGCCCCGACCCTTCGCTCGAAGACCGCGAAACCCAGGGCATCATGTCCAACGACACTTTCCGGGCCGGCGCCCGCGTTTTGGCCGGGATGGGGCTATCGCTGGACGTCATGCTCTCCTTCCCGCAACTGAACGAGCTGGCCGACTTTGCCAGGGCCGTGCCCGAACTTCCCATCATCCTCAACCACCTGGGCGGGGTCAGCCGCACGGGCATCTACGCCGGGCGCGACGATGAGGTCATACCGGCGTGGCGGGAGGGAATTCGTGTTGTGGCCGGTTGTCCCAACGTTACCTGCAAGTTGGGCGGAATGGGAATGCCCCGCTGGGGGTTAGGCTGGCACGCCCGTAACATCCCAATCGGTTCCGAAGAACTGGCCGAAGTCATGGCCCCGTGGATGAACTACTGCATCGAGCAGTTCGGGCCGGAGCGCAGTATGTTTGAAAGCAACTTCCCGCCGGACAAGGTTTCATTTTCCTACAACGTGATGTACAACGCCTTCAAGCGTCTCGCGCAGGGTTACAGCCCGACTGAACGAGCCAACCTTTTTCACGACGCTGCGGTGCGGGCGTACCGCATTGAAACCTGAGTGGAACCTGACGCCGAGCGCCTGGCAGGCAGGTAGGTAGGTAGGTAGGTAGGTAGGTAGGTAGTATGAAATACGACGTTATCATCGTCGGCGCTGGGTCTGCCGGCTGCGTCCTGGCCAATCGGCTGTCGGAAGACCCCGGCCGTTCCGTGCTGTTGCTGGAGGCCGGGCCGGACTACCCGTCTGCCGACCTGCTGCCCGACGATCTGAAATTTGACCTGAACCAGGCCGCCTCCGAAAAAGGCGCGGCGCACAACTGGTCGTTGGTGGGCCAATCGACTCCCCAGCAACCGGGCCCGCTCCACGTGGCCCGGGGCCGCGTCACCGGCGGCAGCAGCGCCATCAACCACCAGATTCTGTTGCGGGGGATCCCGGAAGATTTCGATGCCTGGGCCGAAGCGGGTAACGACGAGTGGAGCTACCAAAAGACGCTGCCCTATTTCCGTATGCTGGAAAGCGACGCCGATATAAGGGATGACTTCCACGGCGCCGATGGCCCCATACCGGTTTGGAGGCATCCGCGCGAGACGTGGCTACCCTTGCAGCAGGCTTTTTATCAGGCGTGCCGCGACGCCGGCTTCCCGGAAGACCTGGACATGAACCATCCCGACGCGACCGGCGTCGGCGCCATGCCTCTGAACAACCCCGGTGGCGTCCGAATGAGCGCCGCCCTCACCTACCTGGACGACTGCCGCCACCGGCTGAACCTGACCATCCGGCCCAATATCCTGGCGCGGCGCATCCGGTTTGAGGATGGTTCCACAGGCTCGCCACGAGCGGTCGGGGTGGAGGTTGACAGCAATGGCCAGTCGTTCGTAGTGGAAGGTGAGCAAATCATCCTGAGCGCCGGAGCAATTGCTTCGCCGCAACTGCTGCTGCTATCCGGCGTCGGACCCGCCGATGAGTTGCGTGAGCTGAGCATACACCCGGTTCACGACCTGCCCGGCGTGGGTCACAATATGAAGAATCACCCGTCGGTTTCCATCGTGTTCCGTGCGCAGCCTAGCAACCACCTCCCGTCGGACGCGCCCAGAAATCAGGTGGGTCTGCGGTTCACCGCCAATGGCTCATCGGCCCGCAATGATATTCAGGTCCAACCCACCACGTCCTATCCGGAAAGCCGGAATGCCCCCGACATCCGCATCGGTTGTCGGTTGGAATTTCCCTACAGTGAAGGACGCCTTACCCTCACCTCTGCCGATGTTTCGGTGCAACCACACCTGGATTTCCGGTTCCTGACCGATCCCAGAGACACTGCCCGATTGCGCGACGCGGTGCGCCGCAGCGTCCGGATTTTCGAGCACCCGGACTTTACCGACCTGTTGGCGGAACGGTTGTCGCCTACCGACGATGACCTGGCCGACGACGACACACTGGACGCCTGGCTGCGGCAAAACGCCGGCATCGCCGGGCACACTGCGGTTACCTGCAAGATGGGGCCGGAATCTGACCCGCTGGCGGTGGTCGACCAGTATTGCAACGTTCACGGTCTGGACGGTCTCCGGGTAATCGACGCCTCGGTCATGCCGGAGCTAGTGCGGGCCAACACCAACGCAACCATCATCATGGTTGCGGAACGGGCCGCCGACTTTATCAAGGCCGGCCGCTAGCGAAGGCCGGTCAATCAGGGTGCCGGCTCGCATCAGAAGTTGCGGAATCGCCGGTGCCGGTTGGGCCGCCGCACGCCGATTGAGCAGGCCCTACCAGAAGAGCATCAACGAAGTCGGTGGTGGCGGCCCGTTATTTGCGCCAGGAATCCCCGCACGGACAACCCCGCACGGGTTAGATACCTTGCCAGTATCGCCGGTCTTCTCCCCGGATGAAGCGGCCAAAGCCTGGATCGGGAAAATGGCCGGCGGAGACCAGCGTGCCTTCGGCTTCCAGCATATCGATGACCGTATGCCGGGTGGACCGGGCCATGTCCTGGTCAATGTCAAATTCCGGGCACCAATCGGTGTGATGGGCCTGGATGGGACTGTGGGCAACGTCGCCCAGGATAAAAGCGTGTTCGCCGTTGGAGGTAACGCGGATGGAGTTGTGCCCTGGTGTGTGGCCCGGCGTCGGGTAAGAGGTCAGTTCCGGGGTGATTTGGTACTCGCCGTCCATCAGGTCCATCACGCCGTGTTCCCGCAGCGGCAGCACTTGTGGCACCACGTACTCGACGGTGTTGATGACATCGGGTTGGGTCCAGTAGTCCCAATCCTTCTGCGGCACCAAGAAACGGGCGTTGGGGAAGTTGGGCTTGCCGTCGGTGTAATTCCAACCGACGTGGTCCGGATGCACGTGAGTAAACACCACCAGGTCCACGGCATCCGGGTCGATGCCTTTCGACTTCATGTCGTCCAGCAAATAGCACCCTTCGCCCTGCATACCGGTGTCCACGATTATCAGCTTGCCGGATGAACGGATGGCCAACGAACCCCAACGTTGCTGGGCGTTTTCCTGGTCCGCCATCAACTCCGGGTACTCTCGCCACTGTTCGATGGTGGTGTGGGGGAACGCCACCAGGGGCGACCTGATGGGCAGGTTGTCGTTGAGAGAAATCAGCTCGACGGCGCCTACATTTATGGTGTGATTGGGCATTAGAAACTCCAAAACAAACGGGTCTAAAGTTCGAAGGTCTTTCTGAAAATGCTGGGGGAACCAGGCCCGTGGGTGATCAGGGCCCGCATCTCGGCGTTCTGCGGGTCGGCGTCCAGTTGGGCCGCCCATTCCGGGGTCTGCGAGACGTTTTCGTCCTCAAACTCATACACCACTGAATACATGGGGTCTTCGCCCCGCACGGTCTTGAAGCGTCGGCCCCGGATTACGCCGGGCACCTTCTCGAAATTGGGCACGAAGATCGAGTTATACCACCGGTTCCATTCGGCGTCGCGTTCGGGCGGGATGTTCATTCGGCCCACCTGCAGCGCCGGGGCCATGCCGCTTTCCGCCATCTCACCAGAGACCGAGTCGGGATAAATCATTTCGTAGAGCGGGTTGAAGAAATTTAGGCCGATGAGAGACGGCCCCATGGTCTCGCTCCACCTGGATTTAGGCCGCCTGGTGAAACCGTCGCCCAACACCGCGGCCGGGCTTTCCAACTCGTAGGCGGCCAGATGCTTGGGCCCGCCGCGCACCGCTTCGTAACGGGCGGCGTTCAGCACCCCTGGGACGTTGAGAATTTCCTGGATGTGCTCCTCGTTGTACCAGCGGTTGAATTCGTCCTCGCGGTCTTCCGGGACGTCGCACCAGACCATCAGCATTCCGGTACCCTTTTTGGCAGGCATAAGGTTTTCCTCCGTTCGATGGAAACGCTTCGATAATATTGACGGCGGGCGTGACCCGGCGTGGGATGAGTCGGGGCATATTCACCGGGCGTGCCCGCGAACGGGTCGGTGCGTTGGTGGCAGATTAGTCCGCCAGCGAGCCCATCGGATCCCAGGGTGGCAGCACTATTGGCTCCAGTTCCAGGGCTTGCTGCAGGTCTGCGGGGAGATAGTTGCGAGGGGCGGCAATTTCAAACATATACTCGGCAAACCAGGAGTCGTTCATCATGAAGAATCCCTTGTCGCCAACCTTGTCGTCCCAACTGTTTTCCACCCGCCAGCGGCGCGGCTTGCCGTCAACCACGTCCACGCCGGTGAACAGCATGGCGTGGGTCATCGCCGTCTGGTGGTACTCCAGCCGTTCCGCCTTGTCCATGGAGAACTCGGCGTTATAGACGCTGGCGTAGTCGAACAGGTCAGCGTCCCAAAGTCCCTTATCACGGTGCATTTGCTTGCCCGTGTCGCAGCCCATCCAGACCGGCTTGCCATCGAGCAGCATCCGCATGGCAATGTCCTTCATCAGTTCGATGTCCACATTCAGGTACTTAATCCGGTTTCCGTCCACTACGTTGCCCAGGTACTGAACCGTATAGGTGCGGCCCGGCGGGCTGGACTGGCGCGGGTCGTGGACGAGGCAAACGTACTCCGCCATGGGGGTGGCGATGTACTTTTCAGCGAACTCCAGGGGAGTCATGCGGGCGTCCCGATGGAACTCGCCGTCCTTGTCCTTCCACTGCCAGTCGAAGTTGGTGGGCGGGTTGCCCAGGTGGATGCACAGGATCTGATAGATGGAACGGAGAGCCTCAGCCTTGGCCTGGCGCATTGCGTCCAAACCGCCTTCCTCAGTGTATAGCCGGCGAATATCCCGCGCGCCCTGGCGCACCTGGTAATTGAGGCTGGCGTTCATGCGGGTCGAGTTGCCGGAGCTTTCCGTTTCCGGCATGACGGTCTTGGGCACGACCCCGTGCTTCCGCATCAGGCTGACAAACATATCCCACTGGCCGCCGTCCCCGAGGGGTTGATGCAGCAACCAGGCCACCACCCGGTCGTCAACCGGGCGGTCGGCGGTCTCAATAACTGCTTCCAGGATGTAGTTGGCCCGCTCAATCTTGTCCCAGAACATTACATAGCTCTGGCTGAATTCGAACTCCTTCACGTTGAGCAGGTCTTTGGATTCCGCCCGAAACAGGTTCAGGCCGGCGAACATCCAGCAACGGCCGGAACGGGCCTGGTTAGTCACGCCCCAGTCGTCCAGCACCGTGGAAAAGGAGTGGGTTGCCGCCGCAATGATGTTGCGGTTCAGGGCCACATCGTTCACGTCGTGCTGGGTGACCACGTTCTGCATCAGTTGGTGGGAAGGCTGTGATTCGAAGGCTTCCCGAAATTCGGTCAGGGTTGCGGAATCCAGGGTGCCCGGGTTGGTCGGTGTGGTCATATTCTTTTGTCTCCTCTACGGCTTCCGGCACGAATGCTCGCGGATGATGCGACATCGTACCGTACTATCGGAGGCAATGGAAATCCGGCGGCGTGAATCTAACCTGGCCGGTATCTCGCTCACCGGGCGTCGTTGACCCTTTTCAGGAAGTCTTCGGCGCCGAGGCGCAGCAGGCCCCAGCCGGAAACAGTTACGAAGTTGGCTCCCAGGTTGATGAACTCAGCGACTCCGGCGGCATCAGCCGGGTTGTTGCCGCCCACTCCGACCGACTTGCCGCCAGCGCGAACCCGTGGGATGACCTCGCTCATCACGCGGCGCACTTCGGACGCTCCGGGATTCCCCATGCTCTGGCCCAGGTCGGATGCCGCCACGTGGAGCACGTCGGCGCCCGATACCTGGAGAATGTCGTCCAGGTTGCCGACCGCCTCGATGTCTTCGACCATGGGAATCACCAGCACCTGTGAATTGACCCAGGCCGTGGCCTCGTCCCGGGAGACGCCGATGCCGTAGTCCTGCGCGCGTCCGCCCCCCATGCCCCGATAACCGTCGGGATGGTAACGGGAGGCTCGGGCGATGGCCGCGGCCTGCTCTCCCGTGTTGACGTGAGGCACGATTATCCCCTGGAGGCCCCGGTCAAGATACCGGAGTATGGTTGGCTCGGAGTGGTCGGGAATGCGGGCGATGGGCGTAATGCCGAAGGATTCGGCGGCGCGCACCATGTGCTCCACCTGATCGAGACCGGCCGGCCCGTGTTCGCAGTCAATCATCACGAAGTCGTAGCCGAGGGCGCCGAAAATCTCCACCATGTCGGGTGCATAGCGGGTGATGATGGCCCCGAAAACTACCTCGCCTTCGTTGAGTTTAGCCTTGGTGGTGTTGGTACGCATGAGCATATTCCTTTTCGGTAAAGATGGTGGGCTAAAGATTGGGGAATTACCAAGTAAACTTGACAACGAGTAAGTAACTGCATTACCTGACAAATGCAGAGAACGCGCCCTGCTGCGGTTGTTGCGCCAGATAATCCGTCGCCCACTGGCGGGCGGCGGCAATATCCACCAGCCGGTCAATCTTATGGTCGCCGTACCACCGCATTTCGCGCTTGTTCAACCGCCGTAGCGAGGTCAGCGTCATCGTGTTGGATTTGCGCCGGTTGCAGGGGCCGCATAGCGGGGCACGGTTATCCAGTTCGTTGCTGCCGCCTTCCGACGCCGGCAGCACGTGGTCAAGGTCAAGGTACTCCACCGTTGGTGGCTCAAAGCCGCAGCCCCAGCAGCGCAGCCCCCATTGCGACACCAGGATGTCCAGCATATCCGCCCTCCGCATCGTGGTCGGCTTGCGCCGCAGATAGACCGGCGGCAGGTCGGGAGCGTTGCTGTTTTCGTCGGAACGAAGGGGGGGGTGGAAAGGATTTCGCAATGCGCTTGTAATTCGTCCAGCAACGCCTGCTGCTGCACCTTGAACTCGTTGACATTGATGCCCAGCCCCAGCAGCCGGTTGGCGATGTGAAAAGAGGCGTCTTCCCTGCGGTCAATCCCCACCCAACGCCGGCCCTGGTTGTGGGCCGCTATCGGCGTAGTGGCGCAGCCGCAGAAGGGGTCAAGCACCAGGTCGCCGGGGTTGCTGGACGCTTTGATGATGCGCTCGTACAGGGCTACCGGCTTCTGGTCAGGGCTGCCCGTGCGCTCTTTCCTGTAACGGTAGGTTTGTTGTATATCTGACCATACCGTTGGCGGTATTTTGCCGCCTTCTTGCAATTCTATTGTGTTACCCGCCATAACGGTTGAAGCATTAGCAGGATATTTGATGCGTTCCATGCTGGACTCAGCATACGGAACTCGAACAGCGTCGGCGTTGAACGTCCACTCTGCCGTCTTAGAATACCGAAAGATGGTGTCGTGCTTGCGCGGGAAGTCCTTTCTAGTAGCTGACGGACTAGCAGGATAGGCCCACACGATTTCGTTACGGAAGTTGGCTTTGCCGAAGATGGCGTCCATCACCATGCGGATATAGCCATTGGCGACGTGGTCGCAGTGCAGGTAGATGCTACCCGTCGGTTTGAGCACCCGGCGCATTTCCAGCAGTCGCACGCCCAGGAAGCACAGAAAGGCCGCCGTGTCATCATCCTGCGTCAACCGCGTAGCCTCTATTACCTGGAACAGGGCTTCGTTTTCGTCCCTTATCTGGTCCAGCCAGATGCGATGCACCGGCTGCCACTTCCATTGTTCGGGCCGTTCCTTCTGCATCGTCGGATGGTCGGCCCAACGCCAGGCGTCTTCGTACTGGCCTGAGGAGGCACTGCGGTTGCGTTTCTTGTTGAACGGCGGGTCGGTGGCAATCAGGTCAACGGTCTCGGAGTTCATCCCCCGCAGCACGTCAAGGTTGTCCAGGTTATACAACGCCCGGTCGGGGAAGTTCTGTTCTGCCATCATCGCCCCCCTATACCGCGAAAAACGCGGATGCAATCAACCGCCTACATCCTGAACATCGCCGGTTGCAGAATCCGGCCCGGCCCGGTGAGGTCAACGTACCGGAGCCGCTTGCCGATGCAACCCCGCACCAGATCGGCCATCTGCGACAAGGTGTCCAGCGGGCGGTTGTTGTGCCGGCTCTCAAACTCGGTTACGTAGCGGCCCAGATGCTTGACCGACATCCAGTGGTAAATCCCGACGTAGCCCCGTTTCAGCAGGGCCCAGAACGATTCCAGCCCGTTGGTGTGCGCCATATCCCGCACGTATTCGCCGACGCTGTGCGCTACGGCTTCGTGGGGGCGGTTCAGCCGCCGGTAGGCCGCCGCTTCGTCCGTGTACACCATCGCCGTCGGTTCCGTCCGGTGGTGAACAAACTCCCGGAGCGTGGGGCCATCCGTCCGTTCCACCACTTCGGCATCAACTTGATTGGTCTCCCGGTCTTTGACACCGGCGACGGCGGCCTTGCCGACTGCGCCGCGTCCACGCCGCAGTTTCTGGTCTTCGTGCTTGTTGCCTTCCTTGCCGCCGATGTAGGTTTCGTCCGCCTCTACCGGCCCGGAGAACACCGGGTCATCGCCGGCCATCGCTTCCCTGATACGGTGCCCCAGGAACCAGGCGGAAGTTTGCGAAATGCCTAGGTCGCGGTGCAACTTCATGCTGGATATGCCCTTCAGGTTAGTGACAATCTGGTAGAACGCAATCGCCCACTTCCGGAGGGGTATCTTGGACGATTCCATGACCGTTCCTACCTTCACGGAGAAGTAGGAGCGACAGGTGGAACACCAGTAGGGCATGGGCTTGGCATTCGGAACGTCTCTGGTCTGCCCACTGCCGCAACGGGCGCAACCACGGCCTTCGGGCCAGCGGATACCCTCGAACCATACGCGGGCGGTATCTTCGTCGGGGAACAGTTCGAGCAATTCGATGATACCGATGCCTTTGCGAAAACTCTTGCCAGCGGCCATTGCCGTTCACCATCCTACAATCAATTCGTGGTACGATGATAGCCTATCTGCGGGGCTGTGTCAAGTTTGCTTGGTAATTCCCAAAGATTGAGCCCGGCGGCCTGAGCAGACGGGCGATTGATTGAGCGAGCTGTCTCCGCCAGCCCTATAACGAACCGTCGATCACAATATCCAGCAAGGCCGGCTTTCCCGAGGCCACCGCCCGTTCCACCGCGGGCTTGATTGCCGCCGGGTCGGTGATGCGTTCGCCGTGGACACCCATGCTGCTGGCGATGCCCGCCATGTCGAAGGGTGTGGCGAATTCGGAATAGAGGAGTCGGCCGCCGGAGGTTTCGGGCAACTCCAGCACATCCTGTTGGTAGACGTTGAAGTTCACCTTCAGCACCCGGTACATACCGTTGTTGCAGATGACGAAGACGCACGGGATGTTGTCGTTGGCGGCTGTCCATAGTCCCTGGACGGTCATCATGGCGCTGCCGTCGCCGATGACGCCGAACACCGGGCGGTCCGGATACGCGCACTGGGCGCCCATGGTCGCACCGATGCCGCCACCGATGGCCTGGCCCCGGACGCCGCGCAGGTCTCCGGAGCGGGCAGCCTGGAAGTAGTGGCGCATGGCGCCGCGGTTGCTGATCGAGTCGTCAACGACCACGGCGTTAGCGGGGACGGCAGCGGCCAGTTCGTACATCATGCGCGCTGGCGACATCGGCTTGTGGTCCCACCGTTCCGCAGCGGCCTGATCGAAGTTTTCCCGATTGCTCCGCTTTTCGCTTATAACGCCCTGCCGGCGTTCCTCGATCTCCGAGCGATCCCCCAGCGACAACCGTTCCGTGAGGGCTGCGGTCAGGTCGGACAGCGCCGGCCCGCAATGACCCACGATGCCGACGTGGGTGGGTTCGGAGCGGCCGATGCGTCCTGGGCTGGGATCGATGTGAACCAGCGTGGCATCCGGGGGAAGAATTACGTCGCCCCAGTAGAAGAGCTCTTCAAACGGGTCTGTTCCCACCGCCAGCACCAGGTCAACACGTTGCAGGATGGCGCGCTGGTCGCTCACCCGCAGCGAGAGGCTGCCGAGAAACTGGTCGTGGGTGGTTGGGAAAGCCACCTCCGCGCCCCGCGACTGGTACACCGGCAAGCCCATCAGCTCGGCCAGTTCCACCGCCTGATCCAGTGCGTCGTCTTCCGCCAGCCGGTCGCCCACCAGCAAGATGGGCCGGCTGGCGTCCAGCAGCAGCGACGCGGCCTCGGCGATGCCCGCTGCGCTGGGACTTGGGGCGTCATACACGGGGCGGGAGGGCACGATGTTCATTTCCGCCATGCCTTCCAGGGCGTTGGAAGTGAACCCAACATAAACCGGGCCTTTGGGGTGGCTGTTGGCTTCGTTGAATGCCCGGCGCATCGCGCTGGGTATCTGATCCGGAAGCGTCAGTTCCACCGCCCACTTGGTCACGGGCCGCACCAGCTGGGCCAGATCAGTAATGGACTCGTTCACCTTGCGGGCATCGTAATTGGCGGAGGTCACCACCATGGGGGTGCCGGTATTGAGGGCATCCAGCATGAGGGCGATGCGGTTTGCCAGCCCGCTATCCACGTGCAGGCTGACGAAGGACGCCCGCCCGGTAGCCCGCGCATAGGCCTCGCCCATTCCCACGGCCACGCTCTCCTGGAGGGCCAGGATGTAGCGGAACTCCGGGTAATCACCCAGCAGGTCGATGATGGGGCCCTCGCTGGTGCCGGGGTTGCCGAAGATGTACTCAACACCCTCGGCTTTGAGCATTTCCAAAAGCGCCTGCTTGCCGGTCATCAGTTGCGACATCGCCTCTCCAATGGTGGAATGTGGTGGACTGCCCAAAGAATAACGCCGGGCAGTACGGTTTGCCCGGCAATTCTACAACAAACTGTCAGCGACAAACTGTCAGCCAGCAATTGCAACGGCGACTGTTACTCATGCGTACCCACTTTAATCTGTCATTGCGAGCGTAGCGTGGCAATCCCGTCGCCGTAGCAAAGGCGGTTCGCCGACGGGTGTTCAACCTCATCGAGATTGCCACGTCGCTACGCTCCTCGCAATGACAGCAGGCAGGGACTGGAGTTTCGCAATCGCCGATGGAGAACCGGTGGGCGAGGGATACCTACGTTGCTTTGGGCCGATACCCGTCTGCTGCGTTATAATCGGTGCCACTATACTTGTCTGGCGTACCGTTTTTAACGAGACAGTGCGCCAAATCGTCGATTCGGGAGGCAATAATGCTGGACTTGATTATTAAGGGCGGGACGGTGGTTACGCCGGGGGGCGCCGGTCTTATGGACGTGGGCATTCAGGGGGAGCAAATCGCGGCGGTGGCTTCTCCCGGCACTTTGGACGACCTGGGCGCGGGGGAGACCATCGACGCCACCGGGATGATCGTCCTGCCGGGCGGCATCGAACCCCACGCTCACATCAATGTGCCGGTGCCGGATTATTGGGCCGGAGGCGACCCCAACATCTTCACCCAACCGCCCGAGGCTGCCAGCCGCGCCGCCGCTTTCGGCGGCGTCACCACCTACGTTGATTTCGCCGGGGCATTGCCTCTAACGCCCGGCGCGGTTCCGCCCTCCGAGCCAATCATGGCGCAGATTGAAACGCGGCGGGATACGTTTCGGGGGCATTCCTACACCGACTACACCTTCCACTACATTCTCGCCGGGGCAATCCCGCCCAGTACCATGGGCGAGATTGGCGAGGCGATTCAGTCGGGCGTAGCCAGTTTCAAGATATTCACCACTTTCCACGCCCGGGTTCCGATGGGGCATCTGTGGGAGATTTTCCAGGAAGTCGGCAAGCACGGCGGCATCATGGCCGTCCACGCCGAAGAGGACGACATCGTTACCTATATGGAGGAAAAGCTGGAACGTGAGGGCCGCGACCAGGGCTCCAACCTGCACCTGGCCCACAACAACATCTCCGAAGACATTTCCTTCCGCAAGGTCGTCCGGTTGGCGCGAAGCACCGAGACTGGCATCTACTTCGTCCACACCACTGCCAAAGAGGGGGTTGCCGCCATCGCCGAGGCCCGTGCCGCGCAACTGCCGGTCTACGGCGAGGCATTGCACAACTACCTGGAGTTCACCTGCGACGACTACCTGAAGCCCGACGGCCTGGCCATCCACACCTACCCGGCCATCAAGTACTCTGACGACCGGGACGCGCTGCAACAGGGGCTGGCCGACGGCCCCATCTGCACCACGGCCACCGATGAATGGACCACGTACAAGAACATCAAGCTGGCCGGCGAAACCATCCGCACTCTCTGCGGCGGACACAATGGCATTGAGACCCGGATGCCGGTCACGTACACCAAGCTAGTGTCCACCGGACGCATCGACCTGGAGCGGTTCGCCGCCATCACCTCCACCAACGCCGCCAAAATTCTCGGGATGTACCCGCAGAAGGGCGCCATCGCCGCGGGCAGTGACGCCGACATCGTTATCTTCGACCCCAATCTCAAGAAGATGATAACGGTGGACGAACTGCACGCCGATTCCGATTACTCCATCTGGGACGGCTTCCAGTGCGAAGGGTACCCCGTAATGACCTTGCTGCGCGGCAAGGTCATCGTGCGCGACGGCCAGCTCCACGGCGACCCTGGAGACGGTCGTTGGCTCTCCCGCAAAGTTGCCCCGAGGGTGATTACGCAGACATCAGTGTAGGGAATGGCGCTAGTGCACCGCGACAGATTGGCGCTCGGCTGCATCAGGCGCCAATCTGTCGGTGAATTAGCTCCAGGCGCAGAGCCCGAATGCCTGAGGGTCGACGCCACGTTACCGGTGGTTACCCGGTCGTTCGTTTGTGCCAAACGCCGAAAAAATCGCCCCGATTTGGGGCGGTCTTAGTAGGGAACCAAGGGAGTGGTGCCGAGGGAGGGGATCGAACCCACACACCTCTAGGAGGTAGCGGATTTTAAGTCCGCCGCGTCTACCATTTCGCCACCTCGGCACAGTGTTAAAATGAAACGCGCCACGCCCTCGTTTGTCGGTGCGCCGCGCGGTGTACATTACGCATCAGTTGGGTTTGACTGGTCAATGCCAGCGACGAATCATTGGCTGTTGGTTGGTTCATCGGGCTGTCGAATTGGAGGCGACGGGCGGATTCGAACCGCCGAATAGAGGTTTTGCAGACCTCCGCCTTAACCACTTGGCTACGTCGCCTTATATCTGCTCGATTGACACCCTATGGATTCTAACGTTGAAGCCCGGCCAGGTTGCGGGTGGCCGGCTGGTGCCGAGGGCGGGACTTGAACCCACACGAGCGAAAGCCCACGGCCCCCTCAAGACCGCGTGTCTACCAATTCCACCACCTCGGCGTTGGGGCAACAATGGGAGTATATCATAGCGTTGAAAGCGTCTGTCAAACCAGCCAGAGGCCCGGACAACAACCGTACCGCCCGCATCGCCGCCGATCCAACCTACCCCGTGTTCGCCATATTTGAGGGCCAAGGCACGCTGTTTCAGGCACATCCAACTCATCGTGGTGAGTCGGGATGCTACGGGTCCATACAGGATGACGGCGACCGGGTTACCCCGGCCGGCCGCTGTGCAGGTTCGGGGTTTAGTTTACCTGATGCTCTCGATGCAGCAGTTCCTTGGCGATGTCGCCAATATTGGCCTCGATGCAATCGCGCAGAGCCGAGTAGATCGAACGCTTCACGGCGTCCATCATCCATGCCTCGTACTCTGGAGCGGTCTGGTATTCGTTTTTTACCACAATCAGCTGTCGCAGAGTCTCGAGGTAATGAGTCTGCAACGGGGTGAAAGACTCCGGGTCGTAGCCCTCGAATTCGGGGCCGGCCTGCTGTTCCACGCCAATCGGTGCGGTGCTCACTACGGGGCTGTCAGTTTCCAACCCGGTCGTTTCGGTATCATCTCTTTGTGATGCGCTCATTGCACTTCTCCCAGTGTCCGGCGGGATGATTGCCCGCGCCAGATGTTGAGGTCAAGGCCATTATAGCACTTCCGCCAGCAATTAACACGGTTGCCGCGGTAGTTTACGCAGGATTTACGTGCGCGCAACAACTCGTCAACCAACCAAGGATCGGTCGGACTGGATTCGTCGTGATGCCGCAGTTTCTTTACTATATTGATACGCCGGCCGACATCCGATGGATTCGTCGCCGGCCACCGTGCTTGTACCCGGTTCGCCCGTTTTGCGATGCGGACCAACGGTAAGGGCTACACCTCGCGAAATTCACCTTCGATGGTGTCGTCTGTGTCGGATGCTCCGTCGCCGGCGCCGCCAGCGTCTCCGGGCCCGCCGGTCCCCGGCTGCGAATAAACCGCCTGACCGACTCGTTGCAAGGCCTCGTTCAACTCGTTCATCGCAGTCTGCATCTGCGCTACGTTATTGCTCGCGATGGCAGTTTGCAGTGCCGCCAGCTTGCCTTCAGCCTCCGCTTTCAAATCAGCCGGCAATACTTCGGCGTTATCGGTGAGCAACCGCTGCGCCGAGTAGGCCAGGCTGTCTGCCTGGTTTCGCGTCTCGATTTCGGCGCGGCGCTGGCGGTCGGACTCCTCGTTGGATTGCGCCTCCGACATCATCCTCTCAATGTCTTCGTCGGTAAGGCCGCTGCTGGTCTGGATGACGATGCGCTGTTCCTTGCCGGTGCCCTTGTCCTGGGCCGAAACGCTCAGGATGCCGTTGGAGTCGATGTCAAACGTAACGTCAATCTGGGGCATTCCGCGGGGAGCGGGCAGTATGCCATCCAGCATGAACCGGCCAATGGTCTTGTTGTCGGCCGACATGGGCCGTTCGCCCTGCAGGACGTGGATGTCTACGCTGGCCTGCGAATCAGCGGCGGTGGTGAACGTCTCGGTCTTTTTGGTGGGGATGGTCGTATTGCGCGGGATGAGCGCAGTGGTAACACCGCCCAGCGTTTCGATGCCCAGGGTCAGCGGCGTTACGTCCAGCAGCACGATGTCGCCAACTTCGCCGGCCAGCACGCCGGCCTGGATCGCGGCGCCCAAGGCCACGGCTTCATCCGGGTTGACCGAACGGGAGGGTTCCCGGCCAAAAATTTGCTGTACTTTGGCCTGCACGGACGGCATACGGGACATTCCACCGACCAGAATCACATCGTCGATGCTACCGGAACCGACGCCGGCGTCTGCAATTGCCTGCCGACACGGGCCCTCGGTGCGGTCAATGAGGCCGCCAACCAGCTGCTCCAGGCGGGCACGGGTCAAGGGCTTGACCAGATGCTGTGGCCCGCTGGCGTCGGCGGTGATGAACGGCAGGTTTATCTCGGTTTCCAGTGTGCTGGACAGCTCGATCTTGGCCCGTTCCGCCGCGTCGCGCAGCCGTTGCAAAGCCATGCGGTCCTGCGTCAGATCGATGCCGGTTTCGGCACGGAACTCGGCAACCAGCCATTCCAGGATGGTGTCGTCGAAATCGTCGCCGCCCAGGAAGGTATCGCCGTTCGTTGACAGCACTTCAAAAACACCATCGCCCAACTGGAGGATGGTAATGTCGAACGTACCGCCGCCCAGGTCGAACACTGCAACGGTGGAATCGGTCTGTTGCTTGTCAATGCCATAGGCCAGCGATGACGCGGTTGGTTCGTTGATTATCCGCAGCACGTCCAGCCCGGCGATGGTGCCGGCGTCCTTGGTGGCCTGCCGCTGGGAATCATTGAAATAGGCGGGAACCGTAATCACGGCCTGGGTGATGGTCTCGCCCAGCTTGGCTTCGGCGTCTTGCCGGATTTTTTGCAGCACCATGCTCGAAATTTGCGGAGGAGCGTAGGATTGGCCCGACATCTCCACGTGGGCGTCTCCGTTTTCTCCGCCCACGATTTTGTAGGGCAGGCGCTTGGCGGCATTCTGCACGTTTGGGTCTTCAAACCGCCGGCCCATCAAACGCTTCACGGAGAAGATGGTGTTCTCCGGGTTGGTAACGGCCTGCCGTTTGGCGGTTTGCCCGACGTACCGCTCGCCACTGCGGACGTTTACCGCCACCACCGATGGGGTGATACGGTTGCCTTCCGCGTTTTCGACTACTTCTGCCTCGCCGGCCTCAATAACCGCAGCTACCGAGTTGGTAGTGCCGAGATCGATGCCCAGGATTTTTGCCATTGCTATTACTCCTCAAGTCTAAATTTATTTTTCGAGTTTGGTCTGCGCCGGTGTCAAGTTAGCGGATGCGCCGACGGCAGCGGTAATTAGTCGCCACCCGGCCCCGGCCCTTTGTTTCTGAATCTTACTGATTAACCACTACCTGGGCGGCCTGAACCACCCGGTTGTGCAGGCGGTAACCCTGCCGCAGCACCTCAACCACGCAACCGGAGTCGGCGGCGCTCACCTGTGCGATGCCGACGGCTTCGTGCAACTCCGGGTTGAATGGCTCACCCAGCGATTCGATGCGAGTAACCCCTTCAGACTCCAGGAACGCCGCCAGTTTACGCTGGATCAGGCGCACGCCCTCAGACCAGGAATCGGCCACCCCACCGTTGACATTTTCGGCAACGGCGTTGTTCAGATGATTCACCGCCAGCTCGAGCTCATCCACGATTGGCAGCAAATGCACCAGCAATCGGCTGTTGGATTGTTCCCGGATGTTCAGGCGTTCCTCGTCGTGTCGCCGGCGCAGGTTCGCCAGGTCTGCCAAACCCCGCTGCACGGCGTCGGCCTGCCGCGCGATTTCCTCGTTGGCTTCAGACAGCGCCGCCCGCAGCATCAATGCTTCCGCTTCGGGAGACATCGGCGGGAGGTCGTTAATTCCGTCATTGGCCGTGTCCGTGTTCTCACCGTCGAAAAGCGAAGCCGGGATACTATCGGCGTCGGCGGCGCGGTCTGGTGGGTTCGCATCACCGGCCGGGTGGTCGTGCTCATTAGTCATTTGCGTTTCCTGATTACGTTTCCTGATTGAATGTCAAAATTTGGCCATGCGGTAGATTCCAACAGCCAGCGCCGTGCGGCGCCGTGGAATCAACTACTCAGGAGCCGGCAAACTGAGGCTGCCGCATAGCAAGGCCACTTCCTCGCGGATACGGTCGGCCACTTCTGCATCGGTGGTGGAGCGGGTGAGTCGGCGCGAGAATACTTCAAGGTTGTTCACCAGGTTGAGCGCAAACTCCACGCCGGCAAGGTTTAGTCCTAGGTTGTCCATCAGGTGGCGAATCATCATCACCTTGCGCAGGTCTTCCCGTGAGTAGAGTCGCAGCATACCAACCGTGCGCACCGGCTGAATGAGCCCCAACCGCTCGTATTTGCGGAGGGTTTGCGGGTGCATTTCCAGCAACCGCGCCGCCACCGAAATGATGTACACCCCTTCCATTTCCGCACCGGATCCGCTACGTCGCACGGCGCCATTGCTGCCGGAGGCGTTTTCGGGTTTCTCCGGCAGGTTCTGCATCAAATCGGCGTCCCAGTGCTCAGGCGCTTGGGCACTCGGCGCCGGGTAAGGTTCCAAAACGGGCCTGGTGAATTGAGGCGCCCGTGGCGACCGCCGTTGCATAATCGTGTTTCTCCCCGGGACGGGCCAATCGGCCGTATTCCTGCCGCTCTATCTTACATCATCAGGGAATACTGTCCCGTGATTTATATCACATTGTTCTAGTTAGCATAATACGAGTTGACACGGATAATGTCAAGGTGTATTATCCAACCGATGGAAATAGCCCCTTGGTAAATGCTCTTAACAATCCACGAAACGATAGCAAATCCGACGCGTGATGCCGTGCGTATACCAACCAACACGAGGCTGCTCGGGCGTCGCATCCCTTACCGGAAATTTGTAATCTTACAAGGAGGCCATCATGAAGCTAAAATTCAAAGCCTGCCCCAAATGCCGCGGCGACCTGGAACTGCGACGGGATATTTACGGCATCTTTGTCAGCTGCCTCCAGTGTGGCTTGCAGCGAGACTTGGACGCGCCGGTGGAAGTGATTGACGTCAACTGGACCAATTCGCCAACCACCGGAGCGACCGCCGGACAGGAGGAGTTGCTGCAAGTGGCCTAAACTGCAACCCAAACTGTGGGATGATTGCGGCCGCCGGGTGAAAAACCCGGCGGCCGCTTCATTTGCCTGGCGTTGAGGAGCGGTTTACTTGGTCAGTTCGGGCCAAAACCGCTCTTCCCGCCACGGGTCAGCGTTGTTGTTGTAACCGCGCTGTTCCCAAAACCCCGGAGCGTCTTCCGCCAGCAGTTCGATGCCGTTCACCCACTTGGCAGATTTCCAGCCGTATCGGCTGGGAATCACCAAGCGCACGGGCCAGCCATTGTCCTTGCCAATCTCGTCGCCGTTCTGCCGATGAGCCAACAATCCCTCAGACAAGGCCAAATCGAGGGGCACGTTGGTCGTATACTCGCCATAGCAATGGGCCATGAGGTGGCGCGCTTCCGGCAGAACTCCCGCCGGCTCCAGCAACTGCGACACCGTTACCCCTTCCCAGGTCTGGTCAAGGGCCGACCATTGGGTAACGCAGTGAAAATCGGCATCCACCGTTGCCCACGGCAAATCGCAGAACTGCCGCCAGTCCAGCGTGATTTCGCGTTCCACCAACCCAAACACGCGAATGCTCCACGTGGACAGGTCTACCGCCGGTGTTTCTCCATAAGTCAGCACTGGGAAAGTCTTGGCCACGAACTGCCCCGGTGGGACTCGTTCGCCCCGGGGTGGGGCCGTTTTTACCTGGTCGGGACGCTTCAGGCCAAACTCGGGTTGGGCGGCGAATGATTGCTGTTGTTGCTGGTCAGGTGTCGTCATTGGGACGCTCCGTTGGCGTGGATAGGGCTGGTAACGGCAATGAACCGGTCAGGGGTTGGCGATGATGGTTCCCGCCGGGCCGTCGGTGATGCGTCCCACCACTGCGGCGCACTGCGCGCCCTCAGCGTGGAGAGCATCAATCAGGTCCTGTTGCCGCTCGGCCGGCACGGACATCAGCAGCCCGCCCGATGTTTGGGCATCGCACAGCAGCAGTTGGTCTTCTTCCGTCAACCCGTCGCCCCAGGTCACAACGTCCGCGACGCTGCTCACGTTGCGATGCGTGCCGCCGGGCGCTATGCCGTTGGCCAGCAGTTGCCGCACGCCGGGCAGCGCCGGCACCCCGGCCAGGGTGATCTCGGCGGCCACGCCGCTGCCGCGTACCATGCTCTTCAGGTGGCCCAGCAGCCCAAAGCCGGTGATGTCGGTGGCCGAGTTGACCCCGACTTTCATCATCGCTTCGGCAGCCGGCCGGTTCAGCGCCGCCATGGTTTCCACCGCGTATGCCATTACGTCCGGATCGACTACGCCCTGTTTGCCGGCGGTAGTGATGATGCCGGTACCGATGGGTTTGCTCAAAATCAGCACGTCGCCGGGTTTGGCGCCGGCGTTACTGACCTGCTTGCCCGGCTCGACAATGCCAATGACCGACAACCCGTATTTCGGTTCCGGGTCATCCACGGTGTGTCCCCCCACTATGAGGCACTCGGCCTCGGCTGCCTTGGCGTAACCGCCCTGCAAAATGCGGCCCAGAATCTCCATGTCCAGCGACGCCGGGAATCCCACGACATTCAGCGCAATCAGGGGCTTGCCACCCATCGCATACACGTCGGACAGGGAATTGGCGGCGGCGATGGCGCCATATTCGTAGGGGTCATCCGTAATCGGCGGGAAGAAATCCACCGTAACGATCAGCGCAGTTTCATCGTTGATGCGATACACGGCCGCATCATCGCCCGTTTCGGCGCCCACCAGCAGGTCGGGATGCCTCAACAGGGGAACATAACTCAGGACCTGACCCAGGTCCTCAAGGCTAAGCTTGGCCGCTCAACCCGCGCAGTGGGAAAGCTCGGTCAGGCGGATGGGGGATTTGGCTTCAACCATTTAGTGCCTCGGTGGGGAGAGCGGTTAACTTCGAGTTGGACTGTAAGCGCACCTTACAGCTGGTATTCCGGCCGCCTCAGCAGTTGCCGGGCTATTACCAGGCGCATGATTTCGTTGGTGCCTTCGCCAATTATCATCAATGGCGCATCCCGATAATAACGCTCGACGGGAAAGTCTTTGGTATAGCCATAACCGCCGTGGATGCGCATGGCCTCCATGGCGACCTCGCCGCACACTTCGCTGGCGAACAGCTTGGCCATACCGGATTCCAGGTCAATGCGGTCGCCGCCGTCTTTCTTGGCGGCGGCATCGTAGACCAGCAGGCGCGAAGCCTGAATCTTGGTGGCCATGTCGGCGATTTTCAGCTGAATCGCCTGGTGCTGGCTGATGGGCTGGCCGAACGTCTCCCGTTGCTGGATGTAGCGCATCGAAGCATCCAGCGCGGCCTGAGCCACGCCCACGGCGCGCGCCGCAACGTTGATGCGCCCCGTCTCCAGCCCGCTCATCACTTGGCCGAACCCCACGTTTTCCTCGCCGCCGATCAGGTTCTCGGCCGGGATGCGGAAGTCTTCAAAGAACAGCTCGCAGGTTTCCGGGCCTCGGTAGCCGAGTTTTTCAAGGTGGCGGCCCACCTTGAAACCGGGGTCGCCGTTCTTTTCGATGACGAAGGCCGACAACCCCCGGTGTTTGATGGACGGGTCGGGGTCGGTGCGGGCCAGCAGGCAGAAAGCGTCGCCGGATTCTGCATTGGTGATAAACATTTTGGAGCCGTTGATAACGTACTCTTCGCCATCTTTCACGGCGCGGGTTTCCAAAGCCCCCACATCGCTGCCGCCGCCGGGTTCCGTTAGGGCCAGTCCGCCGCGGATTTCGCCGGTGGCCAGGCGGGGCAGAAACCGGTTGCGCTGCTCTTGGGTACCGTAATTGGCCAGCACGTAGGCCAGGATATGGTGGGTGCCCAAGGTGCCGGTCAAGGCCATGTAACCCTTGCTGATTTCTTCAAAAATCATGGCGAAGGTCGTGTAATCCAGGCCCATCCCGCCGTACTCTTCCGGTATCGTGATGCCGAACAGACCCAGTTCCTTCATGGTGTCGATGAGGTCGTAGGGCACCGTATCTTCGGCGTCGTGCTTGGCGGCCACGGGTTCCACATCGCGACGCACGAAATCTCGTACCATGCTGATGATTTGCGTCCGAGCTTCTTCCGGCGTTGGGGCAATGGTGGTCAAGGCGGCAACTCCTCTCGAATCCCGGTTAGAATACCTGGCGAGAATGTGCCAAGCAGTCTATCCCAGCGAGCACAGCGGCGCAACTTACAGGGTTCGGAGCAATTCTTGCCAGGCCAATTTATGCGACGGCTGCGTAACCCGGTCGTTCAACTCTTCCCCGACCAAAGTTAGAAAACGGGTTCGGCTGGTTTCGCCGGCTATGGTGAGCAAAACTCGTAGCAACGTTTCGAGATCCAACTGATAGACATTGATGCCCAAGCCGAACTCTCGCGCAGTTCGTTCTACTATTGCTGCATCGTCAATTTGAGGTGATGCAGTTGCGAACAACAACTCGGTTACTCTGCTTCGTCGAGCTTTTAGAATCGCTACGTCCAAGTCATCCAGTGTTACAGTGCGGTCTTTCACTTCCACAGCAAGCACTTGCTCATTGTCTTGATAGCAAATTACATCGCCCGGGCTGGCGTTGGCCGCATCGGCTTCGTTAATGGCTTGCCGCTCAACCCGGTCAAAAACGCCAAACGCCGGCCCGACAGTTCGCATCAGGGCCGCGACTATTATCTGTGGACGTTCGCCGCCGCTGGGCTGAGCTAAATAATTAGTGACAAGGCTTACAGTAGCATTCAAAGATATGCGCTGCGGTACGTCAAACCGGACGTTTAGTTCGTTGTACCGTCTGGCTAGGGATGCCATACACTGCCGTAGTCTGGACTCTGTATGTGCGGGGTCGTTACGTTCTTCTACCGTCCGTAGCGCCACCACCAACTTATCCCAAAGTGGGCGATTGCGCACTGCTGACGGATACTCGTCAAGCCTATTTCGCCGTAGGGGTTTGTTGACATACGGATCTGGACTAGTGCCAAGAACTTGCCCAGCTTCTGCCACCCAAGGCACGACGTTTGCCTGACAAAAACTCCGTGGGTCCCACCGACCGGCGGCCTCTGCAGTAGTCGCTTCTCCGCGTTGTATGCTCAAGGCGTCACGCCTGTGGTCAGCCAATTTGCCCAGAAGTTGGGTCAGTAAAGCGTACCGGATGCTGGCTACCCCGCAGTTGATTAGCTCTTCAACGCTGTCGTCGAGCTTTGGTTCGGGGTCTGCCAGTGCTGCAGTCCACATTTCCCGCAGACGATGCAGAGGAGAAAGTTGAGCCTCCGGTTCGAGGCCGTCTGCGGTGCTGTCGTCTAGCATAGCGGTTTGTAGTTTACCCACAGGCATTCCTGGCGTGGCTGGCGTACCGAGTGGCAGTTCTTTTCAGGAGCGTCGATCCGGTGCCAACCGGCGTAGAGGGAATCGTATAAGTCGCTACGGTAGCCGGATATAGCCGCCCGGCCGTTAATCCTGCGCAGCAGGTCAGCCAGTTCGCAATGCTCAACGTCGGTCATTTCGCCGTAGTAGGCGTGTTTGTCCCCGCGGGAATCGTGGACGTAGGGTGGGTCAAGGTAGAACAAGGTGTCCGAGGTGTCGTAACGTTGGATGACTTCCAATGCCGGAGCGTTGTCAATCTGCACCCGCATCAGCCGGTCAATAATCGGCGGCAAACCCTCGATTGCGCCCAACCACCGGGATACGGCGCCGGCCATCCCGGAGCGGGAAGTCAATATGCACTGGGCCCACCGGCCTTCCGATGAAGTTTGCGCCAATCCGGTTCGGGTCTGGCGGGCCCTGACGTAGAACCGTCGGGCGCGCTCCACATTATCCAAGCCGGGTTCCGGTTTACAGGCTAACGCCAATTCCTCTCTGGAAAATGGCGTCAGCGCAATCTCTTTCAGCAGGCGTTCGCCATCCTCCGGGCGCCTGAGTGTAGCGAAAAAGTTGACCAACTCGGAATCCAGGTCGTTGTAGGTTTCCACCGGCGCCGGCTCCCGGTTGATAAGCACGGCGGCGGAACCGCCGAATACGTCGCAAAAGTGAGTAGCATCGTCGGGCAGGTTCGGCAAAAGGAAGTCCAGGTGGCTGAATTTACCGCCGTACCAGCCAAAGGCTATTTTTTTGCGATTGCGCTTATACGACCGGCTTACGCGGCGCGGAGGTCGGGCAGGCTTTGCACTGGTCATTTGATTATCCCTAATAGCGCGATATGCCAGCTAACTGTATCTATTTTGCCCTCTACCGGTCAATAACCATCGGTCAGCGTATGCTTGCGTCTATGCGGCAATTCCAACACCGAGTCTATACTGCGTAACAGTTGTATTTCATACGTCCACAGGATGTTTCTGATGAGCACACCACCCACTGAACCAACTTACACTGGACTGGCCAAAGGCGTACCAGTAGCTCGCCACCCCTTCGCGCGCGCGCGGCAACTCCATGTCCAGTTGCGGTTTCACGCCCAGCTCTACTACAACCAGGATGCGCCGGTCATCGCCGATGGGCAATATGATACGCTGCTCCTGGAGCTGCGCAATCTCGAGGCAGCGCATCCGGGCTGCCGCTCCGCTGATTCTCCAACCCAACGCGTCGCCGGCGACCCCGTCGATGGGTTCATGCAGGTGGCGCATCCCAACCCGATGATTAGCCTGGCCAACGCCTTCGACCGGGAGGGTCTGGAAGCGTGGCATCGGCGCGTAACCGACCTGCTCGACGGGCAATCATTTCGCATGGTGGCGGAGCTGAAGATAGATGGGTTGGCGGTGCGCCTCACCTACCGCAACGGGCGGTTCGCACAAGGCGCCACCCGGGGCAACGGCCAAACCGGAGAGGATGTCAGCAGCAACCTCCGCACCGTCCGCAGCATTCCCCTCACGCTGTCGGCGCACCCGCCAGCCAACCTGGAAGTGCGCGGTGAGGTTTATCTGCCGCTGGACAGTTTCAGGAAAATGAACGAAGAGCGGGAGCGCTTGGGCGAACAGCTGTATGCTAACCCCCGCAACACCGGAGCCGGCACCATCCGCCAACTGGACCCACGGGTTACCGCCAGCCGCAATATGCAAATGTGGGTGTACAGCCTCAACGACACGGGCGATGCTCCGATGCCCGCCGGCCAGTGGGAGGCTCTGCAAAACCTCAGCGCCTACGGTTTTCGGATCAACCCGCTGAACCGCACCTGCGACACGGTGGACGAAATCTGCGCGTTCTATGACGATATGCTGCAACGTCGCCACGACTGGAACTACGAAGCGGACGGCGTGGTGGTCAAGGTCGACAGCATCAGCCAGCAGAATTCGCTGGGTGTGGCCGGACGCGAACCCCGCTGGGCCATCGCCTACAAATTTCCGGCTGAGCGTTCAACCACGCGTCTGCTTGACGTAATCATTAACGTGGGACGCACGGGGAGCCTCAACCCGCAGGCCATTCTGGAGCCGGTGGTGGTCAGCGGCGCCACCGTACAGCACGCCTCGCTGCACAACGAGGAGGACATTCACCGTAAGGACATCCGCATCGGCGACGTTGTGGTTATTGAGCGGGCCGGAGATGTGATTCCTCACATCATCGCCCCGGTGGAAGTCCCCGGCCGGGAGAATCTGCCCGTGTTCCGGATGCCGGCGCTCTGCCCGGTTTGCCAGACCGCCGTCGTCAAGGACGAAGGTGAAGCGATGCACCGTTGCCCCAACTCGGCCTGCCCAGCCCAGTTCTTCGAGTCGCTCAAACACTTCGTCAGCCGCGGCGCCATGGACATCGACGGCTTGGGCGAACAATGGTGCCGCATCCTGATTGACCAGCGGCTGGTGTCAGATGCGTCCCACCTGTACCGGCTCACCGCAGAGCAGCTGACTGCCCTGGACCGGATGGGAGATCGCCTGTCCACTCGCATCCTCAACAACATCGAAGCCAGCAAGCAACGGCCGCTGGTTCGTATTCTGTTTGCCTTGGGGATATTCCACGTGGGCGCAGAGGTGGCGGAGCTGCTGGCCGGCCGGTACTCCAGCATCGATGACATCGCTACCGCCGGCATTGCCGAACTGACCGAGATAGACGGCGTGGGCCCCAAGATTGCCGAGAGCATCGTCAACTACTTCGCAACCCGACGCAACCAGGAAACCATCGCCGGACTGAGGGCGGCCGGCGTGAAACTCTGGCAGGAACTGGCCCCGATCGACACCTCGGCGCTGCCCTGGAAAGGGCTGGCCTTTGTCATCACCGGGACCCTGTCCGCCATGACCCGGCGGGAAGCGGAAGGCAAGGTAAAGGCGTTGGGCGCTGCCACCTCATCATCAGTTTCGCGCAAAACTAACTGGCTGGTAGCCGGAGCGTCACCGGGCAGCAAGCTCGCCACGGCGGAGCGGCTGGGAGTGCGGACGCTGGATGAGGAAGGTCTGCTTGCGCTGCTGGATAATCCGGCCGCCGCCGTTACTGGCGACGACGACCCGGCCGGCAAGACGACGCCCTCCGGGTCGCAGGGAGCCCTTGAGTTGGATGAGTAACCAACTCGCCTACCGTATCAGCCCATACACCTTATCCGGCTGCACTACCACTATCACCGCATCCTGAGCGACCATCGCGCGGTCGTATTCTTCCCAGTCGGAGTGCTCGTTGTCGCCGCAGGCCATGAAGGCATCGCGCAACCGCAGCCGCATCGTTTCGGCCTCGGTGTTTCGGTAATCGTTCAGCGTCGCGGTGCCTTCGACCACCGCAAACTGGCGCCAGTCGGCCGCTACGGCCATCACGTTGCAACGGGGGTTGCGGCGGAGGTTGCGGACTTTGTACGAGGTGCCGCGCACGGTCACAAAAATCGGAGCCTCATCGCCGGCGAAGGGAGAGGCTCCGCACACCACGATGCTGCTTTGGGCAGTCCCGTCACGGCGAAACGTCGTTATGACGCCACGGTGATTGGACTGAAAGAAGTTTTTAACGTCTCCAAATTCCATTTCCTGCCTCCCTGATTGTTGCTTGTTGTCGTAGATTCAGACGTTGTTTCAGTTGGTAAATTCGTAGATGACCACATCGTCGGATGCGAACGCTTCGTTGAGCCAACCGGCGTCCGTCCAGCTCGACATACGCGTTGGGACATCCGGCCCGTAGGTTGACACTTCGCGCGGCCCGGCCACCACCCAGCGCACTTGGTAGCGTTCCAGCAAGCGGCGCACCGTGTCCGCGTCATCGCTTTCGTAGATGGTTGCAACGTCTTCCTCGCGTCCGGCGAATGCCTGATCGTCGCCACGCCATTGCCGTTGGTGGCCCTTCCAGCCCAAGATTGTGGCGCGGCCCGTCGTGGCCGAAATCCGCCCGTAATCGGTGTAATCGTCGCCCACGGCTTCAACTATTCGGCCGATATTATCGGGGTTGGAGAGCCACTCGATTGCTTCATATTCCCCAGGTTCTGATGCCCTCAAATAGGACAATCCAGATAACGTATTGTCCTGCCAACCCTCTCCGGAGTCGGCCCACCCGGTGCGTTCCACGATTGCACCGACCGGATAATAGGCTGACGCCACCAGAAAAACCGTTGCAACCACGCCGTAAGCGACCCCCAGTATCCGCAGCATCACCACCCGCAGATCCCAATCGCTGCGGCGCAACGGAGCAACGACAATGTAATGGATGCCGACGGCGCCGGCAATCCCGAGCAGAAGCCACGCCTGGTAGTAAACCTTGAATACTGTGTTCATCCGGTTACCGAATTGATCCGCAATGTGGAACAGTTCCGCGCCAGCGAGCAGGTAAAATCCGGCGGATGCCAGCAGCAGCGCGAACACCAGCCACTGCATGGGACGCCGGCCGACTATCAACGCCAGCCCGCAGTAAGCGGCGAGTCCTCCCAGCAGCAACAGCGGCAGCGCCAGCATGAGCCGTTGCACCACCACCCCGTCTGCCAGGGCGACATCATCGGGCGACACCGATAAGCGGAGGCCGACCGCCACCAGCCACACGAGCAACGGAGCGACGCTGACTGCCAACAGCGTCCAGGCGATAACCCGCAGTCGCGGCGTGGGCCAACCCACATCAAGCACCGTCCGGGCCACCAGACCGGCGGCCAGCAGCGCCGGTACGCCGATTACCAGCAGGAAGTGAAACGGCCTGGTGGCTGGCCCCGTTACCGGCAGGATTCCTCCGGCCTGGCTGTCGAACGACAGGAAAAACGGCTGATACAGCGCCAATCCGGCGGCGGCCAGGCCAACCGCCAGCAAGGCCGCCCGGCCAACCGAACCCGCCAGCGCGTCGCCCAACCGGGGGTTGTTGGAGTCCACCGGCCCGGTGGGCCCGGTGGGCCCGGTTGGCATAGTTCGCCACGCGAACCACCGCGCCGTCGCCGCCATGCCCACGATTCCGATGTACACCGGAAAATCCCACGCGTTCATAAAGGCCAAAGCGCCAATTGCTACCGCCAGCGCGACAGCTTCCCAGGGCCGCCGCCGCAGCCAGTCCAGCCCGGGCGGTTCCGGCGACACCAGCAAAACCAGCGTGAACGCCAGCGCCAGCAGCAAAAACGGGAGAGTTGTAACGTGGGCGTGCAGATCGCCCAGCAGAAAGCTGAAAAACGGAAACTCGGTGATGGTGTAATCCAGAGACGCGCCGTCTGCGCCCAAAGTGTCGATCACCCGGGTGCCGCGCCACCACCACCAGAATCCATCGGGCAGCCAGCCGTCGCCTCCGGCCGGTCCTTCCAGTCCCTTGATGCCAACCCATCCCCAGAATCCATCGCCGCCAAAGCCGCGCACGTAGGCCAGCTCCAGCAGCCCGATGAGGTTGCCCAACGATAAAACACTCACCGCCGCGGCAGCCCCGGTCGCCAGCGACGGAATCACCCTGCCGCCGGCGAATCTGAGCAGGTTGTACACCAGCCCCAACAACCCCGCGGCCAGCAACGCTGGCACCGTGGCAACAGCCAGATTGTAGGCCGTTCCCGCAGGAACGCCCGTCAGCGTAGTCAACATTGCGGCGACGTAGTGTCCTCCGTAGTAGTAGGCGATACTGTGCCCCGCCAGCCACTGGTCTTCTGGAGGAAAAGTTTCGGCGTTGACAATGGCATTCAGGATGCCAAAATCCATCGGCTTTTCGGTGTGGTTGATTGCCGGCGCCTCGCTGATTACCAGGGCCCAAAACGCGAACATCGCCAGAAACAACACCTCGACGCCGACCACCACCGTCCAGCGTCGGCGGAAGAAATCGGCCAGCTGCACACGTTGCTGGTAGGCCAACCAGATGGAGCCAGCCACCATCGCCAACAGTACGCCGGCGATGGCCTTCGACGAGTTGGGCAAAACCCCGATGCTGCCGCCTATCCACGAGACCCAGGCGAGGATTAGCAGGCCGAGCATTGCCGATACCGACCAGCCCCGGTCGGCGAGTCGGCCCAGCAGCAGGTGCGCCGCTGGAAACGCCACCAGGGACAACACCCTCAGCGCGATCAACCAGGCCAGGACGTCGTACACGTTACGATGGCAGAGTGGTCAGGTCGCCGGCGCCAGCAGGGCGTCGACAAACCCTTCCGGGTCGAACGGCGCGATGTCGTCCAGGCCCTCGCCGGTGCCGATGAACAGTATGGGTACACCCAGCTCCCGGCGGATGGCCAGCACGATGCCGCCGCGGGCGGTGCCGTCCAGTTTGGCCAGGAAGATGCCGGTGCAACCCACGGCATCGGTAAAAGCCTGGGCCTGGGTCAGTCCGTTGTGTCCCGTTGTTGCGTCCAGTGTGAGCAGCACCTGATGCGGGGCAGCTGCATCCAGACCGTTGATGACCCGCCGCACCTTACGCAATTCGTCCATCAGGTTGCTGCGAGTATGCAGGCGCCCGGCAGTGTCTACGATGAGGATGTCAGCGCCGCGGGCGTGGGCGGCCTGCCACGCGTCGTAGGCGACTGCGCCCGGGTCGGCCCCCGGCTGGTGACTGATAACGTCCACGCCAACCCGTGCCCCCAGAATCTCCAGCTGTTCCTCGGCGGCGGCGCGGAAGGTGTCGGCGGCGCCCAGCACCACTTTCTTGCCGGCCTGGGTGAAGTGGTAGGCCAGCTTGGCGATGCTGGTCGTCTTGCCCACCCCATTAACACCGCACATCAGGATGACATAAGGCAGGGCGATGGCATCGTCGTCCAGCCAGGCATCGGCATCGGATTGCGCGGACAGCTCAGCCGACAGCAGCTGCTTCAGGCGTAAAAATGCGCTATCACCATCGGTAGCGCGACCGGAACGCAGGTCGGCGCGCAGTTCATCCAGCACCGTCATGGTGGTGGACACCCCAACATCGGCGGAGATGAGCACCTCTTCAATCTCGTCCCAAACCGAATCGTCCAGTTCCGCAGACCCTAGCAAGTTACGGATGCGTCCGAACCAACTGTCCCGACTGCGCTTCACGCCAGCAACAGTCTGCGTCTGGTTAACCTCTGCCCGGTTACGTTTGAATATGGAGAACATCGCCAGCCAGATTATCAGCGGGTGCGTTGCCGCGCAAGCATAGCGATGCCGGCGTAACTGTTCAGACTTGGTGGGGGGAATTGGTTCAAAGAGGTTCGGGGATGGCTGGCGCGAGGGGTTGTGGTTATGTCATATAACGGGTATGGATTCGGAAATCGACCTGTCCACTGCTGACCGCGATGTGCTCATCGCCATCGTCATACGGCAGGAGGCCATCATAGCCCGACAGCAGGCCATCATCGAGGGCCTGGAGAGGCGGATTGCTCAGCTGGAAGGGCGGGCCAAACCCAGTGGCGCCCGGGGATGCCCGGCCTCAAACCCGAAGCCAGCCGGAAACCTGCCCAGCCCAAAGCGCTTGGCAAGCGGCGGCCCCACGGCTTTGCCCGCCGTCGCATGACGCCCACCCGACGGGTGGAGCACGTGATGGAGTGCTGTCCCGACTGCGGAACGCTGTTGTCCGGCGGCTGGACCCAGCGCACTCGGGAGGTCATCGACCTACCCCAGGTTCCGGCGGAAGTTACCGAGCACGTCTACATCGCCAGGGATTGTCCGGCTTGCCGCCGCCGCTGCGTGCCCCCGGCGCAACTGGACGGTGTGGTGATGGGCCAGCAGCGTCTGGGTATCAACCTGGTCAGTCTGATTGCCACGCTGCGGGAGGGCCCGACTGCCCATTGGCGCCATCCAATGGTATCTGCGCACCGTCCATGGGCTGCGCCTCAGCGTGGGAGCCATCATGGCTGCGGTGCATCGCACCGCGCGAAGGGCCCAGGCCGCAGTGGATCAGATATTGGCCCAGATCCGCGCCAGCCCAGTGGTCCATGCCGACGAGACCGGCTGGCGTGAGGATGGCAACAACGGCTACGTGTGGACTTTCAGCACCCCCACCCAACGCTACTTCCTGCGGCGGGGTCGCAACAAGGAAGTGGTGGATGAAGCTCTGGGCGACACCTTCGCCGGTGTGCTGGTCAGCGATTTCTACGCTGCCTACCACCATTACGACGGCCCCAAGCAACGCTGCTGGGTCCACCTGCTGCGGGACATCCACGATCTGAAGGCCCTTTACCCGAAGGACCAAAAGCTGGCGCAGTGGGCCGACGCCGTCCACGAGATTTACGACCGGGCCAAAGCCAGCGCCCATCCCCAGACCAAGCGGCGGCGCACCGCACAACTGGTTCTGGAACGGCAGTTGCTGGCCCTCTGCCAACCCTTCCTTCGCGACCCCTCGGCAACCCAGGCCAAACTGTGCCGACGCATCGAGCGCCATATCAAGGAATTGTTCGTCTTCGTGGCCGAACCGGAGGCGCCATCGGACAACAACGCCGCCGAACGCAGCCTGCGCCACCTGGTCGTCAGCCGCAAGATCAGCGGCGGCACCCGGTCGCAACGGGGCAGCAGCAGCAAGATGACCCTGGCTTCCCTCTTCGGCACCTGGCGCGCCCAAGGACTGAATCCCCTCAATGCCTGCCGGCAACTGCTCACTTCCCCGCAACTCTGAACAGTTACACCGTTTGGACAGGACGATTGTAAAGTCTTCCAAGCACACGGGCGGTTAATGCTGAGCCTGTGGAAGAACGAGTGTCCAGAATCCGCTCATGGTTCGACAGGCTCACCACCAA